>CAVYNX010000005.1:0-321216 GCA_963770005.1 uncultured Actinomycetota bacterium | reverse complement strand
GCGTGGCGCCCGCGGCGGCGGACACGCCCCAGTACCGCCCGGCGTACCACTTCAGCCCCGCGAAGAACTGGCTGAACGACCCCAATGGGCTGGTCTTCTACAAGGGCGTCTACCACCTCTTCTTCCAGCACAACCCGCTCGGCAACGATCTGTGCCAACATGTCCTGGGGCCACGCGACGAGCACCGACCTCGTCCACTGGGTCGAGCAACCGGTCGCCATTCCGTTCGACGCCAACGAGGGCGTGTTCTCCGGCTCGGTCGTCGTCGACACGATGAACAGGTCCGGCTTCGGGACTGCGCAGAACCCCCCTCTCGTGGCTATGTACACCAGCGCCTACACGGCGGCCAGCGGCCGCGATGGCATTCAGGCCCAGTCGCTGGCGTACTCGACTGACGACGGTCAGACGTGGACCAAGTACTCGGGCAACCCGGTCATCGACATCGGCTCGCGCGAGTTCCGCGATCCGAAAGGCGTTCTGCAAACGAGCCCGCCCAGGAGTGGCGGATGGTGTCGGTGATCGCCAACGAGCACAAGGTCCTCATCTGGCGCTCTGCCGACCTCAAGCAGTGGACCCGGC
The DNA here is from genome assembly GCA_963770005.1 of uncultured Actinomycetota bacterium. Taxonomy (GTDB): domain Bacteria; phylum Actinomycetota; class Actinomycetes; order Actinomycetales; family Dermatophilaceae; genus Lapillicoccus. Next base: position 320,637 of record CAVYNX010000005.1, on the reverse strand, counting down.
TCTCGGACTTCGGCCCGCGCAACGCCATCGGCGGCGCTCTGGGAGTGCCCGGACCTCTTCCCTCTGGCGGTCAACGGTGATCCGAAGAACGTCAAGTGGGTGATGATCGTCAGCCTCAACCCGGGGGGATCGCCGGCGGCTCGGGCACCCAGTACTTCGTCGGCAACTTCGACGGCACGACGTTCACGCCGGACGGACCCGCCAGCTATCAGCCTCCTGCCGGAACGCTCCTGCAGGGGTTCGAGAACGGGTATGCCGGATGGACGCCGACGGGGAACGCCTTCGGGTCCCAGCCCGCCTCCGGTTCCCTGCCGGGCCAGCAGGCCGTCACCGGCTACCTGGGCGAGCACCTCGTCAACAGCTTCAACGACTTCGACGCCGGCCAGGGCGAGCTGACCTCGCCGGGGTTCACGATCAACCAGAAGTACCTCAACTTCCTCATCGGCGGTGGCCGACACCCGGCCATCCCCGGCGCGACCCAGGGTGACCCCGGCGGCGAGGTCTTCACCGACTTCGAGGCCCTCGACCCCGCCACGCACCTGCCCGCCGGGTGGACCGCCACAGGGGACTTCGTCGGCTACGGCGCGACCAGCTGGGCCTGCCCAATCACCAGGGTGACAAGGTGCTCGACACGTGCGTCGTGCCCGACAAGTGCGATCCCGCCGTGGGTACCTTCGTGTCCCCGGAGTTCACCGTGACCAAGGGCTACGTGAACCTCCTCATCGCGGGAGGTGACCACCCGATCGGGACGGTGGCCCGACGGTTGTGGAGCTCGTCTCGGGCGGACAGGTCGTCGGCTCGGTAACCGGCAACAACTCCGGTGAGATGGACTGGCGACACATCGACGCCAGAGCCGTGGTGGGCAAGCAGGCCCGGATCGTCGTCCGGGATGACCACAGTGGCGGCGACTGGGGACACCTCATGGTGGACGACATCCGGTTCTCCGACACAGCTGCCGGCCCGCGGACACCCAGACGACCGTCAACCTCGTCGTCGGCGGCGAGGTCGTGCGGTCGAGCACCGGATCGGAGAGCGAAGCCCTGGACTGGACGTCGTGGGACCTCAGCGACCTGCAGGGTCGGACGGCGCAGATCAGGGTTGTCGACCACAGCTCCGGTGGTTGGGGGCACATCCTCGCCGACCAGTTCATGCTCGCGTCAGCGCCGGCCAAGAACGGCACCGACCGTGCCGCCTGGGTCGACTACGGGCGTGACAACTACGCCGGGGTGACCTTCAACGGACTGCCCGCCAACCAGCGCATCGCCATCAGCTGGATGAACAACTGGCAGTACGCCGGTGACGTGCCCACGGACCCGTGGCGAGGCCAGATGACCATGCCCCGCACGCTGTCCCTCGTCTCCACCGCGGCGGGGCCACGCCTCCGCCAGACGCCGGTCCCGGGAGTCGATGCGGTCACCGTCAACCGTGACAAGGAGCAGGCCAAGATGCGATCGGTCGCGGCCGGTGTGAAGCCGACCGGGCTCACCGCCACGGTGGCACGGGTCGAGGTACGAGTCGCCCTGGGCACGGCGTCCGAGGCCGGTGTCGTGCTCCGGCGCAGCGCCGACGGCGCGGTGGGCACCAAGGTCGGGGTCCGTCGCGACGGCACGTTGGTCGTCGACCGGACACGCAGCGGCAACGTCGGGTTCAACCCCCCCTTCCCGAGTGTCGAGGAGGCTCCGTGACGGTGCGCGAGGGTGAGGTGACCTTCACCGCATACCTCGACCGCAGCTCGATCGAAGTGCTGGCCACGGGCGGTCAGGTCTCTGTCACCGACCTCATCGGGGGGGGAGGTCGAGACGGCCCGTGCAGCAGAACAGCTGCACTGGCCGTACCCAAGAGGGGGGGGGGGAGGAGGAGGGGGGGAGAGGGGGGGGGGGGGGGGGCGGCCCAATGCCTCTAACGCGGCGCACCGACGAGGTGCGGTCCAGACCTCGGCGACGGGTTTACACGGCTTGCAGAGTGAAGGGTGAGCCGGGAGCCAGGACGTGGATGCGGTCGGGGTTGTCCACCCGATCGTGAAGCGATGCCGGGTCGGCGTTGAAGGGTGCGAAGTTGGGGGCGTCGACGCAGCCCAGTGGTGAGTAGAAGCGGGGGGCCGGGTAGGCATTGGCCATCGTGGACGGCGCCATCGAGCCCGAAGTGCCACTCACTGTCGGAGAAGTCGAAGATCAGCGCGTCGGGCGCGGGCGGGGAGGGAGGGCCAGGCGAACGAATGGTCCTCGACGATGCGGTCATCAGGGAGGAAGGGGGGGGGGGAGGGGGGGGAGAAGAGGGGGAGAGGGGGAGGAAGAGAGGAGAATTACGGAGCCCGAACCTCATAGCGCCGAAGCTGGGGCACTGCTGAGTTGCCTCCACCGACCAAGGCTCTACTGCGACCCTCCCCCAAATGTCGGCGTCGCCCTTTCGCGAGACCTGAGCGGGTCCTCAGCTCATCGGGCGCGGACCTACGAGGACGGAACGTACTCAGGGACGACCCGCGTGCTCGTTACGGTGCCGTTGCGGACCTTGGTGGCCGTGACCTTGGCGGGCGCCTGGTGCTGTTCGACCCACTGCTGGATCTGGGTGAGCCAGTCGACGGTGTCCTCGCCCGGGCCACCGCTGCAGTGGTAGACGCCCGGGCAGGAGGAACAGCCGCATGAAGTCCTCGGTGACCGCGCGGCCGCCGGACTTGGCCATCGCGTCACGGACGTAGTTCACGGTGCCGCCCGGCGTGATCAGCGGGTCGGCCCAGCCGTGGTAGATGATCAGCTTGCCGCCGGACTTGTCGAACCGGCGCAGGTCGGGGTTGTCGGCGTTGTAGACCTGGGCCATCGGCGTGAGCTTGCGGGCGTCCCGGGTGGGGTCGAAGTCGAAGAGGCTGTAGTCCGGGCCCGGGTCGACGGGGAAGGCCAGGTAGCGCAGCACCTCCTGGGCGTAGTTGCCGCCGCCGGACAGCGCGGTGTCGGTACCGATCGAGGACCCGGGCCACCCCGCCTCCGAACCACGGACCATGCCGGCCGGGTAGAGCTGGCGCCCACGGTCGTCCACCGGCGGGGCGTAGAACGCTCGGGCGACCCGGACCTGCTCCGCGGTGAGGCAGTTGGCGGCGTCGATGTCTCCGGCGCACTGGATGGTCGCCGGGTCGAAGGAGCAGGCGTCGGGGTTGCCGACGACGCCGTCGATCTTGCCGTCGCCGGTGCCGTCGCAGGCGGCGACCACCGCGGCGGCGAGCACCCGCGCCTTGGCCTGGGTGAGGATGACGGTGCCGTCCTCGCGACGGTTCACGGTCTCCAGGTAGCCCTGGGACAGCGGCGCCAGGTAGTTCTGGTAGAGCGCGGGCGCCCCGGCGATGATGCCGTCGAAGTCGTCCGGGTAGCGCTGCGCCTCGGAGAGCGCCTGCCGCCCACCGGTGCTGCAGCCCTGGAAGTAGGAGTAGCTCGGCGCCTGGCCGTAGAACCGCTCGGTCAGCGCCTTGCCGGCCTGCGCCATGAGGTGCGGGGAGCGGTAGCCGAAGTCGATCTCGGCGCGGCGGTTGTTGTAGGCCCAGATGCCGTTGCCCTGCGTGCCGACGTGGCCGGTGTCCTCGGCGGCGACGGCGAACCCGCGGGTCAGCGCCTGCCCGCACGAGGCGATCGGGACCGCCCCGCAGAACCCGCCGCACCCGGTCTGGAAGTAGCGGCCGTTCCAGTCGGCGATCGGCAGCCGCATCGTGAAGCGGATGGCGCCGATGGTCCCCTGGACCTCGCAGTATGCGGACGTCGCACCGGAGGCGGCGACGGCGGTCGCCGAGGCGACGCGGGCGACGTCGCCGGTCACCGAGACCTTCTGGCCCACCATCTGGTCGCAGCCGAGCGCCGGCGCCGGGGCCTTGGCCGCCGACGAGCCCGACCGCGGCCTGGGCCGGGACGGCCGCACCGGCGACGAGCAGACCGCTCACGAGGAGGGTCAGGATCGCCCTCGACCTCGTCCCCCATCGCGGCCGGGCGGAGGTGCTGCTGAGCTGGCGGTGTCGACGCATACGGGCTCCCCGGGAGAGGTCCGCTCTCCGGATCGTCCGGGAGCAACGAGGACAGTGCAGCGTCTTCTCCGGGTACCCGTCAAGAGGCTGATTCCGACTGATGCCAACGTTTTCACGAACGTTCCGCCCAGCGGCCCGAACCCTGCAGGATCGTCCCGCCGAGCGGAACGCGCACGGCTCAGAGGCCGTCGAGGACGACCCGGGCCAGCCGCGCGACGGCATGCCCGGTCGACGGCCCGTCGCCCTCCGGCCCCACCAGCCTCACGACGTCCTCGACCAGGTCGGCGCCCACGAGGTCGCCCACGTTGCCCCGGAACTTGGCCGCCACCTGGGCCGCGGACAACGGCTGGTCCGGGTTGCCCCGAGCCGTGCGGACCCGACCGGTCCCGCGCCGGCCGTCGCGCAGGTGCACCGTCACGGTGGCCGGGCGCTCCCGGGGCAGGGCGGCGGTCATCGCGGGGTCCTCGACGAGGACGACCCGGTGGGCCAGCTCGGCAACGGCCGGTCGTCCCAGCCCGTCGGGCAGGAAGGTGCCGGCGTCGAGCACGCCGTCGGCGAGGTAGGCGGCCAGCGCGTAGGGCAGCGAGAACCGGGCCTGCATGTCCGTCGTCACGGTCGTCGCCGACAGCGACGCCGCGAAGGCGAAGGTCTCGACCTCGACCCGCTCGACCTCCCCCGGGTCGACCCGGCCGCCGGTAGCCCGCCGACATCGTCGAGCGCCAGGCCCGCGGCGTCGAGGGCCGGGTGGATCCAGCGGGCGCAGGCGTACGGCTTGAGGTAGCTGTCGAGGACGGTCCACCGCCGGCCGAGGTCGCCGATGGCCAGGTCGTCGTCGAGGTCGGTGCAGACGGCGCCGTCGAAGAGGCGCCGGTAGGGCGTGTCGTCGCAGCGGCCGCCCGCGGCCACGAGGTCGGCGGCCACCGCGCCGTAGTAGGCGCCGAGGCCGGTCCACGCGTTGCGGACCGTCCCGCCGCGCACCGGCACGTCGAGCGTCGCCGCGAGCGGGAGGCAGGACCCGAGGAGGTATGCGTCGCCGAGACGGTCGTCCGGCAGACCCCGCACGAGGGCGGTCGCGAGCGCGGCGGCGCCCGGCCCGTGCACGCCGTGGGGGTGCAGGCCGACCCGGAGCGACGAGGCGACGCCGCTGCGCATACCGACCTCCGTGGCGATGACGAAGACCTCGAGAAGTGAGGCGTCGTCGAGGTCGTGCTCGGCGGCAGCGTCCAGGAGGGCCGGCAGGAGGTGCGGTGCCGGGTGCGCGGTCGGGACCGGCGGCAGCCGGTGACCCTGCGGGTGGAACGAGCCGCCGGAGTCGGCGTCGAGCCAGGTCGCCGCGGTGCCGAGGGTCATCAGCCGGGCGAACGAGGACGCCGACCCGGCCGGCTCGGACTCCGCGAGCGAACGAGCCAGCCGTCGCACCGGTGGGTAGCGCAGGCCGCCCAGCAGCGCGCCGAGGGTGTCGACGAACAGGAGGCGACCGAAGCCCTGCACGGCGTCGGGCATCTCGTCGAACCGCGTCGTCGCGGCGAAGTCGGCGACCGCGTCGCGGATCGCGGTCGGGGCGGTGGTGACGGTCATCGAGGCTCCTGGGTCGAGGCGGCGTCGGCGAGACCGGCGCGGAGGGCGGCCCCGAGCGCCGGCAGCCCGGGAACGACGGCGGGCAGTCCCCCGGCGACGATCACGCCGTCGAGGCCCAGCCGGACGAGCGCGGCCATGCGCCGAGTGACGTCCTCACCCGAGGCGACGAGGAGGAACCGGTCGCGCACCAGCCGGCTCGCGTCGTCGTCGACGTCGGCGCCGGCGTGCGCGACGCCGTGCTGGAGGTAGTCGTGCCGGCCCGCGACCCGGCGGGCGAGGGACAGCTGCTCCTCGTCGAGCCCGAACCACGCGGGCGCGGCGGCCAGCCGGGAGGCGCACGAGCCGAGCAACGGCGCCGCCGACGACGCGGCGTCCCTGGGGTCGTCGACGACGAGGGCGCGCACGAACAGCCACACCTGCGTGTCGGGTTCGTCGGCCCGCGCCAGGGCGACCGCCCGGCCCACGGTGCCGGGGTCGGTGCCCACGTCGACAAGGACCCCGCCCAGCGCGTCGGCGGTGACGGCGATGGTCCGCGGGCCGGACGCGGCGCCCAACAGTCGCCCGGGCAGCCGGTCGGCGCCGTCGTCGTTCCGGAGCCGCTCGCGCAGCGTCCGAGACGGTCGGCGTGGTCGGCCAGCGACGGGACCGGCAGGCCCTCGTTGTGCACCGAGCTCTCGCCGCGACCGACCACCGCGAACGCCCGTCCCGGGTGGCGGTCCTCCAGCGTGCGCAGGGCCCCGGCGACGGTGGACGGGTGGCGCACACCCAGGCTGGCCACCACCGGTCCGGCCAGCGTCGCGGCCGTGCCGGCGAGCACGCGCTCGCTCTCCACCCAGCAGTCGGGCATCAGCCGTGGGCTGTCGGCGAGCCCCACGCCGTCGAACCCCAGCCCGACCGCCTGCGCGGCGAGCTCGGCCGGGTCGACCTCGCCCCACGGCCGGGCGACGTTGAGCAGCAGCCGGGGCCTCACGGGGCCCCGACGACGGCGGCCACCGTGCGCTCGAACGTCTCCGGCACGCCGACGACGCCGGCGGTCCAGAGCTGGGTCGCCAGCCACCCCGCGGCGAGCGCGTGACCGAGCAGCAGGCCCTCACCGGGAGGTTCGTCGGGCGGCGCTCCGCCCGCCGGCACGCGTACGACCATGAGCGCGGCGGCGATGTCACGAAGCCCGTCGTCCATGGCCGTGGCGGCGTCGGTGTCCGCGCCCGTCGTGGCGACGAGAGCGCAGGCGGCGGCGGGCAGGACCCAGGTCGTCACCGCGGCCACGGCGGTCGACGAGGCGGGCGGAGTGGGTATGCGCGCGTGCTCGGCCACGCCGGCGCTGACGGCCGCCGCGAGCCAGTCGGAGTCCGGCGGGACCCCGCAGGTCGTCGCCAGCACCGCCAGGGCGTCGGCCAAGGCCGGACCTCCGCCCGCACCACCCGGTCCGCCCGTCTCGACGAGCCGGACCCCCTCGCGGAGCAGCGCCGCATACCGGCCGGCGGGTCGTTCGGTGTCGAGCAGGCCGGCGCCGACGGAGGTCAGCGGGTCACCTCGGTGCTCTCGGTGACGAGGTAGAACTTGAAGTCGGTACGCCCCGCCGGCCCACGCTCCGCCGGGATCGGGTGCTCCTCGAACCAGGCGAGGTACTTCGCGTAGGCCTCCTCGTCGGCGTAGTGCATCTCGGCGATCCGGTAGAAGGTGAGCCCCTCGGGCACGACCGCGCTGCCGCCGGACGCCTGGCGTACCGGCCGGAGCACCTTGTTGAAGACGATCCGGTCGAGGTGCGGGTTGGCCAGCAGGTCGGGGGCGTGCACCTCGAAGAGCCACTGCTCGTACTCCTCGGGGGTGACCCCGGGCTGGATCTGGTAGCCGAGGATGGTCTTGACGGTCATGGCGCTCCTGGTGCGGTCGGGTCGGATCGGGCGGTGGTCAGGCGAGCGGCTGGTGCGGTGGGCCGACGCGCCAGTCGTACGACTGCGCGCCGGCTCCGAACCCTTCGAGGCGGACGCGGTAGGGGTCGACGCGCAGCCCGACGAGGTCGGCGGCGACCTGGGCGCGGTCGCGGTCCGGCGCCCGGTCCTGACCGCGGGCGAGGTGCTCGGCGTGGTGCCGCGAGTAGACCCGCCACGTCCAGTCGTCGTCCATCGGCTGGGCGGTCCCGCGGACCATCACCGCCCGGTCGGGGAGCCGGCCGAGGTCGAAGACGTGCGGGCGCTCGTTGGTCGCGATCGGCGACGGCGGGCCGACCCAGGTGACCAGCAGCCGTGGGTCGGCGGCGAGCTGCTCGAGCCGGCGGTGGACGCGTCGCTGCACGAGCTCGACGACGAAGCCGTCGGCGAGGAACGCGGTCATCGAGCGGCCCACCGGGTAGCCGTGCGTCGTCGATCGTCGTCACCTGCGCGAAGCCGGCCTCGGCGCGCACGAACGCCTCGGCGCGCGCGACGACGTCGGCCGGACGGGCGGCTCACGACCGGTCCTCGCGCCGGCGGCGGCCGGTTCCCGGGGACCAGCCGCCAGGTCGTGGCCGTCGTCGAGGTACGCCGGACCTCGCGTAGCGCCGCCGCTCGGGACCACTCCCGGTCGGGGATGACGACGTGCTCGACGTCGACGGTGACGGGGGCGGCGAACGGGAAGGGGTCCAGCGACACGACTCCGGGTGCGGTCACGCGGGCGGTCGGCCTCAGCCGGGGGCCGCCGGGCCACGCGCCCACGGCGGGGAGGACCACGGGTCTCGCCTCGTGCTCGAGCTCGCGGAGCTGCGGCCCCCACGGGACGGCCTCGCCGTGGCCGGGACGGGACGGGACGACGGAGAGGAACAGCGAGAGCAGGTCCCAGAGCTGCAGCAGCTCGTAGTTGTGCCAGAGCCGGGTCTCGAACGCCGCCCGCGGCTCCTTCTCGGTCCAGGCCAGCTCGGCGGCGTCGGCCCACCGCCGTTGCTCCGACCGGACCACGCGGTCCTGGGCGGCCCGGGCCTCCGGGCCCTGCCCCACGCGGGAGCCGCCGCCGGGGGCGGACCACCGGCCGCGGTAGAGCCCGGTCCAGTGCATGCCGACCAGCAGGCCCGCGTAGACGTCGGCGGCGCTCACCGAGCGGACGCCCTGCCGGTAGAGCCGGATGTGCCGGCCCGCCTCGATGTCGAGGAAGTGCAGCGGCCGCCGGGCCGCCGCGTCGAACAGCACCCGGGCGTCGGCCGTGCGCCAGCCCTCGTCGTGCCGGGCGGCGGCGGTGACCACCGACGGTCCCGGCCGCGGCGCCTCGACGTCGTCGTTGCCCCACGCGCCGGCGAGCGCCCCGGCCAGCCGGCCGTGCTCGTCCTGGTGGACCAGCCGGAGCCCGTCCTCCTGGCGGCTCACGATCATGACGAACCTCCGGCCGCGCGGCGGATGGTCGCGCCGAGGGCGGCGACCGGCATACCGGTGGCGAGCCCGTGCACCGCCTCCAGGACGTCCAGCCCCGCGTCGCCGAAGCGGTGTCGCAACAGCCGCTCCGCCTTGGCCCGCAGCTCACCGCGGCTGAGCGCGCGGTCGGCGTCGCCCCGGGGACGGCCGGCGGACGCCTCCACCCGGCGCCCGTCCCGCAGGACCGCCGTGACCCGGGCGGGCCGGCCGGCGGGGTACCCCTCGTCGAGGGCCGGGTCGTGCACCACCTCGACCCGGGCGGCCAGGTCGCGGACGTCGTCGGCGCGGACCCGGTCGTCGGTCAGCGTCGTCTCGTCGAGCCGGCCGTCCAGCAGCGCCACCGCCACGGTGGTCGGCACGCTGAACCGCGCCGCGAGCTCGCCGTCGGCCACGGCGTCGAAGACCGCCGCTCCGGCGAACGCGTCCACCCGTACCGCCGTCACGTCGTCCGCCGCGCACCCCGCGGGCGGCCAGGTCGGCGACGGCGTCGTTCACCCCGTGCAGGTGGGCGCACGACGCGTGGACCTTGACGTAGCCGCCGAGCACCTCGTACGCGTCCCAGCGGCCGGGGACCGCCAACGGCGCCGGATCCCAGCGCGCCGCACCGACGGTGCCGAGGTGCCGGGACAGCGCCCCGGGCGCCGCGGCCAGCCCGGCGACCGCCGCCATGCCCTGCGCGGCGCCGGCCTGCACCGACGAGCCGAGGAAGGTGTGCGACCCGTCGTGCCCGGCGAAGACGGTGTGGGCGTCGGTGAGCAGGACCGCCGACCCGGCCAGCTCGAGGGCCCGTCGCGCGGCGTCGGCGTCGCCGGGCGCGAGCAGCCGGGCGGTGGCGGCGGCCACCGCGACCTGGCCCCACGTCCCGATGTCGTGGACGCCGGCCGGCGTACCGCCCATGGCGCGCCCGACGCGGACGCCGGCCTCGTAGCCGGCGAGCACCGCGGACAGCAGCTCCGTCGCGTCGGATGCGCCCTGCTCGGCGAGGGCGAGCACCGCCGGGACGACGTGGGACGCGGGGTGGCCGCGCCCGAGCCGGTGCCCGTCCTGCAGCTGGTCGGCGGCCAGGGCCGTCGCGTTGAGCAGCATGGCGGTCATCGGCGGCCAGCCGCGAGCGGACCCGAGGACCGAGGCGTCGCCGGTGGGAGTGAGCCGCGTCGTGCACCTCGACGAGCCGCCGCAGCTCCACCCGTGCGGAGCCCAGCGCCGTGACGGCGACGCAGTCGGCGACGAGGTCGACGACCCGGTCGCGCACCTCGGCCGGGGCGTCGAGCCAGCTCGTCCCGGCCACCGCGGCGGCGAGCCCGTGGAGGTCGACGTCGCGCGCCGGCGTCATCGCACCCCTCCGACCAGACCGCTCAGCCCTGCGAGGTCGGACTGCTGGGGCAGGTCGTCGCACCAGCGCAGCAGGGCCTCGGCGTCGGCGTCGGGGAGGGCCCGCCGCAGGAGGGCCACGTGCTTGGCCCGGATGACCTCCGGCGGGTACGGGCGGTCGGCGCCGCCCGGTGGGTGTTCCTCCGTCGCGGCCACCGCCCGGCCGTCGGCGAGCCGGATGGTCACCCGCGCGGCCCGGACCGCCGGCGCGGCGGCGGTCATGGCCGGGTCCTCGACGACGCGTACCCGCTGCATGAGCGACCGGACCGCCGGGTCCCGCACCCGGTCGTCGGTGTAGGCGTCGATCCCGTTGTCGCGCTAGAGGATCCGGGCGGCCACGTTGTAGGGGATCGAGTGCTTGCCGGCGAACCCGGTATGCGGCTCGCGCCCGTCGAGGCGCGTCGCCGGGTCGTAGGTCGCCACCTCCACGTCGACGACGTCCTCCGGGCCGAACCCGTGCTGCGCCAACAGCGTCTCGGTGGCCTCGATCGGCGCGTGGTTCCAGCGGCTGCAGGCGTGGGTCTTGAGGTACCCCGTCCGCAGGTACCGCTCCGAGCCGAGCCCCGCGTCGAGCCAGCGTGTCGTCGTAGCCCTCACCGAGGACCTCGCCGAACACCGTGGGCAGCGCGAGCGCGTCGTCGGTCGTCCCGGTCTCGGCGAGGGTCACGGCCAGCACCCCGGCCGCCGCGGTGGACCCGGTCACCGCGTTGCGCACGGTGGCGCCCTGGTTGGCGGCGCGCTGCGTCGAGGCCGGGACGAGGGCCGCCGCCAGGCGGACGGCCCGGGTGGCCTGCGCGACGTCGAGCCCGCGCAGCCGGGCCACGCCGAGCGCCGCCCCGCAGACCATGGCGGTGCCGAACGGGTGCACCGCGGAGCGCAGCCGCACCCCACGGCCGACCCGGACGGCGACCTCGTACGCCGCCGCGGACGCGGCGAGGAGGGTCGGGCCGTCGGCGCCGACGTCCTGGGCCGTCGCGAGGACGGCCGGGAGGGTGTGCGCGCTGGGATGGTTGCCGCAGAACGGGTTTCCCTCGTCCAGCTCGAGCCGGACGGCGGCGGTGCCGTTGACGAGCGCGGCGGCCCATGGGCTGGTCCCGACACCGGTCGCGAGGACGGTGGCCGCTCCGGAGCCACCGAGCGACGGCGCGGCCGCGGCGAGGTCCCGCACCTCCGGCTCGACGCCGGCGGCGACGACGGCCGCCACGGTGTCGGTCACCAGGGTGACCGCGTGGGCGACGTCGTCGTCGCTCAGGACGTCCGGGCCCAGGCCCCACTCGACCAACCGCTCGAGTCGCCGCTGGTGCCCGGAGTCCCCGTCACTCATGCGTCGTCGCCACCCCGCACCAGGTCCATGAGGCCGGAGACGTCCGGCGCACCGGGCAGGGCGAGACCGGCGCGCGCGACCGCGGCGGCGGCGTCGGCGTCGAGCACCCGGGAGGCGTTGAGCCGCACCTTGGTGGCGAGCTCCTCGGTGGACAGCGGACGTTCGGGTCCCCCGCGGTTGGTGTCGACCCGCACCTCGTGCCGGGAGCCGTCCGCCATCTCCACGCGCAGCACCGCGGGGAACTGGTGGGGGAAGATCTCGTCGCAGCGCTCGTCGGCGACGCACCGGACCTTGGCGGCCAGCGCCAGCCGCCGCTCGTCCCGGCCGCCTCGTCGGTGAAGTCCTCGTGGAACACCCCGAGGCCGCCACCGCCGAGCAGGGCGGTCGCCACGGTGTAGGGACCGCTGAACGCCGCGTGGTAGCCCGACCGCGGGCGGGCCTTCTCCTCGGCGGGCTGACCGATGGTCCTCAGCACCGCTTCCGGGACCCCGAGCTCGATGTCGACGATGTCGTCCGGCCGGATGCCGCGCGCGCGCAGCTCGCAGGGCGGCGTCGATGCCCGCGTGGGTGAAGTGGTTGCACGGGTAGGGCTTGAAGAAGATGCCCGGGAGCTCCCAGTGCTCGCCGAGCCCCTCGGTGACCGCGGCGATGTCGGCGCGGTCGCCGCAGAAGGCCTGCAGGAAGCCGAACCGTCCCTCGACGACGGTCGGCGGCCCGGTCAGCCCGTGGCGGGCCAGGTCGGCGGCGACGACGCCGGCGTGGGCGGCCCAGCCGCAGTGGACCCGCTTGACCGTGCCGCCGGTGCGGTTGGCCTCGAGCAGGCCCGAGCCCATGGACGCCGCGATCCCGGCCGCGTCGGCGATCCGGTCGGCGTCCAGCCCGCCGGCCATCGCCGCGGCCACCGCGGCGCCGACCGCCCCGCAGATCGAGGTCGCGTGCAAGCCGCGCTCGAAGAACTCCGAGTAGCCGCTGTCCTCGTGGTAGCCACCCATCCCCAGCCGGACCGTCACCTCGATGCCGACCCCGGCGGCGTCGAGCATCTGCGCACCGGTCGCGCCGGTGGCCTCCGCGACGGCCAGCGCCGCCGGCACGACGCTCGAGGACGGGTGCAGCACCGACGGCAGGTGGGTGTCGTCGAAGTCGAGCGAGTGCGCGAGGGTCCCGTTGACCAGCGCGGCGGCGGCGCTGGGCACCCGCATACCGGTGGCGATGGCCGTCGCGTCCGGCGGGCCGCCCCAGCCCCGGACCACCGCGGTCACCGCCGATGCCGACGTCGACAGCTCGCCGGACGCGGCCAGGCTGTTGCCGACGAGGTCCAGCACCCGGCGAGCGACGTCCTCGCGGAGCGCGTCCGGCAGGCCGTCGCGCCGGACGGCGGCGGCCAGCTCGGCCAGCCGCTGGACGACGGTCGCCGAGGCGGCCTCGGTGGCCGCCGTCACGCCGACACCGCCGCGAACGGGCGGACCGGTGAGCCGGTGCCGCCGACGATGCGCAGCGGCGCCATGACGAACGTGAACTCGGTGAGCCCCGCCTCCGACGCCGCCTCCAGATCCAGGTGTTCGATGATGTGGATCCCGTTCTCCACCAACAGCACCCGGTGCACCGGCAGCACGCTGTGGCCGGCGCCGGGCGGGATCTGCTCGAACGCCGTGGTGTCGCTGCCCGCCGCGCGGACCCCGGCGTCGGCCAGCCAGCGGGCTCCGTCCGGGGTGACGCCCGGCACGCCGTCGGCCTTGCTGAGGTAGCGCTCGGCGTCGTCGAAGTTCCTCGCCCACCCGGTGCGCACGAGGGCGACGTCGCCCGGCCGCAGGTCGGTACCGCACCGGTCGAGCGCCGCCTGCAGCTCGGTCGCGCCGACGCCCTGGCCGGGCGCGAGGACCGGCACGCCGAGCGTGGCGGCGACGTCGAGGAGGACGCCGCGGCACAGGAACGCCGGCGTGTGCTCCGCGCCGAGCTCGCGGAACGACCCACCCACCTGGGACTGCGCCGCGTCGACGCCGCCGTGCATCAGCCCGTCGTGGCTGACGTGGGAGAGGGCGTCGACGTGCGTGCCGACGTGGCCGCCGGTCACGATGATCTCGTTGGCGGCCGAGCCGCCGTCGGCGCGCACCATGTCGCCGTGCCGGCGGATCAGCGTCATCCGGAACCCCGGGTGGTTGGGCGAGCACGGCATACCGGTGAAGAACGGCTGGCCGAGCTCGACCAGCCGGACGCCCGCGCTGACCGCGTCGAGCAGCGGGTCCGACGTCGTCGTGACCTGATGGTTCATGACTGGCCTTTCGGGTCGCGGTCGACGTCACGCGTCGACGGGTATGCGGTCGAGGACGACGCGGGCCCGCGCCTCGACGGCCGGGTCGACGAACCGGCCCTGCGCGTCGAGGGCGGCCACCTCGCCCCGGGCTCGGGCCTCGGCACCGGTGGCGAGCACCGCGCGGGCCTCGGCCACCTCCTCCGGCGACGGGGTGAACACCTCGTGCACCACGGGGATCTGCGACGGGTGGACCACCGACCGTCCGAAGAACCCCATGGCCAGGCCGGCGACGCAGGAGGTGCGCAGGCCGTCGAGGTCGCCGACGCGCGTCCAGACGCTCTGGACCGGTGACCCGAGCCCGGCGGCGCGGGACGCGGCGACGACGTGGCCCCGGGCCCAGTCGAGCCCCGAGTCGGACGGGACCATGAGGTCGGCGGCGAGGTCCGACTCGCCGAGGCCCATCCCCCGGACCGCGGTATGCGCGCCGGCCAGCTCCCGGGCGGCCAGCAGGCCGCGGGCGGTCTCGAGCAGCAGGTAGAGGTCGTAGCCGGTCTGCTCGGCGACGGCGTGGACCATCGCGGGGTCCTCGCACCGCGGCAGGCGGAGCCCGTCGACCGGCATACCGGCCAGCGCGTCGACGTCCGCGCGCCCCACGGCCTCGGTCGGCGGGTTGACCCGCACCCAGACCGGCGGCCCGTCAGCGGGCCGGTCGCGCAGGAGGTCGACGGTCGACCGCCGGGCCTCGTCCTTGGCCGCGGCCGGGACCGCGTCCTCGAGGTCGACCACCACGGCGTCGGCCGCCGAGGCGAGCGCCTTGCGGACCCGGTCGGGACGGTGGCCCGGCACGTAGAGCCACGAGCGGGGGACGCTCACACCGCCCCCTGGCGCCGCAGCTCGGCCACCTGGTCGGCGTCGATGCCGATCTCGGCCAGCACCTCCTCCGTGTGCTGCCCGAGGGCGGGCCGGCGCTGGTGATCCGCGCCCGGCGTCTCGGAGAGCCGGAAGAGGACGTTCTGCATGAGCACCGACCCGAGCTCCGGGTCGGCGACCCGGACCAGCGAGCCCAGCGCCTGGAACTGCGGGTCGGCCACGACGTCGCGGACGTCGTAGATGGGGGCGACCGCCGCCTGGGCCTCCTCGAAGGCGCGGACCACCTCGTCGCGGTCGTGCCGCGCCACCCACGAGGCGACCGCCTCGTCGAGGACGTCGGCGTGCTTGGCCCGCTCCCCGCCGGAGGCGAACCACGGCTCCTCGGTCAGCTCCGGACGGCCGACGAGCCGCATGACCCGCTCGGCGATGCTCTGCGCACTCGTCGACACCGCGACCCAGCGGCCGTCCTTGGTGAGGTAGGTGTTGCGCGGCGCGTTGTTCGCCGACCGGTTGCCGGTGCGCTCCTGCACCTGCCCGAGCGCGTCCCAGACCGTCGGCTGCGGGCCGAGGAGGGTGAGGATCGGCTCGATGATGGCGAGGTCGACGACCTGGCCGCGCCCGGTGGTCTCGCGGGCGCGCAGCGCGGTCATCGTCGCGAAGGCGGCGGCCAGGGCGGCGATCCCGTCGGCGAGGCCGAACGGCGGCAGCGTCGGCGGGCCGTCCGGCTCACCGGTGATCGCCGCGAACCCGCTCATCGCCTCGGCGAGGGTCCCGAAGCCGGGACGACCGGCGTACGGCCCGATCTGGCCGAACCCCGTGACCCGCACGAGGACGAGGCGGGGGTTGATCGCCGAGAGCTCCGGGTAGCCGAGGCCCCAGCGCTCGAGCGTGCCGGGGCGGAAGTTCTCGATGACGACGTCGGCGTCGGCGACGAGACGGCGGAACACGTCCTGACCCTCGGGCGAGCCGAGGTAGAGCGTGATCCCGCGCTTGTTGCGCCCGACGACCTTGCCCCACAGGCCGACGCCGTCCTTGCTGGCGCCGTGGGAGCGCACCGGGTCGCCGCGGGGGTGCTCGACCTTGATGACGTCGGCGCCGAAGTCGCCGAGCATGGTGGCGGCCAGCGGGCCGGCGAACAGCGTGGAGACGTCGAGGACCTTGAGCCCGGCCAGTGCGTCGCTCATCGTGCCGCCCCCTGGACCGCCGGGACCGGCAGCCCGCCGCGCCAGCCCATCCCCCGCGAGATGCGGTCCGCGGCCTCCACGAGGAGCGGCACGTAGCGCTCGCGCACCGCGGGTCCGACCCGGTCGGCGGGACCGCATACCGACACGGCGCCCTGCACGCGGCCGTCGACGCCGAACACCGGCGCGGCGACGGAGCCGGCGCCGGCCTGGCGCTCGCCGTCGCGACTGCGCGACGCCGGTGCGGACGACCTCCCGGAGCCGGTCCCGCAGCTCGTCGGGCTCGACCACCGTCCGCGGGGTCAGCGCGTCGAGCCGGCCGGCCAGGACCTCGTCCTGCTGCGCCGGTCGGGAGGAACGCGAGGATGCACGTGCTCGAGCTGCCCGCGTGGAGCGGGAACCGGCGCCCGACCTCGACCGTCATCTTGATCTCCTTCACGCTCTCCACCTGGTCCAGGTAGACCCGGCCGCCCGGGACGAGGGCCGAGACGGTGGTCGTCTCGCCGGTGGCCTGCTGCAGCTCGCGGAGCACCGGCATGGCGACGGTGCGCAGGTCGGACTCCCGCAGCGAGCGCGCGCCCAGGGCGGCGGCGGCGGGACCGAGGTGGTACTCGCGCGTGCTGAGGTCGGTGGTCAACAGGCCGCGGTGGACCAGCGTCTGCAGGATCCGGTGGACGACGGCCTTGGACAGGCCGAGCTCCCGGGCCAGCGCCGACACCCCGAGGCTGCGCGGCCCCTGCAGGAACGCGAGGAGCACGTCAGCCACCCGTGCCGCCGCTTCCGTACCGAGCTGATCCGTCATCCCCACCTCGTCCACTCGCACCCCGGACGGCACCCGTGAGAATGTCCGTTTCGTCCACCGTTCCGTTCAGCGAAACGGCGGTCGAGCGTGATCCTCGACGACCTCCGGCCTAATACCGTTGCACTGTAGGGTAATTGCCGAGTTCATGTCGACCCTTGACCTCCTTCCAGGCAGGTGTCAGACTCGCTCCCCAACGGTCGTTCCGTTTCGAGGAACGCGCAGAACCGCGGGAGCAGACCTTGAGGAAGCACTGGATCGCCGGCATCGCCCTCGCGGCGCCCCTCGCCCTGGCCGCCTGTGGAGGGTCGGCTCCCCCCGGTACGCCGGGGGCCGGCGGCGGCGGTGGCGGGACCGTCGCCCCCGGACAGACCATCAAGATCGCCTCGCTGCACCCGCTCTCCGGGTCGTCGGCCGCGGACGGGCAGCAGATGGACAACGGCGCCAAGCTGGCGGTCGAGGCGGTCAACTCCGCCGGCGGCATCGCCTCGATGGGCGGCGCGAAGCTCGAGCTGCTCAGCGCCGACAGCAAGGGCGCGCCCGAGGTGGGCCAGAGCGAGGCGCAGCGGCTGATCCAGGAGGGCGCCGTCGCCGTCGTCGGCACCTACCAGAGCGCGGTGAGCCAGAACGTCGCCGCGGTCGCCGAGCGCAACAAGGTCCCGTTCGTCATCGACGTCTCCAGCGCGGACGCGATCCTCGCGCAGGGCTACCAGTACACCTTCCGGCTCCAGCCGAGCGGCACCGTGCTCGCCGAGGGCGGCGCGCAGTACCTGTCCGAGGTGTCCACCGCCGCCGGCAAGCCGGCCAAGAAGGTGGCCATCCTCCACGAGCAGGGCCCCTTCGGCACCGCCATCAAGGACGTCTTCACCAAGAAGGCGCAGAGCCTCGGCATGGAGGTCGGGCCGATCGCCAGCTACGACCCCGCCAAGGTCTCCGACCTCACGACGCAGGTCACCGCGGTCAAGGCCTCCGGGGCCGACGTGCTCATGGTCGCCGGCTACTACCGCGACGGCGTCCTCGCCGCCAAGGCGGTCAACACCGTGAAGCCCACCCTCAACGCGGTGTGGGGCGTCGCCAACGGCGCGTTCGACCTCCCGCAGTTCGCCAAGGAGGCCGGCGCCGCCGGTGAGGGCTTCTTCGACTCCAACTACCACCTGGACGGCAAGAACCCCCAGACCCAGGCGCTGATCAAGACCTACAAGGACAAGTACAACGACGACATCCGCACCGGCGCGGTGCTCGCCTACGACGCGGTACGCGTCATCGCCGACTCCCTGAACCGGGCCAAGAGCGCCGACCCGACGACGCTGCGCGACGCCATCGCGCAGACCAACCTGCCGTCGCTCGTCGCCCAGAAGGGCCCGATCACGTTCAGCGCCAACGGCGAGAACCAGGGCGCCTACCCGATCCTCATGCAGGTCCAGGGCGGGAAGATCGTGCAGACCTACCCGAAGGACTTCGCCGAGACCGCGTTCCGCTACCCGGCCACCGCGGCCCAGTGAGCCAGGCGAGGCCGCCGAGGTGGAGTCCCCCGCGCCCGAGGCGCGGGGGGCCCGCCGGCGGCCGCCGTGGACCCTCGCCGCCGTCGCCGCCGGCCTCGTGGTCCTGGCCATCGTGCTGGCGTACGTCCGCGTCGGGCAGCGGCGAGGTCGTCAGCCAGGCGGTGGTCACCGGCATCCTCATCGGCGGGGTCTACGGCCTGGTCGCGATGGGCCTGACGCTGATCTTCGGCGTCCTCGACATCGTCAACTTCGCCCACGGCGCGTTCCTCGCGGTGGCCCTGTACATCACCTTCGTCATGGTCAACACGCTCGGCGTGCACCCACTGTCGCCCTGGTCGTGGCGGTCCCGGTGATGTTCCTCCTCGGCGCGGCGGTCCAGCGCTTCATCCTGTCCGGAGCCATCGGCAAGCCGCTGGAGAACCAGCTGCTCATCACGCTCGGCCTCGCCCTGCTGATCGAGAACCTGCTGCTGCTGTTCTTCGGCGCCGAACCCCCAGTCGGTCAAGCTGCCCGGCGACACCGGTGTCGCCGCTGTTCGGCGCGGTCGCCAACGTCTCGCGGCTGCTCGCCTTCGGCGTCGGCGCTGGTCCTCGCGGCCCTGCTCTACGTGCTGCTGCGCCGCACCCGGCTGGGCACGGCGATCCGCGCGGTCGCGGCCAACGACGCCGGCGCGCAGCTGGTCGGCATCGACGTCCGCCGGATCTACATGGCCACCTTCGCGATCGGCACCGCGTGCGCCGGTGCCGCCGGGGTGCTCGTCGCCCCGCTGGTGACCATCGAGCCGACCACCGGCGAGCTGTTCAACATCATCGCGTTCGTCGTCGTCGTGCTCGGCGGCATGGGCAACGTCGTCGGCGCGCTCGTCGGCGGCCTGCTGATCGGGCTCGTCGAGCAGCTCGGCGCCATGCTGCTCCCCGGCCAGAGCCCGCTGCTGTCGATCTTCATCGTCTTCGTGCTCGTGCTGCTTCTCCGTCCGCAGGGGCTGTTCGGGAGGACGCGCATGAGCACCATCGACGCAGGAGCGCTCCGCGGCGCCGGCGGTCGCTGCCGCGCCCGGTCTGGGGCCGCCACCTCGTCATCCTCGCGGTGCTGACGGTCCTGCTGATCCCGCTCCGCCTGCTGCTCCCGCCCGCGACCCAGGCGGTCGCCGTCCGGGTGCTGATCTTCGCGATGATGGCCGTCGGCTGGAACATCATGAGCGGCTTCGGCGGCATGTTCAGCTTCGGCCACGCCGCGTACTTCGGCCTCGGCGCCTACACCAGCGTGTAGCTGCTGGTGAAGCACGACGTGTCGCCGTGGATCGGGATGCTGGCCGGGCATGGCCGTGGCCGCCGCTGTTCGGTGCGCTCGATCGGGTTCCTCGCGTTGCGCTACAAGCTCAAGGGCGCCTACTTCGCGCTGGCCACCTTCGCCTTCGCCGAGATGCTGCGGCTGATCGCCACCAACAGCGACTTCGTCAACCGGGCGGTGGGCTACAACGTGCCGCTGCTGCCGCACTCCTCGCTGGCGCTGCATGCAGTTCGCGGCCGGCGTCACCCGCATACTTCTGGATCGCGCTGGGCCTGACCGTGACCGCGATCGCGGTCAGCATCCTGTTCCTGCGCTCGCGGCCGGCCAGTTCGCCATCGCGATCCGCGACGACGAGCAGGCCGCCGCCGTCGCTCGGCGTCCCGGTGCATGCGGCACAAGCTGCTGACGATGGCGCTGTCCGGCGGCGATCACCGCGGTCGCCGGCGCGTTCTACACGCAGTACTACCTGTTCGTGACCCCGATCTCGCCTTCGGGCCGAGCGTGTCGATCCAGGCGATCCTGCCCGCGGTCATCGGCGGCGTCGGGACGATCTGGGGTCCGGTGATCGGCGCCGTGATCCTCGGCCCGCTCAACGACGTCACCGCGACGCTGCTGCGCAACCCGCCCGAGTTCCTGAGCTTCCTCCAGGGCCGCAGCGGGCTCGACGTCATCTCTACGCGCTGCTGCTGATCCTCATCGTGCTGCTGCTGCCCAAGGGCATCTACGGCGCGATCCGGGAGCGGGTGCGCGCCGATGAGCCTGCTGCGGGTCGAGAACGTCAGCCGGTCCTTCCGCGGTCTCACGCGCGGTCGACGACGTCGCCTTCGACGTCGAGGAGGGCAGCATCCAGGGCATCATCGGGCCCAACGGCGCCGGCAAGACCACCCTGTTCAACCTCGTGGCCGGCGCGCTCAGCCCGACAGCGGCCGCGTGCACCTCGACGGCCGCGACATCACCGGGCTCGCACCGCACCGGATCGCCGCAGGCCGGCATGGTGCGCACGTTCCAGCTGATGCGGCCGTTCGGCTCGATCACCGTGCTCGAGAACGTCGCCGTCGCCGCCATGCGCCGCCGGTACCAGCGCGCCGGCGACGCGGACCGCGTCGCCGCCGACGTCGTCGACCGGGTCGGCACTCGACAGTGGCGCGACGTGCAGAGCAGCGGCCTGCCGACCGCCGGCCTCAAGCGGCTCGAGCTGGCCCGCGCGCTGGCCAGGCGGCCGCGGGTGCTGCTGCTCGACGAGGTGCTGGCCGGGCTGGTCCCGTCCGAGCGCGACCCCGGTGATCGACCTGCTCGCGGCGCTGCGCGAGCGAGGACGGCGTCACGCTGGTCTTCGTCGAGCACATCATGGCCGCGGTCATGCGGCTGTCCGACTCGGTGCTCGTGCTCGACCAGGGCCGGGTGCTGACCGTCCGGGCGCCCGCAGGAGGTCACCAGCGACCCGCGGGTCATCGAGGCCTACCTCGGGGAGGAGCCCACCGATGCTGACGCTTGAGGCGGTGTGCGCCGGCTACGGCGGACTGCAGATCCTGCACGAGGTCGACCTCGAGGTCGACGAGGGCGAGATCGTCGCGCTCGTCGGCGCCAACGGCGCCGGCAAGACCACCACGCTGCGGGCCTGCTCCGGCGTGCTCCGACCGACGGCGGGCACGATCACTCTTCGACGGCCAGCGGGTCGACGCCGTGCGGACCGCCGAGCTCGTGCGCCGCGGGCTGGTGCACGTGCCCGAGGACCGCGCGCTGTTCGGCACGCTCACCGTCGAGGAGAACCTGCGGATGGGCGCCTGGACGCGCGCAAGCGGCCGGTCACGAGTCGCTGTCCGAGGTGTACGACCTGTTCCCGATGCTCGCGGAGCGCCGCCGGCAGACGCGCCGAGACGCTCAGCGGCGGCCAGCAGCAGATGCTGGCGATCGGCCGGGCGCTGATGGCCCGGCCGCGGCTGCTGATGCTCGACGAGCCGTCCACCGGGCTGTCGCCGAAGCTGACCTGGGCGGTGCTCGACGCGATCGAGGTCATCCGCGACAGCGGCGTCGCGGTGCTGCTGGTCGAGCAGAACGCCGCGCAGGCGCTGGCCATCGCCGACCGCGCCTACGTCCTGGAGAGCGGCACGGCCGTGCTCGACGGACCGGGCGCCGAGCTCGCCGGGGACGACCGGGTCCGGCAGCGTACCTGGGACTGTGAGGCCGTGAGCCAGACCGAGGCCCGGGAGGCCACGCGTGCCCTGGGGGCGTGGGCGTCCGGGGTGCAGTGGGACGGGGTCGCGGCGCGGTCCGCGACCGCCTCGACCCTGGTCCTGCTCGACTCGCTCGGCGTCACGCGGTCGGGGCGCGGCTGCCCGAGCAGCGCGCCCTGGTCGACGGCGTGGCGGCCGGGCGCCGGACCCGCGCCGCTCGTCGGCGGCGGGCGCACGACCGGCGTCGACGCCGCCGCCTGGCTCAACGCGACGGCGCTGGTCCGGCTGGAGCTGGACGAGGGCAACAAGTACGCCAAGGGGCACCCGGCGGCGCACGGGTTCCCCGCGGTGCTCGCGCTCGCCGCCGACCTCGACAGCACGGGCGCCGACACCGCGGCCGCGCTGCTCGTCGCGTACGAGGTGGCCGCCCGGTTCGGCCGGGCGACCACGCTGCGCGCCGGCGCGCACCCGCACGGCAGCTGGGGCGTGGCCGGCGCGGCGGCCGGCTGCGCGCGGCTGCTCGGCCTCGACGCGGCGCGCCGTCGCCGCCGCGATCGACACCGGCGCCGGTATGCCGGTCGCCGGGCACTTCGCTCGGCCCTGGACGGCAACCCGGTCCGCAACGCGTGGATGGGCGCGGCAACCTGTCCGGGCTCGCCGCGGCCCGGATGGCCGCCGCCGGCATCGCCCGCAATCACCGGCACGGCCGCGTTCTCGCTCGGCGACCTGCTCGGGACGTTCGACCCCGCTGCGCTGACCGACGGGCTCGGGGACGCGGTGGGACATCACCCGCGGCTACTTCAAGCGGCACGCGTCCTGCTCCTACACCCATCCGGCGGCCGACGTGCTGCTCGCGCTTCCGGCCGGTCCGGCCGGACGACGTCGGAGTCCGTCGCGTCGAGATCCACGGGCTGGGCGCCGGTCTCGCGCGCACCACGTGGACCAGCCGGCTGTCCGCGCTGTTCTCCACCCCGTTCGTCGCCGCGACCGCGCTCGTCCACGGTGACGTCGGGCCGGCCCAGTCGTCGCCTCGGGCCCTCGACGACCCGGTGGTGCGCGACCTGGCGACGCGGGTGTCGGTGTCGGAGGCGGCCGACCTCACCGCGCGCCTGCCCGACGGAGCGGCCGGTCCGGGTGACCGTGCGCATGCGCGACGGCGCCGAGCACGCGGGCGCCGCCCCGAACCCGATCGGCGACGCCGACCACCATCCGCTCGACGCCGCTGACCTGCTCGCCCTCCTGCAGGGATGGCTCGGCGACGACGCCGCCGTCGACGTGGTCCGCGCGTCGCCACCTCCCTTCCCGAGGCCGCCGCGGTCGCGCCGCTCCTGCGGGAGCTCGCCGCGTGACCGCCTCCGCACCCCAGCCCCACCGAGGAGAAGCCGTGCACGTCTGGTCCGTGACCCCGATCCACGTCCCCCGAGGAGCTCGCCCGCCGCCAGGCCCGCTACGACGCGCTGAGCCCGCCGGGCGTCCGCGTCGAGCTGGTCGACATCGGCCCGGACGCGCCGCGGCAGCTGGACACCGAGCAGGAGGTCCGCGACTCCGAGGGCCTCGTCGCCGAGGCGCTGCGCAACGCGCCCGACCGGGCTCGACGCGCTGCTGCCCGACTGCTTGCTCGACCCCGGCGTCGCCGAGCTGTCCGCCGACCTGGCGCGTCCGGTGTTCGGCCTGCTGCGGACGTCGGCCTCCTGGAGCGTCCTCGCGGGCCGCCGGTTCGGCGCGGTCACCCGCAACGAGGCGATCGCCGACGAGGCCGCGCCGGTCGCGGGGCTCTACGGGTACGGCTCGTCGTTCACCGGCGTCGACGTGCTCGACCTCGACGTCGACGCGATCCACGAGGGCCAGCGGTGGAACGACGCGCTCGCGGCGCCGTGGAGCGGACCAACCGGGCCGGCGCCGCCGACCTGCTCAACGGCTGCTCTGCCGTCGACGTGCCGGAGGACGCGGCGGCGTGGCCGGTCCGGGTCGTCGACCCGACCGCGCTGGCGCTGCGCCTGATCGGAGCGGGTGAGCAGGCATGAGCGCCGACGGACCCGACCTCGTCGTCGCCGGCGCCGGCGGCGGGCTCGCGGGCGCGCTGCGCGCCGCCGAGCTGGGTCTCGACGTCCTGGTCGTCGAGGCCAGCGAGCACTTCCGCCGCGGCAACAACACCTCGATGTCGACGGCGATGGTCCCGGGCGCGGGCACGCGCTTCCAGGCGGCGGCGGGCATCGACGACTCCCCCGACCTGTTCGTCGTCCGACATCAAGGGCAAGACCCACGGCGAGGCCGACCAGCAGCCGGCCGAGGCGCTGGCCCAGGTCAGCGCCCGCCTCGTCGAGTGGCTGGCCGACAGCGTCGGGCTCGACCTGCACCTCGTCACCGACTTCCACTACCCCGGCCACTCGGTCGACCGCTGCCACACCATCGAGGGCCGGCACGGCACGCTGCTGCTCGACCACCTCGTCCACCGGGTGCGGGACACCGAGTCCGTCGACCTGCTCGTCCCGGCCAAGCTGGTGGACGTCCGCCTCGACGACGACGGCCGGGTCGCGGCGGCGGTCGTCGAGACGCCCGACGGGTCCACCGAGGAGGTCCCGACCCGAGCGGTCCTGCTGGCCACCAACGGCTACGGCGCCGACCGGACGCTCGTGGCCGAGCACCTGCCGGAGATCGCCGACGCCGTCTACCACGGCAGCGAGCCGTCCCGCGGCGACGCGCTGCGCATCGGGCGGGCGCTCGGCGCCGACGTCGCGTTCCTCGACGCCTACCAGGGCCACGGCGCGCTCGCCCAGCGCACCTCCACCCTCGTCGGGCTGGGCGACGATCATGCACGGCGGGATCATCGTCGGCCCCGACGGGCGGCGGTTCGGCGACGAGACCTCCGGCTACAGCGAGTACGCCGCGGTCATCGCCGCGCAGCCCGGCGCGGCCGGCTGGATCGTCCTCGACCAGCGCATCCACGACGCCTGCCTGGTGTTCACCGACTTCCGGCAGACCGTCGACGGCGGCGCGCTGGTCTGGGCCGACGACGTCGCCGGCCTCGCCGCCGCCACCGGCCTGCCGGCCGACGCGCTCGCCGAGGAGCTGCAGGCCACCGAAGAGCTCGCCCGCGACGCGTCCTCCCGTCCGGACCGGTTCGGCCGCACGGACTTCGAAGCGCCCGCTCCAGCCGCCGTACGCCGCCGTCAAGGTCGTCCCGGCGCTGTTCCACACGCAGGGCGGGCTCGTCGTCGACGGCTCCGCCCGGCGTGCTGCGCCCGGACGGCACGCCGATCGCGGGCCTGTACGCCTCGGGCGGCGCGGCCGCGGGCATCTCCGGCCACGGCGCGGCGGGCTACCTCGCCGGCAACGGCCTGCTGCCGGCCCTCGGCCTGGCCTACCTCGCCGCCGAGGACGCGGCCCGCATACCCGCCGGCTCGGACGACCCGGCCGCCCAGACCACCCACTGACCGCCAACCGTGGAGGCACCCGCATGACCCGTCTGAACACCCTCGTCAAGAACGTCACCGTCGTCCGGCCCGAGACCGGAGCGGACGGCGGCGAGCAGCTGGACATCGGCATCACCGACGGGACGTTCAGCCGGCTCGAGCCGAACATCCCGGCGGAGGACGCCGACGTCGTCGTCGACGGTCGCGGGCTGCTGGCGTTCCCGGGCGTCGTCGACGGGCACCAGCACTGGGGGATCTACAACTCGCTCGAGGACGACACCGACACCGAGAGCCGGGCCAGCGCGCAGGGCGGCGTCACCACGGGCCTGACCTACATGCGTACGGGCCAGTACTACCTCAACACCGGCGGCCCCTACCGGGAGTTCTTCCCCAAGGTGCTGGCCGCGTCGGAGGGGCGCTCGTTCATCGACTACGCGTTCCACCTGGCGCCGATGTCGCGCGAGCACATCGACGAGATCCCTTCGATCATCACCGACCTCGGCGTGACGTCGTTCAAGATCTTCATGTTCTACGGCAGCCACGGGCTGCACGGCGCCTCGTCCGACCAGAGCGCGTTCCTCATGATCCCGCCGGACGAGCGCTACGACGTGGCGCACTTCGAGTTCGTCATGCGCGGCATCCAGAAGGCGCGGGCCGAGCACCCCGAGCTGGCCGACCAGATCTCGCTGTCGCTGCACTGCGAGACCGCCGAGATCATGACCGCGTACACGAAGATGGTCGCAGGCCGAGGGGTCGCTGTCGGGGCTGGCGGCCTACAGCGCCTCGCGCCCGCCGCACTCGGAGGGGCTCGCCGTGACGACCGCGTCGTTCCTCGCGGACGAGACGGGGCTGCCGAACATCAACCTGCTGCACCTGTCGTCGGCCAAGGCGCTGACGGCGGCGATGCGGATGCAGGGGGTCTTCCCCCACGTGAACTTCCGGCGCGAGGTCACCATCGGCCACCTGCTCGCCGACATCACGACGGCGCACGGCCTGGGCGGCAAGGTCAACCCGCCACTGCGGCCGCGTGAGGACGTCGAGGCGCTGTGGGAGCACATGCTCGCCGGCAACCTCGACTGGGTCGTCAGCGACCACGCGTGCTGCAAGGACGAGCAGAAGTTCGGGGACCCGCGCGACGACATCTTCGCGGCGAAGTCCGGCTTCGGCGGCGCCGAGTACCTGCTGCCGGGGCTCGTCAGCGAGGGGTCCAAGCGGGGGCTGTCGTACCGGCGGATCGCCGAGCTGACGTCGCTGGGCGCCCGCCCGCCGCTACGCGTTGCCGACGAAGGGCACCATCGGGGTCGGGTACGACGCGGACTTCTGCCTCGTCGACCCGTCGGCCACGTGGACGGTGCACGCCGAGGACTCGGAGTCGACGCAGGAGTACACGCCGTTCGAGGGGTTCGAGCTGGGCGCGCGCGTCACCGACACGTGGGTCCGCGGCCACCAGGTCCTCGACCGCGGCAACGTCGTCGGTTCGCCCACCGGCCGCTTCCTCCGCCGCGGCACCCCCGCGTAGTTTCCCTTCGGGTGTGGGTGATACCGCGTCACCCATGACGCGGTATCACCCACACCGGGACGTCCACATGGGGTGACCGGCTCCTCCGGTGTCCACAGGGCACGGCGGTGCACTGGTTCGGCTCCCCGGACGGCGCCACCCTGCAGCGGTGCCGCCCGTCCGCTCCGACCGCCGTCGCCGGCTGGACGCCGCCCTCGCCGCCGCGGAGGACCTCGGCGGCGTCGTGTCGCGGTCGCAGCTGCGAGCCCTGGGTGTCGACCGGCACCACATCCGGCGTCAGGTCGAGTCCGGGCGTTGGGCGCTCCACGGACACCAGACGGTGGCGGTGCATCCTCGGCCGCTCAGCGTGACCGAGCTCCGCTGGCGGGCGATATGGGAGGTCGGTGCACGCATCGCCGTGCCCTGGACGGGGTCTCGGCTCTCGGCGCGGCCGGGATGACGATGTATGCCGACGAGCCTCGTGCACGTGTCGGTGCCCCGGAACGCCCAGGTGGGCAGGGTTCCGGGCGTTCGCGTCCACCGGATCCCGCGCCGTCTACCCGGCGAGGTCGTGCCGGCCGGTATGCCGCGGACCTATCCAGCCGTCGCTGCGGTCCGAGCGGCGCACTGGGCGTCGTCCGACGCGCAGGCGGCGCTGCTCCTCTGCCTGCCGGTGCAACAGCGGCTGGTCACAGCGACCGCCCTCCAACAGACGCGGCGTGTGGTGGCCGGCCGGAGCCGCCGCGCGCTGGTCGCGGCCGTCGTCGACGACCTGGCCGACGGCGCCCACTCATTGGGCGAGCTGGACTTCGCCGCGAGATGTCGGCGCCGCGGACTACCGCCACCATCACGTCAGGTGGTGCGCCGTGGCGCCCGTGGCCGGGTCTACCTCGACGTGGCGTGGGAGGCATACCGGGTCGTCGTGGAGATCGACGGTTCAGGACACCGGGTCGGACTCGCCGTGACCCACGACAACCTGCGCGCAGAACGACGTGGCGCTCAGCGGCGACGTGGTCCTGCGCATCGACCTGGTCGGCCTGCGCATCGCCGGTGACGCCTTCCTCGACCAGGTGGAGGCGGCTCTGCGCCGAGCGGGATGGTGCCCGGCCACCGTGGTCACGCGGTGTGGGTGATGCCGCGTCGTGGGTGACGCGGAATCACCCACACCGGCGCTCGAAGCGCCGCAGGGTCAGGGGTTGATGGCCAGGAGGTCGATGCTCGAGTCGTGGCCGCTGCGCACCGTGATCGGCAGCGTCTCCAGGACGTGCTTGCCGATCCGGCCGTCCTCGGGGAGCTCGATCGGGTAGGAACCGGTGAAGCAGGCCGTGCACAGGTCGCTCGCCGGCTGGGCGGTCGAGGTGACCATGCCCTCCTCCGAGATGTACCCGAGCGAGTCGGCGCCGATCGACGCCCGGATCTCCTCCACGCCGAGCCCGGTGGCGATGAGCTCGGCCCGGGTGGCGAAGTCGATGCCGTAGAAGCACGGCCAGCGCACCGGCGGCGACGAGATCCGCACGTGCACCTCGAGGGCGCCGGCCTCGCGCAGCATCCGGACCTGGGCGCGCTGGGTGTTGCCGCGCACGATGGAGTCGTCGACGACCACCAGCTTCTTGCCGCGGATGGTGTGCTCCAGGGCGTTGAGCTTCAGCCGGATGCCCAGCTGCCGCAACGTCTGGGACGGCTGGATGAAGGTCCGGCCCACGTAGGCGTTCTTGACGAAGCCCTGCCCGTAGGGGATCCCGCTCTCCTGCGAGTACCCCACCGCGGCCGGCACCCCGGACTCCGGCACCCCGATGACGAGGTCGGCCTCCACCGGGTGCTCGCGCGCCAGCTGGCGGCCCATCTCGACGCGGGCCTCGTGGACCACGCGACCGCGGATGACGGCGTCCGGCCGGGCGAGGTAGACGTACTCGAACACGCACCCCTTGGGCTGCGCCGGCGCGAACCGGTGGGACCGCAGCCCGTGCTGGTCGATCGCGATCAGCTCGCCGGGCTCGATCTCCCGGACCACGGACGCGCCGATGGTCTGCAGCGCCGCCGTCTCGGAGGCCACGACCCAGCCGCGCTCGAGCCGGCCGAGGGCGAGGGGGCGTACCCCGTGCGGGTCGCGGGCCGCATACAGCGTGTTCTCGTCCATGAAGACGAAGCAGAAGGCGCCCTTGAGCCGGGGCAGCACGTCGAGCGCGGCCGTCTCGATCGGGCGGTCGGGGTCGGCGGCGAGCAGCGTCGTGACGAGCGCGGTGTCCGAGGTGTTGCCCCGGCCGAGCTCGCCGCGCTTGCCCGCGGAGACCCCGAGCTGCTCGGTGACGAGGTCGCGCAGCTCCATCGTGTTGATGAGGTTCCCGTTGTGCGCCAAGGCGACCGTCGTGTCACCGGTACCGCCCAACGTCGGCTGCGCGTTCTCCCACGTCGACCCGCCGGTCGTGGAGTAGCGCGTGTGCCCCACGGCGATGTGCCCGCGCAGCGACGACAGCGCCGACTCGTCGAACACCTGGCTGACCAGGCCCATGTCCTTGTAGACGAGGATCTTCTCGCCGTCGGCGGTCGCGATCCCGGCGGACTCCTGCCCGCGGTGCTGCAACGCGTAGAGCCCGAAGTAGGTGAGCTTGGCGACGTCCTCGCCCGGCGCCCACACCCCGAAGACGCCGCAGGCGTCCTGTGGGCCCTTCTCGGAGGGGTTCAGCGGGTCCAGGTCGTGCGAGAGTCGTCCGTCTCCGCGAGCCACACCTCAGTGTCCCACAGGGACCTGGGCGAACCGGTCAGCGCCGACGCTCCATGAGGACCGCCACCAGGCCGGCCAGCAGCGCGCCGAGGCCGCCGAACATCACGCCGAAGTAGCCGAGCTCGGAGCCCGTCGAGTAGTTGACCGCGCCCTCACCGGACAGCGAGAAGACCGCGCCGATGATGAACCCGATGACCGCCCCGGAGACGATGAACCGCAGGTAGTTGGGCGTACGCGGTGGTGCCGACCTCACCGGGCCAGCGTAAGCCACCGCGTCCGCGACCCCTCGGCCACGCGTCACACGCCGGTCAGCGGCAGGTATGCGGACAGGTCGGCCCGCAGCCCCGACGCCCGGATGCGACCGGCCGCCTCGGCGTCCGCCCACTCCGCCCGGCCGGTGACCAGCGCCAGCCAGGTGGCCGCGTCGGTCTCGACGACGTTGGGCGGGGTGCCGCGCTTGTGGGTCGGCCCCTCGATGCACTGGACCGCGCCGTGCGGCGGGACGCGCACCTCGACCGACCGTCCCGGGTGCCGGGCGGTGAGCTCCTCGAGGGTGTAGCGGACCGCCGTGGCGAGGACCGCGCGGGGCACCGTGGACGGGTCGGTCGCCGACTCGCATACCGCCAACGCGTCGTGGCCCGCCGCGGGGTCGACCCGGCGTCGCGCCGTCACCCTCGAAGTTCCGGGATGACTTGCGTGGCAACGGTTTCCAGCACCGACTCGGTGCCGGCGTAGGGCGACGACTCCCGCGGCCAGTGGCAGATGACGTCGGTGAACCCCAGGTCGGCAGCCCGGCGGACGCGGTCGGCGAAGGTCTCGGGGTCGGTCAGCGAGTAGGTGGGGGCCGAGTCGAGGTTGAGGTAGCGCGGGTATGCCGCGCGGGTCGCGGTCCGCGGCGAGCAGCGCCTCCTCCAGGGTGGCCGCCGAGACGCGAACGCCCTCGAACCACTCGTCGAGGTCCGCCGAGCGGGCCGGCCCCGTCGTCATCCAGCCGTCCCCGTGCCGGGCCGCGAACCGGACCGACCGCGGGCCGTTGGCCGCCACGAGCAGCGGGACGTGGTGGACCCGCGGGAGCGTGCGCATGTCGTCGGTCGAGAACCACCGGCCGGAGCTGGTGACGTGGTCGTCCTCCCGCAGCTGGATCAGCAGCCGGGCGAACTCCTGGAACCGGTCGACCCGCTCGCGGGTCGTGAGGCCCGGGTCGCCGAGGATCCCCGCGTCGAGGTCGCCACCGTTGCCGATCCCGAGGAGGAACCGGCCGCCGGAGATGTCGTCGAGCGACTGCACGTCGCGCCACAGCACCGCCGGGTGCCGGTAGTTGGGCGAGCTGACGAAGGTCCCCAGGCCGATGCCCGAGGTCACCGTCGCCGCCGCCGTCAGGGTCGGCGTGGTCCCGTACCACGGCGACTCCGGCAGCCCCGCCCACACGAGGTGGTCGTAGGTCCAGGCGTGGTCGAAGCCGAGGTCCTCGGCCGTCCGCCACTGACGAGCGGCCTCCGACCACGGCCGCTCCGGAAGGATCGTCAGCCCGAAGCGCACCGTGACACGCTACTCGGATGCCGGCCGAGCCCTGGACCGCGGAGCGCGTCCTCGCCGCGTCGGACGAGTGGGTGTGGATCCCGGACGACGCGCCGTCGACCCGGACCGACGAGTTCCTCGTCGTGCAGCCGCCGCCCTACCTGCGGCTGGCCACGATGGCGTGGGTGTTCGGGTCGTCGCGCCCGGCCGAGCGGCTCGCCGACGACGTCGAGGCCGCCGCCCGCGACCTGGGCTCCGCCAAGCTGGGCTGGCGCCTCTCCGACGGCGACGGTCCCCCACGACCTCGAGGCCGTCGTCACGGCGCGGGGCGGCCGGGTCACCGACCGGATGGACGTCCTGGCCGTGCCGCTCGCCGACCCGCTCCCCGACTTCGGGACGCCGCCGGGCGTCGAGGTCCGCCGCGTGCGCGACGCGGAGACGGTCGCCGACCTGCTGGCGGTCAGCGCGGACGGGTTCGGGGAGGGCGACATCGAGCCGGAGCGGCACCCCGCGGCCCTCGCCGAGGCCCGCCGCGGCCTCGACGACGACTCCGTGGGGTACCTCGTCGCCTACGTCGACGGCCGGCCGGCGGGCGCCGGCGGGTGGACGCTGGTCGGCGACGTGTGCCGGCTCTGGGGCGGCACGACGCATACCGCGTTCCGCCGTCGCGGTGCCTACCGCGCGGTGCTGGCCGAGCGGCTGCGCCTCACGCAGGCCCGCGGAGCGACGCTCGGCCTGACCCACGGCGTGATCACCACGTCGTCGCCGATCCTGCGGGGCCTGGGCTTCACGCGCTACGGCGAGCAGCGCATCGTCGAGCAGCCACTGCCGTGAGCGAGCCACCGGCGGAGCCGCGGATCCGGTTCGACCGCGACACCCACGGCGGCGTCACGGTGGTCGTCGACGGGTCGCCGCAGTCCTACGTGCAGCCCGACGACCCGGAGCTGCTGGTGTTCGAGTACGTGCAGCACTTCGCCCTCGTCGCGGACGCGCTGCCACCGGGCCCCCTCGCGGTGACCCACGTCGGTGGCGCGGGCCTGACCCTGCCGCGCTACCTCGAGGCGACCCGGCCGGGCTCCACCCAGGTCGTGCTCGAGCCGGACGCCGAGCTCACCGAGCAGGTCCGACGGGAGCTGCCGCTGCCCCGACGGCACCGGATCCGGGTCCGACCCGTGGACGGCGCGACCGGTATGCGGGCGCTCGCCGACGGCCGCGCGGACCTGGTCGTCGTCGACGCCTACGCGCAGGGACGCGTTCCCGCGGAGCTCACCACCGTCGAGTTCCTCGCCGACGTCGCCCGCGTGCTACGGCCGAACGGGTTGCTGTTGTTGAACATCGCCGACGAGCCGCGACGACGGTTCCTCGGGCGGGTGCTGGCGTCCGTGACGGCGGCCGGGTATGCGGACCGGCTCGTCCTCGCCACCTCCGAGGTGCTGCGCGGACGCCGGTTCGGCAACTCGGTGGTCGTCGCCGGCGCCGCTGCGGTGCCGGTGGCCGAGATCCGGCGTGGCGTCTCGAGGATGCCCTTCCCCGCGGGCGTGCGGCACGGCGACGACGTCGAGCGGATGGTGTCCGGGGCCCGTCCGCTCACCGCGGCCGACGCCGAGCAGTCGCCGCCTCCACCGGACGCAGGGGCGTGGCAGCTGCGCTGATCGAGCCGGGTCAGGCGTCCGTGGTGAGGTACTGGATCACCGCGAGCACCCGACGGTGGTCGTCCGCGCTGGGCGGCAGGCCGAGGACGTCGTAGATCCGCGAGGCGTGGTGCACCACCGCCTTCTCGGTGATCACCAGCTCGCGGGCGATCGACGCGTTGCTGCGGCCCACCGCCATGAGGCCCAGCACGTCGCGCTGCCGAGGGGTCAGCCGTTCCAGCCCGGCGCGGCCCGAGTCGGCGGGGTTCATGAACCGGGCGACGACCTCCGGGTCGAGGACCGTGCCGCCGTCGCAGATCCGCTTGAGGTCGGTGCGGAAGGTGCCGATGTCGGAGATCCGCTGCTTGAGGAGGTAGCCCACCCCGCCGCCGCGCTGGCGGACCAGCTCCAACGCATACCGGCGCTGGACGAACTGGGAGAGGACCAGCACCGCGGTGGACGGCTGGGTGCGCCGGATCTCGAGGGCGGCGACCAGCCCCTCGTCGGTGAACGTGGGGGGCATCCGGATGTCGGTGACGACGAGGTCCGGCTTCTCGGTCCGCGTGATCTCCAGGAGCGAACGGCCGTCCTCGGCGGTGCCCGCGATCTCGAAGCCGGCGGACTCGACGACGAGCACCAGCCCCGCCCGGAGCAGGGCCTGGTCCTCGGCGATCACGGCGCGCACGGGACCTCCGCGAGGATCCGGGTGCCCTGCGCGGGCGGGCTGTCGATGCGGAGCCGGCCGCCGAGCCCGTCGATGCGGTCGGTCAGACCGCGGAGCCCGGCGCCGCCGGTCGCCACCGCACCGCCGATCCCGTTGTCGGACACCTCGATCCGCAGCGTGCCGTTGCCGCGGCCCAGCCCGACGGACATCCGCCCGGCCCCGGAGTGCTTGAGCGCGTTGGCCAGCCCCTCGGCGACGACGAAGTACGCGGCGCTCTTGACGGTGTCGGGCAGGTCGGCGTCGCTGCCCTCGAGGACCAGGTCGGTCGGCAGCGGGGTGAGCGCGACGAGGTCCTCGGTCGCGGCGTACAGGCCGCGTTCGACGAGCAGCGCGGGCATGAGCCCGTGCACCAGCCGGCGCAGCTCACCGGCGGCGGAGTCCAGCTCGCGGCGCAGCTGGGTCGCCCGGCGGACCACCTCGGGGGAGGCGCCCTCGACCTCGGTCAGCAGCCCGGCGCGCAGGGCGAGGAGGACCAGCTGGGACTGCAGGCCGTCGTGGAGGTCCTGGGCGATGCGTCGGCGCTCGTCGTCGCCGGTCTCGATGATCCGGGCGCGGGACTGCTCCAGCTCGCGCGACCGCACCATCAGCTCGGCGGTCAGGCGCTCGCGCTCGAGCGCGAGGGCGGCGACCTGACCGGCGCTCTCGACGTAGCCCGGCTCCGAGATGAGGGTCGCGTCGTAGACGATCCAGGCGACCGGTCGGGAGCCGATGCTCACCTCCGCGATCCCTCGCCCGGCACCGGGCTCGTCGATGTCGTAGGACCGCCCCGACGCGTCGACCGGACGTCCGTCGGCCACCGCGAAGATGACCTGCAACGACGGGTCGCCCAGGGTCTCGGCCAGCGCCGCGTCCACCGTCGACTGGCCGGCCACCTCGGCGCCCAGCCGGACGGCGAGCGCGTCGATCTCCCCCGTCGGGGCGAACCCGCCGCGCTGGACGCTCCACGTGAAGGCCAGCGGGATGCCCGCCAGGAGGACGATCTGGACGACGGTGGTGAGCACCGGGTCGATGCCGAGCGGTCGCAGCACGATGCCGGTGAACGGCACCGAGAGGATGACGACGATCCCGTAGGCGTAGAGCGGCCCGAGCACGCGACGCTGCCGGGGTGTCGCCTGGCGCAGCCGGGACGCCAGCACGACGGCGGTGGCCACCATGACCAGGGCGCCGGCGATCGACTGCACCGTCCGGCCGGCCGCCACGAGGTCGGGGCGGTCGGCGATGGCCAGCGGGTCACCGGGGACCGGCCCCGCGGCGGCGAACAGGTAGAGCGGGGCCTGGAGGACCAGACAGACGGCGTACGCCCGCGACCACGATCAGCCGCGCGGCCCGCGTGGTCAGCCGACCGGACGGGAACGCCAGCAGCAGGTGGACGATCACGGCCGAGCGGCAGGGTGGCGGCGACCAGTCCCACGGCGACCAGCGACGGCGTCGCGACGTTGCCCAGGGACACCAGCAGGTTGAGGATCCCGCTGCCGACGAGGATCGGCCCGATGCGGTTGTGCGGCCGGCGCCGCCAGCCCACGAGGCCGGTGCCGAGGTAGACCACCCCGACGGCGGGGAACAGCAGCAGCGCCCAGAGCGGCTCGTTGCCGCTGTCGAAGGTGAGCGCCACGACGACGAACAGCAGGATCACGCTCACCACGCCGACCATGACGAGCGCCAGGTCGAGTGAGCGCGACCGCCACACCCGCCCCGTCGCCATCGCCCCAGCATGCCCGAGCCCGGCGCCGCGGGAACCCCCCGAAGGTGGGGCGATGACAAGAGGGGACCTAGGTCCCCGCAAGGAGGAGACCTGGGCCCACAGACGT
Organism: uncultured Actinomycetota bacterium; assembly: GCA_963770005.1. GTDB lineage: Bacteria > Actinomycetota > Actinomycetes > Actinomycetales > Dermatophilaceae > Lapillicoccus. Next base: position 285,603 of record CAVYNX010000005.1, on the reverse strand, counting down.
GGAGGCTCTCCCGCCGGAACACTGGCCTGGGTCCGCTTCCGGACACGCGTTGTTGTCGGTTCTGGGTCGCAGGGGGACCCAGAACCGACAACAACGCGTGTCTGGAAGGGGTCAGTGGCCGAAGACGGCGGGCAGCGTGCCGGTATGCCGCTCGCGCAGGGTGACGAGGTCGACCTCGAGCAGGTGGTCCCGGCCGGAGGCCACCACCAGGCCGTCGGTGTCGGTGTCGACGACGCCGAGCCGGGCGACCGGAACGCCGGCGGCCTCGGCCAGCGCCTCGAGCTCGTGCTCACTCCCGGGCACGACCGAGACCAGCACCCGTCCGGCCGACTCGGAGAACAGCGCCACGAACGGGTCCTCGTGCACGTGCTTCAGCGTGATCTTGGCGCCGACGCCGTGCCGCAGCACCGACTCGCACACCGCCTGGGCCAGCCCGCCCTCGGACAGGTCGTGCGCGGCGTCGAGACAGCCCTCCCGCGCGGCGTCCACCAGCACACCGGCCAGCCGCTGCTCGTGGTCGAGGTCGTGCAACGGCGGGCGCCCGCCGAGGTGTCCGTGGACGACGTGGGCCCACTCCGACCCGTCCAGCTCGTCGCGGGTGTGGCCGAGCAGCAGGATCGTCGAGCCGTCGGTGCGGAACCCCGTCGAGGTGCGGGCGGAGACGTCGTCCATGACGCCGAGCACCCCGATGACGGGGGTCGGGTGGATGGCGACGTCGCCGGTCTGGTTGTAGAACGACACGTTGCCGCCCGTGACGGGGATGCCGAGCGTCTTGCACCCCTCGGCGATCCCGCGCACCGCCTCGCGGAACTGCCACATCACGCCGGGGTCCTCCGGGGACCCGAAGTTGAGGCAGTCGGTGACCGCGAGCGGAGCGGCGCCGGCGGTGGCGACGTTGCGGTAGGCCTCGGCCAGCGCGAGCTGCGCACCGGCGTACGGGTCGAGCTTGGCGAAGCGGCCGTTGCAGTCGGTGGAGACCGCGACGCCCCGGCCGGACTCCTCGTCGACGCGGACGACGCCGGCGTCGTCGGGCATGGCGAGGGCGGTGTTGCCCATGACGTAGCGGTCGTACTGCTTGGTGACCCACGACTTGTCGCAGAGGTTCGGGCTGCCGAGGAGGGTCAGCAGCGTCGCGCGGAGCTGCTTGCCGGTGACGGGCCGCTCCAGACCGTGGGTTCCGTTCTCCTGCAACGCATCCTGGTATGCCGGTCGGGCCAGCGGGCGGTCGTAGACCGGGCCGTCGTGGGCCACCGACCGCGGTGGGACGTCGACGATGGTCTCGCCGCGCCACGTGATGACCAGCCGGTCGCCGGTGGTCACCTCGCCGATGACGGTGGCCTCGACGTCCCACTTGCCGGTGATCTCGAGGAACCGCTCGAGGTGCTGCGGCTCGACGACCGCCATCATCCGTTCCTGCGACTCCGACATGAGGATCTCCTCGGGCCGGAGCGTGGCGTCGCGGAGCGGGACGAGGTCGAGCTCGACCCGCATACCGCCGTCGCCGTTGGACGCGAGCTCGCTGGTGGCGCAGGACAACCCGGCCCCGCCGAGGTCCTGGATGCCGGCGACGACCTTGGCGGCGTAGAGGTCGAGGCAGCACTCGATGAGGACCTTCTCGGCGAACGGGTCGCCGACCTGCACCGCCGGTCGCTTGGTCGGGCCGCCCTCGGCGAAGGTCTCCGACGCGAGCACCGAGACGCCGCCGATGCCGTCGCCGCCGGTCTTGGCGCCGAAGAGGATCACCTTGTTGCCGGCGCCGCGGGCCGACGCGAGGTGGATGTCCTCGATCCGCATGGCGCCGACGCAGAGGGCGTTGACGAGCGGGTTCCCTTGGTAGCAGTCGTCGAAGACCACCTCGCCGCCGATGTTGGGCAGCCCCAGGCAGTTCCCGTAGCCGCCGACGCCGGCGACGATCCCGGGCAGCACGCGCAGGGTGTCGGGGTGGTGGAGGTTGCCGAACCGGAGCGGGTCCATGACGGCGATCGGTCGCGCGCCCATCGACATGATGTCGCGGACGATCCCGCCGACCCCGGTGGCCGCGCCCTGGTAGGGCTCGACGTAGGAGGGGTGGTTGTGCGACTCGACCTTGAACGTGACCGCCCAGCCGTCGCCGATGTCGACGACGCCGGCGTTCTCCCCGATGCCGACGAGGAGCTTCTCGCGCATCTCGTCGGTGGTGTTCTCGCCCCAGAGCGAGAAGTGGATCTTGGACGACTTGTAGGAGCAGTGCTCCGACCACATGACGGAGTACATCGCCAGCTCGGCCGACGTGGGGCGACGGCCGAGGATCTCGCGGATGTTGTCGTACTCGTCCTCCTTGAGGCCGAGCTCCCGCCACGGCTGCGTGGCTCCGGCGTCGGTGGACGCGACCTCGACCGTGTCGACGCGGGTGTCGACGCTCACGCGGCGACCCGGCCGAGGACCGAGGTGAAGAACGCCAGGCCGTCGGTGGTCGGGCCGAAGCCCTCCTCGACCGCGTGCTCCGGGTGGGGCATCAGCCCGACGACGTTGCCGCGCTCGTTGGTGATCCCGGCGATGTCCCGGTAGGAGCCGTTGGGGTTGTGACCGGCATACCGGACGACGACCCGGCCCTCCCCCTCGAGCCGCGCCAGCGTCTCGTCGTCGGCGACGAACCCGCCCTCGCCGTTCTTGAGCGGGATGGTGATGTCGCTGCCGACCTGGAGGTCGGAGGTCCACGCGGTGGAGGCGTTCTCGACCGTGAGCACCTGGTCCTTGCAGACGAACCGGCGGTGGTCGTTGCGGATCAGCGCGCCGGGCAACAGGTGCGACTCGCAGAGGATCTGGAACCCGTTGCAGATCCCGAGCACCGGCAGGCCGCCCCGCGCGGCCGGCACCAGCTCCTCCATCACGGGGGCGAACCGCGCGATGGCGCCGCAGCGCAGGTAGTCGCCGTAGGAGAAGCCGCCCGGGAGGATGACGGCGTCGACGTCGCGCAGGCTCCGGTCGGCGTGCCAGAGGGTGACCGCCTCGGCGCCGGCGGCGCGGACGGCGCGGGCCGCGTCCCGGTCGTCGAGCGAGCCGGGGAAGGTGACGACGCCGATCTTCACGAGCGGTCCTCGTCCGACTCCGTGGTGATGGCGACGACGTCCTCGATGACCGGGTTCGACAGCAACGTCTCCGCCGCCTCACGGGCGCGGGCCAGCTGGTGCTCGGTCACCTCGCCGTCCACCGTGAGGACGAACCGCTTTCCCTGGCGGACGTCGGTGATTCCCTCGAAGCCCAGCCGCGGGAGGGCGCCGGCGACGGCTTGGCCCTGCGGGTCGAGGATCTCGGGTTTGAGCATGACGTCGACGACGATCCGTCCCATGGGCGAAGGCTACCGAGGCGGGTCAGCCGAACCGGCGGCCGGTCAGCCGCTGGTACGCGTCGACGTACTTCGCACGGGTGCGCTCGATGACGTCGTCGGGCAGCGGGGGCGGCGCCTCGCCCGACCGGCGGTCCCAGCCGCTGGCCGGTGAGGTGAGCCAGTCGCGGACGTACTGCTTGTCGAAGGACGGCTGCGCGTGGCCGGGCTCCCACTCGTCGGCCGGCCAGAACCGCGAGGAGTCCGGCGTGAGCACCTCGTCGGCGAGGACCAGGCTGGGTGTGCCCGTGGTCCGGTCGACACCGAACTCGACCTTGGTGTCGGCGATGATGATGCCGCGCTCCGTGGCGATCTCGTTGCCGCGAGCCAGGATCCGGCGGGTGAGGCCGTCGGCGAGGTCGGCGACGTCCGACCCGACGAGCTCCGCGACCTCGGCGGCGGTCATCGGCAGGTCGTGCTCACCGACCGGGGCCTTGGTGGTCGGGGTGAAGACCGGTTCGGGCAGGCGGTCGCCGTCGACGAGGCCGGTCGGCAGGGTGACCCCCGAGACCGAGCCCTTCTCGGCGTACTCCGCGAGGCCGCCTCCGGTGAGGTAGGCGCGGGCGATGCACTCGACGGGGACCATCTCCAGGCGCCGGCACAGGACCGCGCGACCGGCGACCTCGGCGGGGACGTCCGTCGAGATCAGGTGGTTGGGGACCACGTCGGCGAGCCGCTCGAACCACCAGACGCTCAGCTGGGTGAGCACGGCCCCCTTGTCCGGGATCGGGGTCTCGAGGATGTGGTCGAACGCGGAGATGCGGTCGGAGGCGACGAGGAGCAGCCGGTCGGGGAGCCGTCGTCCGGCGCATACAGCTCGCGGACCTTGCCGGAGTAGAGGTGGGTGTAGCCCGGCACGGTGGGCGCGCTCATCCGACGGTGACCTCTCCCCGTTGCGCCGCGAGGGCGATGTCGCTGCGGTGGTGACCGCCGTCGAGCTGGATCTCCTCGACGGCCCGGTATGCGGCGTCGCGCGCGGCTTCGAGGGTCGCGCCCGTGGCGACGACGTCGAGGACCCGGCCGCCGGAGGAGACGAGGAGCCCGTCGGCGTCCCGGGCGGTGCCGGCGTGGAGGAGGTGCACGTCGCGTGAGGTGGCCTCGGCGGCGTCCAGGCCGGTGAGCAGGTCGCCGGTGCGGGGCTTCGTCGGGTAGCCGTGGCTGGCGACGACGACGTTCACGGCGTAGCCGGGGTCGATGCGCAGCGCGCCGATCTCGTCGAGGCGGCCGGCGGCGGCGGCATACAGGAGGGTGCCGAGCGGGGTACGGAGCTTGGCGAGGGACACCTGGCCGTCGGGGTCGCCGAACCGCGCGTTGAACTCGACGACCCGCGGCCCCTTGGCGGTGAGGGCGAGGCCGACGTAGAGGGCGCCGACGAACGGCGTCCCGCGGCGGCGCATCTCGTCGATGGTGGGCTGGGCGACCCGCGCGACGACGAGGTCGGCGAGGTCGGCGGGGGCCCAGTCGAGGGGCGAGTAGGCGCCCATGCCGCCGGTGTTGGGGCCGTCGTCGCCGTCGCCGACCCGCTTGAAGTCCTGGGCGGGGGGCAGGGCGAGCACGGTGGTGCCGTCGGTGACGCAGAAGACCGAGGCCTCGGGACCGTCGAGGTACTCCTCGACGACGATGCGGCCGCCGGGCTTGGCCAGGCAGGCGGCGGCGTGCGCCCGTGCCTCGTCGATGTCGTCGGTGACGACGACGCCCTTGCCGGCGGCGAGGCCGTCGTCCTTGACCACGTGGGGCGAGCCGAGGTCGTCGAGGGCGTCGTCGACCTCCTGCGGCGTGGTGCAGACGTGGGCGCGGGCCGTGGGGACGTTGGCGGCGGCCATGACCTCCTTGGCGAAGGACTTGCTGCCCTCCAGCTGGGCCGCGGCGCCCGAGGGGCCGAAGACCAGGAAGCCGTGGTCGCGCAGGACGTCGGCGACCCCGGCGACGAGGGGCGCCTCCGGGCCGACGACGACGAGGTCGACGGAGCGGCGCTGGGCGATCGCGAGGACCGCCTCGGCGTCGGTGACGTCGGCCAGCGGTTCGCAGTGGGCGATGGTGTCGATGCCAGGGTTACCGGGGGCGGCCACGACCGCGTCGACGGCGTCGTCGGCGGCGAGCGCCCGGGCCAGGGCGTGCTCACGGGCACCGGACCCGAGGACGAGGACTACCCAGCCGGCCACGGCGACCACCCTAGAGGGCCAGCCGGTGCGTCAACGGCGAAGGCCGTGGCTGACGCCGCACCGCAACAACTGACAACGTCGTCGGTTGTTGCGGCCGGAACCGCAGATCAGCCACCACAACTGACACCACCGTCAGTTGTTGCGGACATGGCCGGCGCGGGCCGCGGGCCGCCGAGCCCCTAACGCGAGGGCGCGGTGCTCCCGGTGGGTCCTGGGGCGGCGCGAACTCGGGGAGGGCGCTTGCGCCCGAACGCGAGGGCGCGGTGCTCCCGGGAGGCAGGGGGGACAATCACCCGGGAACACCGCGCTTCTCACTCCGTGCCGCTGGGAGGGGGACCCGCGGCATCGGGGCAATGTCGATCGCAACCGACACAACCCACTCTGGCAAACATGCGGTTCGGAGTAAAGGGATCGCCTGGCGGAGTAGAGTCAGTGGCGGAACTCCGCCACCTGGTGTCGTTGCCCGCCTCTCGCGTCAGGGGGTGTCTCGTGCCCGATCTGCCGGAGATGACGCGCGCACCGGGGCGGGAGTCGGAGCCGATCGCCTCGTCCTTCGCGTGGCTCGACTCCCCGAACGACGACACGATCCGGGTGTACCTGTCGGTGATCCGTATGCCGCGGCCCACCCGGGAGCTGCTCCTGGCCCAGGGCATACCGGCGGCTCGGCTGGATCCGGCGATCGCGGTCCTGAACGAGTGGGGGCTGATCAGCCTCCGACCGGGCGGGACCATCGACGTCCCGCCGCCGCTGCACGCCGTGACGCAGCACGCCTTCCTCCTCGAGCGCCGGGCCAGCGCGGCGCGGGCCGCCGCCGACGGGCTCATGCGGATCTACAACGCGTCACGCACCGCCGACAGCGACCCCCGGGGCGGCCTCGAGGTGCTGCTGGACATCGACCACGTGGGCGCCGCCACCAACGAGGCGGTCGCGCTCGCGGAGGAGTCGGTGCGGTGCCTTCGCGGGATGACCGCGCGGACCCGGGAGCTGATGTCGTCACCGCTGCCGTCACATCGCGAGCCGACCATCGGCGCCGGGGGCCGGCGCGTCGACATGTACACCGTGTGGGACACCCAGGTCCTCGAGCTGCCGGGAGCCCTCACGGCCCTGTCCGCCCGCCGGGACGGCGGCGAGGTCCAGCGGTCGATGAGCAACATCCCGCTCAGCGTCGTCGTCGTCGACGAGACCACCTGCATCGTCGAGTGGACCGGCGAGGGGCGCGGCCCCCAGGGGCTCAAGGGGCACGCCCGGGGTGCGGTCCTCGCCGGGCTCCGGGTCTTCGACCGGTTCTGGCAGCTGGGGACGCCGATCGGCGACGACGCCGACGGGGACCTCGACGCCCGGGACGCCACGGTGCTCCGCCTGATGGCCGCCGGGGTCACCGACGCCGCCATCGCCCGGCAGACCGGGATCTCGCAGCGCACCGTCGAGCGTCGCGTCCGCCACGTCATGGAGCGGCTCGGCGCACAGACCCGGTTCCAGGCCGGGGTACAGGCGGTCCACCGCAACTGGCTCTGACGCCGACGCATCCACCGCGGACCCTCCGAAGACCGGTTCGCGGACCGTTGACGGGAGCACCCACCGGCCCGGACTAGACTCACACGTTCCCATCGAGGGCGACCCGACCTCGCGACACCCGTCGCGCCAGGGCCGGGGACCACCACCAGCGACTCGCCAGGCGGAGTGTGTGACCGGTTCGGACAGCAGGGGGGACTCCACGTCGGCCCTCGTGGCTGAGGAGATCGCCGTCGAGCAGACCCACGTGGACCGCGTCTACGCCGAGCTGGTCAAGGCCGGCGCGCGAGCGGGTCTCGTCGAGGCCGACGGCCTGGCGCGAGGGCGTACCGACCGCGTCGGCTCGGCCCGCGACGAGGAGCTGACGGGGCTCTTCGAGCGCGACGCCCTGGTGTTCCACGCCGCTCGCCGCCGCAACGCCCTCGAGAGCCAGTACGAGGGCCTGGTCTTCGGCCGCCTCGACATCGACCACCCGCCGACACCGGAGAGCGATGGCGGCCCCGAGCGCGAGGTCCGCTACATCGGCCGGCTGGGCGTCCGCGACGACGACTACGAGCCCCTGGTCATCGACTGGCGGGCGCCGGCCGCGTCCCCGTTCTACCGGGCCACCCCCGTGGAGCCGTTGGGCGTGCTGCGCCGCCGGGTCCTGCGGTGCAAGGGCTCGGACGTCGTCGGCATCGAGGACGACCTCATGGTCGCCGAAGCCCCACCGGACCTCGTCGTCGTCGGCGACGGCGCGCTCATGGCCGCCCTGACCCGCAGCCGCGGCACCCGGATGCGCGACATCGTCGCGACCATCCAGCGGCACCAGGACGAGGCGATCCGGGCCAGCGCCCGTGGCATCACCGAGATCACCGGCGGCCCCGGAACCGGCAAGACCGTCGTCGCCCTGCACCGGGCGGCATACCTGCTCTACAGCGACCGCCGCCGCTACGAGTCCGGCGGCATCCTCGTCGTCGGCCCCTCGGCGGCGTACACCTCCTACATCGAGCGCGTCCTCCCGTCGCTGGGCGAGGAGACGGTGACGCTGCGCTCCCTCGGCGACGTCGTCGACGCCCTCAGCACCGAGCGGCTCGACACGCCCGCCGCCGCGGCCGTGAAGGGCAGCCTCCGCATCCGGCAGGTGCTGGCGCGGGCGGCTCAGGACGCCGTGCCTGACGGCCCGGAGGAGTTCCGCGCTTTCGTGGCGGGACAAGCCATCCGGCTCACCCGGCAGACCCTCGACCAGGTGCGTGCCCGCGCGCTGCGCCAACACCAGCGCAACCTCGCCCACGACACCGTCGTCCAGCTGCTCGCCGACGTCGCCTACCGGCAGAGCGGGCACGCCGACCGCGAGGACTTCGTCGGCCGGTTCGAGGACCACCTCGAGGTCGCGACGTTCCTCGAGGGCTGGTGGCCGCAGGTCGACCCGCGCGAGGTGCTGCTGTGGCTCGCCGACGAGGAACGGCTGAGGCGCTACGCCCGGGGAATCCTCGACGAGCGGGAGACCGCCGAGCTGCTCGCCGCCATGCGCCTGGCCCTCGAGACCGGTATCTGGTCGGTGGCCGACGTCGCCCTCGTGGACGACCTCGCCGCCCGCCTGGGCCCGGTCCAGGACCTGCCCCGCGAGGAGCGCAGCTTCTACGAGATCGAGGAGCTCGACGACTCCGGCGCCCACGGCGTGGCCGAGCTCGGCGGCCGGGCCCTGCCGGACCGCGTCGAACGCGCATACACGCTCACTCCCACCGATGCCCGGGAACGATTGCTACAAGGGCGGATCGGCCGGTCCGAGGACTACGCGCACGTGCTCGTCGACGAGGCGCAGGACCTGTCGCCGATGCAGTGGCGGATGCTCGGACGCCGGGGCCGGTATGCGTCGTGGACCGTCGTCGGGGACGCCGCGCAGAGCTCGTGGCCCGACGCCGCCGAGTCCGCGGTCGCCCGCGAGGAGGCGTTCGGCACCCAGCCGCGCCGGCTCTTCCACATGGACACCAACTACCGCAACGCGCGCGAGATCTTCGACTACGCCGCGGCGATGATCCGCGCCAGCGTCCCGGACGCCGACATCCCGCAGGCGGTGCGCGAGACCGGGTTCGAGCCGGTCGACGCCGCGCTCGGCGACGACGTGTATGCGTCGGTGTCGGCCGCCGTCGAGCGGCTCCTCGAGGAGGTCGAGGGTTCGGTGGCGGTGATCACGCCGTCGGGCTACGCCGCCACGCTGGCACCCCTGGGCTCCGGGCCGAACAACCGCGTCCAGGTCACCGATCCGATGTCGACCAAGGGCCTGGAGTACGACGCGACCGTGGTCGTCGACCCGGACGCCATCATCGCCGAGTCACCCGGCGGCGTCCGGGTCCTCTACGTCGCGATGACCCGCGCCGCCCACCGGATGACCGTCCTGCGCTGAGGCGTCAGCGACCGGTCCGCACCTCGCGCACCGTGGCGTCCGGGGCCGTCCACCAGCCGCCAGGTGGCCGTGCCCAGATCCCGGTAGGTGCGGGGCGGCGCGTCCGGCGGGTAGACCTCGAGCACCTCGCCGTCGAGCCACGCCTCGGCCCCCGGCTGCAGCGTCACCGACAGCTCGAGGCCGCGCAGGGTCACCGCCGAACCGTGGGCGGCGACGTAGGCGTGCGGCGGCAGACCATCGTCCACCGGCTCGACCGGCGGCCCGAGCACCGCGGACTGGCGGGGGTCGACCCGGCCGATGACCCGGTCGCCGTCGAGGGACAACCGGCGCACCAGGGTGAGGCAACCCGCCACCGCGTCGGGGGAGGTTTCGGCCGGGTCGCCGACCTGCATCACCCAGCCGAGGAACCAGGGACCGTCCGGGTCGAGGGCCACCTGCGGCGCATACAGGGACCGCCCCTCGTCGACGGCGGCGCAGTGGCGGGGAGTGAAGACCGGCGAGCCGTCCCGGGAGGTCGTGAGCGAGCCCACCGCGGCCATGGTCCCCTCGAGCTGGTTGTCCTGCCAGATCGAGAGCATCAGCACCCACGAGCCGTCGACCTCCACCAGCTGCGGGCACTCCCAGATCTCCGCCGCTGCACCCTCGCGCAGCACCGGGTCGGAGTAGTCGGCCCAGACCCGTTCGAACTGCCAGTGCCCGAGGTTGTCGCAGGACCACAGCAGCACGGCCGGGGTGCCGTCGGTCAGGCCGGCGCCGAGCAGCGCCCACCGGCGGCCCGACCACCGGAAGACGAACGGGTCGCGCATCTCGCGGATCTGCGGGCCGCTCGGCGCGAGGGGCGGGACGAGGGCGACGACGACCGGCGGCGACCACTCGTCGAGGTGCGGGTCGGACGCATACCGGAGGCACACGTTGCTCTCGACCGGGGTGGTGGCGATTCCCGTGTAGACCGCCGCGACCCGGTCGCCGAGGTCGAGGCAGACGCCGCTCCAGCAGCCGGTCTGGTCCGGGCCACCCGGGGTCGGCCCGAACGCCACGGGGTGCTCGCGCCACGAGACGAGGTCGTCGCTGGAGACGTGACCCCAGTGGATGTCGGTGTGGACGGCGGCCGCGGGGTTGTGCTGGAAGAAGACGTGCCACCGGCCGTCCCGGTGGATCATCCCGTTGGGGTCGTTGGTCCAGCCGCGAGCCGGCTGGATGTGGAACCCCGCCCGCGACGCGTCGGTCACCCGGCGGCCCGCCCGCGGACCTGGCGCATCTCGTGCCGCTCGATGATCGCGTCGCGGCCGGGGCCGACGCCGACCGCGGAGACCCGGGCGCCGATGAGCTCCTCGACCCGCTCGACGTAGCGCTGGGCGTTGGCCGGCAGATCGGCGAACGTCCGGCACTCGGAGATGTCCTCCCACCAGCCGGGCATCTCCTCGTAGACCGGCACGGCGTGGTGGAAGTCGCTCTGGCTCATCGGCATCTCGTCGTGCCGGACGCCGTCGACGCTGTAGGCGACGCAGATCGGCACGGTGTCGAGCCCGGTGAGGACGTCGAGCTTGGTGACGACGAAGTCGGTCACCCCGTTGATGCGGGTGGCGTAGCGGCCGATGACGGTGTCGAGCCATCCGCAGCGCCGGGGGCGGCCGGTGGTCGTGCCGTACTCGGCACCGGTCTTGCGGAGGAACTCGCCCTTGTCGTCGAGCAGCTCGGTCGGGAACGGACCCTCGCCGACCCGCGTCGTGTACGCCTTGAGGATCGCGATCACCGAGTCGATCCGGGTCGGCGGGATGCCGGAGCCGGTGCAGGCGCCACCGGCGGTGGCGTTGGACGACGTGACGAACGGGTAGGTGCCGAAGTCCACGTCCAGCAGCGTCGCCTGACCGGCTTCGAGGAGCACGGTGTCCCCGCGGTCCAGGGCCTGCTCCAGGAGCAGTGACGTGTCGCGGACCATCGGCTCCAGCCGGCCGGCGTAGGACAGCAGCTCGCCCACCACGTCGTCGACCGAGACCGCCCGGCGGTTGTAGATCTTGGCGAGCACCTGGTTCTTGATGGCCAGGGCCGCCTCGACCTTCTGGCGGAGGATGTTCTCGTCGAACAGGTCCTGCACCCGGATGCCGGTGCGCGACATCTTGTCGGCGTAGGTCGGGCCGATGCCGCGACCGGTGGTGCCGATGCGGCGTGAGCCGAGGAACCGCTCGGTCACCTTGTCGAGGGTGCGGTTGTAGGGCGTGATGACGTGGGCGTTGGCGCTGACGACCAGCTTCGAGGTGTCGACGCCGCGGGCCTCGAGCCCGTCGATCTCCTGGAACAGCACCGCGAGGTCGACGACGACCCCGTTGCCGATCACCGGGATGCAGGTCGGCGTGAGGATGCCGCTGGGCAGCAGGTGCAACGCATACTTCTCGGCCGTCTCGCCCGAGCCGATGACGATGGTGTGCCCGGCGTTGTTGCCGCCGTTGAACTTGACGACGTAGTCGCAGCTGTCGCCGAGCAGGTCGGTCGCCTTGCCCTTGCCCTCGTCGCCCCACTGGGCGCCCACCAGCACTACGGCCGGCATCCGCGCACCTCCTCGAGCCCGTGGCGCCCGGCCTCCGTCGACAGCCGAGCGCAGCGAGGCTATCCGCTGCGCTGGTGGCGACCCAACTGCAGCGCGGCCGGTCCCGCTCCCTGGTATGCGGCGGGGCCGGTGCCGTCGCGGTCCCCGGAGCCCAGGGCGCCCAGCCGACCGGCTCGGACGGCTTCCGCGCCGAGCTGGAACCGGGTCTTGGTGCCGAGCTCCTCCATGAGCCGCGCCACCCGCCGGCGAACCGTCCGCAGGCTCCAGCCGAGGTAGCGCGCGATGGCCTCGTCCTTGAAGCCGCGGCTCAACAGGTCCAGGAGGTGGTCGTCCTCCCCCTCGTCGGTCGCGCGGCGGCTCGGGATGGGTGAGGCCGCCGCCCACATCCGGTCGAACACCTCGATGAACGCCCGCACCAGCATCCGGTCGCGGACCACGACGTACTGCGACTCCGGGTCGCCCCACACCTCCGGCCCGACGACGGCCACGTCGCCGTAGATGACGAACTCGCTGGGGATGCCGGCCATCACGCGCTGGCGCTCGCCGGCCGCCGCCCACTCCGCGACGTTCGCCGCGAGCACCGGACTGTCGAGCACCGAGTCGTCGTAGAGCGTGCGCTGTTCCGTGCCGGAGCGGACCGCCTCGAGGTTGTAGCTCATCCAGTCCTCGACGGTGCCGGAGCCGACGTCCATGCGCATGACCAGGTTGCGGACCGGGCCCGCGGTCTCGTCGAGCAGACCGCGCAGGAGGGTCGGCGCCACCTCCACGGTGATGGGCGCGACGGCCGGCACGGCGTGCGTCGCCCCGAGACCATGCAGGCGGACCAGGGCGTTGCGGGCGGTCGCGAGGTCGAGCTGGCGGGTCCGCAGCCGCTCCTCCTCGACGGCGATGAGCCGGGAGATGGTGTCGCGGGGGTCCTCGTCGATGAGATCCGAGCTGGGGACTTCCGGCAGGGCCACGATGGCATCTTAGGGACATTGGCAGGTGATGACCACTCGCGACGCGAACCGAGGTGATTGGATGACGTCGGCAGTTCGGCGTCTTCTGGGGATGACGCCGAGCGCCCGCGGCACGGCCTCGGCCGGATCCGCTGCCCACAAGGGGGGCAGGTGCCGGGGAATGGACGAATCGGGGGTCCATTCCCCGGCATACGGATCGCTGCGCGACCGTAAAGCCGCGGCTCCACCCGGCATACGGCTCGCTGCGCGACAGCCGCCTAGCCGCGGCTCCACCCGGCATGTCGGCGGGCGCCGCTACCGTCCCCGCATGGGACTCACACTCGGCATGGTGACCATCGACACGCAGGACGCTCGGGAGCTCGGACGGTGGTGGGCGGACCAGACCGGCGGTGAGCTGGAGGACCCCTACGACGGCTGGTTCGTGACCCTCAAGGGCGGCGGCCTACCGCTGATGCTGGCCTTCCAGCGGGTCGACGACCCGACGCCCGGCAAGAACAAGGTGCACCTCGACCTCACCGCCGACGACGTGGACGCCGAGGTCGACCGGCTGGTCGCGGCCGGTGCCTCACTCGTCGAGCGGCGCGGTGACGAGAACTTCCGGTGGGCGACGCTGAGCGACCCGCACGGCAACCTCTTCGACGTCGCCGCGGCCGAGCAGGCCACCGCGGAGTACGCCGGCTGAGCTCAGACGCCCAGTGCCTCGGCGGCCTCGCGCGACGAGTCGCGCAGGAACGTCCCGGTGCGCTGCTCCTCCTCGGTCTCGCCGATCGCGCGGGCCGCCCGGTGCAGCGCGGCGAGCGCCCGCAGGAAGCCCTGGTTGGGCTCGTGCGACCAGGGGACCGGCCCCTGACCGCGCCAGCCGGCGCGCCGCAGTGCGTCGAGCCCGCGGTGGTACCCGGTCCGGGCGTACGCGTACGCCTCGACCGGGCGGTCGGCGCCGAGGGCCTGCTCGGCCAGCAGGGCCCACGCCAGCGAGGACGTCGGGTACGCCGCGGCCACGGTCTCGGCGCTCTCGCCGGCCCCGAGGCGCGCCGCCGCCGGGTCGACGGGCAGGCGCGTCTCGGGAATGCCGAGCAGGCCGCCGTCGCCGGTGAGCGTCACGCGTGCGTACCGGCGGCGCGCAGGTTCTCGCAGGCCTCGACGACCCGAGCGGCCATTCCGGCCTCGGCCTCCTTGCCCCACGCCCGCGGGTCGTACTGCTTCTTGTTGCCGACCTCGCCGTCGACCTTCAGCACGCCCTCGTAGTTCGTCAGCATGTAGCCGGCCACCGGCCGGGTGAAGGCGTACTGGGTGTCGGTGTCGACGTTCATCTTGACCACGCCGTAGTCGACGGCGGCGGAGATCTCCTCGGGCAGCGAACCGGAGCCGCCGTGGAACACGAGGTGGAACGGCTTGTCGTCCGAGGTCTTGAACTCCTGGTGCACCGCGTCCTGCGCGGCCTTGAGCACCTCGGGCCGCAGCTTGACGTTGCCCGGCTTGTAGACGCCGTGCACGTTCCCGAAGGTGAGGGCGGTCATGTAGTAGCCCTTCTCGCCGAGCCCGAGCGCCCGCGCGGTGGCGATGGCGTCCTCGGGCGTGGAGTAGAGCTTCTCGTTGATCTCGTGGGCGACGCCGTCCTCCTCGCCGCCGACGACGCCGACCTCGATCTCGAGGATGACCTTGGCCACGCGGCAGCGCTCGAGGAGCTCCTCGGCGATCTGGAGGTTCTCGTCCAGCGGCACCGCGGACCCGTCCCACATGTGCGACTGGAAGTAGGGCAGGCCGCCGTTCTTGACCCGCTCGGTCGACGCCGCGAGCAGCGGCCGGACGAAGCCGTCCAGCTTGTCCTTCGGGCAGTGGTCGGTGTGCAGCGCGATGTTCACCGGGTAGTTCTTGGCGACCTCGTGCGCGTAGGACGCGAGCGCCAGCGACCCGGCCACCATGTCCTTGATCGACGCGCCGGAGAGGTACTCGGCGCCACCGGTCGACACCTGGACGATCCCGTCGCTGCCCGCGTCGGCGAAGCCCTTGAGCGCGGCGTTGAGGGTCTGCGACGAGGACACGTTGATCGCCGGGTAGGCGAAGGTGCCGGCCTGCGCACGGTCGAGCATGTCGGCGTAGACCTCGGGGGTGGCGATGGGCATCCTGCTGCTCCTTGCGACGAACGGTGGAAGGCAGCTCGCATCCTTCCACGGCGCGCTGGGACGGGGCGGGCCGTCTCAACCGATCTCGGACCGGCGCCGCTCCAGGTGCGCCCGCTCGACCTCGTTGCCGCAGCGGGACAGGGCGACGTCCAGCTCCGCCGCCGCCTCGACGGTGCGACCCGCGCGCACCAGCAGCTCGGCGCGCACCGCCGGCAACCGGTGGCTCCCGGGGAGCGCCGGGTCGAGCCCGTCGAGCAGGCTCAGCCCGGCGTTCGGTCCGTACGCCTCGGCGACGGCCACCGCCCGGTTCAGCCGCACGACGGGCGAGCCGGTATGCGTCTCCAGCTCGGCGTAGAGCGCGGCGATGCGCGCCCAGTCGGTGTCGGACGCCCGGACCGCGGTCGCGTGCTCGGCGGCGATGAGCGCCTGCAGCAGGTAGGACCGCGCCTCGCCCTCGAGGTCGGCACCGGCCAGCGGCGCGAGCAGGGCGGTCGCCGCGGCGATCTCGTCGGCGCGCCAGAGTCCGCGGTCCTGGTCCGGCAGCAGGACCAGCCGGCCGTCGGCATCGACCCGGGCGTCCCGTCGGGAGTGCTGCAGCAGCATGAGCGCGAGCAACGCGGTCGGCAGTGGCTGGTCGGGCACCAGCTCGTGGACCACCCGCGCGAGCCGCACCGCCTCCCCTGCGACGTCGGCGCGCAGCAGGTCGCGGCCCGAGCCCGGCGCATACCCCGTCGTGAAGGCGAGGTAGGCGACCTGGCCCACCACCGCGAGCCGGGCCGGCAGGTCGGACGGTGACGGGATCCCGAACTCCGCCCCCACCAACCGTTTCCGTGCTCGGGTGAGCCGGGCGGCCATCGTCGGCTCGGAGACGAGGAACAGCCGCGCGAGGTCGCGGGTCGGCACGCCGACGACCAGCCGCAGGCTCAGGGCGCTGGCCGACTCCGGCGGCAGCGACGGGTGGGCGCACAGCAGCACGAGGCGCAGCAGATCGTCCTCGACGACGTCACCGAGGTCGGCCATGACCCGTGCCGACGCCGCGGCGTGCTCGGCGTCGAGCACGAGCAACGGCTCCTTGCGGACGGCGACGGCCTCGGCCCGCAGCCGGTCGACGGCCCGCCGCCGGGCCGCCGTCAGCAACCAGGCCGGCGGGTTGGTCGGGACGCCGTCGGCCGGCCAGTGCCGCGCGGCCGCCTCGAACGCGTCGGACAGCGCGTCCTCGGCGAGGTCCAGGCGGCGGTACTGGCCGACCAGCAGCGCGAGCAGCCGGCCCCAGTGCTGCCGGTATGCCGCGTCGAGCGCCGCGTGCGCGTCCACCCGACGAGACTAGGCGGCTACCCCGATGAGGGTGACGCGCGGCGGGGTCACTGCGCTCGTAGCCGTCGATCTCGATGGCCGGCCGCACCTCGAGCGTGTACTGCCGCGGCAGGCACTGGGCGGCCTCCTGCGCCGCCCGCTCGTCGGTGACGTCGATGAGGTAGAAGCCACCGATCTGCTCGGCCGTCTCGGCGAACGGGCCTTCGGTGCGCTGCCACCCGGAACCGGTGTGCCGCACCGTGAAGCCCCGGTCCGAGCTGGCCAGGGCGTCGCCCGAGACCAGCGTGCCGTGCGCGTAGACCGCCTGCTCGAAGGCGTGGTGGGCGTCGGCGAACTCCTGCCGCTGCTCGGCCGTCGCCTCCGGCCACGTCGACTCGTCGTAGGCGATGAGGATGAGGAACCGCATCAGGCGTCGCCTCCGACGCGGGCACGCAGGCCCGCACCTCGATGGCGCCGTCGCCGTCGGCCAGGATGGCGCAGACGTCGAGCAGGTCGTCGAGGTCGTCGTCTGCGCACGAGGTAGAAGCCGGTGAGCTGCTCCACCGTCTCGGCGTAGGGGCCGTCGGTCACGCTGACGGCGCCGGCGGCGCCACGCACCACCTTGGCCTCCTTGGCGGCCGTCAGCTGGCGCCACCGGTGATGGTGTGGCCGCGCTGCGGCCAGCGCGGCGGCGAACTCGACGTGCGCGCGAACGTGGGTCGCCGCTCCCGTGCTCGTCGGTGCCCACGAATAGGTCCTGTCGTCACCGGTGAGCAGGATCGCGTACTCGGTCATTCCGGGTGCTCCTTCGGTCGGTTCATGGCTCGGTCGGGCCGGACACCGGGATGACGGGCGAGCCATCGCCGGATCGACAGCGGCGCGCAGAGAATTTCCGGGCGTCAGTGCGCCCACCGCGACGCGTCGGCGACCTGCTCCGGCGTGGCCGAGCCGAGCTGCTCCAGCTCCGACTCGCGGACCGCGGCGATCGAGGCCACGAGCGGCGCCCCGAACGAGTCCGCCAGGACCTGGTCCGCGAGGAACGCGTCGAGCGACTCGCGCAGGGTGCGCGGCAGCAGGGCGACGCCGCGCCGCTTCAGCTCCGCCTCGTCCAGGGCGGCCGGGTCGACGTCGACCGGGTCGGGCAGCGGGGTCGCGTCGGCACCGGCGGCGAGCAGCCCGGCCAGGAGCAGGTAGGGGTTGGCGTGCAGGTCGACGCACTTGACCTCGAGGTTCGCGGCCCACGGCTCGCTGCCCGCCGAACCGGTCACCAGGCGCAGCGCCGCCTCGCGGTTCTCCAGCCCCCAGCAGGCATACGCGCCGGCCCAGTGCTGCGGCACGAGCCGCAGGTAGGAGGCGACGCTCGGCGCGCCGAGGGCGAGCAGGGCCGGGAGGTGCGCCAGGACGCCACCGGTGAAGGACTCGCCCTCCGGCGTCAGCCCGTAGCGGCCGGACCCGCCGGCCATGAGGTTCGTGCCGTCGCGCCACGGGCTGAGGTGCACGTGGCCGCCGTTGCCGACTCCGGACACGTCGACCTTCGGGGAGAACGAGGTCCGGAACCCGTAGCGCAGTCCCACCGCGCGAACCGTCGCCTTGACGAGTACCGACGTGTCGGCCGCGCCGACCGGGGACTCCGCGGCGACCGAGACCTCGAACTGGCCCGGCGCATACTCCGGGTGGAACTGCTCCAACCGAACCCCTTGCGCCGCAAAGGCTTCCAGCAGGTCACGGCCGTAGTCCGAGGCGGCGGCCAGCCGGCCCAGCCCGTACGCGGGACCCACCGCCGCCGGGACGAAGTCGTCGGCGTCGCCGGCCGAGATCACCCACTCGGTCTCGTACGCCGCCCGGAACGTCACGCCGCGCTCGGCCCAGGCGTCGACCAGCCGCTGCAGCAGCAACCGGCTGTCCTGCGCGTGCGGGCGGCCGTCCTGCTCGTAGCGGTCGCCCGGCGCCCACGCCCACCCCGACTGGGCGGCGAGGACGACGATCCGCGACAGGTCGGGGACGATGCGCTGGTCGCCGATGGGGCCCTCGCCGCTCGGCGGCGCGGCCACCCAGTCGTCGGCCCGGAAGTAGTCGAAGGCCGTCGAGAACCCGGCCCCCCACGCGGCGAGGTCCGGCAGCTTGGCGACGGGCACGGTCTTGACGCGGGAGATGCCGGCGTTGTCGACGAAGCTCGTCGCCACCCCCACCACGCCCTGGTCGGCGAGCGCGGTGGCGAGCTCCGTCGCGCGGGCGTGACGCATGTCCCGGTCGGCCTGGTCCACGGGTGTCCTTCCACGACATTCGGTATGCGGGCGGCGAGGTCGGTGGACACAGGATAGGTGCGTCGCGAGACTGACGAGAGTCGAGAAGTTCCGGTAACCCCGTCCACCCAGGAGGGTGCATGGCCACCACGCCGCAGGAGCGCACGACCCTTCGCCGCAGCCTCTCCGTCTGGCAGGCGGTCGGCATCTCGGTCGCCCTCATGGCGCCGAGCATGGCGGCGAACATCAACCCGCAGGGCACCGCCGGCCAGGTGGGCCGAGCCACCCCGCTGGCGTTCTTCCTGGCCGCCGTGGCGGTGCTGCTCATCGCCTACGTCTTCGTCCGCCTGTGCCAGCACTACCGGCACGCCGGCTCGGTCTACGTCTTCGCCGGCGCGACGCTGGGCGCCCGGGCCGGCGCCGTCGCCGGCTTCGGCCTCATGGGGACCTACGTGTTCTACGCCCTCGTCACGTCCTCGGCGGCGGGCATCTTCGGGTCGGCGTTCCTCGACGCCCTCGGCATCTGGACCAACCAGCCGGACTGGGCCGGCTTCCTCATCGGCGGCATCGCCCTGCTCCTGGCCCTGACGCTCGCGATCGTCCCGGCCCGCCGCGCCGGAGCCGTCCTGCTCAGCGTCGAGGGCGCCACGGTGGCCCTCATCCTCGTCATCGCGGTCGTCGTCCTGCTGCGGATGGTCAGCGGGAACGCGCCGAACGGCGCGACCTTCACCCTCAGCGTGTTCTCCCCCGAACCGGGCACCGACGTGTCCACGCTGTTCCTCGGCATCGTCTTCGGGCTGCTGTCGTTCGCGGGGTTCGAGGCCGCCGCGACGCTGGGCGAGGAGGCGCGCAACCCGCGCCGCGACATCCCGCGGGCCATCCTCGGCACGGCGATCTTCGGCGGCGTCTACTTCACGGTGGTGACCGCCATCGAGATGATGGCGTTCACCCCGACCGAGGAGGGCGTCACGGCGTTCATCGCCTCGCCCGCCCTCATGGGCGACCTGGGGACGTCCTACATCGGCGCCTGGGTCGGCGACATCGTCACGCTCGGTGCGGCCGTCTCGGCGTTCGGCTGCTGCCTGGCCTGTGTCGTCGGCGCCTCCCGGCTGCTGTTCGCCATCAGCCGCGACCTCGCCCCGGGCAGCCCCCTGGCCCGCACCGGCGCCAACGCGACCCCGACCGCCGCGGCCGGCGTCATCGCCGCCGTCGTCGCCGTCATCGCCGTCATCTGCGCCGTCGCGTTCGGGGCCAAGCCGTTCGACACGTTCCTGTGGAGCGGGACGATCGGCACCCTGATCCTCCTCGTCGCCTACGTCCTCGCGACGGTCGGCTGCATCAAGCTGATCTGGATCGACAAGAAGATGGACGTGCCCGGCTGGCAGGTGGTCATCCCGGTGCTGGCCCTGGTGATGCTGGTCTACACGCTCTACCGCAACGTGTTCCCCTACCCGGACGAGGGGCCGCCGCGCTGGTTCCCGGTGGTGGCGTTCGGCTGGCTGCTGCTGGTCACGCTCGTCGTCCTCCTCGTGCCGGGGCTGGCCCACCGGATGTCGGCGGCGTTCCGGCACCTGGACGAGTCGCCGAGCGAGCCGGACGGCACCGCCGACCCGTCCGCGGTGTCGTGAGCGCGGACCTCGGGCGGCTGGGGACCCTCACCGACCACCACTGCCACGGCCTGGTGACCGACCGACCTCGACCGCGAGGGCTTCGAGGCGCTGATGAACGAGGCGCCCCACGCGTCCCCGCTCGGCACGTCCCTGTTCGACTCGATGCTCGGGCTCGCCATCCGCCGCCACTGCGCACCGCTGCTGGACCTCGAGCCCCTGGCCACCGCCGACGCCTACCTCGCCCGCCGGCGCGAGCTCGGGCGGGGCGAGGTCGACCGGCGGCTGCTGACGGCCGCCGGCATCGGCACCCTCCTCGTCGACACCGGGCTGGCCGGCCCGGAGGGCACCGCGCTCACCACGCCGGCGGAGCTCGCGGGGATCGCCGGTGGCGAGGCCCTCG
This sequence comes from uncultured Actinomycetota bacterium, assembly GCA_963770005.1. Taxonomy (GTDB): domain Bacteria; phylum Actinomycetota; class Actinomycetes; order Actinomycetales; family Dermatophilaceae; genus Lapillicoccus. The sequence goes on along the minus strand of CAVYNX010000005.1, from coordinate 265,006 downwards.
AGGTCGTGCGCCTCGAACGCCTCGTCGAGGACGCCCTCCGCAGCGGGACCGACGACGTGCCCGGCGCCGTCGAGGAGCGGCTGCGCACCAGCGGTGCCATCGCCGCGAAGAGCATCGCCGCATACCGGGTCGGGCTGGACCTGCCGGCGGAGAAGCCGTCCGTGGACGCGCTGACCGCGGCCCTGCGGGAGGTCGACCCGGCGCGGGTCGCCGACCGGACCGTCAGCGGCTGGCTCGCGCACACCGCGCTGGAGACCGGCCTGCCGCTGCAGGTCCACACCGGCTACGGCGACCCGGACCTCGACCTGCTGGCCGCCGACCCGCTGCACCTCATGCCGTTCCTGCGGGTCACGCAGGACCTCGGCGTGCCCGTGCTGCTGCTGCACACGTACCCGTTCCACCGCCACGCGGCCTACCTCGCCCAGGTGTTCGACCACGCGTTCATGGACCTCGGCCTGGCGGTCCACAACACGGGGGCGCTGTCGACGGGCATCATCCGCGAGACGCTCGAGCTGGTGCCGTTCGGCAAGCTGCTGTTCTCCACCGACGCCTACGGGCTGGCCGAGCTCTACCTCCTCGGCGCGCTGCTGTTCCGGCGCGGGTTCGGCGTGGTCGTCGACGAGCTGCTCGACGCCGGCGACCTGACCGAGGACGACGCCGACCGGCTGGCGGCCCTGGTCGCCCGCGACAACGCGGCGCGGGCCTACGGCCTCTGAACTTCTCCGGCGTGCTGGAGCACCCAGGTGTGCATGGCGATCGCGGCCGCCGCGCCCGGCGTTGATCGACCGGGTCGACCCGTACTGCGTGATGTGCAGCACCACGTCGCAGGCGTCCCGCATCTCCGGGCTGAGCCCGGGCCCCTCCTGACCGAACACCAGCACGCCGGGCGACGGCAGCGCATACCCCTCGATCGCGACCGACCCGGGCACGTTGTCGATGCCGACGAGGGGTATGCCGGCCGCCGCCGCCCACGACGCCAGGTCGTCCGCGGTCGGGTGGTGCATCTCGTGCTGGTAGCGGTCGGTGACCATCGCGCCCCGCCGGTTCCAGCGGCGCCGGCCGACGATGTGGAAGGCCGCCACGTTGAAGGCGTTCGCGGTGCGGATGACCGAGCCGATGTTGAAGTCGTGGCCCCAGTTCTCGACGGCCACGTGCAGCGGATGACGGCGGGTGTCGAGGTCGGCCACGATCGCGTCGTGCCGCCAGTAGCGGTAGCGGTCGTCGACGTTGCGACGGTCGCCGGACTCCAGCAGCTCCGGGTCCCAGCGGTCGCCCTCGGGCCAGGGACCGGGCCACGGGCCGACGCCCACCTCCGTCATGCGGACACCGTATGCGGCTGCGGGACGCGCCTGGGAGCCACGGCGAAGCCGCGCGGGGATGCCACGGAACCGGGCGCGGACGCATACCGTTCTCCCTGTGATGCTGCACTCGGTCCAGACCGCGCTGCCCGTACTGGGCCCCGACTGGATGGACCCCAACTACCTCCTCGCGCAGTACGGCACCGCCCTGATCTGGGTGAGCCTGGCCATCATCTTCATCGAGTGCGGCCTGCTCTTCCCGATCCTGCCGGGCGACTCCCTGCTCTTCGCGATCGGCCTGTTCATCGCGACCGACAAGCTGCCGATCAGCCTCTGGCTGGCGCTGATCCTGCTGTTCGCGGCGGCGTTCCTCGGCAACGTCGTGGGCTACGAGATCGGCCGGGCGGTGGGTCCCGCGATCTACCGCCACGACGGGCGCATCATCAAGCGGAAGTACTGGGACCAGACCCACGACTTCTTCGAGCGGCACGGCAACAAGGCGCTGGTCATCGGCCGGTTCGTGCCGATCGTCCGGACGTTCGTCACCGTGGTCGCGGGCATCGGCCGGATGGACCGGCGCCGGTTCTTCTTCTGGTCCGCGGTCGGCGCGCTGCTCTGGGTCGTCTCGGTGACCCTGCTCGGCTACTTCCTGGGCCAGGCGTTCCCGGTGCTGCAGGACAAGCTCGACGTCGCGATCGTCCTCGTGGTCCTCGTGTCGCTGGTGCCGGCCGGGTTCGAGTGGTGGCGGCACCGGCGTGACCGCACGCCGTCCCCCGCCGAGCTGGAGGAGAGCACGCCGACGCCGGAGGAGCTCGAGACCGGCAGCCGCGACCAGCTCTAGGTCGTCGGCCGGCGGCCGGTGCGTCCGCGGATCCCGTCCCGGAGGCCGGCAGCCGCCGCCCGCGCCAGCTGGGCCCGGGCGGGGTCCAGGGCCAGGCGGAGGGTGTGCGCCTTGGCCTCCTCGACCAGCCGCCGCAGCACCCACGCCGGTTCGTCCCGGGCGTGCCGTCTTGCCACCAGCGTGCCGTTGCGGGCCATGTAGTAGACCCGGTCGGCGGAGTGGTGGTTGTAGGCGAGGTCCCGGCCGAGCAGGTGGACGGCGGTGCGCTCGCCCATGCCGTGCTCGAGATCGCACCCCGGGGCGATGAGCGGTTCCAGGCCGGCGGCGAGGCAGCGGACGGTGAACTCCGAGTCGACGGCGTCGATGACGAGGCCCTCGTCGTAGCAGCCGACGTCGCGGTAGGTCGTGGCCGGCACCAGCGACCCGGACTGCATGGGGTCGAAGGCCCGCGCGAACCCGTGGACGACACCGCGGGTCGGTGCCGGGCGGCCGCTGTAGGTGGCGGCCGCGACGAAGGCGACCGGTATGCGCCGGGCCTCGGCGTCCCGCCAGGCCGCGACCGCCCGCTCGACGTAGGTCGGCGGCAGTCCGGAGTCCTGGTCGAGGGTCAGCACCGCGTCGGCGTGCTCGTCGGTGAGGGCGGCGCGCACGCCGGCGTTGAGGGCGGCGGCGACCCCCGCGTTCGGCTGCCGGAGGACGCTGACCTCCGGGCGCTCCTCGAGGGCTTCGATGACGTCCAGCCCCGAGGTGGAGCCGTCGTCGACGACCACCACGGCGGCCACCTGCGGCGCGACCTCGTCGACGAGCGTGGCCAGCTGTGGTCCGGGGTCGTACGCCGTCACCACGGCCACCACCCTCATCTCCCGCTTCCAGACTCGCGTTGTTGTCGATTTCGCGCCGGGTACGGCGCCGAAATCGACAACAACGCGTGTTTGGAAGGCGTCATCGGGTGGGTGTCCGGGACTCGCGGAGGGCGGGGGCGAGGAGGCCGGCGAGGAGGACCGCCTCGCTCACGGCCATCCCGGCCGCGACGCCGGCGCTCCAGCCGGCCAGGGCCGCCCCGACCATGAGCAGCAGCCCCACCACGGCCGACCCGAGCGTCCAGCCGAGCACCAGCCGGACCCGGCCCGCGGGGATGAGCAGGTTGCGGATCGGCGGCGTGCTGACGCTGAGGAACAGGAACGCCACGCCGTACCAGACGCACACGTCCCGTGGCGCGGCCACGTCCGGCCCGAACACGAACCCCGTCACCCAGGGCCCCAACGCCGCGAACAGCAGCCCCCCGACGACCCCGAGCGCCAGGTGCGCGAGGAACGCCGACGCGGTGCCGCGACCGGCGCTCGGCCGCCGCCGTGCCGGCCTCCAGGGTCCACCCCTGGAACGCGTTGCCCATCGCCGTCACCGTGAACAGCCCGAGCCGGTATGCGGCGTCGGCCGACGCGAACGGCGACGAGACCTCCGGCCGGAAGGCGACGGTCGTGACCGGGACCGGCGTGGACGCATACGCCGTCGCGGCCAGGTTGATCCCCGCCGTGCCGAGGTGCGTGCGCAGCTCGCCCGCGGACCGTGACACCGGGAACGGCGAGGAACCGCCCGCCGCGGCCACCACCCGCCGCCGGAACGCCACCAGCGACACCACGACCGACGCCGCCAGCAGCACGGGGTAGGTCCACACGAGCCCGGTCGCCCACACCACCGCGGCCCCGACGACCGCCGCCACCACCCGCGGCATCGTGTCGTACCAGAACAGCAGCCACGGGTCGCCGACGCCGATGCCGTACCAGGACGGCGACAGGCCGAGCAGCGCCGTCGCGACCGCCATGGCCGAGGCGTCCACGCGGTGCCCCGGCTGGGCGACCAGCGCGCTGACGACCGCCACCGCGGGGACCACCCCGAGGAGCAGGAGGTAGCGCGTGCGGAGGCTGGCCGCATACACCTCGGCCCGTTCGACGGCCGACGCCCGCGCGACGAGCACGGGACCGCCGACGTTCCAGCCCCAGAACACGACGGTCGCCCCGACGGTGCCGACCGCCTGGCCGGCCACGAAGCTGGACCAGCCGCCGGGCCCGGCGACGCGGGCGACGACCGGCAGCAGCAGGAACGGGGTGACCAGCGAGAGCAGCGGCAGCACCGTGAACCCGGTGAGCCGCCGCAGCACGGAACGAGACCCCGCCGGCGCCGTCACCCCTGGGGCGGCGGCGAGTCCTGCGGCCCGGGCGGCAGCGGCGCGGAGGCCGGAGCCTGCCCCACCGACGGCGTCGCCGGTCCGTTGGTGCCGAAGCTGACCTGCGGCGCCTCACGGGCGATGCCCTCGGTCTCGAAGTACTCGGCCTTGGTCACCCCGGCCATGCCGGCGATGAGGTTCGTCGGCAGCGTCTCGACCTTGGTGTTGAGCGCGCGGACGTTGGCGTTGTAGTAGCGGCGAGCGCCGGCGATGCGGTCCTCGGTCGAGCTCAGCTCGCCCTGGAGGGCCATGAAGTTCTGGTTGGCCTTGAGGTCGGGGTATGCCTCGGAGACCGCCTGGAGGTTGACCAGGGCGCGGGTCAGCTCGCCCTCGGACTGCGCGGCCTGAGCGGGGCCCTGGTTGGGCGCCATGGCCGCGGCGCGAGCCCGGGTGACCTCGTCGAGCGTGCCCCGCTCGTGCGACGCGTAGCCCTTGACCGTCTCGACGAGGTTGCCGATGAGGTCGTGCCGCCGCTTCAGCTCGACGTCGATCTGGGCCCACGACTCCTGCACCACGTTGCGCAGCTTGACCAGGCCGTTGTAGAGCCCGGCGAAGATCAGCCCGAGCACCACCACGATGACGACGACAACGATGACGACCACCAGACCGGAGCTCATGGTCACCCAGCGTAGGGGCTCTGAGGTCGGGGTCCTCGCGAAGTATCGGAGCGGAGCGGAGAACTTCGTGGGGTGGCTTACGTGAGTCCCAGGTCTTCCAGGCTGTAGACGAACCGGTAGGGCACGCCCTCGGCCTCGATCTTGGCGGCCGCTCCGGTGGCCCGGTCGGCGATCGTCGCCACGGCGACCACCTCGCCGCCGGCCTCGCGAACCGCCCGGACCGCGGCGATGGGCGACTCCCCGGTGGTCGTGGTGTCCTCGACGACGACCACCCGGCGCCCGGCCACCGACGGCCCCTCGATGCGCTGCTGCAGGCCGTGGGCCTTGCCCTCCTTGCGCACCACGAACGCGTCGCAGCGCTCGCCGGCGGCAGCCGCCGCGTGGAGCATCGAGGTCGCCACCGGGTCCGCGCCGAGGGTCAGGCCACCGGCCGCGTCGTAGTCCAGGTCCTTGGTGAGGTCGCGCATGACGACACCGACCAGCGGGGCGGCCTCGCCGTCGAGGGAGATCCGGCGCAGGTCGACGTAGTAGTCGGCCTCGCGGCCGGACGACAGGGTGACCTTGCCGTGCACGATCGCCTTGGCCTTGACGATGTCGAGGAGCCGGGCTCGGGCGGTCGCGACGTCGGGGCGTTCGTCGATGCTCACGTGACAAACCTAGGCGACCGGCGCGCCGGGCTCCCCTAGCCTCGGAGCATGACGGCCGTCGCCCCCGCCACGCAGACCGCGTACCTCGACAGCGAGGACGAGCTGCGCGCCGTCATCGGTCACCCGATCCAGCGGGTCGTCGACAAGGTGCTGCCCCATCTCGCCGACCTGCACCGGCAGTGGATCGCCGCCTCCCCGCTGTGCATCGTCGCGACGTCCGACGCCGACGGCCACGTCGACGCCTCGCCCAAGGGCGACCCCGCGGGCCTGGCCCACGTCCTCGACGCGTCGACGGTGGTGCTGCCCGAACGGCCGGGCAACAAGCGGGCCGACGGCTACCTCAACATCCTCGCCAACCCGCACGTCGGCCTGCTGTTCCTCATCCCGGGCCGGCCCGACACCCTGCGGGTCAACGGCACCGCCCGGCTGGTCCGCGACGCCCCGTGGTTCGACGACCTGGTCGTCAAGGGGCACCGCCCGGTGCTGGCCCTGGAGGTCCACGTCGAGGAGGCGTTCTTCCACTGCGGCAAGGCGTTCCTGCGCAGCCAGGCGTGGAAGCCGGAGACGTGGAACCCCGAAGCGGTCCCCTCCCGCGCCTGCATCGCCCAGCAGCTCGAGCGTCCCGACGAGTCCATCGAGGAGCTCGAGCGCTACTACGGCGACGCCTACCTCGCGGGCCTCTACCCCACCGACTGAGGGACCAGCCAGCCGTCCCGCAGCGTCGGTACCGCCGAGCTGGTGTCGAGCTCGGCGGCGATCCGGACGTCCGACGCATACCCCCAGCCGGTGAGCTCCTGCCCGCTCGAGCACGTGCCGAGCGCCGCCTCGATGTGCCCCTCGACCAACCGGTATGCGGCCGCCGCGGCTGCGGTCCCCAGGCTCACCTCGGCCGCCGGATCGGCGTCCATGACGGCCGCGGCGACCGCACCGGCCCCCCACAGGTCTTCGATGGCAGGGCGCAGCGAGTCGTCGCCCCACCGCTCGCCGGCGGGGACGAGCAGCACCCGGCCACCGCGACGCTGCAGGTAGGCGGCGACCGCGCGCCGGTTGCGCAGGCTCGCGACGACGACATCGGCGCCCGCCTCCGCGAGGACCGCGCAGATGGTCGACCCGTTCGGCGACGGCAGCACGACGCGGGTCAGGTCGTCGGCGGTCCGGACCGACTCCGGCGACAGGCTCACGTCGCCGGGCGCGGCGTCCCGCCGGTGGACCGCCATCGTGGCGCCGTGCCGCCGGGCCTCGTCGCCCGCCGTCGCCGCGCCCCAGCGGTAGGGCCGCACCTGGACCCCACGGTCCGCCGCCACGCTGACCGTCGTCGAGAAGGTCAGGACGTCGACGACGACCGCTACGTCGCACTCGGCCGCGAGGGCCGCGGCACCCGTCGGTCCCCACTCCAGCCACAGGTCCACGGCTGAACCCTATGAGGGCACACTACGAGGGTGACCGACGCGACCTCGGACCTCCTCGAGGCGGAGGGCCGGCTGCAGGCCGCCCAGCTCGCCGCCGACGCCGACGCGCTGGACGGGCTGCTGGACGACCGGCTGGTGTTCACGGGCCCCGACGGCCGGCTCTACGGCAAGCAGGACGATCTCGAGATCCAGCGCAGCGGACAGCAGCGGCTCACCCGCGTCGACGCCGAGGACGTGCGTGCGCTCGTCGACGGCGACACCGGCGTGACCTGGTTCCTCGGCACCGTCGCCGGAGTGTTCCTCGGCGACGAGTTCAGCCAGCGCGTGCGCTACACCCGGACCTGGGTCCGTTCGGACGAGCACGGCTGGCGGGTGCTGGCCGCGCACGTGAGCCCGGCCCAGCGGTCTAGCTGCCCTGAGTGCGCCGCCGTCGGGCGAGCGAGCTGGAGACGTCGCGGACGAGCACCCGCGGCACCGCGCTCATGACACCGACCAGCGTCTTGTACTGCACGCCGGGCACCGACACGATCTTGCCCTTCGCGGCGTCGTCGAGTCCCTGCCGCACCACGGTCGGCGCGTCCAGCCACATGAACTCGGGGAGCCGGTCCATCCTCATCCGGCCGCGCTCGTGGAACTCGGTGTGCGTGAACCCCGGGCACAGCGCCATGCAGGTGACGCCCGAGCCGTTCAGCTCCCGCGCCAGCCCCTCGGAGAAGAAGCGGACCCACGCCTTGGCCGCCGAGTAGGTGCCCATCGCCGCGTACGAGGCGACCGAGGAGACGTTGATGATGCCGCCGCGCCCGCGGGCCTTCATCGCCCGCGCCGCGGCGTGCGAGAGGACGAGGACCGAGGTGCAGAGCACGTCGAGCATGGCCTCCTCGGCCTCGACGTCGTTGGCGAGGAAGCCCTTCTTCATGCCGTAGCCGGCGTTGTTGACCAGCAGGTCCACCGGGCGGGCGTCGTCGGCCAGCCGCTGGGCGACCTTGCCGGCCTGGGCGCGGTCGGACAGGTCGGCGACGAGCACCTCGGAGCGGACCTTGTAGTCGCGGCGCAGCTCGTCGGAGACGTTCTCCAGCCGGACCCGGTCACGGGCGACGAGGACGATGTCGTGGCCGCGTTCGGCCAGCTGGCGCGCGAACTCGTAGCCGATCCCGGCGGTCGCCCCGGTCACCAACGCGGTCGTCATGGCCGTCAGCGTATGCGGATAGGTTTCGTTGGTGCGCATCGCGACCTGGAACGTGAACTCCATCCGGTCCCGCATCGACCGGGTCGAGGACTGGCTGAAACGGGCCGACCTCGACGTGCTGGCCATGCAGGAGACCAAGGCCCGCGAGGACCAGTTCCCCTACCTCACCTTCGAGGCGCTGGGCTACGAGGTGGCCCACATCGGGCTCAACCAGTGGAACGGCGTCGCGATCGCGTCGCGCATCGGGCTGGCCGACGTCGAGGTGGGGTTCGACGGGATGCCCGGCTGGGGTGAGCCGGTCGAGAGCGAGGCCCGCGCGATCGGGGCGACCGTCGGTGGCGTACGCATCTGGTCGCTCTACATCCCCAACGGCCGCAACATCGACGACCCCCACATGGTCTACAAGCTCGACTGGCTGGCCAAGCTGCGCGAGACCGCGGCCGGCTGGCTGGAGAAGGACCCGGCGGCACCGATCGCGCTCATGGGCGACTGGAACATCGCGCCCTTCGACGAGGACGTGTGGAGCATGGAGTTCTACGAGGACAAGTCGCACGTGTCCCCGGGCGAGCGAGCCGCGTTCCAGGGCGTCGTCGAGGCGGGCTACGCCGACGTCGTCCGCCCGTATGCGCCGGGTCCCGGCACCTTCACCTACTGGGACTACCAGCAGCTCCGCTTCGCCAAGAAGCAGGGGATGCGCATCGACTTCGTCCTGGGGTCACCGGCGTTCGCGAGCCGGGTCACCCACGCGGAGATCGTCCGCGAGGAGCGCAAGGGCAAGGGCCCGTCCGACCACGCGCCGGTCCTCGTCGAGCTGACCGACTGACGGCGCCACTTCACCGGGTTCTCGCGGCTCACCGGAATTGTCGACGCCCGCGCACGGCGGATAAGGTCGCTGCTCGTGGTCGCGACCAGGAGGCCCGCGCACCCAGCGCTGGTGTCGGCCTATCACTCCGAGGTCGATGCCGCCGTGGCCGCCATGACCGTCGCGCTCGACGCGGGCGCCGACAACGCGACGGCGCTCGACGCCCTCGACCGCGAGCTGCACGGCCCGGCCGCGATCCAGGTCATCGACCGGCGGGCCGAGACCCGCGGCGAGCTGCTGGCCGCGGCGCGGCGGGAGCTCGAGGACCCGAAGATGCGGCTGCCGTCCAGCCCGAAGAGCCGGTCGGCGCTCGTGCGGATCCTCGTCCTGCACCAGGTCGACGCGATGTGGTGGTCGCACGTGACGCCGTTTGCCGACGAGGCCGCGGTCGAGGACTCACCGGACCTGGTCTCGCTGCCGCGCCTCGAGAAGGCCGGGGCGCTGCGGTTCCGGTACGCGGTCCAGCCCGAGGGTCTCCTCGGCCGGGGCCGGGACGCCGCCCGACGACGGCTGACCCCGCGCCGGCGCCCCCAGGTGTCGGGGATGAAGTTCCTCGTCGCCCGCCCGGAGATCGTGGCCGTCCTCAACGAGGTCGCCGACCGGCTGCGCAAGGAGACGCCCGCCGGGACTCCGCCGCTCTGGGTCAACAGCATCGTGCGCAGCGTCGAGCACCAGCGCCACCTCAGCGAGCTCGGCTACTCCGCACTGCTGCCCAGCTCGCACTGCCTCGGCTGGGGCGCCGACGTGGAGATGACGTGGTTCGAGACGTTCGGTGCGGCCGACAGCCTGCGCGGCATCCTCACCGACTACCGCGACCAGGGCGTCCTCAACGTCATCGGCGAGGGGCAGGCCTGGCACCTGTGCCTCAGCCCGGACCACGTCCCGGCGTACCGTGACCCGTCTCTGACCACCACCTGACGAACTGCGAGTGACCAAGTAGATGTGTGGCATCGCCCTGCTCGTCGGCCCGGGGGCCCGCGACCACGCCGCGACCTTCGCGGCCATGCTCGCGACGGTGCGCCCGCGCGGTGAGGTCGAGGAGACCCTGCTCGACGACGACGCGCTGCTCGGCACCCACCGGCTGCGCATCGTCGACCGTGACCGCGCGGTCCAGCCGTGGACGTCCGCCGACGGCCGGTGGGCCCTCTCCTACAACGGCGAGATCTTCAACTTCGAGGCCCTGCGCGAGCAGCTGCTCGCGGACGGCCGCGAGCTGCGGTCCGACTCCGACACCGAGGTGGCCCTCGAGGGCGTGCTGGCCTGGGGCGAGGACGCGCTGCTGCGGTTCCGCGGCGAGTTCGCCTTCGGGCTGGTCGACCGGCATACCCGCCGCGTGTTCCTCGCCCGCGACCCCGCCGGCGTCAAGCCGCTCTACTGGGCCCTCGTCGACGGCCGGCTGGCCGTCGCCTCCGAGGTGAAGTCGCTGGTCGGTCCGCTCGGCCCGGGCATCACCGTCCACGAGGTGCCGCCGGGCCACTGCGGCTGGGCCGAGCCCGGCGCGGCGCCGGAGCTGCACCCCTACATCGACCTGCTGCGGCTCGGCGAGGGCCAGCCGATGGTCGAGGACCTCGACGAGGCGATGGACCTCGTGCGGCGCACCTACCGCGAGGCGGTGCGGATGCGCGTCGACACCGACCTGCCGGTCGGCGTCGTCCTGTCCGGCGGCCTCGACAGCTCGCTGACCCTCGCCCACGTGCGCGAGCTGCACCCCGACTGCGTGGCCTTCACCGTCGGTACCGAGGGCAGCGAGGACCTCGCGTACGCGCGTCGTCTCACCGCCGACCTCGGCGTGCGCCACGAGGTGGTCACCCTGCGCCCGCGCGACATCGGCCTGGCCGACGTGCGCGAGGCGATCCGGGTCAGCGAGGCGACGGAGTACGGCGACGTCATCAACGCGGTCGTGTCGGTCAAGCTGTTCCAGCGCGTGCACGCCAGCGGCATCAAGGTCGTGCTCACCGGAGACGGCTCCGACGAGCTGTTCGGCGGCTACGACATGTACCGCGAGATCTCGCCGGAACAGTCGAAGGCGTTGTTCCTGCACAAGATCCGGCACCTGAGCCGCACCGAGCTGCAGCGGGTCGACCGCACCAGCATGGGCAACGGGGTCGAGGCGCGGGTGCCCTACCTCGACCTCGACATGCTGACGATGGCGATGCGGCTGCCCGCGTCGATGAAGATGCGCGACGGCTACGAGAAGTGGATCCTGCGGCACACCTTCGCCGACATGGTCCCCGACTACATCCTCAAGCGGCACAAGAACCCGATGTCCTACTCCAGCGGCCTGCACGAGCGGGTCCGGCTGTTCCAGCCGCTGTTCGCGGGGATCTACCGGTCCTACGGGTACGACGCGATCGGGCCGATGCGGCGCGACTTCTGGCGGGTGCTCCAGGACGCCGACCACGACCTCGACCGGGCGCTGGCCGACGCCGAGAACGCCCGCGACTTCACCGCGGCCGAGCACGCCCGCGAGGTGGCCGGCGCCCTGAAGTGGAACGTCATCAACGGCGTCCGCGCGACGAGGCGTCGCCTGACCCAGCGATGACCGGGTGACCGCGTCGCTCGAGGTCCGTCCGATCCCGTCGTCGGAGCACCTGGCGTTCATCCGGCAGGCCGGGCACGCGTCGTACCTGCAGTGCCCGTCGTGGGGCGTCATGCCGCCGCGCTGGACCCCGGAGAGCGTCGGCTGGTTCGACGGCCCGACGCTGCGCGGGGTGGCGCTGGTGCTCCACCGGTCGGTGCCGGTCGTCGGCTCGCTGGCCTATGTCGGCGAGGGACCGGTGGTCGACTGGGCCGCCCTCGGCGCCGACGCCGTCCTGGACCCGCTGCTGGCCTACCTGCGCGGTCGCCGGGTGTTCTCGGTCAAGGTCGCCCCGGACCTGGTGCTGCGGCGGTGGGACGTCTCCACCCTGCGCTCGGTGATCCGCTCCCCCGGACCGGCTCGGCTCCGGGACCTGCCGCCGGACGCGGTCGACCCGGTCGCGGCGGGCGTGGCCGACGCGCTGCGCGACCGGGGATGGCAGCAGTACGAGGCACCGGGACCGGGGTTCGGCGGCCAGATGCACCCGCGCTACCGGTCGTACGTGCCGCTCTCGCCGTCCGCCGACCCGGCCGAGCGGCTCGACAGCCAGTGGCGGCGCAACCTCCGCAGGGCCGCGGCCTCCGAGGTCGTCGTCACCACCGGCGGCTCCGGCGACCTGCCGGTCTTCTACGACCGGTACGCGGAGACCGCCGGCCGGGACGGCTTCCCGCCGCTGCCGCTGGAGTTCTTCGAGCGGATGTGGCGGTCGCTGCGCGAGGAGGACCCGGAACGCGTCGACCTGTACCTGGCCAGCCGGGCGGGAACCGCATACGCCGCCGCGCTGCGGACCCGCGTGGGGACGGCGGTGTCCTACACCCACGGCGCGTCGGGGTCGGCCGGTCGCGAGTGGCGGCCCAGCAACGCGCTGCAGTGGCGGATGCTCTCCGACGCGCACGCCGGTGGCGCGCACGTGTACGACCTGCGCGGCATCTCCGACACCCTGGATCCCGGACGACCCGCTGTTCGGGCTGCTCCGGTTCAAGACCGGTCTCGGCGGCGACGCGGTGGAGATGGTCGGTGAGTGGGACTACGCGCTGCGGCCGGCCCGTCACCGGGCGGTCGCGCTCCTGCGGGAGCGCCGCGCGCGCTGAGGCTGCGTGGTCAGGCCAGGAGCTGGCGCGACTCGCCCGAGAGGAGCACGGCGCGCAGGTCGCGAGCGCGCTGGACGGCCAGCCAGTGACGGCCGCCCCGGCCGGTGACGAAGGACTGGGCGGTCACCGCGTTGCCCGGCTGCGGCTCGACGCGGTAGGGACGCGTGCCCCGGCTCGCGTCGTGGAGGGTCAGCCGCCCGGAGGACCAGGCCACCGAGACCGTCGGAACTCCGGCGCGACCGAACGCACCGACGGCGATCGACGTCGGGTGGTCGCGCAACGGCTCGGCGCTGAGGATGTTGTCGGCCCACAGGAGCCGGCCGTCCCGGACGTCGGTGGCGACGACGGCGGTGCCGTCGCCGGTGATGGCGGCGGACACCAGGATCGTGCGGCCCTCGTCGGCCGTACCGAACGCGACCGCCGTGGCGATCTCCCGGTCGCCACCGCGGGAGGCCGCGTCGCGCCAGTCGGCGGCGACACTGTGGTGGTCCGGCAGCCCGGCGCGGTCGGCGCGGACCACCCGGACCCCGGACGTGCTGAGACCGACGGCGAGGAACGGGACGCCGTCGCACGACCACGCCGTCCAGCGCGGTCACGGCGACCCCGCCGGTGAAGAAGCGCCAGGTCACGAGGGTTCCGTCCCCGTCGTAGAGCGAGACGAGTGACGAGCCGCGCTCGTCGGTATGCGGGTCGGCCGCGCAGCGGACGACGCTGACGGCGATCCGGTCGCCGACGACGGCCACCCGGCTGGCCCGGTGGCCGACGGCGCGCAGCACGTCCTGGCCGTGGAAGGGGAGGTCGCAGCCCGGCCAGGTCGCGCTGGTCCCCGCCTCGAAGGAGCGCAGGACGGCACCGTCGGGCTCCGGCGACACGATCTCGACCCGGGAGCCGTTGAGCCGGACGACCTGGTCGGAGCCCAGGCCGAGCACGTCGGCGAGCACCTCACCGGGTCCGACGACGTACGAGCTGCGGGCGACCTGTGACACGGGGTGCTCCTGACGACGGGGGTGTCGGGGTGGGTGGCGCCACGGTCTCCCGTCACCGTGGCGCCAGTTCGAGTGTCGCGAGAACGGCCCCTCCGCACGGTCCGCCGACCGGTCGTTCGAGCGGTGGACGCCGGCGTCCCCCGATCGGAGGACGCGGCAATCCCCTTGAGGTCCACCACCTCGACCGGTTGGCTGCTCTCATGACCACCGACCAGTCCCGAGCCGCCGTGAGCGTCGGCCCCGCGACCGACGCCGACCGCTTCCTCGCGACCGACCAGACCGTGTGGTTCCAGGAGGTGATGGCCGACCCCGCCGAGCAGCAGCTGGTGGGGCTCGCGCCGGAGCACCGGTTCGCCGCCCAGGTCGACGGTGCCGACGAGACGACCTACCCCGGCGTCTACGGCGTCTTCCCGATGACGCTGTCGGTGCCCGGGCCGGCCGGCGGGCTGCGCCAGGTGCCCTGCGCGGGCCTCAGCTGGGTGGGCGTGCACCCCGACCAGCGGCGGCGCGGCGTGCTCTCGGCGATGATGCGTCACCACCTCGAGCAGGTCCACGCCGAACCCGGCACCCACGTCTCGGCCCTGCACGCCAGCGAGCCCGCGATCTACGGCCGCCACGGCTACGGGCTGGCCTCGCTGGAGCTCACGGTGGAGCTCGGCCGCGACACCACGCTGACGGCGCCCGGCCTCGACGACGCGGCCGCCGCGGTCACCACCCAGCTGGCCACGATCACCGACGCCGGCCTGGCGGAGCGGATGTACGACTGCCACCTGCGGTCCGCCGACCTCGGCGCCATGGTCGGCAACCTCGGCTACTACGAACGGATCTGCTACGAGCCGGCGGAGCTCGTGCGCGACAAGGAGCCGTGGCGGGTGCTCTTCGCCCGCCGCGGCGGCGAGGACGTCGGCTTCGCGGTGCTCCGCCGGTCGCACAAGTGGGAGAAGTACCGTCCCGCCGGCGAGCTCAAGGTCTGGCTCCTCGTCGGCGACCCGGTGGCCCAGCTCGTGCTCCTGCGCCGGCTGGTCGACTTCGACCTCATGGGCACCATCAGCATCGGCAAGGTCGGCGTCGACGACCCGCTCGTGCTCTGGGCCGGCGGTCCCCGGTCGACCGCCGACGTCGGGACCTTCGACAGCCTGTGGGTCCGGCTCGTCGACCTCCCGGAGGCGCTCCAGGCGCGCAGCTGGTCCCGGCCCTGCGACGTCACCGTCGAGGTCGAGGACGTCAGCGCGCCGTGGAACGCCGGACGCTGGCGGATCCACGCCGACGACTCCGGCCAGGCCACCGTCGAGCCCACCTCGGCCGACGCGGACGTCCGGCTGCCGGTGCAGGCCCTCGGCGCCGCATACCTCGGCGCGGGCAACCTCGTCGCCCAGCTGCGCGCCGGCCTCGTCGCCGAGCAGCGGGCCGGGGCGGTGGCCGAGCTGTCCGCGGCGATGCGGACGCCGCTCGCGCCGAGCGCCGCGATGGCCTTCTGACCGCCGCGATCCCGGGGGTCCGGCGACGGTCCCGGCGTACCATCCGAGACGTGCCAGGGTCGGGTCGCTCCGCCACGCCACCGCAGGAGGTCCGGTTCTGCCGGTCCGCCGACGGCGTGCGGATCGCGTATGCCGTCCACGGGTCCGGCCCGCCGCTCGTCATCTCGACGTGCTGGCTCAGCCACCTCCAGTTCGACTGGGAGAGCCCGGTGTGGCGGCACTTCCTCGCCGACCTCGGCCGCTTCGCGACGGTGATCCGGTTCGACGAGCGGGGCTACGGACTCTCCGACTGGGACGTCACCGACTTCTCGCTGGACATGCGGATCGCGGACCTCGAGGCGGTCGTCGAGGACGCGGGGTACCCGCGGTTCGCGCTCATGGCGATGGCCCAGGGCGGACCGGTGTCGATCCGGTATGCCGCCGAGCACCCCGACCGGGTCACCCGGCTGATGTTCTACAACAGCTACGCCGACGCGGCCCGCGACCAGACGGCGGAGGAGTCGGAGGTCGAGGACACCTTCGACCAGATGATCAAGGTCGGCTGGGCGCGCCCGGACTCGACGTTCCGCCGGGTCTTCACCTCGATGCTCATCCCGTCGGCGACGGAGGAGCAGAAGGGCTGGCTCGACGAGCTGCAGCGGGTCGCCGCGTCGGCGACCACCGCGTACGCGTCACGGCACGAGCGCCGGCACCACGGCGCCGCCGAGTGCCTCCCGCAGCTCGACGTCCCGACGTTGGTGCTGCACGCGACCGGCGAGCGGATCAACGGCTTCGAGGAGGGCCGGTTCCTCGCGTCGTCGATCCGGGGGGCCCGGCTGGTGTCCCTGGACAGCGAGAACCACATCATCCTCGAGCACGAGAGCGCGTGGCCGGTGCTCGTCGGCGAGGTCGAGCAGTTCCTGCGCCCGGACCGCGAGGCCGCCGTGGCCGCCGCTGCGACGACGACCACGTCGCTGTCGGCCCGCGAGCGCGAGGTGCTCACGCTGGCCGCGCGGGGCTACGACAACGACGACATCGCCCGCGAGCTGCACCTCAGCATCCGCACCGTCGAGCGGCACCTCCAGAACGTCTACGTCAAGCTCGACGTCCAGGGGAAGTCGGCCCGCGCCGCGGCCGTCGCCCGGCTGCTCACCACCGCGTAGTCCCCTCGCTCAGCGACTACGCGTAGGGCGTCGGAAGCCGGCCGCCACAGCCGAACAATGCGCGCACGCACCGATGCCGGCGACGGCCCGCCGCTCCTACCGTCGACGTCATGACGACCACACCCATCACCCTCGACCCCATCAAGACCAAGCACCGCGCCATGTGGGCGCTGGGCAACTACGACAACGTCGCGACCGAGGTCATCCAGGACCTCGGGCCGCGGATCGTCGAGGCGGCCGGCGTCTCGCCGGGTGACCGCGTCCTCGACGTCGCTGCCGGTTCCGGCAACGCCAGCCTGCCCGCCGCTCGCGCCGGCGGGCAGGTCTGGGCCACCGACATCACGCCGGAGCTCCTCGAGACCGGCCGCCAGCGGGCGGAGGCGGAGGGCCTGGACATCACGTGGCGGGAGGCCGACGCCGAGCACCTGCCGTGCGAGACCGCGGAGTACGACCGGGTCCTCTCGCTCGTCGGGGTGATGTTCGCGCCCTTCCACCAGCCGGTGGCCGACGAGCTGCTCCGGGTGACCAGGCCCGGCGGCACCATCGCCCTCGTCAACTGGACCCCCGAGGGGTTCATCGGCCAGATGTTCGCCGCGATGAAGCCGTATGCGGCCGCGCCCCCGCCCGGTGCGACGCCGGGACCGCTGTGGGGCGACGAGGCCCACGTGCGGGAGCTCTTCGGCGACCACGTCTCGGCGCTGACCGCGACGCGGGAGGAGCTCGACGTGGACCGGTTCACGACCGGTGCGGAGTTCCGCGACTTCTTCAAGGGCTACTACGGGCCGACCATCGCCGCATACCGGAACATCGCCGACGAGCCGGCGCGGGTCGCGGAGCTCGACCAGGTCCTCGCCGACCTCGGCGACCGGTACCTCGAGGGCGGCCACATGCCCTGGGAGTACCTGCTGGTCACCGCCACCCGCGCCTGAGGTCGGCCCGCGCGGCCCTTGTGCCCTCTACGGGTGCTTGACAGGGTGGGGGCGTGAGCAAAGGCGCCGCGAAGCCCGAGTCAAGCCCCGCGCCCCAGCCCCGGACCCCCGAGGACATCCGCAACGTCGTCCTCGTGGGTCCGGGCGGAGCCGGGAAGTCCACGCTGTTCGACCATCTCGTGGCCACCCGCGTGCCCGGCCGCCGCCCACAGGAGGGCGAGCGCGACCGGTCGGTCGGCCTCGCCGTCGCCTCCTTCGAGAGCAACGGCCTGACCGTCAACCTCATCGACGCGCCCGGCTTCCCGGACTTCGTGGGCGAGCTCCGGGCGGGCCTGCGGGCCGCGGACGCGGCGATCTTCGTCATCTCGGCGGCCGACGACATCGACGGCGCGACCGCCCTGCTGTGGCAGGAGCTCGCCGCGGTCGGCGTGCCCCGCGCCGTCGCCGTCAGCAAGCTCGACATGCCGCGCTCGGACTACGACGACACCATCGAGCGCTGCCAGCGGGCGTTCGGCGACGCGCAGGCCCTCTACCTGCCGGTGCACGACGCCGACAAGGCGGTCGTCGGCTCGATGGGACTGCTGAGCCAGCGGGTGTTCGACTCCAGCGGCGGGTCCCGGGTCGAGCGCGACCCCGACGGCGACGAGGCCGCGGCGATCGAGCAGCGCCGCGGACCGCTCATCGAGGCGATCATCGAGGAGTCCGAGGACGACACCCTCCTCGACCGCTACCTCGAGGGCGAGGACATCTCCACCGACACGGTCATCGAGGACCTCAAGGCCGCCGTGGCCAAGGCGACGTTCTTCCCCCTGGTGCCGATCTCGCCCGGCCACCGGCGTGGGTCTCGAGGAGGTGCTCGAGGTCATCGAGCAGTGCTTCCCGAGCCCCGTGGGCCGGCCGGTGCCCACCGCATACAGTCCGGTCGGCGCGACGCTGCCGCCGTTGACCTGCGACCCGGACGGGCCGCTCGTGGCCGAGGTCATCCGGACGACGAGCGACCCCTACGTCGGCCGGCTCTCGCTGGTACGCGTGTTCTCCGGCACGCTGCGCGCCGACGACGTCGTGCACGTCTCGGGGCACCTGAGCCAGTTCGTCGAGCAACGGGGCGGCGCGACGGTCGAGGGGCACACCGACCACGACACCGACGAGCGGGTCGGGCCGCTCAGCTCACCCCTCGACGACGCCGCCCGCCCGACGAACCGCGGGATCGCCGGGGAGGTCGTCCTCGTCAGCAAGCTGTCGCACGCCGAGACGTCGGACACCCTGTCGGCCAAGGACCGGCCGGCCCTGGTGGAGCCGTGGGTGCTGCCGGAACCGTTGCTGCCCATCGCGATCCACGCGTCCAACAAGCGCGACGAGGACAAGCTGGCCGGAGCGCTGCAGCGGCTCGTCGCGGAGGACGTGACGATGCGGATGGAGCACAACCCCGAGACGCACCAGGTCGTCCTCTGGACGATGGGCCAGGCCCACGTCGAGGAGCTCCTCGGCCGGCTGCGTGACCGCTACGGCGTCGAGGTGGAGGCCGAGCCGTTCCGGACGGCGCTGCGCGAGACGTTCGTGCGCAAGTGCACCGTGCAGGGACGGCACGTCAAGCAGAGCGGCGGGCACGGCCAGTACGCGGTGTGCCACCTGGAGATCGAGCCGCTGGAGCGCGGCGGCGGGGTCGTGTTCGTCGACAAGGTCGTCGGTGGATCCGTGCCCCGCCAGTTCATCCCGTCGGTCGAGAAGGGCGCCCGCTCGCAGCTCGAGAAGGGCGTCCTCTCCGGCTATCCCGTGGTGGACGTGCGGATCACGCTCTTCGACGGCAAGGCGCACTCGGTCGACTCGTCGGACATGGCGTTCCAGACGGCGGCGGCCATCGCCCTCAAGGAGGCGGCCAACGAGGCGACGGTCTCGCTGCTGGAGCCGGTCGACCGGGTCGACATCACCGTCGACGACGACTACGTCGGGTCGGTGATGTCCGACCTGCGCGGGCGGCGCGGCGCGGTGCTGGGGACCGAGCCGGCGGAGGTGTCCGGACGGACCGTGGTCCACGCGGAGGTGCCGCAGGTGGAGCTGTCGCGCTACCCCATCGACCTGCGCTCGGTGTCGCACGGGACCGGCCTGTTCACCCGATCGCTGCTGCGCTACGACTACATGCCGGCCGAGCTGGCCAAGCAGCAGGTCACGGCGTAGCGGCCGCATACCTCCGCGCCTGGACCCGCAGGGCCTCGACGAGGGCCGGTGGCTCCTCGACGTGGAAGTCGAGGCCCAGCATGCCGATCCACACGGCGACGACCTCGACGCTGTCGCCACCGGTGACGAGCACCGAGTGCCCGTCGTCGACCGCCTCGACGACCCCGACGGTGGGGTTGATCCGGGCCAGGACCTCGTCGGCAGGAGCGTCCACGAGGACCCGCGCGTGGACCGCCCAGCCGGCGAAGGCGACCTCCCGCAGGACGAACGTCGTGAAGTCCTCCTCCGGGAAGGCGACCGGCCGGAACCGCCGCCCGCCGGGGGTGCGCAGCGACAGCCAGTCGACCCGGTAGGGCGCCCAGGTGTCGGTATGCGCGTCCCGCGCCACGAGGTACCAGCGCCGCTGCCACGACACCAGCCGGTACGGCTCGACCTGGTGACGCGCGTCGTCGCGGTAGGCGAACCGGACCTCCTCGCGGTCGCGGATGGCCGCCGCCAGGGCGGTGAGGACCGCCGCGTCGACCACGGGGTCCTCGACGTTGGAGCCGGTGTTCTCCGGCCCCTTGACCACCGCCTCGTGCATCGCCGAGACCTGGCGCTGCAGGTGGTGCGGCAGCACCGAGTCGAGCTTGGCGAGCGCCCGCACGCTGGTCTCCTCGATACCGGCGATCCCCGTCGCCGCTCGGAGGCCGACGGCCACGGCGACCGCCTCCTCCTCGTCGAGGAGCAGCGGCGGCAGTGAGGCGCCGACCCCGAGCCGGTAGCGACCGTGCGGGCCGCGGACCGCGTCGACCGGGTACCCCAGCAGCCGCAACCGCTCGATGTCCTTGCGGACGGTGCGGTCCGTGACGTCGAGGCGCTCGGCCAGCTCGGGTCCGGTCCAGTCGCGCCGGGACTGCATGAGGCCGAGCAGGGCGAGCAGCCGGGCCGAGCTCTCGAGCACGTCGGACCTCGCGGAAACTCGTCGGGTTTTGTCGGAGTAACAGGAACGGAACGTTCCTGAACCCTGCCTAGCGTAGCGGTCATGACGAACTCCACCAGCACCGAGATCCGGCCCTTCACCATCGACATCCCGCAGGACGCCCTCGACGACCTGCAGCACCGCCTGGCCCACACCCGCTACCCGGCGCCGGCCCTCGGCGACGCCTGGACCTACGGCACCCCGGTCGCCTACCTGCGCGACATGGTCGAGCGGTGGCAGCGCTTCGACTGGCGCGCCCAGGAGGCGCGGATGAACGCCGTCCCCAACTTCGTCACCGACATCGACGGCCAGACCATCCACTTCGTGCACGTGCGCTCGGCCGAGGCCGGCGCCACGCCGCTGCTGCTCCTGCACACCTACCCCGGCTCGTTCGCCGAGTTCCTCGACCTCATCGGCCCGCTGACCGACCCGGTCGCGCACGGCGGCCGGGCCGAGGACGCGTTCCACGTCGTCGTCCCGTCGATGCCGGGCTTCGGCTTCAGCACCCCGATGGCGCCGGCGCCCGGCGGCGGCGACTGGACGATGGCCGCCGTCGCGCAGGCATACGACACCCTCATGCGCCGGCTCGGGTACGAGTCCTACGGCACCCACGGCAGCGATGGCGGCGCCATGGTGTCGCGCGAGCTGGCGGTCCTCGACCCGGAGGGGTTCCTCGGCGCGCACGTGCTCCAGCTGTTCTCGTTCCCCTCCGGGGCGCCCGGGCGAGATGGACGCGTTCGGGCCCAAGGAGTATGCGGCGCTCGAGTTCCTCGGCTGGTTCCAGTCGGTGGGCGGCTACAACGGGATGAACGGCACCCGGCCGCAGACGGTCGCGGCGGCCCTGTCCGACTCGCCGGTGGGCCAGCTGGCGTACAACGAGCTGTTCGAGAACTTCGGGAACGGCACCAGCCTGGTCACGCCGGAGCAGGTCCTGACGCAGGTGTCGCTGTACTGGCTGACCAACACGTCGGCCAACGCGGTGCGGTACCACTACGCCGAGGGCCACTCCGGCGCCGAGCCGCAGGTCAGCCACGGCCGGACCGGGGTGGCGGTGTTCAAGGACGACTTCCAGACCATCCGGCCGTTCGCCGAGCGCGACAACACCAACATCGTCCACTGGAGCGAGTTCGAGCGCGGCGGCCACTACGCGGCCCTCGAGGTGCCGGAGCTCCTCGTCGGCGACCTGCGCACCTTCTTCGCCGGCTGACCGGACGCAGCCGACTCTGTCGACCGGGCAGTGGGGAGTGTTCGCGGCGCGATCGACGCCGCGAACACTCCCCACTCGCTGCGTAGAACCGTCAGCGCAGGACCAGCGTGTCCGCCTCGGCGTCGAGGTCGACCTTCACCGTGCCGCCGTCGCGGACCTCGCCGGACAGCAGTGACCGGGCCAGCCGGTCGCCGATCTCCTTCTGCACCAGCCGCCGCAGCGGTCGGGCGCCGTAGGACGGGTCGTAGCCGGTGAGCGCCAGC
Source organism: uncultured Actinomycetota bacterium (assembly GCA_963770005.1). Lineage (GTDB taxonomy): Bacteria > Actinomycetota > Actinomycetes > Actinomycetales > Dermatophilaceae > Lapillicoccus. The sequence goes on along the minus strand of CAVYNX010000005.1, from coordinate 243,112 downwards.
CACTCCTTGGCGGCGTCGGTCACCTCGAGGGTGATCCGGCGGTCGCTCAACCGGTTCGCGAGGGCGTGGACCTGGAGCTCGACGATCTGGGTGAGGTCCTCGGTCGACAGCGGGTCGAAGATGACGACCTCGTCCAGCCGGTTGAGGAACTCGGGCTTGAACGTCTGGCGCACCACCCCGAGCACCGCCTCCTTGCGCGACTCCGGCGTGAGCATCGGGTCGACGAGGAACTGCGAACCGAGGTTCGAGGTCATCACGAGGATGACGTTGCGGAAGTCGACCGTCCGGCCCTGACCGTCGGTGAGGCGACCGTCGTCGAGCACCTGCAGCAGGATGTCGAACGTCTCCGGGTGGGCCTTCTCGACCTCGTCGAGCAGGATCACCGAGTAGGGCCGGCGGCGCACCGCCTCGGTGAGCTGGCCGCCCTCCTCGTAGCCCACGTAGCCCGGAGGCGCACCGATGAGCCGCGCGACGGCGTGCCGCTCGGAGTACTCCGACATGTCGATCCGGACCATCGCCCGCTCGTCGTCGAAGAGGAAGTCGGCCAACGACTTGGCCAGCTCGGTCTTGCCGACACCGGTGGGCCCGAGGAACAGGAACGAGCCGGTCGGACGGTCGGGGTCGGCGATGCCGGACCGGGCCCGGCGCACGGCGTCGGACACCGCGCGTACCGCGTCGACCTGGCCGATCAGCCGCGCCCCGAGGTGCTGCTCCATGTGCAGCAGCTTCTCGGTCTCGCCCTCGAGCAACCGCCCGGCGGGTATGCCGGTCCACGACGAGATGACGTCGGCGATGTCGTCGCTGCCGACCTCGTCCTTGACCATGACGTCGCCGCCCGTGGTCGCGCTCTCATCGCGCGCCGCCTGCTCCAGCTCCCGCTCGACCGAGGGGATCTGGCCGTAGAGGATCGCCGACGCCGCGCCGAGGTCGCCCTCGCGCTGCAGGCGCTCGGCCTGGCTGCGCAGCTCGTCGAGCCTCGACTTGAGGTCGCCGACCCGGTTGAGCCCGGCCTTCTCGGCGTCCCAGCGCGCGTTGAGCGCGTCGAGCTGCTCCTGGCGGTCGGCGAGGTCCTGCCGGAGGCGGGCCAGCCGGTCCCGGGAGGCGTCGTCGGTCTCGGCCTGGAGGTGCAGCTCCTCCATGCGCAGCCGGTCGACCTGGCGCCGCAGCTCGTCGATCTCGACGGGTGAGGAGTCGATCTCCATCCGGAGCCGCGACGCGGCCTCGTCGATGAGGTCGATGGCCTTGTCGGGCAGCTGCCGCCCGGTGATGTAGCGGTCGCTCAACGAGGCCGCGGCCACGAGCGCCGCGTCGGCGATGGCCACCTTGTGGTGCGCCTCGTAGCGCTCCTTGAGGCCGCGCAGGATCGCGATGGTGTCCTCGACCGACGGCTCGCCGACGTAGACCTGCTGGAACCGCCGCTCGAGGGCGGCGTCCTTCTCGATGTGCTTGCGGTACTCGTCGAGCGTCGTCGCGCCGACCAGCCGCAGCTCGCCGCGGGCCAGCATCGGCTTCAGCATGTTGCCCGCGTCCATCGTCCCCTCGCCGGTCCCGCCGGCGCCGACGACGGTGTGCAGCTCGTCGATGAACGTGATGACCCGGCCCTCGGCGCCGGTGATCTCCTCGAGCACGGCCTTGAGCCGCTCCTCGAACTCACCGCGGTACTTCGCGCCGGCCACCATCGCCCCGAGGTCGAGGCTCATCAGCGTCTTGCCGCGCAGGCTCTCCGGGACGTCGCCGGCGACGATGCGCTGGGCGAGGCCCTCGACGACGGCGGTCTTGCCGACGCCGGGCTCACCGATGAGGACGGGGTTGTTCTTCGTCCGGCGGCTGAGCACCTGCACGACGCGGCGGATCTCGGCGTCGCGGCCGATGACCGGGTCCAGCCGACCCTCACGGGCGGCGGCGGTCAGGTCGGTGCCGTACTTCTCCAGCGCCTGGAAGGTGGCCTCCGGCTGCTCGGAGTCGACGCGGCGCCCGCCACGCAGCTGGGGGATGGCCGCCTCGATCGCGCCGGCGTCCAGGCCGAAGTCGCCGGTGCGGGCGAGGGCCAGGAGCAGGTGGTCGGTCGAGATGAAGGTGTCGCCCATCGACGCCATCAGCGAGCGGGCGTTCTCCATCACCGCGAGCGCCCCGCGCGACAGCTGCGGCGTGGGCACCGACGACCCGGACACCGTCGGCAGCGCCGCGAGCAGCCGGTCCGCGGTCGCCACGGTGGCGGCGACGGTCGTGCCGGCCGCCTCGAGCAGCGCCGGCGTCGTCGTGTTGGGCTGCTCGGCCAGGGCCTTGAGCAGGTGCGCGGGCTCGATGTGGGGATGTCCGTTCGCCGCGGCAGCACGCGCCGCGGCCGCCAGGGCCTCGTTGGCCTTGGTCGTCAGCTGCAGATCCATGGGGCGGGGGTACCTCTTTCACCAACGGGTATGAGTGTCACCGAGGACAACGTCGGATAAAGTTGAGTCTATTCCGCTCAGGTTTGGCACGGAAGCCCTCAGGAAGGACATCGGTATGCCGGCTCGCCGGCCCGTCCGCCCGCCGCGTCGAGGCGGTGCGCGGCGACATCACGACCCAGCGCGTCGACGCCATCGTCAACGCCGCGAACTCGTCGCTGCTGGGCGGCGGCGGCGTGGACGGCGCCATCCACCGGGCCGCGGGACCCCGCCTGCTGGAGGCCTGCCGGCGGGTGCGCCGCGACGCATACCCCGACGGTCTGCCCGTCGGCGACGCCGTCGCCACCGAGGGCGCCGACCTGCCGGCTCCGTGGGTCATCCACACGGTCGGTCCCGACTGGCGCCGCGGGCAACGTGATCCCGACCTCCTGCGGCGCTGCTTCACCCGGTCGCTCGACGTGGCCGCGGAGGTCGGAGCGCGGACGGTGGCGTTCCCGGCGGTCAGCGCCGGCGTCTACGGGTGGGACCCGGGCGTCGTGGCGCAGGTCGCCGTCGAGGCGGTCCGCTCCGACGGCCACGGGACCGGCGTCGAGCTGGTGCGCTTCGTCCTGTTCAGCGACGAGGTCCTCGGCGAGTTCACCCGCAGGCTCGCCATTCCGGAGGCGGACCCGGCAGGCTAGGGCCGTGAGCACCCCCGAGCGCAGCAACCTCCACGAGCTCGAGCGTGAGCTGACGCGGTTCTTCCGGCGCTCGCGAGTGGCCTCGACCGCCATCGCCGCCGAGGTGCACCCCGACCTCGACGTCGCGTCCTACACGGTGCTCGTCACCATCCGTGACCTGTCCGCGTCGTTGACCGGCGGCGTCCGCGCCATCGACGTCGCCGAGACGCTGGGCCTGCACAAGTCGACGATGAGCCGCAACATCTCGGTCCTCGAGCGGCTCGGGCTCGTCACCCGCGAACCGTCGGCCGAGGACGCCCGGGCCCGGCTGCTCACCATCACCGAACCCGGGCGGACGTCGCTCGACGCGGCGATCAGCGCACGGCGCCAACGGGTCTCGACGATCCTCACCCGCTGGACGGCGTCGGACGTGCGCGACCTCGCCCGCCTGCTCGGCCACCTCAACGACGACCTGGCCTCGGGGCAGTAGGGAATTGGTTGCGTAGGTCAACGGTTACCACTATGGTTGCTTTCAACAACCAATTGGAGCCGTCGTCATGACCGTCAGCGAACCCGTCGCCCTCGAGATCGTCGGCGCCCTGTCCGGCCTGATCCGCACGGCGCGCACGTACTCGCACCTGCGGCACGAGCAGCTCGGCCCCACCGGCATCACGCTGGCCATCCTCAAGCGGCTGGCCGCCGAGCCGAGCCGGTCGGGCGACATCGCGTGCGCCCTGGGCGTGTCCGCCTCGGCCGTGTCGCGCGCCGTCGCGACGGTCGAGTCGCTCGGCTACGTCACCCGTCAGCCCGACCCCGCTGACGCGCGGGCCTACCTGCTGTCCCTGACCGCCCGCGGCGACCAGTTCCTCGCCGAGCAGCACCGCGAGCACGCCCGCCGCGTCGCCGCGGTGCTCGAGAGCTGGGACGACGCCAAGGCGCGCGCCGTGCTCGCCGGCCTCACCGAGCTCGACACCGCCCTCGGCCGCACCGTCGCCGAGATGCGGACCGGCGGCATCCCCGACCTCACCCACATGACCACCCTCGCCGACAGCGTCGCCGACGACACCCAGAACCAGGACCAGGACGAGAAGGCGTACGCATGACCCTCACCACCGAACGACCCACCGAACGAACCGACACGAGCCGCGCCGAGCCCGCGCCGCGGCGCGCCAAGGGGCGCCACCGCGCCACCGCGGTGGCGCGCGTCGACTCCATCCCCGGCGAGATGAACCACGGCGAGATCCTCCGCGCGATGACCGGCCTGCTGGCCGCGCTGTTCACCGCGATGCTGTCGTCGACCATCGTCGCGACCGCCCTGCCGACGATCATCGGCGACCTCCAGGGCACGCAGAGCCAGTACACCTGGATCATCACCGCCTCGCTCCTCGCGACGACGGTGACCACCCCCATCTGGGGCAAGCTCGCCGACCTGTTCAGCAAGAAGGCCCTCGTCCAGAGCGCGACGGTCGTCTTCGTCCTCGGCTCGATCGCCGCGGGCATGGCGCACAACGTCCCGTTCCTCATCGCCTGCCGCGTGGTCCAGGGCATCGGCATGGGCGGCCTCACCGCGCTCGCCGCGGCCATCATGGGCGCGATCGTCGCGCCGCGTGAGCGTGGCCGCTACAGCGGCTACATGGGCGCGGTCATGGCCGTCGCCACGGTGAGCGGCCCGCTGCTCGGCGGGTTCGTCGTCGACTCGTGGGGCTGGCGCTGGACGTTCTACGTCTGCGTGCCGCTCGCGATCGTCGCGATCGTCGTCCTGCAGACGCAGCTGCACCTGCACACCGTGCGTCGGCAGCCGCGGATCGACTACCTCGGCGCGGCCCTCATCGCCGTCACCGCCAGCCTGCCGCTGCTCTGGGTGACCTTCGCGGGCACCGACTTCGCGTGGCTCTCGTGGCCGTCCGCGGCCTTCGTCGTCGCGACGCTGGTCCTCGGCTGGGTGACCCTCCGGGTCGAGCGCCGCGCCCCGGAACCGCTGGTACCGCTCAAGGTCCTCGCCAACCGGACCGCCATGCTCGCCATCGTCGCCAGTGTGGCCGTCGGCATCGCGATGTTCGGTGGCACCACGTTCCTCGGCCAGTACTTCCAGGTGGCGCAGGGCTACAGCCCGACCAAGGCCGGGCTCATGACCATCCCGCTCATGGTCGCGGCGATGCTGTCCTCGACCATCGCCGGTCAGATCATCAGCCGGACCGGTCGCTGGAAGGCGTTCCTCGTCGGCGGCGGCGTGCTCCTCGTCGCCGGCCTGGCCGGCCTCTCGCTGCTGCGGCACGACACCCCGGCGTGGGAGAGCGGCGTCTCCATGGCGGTCATGGGCCTCGGCATGGGCGCCCTCGATGCAGAACCTCGTCCTCGCCGTCCAGAACACCGTCGACGTCCGCGACATCGGCGCGGCCTCCGCGTCGGTCTCGTTCTTCCGCTCGCTCGGTGGGGCGGTCGGCGTCTCGGCGCTCGGCGCGGTCCTCGCCAACCTCGTCCAGAGCCAGGTGCACGACGGGCTCGTCGCGCTCGGCCCGGCGGTCACCGCCGCGGCGGGCTCCGGCGAGTCGGGCACCCTCGACCTCAAGAGCATGCCGCCGGTGATCGCGACCATCGTGCGCACCGCCTACGGCGACGCGACCGGTCACATCTTCCTCGTCGCCGCCGCCGTGGCCGTGGTCGCGCTGGTGGCCGTGGTCTTCATCCGCGAGGTACCGCTGCGCACCACGGTCGCCCTGGAGCGTCCCGAGAACGTGGTCGCCGAACGCGGCTGACCCCGCCGCACCGAAACGGTATGCAGTGCTCGGATCTCCGGGCGCTGCATACCGTTTCGTGCGTCGTTTCGTCGGACGTCAGCCGTGCTCCTCCTGCGCGACCTTGGGCAGCAGGCCGACGAGGGCGAGCGTCACGGCGTACAGCACCGCCCCGACGATCAGCACCGCCTGCGTCGCCCCGACGAACCCGCCGTCCGCGGTGGCGCGCTGGAAGAACAGGGTGCCCAGCGCCGCGACGCCGATGGCGCCGGAGAACTGCTGCACGGCGTTGAGCAGCCCCGAGCCGGTGCCGACCTCGGCCTCCGACACGTCGCCGAGGATGTAGCCGAACAGCGGCACGAAGACCAGACCGGAGCCGAACCCGGACACCAGCAGGGCCGGCGCGACGGACCACGACGTGAGGTCGGTGCCGAAGTGCCCGACCGACCACCACAGGCCCACCATCCCGACCAGGGCGATACCGAGGCCGAGGTGGAGCGTGGCGCGGCCGAGCCGGTCGGCGAGGAACGCACCGGCGAGGCCCGCACCGACGGCCGTGCCGATCGCCCACGGGATCAGCGACAGGCCGGAGTGCAGGGGCGTCCAGCCGAGGCCGAGCTGCATGAGCAGGTTGAAGGCCAGCGTGAACCCGGTGAGGGCGGTGAAGAAGGTGGCGATGACGACGAGCCCGACGACGAAGCTGCGGTTGCGGAACAGCGACGGCTCGATGACCGGGTGGTCGCTGCGCCGCTCGGACCGGACGAACAGGGCGAGGACGACGAGGGAGCCGACCATCAGCACCCACGTCCAGGCGGGCCAGCCCAGCTCGCGACCCTGCACGAGCGGCACGATGAGCATGGCCGAGGCCAGCGTCAGCAGGGCCACCCCGCCCGGGTCGAGGCGCGCGTTCCGGTTCTCGCCGGTCTCCCGCGGCAGGTAGCGCCACGCCAGCGCGAAGGCCGCCACGCCGATCGGGACGTTGATGAGGAAGATCGACCGCCACTGCGAGCCGAAGAGGTTGGCGTCGATGAGCCAGCCGGCGAGGATCGGGCCGGCGACCCCGGCCAGGCCCATGACCGGCCCGAACGGGATGAACGCCTTGCCGAGCTCCTCGGGCGGGAACGCCACCTTCACCAGGGCCAGCCCCTGCGGGATCATCACCGCGCCGAACAGCCCCTGGAGCACCCGGGCGGCGATGAGCCAGCCGGCGCCGGGCGCGAGTCCGCACGCGAGCGAGGCGAGGGTGAAGCCGGCCATGCCGACGAGGAACATCCGGCGGCGGCCGAGCAGGTCGCCGAGGCGGCCGCTGGTGACCAGGCCGAGGGCGAAGGCCGTGGTGTAGGCGGCGAGCACCCACTGCAGCGTGGTGTCCGTCCCGCCGAGGTCGGTGCGGATCGACGGGCCGGCGAGGTTGGCGACGGTCGCGTCGACGAGGTCCATGACGTCGGCCACGAGCACGACGACGAGGACCATCCAGTACTGCCGGGGGACGAGGGCGGTGGGGTTCGTCGCGGACGAACGGTGTTCGAGGGTCACGAACAGTGTTCTACACACGAACGATGTTCGTGTCAAGTAGCATCCTGGTATGCCCGTGGACCGGCGGATCGAGCGGCAGCTGCGCAAGCTCGAGAAGCGGACGGCCCAGCAGTCCCGCAAGGCGCCGCTCAGTGTCGAGCGGATCGTCCAGACCGCCCTGGACATCACGGCGGCCGAGGGGTTCGAGGCGCTGACGATGCGGCGGGTCGCGGCCGCGCTGGACACCGGGCCGGCGTCGCTCTACGCCCACGTCGTCAACAAGGCCGACCTCGACGAGCTGCTCATCGGGTACCTCTGCTCGACCATCGTCATCCCCGCCCCCGACCCGGCGACGTGGCGGGACCAGATCTTCGACCTCGCGGCACAGATCCGCGACCAGTACCTGCGCTACCCGGGGATCTCCCAGGCCGCGCTCGGCGTCGTGCCCGTCGAACCCCGAGACGCTGCGCATCAGCGAGGGGATGCTGGCCATCCTGCTGGCCGGCGACGTGACCCCGCAGACGGCGGCCTGGGCCATCGACGCCCTCTCGCTCTACGTCAACGCCTACTGCCTGGAGCTCGGCCCTGTGGCTCCGGCAGATGAACCACGAGGGTGGGTGGGTGGTCACCCACGACACCCTGATGGGCCGGTTCGAGGCGCTGTCGGAGGAGGACTACCCGCTCACCAAGCGGTATGCGGCGGAGCTCACCGCCGGGCAGGGGCACGACCGGTTCGACTTCGCGATGCGCACGATGATCAACGGCCTCGGCGGCCGCGACTACCGGGGCTGCACCGGACTCAGATGTTTCCGGTTTCGGCTGGACGGCCGGAACCCCGGAACATCTGGTCCGGTGGAGCGCTCCGCTAGCTCGAGACGGTGTCTTGGCGGTGACGCAGCTCGTCCCGGAGTCGGACCGGTCGACACGGCCAGGCAGGCCTGCACGGTGACCGGGGTCCCGGCCGAGACCCCGACGAGGGTGTCGTAGCGGACGAACGACGTGCCGGTGAAGCCCGAGAGGGAGCACTGCACCTGAGGAGAGGTCTGCGACCCCTCGCAGAACCACGGGGCGTCGCTGACCTGCTCGTCGGAGGAGAGGCCGGCGGTGAACGTCACCGTCAGGGTGGCGTCCACGGGCGTCGACGTCGGGTTGGTCACCGTGACGACGATCGGATCGTCCTGCCCGGCCTCCAGTCCGGTCGGGAACGCGATCGAGATGGGCCACGAGGTGGACTGCTCGCACTGCGCCACCTCGGCGGTGCAGACGTCGGCGCCGCCGCCGCCCTGCGCGACGTCCCGGCCCGCCTCGCCGCGGACGATGTCGTCACCCGCGCCGCCCCGCAGCACGTCGTTGCCGGCGCCGCCGCAGATCACGTCGTTGCCGCCCCGGCCGTCGACGACGTCGTTGCCGCCCAGGCCGACGATCACGTCGTCACCGTCGGTGCCGCGGAGGACGTCCGGGCCGGGCGTCCCGACGACCGTGGCGACCCGGCCCTCGCAGGTCAGGAGGAGCGCGCCGGCGTGGGCGGGGCCGGCCGACGCGAGGCCGCCGACGAGGAGCAGCGTCGACGCGAGGACCAGCATCCACCGCGTCCGCCTCCGGGCCAGGTTCGCGCTCATGACGGAACGGTAGCGGGGCGGCCGGGCGCCCGGCAGGAGTTCGGGACGCTCACCGGGCGTCCTGCGGACCACTGCCCGGCCGGTCCTGCGGAGGCGCGCCGCCCGCGGGCCGCGCATCCTCGGGCGGGGCATCGTCGCAGGAAGGGGCGCCGGCGTGATGTCGTCGAACGCCGCCGAGCAGGACCGCGAGCGGTGACACCGGCCAGGCCATCAGGCGGCGCGGCGGCATACCGAGGTCGTGCGCGGCCTGCTCCCGTTCCCAGTCCGGCAGGGTGCGGACCCGGAAGAGGCGGCCGTCGGCACGGACCCGCTGCTGGGCGAGGTCGAGGAGCATCTCGTGTCCGGCGTGACCACTGGCGCGGCCGGCGGACCCCGCCGGGAACCCGCCCGGGCCCCAGGCGGCGTGCCAGCGCAGGGACCGCGTGTCGGCGAGCCGCTCGGGGCGGCGCACGCTGACCAGCTCGAGGGCCAGCCGACCCCACAGCCCACCCGACGTCGTCCCGTCGAGCCCGTCGAGCCGCCCGAGGAAACGAGCGAGCACCCGCTCCACCGGCGCGTCCTGGGGTTCGGCGGCCGGGCAGTACCGGAGAGCGAGCGCGGCAGACAGCAGCACCCAGTCGCTGTCCCGCAGGACGAGGCTCCCGACGGCGTCCGCCACCCCGACCTCGCTGCCGACCGCGACCCGGGTCCAGCCCTCCCGTCGCCGCACCGAGTCGGGGTCGCGTGAGGCCCGGTGGACCGCGGGCCAGAACCCGGAGCGCGCGCCGACGGCGCCGGAGACCACCGCGCGGTCGACGGCGAGCGCCCCTCCGGGGACAGGTGGACCAACAGGCCGACCGTGGACACGTCGGAACCCGAAGGGCTCGGCCGGCGCCAGTAGACCGGCACGACGACGACGCGACCCAGGCCCGCGTCACCGGTGCGGCGGCGGGCCGAGCGTTCGGTCAGGCGAGGCGGGGTCGAAGCCGGCCGCCACGGCGGTCTCCCGCTGCTCCCAGGGGATCCGCACCGCTCAACGCCCGTCGACGCGACGCGTCAACGCCGGGTGGACGGCAGCGGCTGCCAGAGCACGAGGGCCTGCGACGCCGAGCCGAACCGCGGCGGGCGCTCGCCGGGGCGGACCGCGACGATCTCACCACCGCTGCCGGCCGCGAAGATCCGCGACCCGAGCTGGGCCCGCGCGTCGCTCCGGTCGGCCTGCGACTTCAGGGCCTGGGCGAGCTCGGCCACCCGGGAGCGCAGCGCGGCGACCTGGTTCTCGAGCTCGAGGATCCGCTGGATCCCGGCGAGGGAGACGCCCTCCTCCTGCGACAGCCGCTGCACCTCGCGGAGCAGCGCGACGTCCCGTCCGGAGTAGCGACGTCCGCCGCCGCGGGTGCGGGACGGGGAGACCAGCCCGAGCCGGTCGTACTGGCGCAAGGTCTGCGCGTGCATACCGGCGAGCTGGGCCGCGACCGAGATGACGAACACCGGGGTGTCGTCGTCGGGGCCGAAGCTCGACGGCTTACTGGGGTTCGGGACGGACACGACGGATCCCCACTCAGACCCGGGCCTGCTCGAACAGCTCGGCGCGAGGGTCCTGGCCGGCCTCGTCGGCCTGCATCGCCTCGAGCGCCTCGCGCGCGGCGTCGGTCAGCCGCTGCGGCACGACGATCTGCACCTTGGCCAGCAGGTCACCGGTCTTCTCGCCGTGCTTCACGCCGCGGCCCTTGACCCGCAGCACACGGCCGCTCGGCGTCCCGGGCGCGATCCGCACGCGTGACCGGGGTGCCGTCGAGGGTCGGCACCGACACGGTCGCGCCGAGCGCCGCCTCGGAGAAGGTCACCGGCAGGTCGACGGTGAGGTTGTCGCCGTCACGGCCGAAGACCGGATGCTTGTCCACGGCCACGGTGAGGATCAGGTCGCCGCGCTCGGCACCCGCGTCACCGCGAGAGCCCTTGCCCCGCAACCGGATCCGCTGCCCGTCGCGGACGCCCGGGGGGATGCGCGTCGTGATGCGCTCGCCGTCCGCCGCCTCGAGGGTGACGGTCTGCCCGGCCACCGCGTCGCGGAACGACACCGAGGTGCGCGCCTGGACGTCGCTACCCTTGCGCGGCCCGCGGGGCGCGCCGAAGGTGTCGTAGCCGCCGTAGGTCGAACCGCCGGGATAGGTGCCACCGGCCTGGCCGAAGAGGCTCGACAGCAGGTCCTGCATGTCCGGGTCGCCGGCGTTGCCGCTGCTCGTCGAGTAGCGGGTCCGCGTGCCGGCGCCGCCGGCCGCCGAACATCCCGAGAACAGGTCCTCGAACTGGCCGGACGAGCCGCCGCCTCCGGCGGTGAACCGGGCACCGCCGCGGGTCATGGCCCGCAGCTGGTCGTACTGCTGGCGCTGCTCGGGGTCGGAGAGCACCGAGTAGGCCTCGCCGATCTCCTTGAACTTGCCCTCGGCTGCGGTGTCCCCGGCGTTCTGGTCGGGGTGCAGCTTGCGGGCGAGCTTGCGGTAGGTCTTCTTGATCGTCGCCTCGTCGGCGTCGGAGGGGACGCCGAGGATGGCGTAGAAGTCCTTGTCCAACCAGTCCTGACTAGCCATCTCGGCGTTCCTCCCCTCGGCTCGGTATGCGGCTGCTCACTGCGGGTCGGCGACCGAGACCCGGGCGGGTCGGACGACCCGCTCCCCCATCTTGAACCCTGGCTGGATCACCTGGACGACGGTCGTCGTCGTGGCGTCCTCGGGCAGCTCGGCCTCCACGTGCATGAGGGCCTCGTGGATGGCCGGGTCGAACTCCTCGCCCTTCGCGCCGATCCGCTCGACGCCGAACCGTCCGAGGATGGCCTCGAGCTTCTCGGCGATCGCCGCGAACGGGGTGCCCTCGAGGTCGCCGTGCTCGCGCGCGGCGTGGACGTCGTCGAGCACCGGGAGCAGCGCCTCGACGACCTGGGTGACCCCGCGGTCGCGGGCGAGGTCGCGGTCACGGTCGACGCGCTTCTTGTAGTTGACGTACTCGGCCTGCAAGCGGCGCAGGTCCTCGAGGTGCTCGGCGGCCTTGCGGGTGTCGGGGTGGACGTCCCCCGCCGGTGCCTCGTGGACGACCTCGCCCTCGATCTCGTCGTCCACCAACGATCCCGGGGTGTCCGGGATGAAGACGTCGTACTCGTCCTCGCCACCGGGTTCGGCCGACGCGTCGCCGCCGTGCCGGCCCTGACCGGACCGCCCGGCGGTCTCGTGCCGGCCGTGGCCGGCCTCGCCGCCCGTCGGTCCGGTCGAGCCGGCGGGCTCGGTGGAACCGGTGGGGCCGGTCGGCTCCTCGCCGACCGGTCCCACCTGCTCGTCCGTCACTTGCGGTCCTGCGGGCCGTCGGTCTCGTCGTCGACGATCTCGGCGTCGACGACGTCGTCGTCGGAGCCGCTACCGGTCGAGCCGGCATCAGCGCCCGCGGAGTCCTGGGGACCCGCGTCACTCGAACCGGCCGAGGCCTGCTCGGCGGCGCTGGCCGCATACATGGCCTGCCCCATCTTCTGGGAGACCTCGTTCAGCGTCGCCGTCTTGGCCTTGATGTCCGCGACGTCGGTACCCGGCGCGTCCTTGGTGCCGACCGCGGCCTTGAGCTCGTTCAGCGCCGTCTCGACGTCGGACTTCTCCGCCGCGGGGACCTTGTCACCGTTCTCGGCGAGGAACTTCTCGGTCGAGTAGACGAGCTGGTCCGCGGTGTTGCGGGCGTCGATCTCCTCGACCCGCTTCTTGTCCTCGTCGGCGTGCGCCTCGGCCTCCTTGACCATGCGCTCGATCTCCTCCTTGGGCAGGGCGGACCCGCCGGAGATCGTCATCGACTGCTCCTTGCCGGTGCCCTGGTCCTTGGCGGACACGTGGACGATGCCGTTGGCGTCGATGTCGAAGGTGACCTCGATCTTCGGCACGCCGCGCGGGGCCGGCGCGATGCCGGTCAGCTCGAAGGTGCCGAGACCCTTGTTGTGCTGCGCGATCTCGCGCTCACCCTGGAACACCTGGATGAGGACGGACGGCTGGTTGTCGTCGGCCGTCGTGAAGATCTCGCTGCGCTTGGTCGGGATCGCCGTGTTGCGCTCGATGAGCTTGGTGAACCGGCCGTGCTGGGTCTCGATGCCGAGGCTGAGCGGCGTGACGTCGATGAGCAGGACGTCCTTGCGCTCACCCTTGAGGACGCCGGACTGCAGGCTGGCGCCGATGGCGACGACCTCGTCGGGGTTGACGCCCTTGTTGGGCTCCTTGCCGCCGGTCAGCTCCGTCACCACGCGGGAGACGGCGGGCATCCGGGTCGAGCCGCCGACGAGGACCACGTGGTCGATGTCGGAGACCTTGATGCCGGCGTCGGCGATGACCTTCTGGAACGGGCCCTTGGTCCGCTCGAGCAGGTCGGCGGTCAGCCGCTCGAACTCGGAGCGGGACAGCTGCTCGTCGAGGTGGATCGGGCCGTTCTCCGACATCGACAGGTACTGCAGGTTGATGTTGGTGTTCGTCGAGGAGCTGAGCTCCTTCTTGGCCTGCTCCGCCGCGTCGCGCAGCCGCTGCATGGCGATCTTGTCCTTGGACAGGTCGACGCCGCTGCTGTTCTTCACCGTGGTGAGCAGGTGGTTGACGATGCGCTCGTCCCAGTCGTCGCCACCGAGCTTGTTGTCACCGTTGGTGGCCCGCACCTGGATCGTGGAGAAGCCGTCCTCCGGGTCCTTGCCGACCTCGAGGAGGGACACGTCGAAGGTGCCGCCGCCGAGGTCGAAGACGAGGATCAGCTCGTCCTCCTTGCCCTTGTCGAGGCCGTACGCGAGCGCGGCCGCGGTGGGCTCGTTGATGATGCGCAGGACGTTGAGGCCCGCGATCTCGCCGGCCTCCTTGGTGGCCTGGCGCTCGTGGTCGTCGAAGTACGCGGGCACGGTGATGACCGCGTCGGTGACCGACTCGCCGAGGTAGGACTCCGCGTCGCGCTTCAGCTTCTGGAGGATGCGCGCGCTGATCTCCTGCGCCGTGTAGTGCTTGCCGTCGATCTCCGGGGACTTCCAGTCGGTGCCCATGTGGCGCTTGACCGAGCGGATGGTCCGGTCGACGTTGGTGACGGCCTGGCGCTTGGCGATCTCGCCGACGAGCACCTCGCCGTTCTTGCTGAACGCGACGACCGACGGGGTGGTCCGGCCACCCTCGGCGTTCGCGATGATGGTCGGCTCGCCGCCCTCGAGGACGGCGACGGCCGAGTTGGTGGTGCCCAGGTCGATTCCGACCGCACGTGCCATGGTGACTCTCCTGTGGTGCTGGGGGATGGTGCTGGTTCAGTGGGTAGTGGTCTCCGGCTCCCCACCCTGCCGGGCGGCGTACTGGTTGTCAAAACCCGACTCCGCAAAGTTGCGTACATCAGGCTCAACTCTGAGTATGCGCGAGATGTTCCCCCGTTGGGCGCCGTGGTTCAACTGTCGCGTTCCGCACGAACTTCCTTCCCCGGCGCAGCGGACTCGTAGCGGCCGTGTGTCGCTGTCACGACACTGGGGACGCTTCGGCACCCGCTTCGGCACACGCTTCGACGGCGTGGGCTGACCTCAGTGCGCCGGCTGGGAGAGCTGTCGCCCCACCTGGCTCGCGAGGAAGTCGTCCCACGTCTGCCGGCCCGACGGCGCGGTCGGGGCGAGGTTCGCCCCGTCCCGGATCGCCGCCGCCGCCCCGCCGGGCAGCCGGACCGGCACCAGCAGCCGTCGCCGGCCGGTCGCCCGCAGGTAGCGGCGGAGCAGCTCGGCCATCGACGTGGACCTCGGGGCCGGCCACGTCGTCGACCAGCCCGGCCGGTGCGCCGAGGGCCAGCTCGACGAGCCGGTCGGCGACCTCGGCACCGGCGATCGGCTGGAACCGCACCCCGCTCGGCACCGGGACGACCGGCAGCCGGGCCATCGCCGCGAGAGCCGTGAGCGACAGCTCGTGGAACTGGGTCGCCCGCAGCGTCGTGTACGGCACCCCCGACTCTCGCGACGACCCGCTCCGCCGCCCGCTTGGAGGCGAAGTACCCGAACATCGCCCGGTCGACCGCGCTCTCGACCGGTATCCGGTCGGCCCCGACCACCGAGATGAAGACCAGGTGCCCCCACCCCGGCCGCGGCGGCCGCCTCGGCCAGCGTCCGCGCCTTGACGTCGTCGTCCTTGGCGGTGCCGGCGAGTGGAGCACGGTCCGCACGCCGGCGAGGCAGGTCGGACTCCCTCCCCGGTCATGAGGTCACCGTCACGACATCGATGCCGGGGCCGACGGGGCGCGGTCCGGCTGAGCACGCGGACGTCCCGTCCCGCGGCCGCAGCCGGGGGACGACGAGGCGGCCCAGGGTGCCGCTGCCGCCGGTGACGAGGATGGGTGAGGACATCTGCTCTCCTGACTGGTCGGTCCGGCGTACCCGACGCCGGTCACATCGAGGTGGTCTGGTGGGTCTACCGGGATGACCCGCGACGAGGAGGAGATGTGACCGACCGACCCGACACCCCGAGTCGACGACGACTGGGCGGCGGACCGTTTCGAGCAGGAGCGGCGCCGGCTGGTCGGCGTCGCCTACCGCATGCTCGGCTCGACGAGCGAGGCCGAGGACGCCGTCCAGGAGGCGTGGCTGCGGCTCAGCCGGTCCGGCCCCGACGAGTCGACAACCTCTCGGCGCTGGCTCACCACCGTCGTCGCCCGGATCAGCCTCAACATGCTGCGGGCCCGCCAGCACCCGCCGCGAGGACCCGCTCGACGCCGAGCCCGACCCAGGACCGGTCGCTGGCGGGACCGGGCACTCGGCCGGCGCGACCACCCGGAGCAGGAGGCGTGCTCGCCGACTCCGTCGGGCTCGCCCTGCTCGTCGTCCTCGACACGCTCACCCCGGCCGAGCGGCTGGCCTTCGTCCTGCACGACATGTTCGACCTGCCGTTCGACGAGATCGCCCCCATCGTGGACCGCACCCCGGCCGCCGCCCGGCAGCTGGCCAGCCGGGCCCGGCGGCGGGTCCGGGGCGCGGCCCGACCGGACCGCGACCTGCAGCGACAGCGCCGGATGGTCGACGCCTACCTCGCCGCCGCCCGCGGTGGCGACTTCGACGCGCTGGTGTCCCTGTTGGACCCTGACGTCGTCCTCCACGCCGACCGTCAGGCCGGCCCCACGCCGGGCCCGATCACCCTGCGCGGTGTGCGTGCCGTGGCGGGCGGAGCGGTCGCCTCGGCGGTGCGGGCGCGGATCACCGAACCGGCACTCGTCGACGGCTCGGTCGGGCTGGTCATGGCCCCCGAGGGTCGGCTCGCCCTGGCGTTGACCTTCAGCTGGGCCGGTGACGCCATCACCGCCATCGACATCGTCGCCGACCCCGACCGACTGGCGCGGCTCGACGTCCGCCCCCTCCCCTCCGGCATGCGCGAGGCGACCTAGGTCCCCACTTCGCGCTCATCCCTGTGCCAGGGCGGCAGCAGGAGTGGTCGACTGGCGTCCATCAGCGACTCACAGCGCTGCTGACCGTCGTGCATCTCGCCGGAGCCGCACCGGGCTGGCGCTGACCGGGCTCGCCGCGGCGGTCGCGCTCGTGGGCCTCACCAGCACACCGGCGAGCGCCGCCGGACCGATGAAACAGGTCCGCTTCGACTGCGCGGCCCCGGAGCACGGATCCTTCTCGTGGTACGTCCCGGACTGGCCTGACGTCCTTCCAGCTGGAGGTCGCCGGTGGCTCCGGCGGTGGCGCCGCCCAGCCCGGCTTCACCGGCCGAGGCGGCAAGGGCGCCGTGGTGACCGCCACCGTCAACGTGTGGACAGGGAACCTCACGGTGCGCGGCGACGTCGGCTGCTCCGGTGACCGCCCGGGGCAGGGGAACGGGGACGGCGGTGCCGGCGGAGCGGGCCTGACCGCGAACAACGGGGCCGCCGGAGGCGGCTCGCACACCGGTCGCCGTCCTGCCGGACGGCAGCGGTGACGTCGTCTTCGTCCGGGCCGGCGCCGGGGGCGGAGGGGGCGGTCGGGGGTCCGGCTTCGGGGTGAACGCCGGAGGGGACGGCGGCGATGCCGGCGCCAACGGCGTGCCGTCCGGCTCCCCGGCATCGCCGGGCGACAACGGCCGACCGGGCGGCGGAGCCTCTCGGTTTCACCAACGCCCAAGGCGCCCCCTCGACGGCGTGTCCGGAGCTCCCGTACTCGGCTTCGGTCATCACCGGGCTCTCCGCCTTGGCCACCGGCGCCGGCGGCGGCGGGTGGCGGCGGCGGGGACACCGGCGGCTGTGGCGGCGGCGCGGGCTCGCTCGTGGTCTCGTCCGGAAAGACGACCATCGGCTCGGGCGGCGGCGGGCAGGCCGGGATCGACGATGTTCTTCGGGGATCACCTGTCCGCGGTCACTCTCGCCGGCAAGAACCGGGGCGACGGGTACGTCCTCATCACCTACCAGGGGAGCTGACGAGGTCCGGTCACCTTGCGGCCGAGGGGTTGAGGGCGCCTTCCAGGGGTACCACCGGTCCACGGTGAGTCGAACCCGAGGAAGGGCGTTCGAGATGTCGAACGGTGACCTGGCCCAGGATGCGTCGATCGGGAAGGCTGGAGGTCGTGCACCTGTTCTTCTGAGGACGCCATGCCGACCGGGGTGAGCGTCTCGCCGCGACGGGCCGGATCTTCGTCAACTATCCCGAAGTGGGGCGACGAGGTCGCGTTCACGGTCGGCGAGCTGCGGGACGGCCAGTGTGGCCTACCCGACCAGAGCTGGAACGACAACGCCGGGGACGACGACGCCGGCGCTTCGTGTCGGTGCAGAGCATCGTGGTCGACCCGGCCGACCGGCTCTGGTGCTGGACACCGGCAGCCCGATGTTCCAGCCGACCAAGCCGGGCGGCCCGAAGCTGGTCTGCGTCGACCTGGCGACCGACAAGGTCGTCCAGACGATCATGTTCCCGCGGAGTGGCGCTGCCGACGACGTACCTCAACGACGTCCGGTTCGACCTGCGCGGGCGAGGCGGGGGTCGCCTACATCACCGACTCGGCCGACCGGGCCGAACGGGATCATCGTGGTGGACCTGGCCACCGGTGACGCCTGGCGGCGGCTGCACGACCACCCTCAGCACCAAGGCGCTGACCCGCCGGACGTCCGGCATGGTCGTCGAGGGCGAGGAGTTCCTCGAGCGGCCCGCGGACGGCCGACGAAGCCGGTGACGATGGGCTCCGACGGCATCGCGATCGCCGCCGACGGCAGCCGGCTCTACTACTGCCCGCTGGCGTCGCCGGCGGCTGTAGAGCGTAGTCGACCGACGCGCTGCCGACCGACGTGAGCGACGACGAGGTGGCGGCGACCGTCGTCGACGAGGGCGACAAGGGCGGCCGGCGACGGGATGGAGACCGACGCCGAGGGCCGGCTCTACCTCACCGACGGCGAGCACAACGCGGTCGAGCGTCGGCGGCCCGACGGCATACGGAGACGGTGGTGCACGACGCCGGCTGCTCTGGCCGGACACGATGTCGGTGGCCGACGGCTACCTCTACGTCACCGCCAACCAGCTCCACCGGCAGGCGAAGTACCGCGGCGGCAAGACGAGCGGCGCAAGCCCGTACGCGCTGTTCCGCGTCGCCATCGACGCCGGTCCGGTCTCACTGAGGTAACCAGGTCCAGGCGCCGCCTACGACGTCGGGACCGACAGGCCGTCCCGTTCGTCGTCCCAGGCCAGGGCGCTGATCCGCCACCGGCCATCCACCCGGACCAGCTGGAGGGACTTCATCCCGCGCCCACCCCGGGCGTCCCGGACTCGGTCCACGACTTGGTGTAACCGCCCCACCAGTGGGCCACGTCGCCGAACACGTCGATCCGGCCGGAGGTGGCCTGCTCGGAGAACTCCGTCAGCTCGCCCGACGCCAGCGCTCTCGCCGGGGCCGGAGGAACCCGTCGACGTCGTATGCCACCGGCTCCCCGCCGCCGGTCCGGACGATCACCGCAGCCGGCAGGAACAGCCGCTCGAGAGCGAGCATCCGCTCGTCGAGTGCTGGGCCGCTGACGAACGCGGCGAAGACCGTGTCGACGACCTCGGTGATCGCCGCCTCGTCCCGGGGCACTCTCGGCTCATGCCGACAGTGTCTCCCCGCCCCTGAGTCGGAGCGGGGGAGAGCGCCGAGGCGTCAGCGAGCCACGCGCGCGGTGAGGCTCTGCAGGACCGAGGCGGGTCGCTGCTGCTCGCCGGCGAAGGAGCTGACGACGACCAGTGCGCCGGTCAGCGCCGGCACGGCCCACTGCAGGACGGCCAGCTTGCCGCTGGGCCGAGGCGACCTCCGGTGGGGTCTCGGCCGACGGCGTGGTGCCGTCGGACACGGGGACCGCCTTGTGCTCGGAGATCCGACCGCCGAGCACCCGCGAGTACCCCGTGACGGCGAGCGCGGCGACGGTGAGCCCGGTCTTGACCAGGGCCATGGTGCCGACGCCCGGCTGTGCCGCCAGCCGCTCCTTGTTGCCGACCAGCTGGCCCACGCTGCCGACCAGGTGGGCGCCGATGGCGGCGGCGTTGACCGGCGTCCACCGGTCCCAGCCGGCGTTGGCGACCGCGCCGGCGTCCGACTGCTGTCCGGATCGGCCGGCGGCCCGGTTCAGGGAGACCGCGTTGGCCAGGGTGCCGCCGAACCAGGCGGACAGGCCGATGTCGTGCAGCGACCGGGACAGGGTGTTCGTCTCACTCATGGGGTACTCCTCATCGGGGATCTGCTTGTGTGGCAGGCACCCCGTGTACCCCCTGCGTCCCCAATGATGCACGGGATCGCCCGGTCCGGGCCCGATCAGAGCCGCTGCCGGGCGATCAGCTCCGCGAACGGTCCTGGCGCGGGGCTGGAGACCAGGGCACGGGCGACCTGCAGACGCTGTCGCTGACAGCGTCTCGGCCGACTGCTCGGGGGGTGACGTCGGTCACGCGTCACGTCGTGAGCTGCTGGGCGAGCATGACGAGGATGCCGCTGGGCCCGCGGAGGTAGGTCAGCCTGTAGACGTCCTCGTAGGTCGCGACGCCGCGCAGCGGGTGGCAGCCGTGCCGGGCGGCGATCTCGAGGGCGGCGTCGAGGTCGTCGACGGAGAAGGCGACCCGATGCATCCGATGTCGTGGGGACGGGTGGGCTCGACTCGATCGCCTCGGGGTGGATGTACTCGAACAGCTCGAGCCGGCCCTGGCCGTCCGGCGTCTGGAGCATGGCGATCTTGGCGTGGTTGCCGTCCAAACCCACGGCCGTGTAGGGCCACTCGCCGCTGACCGTGTCGCGACCGAGGACGGTGAGGCCGAGGTCGGTGAAAAACGCAATGGTCGCGTCGAGGTTGCGAACGGCGATGCCGACGTTCTCGAGTCTGATGGACATGTCAGGAACGCTATCGACGCCCGACCGACTGCCCGGTGCCGCGCCGGATCTCGCGCATCCTCGGGGACATCCCTCTCGCGAGCCTGTTGCGCGCTCGCGCTCGGCAGTGGTCGAACGAGTACCCGTCCAGCTTCTCCCGGACGCACTCGCGGATCGGCAGGGCGAAGCGCAGGAACAGGTACGGCTTGTACAGCCCCACCGCCGCCATCTTGTCCATGATCTCGGGCGGCAGGGCATAGGTGTCGAACGGTGCACGGCCATGGCGACGTAGGCGTCCTGGTAGCCCTTGAGCGTCGAGTGGACCGGGTAGGAGTAGGCGCTGTCGGGGATCTCGAAGCCGTCATCCGAGTACCTGTACAAGGAGCAGGCGCTGTGTCTTGGTGTAGCACCGAGTTCCTTCGGGCTCCCCGAGGGCTCGGCGGCCGACTGGGCCAGCTCGACGTTGAAGGGGAGCAGGGTCCGGTAGAGTACCCGAGCTTCGTCGCGTCGGACCACCTGGCTCACGAGCCAGACCCACCTGATCCTGGCGGATGTCCCAGCCGGTCCCGCTGCGCAGACCCTCACCGACCCGGGCCAGCTTTCCCCAGTCGTCGTAGATGAGGTCGAAGGCCTGCCCGAGCGAGTTCAGACCCTCGGTGAACCGCCGGGTGATCTCCTGGGCGAGCTGCTCCGCGCTCACCTTGGCCCGGTCCGGGCCCGTCTTGCTCAGGGCGTTGGACACCAGCGCGATGATGAGACCGATCACCGCGCCGATGACCCCGATCGCGGCGCCGATCGGGCCGGCGGAGGCGGCGGCTGCGGCCGCACCGATCAGGGCCTTGATGATCAGTGGTGCCAGGGCAAGGCTTCGCCGACGCGGCGAACCCCACCGTCGGGGCGACCCACGACTTGTCCTTGGGGACGCGCAGCGTGTCCTGCACGTCCTTGAGCGCGTCCTTGAGGGCCTGGTCCAGGGTCTGGTTCTGGAGTCCTTTCCAGGCTCAGCATGCGCAGCTGGAGTCCCGCGACGAGGTCCACGTCGCTCGAGCTCGACCTGCATCTGCTTCTTGACGACGGCGAGCGTCGGGTCGTCGAACCCCTTGCCGCCGGGGTTGGTGATGCCGCTCTGGTCTCGAGGCCCACTGCTTGATGAGGTCCTGGTTCCCGCTGTACTCCACGCGGACGTCCGGGCACCGGCACAGCCGGTCGCTGACGTACGCCCAGGCCTTCTCCCTGGGCGTCGTGGACGGCCCTCACCGGGCCGGCCCGAGGGGATGAGGCCGCTCGCGTGGGCGTGGGAGATGACGTCGAGTACACTCCCGAAGTTCACCGTCGAGGGCGGACGCTGGGTGCCGTTGACGCTCGTCACGACGGGCGTGTCTGCTCGTCCTGCGGGCCGTACCAACATGTTGCGTGGCCCCCGGGAGAGCACGCCCTGGATGGCGCCCGTCGCACCGGGGGTGATGCTGGCACTCGCCTCGACCGCCTCCACGGGAGGGGCCTTGGTGTAGTTCGGCGCGGACGGGTCCGGTTGAGCCCATGAGGGCGTACCGAGGGGTGGTTGCCCAGGTCGTTGACGGAGGGTTGGCGTGGCCCCGAAGCGGCGCAGCGTCTGGGCCAAGGTCGGCCCGTACTTCGAGGGGTAGCTGATTCTCACGTACGCCGCGCCACCCTGGTCGTCGGCCGCAGCTGGAGAACGCCCCTCCGGGGAACAGGTTCGACCCGCCGCCACCGCCGCCGCCGCTCCCGCCGCCGCCGCCGCCGTAGAGTCCGCCGCCGCCGCCTCCGCCGCCGTACTTCTTGAGGCCGTCGGGGCCGCCGGCCCCCCCAACGCCGAGACCTCCCGGGGCGCCGTTGGCGCCCTGATCTCCGCCGGCCGTCGCCGTCCCGGCTTCACCCGGTCTGGCCGACGAGTAGGTGACGCCGTCCTGGCCTCCGGCCCCCCCGTTCGCCAGACGACCGGCGCCGCCACCGCCGGCGGCCGCGACCACCCGCGACGCGAGTGACGTCGGGTCGGAGAGGGCCCGCGTCCGGACGTCGGACGCGCCGCCACCGCCACCGCCACCGGCGAAGTCGGAGCCGTTGCCTCCCGCCGCCGCCGTTCCACCCTCCGTCTCCTCCCGCGCCGTAGGAGGACCCGCCGCCCGGAATGGGTTGTAGCCGCGCCCTCTGGCCGTCGCCGCCGACCGCGACGTACAGGGTGGTGCCGGGCTTGACCGCAGCGGTTCCCCCGAGGGGCAGGCTCGCGCTGACGACGCTCGCCGTGCCCCCGACGGGGGTCTGGTAGTACCCGTTGCCGCCCCGTGCTCCCCGCGCCGAGATGTCGAGCCGGTCCACGGGCACGCCGGGCAGCACCTCGCCCGCGGCTGGCACGGCCATCGTCTGCTCGTTGCCCGTGGGCCCATACGTGCAGAGGATCCGGAAGATGTCGGGCTGACAGGGGCCGCTCATCGGCGGCGCGGCGGGGAGGAAGCTTGCCCCAGGGATTGCCGACCGTGGCCAGCAGCACGAGGCGCCCTCGCCGTAAGTGTCGGCCATCCGGTTCAGCTCGGACCCCATCCGGTACTGCCCGACCAGGTCGTTGTTCGTGGAGTAGAGCTTGTCCGAGATCGTGCCCAGGGTCCGGCGGTCGAGGACGACGACGTGGAACCCTCGGCGAAGCCCGGCTGCGGCGGGACGGGAAGGTCTTGTCG
This sequence comes from uncultured Actinomycetota bacterium, assembly GCA_963770005.1. Lineage (GTDB taxonomy): Bacteria > Actinomycetota > Actinomycetes > Actinomycetales > Dermatophilaceae > Lapillicoccus. The sequence goes on along the minus strand of CAVYNX010000005.1, from coordinate 220,225 downwards.
TCGACCTTGATGTGCCGTCGGCGGAGATGTCGTAGAGGCTGTAGTCGAGCATCACGACCGTGTAGTCGTCCCGGCTGTCCCGGGGCGAGGGTTCCACGGACGTTGGCCGCGCTGGCGGCGCCGGTCTTGGTCGATTCCGCGGCCCAGGTGTCCCGAGCCGAGTACGCCTGGCCCTCCGGCATCCCGGAGACCCCGACGACGGAGAAGCTCTGGGCGGCGGGGCTGAGGCCCGCGAAGTCGGACCGGGTCGCTCCGATCTCGGCCAGCGCGTCGCTCAGACCGCGGTACGCCGGCCCGGTTCCTTGACGTCATGGTTGACGGCGTTGACGATGACGACCGGTTCGCCGGGAGCAGCTTCAGCATGTTCGAGTGGCCCGGTGGCCTCGTCCGCGGCAGAGGGGGCGCTCCTTGGACGACAGGGGTTCGAGCGTCCTGCGGCTCAGCGTGAGGACCCACACGCCGGTGGGACACGCCCACTGGGACGGAGCGGGTGCCGCAAGTGTCCGGTCGCCGATCGTCACCGCCACCGCTCTCCGGGTGCGCCCGACGGAGCGGTGATGAGCGCGAGCTGAACGCGAACGTGGACGCGGTGACCGCCTTGACCGAGCGGGTCGAGGCACCATCCTGCCGAGCGACGGCCCCGGGGCCACCACCGCTCCCAGGGTGGCGACGACGGCGACGGCCGTGACGAACGCGATGCCGCCTGTGACGAGTCGCCGCCGGGCGGCACGGACGATGGACATAGGAATCCCTGGGTCTGGTGACAGGTCGGGCCAGGCTCAGCATGTGCAGGGCTCCCCGGACCGACAAGGGACCTAGGTCTGTGTATGCGGCGCCCGCCGGACGCGACCACGATGATGGTCCGATGTCCGACGCGACCCTTCTGCACCGTTTACCGAGCGCCGGATCCTCGTCTACGGGGTCACCGGTTCCGGCAAGAGCACGGCGGCCGCGCGGCTCGGCGCGGTGACCGGGTTGCCGGTCCACCTCGCCGACGAGCTCACCTGGCCGCCGAACTGGGTACTGGTGGACACCGAGACCCAGCGCGAGACGTTCGGGGCCATCGCGGCGACCGATGCGGTGCTCGACACCGCATACTCGCTGGCTCGACCTGGTCCTGTCGCGCTGCGAGCTGGTGGTGGCCCTCGACTACCCGCGCTGGCGGTCGCTGACCCGGCTGCTGCGCCGGACCGCGGTCCGGATCGTCGACCGCCGACGGATCTGCAACGGCAACGTCGAGACGCTTCGCGGCGCCGTTCCCGCGACTCGATCATCGCGTGGCACTTCCGCTCGTTCAGCCGCAAGCGTGAGCGGGTCGAGCAGTGGTCACGGTCCGCCGACGTCCCGGTGCTGCGCTTCCGCCGGCCGGCGGACCTGGAGCGGTGGTTCCGGACGCTCGCGGACGCGCAGGCGTAGCGGGACGGACCCGTCGGCCGTCACCATCCCGTTCTCCTGGCTGTGGACCCGTCACCTGGGCCACACTGGAGCGATGCAGCAGGCCACGCCTGCGCCCGACCAGCTCGTGGGCCGTGCCGACGAGTGGATCCTGCTCATGGGTGTCCTCGAGGAGATCGCCAGGGGGGGCACCGCGCGTCGTCGTCCTGGAGGGCGAGGCCGGCGTCGGCAAGACCCGGCTGGCTCGAGAACTGGCGGACAGACGCGCGAGCGCGGGGGATGTCCGTGCTGTGGGGCACCTGTGTCCACTTCGCGGCGAGTGAGGCGCCGTACGCCGCGGTCACCGGTGCCGTTCGACGTTGGGTCCGGCGCCGGCCGGCGAGCACGGCGACTGAGGCCGGCCGGTTGTTCCTGCGGTTGACGACCGGTGCAGCGACCGGGGCCGAAGGCGTCGTGACATCGGCGGCCGTCATGCAGGCGGCGGACGACCTGGTGGACGCCTTGTCGGACGACGCTCCGACCCTGTGGGTGGTTGACGACCTGCACTGGTCCGACGCCACGTCGCGTGACCTGCTGGCGTACCTCGTCTCGGGTCTTGATCGGCACCGGCTGGGCCTGGTCCTGCTCGTCCGCGCCGAGGACCGGAGCGAAGGGCATCCCCTCAACGAGTGGCTGGCCGACCTTCGCCGCCACCCGGCGGTGAGCGAGATGACCCTCGGGCGGTTGAGCGAGGAGGCGACCGACGCGCTGGTCACCCGCTCCGCGGTGCCACGCCCCCCCGCACTGGCCTCGGCGATCTACGAGCGGACCGTGGGGAACCCCTACTTCACCGAGCTCTACGTCAAGGGCCTCGACCAGAGGCCACGGCCGCCCCGGAGCGGACGCCGCACGGCCTGCTCGACGCCGTTTCTGCGCGATGGCACTCCTTGCCCCTGCCGGCGAGGGAGCTGCGCGGGTCCTTGCCCTCGGAGGGCGACCCCGCTCGCTCAGCGTCCTGCGTCGGGTGACGATGCACCCGGCTCGTTGGTCGTCGACCTCGACGCTGCCTGGCCGACGGCGTTCAGGGCGGCGTCCTGACGCACGTGGAGGATCACGTCTGGTTCCGGCATCCGCTGCTTCGTGACGTGCTGACCCGGGACTCCGGCACGGCGAAAGCCGGCTCCGTCCACGCGGCCTACGCCGCGACCCTGGTCGGCCTCGACGACGGGAGCGCGCAGGACGCGGCGGACATCGCGGTGCACTGGGAGCACGCGGAACGACCGAGCGAGGCCTTCGCATGGACGCTGGTGGCGGCGGAGCGCGCTGCCGCATCTGCGCCCCCGCCGAGGGGTGGCGGGCGCTGGACCGGGCCTGTCGGCTGTGGTCGCGCGGCCACGAGGATGACGACGTCCAGGGCCACGTCGATCTCCTTCGCCGCACCGCCGAGGCCGCTCGGCTGGCAGGTCAGCTCACCTTCGGTCGGACGGCTCGGCGAGGCGATCGAGCTGGTCCACAGGGACCGTGACCCGCTGCTCGCCACAGCCTTCTTGTCGCCTGGGTGGGGCGCCGCTGGGACGCCGCCCCCGGCGTGCCGTTCCTGTGTCCGGACTGCACGAGGCCGTCGCGCTGGCCGAGCGGGCGCCCGGCAGCCCGGAGCCGCACCCGCCGTCACCGAGCTGGCCATCGGCTTCGTGTGGGACCTCATGCCTGAACCGACGGACGACCTCGAGCCCGGGGACCCGCCGGTCCCCGGTCGACCCACAGCCCGCCTGGCGGTCCAGCTGGCGCAGGACAGGGGGAGCCCTCGAGCGCTGGCTCGGGCTCTATGCGCCCTGGCGATCGCCGAGCTGGACGTGCCTGGGTCGGGTTCGCTCGAGCGCCTGCAGCAGGCCTACGACCTCGCGGTTATCGCCGGTGACCCGTTGACGATGGGCTTCGCGGCGATCTACTGGCAGCACGAACTCATCCAGGAGGGGCGCTACGAGGAGCAGGTGGACCTGGCGGCACGGTTCGCCCGGGAACTGGGCGAGGCGGGTCACACGGTGCACTCGCACCTCCTCCTGGCCTGCGGTGGGGCCACGTTGGTCACCCTCGGCCACTGGGCACAGGGTGAGGCGCTTCTTCGTCCGGGTCTGGCCCTGGGAATGCGGGGAATCGGCGGCATCAGCAGCAGCGCCGCCGCGGTCCTCTCGGTCCGGCGTGGCCGGGCGAGCACGGCGAACGGCTTCTGGACCGGCTGAGCGAGGTCGTCGAGCCCGGGTTCCTCGGTGGGGGAATCGCCCAGCCGTACTGCGAGTACTTCCTCCTCGTCGGTCAGCCCCTCGGGCCTTGGCCTACCTGCGCCGCCGCCACGATGCCGGAGGCTGGCGAGACCACTCCGGTGCGATGCACCCCGCCCTTGCCGCAGCGGCCGCGGCCGACCTCGCGGAGCGGGCCCGGGACCGCCAGGACGCCGCAGGTGTCACGGCGGCCGTCGACGAGCTGCAAGCCGTGACCGCCCTCTTCGATGCCCACCTCGGCGATGTCGGCGCCTACGCCAACGACGAGCGACAGGACCGCGGCTGGCGAGCGCTGCTCGTGGCCGAGCGCGCCCGTTGTACCGAGGCGGACGACGAGGCGGCCGCATGGCTCGCCGCGCGCGAGACGTTTCGGGAGTCGCGTTTCCCCTGGGAGGAGGCGTACTGCGGGTGGCGCCTCGCCGCGGCCCTGGTCGGCAGGGCGCCCTGCGAGCCCAGGTGCGCGAGGTGCTGCGAGACGCATACGCCATCGCCGAGCGACTCGGCGCCGTTCCGCTGGTGTCGCGTCTCGACGACGTGGCCCGCGCAGCACATGTGCGGCTGGACGCCGTCCCCACGCTCGACACCGCGCGCCGGACCGGCAGCCCGCTGAGCGAACGGGAACACCAGGTGCTCGACCTCGTCATCGCCGGGCGCACGAACGCGGAGATCGCCGCCACCCTCTTCATCAGCGAAAAGACGGCGGATACCCGTGTCCAACATCCTGCGGAAGACGGGCTGCCGGAACCGGATCGAGGCAGCTGCCTGGGGGCAGCGGCTCGCGAGTCTTGGGTCAGCGTTGCCGGCAATGCGGAGGTGCCGAGCCGGATATAGGGAGGACCTCCTGATGTGGGGGTGCCGGTGCTCGTCGCACGCTGGACGGGTCATCAGCCACTACGTACGAAGGAGAACGCCATGTCCACCACCGCAGTCACCCGTCTCGCCGCCACCGCCGCCCTGACCACGGGAGCGGTGCTCCTTGCGGGTGCGCCCGCGTACGCCCAGGTGGCACCGGACCCCTACGAGCGGGAGGTCGCAGTCGTCACCATTCCCGGCGCCATCATGTCCGACTCCGGTCACCTCGGGCAGATCGGGCTCGGGGCTGCCGGTGGACTGGCTCTCGGCGGTGCTCTCGTGGTTGCGGTCCGCGGCAACCGTCGACCACACCTCGCCCACGTCGCCTGACGTCCCGCCCAGCGTTGCCACGACAGGTCAAGGACGCCAACACGAACACAAGAGGAGGAAGCGATGACAAGCCACGTAGCTCAGATCGAAAGCTCTACGAGGCCTTTGGTCGCGGCGACATCCCGACAGTCCTGGAGGAGATGGACAGCGGCATCGAGTGGTACGAGGCGGAGGGAACCCCTGGTGCCGGGGGCGCCCCTTCGTCGGACGGCAGCAGATCCTCGAAGGCGTTATTCGACGCATCGGTGTGGAGTTCGACGGGTTCGAAGTCCTCCCACTGCGCCTGTGGGGTGAGGGTGACACCGTAGTCATGGAGGGGCGCTACCGGGCGCGGAGCCATCGGGCGACCGGTAAGCCGCTGGACGCCGAGGTGGTGCACGTCTGGGACTTGCAGAACGGCAAGGTGGTGCGCTTCCACCAGTACGTCGACACCCGCCAGCTAGCCGAGGTCATGGGCTCAACCGGGTGAGGCGACGCGTGGGTGATCGAGACCCCGTACTGAGCTGGCTCGACCTGGTCCTGCCGCTGTGAAGTGGTGGTGTCCGTCGACTACCCGCGCCGGCGGTCGCTAGTCCGCGTCCTAGTCAATGGCTCGGTCGCGCCGTCCGACCCGATGACCTCCGGGACGATGAGGTAGCCGCCCTCCTCGTGCTCGATCCGCAGCAGGGTCCCGGGCGGCAGCTGGTCGCGGATGTGCACCGGGATCGGGATGAACCCGTCGGCCGTCACCACCGCATACTCCTTGCCGCTGCGGCCCTCGCCGCCGATCCGGCCGTCGCGGATCGTCACCGTGCGCGGCAGGCGGTCGGCGACCTCGGGATCGTGCGTGACGACGACCACCGTCGTGCCCTGCTCCTCGTTGACCCGCAGCAGGGTGTCGAGGATCCGCTCGCGGGCGACTCCGGTCGAGCGCGCTGGTCGGCTCGTCGGCCAGCAGCACCCCGGGCGACGGCGCCATGGCGACGGCGAGAGCGGCCATCTGCATCTGGCCCTGCGAGAGGCGGCCGAGCTCGCGTCGGCGAACTCCGTCGCGCCGACGAGCTCCAGCCCGCGGTCGACCCCGATCACCTCCGCACCGAGCCGGCGCGCCTCGACCTGGGCGAAGGCGACGTTCTCGCGGACCGTGAGGTACGGGATGAGGTTGCGCTGGGCGCCCTGGAGCATGAAGGACGTCTCCCGGGCCTGGAAGGCGTCGAGCTGGCTCGGGGTGAGCGCCGACAGCTCGTGCTCGCCGACGAAGATCTTGCCGGCGCTCGGCCGGAACAGCCCGCCGAGCAGCGAGAGCAGGGTCGACTTGCCCGACCCGGACGGTCCGAGCAGGCCGACCACCTCACCGGCGCCGACGCTGAGGTCGACGCCGGACAGGGCGGCGACGTCCTGGCCCTCGGACCGGTAGATGTGGACCAGCCCGAGGGTCGTGATCGCCTGCGCGCGGGTCATACCGTCTCCCGCAGCCGCTCGAGGCTGGCCCGCCGCGCGATCCGCCGGCTGGTGACCAGGCCGACGATCGTGAGGACCACGACCCCCACGGCTCCCGCGACGAGCGCCGGGAGCCACGCGGTATGCAGGTCCACCGGGAAGGTCGGCGGAGGCGTCGTGAAGAGCGGCACCATGCCGACGGCCGCGGGCGCCGCCCAGAGCCCGACGGCGGCGCCGAGCAGCGCCGAGACGACGATGACCGGCCCCGTCTCGAGCTTGGCCATGAGGGACAGCCCCGTGGTCGCTGACCGACCAGGCGCAGCACGGCGTAGTCGCGGCTGCGGGCCCGCCGTGACGTCGACGCGAGGACGATGATGCCGGCGGCGGCGACGATGAGCGCGAGGATGCCGACGGCCAGGGCCAGCTGCAGGCTCCAGGCCGCGGCGCTCCGCCCGTACATGGCGGCGACGTCGTCGGCGTGGGTCGTCTCGGACACCGTGATCCCCTGCTCGCCAGCCCGACGTCACCCGGGCCACCGTGGCCGGGTCGTTGGTGTCGACGTAGGCGGAGAGGACCGCCGAACCACGGCCCCGCCAGCCCTGCGCGAGCAGGTTGTCGAGGTTGACCATGCTGGCCGAGGGTGGGCCACCCGGGACGAACGGCACGCTGCCGCCCGAGCTGAGCAGCAGGGCGGTGCCGTCGACGTAGGACCCGCCGAAGGTCGCTCCCGCGGCGCTCGGGGCCGAGGCCGGGGTGGTCAGGGCGGGGACCACTTCGGGGACCGAGGCGTGCGGGAGGAACGCCTTGTCGGCGCCGTTGTTGGAGTACCGGAGCGTGAGGCCGCCGTTGGCGAACGCTCCCGTCACGACGACGTCCTCGGCCGCTGTGTCGCGCCAGGTCCCCGGCTCCGCCAGCTCGACCGGGCGGCCGTCGACGGTGAGGCGCGAGACCGTCACCGAACCGGTGACCGCCGCCTTCGAGGCCGGTGCCTGGATGCCGATCCCGGTGATCCGGCACCCGTCGGCGCAGGTGACGGTGGCCTCCTGGTCGCCCACGACGCCGTTGTCCGGCAGGACGCCCAGCGGAATGGTGTCGACGGACCCGTCGGCGCGGACGACCCGAAGGGCCAACGCCAGCGCCGTGGGTGCGGGCCGAACCGCCGGCGTCACGACGTCGAAGGCCGGTGCCTCGAGGTGGTACGTCACCCGGGTCCCGGTGAGGACCAGCGGCGGCACGGTCGGCGCCGTGAGCCGGTCCCAGGCCAGCGCGCCGACGTCCACTCCCGGCCACAGGGCGATCCGGCGGAAGGCGCTGGGGACGACGCCGACCGTCGTGGTCCCGCCCTGCGCCGTTGGTGCGACGACGGCCACGGGAGTGACGTGGTCGCCCCCGGGTCGACGGCCCGGATGGCCTTGGTCACCGCGACGAGGTCGCCGGTGCCCAGGGTCAGCACGGTGGCGGCCCCCACCTCCGCGGCCGCCCGTCCGGCCCAGTTGCGGGCCCCGACGGCGAGCGCGTCGGCCGACACGACGGTGATGCTGAGGGCCACGGTCACCACGGGGACGAGCCAGCGCGTCGTCCCGCGCCGGCTGGACGTGAGGGCCGCGGCCCCGGCGGTCGGACGGCCGCGCTGCAGCAGCCACCGGCCGCCGACGGCGAGCAGGGACGACAGGACGCGAGCGGCCACGACCCCCACGGCGAGGGCGAGCAGGGTCGGCGCGAGCTGTCCGACCGGGCCCTGGACCGAGCCGGTCACCAGGGCGATGAAGGCCGCGGCGGCCGCTGCGACGAGCATGGCCTCGAGCACTCCGAGCCGGACGCCGGTGCGCCGCGGCGGAACGCTGCGGATGAGGTCGGCCACCGGGTCACGGCACACCCGCCGGACCGAGAGCACGGCCAGCCCGACCATGAGGAGCAGGCCGGCCACGAGTGCGACCACCGCCGCCACCGGGATCTCGAACGGCGGGTCGGACGTGAGGACCGTGTTCCGGGCCACCGTGGACAGACCGACGGCGAGCAGCGCTCCCAGGGGAGCGCCGAGCACGACCGGCGGGAGCGTCTCCGACAGCAGCAGCCGCCGCGCGCCGCGCGACCCGCGGCCACGCAAGGCGGGCGACGGCCACCTCGCCGCGGCGCTGGTCGGCGGCCGAGAGAGGACGAGCCAGAGGACGCAGACGAGCAGCAGGGCCATCTGCGCCATGAGCAGCGGCACGGTGATCGCCGCCTGCTCGCTGCCCACCCGGGCCTCGTCGGCGATGGCCGGCAGTCCGCTGCGCACCGTGACCGTCTCGGACGCATGGCTGGCGGCCCGCTCGACCCCCATGGGGTACTGGACGAGCCCGGTGATGGTCGCACCGATCGCCCCGATCTCGTCGATGCCCACCCGGTCGGCGAGGAGCGGGAAGTCCAGGCCGTAGACCGGCTGGAACCACGGCGCCGGCGTGCCCTTGGGCGAGGTCACCGGGTCGGTCAGCGTCTGGAGCGGGGTGAGCATGGTGTCGAACCCGAGCTTCTGGGCGGCCGAGCCGGTCAGGCGGTCGCCGAACCAGTACGGGCCGTCGACCTGTTGGTAGACCCCGACGACCCGGACCGTCGTGCGCGGCGCCCCCTCGAGGGAGCTCACCGCGCCATCGAACTCCCCGACCTCGATGGTCGACCCGACCGGCGTCTCGTAGGCCTTGACCTGGTCGGCCGACACGGCGACCTCGCCGCGCGCCGACGGACAGTGCCCGCGGTGATCGTCACGTGGTCGCACATGCCCTCCCGGTTGAGCAGCCGACCACCGGGCTGGGCGGCGAACGGCAGCCTGCGCACGTCGACGCCCGTGCTGGGGGTCGGCGACCCGACGAAGGTCCGCAGGCTCCCGGGAGAGCTCGCTCGAGCGCGTCGGGGTCCAGGGCGTCCTGCGGCGCCGTCGGGCTCGTCGACCCGAGCCGGAGGCCGGTCTGCGCCACGGTGGCCTCGCGCAGCATCGTGCGGATCATCGCCTGCTCGAGCGCCCGCGTGTAGAGCGGCGCGAGGACGAGGCAGGTCGTCACCAGGGCCGCGAGCACGACGACCACGAGGGTCTGCGCGCGGCGGTACCGCAGCGCTGCGAGCATGTGTCCTCCCGGTCGGCACTGGTGCGCGGCGACCCGCCCTCGCACGGTACAACGTGCCGCGTCCGCCGGAGCCCGAGTCGCTGTAGCGTTCGATGGTGCCGACCGACAACCGGGTGGACGAGCGCGGCCGAGCCGCCGACGAGCGGCGCCGCCCGCTCCCCCTGACGCCTCGGGCGTCACCCTCGACATCGGCGGCCGCCGCATCCTCGACGACGTCAGCCTCGATCTCGCGCCCGGCACCTTCACCGCGCTGACCGGCCCCTCGGGCGCCGGCAAGACGACGCTCCTGTGGGTCCTCGCAGGGGCGCTCTCGCCGACCAGCGGCACGGTTGCGTATGCGGGCAGTCACCTCGCCGACCGCGAGGCCGCCGCCCGCGAGGGGATCATGCTCGTGCCTCAGGGCATCGCTCTCGTCGCCCCGCTGACCGCTCGGGAGAACATCGTCGTCGCCCTCATGGTCCTCGGCGTCCCGTCGCGGGCGGCCCACGACGGGCCGACACCGCACTGGACGAGGTCCGGCTCGGCGGCTCGGGTGACCACCTCGTCGAGGAGCTCTCCGGTGGCCAGCAGCAGCGGGTCTCCGTGGCGCGGGCCCTCGCCCTGCGCAAGAGCGTCCTGCTCGCCGACGAGCCGACCAGCGAGCTCGACGCGTCGACCCGCGAGCCGATCGTCGCGCTGCTGCGGGCCGAGGCCGACGCCGGCGCCGTCGTCCTCATGGCGACCCACGACTCGTGGTGCGCCGACCAGGCGGACGCCGAGTACCACATCGACGAGGGCCGGATCCGCCGGGTTCGCTGACGGCCGGTCGCCGCGGACGTGGGGACGGTCATGTCGCACGTCATGTCGCAGCCTGCTGCGGTCGTGGTCACGACCTGGACGCGACATGACCGCGACATGACTGGCGACGTGACGTCCGTGCGACGATCGGGCCGTGAGCATCGACCCCGTGAGTGCCGACGGTTCGCCGGTCGTGTCGTCCTCGTGACCGGCGGCGGGCCGGGATCGGTCGCGCCTGCGCGCACCGGCTCGCGGCCGAGGGCGCGCGGGTCGTCGTCGCCGACCTGGACCGCGAGTCGGCCGAGCGCACCGCGCCGACGCTCGACGCATACGACGGAGACCAGGACGGGCATCTGGCGGTGTGGATGGACGTCACCGACCGGGCGTCGGTGGACGCCGCGGTGGCTCACCTCGTCGAGCACGCGGGACGGCTCGACGGTCTGGTGGCCGTGGCCGGCGGGGACGTGGCGCACCCCGGTGTGGACGAGACCGACGACGAGGTGTGGCGGGCGATGCTCGACCTCAACCTGCTCGGCGCGGTCCGCGCCTGCCGGGCGGCGATCCCGCACCTCCGGCGCAGCGACCAGGACCCCGCGATCGTCATGGTCAGCTCGGTCAACGGGCTGACCGGGATCGGCAGCGAGCCGTACTCGAGCGCCAAGGCCGGTCTCCACTCGCTCACCCAGAACCTCGCCGTCCAGCTCGGGCCCGACGGCATCCGGGTCAACGCCCTCGCGCCGGGCACCATCCGGACCGCGTGTGGGACGGCCAGCCCGGCGGCGCCGACCGGATGGCCCCGATCTACCCGCTCGGCCGGGTCGGTGAGCCGGAGGACGTCGCCGCCGGCGTCGCCTACCTGCTTCCTCCGACGCGGCCTGGGTCACCGGCGTCGTGCTCCCGGTCGACGGAGGGCTGCTCGCGGGCCACCGCGCGCCCTAGGCCCCGGCCATGGAACGAGGCCGACCTGGACCCACGCGGCGACCTGGACGGCGCACCGACCCGACGCCTACGACTCGACCGCCCTCGTCCGTGCGGGCCGCGCGCGTGACGTGCCGGTCGCGCGGCGAACCTCATCGGGGCGTATGCGGCCGGCTCGCTGGCGCTCGACGCGTACCAGCCGGGGCGCAGCGACATCGACGTCGCGCTGGTCACCGACCGAGCCGCTGACGCGACCGAGAAGCACGACCTGGTGGCGGCCCTGCGGCACGAGGCGCTGCCGGTGCCGGCGCGCGGGCTGGAGCTCGTCGTCTACACCCGGGCGACCGCGGGGGCCGGCCGCCCGGACCCCGGCTTCGAGGTCGAGCTCAACACCGGCCCGGCCATGGCCTTCCGCGCGACCTACGACCCCGCCGACCGCCCGGTCGAGGACGGCCGGTTCTGGTACGCGCTCGACCGCAGCATCCTCAGCGGCATCGACGCCGCCCTGCTCGGCCCGCCGGCGAACGAGGTGTTCGTCGACGTCGACGCAGGACGACCTGCACGCCCTGCTGGTCGAGGCGCTGACCTGGTGGCTGCGCCAACCGGGCGACCCGGTCGACGCGGTGCTCGGTGCCTGTCGGCTCGCTGGTGCGGCTTCGCGAGGACGTGTGGCTGCCGAAGATCGCTGCGGCCCAGCGGCTTCGGCGACCGGGTACCGACCTGCCGACGTCCTTGCCGCGGCGGTCGCGGCCGCGGCTCGGCACCGGCGCGCCGCCCGCGGCGGCGAGCCGCTGCGCTGCAACGCCGCGTCCGCACCGAGATCCGCGGGACCGGCTCCGCCCTCTCACCGAGCCGGACCTGGACCGCCTCATCGCGCTCCAGGAGGCCGGCGGCGTCACCGGTCTCGGCCACGTCTTCCCCCAGGACACCAACCCGTTCCCGCGCGAGCAGGTCGCGGCCCGGTGGCGTGCGGAGATCGCCGACCCCGACACCGACGCGCTGGCCGTGGAGGTCGAGGGACGGCTGCAAGGGTTCGTCGCCCTCCGCGGCGAGGAGCTGCTGCACTTCGGTACCGCGGTCGAGACCTGGGGCACCGGGCTGGCCGACGACGCCCACGACCTGGCCGTCGACCGGCTCGCCGGCCGCGGCGTCCGCACCGCCCGGCTGTGGGTGTTCGCCGAGAACGGCCGCGCGCTTCGGCTCTACGAGCGGCTCGGGTGGCGGCCCACGGGGCGACCCGGCCGACGACGTTCCCGCCGTACCCGACCCTGCTCGCGTACGAGCTCGACCTCACCGACCGAGCCGTCGCCTCAGCCTGAGGTCCAGACCGCACCCGAGCAGTCCCGCGAGAGCAGCGCGTCGATGAACACCCCGCCGACGTCCTGGGGGTTCTGAGCGACGCGAGGCCTCGCCACAGTCGTCGAGGTGACCGGTCCCCTCCGTGGGCACCACCGTGAAAGAGAGTCCCGCTCGGCGGCGTCCGGCCCGGGGCGATACGGGTGGCCGGGCTGTCTCGGAGGGCGGTGGGCGCGGAGAGCAGCTGCAGCCCGGCGCACTCTACGGTGAGGTCGCTCCTCTCAGACCGGCGACGCGGTGTCGACACGACTGCGGTGCCGGTCGGTGAGCTCGGTGATGGCTTCGAGGTGGCGGGTCATCAGCCGCAGCTCGCGGTCCGAGAACCGGTGCAGCAGCTCCTGGCCCTCCTCGACGAGCGGCCAGTAGAACTGCATCGTCTGCTCGACGCCCTTGTCGGTCATCCGGACCATCACCTGGCGCCGGTCCTCCTCGCCGCGGTAGCGCTCGACGAGACCCTTGCGCGCCAACCGGTCCACGAGCGCCGTCGTCGCCGCCGGGGTGAGCGCCGTCGCCACCGCCAGCTGGCCCGCGGACTTGGGGCCGTCGGCCAGCCAGTCCAGGCAGCGCAGGTCGGCCGGCCCGAGACCCAGCTGCCGCCCGACGGCGTCGTCGAACGCCTGGACGCTGCGCTGGTAGCGCTGCATCGCCGTGCCCAGGCCACCGACGAGGTTGTCGCGAGACGTCATGACTGCTACTCTTTCGATTATCGAACAATAAGATTTTGGTAAGAGAGGGTAACAGGATGTCCGCAGTCATCGTCGGAGGAGGCGTCGCCGGACCGGCGACCGCCCTGGCGCTCCAGCACGTCGGCGTCGAGGCCGTGGTCCTCGAGCGCCGCACCGACCGCAACCCGACCGAGGGGTCGTACTTCACCATCGCCCCCAACGGCCTCGACGCGCTGAGCCTGCTCGGCGCGCTGGACCTCGCCCGCGAGGTCGGCTTCCCGTCGACGGGCCAACACCATGTACGGCGCGACCGGCAAGCTGCTCGGCGAGCTCAGCCTCGGTATGCCGCTCGCCGACGGGTCGGTCGGGCTGACGGCGAAGCGGTCCCTGCTCGCCGCGCGGCTGCTCGACGAGGCGGAGCGGCGCGGCGTCGAGGTCCGGCGCGGGGCCGAGGTCACGACGGTCGAGAGCGACGCGTCGGGCGCGGTCGTGACGCTGTCCACCGGTGAGCGGATCCCCGCCGACCTCGTCGTCGGGGCCGACGGCGTCCGGTCACGGGTCCGGCAGGCGATCGACCCGGCGGCGCCCTCGGGTCGCTACGTCGGGCTCACCAACTTCGGCGGCATCACCCGCGCGACGTCCGTCGCCGAGTCGCTGCGGCCCGAGGCGTGGCACTTCGTCTTCGGCGCGCACGCGTTCTTCGGCGCCCACCCGACGCCGGACGGCGACGTGGTGTGGTTCGTCAACGTGCCCGAGCCGGAGATCAGCCGCGAGCGCCGGGCCGCGACCAGCGCCGAGGAGTGGCAGCGACACCTGCTCGACCGCGTCGCCGGGGACACCGGGCCGGCGGCCGAGCTGATCGCCAGCGGCACCCTCGAGCTGGCCGGCGACAACACCTACGACCTGCCGCACGTGCCGCACTGGACCCGCGACCGGCTGGTCGTCGTCGGCGACGCGGCCCACGCCCCGTCGCCGAGCTCCGGCCAGGGGGCGTCGATGGCGCTGGAGGACGCCGTGGTCCTGGCCACCTCGGTGCGCGACCACGGCCCCGACCCGGCCGCCCTACCGGCCGCCCTGCGCGCCTACGAGCAGGCCCGGCGCGCCCGGGTCGAGCGGATCGTCAAGGCCGGCGCCCGCAGCAGCAGCTCCAAGACGCCCGGCCCGGTCGGCCGCCGGTTCCAGGAGGCCGCCATGTCGCTGGTCTTCCGCTACCTCGTCACCGAGCGCAGCACCGCGTGGATGACCGGCTCCCGGCTCAGCTGGGACGACACCGTCGACGCGTGACCGGTAGCGCCACCACCAGACCAGCATCAGCGCGGTGCTGACGACGTAGAACGAGTGCAGCAGCCACAGCGGCCCCGCGGGCAGGCTGAAGACGTAGACCGAGTGCACGACGTTGGCGACGTTGGCCACGACCAGGTTGCTCGCGCTGTACGAGCGCAGGTCACGGGTCCGGGCGGCCTTGACGAGCATCGGCAGGTAGCTGATGACGAACAGGGTGGTCGAGATGGTGCCGGCGACCACACCGGCGTCCTGCAGCGACACGGTGGGTCACCTCCTTCACACGTCCGAAACCCTGTCGTCAACGAGGGTGCGGTGGAGGCGCGGTGTGCGACATCGGGGAGGGCCCTCAGATCCGCAGGGCGCGTACCTCAGGTCCGGCCGGTCGCCCCTCAGGCCGGCCGGTCGCGGACCGCGGGTTACGCTCACCCCGTCGCGAGGAGAAGCAGATGAGGCGTCCGGTACTGGTGGTGGTCGGCGTACTGCTCGTCGTCGTCGGCGTGGTCTGGACCATGCAGGGACTGGGCTACCTGCCCGGCAGCGTGATGACCGGCGTCACCCTCTGGGCCGTCGTCGGTCCGATCGTCGCCCTGGCCGGGCTGGTCCTGGCCGTCCGGGGTATGCGGCCCCGCGGCGGTGCCCGGCCGGTCGACCGCGAAGGCCCGTGACGTCCGAGGACGTCCGCGGCTACTGGGACGGCGAAGCGGCCCGGTTCGACGACGAGCCCGACCACGGCCTGCGCGACCCGCAGGTCCGGGCCGCCTGGGACCGGCTCCTGCGTCAGCACCTGCCCGCGCCCCCGGCCGACGTGCTCGACCTCGGCTGCGGCACCGGGAGCCTCACGCTGCTGCTCGCCGAGGCCGGCCACCGGGTGCACGGGGTCGACCTCGCCCCCGCGATGGTCGCCGCCGCGGCGGCCAAGCTCGCCGCGGCGGGAGTGACCGCCACGGTGGAGGTGGGCGACGCGTCCGACCCGCCCGGACGACCCGGGTCCTACGACGTGGTGCTCACCCGTCACGTCCTCTGGGCGCTGCCCGACCCGTCGGCGGCCCTGTCGCGCTGGGTCCGGCTGCTCCGACCGGGCGGACGGCTGCTGCTCGTCGAGGGCCGCTGGTGGACCGGTGGCGGGCTGACGTCGGCCGAGACCGAGCGCCTCCTGCTCCCGTATGCGTCGCCAGCTGCTCTCCGTGCCCCTCACCGACCCGGTCCTGTGGGGCGGCCCGGTCGACGACGAGCGGTACCTCGTGGTCGCCGTGCCGTCGGCCTGAGCCGGCGTGGACGGCTCCACTCGCCCCGGGCCGGCTCTGGTCGAATGAGCCCATGCGACGTGACGTCTCGGCCCACCTCGGTCTCACGGTGGGCGGGCCCGCGACGCTGCTGTTCAGCACGGCCGTCTCCGGGTCCGGCTTCGACGTCGACGAGCGGCTGACGTTCCGGGTCGACGGCCGCGAGCTGCAGCCGACCGAGTTCACCGACCACTACGGCAGCCGGCTGCACCAGGTCGAGTGCCCGGCGGGGAAGGTCGAGTTCGACTACGCCGCAACGGTGTCCGGCCAGGCCGACGTCCTCGGCGCCGAACCCATCGACCTCGTGACCTTCCTCCGGCCGAGCCGCTACTGCGAGTCCGACACGCTGGCACCCACCGCCCAGGCCGAGTTCGGTGGCCTCGAGGGCCATGCCCTCCTCGCCGCCGTCGCCCGGTGGGTGCACGACAAGCTGGCCTACGTCTGGGGCTCGAGCCTCCCGACCGACGGTGCCGTGCGGACGCTGCTGGCCCGGCAGGGGGTGTGCCGCGACTTCGCCCACCTGACCATCGCCCTGCTGCGGGCCCGCGACGTCCCGGCCCGGCTGGTCTCGGTGTACGCCCCCGGCCTGGCCCCGATGGACTTCCACGCGGTGTGCGAGGCGTGGGTCGACGACTCCTGGCACGTCGTCGACGCGACGTGGCTCGCGCCCCGGTCGACGCTCCTGCGCATCGCCACCGGACGGGACGCCGCGGACACGGCGTTCCTCACCAACAACGGCGGCGACGTGAGCCTCGACTCGATGCAGGTCACCGCGGTGGTGGACGTCCTGCCGAGGGACGACTGGTCCTCGCTCGTCCCGCTGCGCTGAACGCCGGGTGACCGGCGGCCCGCTCCTCAGTTGAGGCTCGGCGGCGCGCTCCCCCGGCCCCCGGCGATGCCGAGCTGCGACGCGAGGGCCGACTCCCGCTGCGCCATCCGGCGCACCAGCGCCAGCCGCGCGCCGGTGTCGGGCACCTCGAGCAGCCGCTGCCGGTCGTCCCGGTCGAGGTCCAGCTGCTCGGCCGCCCAGTAGGCCAGCCGCTCGGGGTCGTCCGGGGAGGCGCTGAGCTCCAGGCCCGAGGGTCACCCCGTGCACCTGGACCGCCTCGCGCACCGCCGTGGCCAGCTGCGCGACCCGGCTCGCGTCACCCGACCTGGTCGTCGAGCCAGCTCACCTCACCGGTCATCCACGGCGTGCCGGCGCTCTCGTCGACCGCGTCGAGCCGGAACCGGCGGGTGCCGTGGCTGAGTACGAGGAACAGACCGCCGGTGACCTGGACGACCCGGTCCAGCACCGCGAGGCAGCCGACCGCATACAGCTCGTTGGCCCGGTCACCCACCTCGTAGCCGTGCCGGATCGCGACGACCCCGAACCCGAGCTCCTCCCCCTCGCTGTCGATGAGGTGCCGCAGCAGGGCGAGGTAGCGCTCCTCGAAGATCTGCAACGGCAGCTGCATCCCGGGCATGAGGGTGCCGCCGAGCGGGAAGATCGGGAGCGACGCCATGCTCGACTCTACGGGCGCCGGGTAGGACACCACGTAGCTCGGCCCCTGGAAGTCCGGCGTCACCGGGGCCCCGACGTCGTTGACGACGTGGTCGATGGTGCCGGCCTTGTTGAGGGAGACGGTGAGCATGTCGTGCAGCTTGACGCCCGGCGTCACCGGCACCTCGAACCCGTGCGTCGCGTGGATCGTCGGGTCGACGTTGGTGTAGATGTACGCGCCGCCACCCCACAGCTCGTGGTCTTCACGGTGTCCGCGACCTTGTACGCCGCGTACCCGAGGATCCCGTCGTGCTGCCACGCCGCCTGGTTCGGCGGGTCGTAGGGGAACTCGTTCTGGAAGAAGATCGTGCGGCCGCGCTCGCCGTTCCAGATGATGTTGTCCTTCTGGAAGTGCTCGGAGAACAGCCCGGTCGCCGTGACGTCGTCGCCGTTGACGACGACCCCGGTGTCGGAGGTGTTGAGCGTCCAGCCGACGCCCTCACCGTGGTCCGCGCGCCAGGCCCAGATGTCGTCCAGCACCACGTGGTTGCTGTTGACCTCCAGCGCCACGGTGGCCTTGCCCGGGTGCGGTCCCCCGATCCGGAAGAAGACGTCGGCGAGGAGTGTCGGGTCGGCCGGGTCGCTGGCCTTGGCGTCCTGGACCGGGCCGCGGCTGCCGGTGCCGACCTTCATCAGCACCGCCGAGTTGCGCGCACCGGCGTCGATGGTCAGGCCGGCGACGACCACGCCGGGCACGTTGGCGACCTCGATGGCCGCGTTGCCCTTGCTCGGCGTGAGCGTCGGCAGGCCGAGCCCGAGGACGACGGTGTCGGCCCGCTTGACGACGAGCGCCTTGGTGGCGTCGTACTGGCCGGGCAGCAGCAGGAGGTTGCGTCCCGTGGCGAGCGCCGCGTTGACGAGGGACCAGTTCGACGACGGCGACGCGATGGTGAAGTCCGACAGCGGGACCGAACGGCCCGGAGTCGGTCCGTTGGCCCACGTGGTGCCGGCCGAGTTCGTCTGCACGGACGGGACGAACACCTGCCAGGCGCCCTGGCCGTCGACGTACAGGTAGGGCTTCTCCCGGCTGACCGGGGTTTTCGGCAGTGTCGTGTAGGGCGGGGTCGGGGAAGGACTGGGCGGGCGCGCCCTGCGACGCCGGCGAAGACCTGGTTCCACACGCCGTTGGACCAGCCGCCGATGGTGCTGTTGCGCACCAGGAACTGCTGCTGGGAGCCGTTGATGATGGGCTCCCCGGTCTGGCGCGAGTCGGCCATGAAGCCGCCGCTGGCGTACTGCGGCCCGGCGGTGCAGTAGTCCATCAGCGTGAGCTTGCCCGTTGACGTCCACCCGCCGCATCGGTGCGGCCTGCGACACCGCCCAGAAGTTGGTGTCGGTCCGGCAGCCGGTGCCGCCCGTGACGTTGATCGTCAGGTTGGACAGCGACCGCCAGAAGTTGTTGAGGGCGATGCAGTCGTTCGGCGTCGAGGCACTGGTTGTAGACGTCGACGTGGCCGTTGATCGTGACGTCGCCCGGGTTCCGGCCCAGGCCGGCCACCTCGGTGTAGTAGCCGACGCTGGACGATCAGCGGGTCGGCGACCGAGCCGTAGACGCCGGGCTTGAACAGCAGCGCGGAGCGCTCGGTGCCCAACTCGTTGCCGACCTGCTGCGCGTAGACCGCGTCGACGGCGGCGCTGGATCTGCGCGCGTCGGCATGCTCGGGTCGAACACCGTGACGTTCGCGCCGAGGTCGACGGCGGTCGCCCCCGGCGGCGCGGTCGGCGGCGCCGCGTACGCCGGTCCGGTCACCACCCCGGTGAGCACCAGTGCCAGGAGGCCGGTGAGGACACCGGCGAGGGACCACGTCGTCCTGCGTCTGCGCATGTCCGAATACTCCGGTTCAACGGCGCATTTCGCAAGAGGACGCGAACCGGTTCAGTTCGGGCCGTTGCGGATCAGGTCCCAGGCGAACTCGGTGACCGCGCCCGCCCCGCCCGTGGGCGACTGCTGGGTGTAGGCGACGTGGATCTTCCCGTAGGCCAGGCTGACGTTCTCCATCGGGCGGTCGGGGTCCGACGGGTCGGCCAGCAGGCACGAGGTCACCTGGACGTCCTCGAGCTCGACCCGCAGGTACTCGACCGGTCGGTGGCCGCCGCTGGTCACGGTGAGCCTCCCCGACCGCAGGTGCCGCCCCGCGGCGACCGCGAGCATCAGCAGTGGCGAGGCCCGGTCGAGCCGCTTGGTGACCTGGAGGTCCATGAAGGTGGCCCGGCCGGCACCGCCCCCGCCAGCGCCGCCGTGGGTCGAGGCCGGGTTGGTCACGCCCAGCGACCAGGCAGCGACGTCGATCTCGCCGGCGTGGTGGTCATCGGTGGACTCGCCCGGGATGCCGTCGAGGGTGAGGAAAACCGCCATCGGGCGACCTCCGGGTCGTCGGGACAAGGGACCCTCGAAGGATGGCACCGGGCGGGACGCCGGGGAAGACGACAGGATGAGGGCTTGTGGGCCCCGACACGCAGCGCATCACCGAGTTCCGCCGCTCCGGACTGACCTTCGACGTCACCGACCGCGGAGAGCTCGACGCACCGGCAGTCCTGCTCCTCCACGGGTTCCCCGAGGACCGGCAGTCCTGGGACCCCGTCGCCGAGCGCCTGGTCGAGGCCGGACTGCGGACCCTGGCGCCCGACCAGCGCGGATACAGCCCGCGGGCCCGACCGCGCGAGCCCTACCCGCAGGCGTACGCGCTCGGCGAGCTGGTCGACGACGCGCTCGCGCTGCTCGACGCGGCAGGGGTCGAGCAGGTGCACGTCGTGGGGCACGACTGGGGCGGCGGCGTCGCCTGGGCGCTGGCCGGCGCGCATCCCGACCGGGTCGCGACCCTGACGGTGCTGTCGACACCGCACCCGGCGGCTCTCCGCCGGGCCGCCACGCGCTCGCCGTGGCAGGTGGCCCACTCCTCCTACATGCTGTTCTTCCAGGTGCCGGGCCTGCCCGAGCGGCTCCTCGCCCGCCGGCTGGAGGGGACCCTGCTCTCGTCCGGCCTGTCCCGGGCGCAGGCCGAGCGGTATGCCGGCCGGATGCGCGAGCCCGGCGCGCTCCGAGGCGCGCTCGGCTGGTACCGCGCCATCCGGCACTCCCAGGGCGCCCTGCACCGGTCCCGCGTCCCCACCACCTTCGTGTGGGGGCGCCGCGACCCGTTCCTCGGTCGCGAGTCCGCCGAGTCGACCGGGGCGATGGTGCTCGCCGACTACCGCTTCGTCGAGGTCGACGAGGGCCACTGGCTGCCCGAGCGGCAGCCCGACCTCTGCGCCGCCGAGATCGTCGCCCGGGCGACCGGCACCGTCGCCTGACGGTGGTCGGTGCTGGGCTGGTCCCCGTGCCCGTCACCGTGGAGGACGTCCGCGCCGTCGCGCGCGACCTGCCGCGCGCCTACGAGGTGCTCGTCCGCGACCGGGTCAAGTTCCGGGTGGGCCGCATCGTCTGGCTCGCCTTCTCCCGCGACGAGACCACGATGGGGTTCGCGTTCCCGAAGGAGGAGCGCGCGGCGCTGGTCGCGAGCGACCCGGAGAGGTTCCTGCTCCCCGGCCCCGGCGACCTGCGCTACCACTGGGTCGTCGCGCGGATGGCCGCCCTGGACGCCGACGAGATGCGGGAGATCGTCGTCGACGCCTGGCGGATGGTGGTGCCGAAGAGCGTCGCCCGAGAGTTCGACGCCACCTCGTGAGCGCCACCTGACTGAGCGCCGCCGTGCCGACCACTGCCTAGGGTGGCGGGCGTGACCGACGGCAGCTACTACGTGCCGCTCCCCGACGGGCGCTACCAGCCGACCCGCCACGTCCAGGGCGCCTGGAACGACCACGAGCAGCACATGGGACCGGTGTCCGGCCTCATCGCGCACGCGATCGACCGGCACGAGCCGCGACCCGAGATGCTCCTCGCGCGCATCAGCTACGAGATCCTCGGCGTCATCCCGGCCGAGCCGACCGCGGTGACGGTGGAGACGATCCGGCCGGGGCGCACCATCGAGCTCGTCGAGGCGACGTTGGTGGCCGGACCTCGCCCGGTGGTCCGAGCCCGGGCCTGGCGCGTCGCCCGCGGCGACACGAGCGCGGTGGCCGGGGGCCAGCCCGACCCGCTTCCCCCGCCGGAGGACTTCGGGCCGGTCGACGGGCTCGAGGTGTGGACCGGCGGCTACATCGCCTCGCTGGAGATGCGGGGGCACCCGCAGAACTCCCCCGGCCGCGGGCAGGTGTGGATCCGTACCGGCGTGACCCTGGTCGAGGGGGTCGACGTCAGCCCGACCGCCGCATACCTGGGGGTGGTCGACACCGCGAACGGGGTTGCGGTGCGGGAGAGTCCGCGCTCGTGGATGTTCCCCAACGTCGACCTCACCGTGCACCTGCTCCGGACGCCGGTGAGGGGCTGGGCGGGGTTCGACACCACGGTGATCTTCGGCGCCGACGGGCTCGGGGTGACCAGCTCGACGCTCTACGACGCCGCCGGGCCGGTGGGCCGGGCCGAGCAGTCGCTGACCGTGCGGCCGATCACTCGCCCGGGTAGCTGACCCCGACCTGGCGGCGCGCCTCGTCCATCACGGCCATGACCGCCCGCGACGAGGCCCAGCTCATCCGCTCGCTCTCCTGCCGCCCCTCGGCGACGCAGCGGGCCACCTCGGCGACCTGGAACTGGAAGCCGTTGTCGACCGGGCCGCCCCACTCCTCGACCACGGTGCGGTCGCCGTCCGCCTTGCGCAGCCGGGCGACGTTGGGGCCGTAGAAGTCGCCGTCGATCTCGATGCTGCCCTCGGTGCCGCAGATGACCGCGGTCGTCGGGGTCTTGGTCCACAGCGTCGTGTCGATCTGGGCCAGCGTCTTCGGCCCGTAGCCGAGCACGAGGGCGACGTGCCCGTCGACGCCGGTCTCGGTGAGGCGTCCGGTGGCCGAGACCTCCTGCGGCGGGCCGAGCAGGTCCACGGTGAAGGAGATCGGGTAGACCCCGAGGTCGAGCAGGGCGCCGCCGGCGAGCTCGGGGTTCTTGAGGCGGTGGTCCTCGGGCAGGTCCAGCGACTGCCCGTGGTCGGCGGTCAGCGTGACGATCTCGCCGATCGCCCCGTCGGCGATCCGGCGACGGACCTCGGCGATGTGCGGCAGGTGCCGCGTCCACATCGCCTCCATGGCGAAGACGTGGTTGCGCTGGGCGGCGCCGAAGATGTCCTCGACCTCGGAGCTGTTGCGGGCCAACGCCTTCTCGATGAGGACGTGCTTGCCGGCCTCGATCGCCAGCACCGCGTGCTCCCGGTGGCCGGAGTGCGGCGAGGCGACGTAGACCACGTCGACCTCGTCGTCGGCGACGAGCTCCTCGTAGCTGCCGTAGGAGCGGGCGATGCCGTGCCGCGCCGCGAAGTCGGCGGCGCGCCCGGCGTCACGGGAGCCGACCGCGACGACGGTGCCGGCGGTGAAGTCGGCGACCGCCTCGGCCAGCTTGTTGGCGATGCCGCCGGGGGCGATGATCCCCCACCGCAGCGGCGGGGCGTCCTGCGGGTCGGGGACGAGGTCGGAGGAGGGGTCGGGCATGTGCCGAAGTATGCCGGGTAGGCCTCCGGTCAGCGGCCGTAGGTCTCCTCGTCGGCGGTCATCAGCAGGTCCATGAACGCGAGCGCCTGGCGCCGGCGGGTGAACGGGTCGCGGTAGAGCGAGGGCTTGGTCGGGTTGTTGCGGATCCGCAGGCACTCCTCGAGCAGCCGGCGCCACTGGGGTTCGCACACCGTCAGCGCCCACTCGCCGGCGCCGCACTTGGAGGTGACCCGCCCGGTGGTGAGCATGTAGTGGATCCGGGTGACGCCGAGGACGCCCGAGGCCGGGGCCCAGCCGCCGAGGCTGCCCATGCCGGAGCCGGACCAGAGGTTGGCGTTGCGGTACCACCACGGCGTCCACTGGTTGGCGATGCTGCCGAGGCACCAGTCGCGCAGCAGCTCCTCGTCGCGCGCGATGCGGCGGTGCTCCAGGCCCGGGCCGTGGACGTGCAGGCCGTGCTCCGCCAGCTCGTGCCACGTGAGGATCGACGGCACCCAGTTGGACCCGTAGTGCAGGACCCCGCCCTTGGCCTGCAGGCCGAGGGTCGTGCGCCGGTCCGGTGGGCTGGCCAGGTCGGTCCACCGCAGGTAGTGGCCGTCGAGCCGCGGCGTCGGGTGGCGGTCGGCGACGCGCTCGTGGATGTCGGCGAGCAGCATGCGCTGCATGTCGTCGGGCTCGTCGCGGATGACGGTCACGAAGTCGATGTCGCTCCACGCCGGGTGGAAGTCGGAGAGCGCGACCGAGCCGGTGAGGTAGACCCCGGTGACCAGTCCGGGGACCGTGGCCTCGAGGTCGTCGAGGTAGTCCTCCACGACGTGCGCGACGACGTTGGACACGTTGACGGGCAGCGCGTCCACGGCGCCCGGGCGTGTCGTACTGGTCACGGAGACGAGGGTAGGTGCGTCACGCCCGATTTCCGGCGAGACACGGCCGATGGCGGCCGGTTCGGTACGCGGTCACTCGATCCGGGTCGTGATGTCGGTGCCGAGCATGACGGTGCGGCTGACGGTGCAGAGCCGCTCGTGCGACTTGCGGACGATGTCCGGCAGCAGCCGGCGCGCCGCGTCGCCACCGTCGCCCTCGGGGAACCGTGACCCGGAAGGTCATGACGATGTCGTCGAGGTGGTTGCCCCGCTCGTCCGCGACCTTCTCCGCGTCGACGTCGACGTCGAACGCCTCCGGCTGGGCCCGGCGACCGGTGACGTAGTCGACGTCGATCGACGAGCACGCGGCGATCGCCGACAGCAGCAGCTCCACCGCGGTGAAGTCGTCGTCGCTGCCCCCGATGCTCAGCGTGCCGCCGCGGGCGTTGGTGACCGTGTAGCGGCCGGTCTCCTCCCGGCGGAGGCTGACGTGACGGTGTGCCGGCTTCTCCGGCGGGAGCTCGGCCGGTCGCTCGCTGTCCATGACCCGAGCGTAGGACGGTGCTCCTAGGCTGCACGTGGGTGACCTACTGGCAGCGGTGGCACGACGCGTACGCCGACCCCGCGTCGTCGCTGAGCCGCCGGCTGCGGGTGGTCCAGGACCAGGTGGCCCGCTGGCTCGACGAGACCGCGCCCCGGCCGGTGCGGGTCCTCAGCCTCTGCGCCGGCGACGGCCGCGACCTGCTCGAGGTCCTGGCCGCCCGGCACGACGCCGACCGGGTGAGCGCGACGCTCGTGGAGCTCGACCCCGACCTGGCCGCGCGGGCTCGCGGCGCGGCGTCGGGTATGCCGGGGATCGAGGTGCTGACCGCCGACGCCGGGGACCTCGGCGCGTATGCGGACCGTCCGGCGGCCGACCTCGTCCTCCTCTGCGGGGTGCTGGGCAACATTGCGGACGCCGACGTCGAGCACACCATCGCGACGCTGCCCTCGCTCTGCGCGCCCGGCGCTCGGGTGATCTGGACCCGGACCCGCCGGGCGCCGGACCTCACGCCCCGGGTGCGAACCTGGTTCTCGGACAACGGGTTCCGCGAGGTGGACTTCCTCCCCGTCAGCGACAGCGCGGCGTCGGTCGGAGTGGCCGACCTCGTGGTGCCGCCACGCTCGCGCGGGCGCGGGCGGCCGGCTGTTCACGTTCCTCCCCGAGTCACCGAACGCGCGCACCCTCGACGTGTACGAGCACGAGGCGGAGCGCTACCGGGAGACGCTCGGGCCGGCGCCGGGCTGGCACGTGGCGTTCCTCGACCGGGTCGCTGACGCCATCGGACCCGGCGGTGCCGTGCTGGAGCTCGGCTCGGGCACCGGCGACAACGCCCGCTACCTCACGGGACGCGGGCTCGCGGTCCAGACCTCGGATGGCGCCGGCGCCTTCGTCGAGGCGATGCGGCGCGACGGGCTGTCGCCGCTGCTGATCGACGTGCTCCGCGACGACCTCGGTGGCCCGTGGGACGCCGTCGTGGCCTTCGCCGTGCTCCTGCACCTCACCCCCGACGAGCTGGCCGGCGTCCTCGACCAGGCGCATACCGCCGTGCGACCGGGCGGTCGGCTGGCCCTGTCGGTCAAGGAGGGCGACGGGTCGGCGTGGAGCGACCACAAGCTCGGCCGGCCGCGCTTCTTCACCTACTGGCGGCCCGAGCCGCTCGCCCGGCTGCTCGGCGAGCACGGCTGGACCGTCGACCACCTCGAGCGACAGGCCGGCGACCGCGACGACTGGATCCTGGTGATCGCCACCCGCCGGTGACTAGGGAACGGTGACCCCGGCGATGGTGACCGGCGGCTGGGTCGGGTCGAGCTCCTCGGCCTGGCTCACCCCGCTCGGGGTGAGCACGTCCATGGCCTTCGGCACGGTGTCCGGGTTCACGGCGCAGATCGGCGACACCCCGCCCGGAGCGCAGACCCCGAACTGGTAGTCCTGCGGCGTCGGCTGGAACCCGCGGGCCTGGTCGGGGCTGAACCCGTCCTGGCCGTGGAGCACCACCGTGAAGCCCCACCCGGAGGCGGGGGTCCCGCCGAGGGCGGACTTGCTCACCGTCGCGGTGATGTACCGCGTGACCGCGTTGCCACCGGTCGTCACTGCGCCGACGGTGGTCCCGGTCGCGTCGATGAACCGCTGGCCGAAGCCCTGCACCTCGATCAGCCGGTTCCAGGCCGAGTCGGCCGCGATGGTGTAGTTCCGCTGCGGGAACGACGCCGCCGTCGAGGTGGCGCCACCGCCGGGGTTGCGGACGTAGAGGTCGACGAGCTGGGCCCCGATCGGGTTGCCGAAGGTCGGGGTGAGGTCCCGCGTCTGGATCCGGAAGGTCACCGTGTCGGGTCCGCTGTCGTAGACCTCGAACCGCTGCAGGTCGTAGGCGCCGGGTGTGAAGTTGTCGGAGGTCGGGTAGGCGTAGGTGCCGGGACCGTTGTCGTCACCGTCCGGGTCGGTGGTCGCGAAGATCAGCGTGCCCGGGGCGACGTCACGGACCACGGTGCGCTGGGCGAAGCCCGTCGCTCCGTTGGGGGCGGTGGCGGTGACGGTCAGCACGACCGTCCCCGGCGGGACGGCGACGGTGAGGCTGAAGCTCCCGTTGGCATCGGCCATGCCGCTGGTCAGCACCGCGGCGCCGGTGCCGCTGTCGGTGTCGACCGCGTCGACGTCGATGCGGGCGCCCGGAGCGGTGGTGCCGGTGACCGTGGTCGTCGGGCCGGACAGCGAGTTCTGGGCCGGCGAGGTCAGCGTCACGGTGGTGCCGGTCTGGGTGTGGGTGAGGTACCGGTCCGTCGTGTCGGCCGGCCGCTCGGTCACCGCGCCGGCCCGCAGGTTGGCCGCGAGCCGGACGAACTGCGCCTGGGCCCACGTCAGCGGCGAGGCGCTGCCGGCGGCCTTGCCGGTGGTGAAGCCGATCGAGGCGCACTCCGGCGGGGTGCCGAACGGGGACGCCGGGAGGTCGGGATCCTCCCAGGCCTGCTCGGGGATGAGGCCGATCCCGGAGGCGGTGGCGGCCATGCCGGTCAGCAGCGTCGTCGCCTCGGCGACCTTGCCCACCGACAACGAGTGCTCGCCGCGCTCGCCGGACAGCACCGGCCACAGGTGGCCCGAGCCGTGGTTCTGGGACTGGCCGTCGCAGGCGCCGGCCCACGGCTTGCCCTGCACCGTGCAGTCGGTCGGGTCGCCGGTGTTGCAGTCGCCGTACCCGTCCTCGGTGCCGGCCTGGTCGGTCCCGTACCGGTAGAAGCCCTGGCCGCTCGGGGTGGTCCGGCCGATGACCGAGTCCACGAGGCCGAGCGTGCGTCGTCACGTCCGGGTCGGTGGCCGGGAGGATGCCGAGCCGGGGCAGCTCGAGGAACCCGGCGTCGATGACCGCCCGCTGGTCGGCGTCCGGGCCGCCGTTGCCGAGGTTGTAGGTCACCGCGGCGTTGGGATCGCCGTCCTTGGACAGCCGGATGAAGTACGGCGTGCCGCTCAGCGGCCCGTTCGTCGTCACCGTCCAGCCCTTGATGCTGCGCTGGTAGTGGTCCGCGGTGGCGCGGTAGACCCGGGCGCCGGCGGCGTCACCGTTGCAGCTCGGCGATCGCGCCGGCCGCGGTCAGTCCGGCGATCTCGGCGGCGATGGTCGAGGGCGAGAACCCGCTCTGCTCCTCCCAGCGCTCCGAGCCGAACGACGGGCCGTGCGCGACGACGTAGTCGGCGGCTCGCTTGAGGTGCTGGGTGTAGAACGCCTTGTCGGTCAGCCCCACCGTCCGGGCCATGAGGATCGGGTAGGCCACCTCGTCCAGCTGGATCCCGAACGAGTCCGGCGCCGTCTTGCCGTTCACCAACGAGTTCCGCGGCATCGAGCCGTCCGGCTGCTGCTGGCGCTCGAAGAGGAACCGCACGGTGTCCTTCGCCGTGGCGGTGTCACCGGAGGCGACGAGGCCGGTGAACGACTCGTAGAGGTCCCGGGCGAAGATCTCGCGGTAGGACCCGAAGTAGGTCTGCGCCGGGTCGCCGGCACTCACGGCCTGGCCCCAGGGGCTGGCCAGCGAGGCGACCACCGCACCGGGGAAGGTCTTGTCCTCGCTCGCCTTGAGCACGTTCGCCGACAGGTAGTACTGCGCGGTCAGCCGCTGCTGCTCGGCCGCCGTGAGGCCGGCCGGGCTTGGGTGGCGGGTTGAGGCGGAGGTCGTAGCCCAGCCAGCCCGTGGCATACCTCGCCTGGGTGGCGGCGAACGGGATCCGGACGCTGGCACCGGCGGTCTTCACCGCGGACGCCTGCGTGTTGCCGAAGCCGAGCGCCAGGGTGGCCTCACCGTTGCGGCCGGTGGCGACCTGGACGGTCTGCACGACGTTGCCACCGGTCGCCGTGGCGTAGGTGGTGGCCAGGCGGCGGTCGGCGTCGAGCTGCTGCAGCCCGTCGCTGGCGGTGCCGGCGTAGCCGCTGCTCACCGCGTCGAAGGGGCGGTCGGCGCGCAGGGCCGTGTAGACCGGCTGGGCGTAGTCCCGGTTCGCGGCGGTGGTCGCGGTATGCGTGTCGATGGCGACCGGCACGGGGCTGCCGGTGGAGGTGTCGGTCACCGCGTCGTCCGCTCCCGCGTTCGCGGACGCGGGGTCGCCCCCGCCGCCGTTGCCGTTGACCGTCGGGTCGAACCGGACGTAGAGCTGGAGCGCGCCACCGGGCTGCGTGGGCTTCAGCGCCGTGCGGATCACGACGCTGTTCTGGGTCGGGTCGGTGAGGTAGTCGGTGACCAGCGTGTAGCGGCCGTTCTTGGCGGTACTGGTCACCCGGCAGGACATCCCACTGTTGTCGAGCGCCGCCGCGGTGTAGGTCGTGTCCCGCGTCTGCAGGTCGGTGAAGGTGGAGCCGTCGGTGACGACGAACTGCATGGTCTCGACGTTGGTGTTGTCGATGGTCGGGTAGTAGACGTCGGACAGGACGCCGTTCGCGATGGTGAACCAGACCTTGGACGTCGAGTTCCGCGCGGTCCCCAGGCAGTCCTTGCGGGCCAGGCCGTAGTGCGACAGCGCGCCCGGGCCACCCGGGGCGGCGGCGGCCGACAGCTGTGGCGCGCTCGGGCTCGCGGCCGCCGTCGCCGGAGCGGCGCCGGCGAGGGCCATCCCGGCCGCGGCCAGCACGGCGAGCCAGACCATGGTGTGGGGACGACGGCGCATCGCGACCTCCTCGACGAACGGCTCGGCGACGCTGTGGAGGGACCACCGTCAGCCGAAGGCGAGGCAAGACCACCCCGTTATGCCGCAATTGTCAAGGGTGCGTTCCCCGACCGGCTGGTTACCCTGGAGCGGTGAGTGACGAGAGGTCGAGCTACCCGCAGGACCGGCCGTACGACCAGCCCCAGCAGGCGTACGAGGAGCCGTACCAGCAGGCCTACCAGCAGCCGCCGTACCAGCAGCCGTACCAGCAGGCCTACGCGCCGCCGGCGTACGGGTCGGAGCAGATCCGGTTCCAGCCGCAGGCGGCGGCGGTCGAGCACCCGCGGGCGGTCCTGGCGTTCGTGCTGGGCCTGCTGTCGGTCCTGGGGCTGAGCATCCTCGGCCCGTTCGGCTGGTACTACGGCAACAAGGTCGTCGCCGAGATCGACAGCGACGGGCGGCCGTTCACCAACCGCGGCGTCGCGATGACCGGCAAGGTGCTGGGCATCATCGGCACGGTGTTCCTCGGGTTCTTCCTCCTCGCGATGGCGGCGCTCATCGTCTTCGGGATCATGGCCGCCGCGAGCTCCGCCTAGGCGTAGGTCTCGAGGAAGCTGGCGATCCGGCCGATCGCCTCCTCCAGCTCCGGCACCGCCGGCAGCGTCACCAGCCGGAAGTGGTCCGGCTCGAACCAGTTGAAGCCGGTGCCGTGCGTCACGAGGATCTTCTTGGCCCGCAACAGGTCGATGACGAACTGCTGGTCGTCGACGATCGGGTAGACCTCGGGGTCGAGGCGGGGGAAGCAGTACAGCGCCCCCTGCGGCTCGACGCAGCTGACGCCGGGGATGTCGTTGAGCAGCTTGGACGCCAGCTTGCTCTGCTCGTAGAACCGGCCGCCCGGGACGATGAGCTCGTTGATCGACTGGTAGCCGCCGAGTGCCGTCTGGATGGCGTGCTGGCCGGGGACGTTGGCGCACATCCGCATGTTGGCGAGCAGCGTGAGCCCCTCGAGGAAGTCGGTCGCGAGGTGCTGCGGACCGGAGATCATCACCCACCCGGAGCGGTACCCGCATACCCGGTAGGCCTTGGACAGCCCGCTGAAGGTGAGGCACAGCACCTCGTCGGCGCAGAAGGCTCGCGGCGTGGTGGTGGGTGCGCTCGTCGAAGATGATCTTCTCGTAGATCTCGTCGGCCATGACGACCAGCTGGTGCCGGCGGGCGATGTCGACCATGCCCTTGACGATGTCCTCGCTGTAGACCGCGCCGGTCGGGTTGTTGGGGTTGATGATGACGATCGCGTAGGTGTTCTCGGTGATCTTGGCCTCGATGTCCTCGAGGTCCGGGTTCCACCCGTTGGTCTCGTCGCAGCGGTAGTGCACGGGGATCCCGCCGGCCAGCGACACCGCGCCGGTCCAGAGCGGGTAGTCCGGTGCCGGCACGAGGATCTCGTTGCCGTCGTCGACGAACGCGGTGAGCACCATGGAGATCAGCTCGGACACGCCGTTGCCGATGAAGACGTCGTCGGGGACCGTCGTGGTCAGCCCGCGGGACTGGTAGTACTGCGCGACGGCGGTGCGGGCGGAGTAGATGCCGCGGGAGTCGGAGTAGCCCTGCGACTCGGGCAGGCTCTGCACCATGTCGACGAGGATCGCCTCGGGGGCCTCGAAGCCGAACGGGGCGGTGTTCCCGATGTTGAGCTTGAGGATCTTGTGGCCCTCGGCCTCCAGGCGGTGGGCCTCCTGGAGGATCGGACCCCGCACGTCGTAGCGGACGTGCTGCAGCTTCTTGCTCTGGACGATGTGGCGCACGGGGTCCACCTTCCCATCACGCCCCGGGCGGCGACAGCGACTTAGGTCCAGCGCAGCGCTGGGGCTCAGGCGTCGCCGACGGTGACCGCCTGAGCCTCCCGCTCGGCTCCGGTGGCCCGTGACTCCTCGGTCTCCGGGTCGTCGATGTGGCGCAGGTAGGGCCGGGTCAGGGCGAGGACGCCGACGCCGAGCGCGACCGCGAACGCCCCGACGTAGAACGGCACGTGGACGTTGATCTCCTCGCCGAGCTTGCCGGCCAGCCACGGCGCCACGGCGCCGCCGGAGAACCGGACGAAGCTGTAGGCGGCGGAGGCCACGCCGCGCTCGACCGGGGCGGCCTTCATCACCGTCTCGGTGACGAGGGTGTTGTTGATGCCGAGGAAGAGACCGGCGACGACGACGCAGGTGGCGAGGACCGCCTTGTTGTCCGTCCCCACGGCCATGACGACGAGCAGGGCGGACAGCAGGCTGAGGTTGACCAGCAGCGTCGGCAGCGTGCCGAACCGGGCCTGCAGCCGCGGCGCGACGACGACCGAGGTGAAGGCCAGGCATACGCCCCAGCCGAAGAAGATGAGGCCGATCTCGTGCGCGCCCATGTCGAGCGGGAACGGCGTGAAGGCCAGCAGGGTGAAGAAGCCGAAGTTGTAGAGCAGGGCGGTGATCGCGACGCCCAGCAGGCCGCGGTGCTTGAGGGCGCGGAACGGGTCGAGCAGGCTGGTGGCCTTGGCCGCCGGTGGCGTCGCGGGCAGGAGGAACGCCGTGACGACCAGCGCGATGGCCATGAGCACCGAGACGCCGAAGAACGGGCCGCGCCACGAGATCCCGCCGAGCAGGCCGCCGACCAGCGGGCCCACGGCGATGCCCAGGCCGAGCGCCGCCTCGTACAGGATGATCGCCTGCGCGACCGACCCGCGCGCCGAGGACACGATCGTCGCGAGCGCGGTGGCGACGAACAGCGCGTTGCCGAGCCCCCAGAGGGCGCGCCACCCGACGATCTCCATGATCGAGCTCGACGACCCGGCCAGTCCCGCGCCGACGATGATGACGACGAGCCCGATCAGCAGGGTGCGCTTGGCGCCGATCCGGCTGGCCACCGCGCCGGTGATGAGCATGGCCACGCCCATGACCGCCATGTAGCTGGTGAACAGCAGCGACACCTGCGACGGGGTCGCGTCGAGCTGGTCGGCGATCGGCTTGAGGATCGGGTCGACGAGGCCGATGCCCATGAAGGCGATGACGGAGGCGAAGGCGACGGCCCAGACGGCTTTCGGTTGGCGCCACATAGTGGGGGTTCCTTGGTGGTGGGGTTCGGTTCTCAGACGGTGGGGGTATGCGCGGGGCCCGCGTCGGCGGGGGCGGCGTCGGTGAGCAGCCGGCGGAGGATCGTCGACCGCGTCGGCGAGGGTGTCCCGCTCGGCGCCCGAGAGGGCGGCGACGTGGGGGGCGACGACGTCGGCCCGGAGGGCGCGGGCCTGGCGGAGCGCGTCGGCTCCCGCCTCGGTGATGGTCACGAGGACCGCCGCGCGCGTCGGCCGGGTCCGCCTCGCGGGTGACCCAGCCCTCGGCCTCGAGCCGCTGGACCTGGGTGGTCATCGTCGGCTGGCTGCAGTGGTCGGCGGCGGCCAGGGCCGAGATCCGGGCGGGTCCCTGCTCCTCGACCTGCGCCAGGAGGCGCACCTGCGCGTAGGGGACGTCGAGGCCGGCCCGCTGGGTGGCCAACCGGTTCAGCCGGGCGACGACCGACAGCAGGTCGGCGCCGAGCTCCTCCGCGTCGCGCGCCGACCGCGCGGCCAGGCTCACAGGCATACCGGAGATTTTACATAGGTTCCCTATACAACCGCAACCGCACACTTCTCCGCTTCCGACCTGACGTTGTGCCAAGTTTTGGACGTCCGCGGGCCCGAAAACTTGGCACAACCTCGGGTTGGAAGCGGGGTACTCGCCTTCCAGACACACGTTGTTGTCGATTTCGGGCCCCGGCAGACCGGCGGAATCGACAACAACGTGTGTCTGGAAGCGGGAAAGCGCCCGGGGGGTCAGGCGTCGAGGGCGGCGTTCACGGCGCGCAGGACGCGGAGGGTGGCCGCGAGGTCGGACTTGCTGAGCGCCGGCATGGTCGCCAGCTGCTCCCCGTCGACGAGCCGGTCGCCGCGGCGGACCAGCTTCGTGCCCGCGGGGGTGAGGGCGACGAGGTGCTCGCGTCGCGACTCCGGCGAGACCTCGACGGTCATCAGCCCGCGGCGACGGCGGCGTCGATCTGGCGGCTGACCGTGCCCTTGGTCAGGCCGAGGCGGTCGGCCACCGCCTGCTGGTTGAGCCGGCCCGGATGCGCGTCGACGACGCTGAGGACCAGGAACTGCGCCAGCGAGATCCCCAGCGAGGACCGGAACAGCGCCTCGCCCGAACGGTCCATGAGCCCCGCGACGCGCCGGGTCAGCAGCCAGAGCTGCGCGAGGTCGTCGTCGGGATGGGGCACGCCACGAGCGTACCAAAACGTTTGACGCGCTACCGTCGCTTATGCAACAGTTGCATAAACAACGATTGGAGGAGCGCCATGAAGGTCATGCTCGTGCTCGACCACCCCTACACCCTGACGTCATCCGAGAACGTGCCGCACCGGCGCAGCTTCTCGGGCGCGGTGGCCGCGGCGGTGGTCCGCGGCGCCGACGCGGGCGGCCACGAGGTGGACGTCGTCGACCTCGCCGCCGACGGGTTCCAGCCCAGCATGTCGCGGGCCGACCTGGTCGCCTGGCGGCAGGCCGGCGTCGTCGACCCGCTGGTCGAGGACTACCAGCGGCGGCTGTTCGAGGCCGACCACCTCGTCTTCGTGTTCCCGATCTGGTGGGAGGCGATGCCGGCCGCCACCAAGGGCTTCCTCGACCGGGTCCTCACCAAGGGGATCGTCTACGAGGAGCTCGTCGGGGCGCGCGGCAACCCGTTCCGCAACAAGCTCGACCGGCTCGGCGGCGTCACCGTCTGCACCATCATGACGACGCCGGACAAGGCGTACCGCTGGTGGTACCGCGACCCGGTGACCAAGATCCTGTTCCGCGGCACCTTCGGGAAGATCGGGGTGAAGAACCTGCGCTGGGTCAACTACGCCGACGTCACCGCGAAGACCGACGACGAGCGGACGGCGATGCTGCGCCGCACCGAGGAGCGGTTCGCGGCGCTGTGACCGTTCAGTCCAGCTGCGGGACCGGCTCGTTGGCCCACGTGTCGACGACCCAGCCCGACTCCGGGTCGCCGTCGAGCACGATGACCGCCGTGTTGTGCAGCCGGGTGTCGGCGACGAACGCCTTGTCGACGTTGGCGGCACGGGCACCGGTCCACGCCCGGATCACCGCGCCGTGGCTGATGATCGCCGCGCACTCGTGCTGGGCGGCCTCGGCGACCACCGCGTCGAAGCGCTCCATCACCTCGGCGCCGGACTCCCCACCGGGTATGCGGGCGTCGGGCTGGCCGTCGGCCCAGCGGTAGAGCACGTCGAGGTAGGGGACCCACCCCTCCCCGCTGGCCATCTCGTACTCCCCCGCCTGGATCTCCCGGGCTCCCGGCCGGACCACGGGGACGAGGCCGCGCGCCTCGGCCAGCGGCGCCACGGTCTGGTGGGTGCGGACGAGGTCCGACACGTAGAGCGCGTCGAGCGGGACGTCGGCCAGGCTCTCGACCAGCTCGGTCGCCTGGGTCCGGCCGAGGTCGGTCAGGTCGGCCCCGGGCGGCGCCGTGTCGAGCAGGCGCTCGGCGTTGGCGGTGGTCTCGGCGTGACGGATGAGGAGCAGGCGCACCGCCCAAGGCTAAGTGCGGCGCCACCCAGAGCCGAGCAGCGACCGCGGTGGCGATGACGAGGAGGCCACCGAGGACGGCCAGGGTGTCGGCTCGGCGCCAGGGGGCGGCCCCGGCCCACGTCCGCCGGTGCGCGCCGGCGAAGCCCCGGGCGTCCATGGCGAGGGCGAGCGTCGCGGCCTGGCCGAGCACGACGGTGAACAGGGCGAGCGTCGTGGCTCCGGCCTCCCGCAGCCGCCCGACGAGCGACCGTCCCGCGCCGATGCCCCGGACCCGGCGCGCCCGGGTCAGCTCGGTCCACAGCGCCCCGAACGTCTGGAACCGCTGGAGGGCGGCGGTGGCCGCGACGACGGGACGCGCCGGCAGGCGTACGCGCTGGGCCAGGTGGTCGCCGAGCGCGTCGGGGTCGACGTAGGGCAGCAGCACGACCGACGGCAGGACCAGCGAGAGGACCCGGAGGCCGGCCCCCACCGTGATCTCGAGGTCGTGGCCGCCGAGCAGCCAGGTCGACCACATGACGCCGAGGATCCCCACGAGCGGCGCGACGCAGCGGGCGCCGAGGCGGCGCCAGCGTCCCGGCGGGGCTGCGCCGACACCCGGTGCCCAGAGCGCGACCAGGCCGAGCACCGCCTCCACGGCGATGACCACGAGGGACTGGCGCCAGCTGGTGACGAGGGCCGGCAGCGGGAGGACGAGCAGGCAGGCCAGCAGCAGTGAGAGCGGTCCGCACCGGGCCGCCAGCGACCGGCGGGGTGCCGAGACAGCGGGAACGGTGGGCGCCCCCGCGACCGGAGGACCGCCGAGCCGCAGGACGTCGTCGGCCCGGGCGACGACCGCGTCGTCGTGGGTGGCGACGACGACCGCGGACCCGGCGGACCGGACCGCGTCCAGGACCCCCACGACGGCGGCCCAGGTCAGCCGGTCCTGGCCGACCGTCGGCTCGTCGGCGAGCACCACCGACGGCTGGTGCACCACGGCGGCCGCCACGGCCAGCCGGCGCTGCTCGCCGCCGGACAGCTGCCGGGGGTCGGCGGTCGCGAGGTGGGCCAGGCCGAGCCGGTCGAGCAGCAGGTCGGCGCGGGCCGCCGCGGTCGCCGCGTCGAGACCGACGGCGACCGCCGTCGCGAGGACCTCGTCGCGCACCGAGCGGCGCACGATGGTGCTCGCCGCGCGCTGCGGCACCCAGGCGACGGCGGCCGCGAGGTCCACCGACGACCGCCGGTACGGGTCCGGCGGCGCCGGCGTGGAGGAGGGGGCCAGCGTGACGGAGCCCGCGGTGGGCCGGACCAGCCCGGCCAGGGCCTCGAGCAGCGTCGACTTGCCGGACCCGCTGGGGCCGACCACGGCGAGCGCCGACCCGCCGGGCACCGCGAGGTCGAGGTCCTCGACGGCGGTCGTCGCGCGGGGCAGTCCGGTGAGCGGCTGGGAGGTACGCCGCACGGTGAGCCCGCGCGCGCATACCGCCGGTTCCGTGCCGTGAACAGCCTCCGGGAACGCGTCCCCCAGGTCCAGCAGGGACCGGGTCGGGCCGACCGGGCACCCAGACCCCCATCGCGGCCAGCTCGTCACCCCGGTCCGCCAGCACCGTGGCCGGCGGCCCGTCGGCGACGACGTCTCCGGTGGCGTCGAGGACGACGATCCGGTCCACGAGGTCGAGCCACGGCCCGATCCGGTGCTCGACGACGACGGTGGTCAACCCGCGCGCCCGGACGACCTCGGCGACCACCCGGCGTACCGACGCCGCGTTGGCCGGGTCGAGCATCGCCGTGGGCTCGTCGAGCAGGAGCACCCGCGGCGACATCGCCAACGCCCCCGCGAGCGCGAGCCGTTGCTGCTCCCCGCCGGACAGGGTGAGCGGGCTGGCGCCGGCCAGGTCCGCGAGGCCGACCTCGGCCAGCGCGGCGGCGACCGGCGCGGCCATCGCCTCGCGCGGCATACCGAGGTTCTCGAGGCCGAAGGCCACGTCGCGGGCGACCGTGGCGGCGACGACCGCGACGCCCGGGTCCTGCAGGACCAGCCCGACCGACCCCGCCGCCGCCCCGGGGGCCACCCCGTCGATGAGCACCGACCCCTCGAGGTCGCCGGCGTCCGCGGTGAGCAGCAGCCCAGCGACGGCGCGCAGGACCGTCGACTTCCCCGAACCGCTGGGGCCGACGAGCAGCACCCGCTCGCCGGCCGCGATGTGCAGGGTGAGGTCGTCGAGGACCGGCCGGGTCCGGCCGTAGGGGCGCCAGGTCAGGCCGTCGACCTGGACCGCGGCCCCGGTGGCGGTCGGCGGCGAGGGTGCGACCCGGACCGCGTCAGACAGCGCGGGCCTCCCGCGCTTCCTGGCCCGGTGGCAGGGAGCCGAGGGCGCCGGCCCGCGCCAGTCCGGTGGTCAGCAGCCAGCCGATCCCGCCGGCGATGAGCGCGCCGGCCGCGGTGAGGATGACGAGGTAGACCAGCTTGTAGGTGAGGTCCCAGTCGGCCCAGTAGCTGAACCACTCGTAGACCGCCTCCATCGGCGCCGCCAGCGCGCCGGAGAGCACCGCCGCCCCGAGGCCGAAGGAGCCGTAGGCGAGGATCGCGAAGCCGATCTCGGCGCCGAGGCCCTGGAGGACGCCGGAGACGAGGGTCCCGACGCCCCACGAGCTGCCGATGAGCGCCTCGACGGACGCGGCGATCACCTCGGCGAAGAGCGCGGCGCCGGGGCGCCGGATCACCAGGCCGCCGACGACGCCGGCCATCAGCCAGGGCGCGCCGGTGATGCCCTGCAACGGCGGGTAGACGGTGGCGAGCGCGGTGCTCGGGACCTGGTAGAGCAGGTACCACGCCCAGTACGCGACGCCGAAGGCCACGCCGAGGAAGGCGCAGGTGAGCAGGTCGACGGTGCGCCACCGGGTGAGGGGCCGGGTGGCGAGGACGGTACGACGGACGGTGCGGTTGGTGTCGGGCGAGGTGGTGCTCATGCGTTGTCTCCCGGGGTCAGGTGCTACTGGGTTCCCGGGGGAGGTGCGCCGCCGCACGTGATGTGCGACACCGCACCTGAGATGGAAACCGACTCCCTTCGCCGGTGCTAACCGGAGCAGGTTCGAGGGTCTGCGGCGGAAACCGCACTCTCAGCGCTGTGGGGCGCTCCCCTGTCGTTGTGAAGATGACTTTACTCCCCCGTCGTGCGAGAGTCGTGCGGACGGACGGCGGGAACCGCGCGGGAACGCACAGGCGAAGGAAGTGAGCGCACATGGGCACAGTGGGATGGCGTCTGATCGGTACGGCGGCGGCGCTGGCGGCCGGGGCGGTCGCGACCAAGGTCGTCGGCACCGGCTGGAAGGCGATCTCCGGCCGGGAGGCCCCCACCGACCCGGGCGCGGTCGACGAGACCAGCTGGGGCGAGGCCCTGCTCTACGCCGCGATCCTCGGGCTGGCGGTCGGCGCCGCCCGCGTCGTGGCCGAGCGCAAGGCCGCGGAGTACTACCGCAAGTCCACCGGACACCTGCCGAACGCCGACTCCGTCAACGACTGAGTCGTGACGCCGTTCCGGGCGGGGGTGGTCATCAGCCTGGCCACCCCGCGGGAGTTCGCCGACCTCGCGGTCGCCGCCGAGGACGCCGGGTGGGACACCATCTTCACCTGGGAGGCGGTCTGGGGGCAGGACGCGTGGGTCACCCTCGCCGCGGCGGCGATGCGGACGTCGCGGATCCGGTTGGGCACCATGCTCACGCCGCTCCCCCGCATCCGGCCGTGGGACCTTGCCGGCCGCGTCGCCACCCTCGACAACCTCTCCGACGGCCGCGCCCAGCTCGCCGTCGGCATGGGCGCGCTGCACCCCGGGTGGACCGCGTTCGAGCGCGACGAGGGCCGCAAGGTCCGCGCCGAGAAGCTGGACGAAGGCCTCGCGATCTACGACGGCCTCATGCGCGGACAGCCGTTCGCGTATGCGGGGACGCACTACACGGTCGAACCGACCGACTTCGTCCCGCCGCCTCCGCCGGTTCAGCGCCCGCGCGTGCCGGTGTGGGTCGTCGGCGCATACCCCGCCGCCCGATCGATGGAGCGGGCGGCCCAGTGGGACGGGATCATCCCCACCCTGGCCAAGAACGTCGACGACCAGCCGTACAGCCACGACGACCTCGCGCGAACCCTGGCCATGGTCAAGGAGATTCGTGAGTCGAAGGGCCTCCCCTGGGAGGGCTACGAGGTGGTGGTCGAGGGCGTGACCGAGCCCGGCGACGCGGGCGACGCCACGGTCGCGGCGTGGGCCGAGGCCGGCGCGACGTTCTGGGTGGAGTCCGACTGGTCCATGGGCGACGACGCGGTCGCGAAGCACCGGCGCCGGATCGACGCCGGACCACCGTCGCCCTGACCCGTGGGGCGCGGGGCTACCAGCTGAAGGCCCGCCACGCGCGGAAGTTCTCCATCCGCACCACCGCGGCCATGCCGGTCCCCGACACGATGCGGACGCGCGGCCGCGGGACCAGGGCGTCGAGCGCGGCGAGGTTGGCGCTCGCGCCGTCCGCGGCGTACGCGGAGCCGGTTCCGTTCAGCATCACCAGAACCGTCGCCCCGGCGATGCTGAGGGGCCGCCCGTCGGAGAGGTCGACGATGCGCACCGCAGCGCTCATCCGGTTGGCCACCGTGAAGACGTTGAGGATGCTGACCGGTCCCTCGGGGAGCCGGACGTGCGCCTCCGCGGCCCCGTCGAAGGTGACCGGCTGGAACGGCTCCATCGCGCGCTCGGTCCCCGCGACGTCGAGCACCATCGCGTTCCCGTGGATGAGGGTGGCGGACCGCTGCACGCCCGGGAAGGTGCCCAGGTCGGCGTCGGTGTCGATGTCGGAGACGCTGAGCCGCCACACGAAGTGGGGGCCGCGCACGCCGAGCAGCCGTCGGGCGATCTCCCGCGTCGCGCCCTGGCCGTTCTTCCACGGGGTGGGTTCGCGGTCGGCCGAGCGGACGATCCCCAGTGAGTGAGGAGCGACGGCCATCAGGTGGCGGTCTGGAGACGTCGAGCGAGCGGCACGCCTGCACGATACGCAAGATGCCGGTGCGACGGCGCATCGAGGACCGTCACCCCACCCCGCGTACCGGTGGCGATCCGCCCGACGTCGTCGCGCCGCAACGAGTCCGCCGCTCCCCGGGTGGCGGCCCACAGCGCCTCCTGCGCGGTGAGCCGCAGCTCCCGGACGGCCAGGGCGATGACGAACGGCATCGACGAGGTGTAGCTGGTCCCCGGGTTGCAGTCGGTGGCCAGCGCCAGCCGGACGCCGGCGGCGAGGAGCGCCCGGGCGTCGGGGTAGGGGTGCCGCGTGGAGAACTCGACGCCCGGCAGCAGGGTTGCGACGGTGGTCCCACCGGCCAGGGCGTCGATGTCCGCGGCGGTGAGGTAGGTGCAGTGGTCCACGCTGGCGGCGTCGAGCTCGACGGCGAGCCGCACGCCCGGACCCGGCCCGAGCTGGTTGCCGTGCACCCGCAGCCCCAGCCCGGCCCGGCGACCGGCGAGGAGGATGGTGCGGGCCTCGTCCTCGGTGAACGCATACGGGCTGTGCGGTTCGCAGAAGACGTCGACCCAGCGGGCGTATGCGGCGGCCTCGGTGAGCATCGGTCCGGTCACCAGGTCGACGTAGTCGCTGCGACGGTCGCGGTAGTCGGGCGGGACGACGTGGCCGCCGAGGAAGGTGACCTCGTCGGTCACCTCGCGGGCGAGGCGCAGCAGCCGGGTCTCGTCGGCGAGGGTCAGCCCGTAGCCGGACTTCACCTCCACGGTGCCGGTGCCCTGGGTATGCATCTCGTCGACCCGGGCGCGCAGCAGCGCGCGGAGCTCGTCGTCGGTGGCGGCTCGCGTGGCGGCGACGGTGCTGGCGATCCCCCCGCCGTCGTAGGCGGATCCGCTCATCCGGGCGTCGAACTCGGCACTGCGGTCGCCGGCGAAGACGAGATGCGTGTGGCTGTCGACGAAGGCGGGGACGACGGCCCGCCCGTCGAGGTCTTGCCGCCGGTCCGCCGCGGGCGGGTGGCCGGCCGCGTGGCCCACCCACAGCACCGTCTCGTCGGGCCCGAGGACCAGGGCGGCGTCGTGCAGGGTTCCGAAGGGGTCCTCGGCGTCCGGATGCTCGGGGTCCATCGTGGTCAGCTCGCCGATGCCGGTGACGAGGGTGGTCGTCACCGTTCCACCCGCAGCGCGTCGAACGCGTCGCGGAACAACGGCGCCACCGAGCCGAGCCGCTGGTGCTCGCCCCGGTCGACGACGACCTGGCCACCGACGACGACGGTCGCCACATCGGCAGCGGTGGCGGTGTAGACCAGCTGGCCGGCGCGGCTGCCGACCGTGCGGATGCTGTCGTCGCGC
The DNA here is from genome assembly GCA_963770005.1 of uncultured Actinomycetota bacterium. Taxonomy (GTDB): domain Bacteria; phylum Actinomycetota; class Actinomycetes; order Actinomycetales; family Dermatophilaceae; genus Lapillicoccus. Next base: position 179,581 of record CAVYNX010000005.1, on the reverse strand, counting down.
ACCACGACGAAGTCGGCCAGTGCCCCCTCGGCGAGCACGCCGCCGCCGAACCAGCCGAGGCTCCGGTAGCCGTTCGCCGTGGCGATCCGGACCAGCTCGTCGGTCCGGAACCGGCCCCGCTCGTTGGTCGAGAGGCGCTCGTTCATCTCGAGGCCGCGGACCTCCTCGAACGGGTCGATGACCGCGTTCTGGTCCGAGCCGAGGCTGAGGCTGACGCCCGCGTCGGCGAGGTCGCGGGCGGGGCCGATCCCGTCGGCGAGGTCACGCTCGGTGGTGGGGCAGAACGACGCCTGCGCGTCGGCGCCGCCGAGCAGCTTGACGTCGTCGCCGGAGAGGTGGGTGGCGTGGACCGCGGTCACGTCGGGGCGCAGGACGCCGGTGTCGGCGAGCAGCCGGGTGGGCGAACAGCCGTAGAACATCTCGCACGCGACGTTCTCGGCGGGCTGCTCCGACAGGTGGACGTGCAGCGGCACTCCCTCGACCCAGGCGCCGACCTCCTCCAGCGACGCCTTGGGCACCGCGCGCACCGAGTGCACGGCCGCACCGAGACGGGCGACCGTCGCGGACGGCGCCGTGCGGGACGACATCCGGTCCAGCCAGCCGCCGACCGAGCTGTCGCAGAACCGTTGCTGCACGGCGTCGGCCGCCGTGTGGCCCTCGCCGGTGAGCCCGCCGGTGAGGTAGCAGGTGTCGAGCAGGGTGATCCGGATCCCGGCCTCGCCGGCGGCGGCGATCAGGGCGTCACCCATGGCGTTCGGGTCGGCGTAGGGCTTCCCGGACGGGCTGTGGTGGACGTAGTGGAACTCGCCGACGACGGTGATGCCGGCCAGCACCATCTCGGCGAACGTCGCTCGGGCCAGGGCGAAGTAGGTGTCGGGGTTGAGCCGCTGGGTGACCGCATACATCTGCTCGCGCCACGTCCAGAAGTTGCCGCTGCCGCCGTGGGTCCTCCCCCGCAGGGCGCGGTGGAAGGCGTGGCTGTGGGTGTTGGCGAGCCCCGGCAGGACGACGCCGGGGAGGCGGACGTCGTCCGGGCGCGCGTGGGCGTGGGACTGCACCTTGCCGAACCGGCCGTCGGTGACCGGCAGCCGGACGGACGTGGCCGGCCCGGTCGGCAGCCAGGCGTGCTCCGCCCAGTACGTCGTCACGGGGTCGCCGCGGTCAGGTCGGCGAGCACGGTGGCGAGGGCCGCGACCCCGGCGTGGCAGTCGTCGCTCTCGGCGTGCTCGGCGGGCGAGTGGGACACCCCGGTGGGGTTGCGGACGAAGAGCATGGCCGACGGGATGCCAGCCGTGGCAAGGATTCCGGCGTCATGACCGGCTCCCGTACCCAGTACGGGGGTGTCCACGCCGAGGGTGTCGGCGAGACGGCGGACCAGGGCGGGGTCGAAGCCGGTCGTCCCGGTCCACGACTCCTCGACGAGGGTGGCGCCATGCGGTGCGGCGGCGCCCTCGATGTCGGCGATGACGCGGCGTACGGCGTCCTCGTCGGCGCCCCGAGCGTCGAGCCAGGTGGTGACGTGGCTGGCGATGGCGTTGACCCCGCCGGGCTCGACGCGCACCTTGCCGACCGTGGCGACGCAGCCGTGCCGGGTGGCGGCCGCCCGGGTGGCGAGCACCAGGGCGGCGTGCTTGAGGATCGCGTCGTCGCGGTCCACCAGGCGGGTGGTTCCCGCGTGGTTCGCGGTGCCGGGGATCTCCAGCCGCCACCGTCCGTGCGGCCAGATGTCGCTGCCGACGCCGACGGCGGACCGGGCCTGGTCGTAGGCGTCGGGGTCCGCGAGCGCGCGGCCCTGCTCGACGTGCAGCTCGACGAAGGCGGTCACCCGGGCCAGGGCCTCGGGGTCCCGGTCGAGGGTCTCCGGGTCCCGGCCCGCGGCGGCGATGGCCTCGGCCATGGTCGTGCCGTCGGCGTCCGTGAGCGCCCTGGCCCGGTCGGCCGGGAGGGCGCCGGTGATGATCCGCGAGCCGGCACAGGCGATCCCGAACCGGGCGCCCTCCTCGTCGCCGAAGCACGCCACCGCCAACGGTATGCGCGGCTGGCGACCTTCTGCGCGCAGGGCGTCGACGGCCGCGAGCGCCGAGACCACCCCGAGCGGGCCGTCGAAGGCGCCGCCGTCCGGGACCGAGTCCAGGTGCGAGCCGACCGCCACCCCACCCGTCGCCCCGTCGGCGCGGACGGTGTCGGGATCACCCCACCAGGCCCACTGGTTCCCGGCGCGGTCCAGGGCGAGGTCCAGCCCGCGCGCGGCGCACTGCCCGGCGAACCACTCCCGCAGCGTGTGGTCCTCGCGGGTCCACGCATACCGCCGGTACCCACCGGTCGTCGCGTCACGGCCGATCCCGGCCAGCTCGGCCCACATCGCGTCGAAGGAGCGCAGGGCTGTGGCCGGCAGGGCCGGGACCGGGACACCGGAGTGCTCGGCGTCCACCGCGGCGCTCACGGCACCAACCTAGGCTGTCCCGCGTGGACACGCCCGGGGAGTCGCGCGCCGTGGCCGCCGCCGAGGCGGCGGGGATCCCGTTCACGGTGACCCGCCACGGTCCGGTGCGGTCGCTGGAGGAGGCCGCAGCGGCTCGTGGCGTCCGGCCGGCCGACATCGTCAAGTCCCTCGTGGTCCGTCGCGGGGACGGCGACTTCCTCTTCGTGCTGGTCCCGGGTGACCGCCAGTTCTCCTGGCCCAAGCTGCGGGCGCTGCTCGGGACGAACCGGCTGTCGATGCCCGACGCCGCCGTCGCGCAGGAGGTGACGGGCTACGAGCGCGGGACGATCACGCCGTTCGGGTCGACGCAGCCGTGGCCGGTCGTCGCCGACGCCACGGTGGCGGGTCGCACCGTCTCCCTGGGCGGCGGGGCTCACGGCGTAGCCCTGACCGTCGAAGGCGACGACGTCATCCGGGTGTTCGACGCGCAGGTCGCCGACATCAGCGATTATCACCCCACGGATCCCCCGGCTGTCATCGCCTAGCAACGTCCTCGCGCATCGGCACCCGGACCCCGCGCTCCTGGGCGACGTCGTCCGCGCGGTCGTACCCGGCGTCGACGTGCCGGATCACGCCCATCCCCGGGTCGTTGCTGAGCACCCGGGCCAGCTTCTGCGCCGCGAGCGGCGTCCCGTCGGCCACCGAGACCTGCCCGGCGTGGATCGAGCGGCCGATACCCACGCCGCCACCGTGGTGGATCGACACCCAGGACGCGCCCGACGCGGTGTTGACCATCGCGTTGAGCAGCGGCCAGTCGGCGATCGCGTCGGAGCCGTCGAGCATCGACTCGGTCTCGCGGTAGGGGCTGGCGACCGAGCCGCAGTCGAGGTGGTCGCGACCGATGACGATGGGGGCGGACACGGCGCCGCTGGCCACGAGGTCGTTGAACGCCAGCCCCGCCCGGTCCCGTTCGCCGTAGCCCAGCCAGCAGATCCGCGCGGGCAGCCCCTGGAACGCGATCTTCTCGCGGGCGCCGCGCATCCACTTCTGGAGGCGGTCGTTGTCGGGGAACAGGTCCATGACGGCCCGGTCCGTGGTGTCGATGTCCTTGGGGTCACCGGAGAGTGCGACCCAGCGGAACGGGCCCTTGCCCTCGCAGAACAGCGGCCGGATGTAGGCCGGGACGAAGCCGGGGAAGTCGAACGCCCGCTCGTAGCCACCCTTCCGGGCCTCGTCGCGGATCGAGTTGCCGTAGTCGAAGACCTCGGCGCCCCGGTCCATGAACCCGACCATCGCCTCGACGTGGCGGGCCATCGACTCGCGCGCCCGGTCGGTGAACTCCTCGGGCTTGCGCTCGGCGTAGTCGTGCCAGTCGGCGACGTCGATGCCGTCGGGCAGGTAGGACAGCGGGTCGTGGGCCGAGGTCTGGTCGGTGACGATGTCGATCTCGACGCCGCGGCGGAGCAGCTCGGGGAAGACCACGGCGGCGTTCCCGACGACGCCGACGCTGTACGCGCGTCGCTCCGCTTTGGCCTGCAGCGCCAGGGAAACGGCGTGGTCGAGGTCGTCGGCGACCGCGTCGAGGTAGCGGTGCTCGACCCGACGGTCGAGGCGGGTCCGGTCGACGTCGACGACGAGGCATACCCCGTCGTTGAGGGTGACCGCGAGCGGCTGCGCGCCGCCCATCCCGCCGCAGCCGCCGGTGAGGGTGAGCGTGCCGGCCAGGGTGCCGCCGAAGCGCTTCTCGGCCACGGCCGCGAAGGTCTCGTAGGTGCCCTGGACGATGCCCTGGGTGCCGATGTAGATCCACGAGCCGGCGGTCATCTGGCCGTACATCGTCAGGCCGAGGTGCTCGAGGCGGCGGAACTCCGGCCAGGTGGCCCAGTCGGGCACGAGGTTGCTGTTGGCGATGAGCACCCGCGGCGCCCACTCGTGGGTGCGCATCACGCCGACCGGCCGGCCGGACTGGACGAGCATCGTCTCGTCGGCCTCGAGGGTCTGCAGGGTCCGGACCATCGCGTCGAACGAGCGCCAGTCGCGGGCGGCGCGGCCGGTACCGCCGTAGACCACGAGGTCGTCGGGACGCTCGGCGACCTCGGGGTCGAGGTTGTTCATGAGCATCCGCATCGGGGCCTCGGCGGCCCACGAGCGCGCGGTCAGCGTGGTCCCGCGCGGCGCGCGGACGGGTCGGGCGCCATCCATGTCGGCTCTCCTTCAGTCGGGGGCTTTCCCGCTTCCAAACACGAGTTGTTGTCAGTTTCGGGTCTTCCGACCGGCCAAAATCGACAACAACGTGTGTCTGGAAGCGGAAAGCGGGGTGTGCGGGTGGGTCAGCGAGGTCAGGCGAGGGGGCCGGTGACGGACTCGGCGGCGCGGACGGCGCCACCGTCGGCGACGAACCGGACCGCCGCCTCGATCTCGGGCGCGAGGAACCGGTCGGGCCCCGGTCCGGGCACCGTCGTGCGCAGCGCCTCGACGACGGCGCCGGTCGCCGGAGCGGGTCGCAGCGGGGCGCGCAGCTCGATGCCCCGGGCCGCGGTCATCAGCTCGACCGCGAGCACCCGGGTGAGCGCGTCGACCGAGCGGCGCAGCTTGCGCGCCGCCGACCAGCCCATCGACACGTGGTCCTCCTGCATGGCGCTGCTGGGGATCGAGTCGACGCTCGCCGGGGCGGCCCACCGCTTCATCTCCGAGACGAGGGCGGCCTGGGTGTACTGCGCGATCATCAGCCCCGAGTCCACGCCCGGGTCGTCCGCGAGGAACGGCGGCAGCCCGTTGCTGCGGGCCGCGTCGAGGAACCGGTCGGTGCGCCGCTCGGAGATGCTCGCGAGGTCCGCCGCGACGATGGCGAGGAAGTCCAGCACGTAGGCGACCGGAGCCCCGTGGAAGTTGCCGTTCGACTCGACGCGGCCGTCCAGGGTGACCACCGGGTTGTCGACGGCCGAGGCCAGCTCCCACCCGGCCACCCGGCTCGCGTGGTCGAGGGTGTCGCGGGCGCCACCGGTGACCTGCGGCGCGCAGCGCAGCGAGTATGCGTCCTGCACCCGCGTGCACTCCTCGGTCCGGTGCGACTCGCGAATCTCGCTGCCGCTCAACAGCATCCGCAGGTTGGCGGCCGAGGCGGCCTGGCCCGGGATGCGGCCGCAGGGCGTGCAGGTCGGACGCGAAGACGTCGTCGGTGCCGAGCAGGCCCTCGACGCTCATGGCCGCGGTGATGTCGGCGGTCGTCACCAGCCGGCGCAGGTCGGTGAGGGCCAGGACCAGCATGCCGAGCATCCCGTCGGTGCCGTTGATGAGGGCGAGGCCCTCCTTCTCGGCGAGGACCACCGGCTCGATCCCGTGGTCCGCCAACGCCGTCGCGGCCGGTACCAGCGAACCGTCCCGGACCCGGACCGGTCCCTCCCCCATGGCCGCGAGCGCGCAGTGGGCGAGCGGGGCGAGGTCCCCCGAGCAGCCGAGCGACCCGAACTCGTGCACCACCGGGGTGATCCCCGCGTCGAGCATCGCGGCGTACGTCCGCGCGGTCCGCTCGCGCACCCCGGTCCGGCCGGTCGCCAGCGTGGCGAGCCGGAGCAGCATCAGCGCGCGGACGACCTCGCGCTCGACCTCGGGTCCGGAACCGGCGGCGTGCGAACGGACCAGGCTGCGCTGCAGCTGCGCCCGCCGCTCCACGGGGATGTGCGTGGTCGCCAGCGCGCCGAACCCGGTCGACACCCCGTAGTGCGGCGCGGGGTCGCCGGCCAGGTCCTCGATGATCCGCCGGCTCGCCCGGATCCGGTCCAGGGCGGCGTCGGCGATGACCACCGGAGCGTCGAACCGGGCCACGGCCACGACGTCCTCGACCGTGAGCGGACCGGCCCCCACCGTCACCGGGGCGAGCCCCGCGGCCAGGACCGGCGCGGTATGCGTCTGCGTCATGCCTCCATGACACCGCCGAACCGGCTCGCGCCGGCGGCCCGCATACCCGATTCCGTCTCGGATCCGAGACAGATGCCACACTCGACGTCGTGCGCATCGTCATCACCACCGCCGGCTCGCGGGGCGACGTCGCGCCGTACACCGGGCTGGCCCGCCGGCTCGACGACGCCGGGCACACGACCGTCATCGCCACCCACGAGCCGTTCCGGGGACTGGTCGAGGCCCACGGCATCGAGTTCGCCGGGCTGGCCGCAGACCCGCGCGAGCTCCTCGGCACCGAGGCGGGCCGCCGCTGGCAGTCGGCGTCGGGGATCACCGCGGCGGTGCGGATGGTCCGGCTGATGCGCCCCTACGCCCGCGAGATGGCCGAGCGATCGCTGGCGGCCACCGAGGGCGCCGACCTCATCCTGTCCTCGTCGCTCACCGCGGCGAACTACCACGTCGCCCAGGCGCGCGGCATCCCGAGCATGGGGGTGTTCCTCCAGCCGTTGGACCGGACGCGGGAGTTCTCCTCGGTGCTCACCGGCGGGGTCCGCTCCTACGGCGCCTGGGGCAACCGCGCGTCTGCCGCGGTGAGCGAGGCGGTGCTGGGGTGGCCGTTCATGGGCCAGATCAACCAGGTCCGGGTGGAGCTGGGCCTGCCGCCCATCTCCTTCCGCCGCCTGCAGCGGGAGCTGGCCGAGACGCAGTGGCCGGTGCACTACGGGTTCAGCCGGCACGTCGTGCCCCGCCCGGCGGACTGGCGCCCGGGCCTCGACGTCGTCGGGTACTGGTGGCCCGAAGCCGACCCGGCCTGGACCCCGTCGCCGCAGCTGCTCGACTTCCTCGCCGCCGGCGACCCGCCGGTGCTCGTGGGCTTCGGCAGCATGGCGGCCGGCACCGGTGACGCCGAGCGCCTCGCCGCGGATGGCGGTGACCGCGCTGCGCGCCGTCGGCGTCCGCGGCATCCTCCAGGCCGGCTGGTCGGGGCTCGCGGCGGCCGGCGACGGCCACGACGACATCCTCAGCATCGGTGACGCGCCGCACGACTGGCTGCTGCCGCGGGTCGGCCGCGGTGGTCCACCACGGCGGCGCCGGCACGACCGCCGCCGCGGTCCGCCACGGGCGTCCCCGCCGTCCCGGTCCCGGTGCTCGCCGACCAGCCGTTCTGGTCCGAGCGGGTCCATCGCCAGGGCGCCGCCCCGGAGCCCATCCCGTTCCCGGACCTCACCGCGGACCGGCTGGCGTTCGCGCTCCGGCGGGTCCTCCTCGTCCCCTCCTACCGCGCCAACGCCCGAGCCCTCGCGGCCAGGGTCGCCGAGGAGGACGGCGCGGGTGCCGTCGTCGACGCGGTCGCCCGGCTGTGAGCAACACCCGTGAGCAACGCCCCCGCCGCCGGCCAGGCCCTGGACGTCCTCGGCCTGCTGTCGCGGCATACCGAACCGCTGCCCGGCGGCGACGATCGCGCGCCGCCTCGGCCTGCCCCGGTCCTCGACCTACCACCTGCTGGCCGTCCTGCAGGACCACGGCTACGTCGTCCGGCTGCCGGAGGAGCGGCGTTACGGCCTCGGCGTGGCCGCCTTCGAGCTCGGGTCGGCCTACTCGCGGCAGGCGCCGCTGCAGCGCCTCGCCCGCCCGATCCTCACCCGGCTCGTCGACGAGACCCGGCACAACGCCCACTTCGCCGTCCTGCACGGCAACGACGTGCTCTACCTCGTCGAGGAGCGCGCCCCCCGACGGCCCTCGCTGGTCAGCGACGTCGGCGTGCGGCTGCCGGCCCAGCTCACCGCCAGCGGCCTGGCGATGCTCGCGGCCCTGCCCGCCGCGCAGGTCCGCGCGCTGTACCCCTCGCGGTCGTCGTTCGTGCTCCGCCACGGGACCGGGCCGACCTCGTCGACCCAGCTGCGCTCGCTCCTCACCGCGGTACGGGCCAGGGGGTATGCGGTCGAGCACGGCACGGTGACCCCGGACCTGGGCTCGGTGGCGGCCGCGGCCCTGGACCACGCCGGCTACCCGAGCGCCGCGTTCGCGGTGACCTACGAGGAGCGGCTGGTGGGCGCCGAGGACGAGGCCCTGCTCGCGCAGGCCGTCGTCGCCGCCGCAAACGCGTTGTCGCGCCGGATCGGCGGCACGATGATGAGGGCGTGATGACGGCGTGACCACCACCGGCCGGCTCGACGTGCTCGAGCGCTACTACGACGCCGCTCCCCGGCCGAACTGCGACACCGAGGAGCTCGGACCGCTGACGCTGTTCGTGGCCCGCAGCGGGTTCCCGTACTACGCCAGGCCGCGCCTCGGCCTCGACGCGGGAGGTCAGCGCGGACGAGGTCGACCACCGTCCTCGACCGGCAGCGTGAGCTCGGCGTCCCGCGGGCGCATGGAGTGGGTGCACGAGACGACGCCGTCGCTGCTGGCGGCGGCCCGGGCGGCCGGGATGGCGGTCGAGGAGTGCCCGCTGCTGCTCCTCGAGGGTGAGCCGGCCGGCCCGCCGGCGCCCGACCCCGCCGCCGGGGTGCGGCTCGTCACCGCCGACGACCCCGACCTGCCCCTGGTGCAGGCCGCCGTCCACGTGGGGTTCGGCACCCCGGGCACCAGCGTCGGCGAGGCGTCCGTCGCGGAGCGCGACGCCGCCGCCGCGTCCGGCCCGCAGAGCGCCGAGCGCATGGCGACGCTCATCCGCTCCGGGCTGAGCGTCCTGGCCGGGGCCTTCCTCCCCGACGTCGGACCGGTGGGCGGCGGCAGCCACAACCCGCGCGGCGACGTCAGCGAGGTCGTCGGGGTCGGCGTCCTGCCCGCCTACCGCCGGCGCGGCCTCGCGGCGGCGATCACGGCGGCGCTGGCCCGGCACGCGCTCGACCACGGGATCTCGACGGTGTTCTGCTCCGCGCAGGACGACGCCGTCGCCCGCGTCTACGGGTCCGTCGGGTTCCGCCGCGTGGGCACCGCCTGCATCGCCGAAGCCGACTGAGCCGTGTCGGCCGGCGCCGGCCACCGCGCTGGTCCTCTGCGGCGGCGAGTCCCGGCGGATGGGGTCCGTCGACAAGACGGCGGCGGCCTTCGGTCACGGCACGGTCCTCGACCACCTCCTCGACGACCTCCCGGCGGAGTGGCCGGTGGTCGCCGTCGGTCCCGAGCGGCCGACCCGGCGGGTCACGCAGTGGACCCGGGAGGCTCCGCCCGGTGGCGGTCCGGTGGCCGCCGTCGCCGCCGGGCTCGTGCTCGTCCACACCGACCTGGTCGTCGTCCTCGCCGGTGACATGCCCTTCGCTGCCGGCACCGCGGCCCGGCTGGTCGCCGCGCTCGCCGACGACGCGGCGCCGTGGACGCCGTGGTCGCCACCGATCCCGACGGCCGCCCCAACCCGCTGCTCGCCGCATACCGGACCGCGGCCCTGCGTGACGCGGTGCCGGACCCGCCGACGAACGCGGCGGCCCGTTCGCTGCTGGCGGTGACCCACAGCCGGCTGCCGGTGGCGGCCGCGGACGCCCTCGACGTCGACACCCCCGAGGCCCTCGCCGCCGCCCGCCATAGGCTCGCGCCGTGAAGGCGATCACCCTCCCCGAACCCGGCGGCCCCGAGGCCCTGGTCCTCGACGACGTGCCCGACCCCATGCCCCGGCCCGGCGAGGTCGTGGTCGAGGTGGTCGCCGCCGGCGTCAACCGCGCGGACCTCATGCAGCGCCAGGGGCACTACGACCCGCCGCCCGGGCTCGTCGGCATACCCCGGCCTCGAGGTGAGCGGGCGCATCGCCCAGCTGGGTGACGGGGTCGAGGGCTGGTCCGTCGGCGACGAGGTGTGCGCGCTGCTCACCGGCGGCGGGTATGCGGAACGGGTCGCCGTGCCCGCCGGCCAGCTCCTGCCCGTCCCGGCCGGGGTCAGCCTCGAGGACGCCGCCGCGCTGCCGGAGGTCGCCTGCACCGTCTGGTCCAACGTCTTCATGACCGCCAACATCCAGCCGGGCGAGGTGCTCCTGGTCCACGGCGGCGGCTCCGGCATCGGCACCATGGCCATCCAGCTGGGCCGGGAGGTCGGCGCGCGGGTCGCGGTCACCGCCGGGTCGCCGGAGAAGCTGGAGGTGTGCCGGGAGCTCGGGGCGTCGATCCTCGTCAACTACCGGACGGAGGACTTCGAGGAGGTGGTGCGCGACGCCACCGACGGGCACGGCGCCGACGTCATCCTCGACTCCATCGGGGCGAAGTACCTCGCCCGCAACGTCGGCGTCCTCGCCGTCAACGGACGGCTGGTGGTCATCGGGCTGATGGGCGGCCGCACCGGCGAGATCAACCTCGGCGCCATGCTCGCCAAGCGCTGCGCCCTGGTGGCCACCACGCTGCGTGCCCGGCCGCCGGCGGAGAAGGCGGCGATCGTCGCGGCGGTGCGCGAGCACGTGTGGCCGCTGGTCGAGGCCGGCCGTGTGCGCGCCGATCGTGCACGCCGCATACCCGCTCGCCGACGCCGCCGGGTCCCATCGCGAGATGGAGGCCTCCACCCACGTCGGCAAGCTGCTGCTGCGGGTCTGAACTGCCCGCGAATCGCGGGGTATGTCGCAAAGATTCCATCGAGGACCATCCGGATGGGCTATCCCGGTCGCACGGGACCAGTACCGATGATGGCGTCAGTGGCCGCCCGTGTGGTGCCGTTCGGTGCCGCCCTGCCCCTGTGGTGGCCGCTGGGCGGCGGGGGTCGAAAGGCCCCCGCCGCTCGCATGCGACAGACTGGACGTCATGTCGGAGCAAGGCCAGCGCCAGCAGGACGACCAGGACTCTTCCGCGGACCAGCCGGACGAGTCGGCGGATGGCGGCCGCATCGTCGTCGTCACCCAGGACGGGATGGGGGTCTCGAACGGCGGCCGTGACGGTGCCGAGGAGTCGACGAACCCGGCCGACCTCGTGGAGCAGCCGGCCAAGGTCATGCGCATCGGCGCGATGATCAAGAACCTCCTCGACGAGGTGCGCAACGCCCCGCTCGACGAGGCCGGGCGCACCCGGCTGGCGGAGATCCACCGCCGGTCCATCGAGGAGCTCAAGGCCGGGCTCGCGCCCGAGCTCGTCGAGGAGCTCGACCGGATCGCCCTGCCGTTCAGCTCGGCGGCCCCGTCGGACGCGGAGCTGCGCATCGCCCAGGCCCAGCTGGTCGGCTGGCTCGAGGGCCTGTTCCACGGCATCCAGACGGCGCTGTTCGCCCAGCAGATGGCGGCCCAGCAGCAGCTGCAGGGGATGCGACGGGCGCTGCCCCCGGGTCAGTCCGCCGGACCGCAGGACCCCCGGCAGGCGGCGCAGGGCCAGTCCGGTATGCCGACCACGCCCGGCGCGGGCACCGGCCAGTACCTCTGAGCGGTCGGTTCGGGCGGTTCGGGAGCCGCGGCGACGGAACCACGACGCCGTGACTCCCTACCGGGGCCTCACACCCAGGAGGAGCGCTCGCGCTCGGTCGGGACGTAGGTCTGGTCCCACTGCACGAACGGCGTCTCCAGCTTGTAGCGCAGGTCGGGCTGGCGGACGAGGACCACGTGGCCGCCGTTGACCGGGTTCTCGAGTGACTCGAAGTACTCGACGCTCCAGTGGAACCACCGCATGCAGAACAGCCGCATGGTCAGGCCGTGCGTGACGATGACGAGGTTCTGGTCCGACATCGGGTGGCGGCCCGGCCCCACGGGCTCGCCCTCGATGTAGCGCCACAGCGACTCCAGGAACGTGCTGACGCGGTCGTAGACGTCGGAGCCGGACTCCCCGTGGGTGAACCGGTAGTAGAAGTGGCCGTAGCTGTCCCGCAGCCGTCGCTGCTCGGCGATGTCCGCGGGGTCCTGGAAGTTCGCCCAGTCCTGCTCACGCAGCCGCGGCTCGATCCGCATGTCCTCGAGGGAGACACCGAGGTCCATGGCCGCGACGGTCTGCCGGGTCCGGACGTAGGGCGACGCGTAGAGCGTGACCGGCTCGTCCTTCAGGTATGCGTGCAGCCGCCGGCCCGCGTCCGTCGCCTGCTCGATCCCCTTGGCCGTCAACGTCAGCGCGTGGTCGGGCACCGTCTCGTAGATCGTGTCGTCGATGTTGCCCTGCGACTCGCCGTGCCGCACCAGGACGATGCGCCGCGGCCGGTTGGTCAACGCCATCGGCGCCGTCAGCGCCCGGCCGCGACGGCGCGACCGGCGGTGCGACCGGAGAACAGGCACCCGCCGAGGAAGGTGCCCTCGAGCGACCGGTAGCCGTGCATGCCGCCGCCGCCGAACCCGGCCGCCTCGCCCGCGGCGTACAGACCCGGAACCGGCTCGCCGTCGAGGCGCAGCACCCGGCTGTCGAGGTCGGTCTGCAGGCCCCCCAACGTCTTTCGCGTGACGACCGAGAGCCGGACGGCGATGAGCGGCCCGTTCGCCGGGTCGAGGAACTTGTGCGGCGCGGCGGTGCGGATGAGCTTGTCGCCGCGGTAGCGCCGCGCGCCGTGGATGGCGGTGACCTGCGCGTCCTTGGCGAAGTCGTTGTCGAGCTCCCGGTCGCGCTCGACCACCTGCCGCTCGATCTCGTCGGCGTCCAGCGGCGCGTGAGGAGTGAGCGTGTTCATGCGCTCGACCAGCCCCTGGATCGTCGAGGCGGTGACGAAGTCCTCGCCGTGGTCGACGAAGTCCTGCACCGGCTTCGCCGCTCCGGGCCGGACCCGGCTGAGCACCTGGCGCACCGACTTCCCGGTCAGGTCGGGGTTCTGCTCCGAGCCGGAGAGGGCGAACTCCTTCTCGATGACCTTCTGCGTGAGGACGAACCACGAGTGGTCGTGGCCGGTCTGCCGCAGGTGGGCGAGCGTGCCGAGGGTGTCGAAGCCCGGGAACAGCGGGGCCGGCAGCCGGTGCCCGTTGCCGTCGAACCACATCGACGACGGGCCGGGCAGGATCCGGATGGCGTGCCCGGGCCAGATCGGCGCCCAGTTGTGGATGCCCTCGACGTAGTGCCACATCCGGTCGCGGTTGATGACGCTGCCGCCGGCCGCCTCGGTGATGCCGATCATCCGGCCGTCGACGTATGCCGGGACGCCGCTGGTGAGGTGGTCGGGCGGGGTACCGAGCCGCTCCGGCCAGGCGGCCCGCACCAGGTCGTGGTTGCCGCCGATCCCGCCGGACGTCACGATGACCGCCGGGGCGGTCAGGGTGAAGTCGCCGACGACGTCCCGGTTGGTCTGGTGGCCGCGCGCCTCGGTGGCGGCGGCGAGGACGGAACCGTGGACACCGGTCACCGCGCCCCCGTCCACGACGAGCTCGTCCACCCGGTGCCGGAAGGCGAGGGTCAGCAGGCCGTCGCGCTCGGCCTGAGCGGCCTTGCGCACGAACGGTTCCAGCACGCCGGGGCCGGTACCCCACGTGACGTGGAACCGGGGTACCGAGTTGCCGTGCCCGCCCGCGCGACCGTCACCGCGCTCGGCCCAGCCGACCACCGGGAACCACCGCATGCCCTGCTCGTGGAGCCAGGCCCGCTTCTCGCCGGCCGCGAAGTCGACGTAGGCCCGCGCCCACAGCCCCGGCCAGTGGTCCTCGGGGCGGTCGAACCCGGCGGTGCCCGTCCAGTCCTGCCAGGCGAGGTCGACCGAGTCCTTGACCCCCAGCCGGCGCTGCTCGGGCGAGTCGACGAAGAACAGGCCGCCGAACGACCAGAACGCCTGCCCGCCGAGGTTGGCCCGCGACTCCTGCTCGACGACGACGACGCGCCGCCCGGCCGCGGTCAGCTCGGTGGCGGCCACCAGGCCGGCGAGCCCCGCGCCGACGACGATGGCATCCGCGTCCGTCATGTGCCCCATCCTGTCAGCCCAGCTTGGCCACCAGCGCGGCGCACACGGTCGAGGGCCCCCGGCTGCTCCAACGCCGGTCATCTCGACGATCACGTGCTGCGTCCCGACCTCGCCGCAGCCGGCCCAGGCGGTCGACGACCGACGTCGACCGACTCGCGTCGACAGGTCGACCCGGCGCGGCCACCGTCTTCTCGATGGCGTCGTAGTCCCGCCCGACGTCCTCGCAGTGCCGGCGGATGACGTCGTACTTGGCGCGGACCTTGTCCGGGCCCATGTCGAAGACGTTGCACGCGTCGGCGTACTGCGCGACGAGGCGCAGCGTCTTCTGCTCGCCGACGCCGCCGACGAGGATCGGCGGGTGCGGGCGTGGAGAGCGCTGCGGGCGAGTTGAGCGGCCGCTCGAGGTGGTAGTGGCGCCCCTCGTAGGGCTCGTCGTCGCCGCGCCACATCTGGTGCGCGATCTGCAGCGTCTCCTCCAGCCGCTCGAACCGCTCGCGCGGTCGAGCGGGAACGGGACGCCGAGACCCCGGTGCTCCTGCTCGTTCCAGGCCGCGCCGATGCCCAGCCAGGCCCGGCCACCGGACAGGACGTCGAGCGTCGTCACCGTCTTGACCAGCAGCCCGGGGTGCCGGTAGGTGACGCCGGTCACCAGCGTTCCCAAGCGTGATCCGCGACGGTGACACCGGCAGCGAACGCCAGCGCGGCGTACCCCTCGAGCATCTCGTTCTCGGGCGGGCCGTTGCACACCGATCTGGAAGAAGTGGTCCATGACCCACAGGCTGGCCAGACCCGACCTGCGTCGGCGTCCCGGGCGATGCGGGCGAACGTCGGCCCGATCCCCTCCGCGGGCATCGGGCCAGGTCCAGTTGCTGACCGTGAGCACCAAGTTTCATGTGTTAAACGTATGCCGATGACCTCCGCCACCGTTGGACCGCGTCCCGTGGTGGGCTACCACGGCGGCGGTGGTCGCCCCCGTCGCCATGATCGGCGGCTGGTCGTGGGCCGGCGCGATCACCCCGGGCTTCGACCCGGTGCGCCAGACGATCAGTGACCTCGCGGCGGTCGCGGCGCCGACCCACTGGCTGATGACCTCCGCCCTGGTCGTCACCGGCCTCGCCTACATCGTCACGGCCGTCGGCCTCCGCCCGGCCGACGGCGCCGGCCGCGGGCTGCTGGCGTTGGGCGGAGTGGCGCTCCTGCTGACGGCGTGGATCCCCAACGACACCGAGGGCCGCAACGAGGTGGGCCACATGATCGCGGCCTATCTGGCGTTCCTCACCCTCACCGTCTGGCCCGCCGTCATCGCCCGGAACCGGCCCGACGCGCCACTCGTCCTGCGACGCCGGTTCGGTCAGCTGGTCGCGATCGGGCTCGGCGTGCTGGTACTACTCACCTTCGCGGACATCGTCATCGGCGGCGCGACGCTGGGGTTACGCGAGCGCGTCCTCGCCGGCGCGCAGTCCGTGGTCCCGCTCGTCGTCGTCCTGGGGTGCCGGCAGCGCGGCTCAGCCGCCTGACCGCAGCTGCGGGAACTGGTCGTCGCGCCACTCCTGTCTCGGGCCGCGTCGCCGTCGCCGCGGCGAGCTCCTCCTCGCGGCCGCGCAGCTCGACCCGCCGGATCTTCCCGGAGATCGTCTTCGGCAGCTCGGCGAACTCGATCCGACGGACCCGTTGCCACGGCGAGAGGTGCTCGCGCGCATACCGGAGGATCGACAGGGCCGTCTCCTCGGTGGGCTCGTGCCCGGGCGCGAGGACGATGTAGGCCTTGGGCACGGCGAGGCGGACCGGTGTCCGGCGCCGGCACGACGGCGGCCTCGGCGACCGCGGGGTGCTCGATGAGGACCGACTCCAGCTCGAACGGGCTGATCTTGTAGTCGCTGGCCTTGAACACGTCGTCGGTGCGCCCGACGTAGGTGATGTAGCCCTCGCCGTCGACGGTCGCGACGTCGCCGGTGTGGTAGAAACCGCCGGCCATCGCCTCGGCGTTGCGCTCGTCGTCGCCCTGGTAGCCGGTCATCAGCGGCAGCGGTCGCTCGGAGAGGTCGAGGCAGATCTCGCCCTCGGCCGGGCCGTCGTCGGTGGCCACCACCCGTTCGCCGGTCAGCGGGTCCACGAGGACGACGGGTACGCCCGGCAGCGGCCGGCCCATCGAGCCGACCTTGACCGGCGACCCCGGGGTGTTGCCCACCTGCGCCGTGGTCTCGGTCTGGCCGTAGCCGTCCCGCAGCTGCAGGCCCCACGCCTTCTTGACCTGCTCGATGACCTCCGGGTTCAGCGGCTCGCCGGCGCCGATGATCTCGCGCAAGCGGCCCGGGCCGCCGGAGAGGTCGGCGTTGATGAGCATCCGCCAGACCGTCGGCGGCGCGCAGAGCGAGGTGACCTCGTTGTCGCGGATCACGCCGAGCAGTGCCGCGGCGTCGAACCGCGTGTAGTTGTAGAGGAACACCGTCGCCTCGGCGTTCCACGGCGCGAAGAAGCAGGACCACGCGTGCTTGGCCCAGCCGGGCGAGGAGATGTTGAGGTGGATGTCGCCGGGCTCGAGCCCGAGCCAGTACATCGTCGTGAGGTGCCCGACGGGGTAGGACACCTGGGTGTGCTCGACGAGCTTGGGCTTGCTGGTGGTGCCGGAGGTGAAGTAGAGCAGCAGCCGGTCGCTCGGGTGCGGTGCCCGGGTGCTCGGCCGGTGGGACGTCGAGCCGGTATGCGTCGTCGAGCGACTCCCAGCCGTCGGGGCGCGGCCTCGCCGCGGGTCACCGACGCAGTCGCCCGTAGTCGCCGGGGACGTCGTCGAACTTGCCGGTGTCCGCCGCGTTGGCGATGACGAACCGGGCGCCGCCGCGGTCGATCCGGTCGCGCAGGTCGGCCGGCCCGGCCGCGGTGGTCGTCGGCATGATCACCGCGCCCAGCTTGATGATCCCGAGCATCGTCTCCCACAGCTCGACCTGGTTGCCGAGCATGACGATCACCGCGTCGCCCTTGCCGACCCCCTGGCTCGCGAGCCACGCCGCGACCTGGTCCGAGCGGCGCGCCATCTCGTCGTAGGACCACGACTGCGCCGTCCTGCCCTCCGCGGCGTCGGCCTCCTCGAGGATCATCAGCGCGGGGCGCTCGTTGCCCCGGGCGATCGCGTCGAACCAGTCGACCGCCCAGTTGAACCGTTCGCCGACGTCCGGCCAGTGGAACCCGGACACCGCGGCCCGGTGGTCGCCGCGCCAGCCCATGAGCTGGTTGCGCGCGCCGCGGAAGGCGTCCGTGGCGGGCGAGGCCACCGGCATACCGGCCGTCACCGCTCCGGGTCGGAGCGCGTGGGCGTGGACGTCTCCGGCTTCTCCGACGTCTCCGAGGTCGACGGCTCGACGGTGACGGCGGTGGTCTCGGCCGACGTCTCGGCGGGCGGTGCGGTGCGTCGCGCCTCGGTGAGCCGCTCCTCCTCCTCGTGCATCCGCGTCTCCTCGTCGTGCGCCCGGTCCGCCGCCTCCCGGTCGGTCTCGAAGCCGGCGCGGTTGACCATGCGCTGGGCGCGGCGGTTGGCGTCCTGGTCGATGAGGTGGTTGAGCAGCTGCTGGATGCGGTCACTGCGCGGGATCGCCTCGAACGCCTCGTTCGGGCTGTCGCCCGCGGACTCGATGCTGAGCGTCCCCGAGCCGAGCATCCGGTCGAGCAGGGTCTGGCTGAAGCTCACGTCGGTGATCTTCGACAGCGTGATGTCCTTGCCGTTCTTGTTGAGGATGCCCTTGCGCACCATGACCCGGTGCGTCGTGATGACGTAGTGGGTCGTGCGCCACGCCATGAACGGGATGATGACCAGCGGGATCGCGAGGAGCACGGCGACCCCGACGGTGATCCACTGGATCCAGTTGCCGCGGGTGTCGTCCGGCGTGATGTACGAGACGTAGACGGCCGCGGCGATGAGGATGAGGCCGATGATGATGGGGCCGAAGACGGTGCGCCAGTGTGGGTGGAGGCTCTTCTCCACCTTCTCGTCGTTCGTGAGGACGTTCTCCGGAAATCCCATGGCAGCCCCCTAGTTGGTGAACAGCGGTGTGAGCTCGCGAACCCCGACGACGGTCACGCCGTCGACCGAGTAGTACGGGTCCATCCTGAGCACCTCGTCGACGCGTTCGCGACCCGTCGTGAAGACGACCATCGACCCCGACCCGTCGTCGAACGGGCCGGCCAGGAGCACCTCACCCGACGCGTGCAGCTCGGCGAGGATCTCGCGGTGGCGCGGGCGCAGCTCGAGCCGGGCCGGGCTGTCGGTGAAGGCGAGCTCGACGACGACCATGCCGTCACCGTATGCCGTGACGCGCCGGTTCGGCACGCCCGTCCGGTCTCGGAGCCGCGCTAGCCGCGTCCGGGGACGCCGCCCGGTCCGGCCGCTCCGCCCGCGCCGGTGAACCGGGTCACCCCGGTGGGACCGGTGACGCCGCGCACGTTCTGGGAGTTGTTGGTGGGCAGGGCCGCCTGGACGTCCGCGATGACGACCTGCTCACCGTCGGTGAGGCCGGTGCGGATCTCGGCGAGCCCGCCGCCGACCGCGCCCACGGTGACGGGGGTCTCGGTGACCACGCCCTCCTTGAGGACCCCGACCCGAGCGGCCCCGGAGGTGACCCCGGGGACCGCCGACACCGGCACCGTCAGCACGTCGGCCGCGGCCGCGGTGGTGATCGTCGCCATGGCGTAGGTGCCGGTGGCCAGGGTCTGCGGAGTGCTCGGCAACGTGACGACGACGTCGTAGGTCACCGTCGAGCCCGTCGAGCTCGACGAGCCCGATGAGCTGGGCAGCATCGAGACCTGGGTGACGCTGCCCGTCAGCCGGCCGAGGCCGGGCGGGGTGACCGCCGCCGCCTGACCGACCTTGATGACCGGCAGCTTGGCGAGCGGCACCGCCACGGTGACCGTCGCGGCCCCGTCGCCGACGATGGTGATCCCGGCCGACGAGGACTCGCTCTGACCCGGGGTCAGAGCCCACGGCGCCGACCACGCCGCCGATGGGGGCGGTCAGGGTGGCGGCGGCGAGGTTGGTCTGCGCCGCCGTGAGGTCCTGCTCGGCGGCGGTGATGCTGGCCTGGTCGCTGAGGATCTTGGCCTGTTGCGCGGCCTCGCTCGCGGCCGTCGAGGTGGTGCCGGTGCCGCCGGACCCGGTGCCGCCCGAGGTCGCGCTGCTCGCCGGACTGCTCGGCGCTGCCCGGTCGACCCGGTGACCCCGCGGAGCTCCGTCGCCGCTGGAGCCGGATCCGGCGGAGCTCGGCGCCGCTGGAGGCGCTCGGCGCGCTCGTGCCGGCACTCTGCTGCTGCGCCAGCTGCTTCTGGGCTGCGGTGAGGGCGGTCGCGTAGCCCGTCACCGCCTTCTGGGCCGCCGTCAGCGCCGTCGACCACGCCTGGAGGGCGGGCACGCAGGCCGCGATCTGGGCGGCCGTGACGGCGGAGGTCGTCGGCGAGGTCGTCGGCGACGTCGTCGGCGAGGTCGTGGGCGACGTGGTCGGCGAGGTCGTCGGCGACGTGGTCGGCGACGTCGTCGGCGAGGTGGTCGGTGACGTGGTGGGAGCCGTGGTGGGCGGCGTGGTGGGTGCCGTGGTCGGCGGCGTCGTCGGTGACGTCGTCGGCGGCGTGGTCGGGGGCGTCGTGACCGGAGGACCGGACGCCGGGGTGGCGGGGGTCGCGGCGAGCACGGGGGCGCAGGCGACGGCCTCGTTCTTCGCGGCGGCGCTCATCGCGGCCACGGCCTGCTGCATCGGAGCCGGGTCCGGCATGGTGACGGCGCCCGAGTCGGCCCCACCCGGACGGGCCCCGGTGCCCGTGGTCGCCGTCGCGCCGGTCGGGCTCGACGCCGTGCCGGTGGACCCGGACGACGGAGGTCGCCGCCGAGGCGGACGCGCCGGACGAGGTGCGCGCGGAGGCCGCGGACCCCTCGCCCGCGGACCCGGCCGACGCGGTCGTGGTGGTGGTCTGGTCGGTCGTCAGCTGGGCCTGGGCCTGCAGCAGCGTGGCCTGGGCGTCGGTGATGGCCGCCTGGAGGGGCGTCTGGTCGATGGTGGCGAGCTGCTGGCCGGGGGTCACGGTGTCGCCGACCTTGACGCTGACGCCGGTGACCGTGCCACTGACCGGGAACGCGGCGGTCACCTGGGTCACCCGCTTGACGGTTCCGGTCAGCGTGAGGGTCTGGGACACCGAGCCCTTGGTCGCCGTGGCCAGGCGGTAGGCGCTGTCGGTGTCGGGCCTGCTCGCCTGGGCGTAGGCGACGTAGCCGCCGGCGCCGAGGACCACCACCGCTCCGGCGGCGACGGCGGTCCGGCGCCGCCAGCGGCGCCGTCGGCGCGCGGCGGCCCCGGGCCGGTCAGCCATTCGAGCCACCGGTGGTGGCCGTGCCGGTCGCCCCGCCGCGGCCGGCGCCACCGAAGCCGGTGGTGCAGCTGCCGTTGGTGGCGGGGCGCACCGTGACGGCGGTGGCCGTGACCGAACCGGTGTCGTCGGCCTTGCCCAGCGCGGTGACACAGGTTCCGACGGCCACGTCGGCGGCCGCCCCCGACTGCTGGGCGGTGTAGGTGGTCGAGCCGGTGGCGGTGACGGTCACCGTGGTCGTGGTCGGCGAGGCGGTCGCGGTGGCGGTGCGGTCCCGCCGCCCCGAGCGCGCATGGTCTCCTGCACCGTGATGGTGTCGCCGCTCACCGCGCTGACGAGACCGGCGACGGCCCGCTGGCCGGGGTTCCGCCGCGGGCACCGGAACCGGTCGTCGCGGTCCCGGTCGGCGCGCCGGCCGGAGGAGTCGCACCCGCACCCGGAGCGCCGGCGCCAGCCGCCCGACACCGCCGAAACCGCCCGCGCACTCCCCGTTGGTGGCGGGGTGGACCTCGACGGACGCCGCGGTCACCGCGGTCGCGGGGCTGGAGGTGGCCGCCCCCGTGCCGCCGGCGGCGGCCGGCTCGAGCACCGTGACGCAGGAGCCGACCGTGACGTCGGCGAGGGTGGCCGCCGCCACCTTCGTGAAGGTGGTCGCGTCGGTCCACGTGACCGCGGTCTGGTCGGTGCGGGTCTGCACCTGCATCGTCGACCCGGTCACCGCGGCGACGAGCCCGTTGACGCCGGGCTGGCGCTGGCCCGCACCGCCGCGCCGCCCGCGCCGGCTGCCCCGGTGGGCGCCGACGTGGCTCCCCCGGCCGGCGCCCCGGAGCTGCCGGAGGCGGCGGCCGGTCCACACGCCGCGAGCGCGAGGGCGGTGAGGACCGCGAGGCCCGCATACGGGAGGGCTCGTGCGGCGGTGGTGGAGCGCGGGGACTGCGTCGACAAGGTCATGGCGGTCAGGCTTCTTTCGTCATTCGCTGCGGAGGGCGTCGATGGGGGCGAGCCGGGCGGCCCGTTGGGCGGGGTAGACCCCGGCGGCCAGGCCGATCGCCAGGGAGACCACGAGGGCGCCCACGGCCGACACGGCCGAGATGGTGACCGGCTGGGAGATGAGGTTGGGCAGGACGGCGGCACCCGCGTACCCGACGGCGAGCCCGAGGACCCCGCCGGTGAGACCGAGGAGGCTGGCCTCGAGGAGGAACTGGCGCAGGATCACCGAGGGCGTGGCGCCGAGCGCCTTGCGCAGCCCGATCTCGCGGACCCGTTCGGCCACCGACACCAGCATGATGTTCATGACGCCGATCCCCCCGACCAGCAACGAGATCGCGGCGATGCCGGCCAGCAGCACGGTGAGGATGTGCTCGGTGCTGGTCGCGGTCTCGACCAGTGACTGCTGGCTGCTCAGGGTGAAGTCCGCGTCGGCCGCCGTCACCCCGTGGGACGTCAGCAGTGCGGCGTTGACCTCCTGGTAGGCCGCGGACAGCGACTGCTGGTCGGTGGCCTGGAGGTAGATCTGGGAGACGGCCTCGGGGTTGGCGCTGGTCGAGACCCGCGAGGCGAAGGTGGTCATGGGGATGACCACCTGGTCGTCGAGGTTCGTCGACGAGCTGGTGCCCTGGGTGTCGAGGACGCCGATCACCGTGAACTGGGCGCTGTTGATGGTGACCGTCTGGCCGATGGGGTCGCCGGTGAACAGCTCACTGGCGGTCGTCGCCCCGAGGACCGCGACGGTGTTGCCGGCGGCCTGGTCGGCGTCGGTGAAGAACCGGCCCTCGGTGACCGTCCGGGCCCGCACCGTCAGCCAGGACGGGGTGGTCCCGACGACCGACGAGGTCCACGTGTTCGAGCCGGCGGCCAGCGCCTGGTTCGAGGTCGAGGCCGGTGCGACCGCCGCGACGTCCGGAGCGATGGCGGTGTTCCCGAGCATCTCGGCGTCCGCCGCGGTCAGCGTCGTCGCCGACCCCTGACCGCCCCGGACCCCGGAGGACGAGGTCGTGCTGCCCGGCGTGACGATGAGCAGGTTGGAGCCGAGCGCGTTGATCGCGCTGGCGACCTTCTGCTGGGCGCCCTGGCCGAGCCCGACGGTCAGCATGACCGCGGCGATCCCGATGAGGATGCCGAGCATGGTGAGCACCGAGCGCATCCGGCGCGCCAGGATCGCCTCGTACGCGGTGCGGAAGCTGTCCGCCCAGGTCACCGCTGCTCCTCGTGCGAGTGGAAGAGGTGGCCGTCGCGGATGAGCACGGTCCGGGCCGCCTGTTCGGCGACCTCGCGCTCGTGGGTGATGAGGACGACCGTGCGGCCCTGCTCGTGCAGCTCGGCGAAGAGCGAGAGGACGTCGCGCGTCGAGGCGCTGTCGAGGTTGCCGGTGGGCTCGTCGGCGAGGATGAGGTCCGGGTCGGTCACGAGGGCCCGCGCGACGGAGACGCGCTGCTGCTGACCGCCGGACAGCTCGGTGGGCCGGTGGTCGAGGCGGTCGCCGAGGCCGACGCGCTCGAGGGCCGCCGTGGCCCGGCGCCGCCGCTCGGCCCGCGGCACCCGCGCATACACGAGGGGCAGCTCGACGTTGCGCTGCGCGGTGAGCGACGACAGCAGGTTGAACTGCTGGAACACGAACCCGATCCGCCGGTTCCGGACGTCCGCGAGGTCCTCCTCGTCCATGACGCCGACGTCGACGCCGGCGAGGCGGTAGGTGCCCGCGCTCGGCACGTCGAGGCAGCCGAGGATGTGCATCAGGGTCGACTTGCCCGACCCCGAGGGGCCCATGATCGCGACGTAGTCCCCCTCCGGGACGACGAGGTCGATGCCCCGCAGCGCCTCGACCTCGATCGAGCCGGTGGCGTAGGTCTTGCGGACGCCGGCCAGGTCGAGGATCGGCGTGGGCTCCGACATCGCCGACCGGTCCGCCCCGTCCGGCTCGGTGGCGTCGAGCGCGTCGAGGGTCACCGCGGACATCACTTCCCCTCCGGCGGGGCGGGCGGCGCGCCGCCGCCCGGGTTGAAGCCGCCGCCGCCGAACCCGCCGGCGCCTCCGGTGCCACCGCGGGTGGTGCCCGTCCCGCCGGTGGCGTTGCCGGTCGACGTCCGTCCGGTCCGCGCGGTGACGACCACCTGGTCACCGGCGTTGAGCCCCTTGGTGATCTGGGTGGTGATCCCGTAGACGGTGCCGACGGTGACCGGCGTGGAGACCTGGGCGCCGTCCTTCATCTGGTAGACGACGGTCTGGCCGTTCTCCTCGTGGATCGCGGCCGTCGGGACGGTGAGGACGTCGGGCACCTGCTTGACGGTGATGACGACGGCGCCGGTGGTCCCGGCGTAGATCCCGGTGGGTGAGCCGGTCACGGCGATGGTGACCGGGAAGGTCGAGGTGCTGCCGCTGGTCGTCCCGATGACGCCGATGGTCGAGACGGTCCCGAAGATCGCCTGGGTGGCGCCGGTCGGCGTGACGGCCGCCTGCATCCCGTTCTTGAGCTTGGCGAGGTCGGACGCGCCCACCGTGGCGTTGACCACCCAGGCGTTCGTGGCGATGACGACGACCTGCGCCGACGAGGCCGACGACGCCGAGGTGCTGCCCGACGCGGCCGCCCCGCCACCGCCCGACCCGCCGGTCGACCCGCCCCGCCGGTGGACCCGGACGTGCTCGAGCCGCTGGTGACCGAGTCGCCGACCGCGACGTTGACCGCGGCCACGGTGCCGGCGATCGACGACGTCAACGCCGCCTGTCCGAGGGCCTCCTGAGCGGCGGTGAGCTTGCTCTGGGCCGCGGTGACCTGCGCGTTGGCGGAGGCGATCTGCCCGCTGTTCGCGGCGGCGGTCGCCGCGGTGAGCTGGGCCTGCGCGGCGGTCAGCTGCTGCTGCGCGAGGGTCACGGCGGCCTGCAGGGTGGTCGCGTCGATGGCGGCGAGGGTCTGGCCGGGGGTCACCGTGTCGCCGACCTTGACGTCGACCGAGGTGACCTTGCCGGTCTGCGCGAACTTGAGGTTCGCCTGGGTGGCGGGCTGGATGGTCCCGGTCGCCGACACCGTCTCCTTGACCGTCTCCGTGGAGGCGGCGACGAGCTGGGTCGTGGTCGCCTCGGCGCCGGTGCCGCTCGACCGGTGCAGGAGGAACCACGCGCCCGCCGCGGCGGCCACGACGACCACCACGAGGACGACGGCGACGACGCGGCGACGACGCCGTGGCCGACGCGACCCCCTCGCCGGCGGCTCCGGCGGTGGTCCCGCTGTCGGTTCGCCCGACGGTTCGGGCGTCGGTTCCGAGGCCGAGCGCCGACTCTCCTGCGCCACCGACACGCACCCACCCGCTTCCGCCATGGCCCTGAGGGCCTCGTCACGATGTCCTGGACGGTAGGAACGGGCGCTGGGGTGACCTTGGCGCGACGCTGTGGACGCACTGTGAGACGCGCTTGGTCGGTCCTCGCTGTTGCATCTATCCTGGATGCAACATGACGTCCACGCCCTCCGCCGCCGACCGCGTCTACGCGCAGGTCAAGCGCGACATCCTCGCCGGCACCCTGCCCGGAGGCGCGTTCGTCACCGAGGGCGGCCTCGCCGAGACCGCGGGCGTCTCCCGCACCCCGGTGCGCGAGGCGCTGCTCCGGCTCGAGGGGGAGGGTCTGGTCCGGCTGTACCCCAAGAAGGGGGCGCTGGTCGTGCCGCTGTCGGTCGACGAGGCCCGCGACGTGCTCGAGGCCCGGGTCGTCATCGAGGAGTGGGCCGCCCGCGCGGTCTGGCCCCGGCGCGCCGCGTTGCTGCCGGCCCTCGAGGCCGAGCTGGAGCGGATGCGCGACACGCTGGAGTCCGGCGACGTCGGACGGCTGGTCGAGCACGACCGCCGGTTCCACGAGCTCGTCGTCGAGGCCGCCGGCAACGCCATCCTCACCCGGACCTACCAGGGCCTGCGCGACCGGCAGCTGACCATCCTCGCCGCGGCGTTCCGCACCGACGGCGACCGGATCGAGCGGGCCGTCGCCAACCACGAGCGCCTGGTGGAGATCCTGCGGACCGGCACGGTGAGCGAGCTCGTCGACGGAGACGCATACCCACGTCCTGACCGCGCTGTCGGCGCTGCCGGCGGGCCGATGACCGCCGCCGCCCGCACCGCCCTCGGCGGCCGACGCGCGTACGCCGTCTGGCTCGCGGCGCTGTCGGTCTACATGCTCGCCGTGTTCCACCGCACCTCGCTCGGCGTCGCCGGCCTGCTCGCCGCCGACCGGTTCCACATCTCGGGCACCCAGCTCGCGACCTTCACGGTGCTCCAGCTGCTGGTGTACGCGGCGCTGCAGGTGCCGGTCGGCGTGCTGCTGGACCGGTTCGGCTCCAAGCGGCTCATCCTCGTCGGCCTGGCCCTGATGACCGGCGGCCAGCTGCTCTTCGCCCTGGTCGGGACGTTCGAGCTCGGAGTGCTGGCCCGGGTCCTGGTCGGCGCGGGCGACGCGATGATCTTCGTCAGCGTGATCCGGGTCGTGGCCCTCTGGTTCGACGTCCGCCGGGCCCCGCTCGTCACCCAGCTGACCGGCCAGCTCGGGCA
Source organism: uncultured Actinomycetota bacterium (assembly GCA_963770005.1). GTDB lineage: Bacteria > Actinomycetota > Actinomycetes > Actinomycetales > Dermatophilaceae > Lapillicoccus. Next base: position 153,625 of record CAVYNX010000005.1, on the reverse strand, counting down.
GGTCGGCGCCATCGCGGCCTCGTTCCCCCTGGCCGCGGCCCTGAAGGGGGTGGGGTGGACCCCGACCTTCGTCGGCGCCGCCCTCATCGGCGTGGTCCTCGCCCTCGTCGTGCTCCTGCTCATGCGGGACGCGCCCGGCGAGGAGCACCCTCCGGTGCACCTGCGCGCCCTGGGCCGGACGCTGCGGCACACCTGGGACGCCCCGGGCACCCGGCTCGGCCTGTGGTCCCACTTCACCAGCCAGTTCGGGATGACGGTGTTCACCCTGCTGTGGGGCTTCCCCTTCCTCGTGCGGGGGCAGGGCCTCAGCGAGGCCACCGCCGGCGCGCTGCTCGTGGTGATGACGGGCACGCAGATCCTGCTCGGCCCGGTCCTCGGTGGCGTGGTCGCCAAGCACCCGTACCAGCGGTCGGCCATCGTGCTGGCCGTCGTCGGCGCCATCGCGACGGTCTGGGCGGTCGTCCTGCTGTGGCCCGGACCGGCCCCGTTGCCGGTGCTCGTGGTCATGGTCGTCGTCACCGCGCTCGGCGGTCCCGCGTCGATGGTCGGCTTCGACGTGGCCCGGTCGCACAACCCGCGCGAGCGGATCGGCAGTGCGCTCGGCGTGGTCAACGTCGGCGGGTTCGTCGCGTCCCTGTCGGCGATGGCCCTGGTGGGCCTGGTCCTCGACCTCGTGACGCCCGGCGGCCCGACCGCCTACACGCTCGACGGCTTCCGGCTGGCCATGGCGGTGCAGTTCCCGTTCTGGCTGTTCGGCGCGCTCCAGATCTGGCGCTACCGGCGCAAGGCCATCGGCCACCTCAGCGAGCACCACCCGGACGCACTGCAGGCCCTCCGGGACGGGGACTCGGCCCTGCCGGGGATCTCCCGCTAGCCCTGTAGGCGGGCGCGGCGGCACGTTCGGGGGAGTGCGCCGCCGCGCCCGGGGCCGTGCCGATCGGGGGATGGCACGGCCCTGCACTCGGAGGGGACAGGGGGTGTACCTCCGAGGCCGGCACAGCATACGGTTACTTGCTGGTAATGACGCAAGTCGCCAGGTCACAGCGGGCCGGGAGTTGCCACAATCGCCGGGTGGACTCCACCGCGTGGGACGACCGGTATGCGGCGGTCGACCTCGTGTGGTCGGCCACCCCCAACGCCGTGGTCGCCCGGGAGACCGCCGACCTCCCGCCGGGGCGCGCGCTGGACCTCGCGGCCGGCGAGGGGCGCAACGCCATCTGGCTCGCCGAGCGCGGATGGCGGGTCACCGCCGTCGACTTCTCCGCCGTGGCCACCGACCGCACCCGGCGCCTGGCCGCCGAGCGCCTCGGGACGCAGGCGGCACGGGTCGAGGCGGTGACCGCCGACCTCATGACCTGGTCGACCGAACCGGGCGGCGCCGACCTGGTGGTGCTCGCGTACCTGCAGCTGGGCGCCGCGCAACGGCGGCACGCGCACCGGCTGGCCGCGACGGCGTTGGCCCCGGGCGGGACCTTCCTGCTCGTCGCGCACCACTCCGACAACCTCACCGAGGGCGTCGGCGGCCCGCAGGACGCCGGCGTCCTGTTCACGGAGGCCGACGTGGTCGCCGACCTCGACGGCACCGGGCTGGTCGTGGACCGGGCCGAGCGGGTCGACCGGGTCGTGGCCGCGGAGGGCGCCGGCGCCCACCGCGCCGGACGGAGCGGCCGACCGGGTGGCCCTCGACGTCCTGGTCCGGGCCCACCGGCCGGCCGACCGGCCGGATCCCGTCACCTGAACCGCCCCGGCTAGGGTCCGGGACATGCCCTCGGTCCCCCCCGCCCGTCCCATCCGCGGGGTGGTGTTCGACTTCCACCACACGCTGGCGCACGCGGGCGACGCCGCCGTCTGGCTGCGCGAGGGTGGTCCGACCTGGGCCGCGACGGGGACCCGGTCACGGTGCTCGGCGCCGCCACCCACGCCGACGCCGTCGCCTTCCTCGACCAGCTCTGGGAGCACGCCCGGGTCGTCGACCCGGAGAGCGAGCGCGACCTCGACTCGCAGCGCCACCGCGAGGTGTTCGACCGGACCATCGCGCAGGCGCCCGGCATCGACCTCGAGCTGGCCGACGCGTTGTACGCGATCATGCACCGGCAGTGGGACGTCTACGACGACGTCCTGCCGGTCCTGACCGCGTTGCGGGACAAGGGCGTTCGGGTGGCGATGCTGTCGAACGTCGGGTTCGACCTGACGCCGACGCTCGAGCGGACGGGTGTCGGGGCGCTCATCGACGGCACGGTGATGTCCTACGCGGTCGGCGTGGTGAAGCCCGACCCGGGCATCTTCGAGCGCGCACTGGAGATCCTCGACCTGCCGGCCTCGGACGTCCTCATGGTCGGGGACGCCTGGCGCGACGACGGCGGTGCGGCGGCGCTCGGCGTCCGCACGCTGATCCTCCCGCGGACCGACGACCCGTCCCACGGCCTGGAGCTGGTCGTCCGGCTGGTGTGAGCGGCCCGACCGCCCGGATGTGAGGATGGGACCGTGCTCGACCTCGACCTCGCCCAGCAGCTGCGCGCCGCCGGCCTCCCGTGGGAGCCGGCGCCCGGAGACCGGTTCGTCCTGCCGCTGCCCGACATGCAGGACGAGGTGTTCATCCTCAGCAACGTCATCGCCGAGGTGCACCAGTTCGAGCACGGCAACGTCATCGGCTTCAACGGCACGACCGAGTGGGCGCTCGACAGCGTCGAGCAGGACGGGGTCGTCTGGCTGCCGCGCGAGGAGCAGCTGCGTGAGCTGCTCGGGGCGGCCTTCGTCCGGCTGGAGCCGGTGACCGGCGGGTATCGCCGTGACGGCCACCGCCGGGGACGGCGAGGACCGCCGGTTCGTCGACATCGACGCCGAGCGGGCCTACGCGCGCGCCGTGCTGTCCCGGCTCAGCGGGTCATCGAGATCGCCTTGGCAAGGGTCTGGTAGTCGCTGATCGACGGCGGACGGCTGCCCTCGGCCGAGTCCGGCGCGGCCTGAAGGGCCAGCGCGCGGTCCATGGTGTCCGTGCTCTGCTGGGAGAGCACCCAGCCGAGCGGCGCCGTCACCGCGGGGAACGTGGACTGCTGCACCACGACGACGCCGTTGCCGCGGACCTCGTCGATCTTCGTCCTCGAGCCCGGTCGGTAGCGCCACCCCGGGACCGCCCAGGCCCGAGGTCGCGACGAGGCGGGCGCTGTTGCGGAGCAGGGCCGGCGTGTCGACGAGGGCGGCCTTGGCGCGGCCGTCCGTCGTCGACGGGACGAGGATCTCCGGGGTCGCCGGGGGCGGGTCGACGGTGAGGTCGCCTCCCGTGCCGTTGTCGAAGTACATGACGACGGGGACGATGAGGTCGACGGTCGGACCACCGAGACGCAGCGCCTCGCCGTTGTGCTGCTGCACCTGGGACAGCCACTGCGGAGCCAGGTCGACGATGGTTCCCAGCCCGCTGTTCTCGACGTAGCCGCCGTCCACCAGCTGCTGCTCGCCCTGACCGGTGCACGGCCCCAGTACCCCGGACGGGGTCACGAAGGGGAACCGGGAGGCGAGCATGGTGCCGGTCGCGGCGGTGAGGGAGCCGAGGCAGCGGGTGCTGCCGGCGTCCGGGGTGCCGCCAGGGTCGGCCGCGCCCAAGGCCGACAGCAGGTCGATGGTGTTGCCGGCCGGAGTGCCGGTCGAGAAGTCGCACGAGCGCTGGTCGCCGGTGGCGAGCCGGATCTGGCTGACCCACATCCGGCAGCCGTCGGCGACGCGCGTCGAGTTGAGGACCAGGGACCCGGTCGGCGCCGAGGTCGCCGGGTCGGTGGGGCCGGGCAGGAACGGCCCGCCGAGTCCGGAGGTGCGCTCCCAGGACTGCTCGATGAGGCCCGCCCGGTCCAGCCACCGCGGCTGGTCCGCGTCGCCGGGGTCGATGTAGGTCGGGACGCCGAAGAACGGGATCCCCGTTGCGGCGTATGCGGTGTCGCGGACGAACAGCCCGCTGGTCGCGGCGCCGAGGGCCTCGGGTGCCGCCATCGCCAGCGCGCCGGAGCGGGCCAGTCGGTCCCCGGCGAAGCGGGCGACGGTGAGGCCGACAGCACCGCCGCTGGCGCCCCCGGCGAAGAGGGCGGTGGCGCAGCGGTTCGCCGGCTGCGGCGTGCCCCAGTCGACGACGCCGTCCCGCACCCCGACCGCCCCGCGGAAGATGTCCAGCGCCGCGGCCGTCCAGTAGGCCGCCCGGATCCCGCCGCCCTCGGCGGCCAGCATGAACATCGGTCGCAGCCGGTAGGAGACCGAGTCGACGGTGACGGTGCGCCCGCAGCCCTGCGTGGCGGACAGCCAGTCGGTCATGGCGGTGTCGAAGGTCGGCCGCTGGGCCGCCCCGGCCGGCGCGGTCTCCTGCGTGGTGAGCCCGCGCAGGCCGTGGATGTCGACGGTGCTCCCGATGCCGGTGGTCCAGGCGACGGTCAGCAGCAGGAGCGTCGCGACCGGCAGCGTCGTCAGCTGGATCCCGTTGAGCCAGAACACCTCGGGCGCGCGACGGTCCTGGGTGATGACCACGCACCCGCCGACGACGAGGGTCGCGGCCAGCAGGGCGGCGAGTGCCGTGGCGATGACGCCCACGTGGTCGGCGAACCACACCGGCCAGAGGCCGACCGCGAAGAACAGGACCAGGCCGGCGGCCAGCACGCCGAGGCGCAGGCCGAGGTTGCCGGGCACCGGGACCGTCGGCGTGAGGCCCGCCTGGACCCGTTGCCAGAGGCTGCGCTCGCCCGACGGGACCGCGTCGTTCGTCACCGCGTCCAGCACCCGACGGGTCAGCGGCCAGGCCAGGACGACGGTGGCGAAACCGATGGCGACGGGCACCGCCCCGAACCAGGACCCGCCGAGGTCCACGACGGCGAGCGCCACGACGGCGGTGTAGGCCCGGATGAGGCCCAGGCCCGTGATCACGAGGGCGACGGCGACCAGGGCGTCCCCGGCGAGGACGATGCGCCGCTTGTCGTCCGGGGACCGCACCGCGTGGTTGACCGGGCTGAACAGCGTGGTGGCCCAGCCCCATCCGGCGCTGCGACCACGACGGATGACCCAGGACAGCGCGACGATGCCGACCGGCACCGCGAGGAACGCCAGCAGCCGCCCCCCGTCCAGGCCCGGGACGGCCCACGGCCACCGGCGGACGCCGATGGCCACCGCCACCAGCCCGATGCCGAGCACGACCGGGACGACGGCACCGAGCCGCAGGTCGGCGTTCTCCTCGGCGACGACCGACTGCGCGGTCCGCCGCCAGAAGACGCCGGAGCGGAGCCGGCCGAGCACGAGGAGCCCGACGCCGGTCAGCAGGACCGCGACCACCGCGGCCCAGAAGTCCCCGTCGCCGTACCAGGTGGTGTCGAACCACCGTCGCTCCACGTCGGGGAGCTGGTCGAGCAGGTCGGACCCGGCGGGCACGGTCAGCACGGCGATCGGCAGGATCGCGATGACCGAGAACCGGTGGGTGTAGACGGCCCGGACCCACGACCGGATGACCGGCCGGTGCTGCAGGGCGAGGTAGCCGGCCACGACCACGGCCACGAGCACCAGCAGCCACTTGGCGATCGACAGGACCGCGGTCACCGTCCCGAGGGCGGACGACCGGCCGTTGAGGGCGGCGAGGGCGAAGCCGTCCTCGAGCAGGTCGACGACGGCCAGCACCCGGAGGACCCAGGCCAGGGAACCGGCGCCGTGGGCCGACAGCCACCGGGCGACGACGAACCCGTAGAGGACGATGAGGAGGACGTCGAGCCCGACGTAGAGCCACAGCCAGGTGCCACGCTCGCCGGCGTAGGCGGGGAACAGCACCGACCACCCGGCCCGCTGGCCCCAGGCACCCGGGCCCATCAGCGCGGTGAACGGCCAGGACTGCGCTCCCGCGTCCAGCACCTGACCGGACAGCCGGTTGACCTCACCGAGGGCCACGAACAGGGCGACGACGAGGCCGGCGGTGACGCCTTTGCCGACTCCGATGATCGGTGTCGGCGCACCGGGCCCCCCGACCGCGGGCGGAGCCTGCGGACCCTGTCCAGCCATGGCGTTCCCTTCGCCGTCGGCCGGCGGTGACCGCCGGCGCCCCTCGGGTGATCCATGGAACCAGAGGGGCTGTCCGGACGCCGTGATACTCGTGGGGTCGCGTGTCCTCCCGGCGACCGGCGCCGGGAGCGGGAGAATGAGCCGACGGAAGGACTCGGAGGTGGCCATGACCAAGGACGAGGTCGTCGCCGTGCTGGCGTGGTGCGACAACCCGTGGTGCGGTGAGCTGTTCGACCCCCAGGAGGGTTGGGACGGTCGGTGCCCCTCGTGCCTGGCCCTCGCCGACGAGCACGTGGCCGGCCACCACACGATCCTCATCGGGGCCTGTGTCGAGTGCCGTCGCGAGCCGCACGCCGCCTCCCGGGACCGCGCGTCGTTCGGCCTGACTCCTAGGCCCGCTTCGGCGGGCGGGGCAGGAAGTAGCTCGTGCGGCCCTGGTATGCGGGATAGCCGGGTCGGGTGGCCATCTCCTTCTCGAGCAGCCGGGCACCGGTGGCGAACACCAGGAAGTACGTCATGACGACCGGGGAGAGCACGGTGAGCACCCCCGGCCAGGCGCTGGCCGCGACGAGGTAGAGCCCCCACCAGACCGCCGCGTCGCCGAAGTAGTTGGGGTGACGGGTCCACGCCCAGAGCCCCTGGTCCATGACCTTCCCCCGGTTGCCGGAGTCGGCCTTGAACCGCCGGAGCTGCGCGTCACCGACCGACTCGAAGACGACCCCCAGGAGCCAGAGCGCCACGCCGAGCAGCGCCACCGCGACGACCCCGTCCCCGGCGGCGGCGCTGACCTGGATCGGCAGCGAGACGAACCAGACCGAGACGCCCTGGAGCAGGTAGACCTTGCGGACCGCCACCCACGTCGGGTTGCCCTTCGCCCGGCCGAGCATCTCCACGTAGCGCGGGTCCTCGCCCTGGCCATGGTTGCGACGCGTCACGTGCGTGGCCAGCCGGCCGCCCCAGACCGCCACCAGCGCGGTCACGAGGACCCGGCGCCAGAGCGGCCCGTCGCCGATGGCGCCGGACACCGCGGCCACGACGACGAACCCGAGTCCCCACGCGGTGTCGACGACGCTGACCCGGCCGACCCGGGCGCCGACCACGGCGGTGATGGTCATCAGCACGGCCACGGCGAGCAGCGAGACGCCGCTCACCAGCAGGAGGTTGGCGACCACTCCGGTCACGACCACTCGGCGGGGCGCACCGGAGGCATCGAGGACGTCCCGTCCCGGTCCGGCCGCACGGCGAGGATCTGGTCGACGCCCATCCGCCCGTCCCGGAACGCCATCGAGCCGCCGACGAGGTAGAGCCGCCAGACCCGGGCGACCTCCTCACCCACGAGGCCGACCGCCGTCTCCCAGTTGTCCTCGAAGGTGCGGTACCACGCGTCCACCGTACGCACGTAGTGCTCCCGCAGGGCGTGGACGTCGCGGACCTCCAGGCCCCCGTTCTCGATGAGCTCGACGGTCTCGCCCAGCGGGCGCATGTGCATGTCCGGGGCGATGAACGACTCGATGAACGGCCCGCCACCCGGGTAGCGGCCACGCCGCGACATCTGCTGGATCAGCACCCGTCCTCCGGGAACGACGTTGTCCCGCAACGCCTTCACGTAGGTGGCGTAGTTGCGCTGACCCACGTGCTCGCCCATCTCGAGGGAGGCGACCGCGTCGAACGGGCCGCCGGTGATCTCCCGGTAGTCCTGGAGCCGGATCTCCACCCGGTCCTGCAACCCGCGCTCGCGGATGCGCTCGTCGATGAACCGCTTCTGCTCGGGCGCGATGGTGACGCCGGTGACCTGCGCGCTGAAGTGCTCCGCGGCGTACAGGCTGAGCGAGCCCCAGCCGCACCCCACGTCGAGGAACCGCGGGCGGTCCGTCGACGGCCGGTCCAGGCCGAGCTTGCGGCAGACCAGGTCGAGCTTGTCGTACTGCGCGTCCTGCACCGTGTACGCCGGGTCGTCCGACCGCCAGTAGCCGCACGAGTAGGCCATGTGCGGGTCGAGGATCAGCGCGTAGAACTCGTTGGAGAGGTCGTAGTGGTGGTGGATCGCCTCCCGGTCGCGGCCCCGGGTGTGCAGCCGGCCGCGCAGGACGGCCTGGCTGTCCGGCGCCGGCGGCCGCGGGCCGAGCACGCCGAGGTCCTTGGCCACCCGGAGCAGGCCGGCGAGGAGCGCCGGCGTCGGCCGGACCCCCGCGAGGCCGCGGTCGGCGGCGACCCGCCAGACGTGGGTGAGCGCCGCGCGGAGGTCGCCCTCGACGTCGAGCTCGCCGGTGACGTAGGCCTGGGCCGCGCCGAGCTCGCCCGGATGCCAGAGGATCCGGCGCAGCGCCTGCGGCGAGCGGATGACGACCGACGGCGCGTCGACCGGCCCGGCCACGCTGCCGTCCCAGGCGGTGAGGCGGACCGGCAGCTCGCCGCCGACCACCGGCGCGAGCGCCGCGGCCAGCCGGGCCGCGACGCCGCCGGGGCGGACGGTGGTGGAGGTGTCGGTGCGGTCCATGACGGTCATGACGGGGTCCCTTCACGACGCAGCACCAGCTGCTGGACGTCGAGGTAGCCGGAGGCGAAGCCGGCGCGCGAGTACTCGAGGTAGAAGTGCCACATCCGGTGGAAGATGGCGTCGAAGCCGAGGCGCCCGACCGCGTCCGCGTTGGCCGCGAACCGCTCGTCCCAGAGCCGGAGGGTCTGCGCGTAGCTGGCGCCCATCGACAGCCGGTCGACGACCCGCAGCGTGGTGTGCGCCCGGGTCACCTCCTCGATCGCCTCGGTCGACGGCAGGAACCCGCCCGGGAAGATGTACTTGTGCACCCAGGTGTAGGTGTTGCGGGTGGCGAGCATCCGCTCGTGCGGCATGGTGATCGCCTGGATCGCGACCGTCCCGCCCGGGGCGAGGACCGCGTCCAGGGTGCGGAAGTAGGTCGGCCAGTACTCGTAGCCGACGGCCTCGATCATCTCGACCGAGAGGACCGCGTCGTACTCCCCGCGGACCGCGCGGTAGTCGGTGAGCTCCACCGTCACCCGGTCGGCGAGGCCGGCGGCGCGCGACCCGCTCGCGGGCCAGCGCCTGCTGCTCCCGGGAGAGGGTCACGGTGTGCACCGTGGCGCCGCGACGGGCGGCCCGGATGGCCAGCTCGCCCCAGCCGGTGCCGATCTCGAGGACCCGGGTGCCGGCGCCGACTCCGGCCTGGTCGAGCAGCCGCTCGATCTTGCGCGCCTGCGCGGGGGCCAGGTCGGACCACGCCGGGGCCTCGAGCGTCGCCGGGGGGAAGAGCGCCGCGGAGTAGCTCATCGTCTCGTCGAGGAACTGCTCGAACATGTCGTTGGACAGGTCGTAGTGGCGGCTGATGTTGGTGCGGGTGTTGCTCGTCGTGTTGCGCTCGGCGTTGGGGAGGCGCGAGACGTAGAGCGCCCGGAGTCGTTGCAGCGGTTCGGGGACCAGGGTCGCCATCCGCTCGGCGAAGACCGTCAGCAGCGCGCCGAGGTCCGGCGAGTCCCAGTCGCCGGCCATGTAGGACTCGCCGAAGCCGATGAGCGCGCCGGCGCCGAGGCGCTCGAGGAACCGGTCCGGGCGGTGCAGCACCATCACCGGAGCGTTCGGCACGTGGGCCGCCCGCCCGATCGCGGTGCCGTCCGGCAGCTCGACGCGGACGTCGAGGCGGCGGGCGGCCTGCTCGAACAGCCGCCGCGCCACCCGGGCGTGGACCGTCCGGGTCAGGGCGTTGGGGACGCGGGCCAGGTCCGGCCACCGGCTGGTGTCGAAGCGTGGGGCGGCGAGGCCCACCTCGTGGGACGAGAGCGTGGTCATCGGACGGCCTCCTGCGGAGTGTGGATGGGGCGAGGCTGGATCGGCAGCCGGCGCGCCCAGAGGCGGATGCCGTGCCACTTGATCCGGGCCATGACGGCGAGGGGTTCGAGGGGTCGGGTGACCGCCGTGCGCACGACGGCACCGACGGTCGCCGGCTGGGCGACCCCGACCAGGGACGCGACGAAGGGCGGCTGTCCCGGCCGGGTGAGGGTGACCGACGCCTGGAGGCGCCGGCCGGGCTCGGGGACGAGCAGGTCGTAGGAGCCCGAGACGTCGTTGAACGGGCTCACGTAGAGCCGTTTGGGGGTCGACGCGCGTCCCGCCGCGTCGGGACGGACGAGGTATGCGTGCCGCTCGCCGTAGGTGTTGTGCACCTCGACGACGACGCACTCGATGCGGCCGGCGGGGTCGTGGCACCAGAACAGGGACATCGGGTTGAACACGTAGCCGAGGACACGGGCGTTGGCCAGCATGGTGATCCGGCCGCCGCGCAGGTCCACGCCGTGGGTGGCGAGGAACGCGTCGAGGTTCGCGCGCAGGGTGAGCCCGGGCTCGCCCAGGTGGTCGCGGGCCTCGAACCCGGCCAGCGGCGTCAGCCACCCCAGCCGCGGCAGGTCGTCGAGGTCGACGAACCACGCGTAGCTGCGGTGGGCGAAGGAGTGCCGCAGCGGCGCGGTCCGGGCGTGCCGGATCGTCGTCGCGTAGAGGCGGGTGCCCCGGCCGGTCCTCATGACGCCAGCGCCACGGGCTCGACGGCGGGAGCCTCGGCCGCCCACTCGGCGCCGAGGTGGCGGGCCGCGTCGACCCCCGACCGGGCGCCGTCCTCGTGGAACCCCCACCCGTGGTACGCGCCGGCGAAGGCGATACGGGCGGTGCCGATGCCCGGCAGGCGTCGTTGCGCCGCGACGAACTCCGGGGTGTAGAGCGGATGTTCGTAGGTCATCGTGTCGACGACGGTGGCCGGGTCGACCCGGTCCTGACCACCCAGCGTGACGAGGAAGCGGCGGTCCGGCACGTCCAGGCCCATGAGCCGTGAGATGTCGTAGGTGACCAGCACCGGCCCGTCGTCGGGGCGCTGCCAGTAGTTCCAGGAGGCGCGGGCCGCCAGCCGCGTCGGCAGCACGGACTCGTCGGTATGCAGCTGGGCGTGGTTCGTGGTGTAGGTCATCGCCCCGAGCACCTCGCGCTGCGCCGGCGACGGCTCGGCGAGCATCGCCAGGGCCTGGTGCGGGTGGCCGGCGACGACGACGGCGTCGAAGGAGTCGGTCGTCCCGGTCACGTCGGTGACCCACACCTCGGTCGGCGTCTCGCGGACCGAGGTCACCGCGCTGCCGAGGCGAAGGTCGTCGAGACCCGCGGCCACCTTCGCGACGTAGGTGCGCGACCCGCCGACGACGGTGCGCCAGGTGGGCGACCCGAAGACCGTCAGCATCCCGTGGTGGTCGAGGAAGACGAAGAGGTAGCGCGCGGGGTAGTCGAGCGCCCGGCCGGGGTCGCAGGACCACACCGCCGCCACGAGCGGGCGCAGGAAGCGGTCGGTGAAGTAGGGGCTCAGGCGCGTGCGGGCCACGAACTCCCGCAGCGTCTCCTCGTCGCCGTCCGCGTCGGGGGCGGAGGCGAGCACGCGCGGCCGCCTGCCGGTGGAAACGCCTGACCTCCACCAGCATTCGCAGGTAGTCGGGGTCGACGAGGTTGCGCACCGACGGGAACAGCCCCCGGGCGCCGAGCGCGCCGGCATACTCGAGACCGGGCTCGGACGCGCTGCCGTCGAACCGGACCGACATGCTCATGTCGGAGTCGCGGGTCTCGACGCCGAGCTCGGCGAAGAGCCGCAGCAGCGTCGGGTAGGTCCGGTCGTTGTGGACCAGGAACCCGGTGTCGACGGCGACCCTGCGGCCGCCGACGTCGACGAGGTGGGTGTCGGCGTGGCCCCCGAGCCGGTCGTCGGCCTCGTACAGGGTGACGTGGCACCCGGCCGAGCGCAGCACGTGGGCCGCGGTGAGGCCCGCGACGCCGGAACCGACGACGGCGACCGCCCGGCGGGCGCCGGGCACGAAGCTGAGCTCGGTCATGACAGATCACCCGTCTCGGGTCATGGTGCAGGAGCGTCGCGCGGCAGCGGCCGCGGACGGTGGTGGTGCGGAGGGCCGGTCTCAGGCGAGGTCAGGCGAGGTCAGGCGAAGGCGAACAGGGCGATCGGCGTGGTCGTCGGCTGCTGCGACCCACCGCTCGGCTCGACGCTGACACCAGCGCCTTGGGCCGTCGCCGCGTCGCCCTCGAGGACGACGGTCTCGTCGCCGCCCGCTGGCACCAGGCCGGCGGAGACGAAGCCGCCGCTCGGTGCCTGCAGCCACATCTGGTAGGTCTTGCCGCTCGGGGCGGCGGCCAGGTTGTCGGTGACGAGCACCGCGCGGCCGACCGACTTCGACCGGACGACGGTCACCGTGCTGCCGTCGGCGAGGGTCTGCTGGTAGCGCTGGGCGTCCGGCGCCTGCTGGACCTGGGCGGCGATGGTGCCCTGGACCTGCGAGGACGAGTTCCACGGTTGGGTGACGGCGAGCGCCCCACCGCCACCGAGGGCGACGACCGTCGCCGCGACCGCCATCCACCGGTTCCGCCGCCGGCGGGCGTCGGAGAGCCGGGACACCCGGGTGTCGCCGTCCGCTGCCTGCGCGGCTGAGCGCTCGCGGCTGGTGGCCTCGATGCGCTCGCCGGCCTCGCGGCTCACGGCCGGGGGCAGCGGGCGGACCTTGGCGATGTCGCCCAGCACCTGCTCGCGCAGCCGCTGGGGCGGGGTCGCGTTCATCAGCGTCGAGAGCTGGACCGCGGTGGCCCGGAAGCTGGCGACCTCCTCGCGGCAGTCCGCGCAGGTGGCCAGGTGGCGCTCGAACTCGGCGCGCTCGATGTCATCCACGGCGTCGAGGGCGTAGGCGCCGGAGAGGGCGTGGATGTCGGCGGATTCGTTGGTGCTCATGCGTTCAGTCCCAGCGTGTCACGAAGGCGGATGAGGCCGTCGCGGATGCGTGTCTTGGCGGTCCCCAGGGGCAGGTCGAGCATTGCGGCGACCTCCGTGTGTGTGTATCCGCCGAAGAAGGCGAGCTCGAGAGCACTGCGCTGCGCCGGCGTGAGCGTCTGCAGTGCCTTGCGTACGCGTTCGGCCTCGAGTGAGGCCTGGGCCGCTTCCGCGGTGGAGTCGTAGTCCACGTCCTGGTTCGCCTCGTGGTAGCCGTGGTCCCGGCGGCCGGCGGCCGTCGCAGATCTCACCCGGTCTACGGCCTTGCGGTGGGCGATGGTCATCATCCACCCGAGGGCGCTGCCGCGATCCGGGTCGAACCGGGTCGACATGCGCCAGATCTCGAGGAAGGCCTCCTGGGTGACCTCTTCGGACTGGGCCGGGTCCCGAAGGACCCGGACCACGAGCCCGTAGAGTCGTGGGGCGACGGCGTCGTAGAGCTGCGCGAACGCGCCCTCGTCGCCCCACGACGACTGTCGGAGCAGGCCGGCCAAGACGAGCGTTCGGGTCCATGCCCTCCGGTGACTCATCACCGGAGGGCACTGCCCGAAGCTCAGCCATGACTGGCATTCTGCTGTGTCACTCGCCGTTGTGCCTATTACTGTCCGTCTACCGACGATCAGGGCATCAGGACCGAGTCGACGATGTACACCGTCGCGTTGGCCGTGGTGACGTTGCCGCAGAGGACGTTGGCGTTCTCCTTGCCGACGGTGAACTTCTCACCGGAGCCCTTGACGGTCAGGGTGGTGCCGGCCAGCGTCTTCTGGTCACCGGCGATCTTGTCCGGCGCGATCTTCCCGGCCACGACGTGGTTGGTGAGGATCTTGGTCAGCGTCTCCTTGTCCGCGAGGACCTTGTTCAGGGTGTCCGCGGGGATCTTGGCGAAGGCGTCGTTGGTCGGCGCGAAGACGGTGATGGCCGGAGCCGAGTTCAGCGTGTCGACGAGGCCGGCGGCCTTGACCGCGGTGACCAGCGTCGAGAGCAGCGGGTTGTTGCTGGCTGCCGTGGCGACCGGGTCGGTGGCCATGCCGCTGAACGAGCCCTTGCCGTCCTTCGGGACCGCCGTGCAGGCCGCACCGAAGGGCTGGTTCATCATGGCGCTGCTGGTGGCGCTGCTGGTCGGGGAGGACGAAGAGGTCATCGGAGCCGAGCTCGTCGTCGACGGGGCGGCGGCTGCAGGGCTCGCGGCCGGCGTGTTGGTCGAGCCGCACGCGGCCAAACCGATCGGTAGCGCGGCCGCGAGGGCCACGAAAACGGTGGCGCGGCGCGCGTTCCTGGTTCGTGCGTTCATGGTGCGTTCCTACTTCCGTACTGGAGTCTTGGTGGTGTTTCCTGCCTTACACCTGGTATTCGGTGGTGGTAAGGCGTTGGATTGGCTTGTGGGGAAAGGCTTTTCGTCACGAAACGATGACGACGACCTGCTGGATGCCACTGGAGCCGTTGGGGAACGGCGTGGCGCGCTGGTCGGTCTGGACGTCGCCCTTGAGGTCGGTGGCGCGGACCGCGAGGGTGTGTTGGCCGGTGGCCGCGTCCCACGGCAGGTACCACTGCCGCCAGTAGTCGACGCCGGCGTCCGGGCCCAGCTGGGCCGCCTGCCACGCGCCGCCGTCGATCTGGACCTCGACGCGTCCGACGCCGCGATGCTGCGCCCAGGCGACCCCGCCGATGACGGAACGACCGGGTGGCACGGTGGAGAGGGGCGCCGGGGTGTCGATGCGCGCCGAGGTCTTGATCGGCCCGTCGACCGCCCACTGGCGCTGGGTCCAGTAGGCCTGCTGCGCGGCATACGTCGTCAGGGTCAGCTTGGTCAGCCACTTGGTGGCGCCGACGTAGCCGTAGAGCCCCGGGGTCACGAGCCGCGCGGGGAAGCCGTGGACGTCGGTGAGCGGCTGGCCGTTCATGCCGATGGCGATCATCGCGTCGCGTCCGTCGCGGGCGACCGCGAGCGGGGTGCTGATGGTGAACCCGTCCACGGCGGTGCTGAGGATCTGGTCGGACTGCGACCCGACCCCGGCCCGGTCGAGGACGTCGGTCAGCCGGACGCCGAGCCAGCGGGCGGCGCCGACGTAGCCGCCGCCGACCTCGTTGGAGACGCAGGTGAGGGTGATGTCGCGCTCGATCATCGGCAGGCCGAGGAGCTCGTCGTAGGTCAGCGTGAACGGGTTGCGCACGTCACCGTCGACCTCGAGCGTCCAGGAGCCGACGCTCACGCGCGGGACGGTGAGGTTGGTGTCGACGCGGTAGAAGCTGTCGACGGGGGTCCGGAACGCGGAGACGCCCGGCACCGTCGACTCGACGCCCGCGGGGAGCGGGGCGGTGGCGTCGGCCGCCGCGGGCAGGGTCAGGCCCGAGGTGTCGGTCGCGCGCTCGGCGAGCCGCTGGCCGAGCGCTCCGGCCACGGCGGCGCCGGCGGTGATGCCGGCCGCTCCGACGAGGAAGGTGCGCCGGGAGGCGCCGGACCCACGAAGGCCGGCCACCGCGGGCTGCAGGAGGCGGCGGAGGCCGAGGAGGACGGCCACCCCGACGAGGGCGGTGGCCAGTGCGGGGAGCAGGTCGAGGGCGCGGGCGGTCGGGCGCGTCATGGCCGCGCCCCCGGCCGCGGCCACGAGGATGAGGAGCACGGCGACCCCGACGGCGGGCCGGCGGCGGACCAGGAGGCCGGCCACGGCGGCCAGCGCCATGGTCGCGAGGGAGACGGTGGCCAGGAGGATCGGCTTGTCGGCGGTGCCGACCTGCGCGATGACGAACTCCTTGACCGGCGTCGGCGTCAGGTCGATGACGACCGAGCCGACCGACAGGACCGGGGAGGCGGCGGCGTTGGTCAGGGCCGCCACGAGGTGACCGACCGCGATCCCCGCGACCGCGGCCAGGACGCCGGCCGCGGCATACAGGATGCGCGGGGCGGCCGAGGGCTCCGCCGACGGAGCGGCGGGGCGGATCTGTAGGTCAGTCACCGACGTACTTCGGCTCCGAGGGCTCCGCGGATGGTTTGGGGGGTTCTCAGCGAGCGGGCGTGGCGCGGGGGGTCATCGTCCGCCTGAGAGAATGGCGACATGGCGGACGAGGCGGCGACGACCGAGAAGACCCGGCCCCGTCCGGCCTACCTGCGCTGGACGACGCTGGCTCCGGTGCTGGCGATCCTCGCGCTGGTCGCCACCTGGGGACGCGAGGACCTCGGCGCCGTCCCGGTCGTCGTCGTGGCCGTGCTGCTCGCCGCCGCCGTACTGGCTGCCGTGCAGCACGCCGAGATCGTCGCGCACCGCGTCGGCGAGCCCTACGGGTCGCTGGTGCTCGCCGTGGCGGTGACGGTCATCGAGGTCGGGCTCATCGTCATGCTCATGGTCGGCGGCAAGGGCGACACGTCGACGCTGGCCCGCGACACCGTCTTCGCCGCCGTGATGATCACCTGCAACGGCATCCTCGGCATCTGTCTCCTGGCCGGCTCGCTGCGGCACGGCCTCGTGGTCTTCAACAAGGAGGGCACCGGCGGGGCGCTGGCCACGGTGGCCACGCTGGCGACGGTGTGCCTGGTCCTCCCGACGTTCACCACCAAGGTGCCGGGGCCGGAGTTCTCCACCTCGCAGCTCGCCTTCGCCGCCGTGGCGTCGCTGCTGCTCTACGTGCTGTTCGTGCTCACGCAGACCCGGCGGCACCGCGAGTTCTTCCTCCCGATCGACAAGCACGGCGACATCGTCGAGGAGGACGACGGCCACGCTCCGCCCCCGGGCAGCTCGTGGAAGCTGAGCCTCTCCCTGCTGCTGGTCTCGCTCGTGGCCGTCGTCGGGCTGGCCAAGGTCCTCTCCCCGGCGATCACCTCGGCGGTGAGCGGGGTGGGGCTGCCGCCGTCCTTCGTCGGCGTCGTCATCGCCCTGCTGGTGCTGGCCCCCGAGACGCTCGCCGCGGTCAACGCCGCCCGCCGCAACCGGGTGCAGATCAGCCTCAACCTCGCGCTCGGCTCGGCGATGGCCAGCATCGGTCTGACCATCCCGGCCCTGGCCATCGCCACCATCTGGCTGGACGGGCCCCTGCTCCTGGGTCTCGGCCCGACGCAGATGGTGCTGCTCGCCATCACGGTGATCGTCGGGATGCTCACCGTGGTCCCCGGGCGTGCGACCCGGCTGCAGGGCGGCGTTCACCTCGTCCTGCTGGCCGCCTACATCTTCCTCGCGGCGAACCCCTAGGCGGCCCCGGTGTACGTCCCGCGCCACTTCGCCGTCGACGACCTCAGCCGAGGTCCGGGCGATGGTCAGTACCGTCCACGTCGGCCAGCTGGTCACGGTCGGCCCCGACGGGGCGCCGGACGCCAGCCTGCTGCCGGTCCTCTGGGACGGCGACGAGCTCATCGTGCACCTGGCGCGGGCGAACGAGCACTGGCGCCGCATCGCCTCCGGTTCGCCCGGGCTGGTGGTGGTCACCGGACCGGACACCTACATCACCCCTCGCTGGTATGCGTCGAAGCGCGAGCACGGTCGGGTGGTGCCCACCTGGAACTACTCCGCCGTCCACCTCCGCGGACCGGTGACCGTGCACGACGACCCGGAGTGGCTGCGGGAGGCGGTGACCCGGCTCACCGACCACCACGAGGCCCGGACCGCCGACGGCGAAGCGTGGGGGGTGGACGACGCCCCGGCCCGGTTCGTCGACGGCCAGCTCAAGGCGATCGTGGGTGTCTCCATGGCCGTGACCGACGTCGACGCCAAGGCCAAGCTCAGCCAGAACCGGTCCGACGCGGACCAGGCCGGCGTGGTCGACGGGCTGGCCGAGTCAGCGGACCACGGTGCCGCCGCGGTGCGCTCGGCGATGCTCGAGCGACGCGACGGTCACTGAAAACCGGCCTGCGCCAACGGGTGCAGCAGCTCCCGCTCCTCGTACGACAGGTGTGAGAGCAAGGCGTCGGTGACGAGGTCGAGCACGTCCTGCAGCTGCTGGGTGCCGGCCTCCTCGTCGCCGACGAGGGCCACCAGCGCCCGGTCGAGGTGGTCGAGCAGGTCGGCGATGACCTCGTGCTCCTCCTGGAGCCGGTCGATCACGGGCGCCGCCCCCTCGACCCGCCGCAGGTGCGGGAAGACGCTGACGTCCTCGAGCGTGTGGTGTCCGGTGACGATGCGGCAGTACTGCTCGCAGTAGGCCCCCAGCGTCCAGTTGTTCTGACGCAACGTCATCCGGTTGATCGCGGACCTCGCGGACCCGATCGACGTCCGCCCCTCGGTGACCTGCTCGACGATGTCGCGCAGCCGGCCGAGCTCCGCCCGCAGCGAGTCGTGGACGTCGATGAGGTGCTGCGGAGCCGCCTGCTGCTGTGCGGAGTACTCGAACCGGACCGGCGCGGGGAACGCCGGTCGCGTGCTCTCGTCCCAGGCCGCCTGGTCGCTGAGCCGGGTTCCGTCGTCCGGGGTGGGGTGGACGTCGAGCCGCGAGTCCGCTTGCGGTGCAGGCGTACTCGTCGTGACCACGTCGGGGGCGGACGGCGGCGGGGGGTCGTGGCGGTCGTGGCGGCCGTTGCGGCGGCCGGCGTCCACGAGGTCCCGCACGAGGGGTGCCACCTCCTCGCCGAACCGGCGCACGTCGTCGACCTCGTCCGTCCCGAGGATGAACGTGCTCATGCCCTGGTCGAGGACGAGGCCGGCGAGCTGGTCGGCCCAGTCGTCCGGCGTGCCCGACAGCGCCGGTCCTCGCCCGCGGCCGCGGCCGAAGGAGCCGGAGATGTTGTAGAGCCGGCGGACCGCGGACGGGTCGCGGCCGGCCTTCCGGGCGGCCTCGTCGATGACGTCGTTCATCCCGGCCAGGGCGTCGGGGGCGGCGTACCCCATGCTCGGGAGCCAGCCGTCCGCATACCGGCCGGTGAGCCGGAGCATCCGCGGCTTGTAGGCGCCGAGCCAGATCTCGACGTCGTGCGCCGGAGCGGGGCCGGGATGCAGGCCGGCGACGCGGTGGTGGTCGCCCTCGACCCGGACCGCCGGACCGCCCTCGCGCCAGACGCCGCGGATGACCTCGATGCCCTCGCGCAGGGCGTCCACGCTCTCCGCCGCGGTGAGCCGCGGGGCGCCGGCGGCGACGATGGCGTCCCAGAACGCGCCGGCCCCGAGGCCCAGGTCGACCCGGCCGCCGGTGACCAGGTCGAGCGTCGCCACGCTCTTGGCCAGGACCACCGGTGGACGCAGCGGCAGGTTCGCGACGTTGAGGGCGACCCGGAGCGTGGAGCTGCGGGCGGCGATGACGGCGAGCAGGGTCCAGGCGTCGACGTGGCGGGCCTGGTACGGGTGGTCCTGGACGCTGACGAGGTCGAGCCCGCTGACCTCCGCGACCTCGGCGAGCAGGAGCACGTGGTCGAGATCGGCGGCGTTCGGGGTGGGGAACAGCCCGAACCGCAGCTCCTGTCCGTAGTCCACGTTCGTCAGCCTAGGA
The DNA here is from genome assembly GCA_963770005.1 of uncultured Actinomycetota bacterium. GTDB lineage: Bacteria > Actinomycetota > Actinomycetes > Actinomycetales > Dermatophilaceae > Lapillicoccus. The sequence continues at coordinate 134,390 of CAVYNX010000005.1, read as the reverse complement.
GGGCGCGGGTCGCGCCGCGGTGGCGCCCTCGGCACGCGGCGAAAGCGACTTGTGCGCAATCGAATTGGCGTGCGCCGAGGCTTGACGGATCAGGGGGCTGCAGAGTAGGATTCGTACATCAGTTCGAAGGGATAGGCATGGACATCGGGGCGGCGTGGGAGACGCTGGTGGCGAGTGCGACGTCACCCGACGACGACACCGTCGACCCCGTCGTCGCCCCCGCCGAGCTGGCCCGGTGGGCCGCCGTCGAGGCCTCGTTCGCCGACCGCCCGGTCACCGACCTGGCGCAGGCCTGGGTGGAGCAGGAGCTCCGGGTGGTCGAGGCGGCGGAGGCGGTCAAGGCCTGGGCCGACGCTCGGACCCTCGCGGCGCTGCGCCGGCTCCACGAGGCCGTGGGCATGGTGGTGCAGGAGCAGGCCGACCTGGTCTCGATGTACGGCAACGACATGGTGTCCTTCGCGGCGGTCGCCGACGAGACCACGACGGCCGCGGTCGACGAGGTGGCCCTCGCGACCGGCCTGTCCGAGGGGCAGGTGGCGGCGCGGCTGTCCCTGGCGACGAACCGCGAGGAGCGCGCCACGCCGCTGCTCGCAGCCCTGGCGGCCGGCGAGGTGTCGTTGGACCGAGCGCTGCGCATCCACCAGGCCACCGACGGCCTGGACCCCGACGTCGCACGGGCGGTCGCCGACCGGTTGCTCGCGCGGATGGCCGACGGGTCCGTGCGGTCGCACCGGTCGTTCGGGCGCGAGCTACGGCGCCAGGTGGTCCTCCACACTCCGGATCCGGCTGACGCGCGGGCCGACGCGGTGAGCCGGCGGACGTCCTACGGATGGCTGGAGGCCGACGGCACCGGCCGGTTGACGGTGACCGGCGAGGCGGGCCGGGTGACCGCTGCCCTCGACCGGGTCGACGGGCTCGCCCGCGGGCTGCGCAGTGGCGGCGACGCCCGGACCCTCGAGCAGCTGCGTTCCGACCTGGCGCTGGACCTGCTGCTCTACGGCTGGGCCGACCCCCAGCAGGTCCCGGAGCCGTCGGCGTCCACCTTCGTCGGGCAGCCACCGCCGGCCCGGGTCAGCCTGGTCGTCTCGCTGACGACGGTGCTGGGGCTGGACGACCAGCCGGGCGAGATCCCCGGGCACGGGTTCGTCCCCGCGGCGGTCGCCCGGAGCATCGCCGGCGCCGCCGGTTCGGTGTGGCGGCGGCTGGTCACCGACCCGCTCGACGGGACGGCGCTGGAGCTGTCGACGACCCGCTACCGGCCGACCCGGCGAGATGGCCGAGCAGGTCGCCGCCCTCGACCGGATGTGCCAGGCGCCGGGGTGCACCGTTCCCGCCGGCCGCTGCGACCTCGACCACGAGGTGCCCTGGCCCCACGGACCGACCACCGTCCGCAACCTCCGGCCCCGGCACCGCCGACACCACAACCACAAGACCCGCGGCACCTGGACCACCCGGCCGGCGCCCGACGGCGCCACGCGATGGACCACGGTGAGCGGCCGCGACTACCTCACGCGCCGACACTCCTACGACGACCCGCTCAGCCGTCCGGTCACCGCCGTCGACCCACTCGTGCTCGCGAACGATCCCCCGCCTCCGTTCTGACGGCCCGGTCGGGCGGCGGTTCTGGTAGGCAGGAGCGATGACCCAGCTGCCCGCATACCCTCCCGTCCGCTACACCGGGGAGACCGGCGAGGTCTCCGCCACCATCCGGTCCACCGACCACGAACCGGAGCTCGTCTACCCGAACGGCACCCGCGTGCACCACCTGGCCACCGGCGGCGGCACCGACGGGCTGTTCGGCTTGTACCGCTGGGAGTTCGGCCCGGGCGTCGGCGGCCCGGGCGCGCACTTCCACCGGACGATGACCGAGTCGTTCTACATCCTCACCGGCGAGGTGGAGATCTTCGACGGCACCCGGTGGGTGACCACGCGTCCGGGCGACTTCGCGCACGTCCCGCCCGGCGGCCTGCACGGGTTCAAGAACGTCCAGGGCACCGGCGCGACGATGCTCCTGCACTTCGCGCCCGGCGCCCCGCGCGAGGCCTACTTCGAGGGACTGGCACGGCGGCAGGCCGGCGAGACGATGACCGACGCCGAGTACGACGAGTTCATGCGCTACCACGACAACTACTGGGTCGACTGACCTCACAGCCCACGAGCCGCGAGCAGCAGCCGCAGCGCGAGTCGCTCCGTCGGGTCGTCCAGCCGCAGGGGTGCGACCTCGCCCATCCGGACCATCCGGTGCCGGAGCGTGTTGACGTGTACGCCGAGGGTTCGGGCCGCCGCCGAGGGCTCGCCGGGATGGTCCAGCCACGCCGCCAACGACACGAGGTATGCGGTGTGTCGCCGGCGGTCGTGGTCCGCGAGGACGGCGACGGGGTCCGGCCAACGCGTCTGCATCGACGCCGGACCCGGTCAGCGCCGCGACGGCTCGGGCGACCGTGAGCGTCGACCACTGGCCCTCCGCAGTAGGGGCCGCGCCGAGGTCGGCGTCCCGGACCCGCAGGTCGGCGACCTGCGCCGCGGTACGGGCGGAGCCGGCCAGGTCGCCCGGTGACGACACGACGACGCCGGCGGCGACCCAGTCCGACTCGGCGGCCAGGGCGGCGAGCCACGGCCACGTCCCGGCGGCCGGCGGGCGCCCCGGGTCCGAGCCGGCCGCCACCAGCGCGTAGGGCCGCTCGCCCAGGTCGGTCAGCAGCGGCTGGCGCCACCCGCGCCGGCGGAACCGCGACTCCCACACGTCGAGGTCGACCTCGACGCCTCCCGGACCGGTGGGGCCCAACGCGACCGCCCGCCACGGGCCCGGAGGCAGCCAGGCCGCGGCCGCCGGGTCCACCGGCCCGCCGCCGAGCAGGGTGCGGAGCCGCTCCGCCGACAGCCGGCGGGTCAGGTCGGCGAGCGCGCGGTTGCGCAACAGGTGCAGGGCGACGACCGACGCGGTCCGCCGCAGCTCCGCCACCGCGTCGGCCGGCGGCGGCCGGTCGATGACCGCCCAGATCGACCCCAGCCACTCGCCGCCGGCGCGCACCGGGACGACGAAGCGCGGCATCTCCTGACCGGGGCCGGGCGGGACGAGGAACGGCTCGTCGGACCGGGCCAGCCGCCGGAACACCCCCCGCGACCGCATGTGCGCGACGAGCGGCGCCGGGACCCGCCGGCCCAGCACCGTCGACACGCGGGCGGTGTCGGTGACGTCCTGACGCGTCGAGTACGCCAGCACGCGCGACTGGGCGTCCTCGATGGTCACCGGGCCGTCGACCACCGCCGCGGCGGCGTCGGCGAGCGCCAGCAGGTCGGTCTCGCCGCCGGGATCGGCCTGCGCCGCGTCGGGTGCGGCCGCGCGGTCGACGATCCCCTGGATGACGCGGACCGCGTGCACCAGGGAGGCCGACTCGTCGAGCTCGAGCAGCGCGATCCCGCCACGTTTCGCGGCGGCGCGGACGCCACGGGCCCGAGCGGGCGCCCTTCGGAGCACCACCCCGGCCGCCCCGCTCTCCGCCGCCCGCTCGATGAGGTCGACGGCGCCGGCCGCGTCGCCGACACCGGCGCCCACGACGAGATCGCCGCGCAGGTCCACCGCACGGTCGCCGGGTTCGGCGATGACGACGTCGGTCACCGTGACGCCGGGCGCGGGGACCAGGGTGTGCAGCAGGCCACCGCCCAGGGCGGCGACGACGTCGGCGACGGCGACCACGCGCACCTCCGGGGCAGTGTTCGGAGCACCGTTCCGCCGGTCCTCCTTGTCCGCAGCGTACAAGGCGCTGGCCGCGCTGACCCGGGCATGCTGGGAGGCAACCCACCGCATACCCCGTCTCGAGAGAGGTCCCGATGCCCGCCACCGTCGCCGGACACCCCACCGCCCACCAGACCCCGCAGCGCGTCGCCGTCGTCGGCGCCGGCATGGTCGGACTGGCCACCGCCTGGTTCCTCCAGGAGCGCGGCGTCGAGGTGACGGTCATCGACCGCGGGGGCGTCGCCGCCGGCTCCTCGTGGGGCAACGCCGGGTGGCTGACCCCGGGCATCACCACGCCGCTGCCGGAGCCCGCCGTCCTCACCTACGGCGTACGCGCGGTGCTCAGCCCGAACTCGCCGGTCTACGTGCCGCCGAGCGCGAACCCCTCCTTCCTCAAGTTCGTCGCCGGGTTCACCCGGCACAGCACCGCCGCGCACTGGCGCCGCTCGATGAGCAAGCTGGTCCCGATCAACGGGCTGGCCCTCGAGAGCTTCGACCTCCTGCGCGAGGGCGGCGTCCGCGCCGAGACCGTCGAGACGTCCTCGTTCCTCGCCGCGTACCGCACCGCGGACGAGCGCCGCACCCTGCTCGAGGAGATCGAGCACATCCACGCCGCCGGCCAGGAGATCGAGTTCGACGTCCTCACGGGCGACGAGGCGCGGGCCATCGAGCCGGTGCTCTCCGACGAGGTCGGCGCCGCCATCCGCCTGCGCGGCCAGCGGTTCATCAACCCCGGCGCCTACGTCCACGCGCTCGCCGACGAGGTCATCGCCCGGGGCGGCAAGATCGCCACCGGCCCCGGCTCCGAGGTGCTCGACGTCGTCGACTCCGGCAAGGGCGTCCGCGTCGTGACCACCGGTGGCGTCGAGGAGTTCGACGCGGCGGTGCTCGCGACCGGCGCCTGGCTCGGCACGCTGGCGCGCCGGTTCGGCGTCCGGTCGGTCGTCCAGGCCGGTCGCGGCTACAGCTTCTCGGTCCCGGTCGACCGCGTCCCCGACGGTCCGGTCTACCTCCCCGCCCAGCGGGTCGCCTGCACGCCGCTCGGCGACCGCCTGCGCGTCGCCGGGATGATGGAGTTCCGCTCGCCGGAGGCCCCGCTCGACGAGCGCCGCGTCCAGGCCATCGCCACCGCCGCCCGTCCGTTCCTCCAGGGCGCCGACCTCGACGCCCGCGAGGACGAGTGGGTCGGCTCGCGGCCGTGCACCGCCGACGGGCTGCCGCTCATCGGCGCCACCCGGTCACCGCGGGTGTACGCCGCGGGCGGGCACGGCATGTGGGGCATCACCCTCGGACCGGCCACCGGCCGGCTGCTCGCCGAGCAGATGGTCAGCGGCCGGACGCCCGCCGAGCTCGCGCCGTTCAGCCCGACCCGCTGAGCCCAGGGCCGGTTCGGCCTGCGACGCAGGCCGCGGGCCGTACTCTCGCGACTATGACGGGGACGCGGGGTCAGCGAGTCGCGAGAACGTGGCACATCGTGACGTTCGTCGTCGCCGTGTCCGCGGTGGTGCTCCAGCTGCTGGTCATCATCGGCGGCGCCACGGTCATCGACGCGGCGACGGTCATCGCTCCGTTGCCGGAACGTATCCGTCGGCTGTTCTCCTACTTCACGATCCAGTCCAACATCCTCGTCGCCGTGGCGACGTTCCTGATCATCACGGGACGGATGCAGACCCAGTGGTTCCGGGTCATCCGGCTGGCGTCGCTCATCGGCATCACCGTCACCGGGGTGGTCGCCGCCGTCGCGCTTCCGCCCTCACCCGACTACTCGACGGCGAACCTCATCTGCGACCGGCTGCTCCACATCGTCGTCCCGGTGCTGGCCTTCGTCGGATGGATCGCGTTCGGCCCGAGGGGCTTCGTGACCCGTCGCGACATCCTGCCGACGCTCGTCTGGCCGATCCTCTGGCTGGTCGCCACATTGGGGCTCGCGCCGTTCACCCACTGGTACCCCTACCCGTTCCTCAACGTCGACGTCCTCGGCTGGGGCTCGGTGCTGGTCAACTGTGCGGGCATCGCCGTGCTGTTCCTGCTCCTCGCCGCGCTCGCCCTCTGGGCCGACCGCCGGCTGCCACGTGACCGGGCGACCGAGTCCGGAGCGCGCCGCCGCCTGAGGAGCGACCGCGCGAGCGCACCGGCATACTCGCCGGCATGGATATCACCGAGGTCATCCTTCATCAGCACGGCGAGCAGCGGCGGATGTTCACGATGCTCGAGGAGTGGCCGCGCGACGACCACGAGGGCCTGGCCGCCCTGTGGACCCGCCTGGAGATCCTCCTCGAGGTGCACGCCGAGGCCGAGGAGCGGCACTTCTACCCGGAGCTGGTCCGGCTCGGCAAGGGCGCGGGCGACGCCGACTCGGTCGAGGAGGAGGTGGAGGACGCCATCAAGGACCACAACGAGATCCGCGAGGCGATCCGCGCCGTCAAGCGCTCCGAGGCCGGCAGCGAGGCGTGGTGGAAGTCCGTCACCGACGCCAACCTCGCCAACAGCGACCACATGGCCGAGGAGGAGCGGCAGGACCTCACCGACTTCCGGCAGCAGACGACGCTCGAGCTGCGGCACGACATCGCGGTGCAGTTCCTGCAGTTCGAGGCCGAGCACTGGGCGACCGGTGTCACCCCGGTCGACAAGGACCCCGAGGAGTTCGTCCAGCAGAACGAGGCGACCTGACCCGATGACTCCGCGGCCCGGCCGCGGTCACACCTGGCATGACCACGACCCCATGCCTCTGGTTCGACACGCAGGGCGAGGACGCGGCGCAGTTCTACTGCTCGGTCTTCCCCAACTCCCGGATCGTCAACATCACGCACTACGGCCCGGACACCCCGCGACCGGAGGGCACGGTGATGACGGTGGACTTCGAGCTCGACGGTCAGAAGTTCGTCGCGCTCAACGGTGGCCCCGAGTTCCACTTCTCGGAGGCGGTCTCCTTCATGATCGGCTGCCGGGACCAGGCCGAGGTCGACCACTACTGGACCGCGCTCGGCGAAGGCGGCGAGCACGGTCCGTGCGGCTGGCTCAAGGACCGGTTCGGGCTGTCGTGGCAGGTCGTCCCGACCCGGATGAACGAGCTCCTCGCGGACCCCGATCCCGAGCGGGCGGCCCGGGCGATGCAGGCCATGCTCACCATGGGCAAGCTCATCGTCGCCGACCTCGAGAAGGCCGCCGACGGCTGATCCGGTGACGCTGGAACACTCGGGCGTATGCCGTACGACGTCGCCGCTGTCCGCGCCCACTTCCCCGCGCTCCTCGAGGGTGCCGCCCACTTCGACGGGCCCGGAGGGACGCAGACGCCGGACACGGTGGGGGCCGCGGTCGCCGACGCGCTGACCTCCGCGGTGGCGAACCGCGGCGCCGTGACCCCGGCCGAGCGCCGGGCCGAGTCGATCGTCGTGGCCGCGCGCGCGGCGATGGGCGACCTGTTGGGGCTCGCGCCCGAGGGCGTCGTCTTCGGCCGGTCCGCGACCGAGCTGACGTTCATCGTCGCCCGGACCCTGGCCGCCGGCTGGGGGCCCGGCGACGAGGTGGTGGTGTCCCGGCTCGACCACGACGCCAACGTCCGGCCGTGGGTGCTCTGCGCGGAGGCGGCCGGCGCGACGGTGCGGTGGGTGGACTTCGACCCGACCTCCGGGGAGCTGACCCCCGACGACGTCGCGGCGGTGGTCGGTCCGCATACCCGGCTCGTCGCCCTGACCGCCGCCTCCAACCTCATCGGCACCCGTCCCGACCTGCCGGCCATCGCGTCGGTGGTCCACGACGTCGGCGCCCTCTTCTACGTCGACGGCGTGCACGCGACGGCGCACGTGCTCACCGACGTGCCGGCGTCCGGCGCCGACTTCTGGGTGTGCTCGCCCTACAAGTTCCTCGGCCCACACCTCGGCGTGCTGGGCGCCCGGCCCGAGACCCTGGAACCCCTGCACCCGGCCAAGCTGCTGCCGTCGAGTGACGCCGTGCCGGAGCGGTTCGAGTTCGGCACGCTGCCCTACGAGCTGCTGGCCGGCACGACCGCGGCCGTCGACTTCCTCGCCGGTCTCGCGTCGTCCGGCCCTGACGACGGCCGGCGTGACCGGCTGGTCGCGTCGTTCGCGACGCTGGAGGCGCACGAGGACGGCCTCCTCGAGTGGCTGGAGCCGCGGATCCGGGCCCTGCCCGGCGTCACGGTCCACAGCAACGCCGAGCGCCGGACCCCGACGCTGCTCTTCACGTCGGACCGGATGTCACCGCAGGCGATCCGCGAGGCCCTGGCCGAGGTCGGCGTGAACGCGCCGGCCGGCAGCTTCTACGCCTGGGAGACGAGCCACCACCTCGGCCTCGGCGCAGACGGCGGCGTCCGGGTCGGGCTCGCGCCCTACACCGACCGATCCGACGTCGAGCGCCTCGTCGACGGCCTGACCGACGTCCTGGGTCGCTAGCCGACGAGCGCCCGGCGTTTCGGGCGCATGAGGATCGCCACGCAGGCCGCCGCCGATGACGAGGACCATGCCGATGACGACGACGAGACCCGGCGGGTGCCCCCAGACGACCCAGTCGATGATGGCGGAGAACACGATCACCGAGTAGACGATCGGCGCCAGGCGCACGGCGGAGGCGTAGCGGTAGCCCATGATGATGAACACCTGTGAGACGACCTGGGCGACGCAGATCGCGAGGAGCACCAGCCAGCTCTGGCCGCTGGTCGGCGGCCGCCAGTCGATGATGGCGATCGGCAGCACGAGGACGCTCGACAGCGCGAAGTAGTAGAACAGCACCCGGAGCGGCGGCTCGGTGGACCCGAGGACCCGCACCGACATCAGCGCGATCGCCAGCACCAGGGCACCGCCGAGGCCGATGAGCTCGCCGATGTTGAGCTCCTGACCGACCGGCTGCAGGACGAGCACGATGCCGGCGAACCCCAGCCCGGACCCGGCCCACACCCACCGGGAGGTGCGCTGCCGGAAGGCGACCCACGCGAGGACCGGCATCCAGAGCGGGGCGCTGAACACCAGCAGGTTCGCGGTGGTCAGCGAGACCATCGTCACCGCCACGAACAGCGCGTACCAGGCCGCGGTGCCGGCGGCGGCGCGCAGGACGTGCAGGCCCAGGCGGTCGGTGCGGATTCCCGCCCATCCGCCACGTACGACGGCGGGGAGGATGAGCAGCAGCGCCCCGGCGTTCTGCACCAGGACCACCACGCCGGTGGACGAGTCCTGGACCGCGACCTTGGCCAAGGCGCTCATCACGGCGATGCACAGGAAGGACGCCGTCGTGAATGCGGCGCCCACTCCTACATGCTCGGTGCGCGGCACCTGGTCGGTCACTGACGGACCCTCCCACAAACCGGACATCGCGACCGGCCGATCGCGCGTAGTCGGGACGATCAGCCCAGCCAGCGACCGTCGCGCATGATCTCGCGGTCGGCCAGCTCGTTCTCCTCCCGCCAGGCCTGGATCCGTCGTGGGGTGACGTGCAGGTAGACGTAGGGCGACGACAGGTCGCGCGGGTCGAACCCCGACCGCTCGGCGAACAGGTCCGCCTCGGCCTGGTCGACCTCGGCCATCGACACCGTCGCGGCCGTCCCGTGGATGAGCACGACGTCGCGAACCGCCCCGATCCCCAAGCGGACCCACGGCTGGGCGGCCGCGTTGAGCGCGGTCCGGCTGTCCGCGGCCGGTCCCCAGCACGATGGTGGAACCGGTCCACGCGAACGACAGCGGGACCATCCACGGGCGACCGGAGGCGGGGTCCGCGGTGGCCACCCAGGCGTCGACGGTGGTCTCCAGCAGTCGCTGGGTGTCGGCGACCCGCTGGGCGAGGGGTCGAGGTGGAGGGACGGTCGTCACGGCGGCAGAGTGTCACATCGGCGGTCCGGCGTTCGTCAGGAGGACGACGGCACACCGCAACCGGAGGACGAGGTCATGGCCGACGAGCTCACCGAGGCGTTCGAGAGCGTGCGACCGCACCTGCGACGCGTCGCATACCGGCTGCTCGGGTCGCCCGAGGAGGCCGAGGACGCCGTGCAGGAGGCGTGGCTGCGCCTGCACCGCAGCGACACCCGCGACGTCACCAACCTGGCGGGCTGGCTCACCACGGTCGTCGCGCGGATCAGCCTCGACATGCTGCGGTCGCGGTCGTCGCGGCGCGAGCACCTCACCGAGCAGCCCGGAGAGACGGGGTATGCCGCCCCGGTCGCGGCGGGCGCGGAGCCGCCGGACCCGGTCGAGCAGGCGGTCCTCGCCGACACCGTGGGCGTCGCGCTGTTCGTCGTGCTCGACCGGCTCAAGCCCGCCGAGCGGATCGCCTTCGTCCTGCACGACCTCTTCGGCGTCTCCTTCGACGAGATCGCCCCGGTGGTCGGCACCACGGCGACCGCCGCCCGCCAGCTCGCGAGCCGGGCGCGCCGGCGGGTGCGGGGCGCGGACCAGGAGTCCGAGGGTGACGTCGCCGCCCAGCGCGCGGTGGTCGACGCGTTCCTCGCCGCCGCGCGCGGGGGCGACCTGTCCACGCTGCTGCGGCTGCTCGACCCCGACGTGGTGCTCGACGTCGACGCGGCGGCGGCCCGGACCGGTGCCGAACGCCGGGTCGGGGCGGCCGCGGTGGCCGAGCAGTTCGCCGGGCGGGCGCGGGTCGCCCGGACCGCCCTCGTCGACGGCGCGGTCGGCGCGGTCTGGTCGGTCGGTGGGACGCCGCGGGTGGTCTTCGACTTCGTGGTCCGGGACGGCCGGGTCACCGGGATCACCCTCCTGGCCGACACCGACACCCTCGAGGGGATGGACCTCGAGGTGCTCGCCCGCGACTAGGGGTGCAGCACCGCGCCCTTGACGCTCTTGTCGACGGCGTTCCGTGGTCCGACCAGCGCGAGCCCGGCGAGGACGAGGTCCGCCCCGGCGACCGCGGCGACGACGGCCCGGTTGTCGACGTCGTTGCCGGTCGTGAACATCTCGTCGGTGAAGACGGCGGTACCGAGGCCGCGGCCGACCGCGCGCTCGCGGACGGCCGAGAGCACCGCTCCCGGCGCCGCGTACACCATGATCGGGATCCCGAAGGTGGACAGGTACGCGGTGCCGTCGGCGTCCGCGTACGCCTCGCCGAGCAGGTCCGGCCGGTGACCGGCGACGGCGCCGCTGAGGAAGGCGGTGGCGTTGAGGGCCTGCCACGAGGGCAGGTCGTCGCGCAGGACGACGGCGATCTTCTGGGGTGGGCTCGGCGTCTCGGTCACCCCCGCAGTCTGGGGTACCGTCGGGCCACGCAGCTGGAGCCGCGGCCAGCCGTGGCAGGCCCGGAGATCGGAGGGTCGTGGCGGGCGCACCGATCGTCGACACTGCCCCGAGGGACGTCAGGGCCGCGCCGCGTCGTGCGCGCGAGATCCTCTTCGGCCAGCCCCGGCTGGTCTCGGTGGCCTTCGGCACGTGGTTCTGGTGGGTCGCCCTGGTGCCCTCACTGCTGCCGCGGTCGGCGCTCATCCAGGGCGTCATCGGCGCGGTGTCGTTCGCCGTCGGCTGGGCCGTGGGCTCACTGGTCGGCCAGGTCTGGGACCGGGCGTGGAAGCACGCGGGGCGCCGCGACCCGCTGCGTCGGGGCGCGCCCCTGGCCGCTCGTGGCCGTCGTCGTGCTGGCGGTCGTGGCCGCGGTCGTCGGCACGGTGCTCTGGCTGGGCTGGCAGAACGACCAGCGACGGGTGGTCGGGCCGGACGAGGTGCTGGGCCTCGGGTCCGCCGTCACGCTCTGGCTCGTCACCGTGGTCGTCGTCGCCGTCGTCGTCCTCATCGGGCGGCTGGTCGCCCTGGCGGTGCTCCGGGTCGACGCCGCAGCTGCCGCGCTCGCTGGCCGAACCCGGTCCGCCACCTCGTCGCCGGAGCGGCCTTCGCCGCCGTCGTGGTCGGCCTGGCCATGGCCATCCTCAGCCTCGGGGTGATGCGGTTCCTCGACGCGAAGTACGCGGAGGCCGACGCCGCGCCGGTGCCCGGGGTGCTCGCTCCGCAGACCGCCACGGTGTCCGGAGGCACCGGCTCCCTCGTCCAGTGGTCCTCGCTCGGCACCGAGGGCCGGCTGTTCACCGCCGGCGCCGTGTCCACCGACGCGCTGCGGACGTTCCGGCCCGCGCAGCGACCCGACGGCGCCGATCCGCGTCTACGTCGGCCTCAAGGACGCCGCCGACGCCGACGCGCGGGCGGACCTCGCCGTCAAGGAGCTCGAGCGCACCGGCGCGTTCCAGCGCGAGTACCTCGTCGATCTGGACGGTGACCGGCACCGGCTGGGTGGACCCCGTGGCCGCCGCCGGGCTGGAGTACGTCGCGGGCGGTGACACGGCGATCGTCGCGCAGCAGTACTCCTACCTGCCGAGCTGGATCTCGTTCCTCGTCGACAAGGACGAGGCCGTCCGACGCGGGACGGCGCTCTACACCGCCGTGCACGACCGCTGGGCGCAGCTGCCCGCCGCGCAGCGGCCCAAGCTCGTGGTGTTCGGCGAGAGCCTCGGGTCGTACGGCTCCGAGTCGATGTTCGGGCGCGCGACGCCGACGGAGACGCTGAGCGCGGCCGCGGCGGCCGCCGACTCGGTGCTCTGGGTCGGCCCGACCGGCGACAACGTCGCGTGGAACGCCCTGGTGGCCAGCCGCGAGCCCGGTTCGCCGGTGTGGTCGCCGGTCTACGGCGACGGGTCGATGCGGCTCGTCGACCACAGCGAGGAGCTGGCCGGGACGCCCGACCCCCAAGGTGCTCTGGGTGCAGCACCCGTCCGACCCGGTGGGCTGGTGGAGCTGGTCGACGCTGTGGGCCAAACCGGCGTGGATGGACCAGCCGACCGGCGACGACGTGCCGAAGCAGCCGAGCTGGTTCCCGGTGGTCACCTTCCTCCAGTCGACCTTCGACCTCATGAACGGGTTCAGCGCGTCGCCCGGGCACGGCCACAACTACAACCCCGACTTCGCCCGGGCGTGGGCCGCCCTCGTCGCGCCGTCCGACTGGACCGGCGCCGAGACCGAGCGGCTCGCCCAGAACCTCGTCCAGGTCTCCGGGTAGGCCCGAACCGGACGTGAAGTACCCCACTCACGAGGACCGCGAGCGGACCGCCCGCGACACCCCGGCCCTGATCCTCACGGTGACCCTGCTCGCCGCCTACAACGTCACCCGGACCCTGTGGATCCCCGAGTCGTGGCAGCTGTTCACCAACATCGGCGTGGCCCTGCTCGTCGGCGCCATCGCGTGGTGGTCGAGCGTCGACGCGACCGAGCTCGGCCTGCACCGCGACCACCATCCCGCTCGGCGCGATCTGGGGCGGCGGTGCGCTGCTGCTGGTGATGGCCGTCGTCGTCGGGCTTCGCGCTCGTCTCGGAGGTCCGCGGGTCGTCCGAGGGCGCCCTCGACGACCCGCGGCTGCAGGGTGCCGTTCGTCGACATGCTCTACGAGATCGCCGTCAACACCCCGCTCGGGACGGTCGTGCTCGAGGAGTTCGCGTTCCGCGGCCTGCTGCTCGCCCTGTTCCTGCGCCACACCTCGATGTGGCGCTCGGTGCTGTGGTCGTCGCTGCTCTTCGGGGCGTGGCACATCCTGCCGACCATCACCACCGCCACGAGCAACGGCGCCATGGAGCAGCTGGCGTCCACGCCGATCGGCCTCGTCGTCGTCGTCATCGGCAACGTCCTGTCGACCGCCGATCGCCGGTGCGGTCTTCGCCTACCTCCGGCTGCGCTCGGGGAGCCTGCTCGCGCCCGCGCTCGCCCACCTGGCGACGAACGACATCTCGTTCGTGGTGGGCTGGCTGTTCAACCGGTACGGCTGAGGCCGGCCGCGTCCCGGACGCCGGCGACGAGGCCGGGAGGTGGGCCGAGGCGCGGACGAGGCGTCGCGCTGCCGGGCCGGGAGCCCGCCGAGCGCCGCGGCGATGACGTCGGCCCGCCGGGCGGCCGCCCTCCGCATCAGCGCGGACCCCGACGGGGTCGCCGCCACCATGGTCACCCGGCCGTTGACGTCGTGCGCGCCGGCGCTCGGCGAGCCCAGCTCGCACAGCGCGTCCACGACGCGCGACATCGTCGGGCTCGACACCCCCTCGGCGCGGGCGAGGCGGCCGAGCGGCAGCGGTCCGCCGAAGTGGACCACCGACAGCGCGCTCAGCCGGGCCGGGGTGAGACCCGCCTCCGCGTCGACCCGGCTCATCGAGCGGAGCAGGTGGATCGGCGAACGAGTTCATCTCCTGAGCCGCCTCGCGGAGCCCTTGTCGGGTCACGCGACCGAACGTTAGCATTGCTACGGTTGTTAGCCTCCCTACGACTCGCGGAGATGCGGTATGCGGCTCGTCCAGACAGCACAGCACGCCGACGACCTCGACCGCGCGGCGGCGTTCTACTCCCGGCTGCTCGGCGACCGAGCCGCGTCGCCCGCTTCGACCCGCCGGGGCTGCTGTTCTTCGACCTCGGCGGCACCCGCCTGCTGCTCGACCGCAACGCCCCGTCGGCGTTGCTCTACCTCGGGGTCGACGACGTCCACGCCACCGTCGACGCGATCCGGGAGGAGGTCCGCGTCGTCGCGAGCCGCACGCGATCTTCACCCACGAGGACGACCGCCTCGGACCCGCCGGGACACGAGGAGTGGCAGGCGTTCGTCGAGGACTCGGAGGGCAACACCGTCGGACTGATCGGCTTCGTGCGCCCGGTGACCGGGTGAGGCGACGCCACCGCATACCGTGTCGCCATGGCGACTGACCAGATGGCCGTCTCGGCCGCGCGCGGCGAGGTGCCCGAGGCCTTCGACGAGGTGGCCGACCGCTACGACCTCATGGTCGCGCTGAACCCCGGCTACCACGCCCACCTGCGGCGCAGCGCCCGTGCGCTGGTCGCCGGCCTGCCGGCCGGGCCGGGCTCGCGCGTCGTCGACCTCGGCTGCGGCTCCGGCGCCTCGACCCGGGCCCTCGTCGACGCGCTCGACGACAGCCCGGCGTGCGGGCCGAGGTCCTCGGGGTCGACGGCTCCGCCGGGATGCTGGAGCAGGCCCGCCGCAAGTCGTGGCCGAGCTGGGTGCGGTTCGAGCAGGGTCGGGCCGAGTCCCTCGACGAGGTGTGCGACGCGGCCGGGTTCCAGCCGCTGGACGGGGTGTTCGCCGCATACCTGCTGCGCAACGTCACCGACCGCGACGCGCTGCTGCGGTCGCTGCACGACCTGCTGCGGCCCGGCGGGACGCTGGTCGTCCACGAGTACTCGGTCGCCGGGCCGTCCGGTGTCCGAGGCGGTCTGGACGGCGGTCTGCCGCGGCGTGGTCGTGCCGCTCGGCTGGCTGACCTCGCGCCGGACCCGGCTCTACCACTACCTCTGGCGCAGCGTCATGGACATGGACTCCGGTCGAGACCGTCATGCAGCGGATGGTCGACGCGGGGTTCGAGGACGTGCGGACCCGGTCGGTCGGCGGCTGGCAGAACGGGATCATCCACACGTTCCACGGGCGCCGCCCCGCATGACGCCCCTCCGAGCGTTCGCGGGACCACTGGGTCCCCGGTCGCGACCCGCGCGCGGTCCGGCACGCCCCGCCGGCCCGACCGGCGGGCGCCCGCCGGACCGGGCGACCGACCGCCGTCGTGGTCGGCGGCGGCATCGCCGGGCTCGCCGCGGCGACCGGGCTCGCCGAACGCGGGGTCGCCGTGACCCTGGTCGAGGCGGCGCCGACGCTGGGCGGGCGGGTACGCGCGTGGCCGGTGGCGGCCGACGGCACGGCCACGACGATGAGCCGCGGGTTCCACGCGTTCTTCCGGCAGTACTACAACCTGCGCGCGCTGCTGCGCCGCACCGACCCCACGCATGTCCCGGCTGCGACCGGTGGACGACTACCCCCTGGTCCTGGCCGGCGGGCATACCGACTCGTTCGCCGGGCTGCCGACCCGGCCGCCGCTGAACCTCATGGCGTTCGTGGCGCGCAGCCCCAGCTTCACGCTGCGCGACCTCGCCCGGGTGGACGCCGACGCGGCGCTCGGGCTGCTCGACGTCGCGTTCCCCCGGACCTACGACGACTACGCCGGCCGCAGTGCGGCGGAGGTCCTCGACGAGCTCCGGTTCCCTGACGGGGCAAGGCATCTCGCGCTCGAGGTGTTCGCGCGGTCGTTCTTCGCGGACCCGCGGGAGTTCTCCGGGGGCGAGCTGGTCGCGATGTTCCACACGTACTTCCTCGGGTCGGCCGAGGGGCTGCTGTTCGACGTGCCCTACGACGACTACGACACGGCGCTGTGGGCGCCGCTCGGCCGAGTACCTCGACGGCCTGGGCGTCCGGGTCGTCATGCCGATGGCCGCCACCGTCGCTCGAGGACCGCGGCGGGTCCGGTGGCCGTGCGGCTCGAGGACGGCTCGACCGTCGAGGCCGACGCCGTGGTGCGTGGCCACCGACCAGGGGCCGCTGCAGCGGCTCGTCGCAGGCGTCGCCGTGGCTGGGCGACGAGGCGTGGCGGGCGCGGCTCGCCGTCGCGTCGGCCGGCGCCGGCGTTCGCGGTGTGGCGGCTGTGGTTCGACCGGCCGATGCGCGAGGGGACGCCGCCGTTCCTCGCGACGAGTGGGTTCGGCCCGCTCGACAACGTCTCGGCGGTGCACCTGTTCGAGGCCGGAGCGGGTCGGTGGGCGCGAGCGCGCCGGCGGCAGCGTCGTCGAGGTGCACGCGTACGCGCTGCCCGACGGCACCGACGAGGCCGCGCTGCGGGTCGAGCTGCGCAACCAGCTGCGCGACCTGCATCCCGAGCTCGACCAGGCGACCGTCGTCCACGAGGAGTGGCTGGTCCGCGCCGACTGCCCGCTGGTGGGGACCGAGCCGTGGCGCGAGCGGCCCGAGGTCCGCACGCCGGACCCGCGGGTCACGTTGGCCGGCGACGGGATCCGCTGCGACTACCCGGTCGCGCTGATGGAGCGGGCGGCGACCACGGGCTGGATGGCGGCGAACCACCACCTGTCCCGGTGGGGCCTACCGGCCACGACCTCTGGACGGTCCCGATGAGCGGCCGCCACAGGCGGTCCGCCCGCTGCGCAAGGCCCTCGCCCGCCGCCCCTGACCCCCGCTCCCCGCGCTTTCCCGCTTCCAACCCGGGTTGTGCCAAGTTTCGGGCGCTCGAGGGCGCAAAACTTGGCATACCTCGGGTTGGAAGCGGAAAGCCGGGTCAGGTGCCGTAGTCCTCGCCTCTGCGCGCGGAGGAGGTAGCGGCGCTCGGCGTAGGCCATGTCGTCCACCCAGAGGCGGGCGGCGGTGCGCTTCATCGGCGGCTTCACCAGGGCCGAGACCGACCGGGCGAGGCCGAAGCCGGTCCGGGGCGAGTAGGCGATCGTCGCCTCGGTCATCATCGTCCGCGGCCGGCCCGCACGGGTCCGGCGCGATCGGCGTCGCGTGGGTCTCGACCACGCTGCCGGCGCCCTCGCCGTCGACGATGGTCATGACGATGGTCCGCGCGTCCGGGCAGGCGAACTCCGCCCGCACGGGTACGCCGAGCCGCGGGGTGAGCCGGAACGTCACGTCGACGACGAGCACCTTGTCGTCGCTGGCGTCGTCGTCGACGACGAGGTGGCTGAACGCATACGGGTGGTACCACGCGCCGTGCCACGGGTCGAGCCGGTTGGCGATGATGTCCTCCGGCTCGCAGACGCCGGGGATCTCGATGACCGCGGCGATCGAGGCGTCCTGCGGGGGCCGCGCCGTCAGCGTCGGCCGGTCGGTGGGCGTCTCGCCGGGCGTCGGCAGCCGGACCCACGCGAGCACGCCGTCGTCGTGGGCGACGACCGGCTTCCAGCCCGCCTGGCCCGACGCGCCGAGGGCCATGCCGTGCCACCGGCAGACGACGTCGCCGCGGATGACCTCGCAGTCGTCGAGCAGCGCGCCGAGGTGCGGGCAGGTGCCCGGCCCGGCCATCAGCGTCCCCGACTCGTCGCGCCAGAGCACGATCTCGCGGCCGGCGACGATCCGGGTGACGGAGCGCTTCGTGCCGACGTCCTCGCTGCGGCCCACGACGTACCAGCCGCCCGGGTCCTGCGACTGCGCGACGTCGAACGACGCCCGGATCCGGCCGGGGCGGGCCTGCTTCCACGTGCTGCGCAGGTGCTCGTGCGGCACGGTCGGGACGTTCTGGATCGGGACGCGCTTGCGGATCTCGGCGCGGAGCTCGCGGCCCTGCTCGATGCGGTCACGAGGTGCCCTTCCGTCCTGGCTTCTGGGGAGGCCCGGCGGCGAGGATCCGGGCCGACGTCGTCGCCTTGCTCCATGATGCAACGCGCGCCCGCCCCGTGAACACGTCGTAGTCGCGGGCCTCGATCAGCTCGAGGATCCGCGCGTAGAGCTCCCGGGCGGTCGCCACGCACCGCGCGGAGGACGGCGGCAGCATCGGTATGCCGGCGTCGGCCTGCGCGTAGAGCTCCCGGTTCCGGGCGATCTCGAACCGCATCAGCTCCCGCCACGCCGGCGTCACCTCTCGCGACCACGGGTCGGCGCCGAACCGGCGCAGGTCCTCCTGCGGGACGTAGACCCGCCCGCGGTCGAGGTCCTCGCCGACGTCGCGCAGGAAGTTGGTCAGCTGGAACGCGAAGCCCGAGCGCCCGGGCCGGCTCGAACGCCTCCGGTGACCGGGGCCGCAGGACCGGCAGCATCATCTCGCCGATGACGGCGGCCGAGCCCTCCATGTAGGCGACGAGGTCGTCCCACGTCTCGTAGGTCGTCGTCGTGAGGTCCTGGGCCATCGCCCCGAAGAACCGGTCGACGTTCTCCCGCGGGATCGCGCACCGGGCGAAGGAGTCGCCGATGGCGGCCATGCATCGGGTCGCCGGTCGGGACCGCCGTCGAGCACGCGCGCCCACCTCGTCGCCGGAACGTCGTCGAGGGCCGCCGTGGTCTGCGGCGACGTTGTCGCCCTGCGTGGCCGACGGCGCGTCGACGATGTCGTCGGCCAGCCGGCACAGGGCGTAGACCGCATACACGTGCCGGCGCCGCTCGGGCGGGAGCAGCATGGTGCCCCAGTAGTAGGTCGTCCCGTTGTCGCGGGTGATCCGCGCGGCCTGGCGGTATCCCTCGGCCAGGAGGTCCGGCGCGGCGACCGCCGTCGTCACGGACCGCCCACCACCGTCGGCGCGCGATCCGGCCGCGGGCAGGTACGCCCGGACCCGCTCGGCGGCGAGGCGTCCGCTGATGAGCACCATCGGCACGCCGACCCCCGGCACGGTCCCCGAACCCGCGAAGACCAGGCCCGGCATCCGGCGCTCGACGTTCGGCGGCCGGAACGGCCCGGTCTGGAGGAAGGTGTGGGCGAGCGCGAAGGGCGTCCCCGACGCCATCCCCATGGCCTGCCACTCCAGCGGCGTGACCAGCTCCTCCGTGACGATGTCGGTCGGATAGCCGTGCGCCGCAAGGAAGCCCATCAGCCGCTCGCGCATCGGGCCGCGCTCGCGTGTTCCAGTCGACCGAGCCGCCGAGGTGCGGGACCGGCTCCAGGACGTAGAGGGTCGAGCCGCCCGGAGCGGCGAGCGAGGGGTCGGTCAGCGACGGGACCGTGACGAGGCGGGACGGGTCGGGCATCAGCTCGAGGTCGCCGATGAGCGCGTCGAACGCCGAGTCCCACTCCTGCGCGAAGTGGATGTTGTGGTGCGCGGCGTCGGCCGGCGGCCCGCCCCGCGGACGCCGACGTGCCAGACCACCGCGGACGGCGAGTACCGCCCGGACCGGACCGCCCGCGGGCCGCGGAGCCCGGGCAGCAGCCGCTCGTAGGCGACCGGGGTGTCGAGGGTGCAGACGACCGCGTCGGCCCTGAGCCGCTCGCCGCCACCGAGGTCCACGGCGGCCACCCGACCGTTCGGGCCCGCGCTGGATCTCCTGGACCGTTGTCCCCCAACGGAACTCGACGCCCGCCGAGCTCGGCGGCGCGGGCCATGGCGACGGGGATCGCGCCCATCCCGCCCTCGGGGAAGTAGACGCCGGCGACCGAGTCCATGTAGGTGATCACCGCGTAGATGGCGAGCGCCCGGCTCGGCGGCAGACCCGCATACATCGCCTGGAAGCTGAACAGCCGGCGCAGGCGCTCGTCCCGGAACCGCTCGGCGACGACCGGCCCGAGCCGACGGAACCCGCCCATGCGCAGCAGCCGCGCGGCGACCCGCGGCGAGGACACCAGGTCGAGCGGCGAGTTGAAGTTGCGGTCGATGAAGTGCGGCATCTCCAGCTCGTAGAGCTCGCGCAGCCAGACCACGAAGTCGTCGAAGGCCGCGGCGTCGGCCGGCCCGCAGGTCGCGGCGATCTCGTCGTGCATCGCCTCGTGCCCGGCGCGGACGAGGATCTCGCTGCCGTCCGCGAACGACGCGCGGTAGGCGGGGTCCAGCCGGATCATCGGCAGCAGGTCGTCGAGCGAGAACCGACCCTGGCCGGCGGCCCCGACGGCGTCGGCGAGCAGGTCCGGCATGGTCATCACGGTGGGGCCGGTGTCGAACGTGTAGCCGTCCCGGACGATCCGCCCCGCGCGGCCGCCGGGGATCGTCTCGCGCTCGACGACGACCACCTCGTAGCCCGCGCCCGACCAGATGGCAGGCGGCGCTGAGGCCGGCCAGGCCCGCGCCGACGACGACGACCCGGCTGCTCACCGCCCCAACGTACGCTGAGGCCACCATCGATCGAACGAGGGCAGGTGTGACGATGGCGGAACGGATCCAGCGGTCCGTACGAGCTGCCGTGCTCCCCGGACGAGCTGCTCGCCGCTCTCGCCCAGCGCCGACGTCGTGCAGCGGCGGCTCGGACGCCGACGGGCTGGGGACGCCGCATCGTCACGCACGAGGTGTCCGACGACGCCCTGCGGATCGTCGTCTCCACCGACATCCCGCTCGACTGGCTGCCGTCGGCGATCACCTCCCGGCTCGGCGGCAGCCCGACGGTGCGAGCGGATGGAGGAGTGGATGCGCTACCAGGACGGGCTGCGGACCCCGCTGATCTTCGAGTTCGCCGGGCTGCCCGGTCACCTGCTCGGGCAACGCGGTGCTGTCGCCGACCGACGGCGGCAGCCGGATGGACGCCGACCTGACCATGCAGGTCGACGTGCCGCTGTTCGGCGGCGCGGTCGAGCGGGCGGTGGCGCCGCGCATCGTCACCGCGCTCGACGCCGAGGCCGCGTTCTACGACACGCTGACCACGCCCGGCCGGTAGCGTCGCGCCATGACCCCGGACGACGTCTACCAGCTGATGCTGGTGGCCGCTCGCCGGGGTGCTGGCGCCCCTCCTCGTGGCGGGCGCTTCCGGCGGTTCGCGATCCCGTCCGTGGTCCTCGAGATCTCGCTTCGGGATCGCTCCTCGGACCGCAGGTGCTCAACCTCGTGCAGCCGACCGGTCTGGTCGACGGGCTGTCGATCCTCGGGCTCTCGATGCTGATGTTCCTCGCGGGCTACGAGCTGCAGCTCGACACCATCCGCGGGCGCCCGCTGCCGCTGGCCGGCATCAGCTGGGGCATGTCGGTCGTCCTCGCCGCCGCTCATCGGGCTGGGGTTCCACCTGGCCGGTGGCCACCGCGGCGAGGTGGTCATCCCGCTGGCCCTGACCACGACGGCGCTCGGCACGCTGCTGCCGGTCCTCCGGGACGCCGGGGTGCTCGGCATCCCCGCTCGGCCGGTACGCGATGGCGCTGGGCAGCGTGGGCGAGTTCGGCCCGATCGTCCTCGTCGGGCTGCTGCTGACGGGGAGCGACCCGCTGCAGTCGATCCTCGTGCCTCCTCGGGTTCGCCCTGCTCATCGTCGGGTCCGCCTTCCTCGCCAACCGGCCCTGGGGCGAGCGCGTCGTCTCCTTCATCGCCAAGGGGCTGTGGTCCAGCTCCCAGCTGCCGATCCGGATGACCCTCCTGTTCATGCTGGCCCTCGCCGCCATCGCCAACGAGCTCGGGATCGACGTGCTCATGGGCGCCTTCGCGGCCGGCGTCGTCGTGCGGATCGCGGCGGCGAAGTACGACGACGAGGAGGACGACAGCCGACGCCTCGTCGATCTTCGGCTTCAAGCTGGAGGGCATCGGCTTCGGGTGCTGGTGCCGGTCTTCTTCGTCGTCAGCGGCACGCGGATCGACCTGCAGGCGCTGTTCAGCCAGGCCGCTCCGCGTTCCTGGTCGTCCCGGGCTTCCTCGTCATGATCTGATCGTCCGGGCGATCCCGACGTTCCTCGTCTACCGCAACGGGCTCGAACGCGGGCAGCGCCGGGCCCTGGCGGTCATGTCGGCGACCGGGCTCCCCCTCATCGTCGTCATCACGACGATCGCCATCGAGAACGGCTACCTCAACTCCGCCGACGCGGCCGCCATGGTCGCCGCCGGGCATGCTCTCGGTCGTCATCCTGCCGGCGGTCTCCATCGCGCTGCTGGGCCGCGTGCTCGAGCACCGGCCGACCGAGCCCGGCGCCGGCCTCTAGCGCGGCATACTCCCGCCATGCGGTTCGAGACGACGATGGCCCAGGCCGGCAACAACACCGGGATCCCGGTACCCGAGGAGGTCGTCACCGCCTTGGGCGGCGGCAAGCGCGCCTCCGTGTCGGTGACGGTCAACGGGTATGCCTACCGGTCCACCCTCGCGTCGATGGGCGGCCAGTTCCTCATCCCGTTCAGCGCCGACAAGCGCAAGGAGTCCGGGATCGGCGGGGGCGACGCCATCGTCGTCGACCTCGAGCTGGACTCCGCGCCGCGGACCGTCGAGGTACCCGACGACCTCGCCGCCGCCCTGGAGGCGGCCGGGCTGCGCGCGGCGTTCGACGCACTGGCGCCGAGCCACCGCAAGGCCCACGTCACCGCGATCAAGGAGGCCAAGGCCGCGGCGACCCGGGAACGGCGGATCGCCGCGGCGGTCGCGAAGATCGGCGCGCAGGGGTGACCTCCACCGAGATCACCTACGACGGCGTGCTGGCGCCGCCGAGGCCATCGCCCCGCACCTGCCGGCGACCCCCGCCTGGTCGTACCCGCTGCTCGACCAGGCCGCCGGCGTGGCGGTCGTGGTGAAGCACGAGAACGTCCAGCCGACGGGGGCGTTCAAGGTGCGCGGCGGCATCAACCTCGCGCTCGGCCTGGACGCCGACGAGCGAGAGGCGGGGCTGGTCACGGCGTCGACCGGGAACCACGCCCAGTCGGTCTGCTACGGCGCCCGGCTGGTCGGGGCGACCGCGGTCATCGTCGTGCCGGAGTCGGCGCCGCCCAGCAAGGTCGCCGCGGTGCGCGCCCTCGGCGGTGAGGTCGTGGTGCACGGCCCGACCATGGACGAGGCGGTCGAGGAGGCGAAGCGGCTCGCCGGTGAGCGCGGGCTGCGCTACGTCGACCCGGGCAACGAGCCGGCCATCGTCCACGGCCACGCGACGGTCTATCTCGAGCTGCTGCAACGGTATCCGGACCTCGAGGCCATCTACGTGCCCGTCGGCAGCGGGACCGGGGCGTCCGGCGCCTGCGTCGTCCGGGAGGTCCTCGCCCCGAGCTGCCGCGTGATGGCCGTGCAGTCGTCGGCGGCTCCGGCGGCCCACGACCGCCTGGCGGGACGGGCGTCCGGCCCAGGTCCCGTGCCGGACCCGGTCGAGCGGGCTGGCCACGGGCACCAGCTACGCCCTACCGCAACGGGTCATGGCCGAGCGGCTCGACGACTTCGTCCTCGTGTCGCGACGACGACCTCGACGCCGCGGCCGCCCTGCTGGCCAGCCACGCGCATACCCTCGCCGAGACCGCCGGTGCGGCGGCCCTCGCCGGCCTGCTCGCCGACCCGAACCGTCCGCAGCGCTGCGCGGTGGTCGTCACCGGCGGCAACGCGAGCGCGGCCGAGATCCGGGCCGTGGCCGGACGTGTTGGCGACGGGACCACCCACCCCTGAATGGTCCCGCCGCCGTTACCTGACCGTGCGCGGAAGGGTCGGTCAGGGCTCGAGGTTGCCCAGCGGGCCGGCGGTCGCCGGGAACTGGGCGGTGTTGAAGACCTGCACCCCGGCGTTGTGCTCCCCGTTGAACGGGGTCGTCGCTCCCGGGCAGCCGGCCTTGGTGGCGTCGGCCGGCGAGTTGAACCAGATGCCGACGTGGAACGTGTGCACCGGGCCGAACGCCGGGTTGCTCGTCGCGTCCGGCGTCGGCGAGGAGTGCACCGACGGGGCGGGAGCGGTGTTCGGCGCGATGGCGAACGTCTCCTGGTTGAACCGGCCGACGTACTCCTGGTGCGCGAAGCCCCACCGGTTGGTCTCGAGGTCGCCCTGGTACCACGACACCCCGAACGGGAAGTTGGGCACCTGGATGACGAAGGTGTCGAACTCGGTGTTGGCCGGCAGCCCCCACGCGTCGACGGTCATCCGCTCGACGGGACCGTCGTGCTTGACGGTGACGCGCGCCGACGCGTACGGCAGGCAGCCCGCGGCGACGATGCCGGGCGACCGCTGCAGGGCGAAGTTGAGCCGGCCCCCGGAGGCGTCGGCCGCTGGAGGTCTGGGCGAGGCCGAGCCCGGCGGTGGCCAGGGCGACGGCACTGACGGCGATGGTGCGCTTCTTCATGAGAGGTGTCCTGTCTGGTGGTGAACCGGGTCCCTGCGACCCGGTGGCTGGGTGGACGGCACCGCCGCGCGCGGGCGGGGCCGATGGGTGACGCCGTGGCCGAGCCCCGCGCGGCGTCGGGACGACACCGGGAGCCGGACCGGCCACGGCGGCGCGGTCGAGCAGCACCCGGGAGAGGACGCGGGCGACGAGTCCTGGCGCCATGAGGCTCTGCGGCGGCGCCGTCATGTGGGCGACGCGCAGGAAGGCGCGGGCGAGCGCCGGGTCGTCGACGGCGGCGTAGCGGAGCGCGGTCAGGTAGGAGCCGACCAGCCGGTCCGCCCAGGGCTTGCGCACGGTGGTCCCGGGTGCGGGTGGCATCCCGCCCACGACGATCTGCCACGGCGTGTCGACGTGCTGGGCGGCGCGGTGGAAGAACCGGCGGCCGAGGTCCGCGTGGCCCTCGGCCAGCGTGGTGCGCAGCGCGACCGCCTCGAGCGCGGCGGTGCTCATCCCCTGGCCGAACGCCGGGTCGAAGGAGCACAGCGCGTCGCCGATGACGACGATCCCGTCCGGGACGTCGACGAGGCGCTCGTACCGGCGCCGCACGCTGGCCTGGAACCGGTACGTGTACCCGTCGTCGAGGGGTTCGAGCCGTTCGAGGATGGTCGCCCATCGCCGGCGCCTCGAGCGTGCGCGCATACGCGAGGAACTCCGGCAGCGCCGTCGGCGGGCGGACGCCGTGGTACCCGGTGAGGCCGGCGACCCACTCGTCGTTCTCCTGGGCGATGAGGACGCCGGACCGGGGCACGGCGGCGCTCGCCGGCTGGAGGACCGCGAGCGCCGTCCCCGCGTCGCCCGGGACGCCGCCGGAACCGGCGGGTGGCGTAGCTGATGTCGCAGCGGACCCGCTCCTCCTCCGGTGGCTGGAACCCCCTGCGCTCCAGCCATTCCGGGGTCCGGGAGGTGCGGCCGGAGGCGTCCACGACGAGGTCCGCCTCCAGCCGCCGCGGGCTGCCCGGCCGGTCCACGCTGGACACGACCAGGCCGGTCACCCGCCGGCCGTCCTCGCTGAACGTCAGGTCGAGGACCGAGCTGCGGTCGTAGAAGACGATGCCGGGGGTCGCGGCGACGCGGCGCCGGATGGTCCACTCCAGGAGCACCCGGCTGACCGCGACGGCGGTGAGCCCGCACGTCCCGGTGGGGTACCGGCGCGCGCCGACGTAGTAGTGCAGCGACTCCTGCGCGTCGCCCGCCGTCGCGCCCGCCGCGACGAGGTCGGCGGTGAGCCCCGGCAGGAGCTCCTCCATCGCCTCGCGGCCGCCGGCCAGCAGCCCGTGGGCGTGCCGGATCTGCGGCACGCCGCGCCGGGCCACCGGTCCGTAGGGCAGCTCGTCCCGGTCGAGGACGACCACCTCGCGGTACGCGTCGCTCAGGGCGCGGGCGGCCAGCAGGCCGGCGATGCTCGAGCCGATGACGACGGCACGGTCGACGGTTCCGGTCATGGTGACCTCCAGGTGGGCGGCAGGTGGGCGGCGGGTGTGGGGTATGCGAGTGGTTACGGGAGCGGCGCGACGATCGCGCCGGCCAGCCCCCGGACCGCGGACACCGGGACGGTGACGAAGGACGGCTTGCCGGCGGTGAGGTCGACGACGCGGGCGGTGCCGGCGTAGGGGCCGGGGCACACGACGGCCTCGATCTCCTTGAGCCGCAGCGTGTTGAGCAGCGGCCCGCCGGCGGAGAGGCGCAGCAGGTACTGCACGCCGAGGTGCTCCGACTCGGGAACCGGCACCAGCTCGCAGGTCTGGTTGGTGGCCCCGGCGAGGTCGACCTTGGGGATCGCCCGGTTCAGCGTCCAGGTGTCGAGCCGGAGGCCGCCGCCGACGGTGGTGAGGACCGGTCCCACGACGAGGGTGTCGGTGCCGGCGTTGCCGTCGACGATGTCGTTGCCGTCGCCCGGCGACCAGACCGCGACGTCGTCGCCGTCGTCGGACACCAGCACGTCGTCGCGGCGGTCGCCGCCGCGGTCGGGACCGCCGACGAGGATGTCCGGGCCGGCTCCGCCGAGCAGGGTGTCGCCGCCCTTGCCGCCGACCAGGAGGTCGGCGTTCCCGCGGCCGAAGAGCAGGTCGGTGTCGTTCATGTGCTGCGGCGCGGCGATGCCGGGCGGCTGGATGAACGGGTTCGACGCGTTGTCGTTGTCCCGGCCGACGTGGACGTCCTTGCCCGGCGTACCGGGGTCGACGGTGGCCATCGCGGTCGCGGCGCTCGTCGCGAGCGCGACGGCGGCGAGGAGCGCGGCACCGGTGAGCCGGCGGGAGCGAGGGGTGGTGAGCGTCATGACTGGTCCCTTTCGTGGTGGGGCCCGAGATCCCCTGGTCGGGTCGAGCACTGACGGAAGGGTGCGGCCGGCGGACAGGGCCGGTCATCGGGCGGCGGCCTTAGATCCCCGGCGCGATGCCTTAGGTCCTGGGAAGTCCCTGGGAAACAGGGGTGACGCGGGTCGGCCGGGACCGTCATGCTGAGGTGATGGTGGGACGTCCACCGGCGGCGTTGGTCGGACGTGACGACAGCCTCGGGGTGCTCAGGGCGGCGATCCGCCGCGCCTCCGCGGGCCAGCCGACGCGTGCTCGTGGTCAGCGGTGAGACCGGCGTGGGCAAGACCCGGCTGGTCCGCGAGCTGGTCGAGACCGAACGCGTGACGCTGCTCGCGGGCGCCTGCGTC
This sequence comes from uncultured Actinomycetota bacterium, assembly GCA_963770005.1. GTDB lineage: Bacteria > Actinomycetota > Actinomycetes > Actinomycetales > Dermatophilaceae > Lapillicoccus. The sequence continues at coordinate 107,503 of CAVYNX010000005.1, read as the reverse complement.
CCGATGGCCGGTGACCCGCTCCCGTTCGCACCGCTGACCCAGGCCCTGCGCCGCCTCGACCGCACCGGCACGCTGAACCTCCAGCTCGAACGCCTCCCCGAGCTGGCCCGCCTCGTCCCGGGCCTCGTGCCGGCGATGGCGACCCGCACCGCGGACCTCGCCGCCGCCTCCCAGCTCGGCCTGTTCCAGTCGGTGCTGGACCTCGTCGACCGGCTCGGTGCCGCCGCGCCCGTGCTCCACGTCGTCGAGGACGTGCACTGGGCGGACCGGTCGACGCTCGACCTGGTCCGCTTCCTCGCCAGCAACCTCACCAACGAGCGCGCCGTCCTGCTGGTCACGGTGCGGGCCGACGCGGTCGTCCCGGGGACGCCGCTCGCCCTCTGGGTGGCCGAGCTCGCCCGGCTGGAGAACGCCGAGCGCGTCGAGCTGGGCCGGCTGGACGACGAGTCCAGCGCCCGGCTGGTCCGCCAGCTCGCCGGTGACTCGGCCGACCCGGAGCTCGTCGAGAGCACGCTGGCCCGGTCGGCCGGCAACCCCTTGTTCGCGGAGCAGCTGGTCCTGCAGGCGATGCAGGACCCCGGGCATACCGTCGCCCTTCCGGCGACCCTGCAGGAGCTGCTGCACGCCCGGGTCCACGCGCTGTCCGACGACACCCAGTCGGTCCTGCGCGCCGCCGCCGTCATCGGGCGCCCCGCGCCGGTGACCCTGCTGGCCGCCACCGCCGGGATGTCCGTCGAGCAGACCGAGACCGCTGCTCCGCACGGCGATCGACCAGCACGTCGTCGAGATCCGCCGGGACGACGCCATCGCGTTCCGGCACCCCGCGTTCGGCGAGGTGGTCTACGCCGAGCTCATGCCCGTCGAGCGCCAACGCCTCCACCGGGCCGCGGCCGAGGCGCTCGAGCCCGCCGAGGGGCTCGGCACCGGCCAGCGCAGCTCCGGGGCCGTCGGATGCCGTGTCCGGCGAGCTGGCCCGGCACTGGTTCGGCGCGGGTGACCAGGCGCGGGCCCTCGACGCCGCGGTCGCCGCCGGCTGGGCGGCCGAGCGGATGTATGCGTTCTCCGACGCCTACGCCAACTTCACCCGGGCGGTGGCCCTCATGGACGAGGTGAGCGCCGGTCCCTACGACCGGGTCCGGCTGCTCAAGCACGCCGGACAGGCCGCGAGCCTGGTCGGCGACAGCGCCGAGGCGGTCCGGCTGGTCGAGGCGGCCGTCGAGCTGGCCGACGACCCGCCGGCTCGGGCCGCCCTGCTGACCCGGCTGGGCCTCATCCACTACCGCGCCGGCCGCGGCTCGCTCGACCGAGCAGTCCCTCCGCTCGGCGCTCGCGCTGCTGCCGCCCGACGAGGAGAGCGTGCTGGTGGCCCGGATCCACGCCGGGCTGGCCCTCTTCGGAGCGGCGTGGTCGCGACTCGACGTCGCCGAGGACTCCTGTCGTCGCGGCCTGGCCGTCGCGAGTGCGGTCGGCGCCCGCCGCGAGGAGGGGCTGCTGGTCAACGCGTCCGGCCTCGTCGAGGCGGCTCACGGTGACATCGAGGCCGGGGCGCGGCTGCTGCGTCAGGCGCTGGCCATCGCCACCGAGGTCGGCAACCCCGACGACCTGGCGACGGCCTACGTCAACCTCAGCCACGTGCTCGGCCTGGGCGGCCGCGTCGACGAGGTCGTCGACGTCGTGCGGCAGGGCGCCGACGTGCTGACCCGGATGGGCCTGGCCCGCCAGCGGGTGAGCTTCCTCAAGGCCAACCTCGCCGAGGCGCTGGTGAACGCCGGCCGGATCCAGGAGGCCGGGCGGGTCATCACCGAGGCGCTGTCCCAGCATCCCCGGGGCATCATGTCGGTGCCGGTCCTCTGGCAGGCCGGCCGGATCGCCATGACCCGCGGAGACCTCGACGAGGCGTGGGAGTGGCTCGAGCAGGCGCGGGTCATCGTCGAGTCGGAGAACGCCCCGGAGTCCTACCGCCGCTACCTCATCGAGACCGAGGCGGAGGTCGAGCTGTGGGCCGGCCGCCCGGTCGCCGCGTACGACCTCGTCGTCGACGGCCTCGAGCCTCGTCCGCGGGACGGACGAGGCGGGGTACGCCGGGACGCTCGTGGCGCTCGGGCTGCGGGCCCTCGCCACCGAGGCCGAGGCGCACCGCGACCGGGACTCGCGCACCCGCCTCACCGCGCATGCGGCGTACCGCTCGACCGACGCCCAGGCACTGGCCGGCGGCCAACCAGCCGGACGACGCCGCGGTACGCGCGTGGGCGCGGGCCGAGGCCACCCGGCTCGACCTGGCCAGCGAGCCCGCGGCCTGGGTGCTCGCCGCGCGACGGGTGGTCCGCCCTCGGGCGGCCGTTCCCGCGGGCGTACGCGCGGTGGCGCGAGGCGGAGGCGCGGCTGGACTCCGGTGTCGACGCGACCGCGATCGCCGCCCTGCGGGACGCGCATACCGCCGCCCTGGCCCTCGGCGCCGCCCGGCTGGTGCAGGAGTGCGAGCGCCTCGCCGGATGGCACCGCATCGACCTCGTCGCGGAACCGGTCGAGGCGGAGCCGCACGCCCTGGACAAGTACGGGCTGACGCCGCGCGAGCTCGAGGTGCTCGCCGGGCTGTCGGCCGGCCGGACCAACCAGGAGATCGCCGACGAGCTGTTCATCAGCGTGAAGACGGCGAGCGTGCACGTGTCCAACATCCTGCGCAAGCTCGAGGTCGGCGGCCGCCAGGAGGCCGCCCGCGTCGCCCACCGCCTCGGCGTCTGACCCCGCCGGCCTGTCCCCCGATCGGAGGACCCCGCGTGTCATCCGCGACGTCCCCCGACTCGGTCGACCGTCGCGGGGCGCGGTGCGCGGGCATCCTTAAGGGGCACAGCAACCCCGCGCTCATACCAGCGGGGAGCAGGAACGCGCCGACCGGCGCGGGTCGCGGAGCGTTCCGTGTCGCCACTGTGGTGGGGGCAGGCATGGAGGTCGAGCGCGGCCCGCGTCAGGTCGCCGCGAGGTAGGCGGGCACGAGGATCACACCGCCACCGTCACGGCCGAGAAGGATGGGGGGCGTGGCGGCGGCGAGTGGTCCTCGCGGCCCGCCTCTACCGTCCGCTCGGGCGGATCTTCGCGTCGCCAGCTGCTCGGTATGCCGATGAGTCCGGCCCCGCCGGCTGGTCTCACCTCCATGACGACACCGCGCACCGTCCTGACCGGGCTCTCCTTCGGGGAGTCGCCACGCTGGCACGGCGGGCGGCTCATCGTCTCCGACTGGGGCGCCGGCGAGGTCCTCGCCATCGCCGAGGACGGGTCGTCGCAGGTCGTCGCCCGGGCCGAGTCCTTCCCGCTGTGCGTCGACTTCCTGCCCGACGGTCGGATGCTGCTCGTGGCCGGACCGACGCTGCTGCGTCAGGAGCCGGACGGCTCGCTGGTCCCCCACGCCGACCTCGGCGCGTTCGGGTCGACCCCCTTCAACGACATCGTCGTCGACGACCGCGGCAACGCGTACGTCAACAACATCGGCTTCGACTTCGTGACCGGTGACGTCCAGCCCGGGTGGGTGGTGCTGGTCCGACCGGACGGGCAGGCCCGCCGGGTGGCCGACGGCCTGATGTTCCCCAACGGCATGGCGGTCAGCGCCGACGGTCGCACCCTGGTGGTGGCCGAGTCCTACGGGAGCTGCCTCACCGCATACGACATCGACGACGACGGCGGCCTCTCCGGCCGGCGGGTCTTCGCCGACCTCGGCGAGGACAACCCCGACGGCATCTGCCTCGACGCCGAGGGGGCGGCGTGGTACGCCGACGTGCCCCACGCGCACTGCGTCCGCGTCGCCGAGGGCGGCGAGATCCTCCAGACCGTCGAGCTCGGACGCGGCGGGTTCGCCTGCGTGCTGGGCGGTCCCGACCGGCGCACGCTCTACGTCGTCACCAACGAGTGGGGTCCGCAAGGCCCGGTGGGCGAGCACAACAGCACCGTCGTGGCCGTGGAGGTCGACGTGCCCGGCGCCGGCCACCCGTAGCCTGACCGGATGGGCGACCCCGGTCTCGACGCGCGAGCCGCGGAGGCCGAACGGTCGGTCACGCAGCTGTTCGCCGGACGCCTCCTCGGTATGCCGGGCACGCACCTCGCGCGGGTCGAGCACCCCCGCCGCGGGCTGGCCGACGCCCACTGGAACTACTGGTGGCAGGCGCACTACCTCGACTGCGTGGTCGACGCCGGCCTGCGCGCGCTCCGCGCCGGCGACAGCGAGGGCGCGGCGAGCGCGGGCCGCGCGGGGCGACCGGCTGCTCGCGACCATCCGGCTGCGCAACGTCGGGCGCTTCCCCAACGCCTTCTACGACGACATGGCCTGGCTCGTGCTGGCCGCCGGGCGGCTGGCGGTGCTGCAGGCGTCCCTCGGCCGGGCCCGGCCGGGTCGCCGGCTCCGGGGGTCCGAGCGCGTCCTCACCGCGCAGCTGCGGTCGGCGGTCACCGACGACCTCGGCGGCGGCGTCTACTGGAACACCCAGCGCGACTTCAAGAACGTCCCCGCCAGCGGCCCGGTCGCCCTGCACCTGGCCCGGATCGGCGACACCGACGCGGCCCGGACGCTCGTCGACTGGATGTACGCGCGGCTGCACGACCCGGAGTCGGGCCTGTTCCTCGACGGGGTGAGAGTCGTCGGGGGCGAGGAGGTGGTGGTCCGGGACGTCTGGACCTACAACCAGGGGACGGTGCTCGGGGTCCTCACCACCCTGGCCGACGAGCAGAGCCGGGGCCGGGCCGCGGCGCTCGTCGCGGCCGTGGACCGCGGTCTGACCACCGGCGAGCGCGCCGTGCTCGTCACCCACGGCGGCCACGACGGCGGCCTGTTCACCGGCATCCTCGCCCGCTACCTCGCCCTCACCGCGGCCGACCCGGCCGTCGACACCGGGACGGCGGCGACGGCCCGTCGGCTGGTCACCGCCACCGCCGACGGCTTCTGGTCCGGCCGGGTCGCCTCACCGGCGGGTACCCGGTTCCCGGTGGACGCCACCCAGCCGGCCGCCGACGGGCGGCTCGAGCTCTCCACCCAGCTGCAGGCCTGGATGACCCTCGAGGCCGCCGCCGCCCTCGGCTGAGAGATTCCCTCCGCCAGGATGTCGAGGACGCCTCGGCGGCTCCGACGTTCCCCACGAGCGGGCCGCAGGAGCCCGACGCCGCACCCACCGACCAGGAGCCCACCGTGAAGTACGTCATCCTCATCCACTCGAACCCGCAGCCGTGGGGCCACCCGACCAGCGACTTCGTGGCGGAGCACCAGGCCCTGCCGCAGGACCAGCGCGACGCGATGACCGCCGACTTCGAGGCGCTGCTCACCGAGCTCTCCGACAACGGCGAGCTCGTGGGCGGCGAGGCGCTCGCCGCGCCGAGCACCGCCCGCCTCTACCGCTGGGACGCCGGCCGGCCGCTGGCCGTCGACGGTCCCTACTCCGAGGCCAAGGAGCACCTGGCCGGGTTCTTCCTCGTCGACGTCGAGAGCCAGGAGCGGGCCGAGGCCGTCGCCGCCCGGATGGCCGGTCCCGGCGAGACCGTCGAGCTGCGGCCGTCGATGTCCGGAGGCGGCGACGACCAGTGACGAGCGGCCGGCCGTGACCGCCGACCTCGAGGACGTGTGGCGGCGCGAGTCGCGACACGTCCTCGCGGCGCTGCTGCGCCGGCACGGCGACTACGCCGACTGCGAGGACGCGGCCCAGGAGGCGCTGGCCGCGGCCGCCGAGCAGTGGCCGCGCGACGGGACGCCGGACTACCCCCGCGGGTGGCTGATCCGGGTCGCCTCGCGCCGGCTCGTCGACCAGGTGCGGGCGGACCGGGCGCGCGCGACCCGGGAGGAGGCGGTCGGTACGGCCCAGCCGGCGGACGCCTTCACCGCCGCCGCGGCCGACGAGGACTCCGAGCCGCGCGACGACGCGCTGCTCCTGCTGCTGCTCTGCTGCGACCCCGGCCCTGAGCCGGCCGTCACAGGTGGCGTTGACGCTGCGCGCCGTCTCGGGGTTGACCACCGCGGCCATCGCGGCGGCGTTCCTCGTGCCCGAGGCCACGATGGCGCAACGGCTCAGCCGGGCGCGAACCACGCTGCGGGACAAGCGGAGTTCGCTTCGGGTCACCGGCGGCGGACGAGCTGCCCGCGCGGGTGGCGGCGGTCCTCGACGTGCTCTACCTCGTCTTCAACGAGGGGTATGCGCGCAGCTCCGGCGACACCCTCGTCGAGACCTCCCTGGCCGAGGAGGCCATCCGCCTCACCGCCGAGCTCCACGCCCGGCTGCCCGACCACGACGAGGTCGCGGGCGCGCTCGCGCTGATGCTCCTGACCGACGCCCGCCGGGCGGCCCGGGTGGACGCCCGGGGCGACCTGGTCCCGCTCGCCGAGCAGGACCGGTCCCGGTGGGACCGGGACCGGATCGCCGAGGGCGTGGCGATCCTCGAGGCGGTGCTGCCCCGGGGACCCGTCGGCGCCTACCAGCTGCAGGCGGCCATCGCCGCGGTGCACGCGGAGGCCGCCCGCTTCGCCGACACCGACTGGGCGCAGATCGCCGCCCTCTACGCGATGCTCGACCGGGTCGCCCCGAGCCCCGCGGTCACGCTCAACCGCGCGGTCGCCATCGGCATGACCGCCGGGCCTGAGGCGGGGCTGGCCGCCCTGCAGACCCTGGTCGACGACCCGGCGCTGGACCGGTACCACCGGCTCCACGCCGTGCGGGCGCACCTGCTCGAGCTGGCCGGCGACGTGGCCGAGGCCGACCGCGAGTACGCCCGCGCGGCGGAGCTCACCGCCAGCCGGCCGGAGCAGCGCTACCTGTCGCGGCGGCGGCAGCGACTGGCTCGGGCCGGCTCGTGAACGCCGCCCGGTGGTCGGCCATGAAGGCGCGGACCGACCGCGGGGCGCGGCCGGTGACCGACTCGACGACATCCGTGGTCGTCACCTGGTCACCGCGCCGGAGGGCGGCGAACACCGCGTCCAGCTGGTCGACGACGAACGGCGGCAGCCCCTGGCCCAGCATCGACCGCCGCGCCTCGTCGGGGGCGACGTCGAGGTAGGCCACCTCCCGGCCGAGTACCTCGCCGAGCGCCGACGCCACGTCGTCGTAGGTGACCGCCGACGGGCCGGTGACCACGTGAGGGCCGGCGTCTCACACCGCCGCGGAGAGCGACCGCCGCAACGCCGGCCACGTCACGCGGGTCGACCATCGAGATGCGGGCCTGGGCCGCCGGAGCGATCACCAGACCGAGGTCGCGCACCGTGGTGGCGGCCGCCAGCAGGTTGGTCATGAGGAAGCTCGGCCGGAGGACGACCGACGGAACGCCCGACGCCGCGAGGTGCTGCTCGATGAGCGCGTGCCAGTGCCAGAACGCCACCGGCGACCCGAGCTCGGCTCCTCGCGCCGAGAGCTTGACGATGCGCCGCACGCCGGCGGCGGCGGCCCGGTCGACGACCGTGCACTCGTGGTCCACCTGCTCGGCGACGTTGGCGCAGGCCAGGAAGACCGCGTCCACGCCGTCCAGGGCGGCGTCGAGCGAGGCCGGCAGAGCGAAGTCGCCGCGCACCACCTCGACCGGTGGGCAGCGCCGCGGCGGCCGGGTCGCGCACGAGGGCGCGCACCTGGACGTCGGGGTCGCGGGCGAGGAGGGCGGTGACGGTGCGGCCGACGTTGCCGGTCGCTCCGGTGACGAGGATGCGGTTCATGACGGGTGTCCTTCGGTGTGGGTGACGTTGCGGTTGAAGCGGAAGACGTTGTCGGGGTCGTAGCGGCACTTGACCCGGGCCAGGCGGGCGCGGTCGGTCGGTGAGTACGCGGCGTCGACCCGTCCGGGTGTGGTGGGACCGGCGTCGAGGAAGTTCAGGTACGCCTCGCCGGTCGCCTCCGGAGCGACCGCGGTCGCGACCTCCGCCAGGTGCTCCCGCACGAGCCGTTGCTGGTCGGGTCCTGGCGTGAGGCCGATGGCGTTGAGGCTGTATGCCGCCGTGGTGTGCGCCATGGGGCTGAGGGCCCCGGGTGGGCCGTCCAGGGCACCGCCGAGCTGGCGCAGCTCGAGCATGACGAGCGGTGAGGCGGGGCCCTCGAGCGCGACCAGGGCCTCGACCAGCTCCGGCGTGAGGTCGCGGACGAGGTCGGTGTGCCCCTCCGCCGCCAGCGGGTCGACCGGGTCCATGCTGACCGACCCGAGCTGGGCCGGACGCATGGGCGTGAAGGTGTCCATCGCGGCCGGGCCCAGCGCGGCCCGCACCTCGTCGAGGATCCGTGCGCCGGTGGCCGGCGGACCCGCATACGCACCGCGGATGAGGACGAACCGCTTGCCGCGCAACGGTTCCGGCACCGTCGGGAACGGCGGGAACGCTCGGAACGTCACGGCGGCGGTCAGCCGGTCCGGGGTGGTCGGGGCCCAGCGGGCGAACGCGCCGAGGACGTCGGCCGCCCGGTCGAGCGGGTAGAAGAGGTTGCCCGCGTACACCTCGTCGAGGGCGACGAGGCCCAGCTCGAGCTCGGTGACGATGCCGAAGTTGCCGGTGCCGCCGCGGATCCCCCAGAACAGGTCGGGGTGGTCGTGCCGGCTCGCGGTGACGATCCCGCCGTCGGCGGTGACGACCCGCGCCCGGAGCACGTGGTGGGCGGAGAGGCCGAACTGCCGCCCCAGCCAACCGAACCCACCGCCGAGGGTGTAGCCCACGATGCCGACGTGCGGGCTCGAGCCCGGCAGACCGGCCAACCCGTATCGGTCGGCCTGCGGGAGCAGGTCGGTCCAGCGGGCCCCGGCGGACACGGTCGCGCGCCGTCGGGTCGGGTCGACGCGGACGTCCCGCATCCGCGAGGTGTTCACGAGGACGCCGCCGTCGCACGGGGCCGTCACGCCGTGGCCGGTCGACATCACGCCGACCCCCAGGCCCTCGGCGGTGGCGAGTCGGACCGCCCACTGGACGTCGGCCTCGTTCTCGGCCATCACGACCGCGGCCGGCCGCTGGTGGGCCGAGAGGTTCCAGCCCTGCCGGGCGTCGTCGTAACCCTCGTCGCCCGGACGGAGGAGCGTGCCGGTGAGGTGGGGAAGGGAGGTCGTGGTCATGCGCCGAGGGTGCGGGAACGTGGCTGCGGTTCGGCTGCGGTCGCGCGTATCGTCGCGCCATGGGGCTGGCCGTGCTGGGGCCGGTACGCCTGGACGGCCGGGACGGTCCGGTGCCGATCGCCGGGCGGAAGACCCGACAGGTCCTGACCCTGCTCGCGTTGGCCACGCCACGACCCCTGTCGGTGGACACGCTGGCGCGGGCGTTGTGGGACGACCCGCCGCCGGCGGCCACCAAGACGGTGCAGGGGCACCTTTCCCGCGTCCGGACGGCTCTCGCCGGCGCCCACCCCGCGGTCGGCACGGTGCAGGGGAGCAGCGCCGGGTACCGGCTGGTGACCGAGCCCGGCGCGCTGGACGTGCTCGTCGTCGAGGACCTGCGCCGCCGGGCGCGGCTGGCGGCGCTGGCCGGTGACGACGCCCGGGCCGAGGCGCTGCTCGATCGACGCCGACGCAGTCTGGTCCGGTGAGCCCGAGCTGCCGGACACCGCGGCCGGAGACGCGGAGCGCGACCGGCTCGGCGAGGAGCGGCTCCTCCTCGTCGAGGACCACCTGGAGGCGATGATCGGTGCCGGCCATGGGCCGGCGGCGCTCGGGGCGCTCGCGGCGCTCACCGTGGAGCACCCGCTGCGGGAACGGTTGTGGGAGCTGCGGATTCGTGCGCTGTACCTGGCGGGGCGGCAGACCGACGCCCTCGACGCATACCGCGCGGTGCGCCGTCACTTGCGGGACGAGGTGGGCGTCGAGCCGGGTCCGTCGCTCCAGTCGCTGCACCGCGCGGTCCTGGCGCACGCGGTACCGGTGCCGACCGGTGTGCCCGCGCGACCCGGAGCGGCCGGGCCCGCCGTCGCCGCCGAGGCCCCTCGCTACGCCGAGGCCGGTGGTGTCCACGTCGCCTACCGCTGGTTCGGCAGCGGCTCGACACCGATGCTGCTGGTCAACCCGACGTTCATCCCCGTCGACGCCTACCTCGAGGAGCCGCGGGTCGCCGGCGCGATCGCCGCGCTGGCCGAGGGTCGCCGGCTGCTGGCCTACGACCGCCGCGGCCTGGGCCTGTCGGACCCGGTCAGCGCGGTTGCGCCGCCGAGCGTCGCGCAGTGGGTGGCCGACGCGGTGGCGGTGCTGGACGCCAACGGGGAGAACGACGTCGACGTGTTCGCCAACGCGGACACCTCGATGGTGGCGTTGCTGCTGGCCGCCCGGTACCCCGACGGGTGCGGACGCTCACGCTGGTCAACGGGTACGCCCGGTTCACCTCGACCGTCGGCTACCCCTACGGCCGGCCGGCGGACGAGATCTCCCGGACCCTGCACGGCATCCACACGCCCAGCGACGTCCCGCCGGTGGACGTCGTCGCCTGGCGGATCCCGTCGGCGGCCGGGGACCAGCGGTTCCGCGCGTGGTGGGACGCGGTCGGCCGGCGCGGAGCGAGCCCGCGCACCGCCGCGCTGGCGCACCGCGCGATCGTCGAGGCCGACGTGCGCGACGCCGTCGGCCTGGTGACCTGCCCCGTCCTGCTGCTGACCCGGCGCGGCTGCGCGTCGTACGACCCGGGACACGGCCGCTACCTGCAGGCCCACCTGCGCGACGCGACCCTCCGCGAGGTCGAGGACCCCAACGACGCGTGGTTCGTCGGCGACGTCGCGTGGGTGGTCGAGCAGGTGGACCGGTTCGTCGACCTGGGGTAGAACGAGTCAGCCCGATCCCCTCGCCGTGGAGGTCACCGTGCCCGTCGCCCGCCCGCCGTTCGACCCGGAGCTGTCCGTCGCCCTCGACGCCTTGCACACCCTCATGCCCGTGACGCTGACCCCGGAGATGATCCAGCCGATGCGCGAGGCGCCGCCGGCGGTGTCGATCGACGAGATCCTCGCGGGGCGGCCCCTGACGCGGACCGACCACACGATCCCGGGCCACCAGGGCGACCCGATCGAGGTGACGGTCTTCGCCCGCGAGGGGCACACCGGGAGCGGCCCGGCGATCATCCAGCTGCACGGGGGCGGCATGGTCCTCGGCGAACGGTTCGGGGGCATCGACCAGCCACTCCACTGGGTGGAGCGGTTCGACGCCGTATGCGTGACCGTCGGCTACCGCCTGGCGCCGGAGCACCCGGACCCGTTCCCCGTGGAGGACTGCTACGCCGCGCTGGTGTGGACCGCGGAGCACGCGACCGAGCTGGGCGTCGACACCGACCGGATCGTCATCGCCGGCAACAGTGCCGGCGGCGGGCTCGCCGCCGGGGTGTCGCTGCTGGCCCGGGACCGGGGCGGTCCGGCGCTGCTCGGGCAGATGCTGCACTACCCGATGCTCGACGACCGCAACGAGACCGTCTCCGCCCACCAGATCGACGGCGTCGGCGTCTGGGACCGCGGCAGCAACGAGACCGGGTGGGACGCGCTGCTCGGCGACCGGCGGCGTACCGACGCGGTGTCGATCTACGCCGCGCCGGCCCGGGCGACCGACCTCAGCGGGCTGCCACCGGCGTACATCGACTGCAGCACCAACGAGGTCTTCCGCGACGAGGACGTCGCCTACGCCTCGGCGATCTGGGCCGCCGGCGGCCTGGCGGAGCTGCACGTGTGGCCCGGTGGGTTCCACGGGATGGACCTGCTGGCGCCGACGGCCCAGTCTCTCGACCGAGATGGCCGCGGCCCGCGACGCCTGGATGGCCCGGATCCTGGGCGGGTAACGGACCGACCGGGCCGACTCCGCGCAACTACTGACAACGTCGTCAGTAGTGGTGGCCGAAAGCGCCTCACGCCCGCAACAACCGACGTCGTCGTCAGTTGTGGTGAGCGGGTCGAGGAGAGCCGTAGGTTGGCGTCCCGTGGAGGACATCACCGAGGCGGCCGTGGCGCTGACCACCGAGCTGGTCGCCGTCGACAGCGTCAACCCGGGCCTGGTCGCCGGCGCGGCCGGCGAGGCCGAGATGGTCGAGCTCTTGCGGGCGCGGCTCGACCGGGCCGGCTTCGACACCCACGTCGTGGAGGCCGAGGGCGTCACCGGGCGACCCAGCCTGGTCGCCGTCGGTCCGGCTCCGGCCGAGGCACCGACGGTCGTCCTCAACGGGCACCTCGACACCGTGGGCGTGACGGGGATGGCGGCGCCGTTCACGCCGGCCCGCGACGGTGACCGGCTGGCCGCCCGGGGCGCGGCGGACATGAAGGGCGGCCTCGCCGCGCTGGTCGTGGCCGCGGAGTCCCTGGTCGCCGACGAGGCGCCGGTGCGGGTCGTGCTGGCGCTGGTCGCCGACGAGGAGGACGCGAGCCGCGGCAGCGAGGCGGTCATCGCCGCCCTGCCCTCGCTCGGCATCCAGCCCGACGTATGCCTCATCGCCGAGCCCACCGACCTCGAGCTGGCCCGGTCGCTGCGCGGGTTCGCGGTCGTCCGCGTGCGGTTCCGGGGCCGGGCGGCCCACAGCTCCCAACCCGAGCTCGGCGTCAACGCGGTGTCCCGGATGGGCCGGTTCGTCACGGCCGTCGACGAACGGGCGTCCGCCGTACGCGCGAGCGGAGGCGAGCTGATGGTCACCGTCGCCCGCGGCGGGGACTCCCCCTTCGTCGTACCGGACTCCGCCGAGTGCCTGGTCGAACGCCGAACCACTCCAGGGGAGGCGGCGGCCGGGGCCCTGGAGGAGGTCCGTGAGCTGCTGGCCGGCGACGACGACGCGGACGCCGAGCTGGACGCATACCGCGAGGCGTGGGAGCTGGACCACGACGGCCCGGCCGCCGACCTCGCGGCCCGGCTCAGCGAGGCGCTCGGCACGACCTCGACCTTCGACGCGCCGTACTGGATGGAGGCGCCGCTCTGGCAGGCGGTGTGCCCGACGCTCATCTGCGGGCCGTCGGGCGGCGGGCTCCACGCGGTCGACGAGTGGGTGGACCTGCGGCAGGTGGGCGCCCTGGCCGAGGCGCTCCCGCGCGTGCTGCGCGACTGGGCGGGCGCCCGGCGTGCCGACTGACCCCCGCGGTCTGCGGGGGGACGCGCCACTGCTCGACGCCTGGCTGCGGTTCCAGGAGGAGGCACCGACACCGTTCACCATCCCGGGGCACAAGCACCGTCGGGACCTGGTCGGCGACGTCGATCGCGGGCGACGTACCGCTCTACGCCGGGCTCGACACCATGAAGCTGTCGCGCGGCGTGCTCGCCGACGCCGAGGCGCGGGCGGCCCGGCTCTGGGGAGCGGCGTACGCCCGGTTCTCGGTCGGTGGCGCCACGCACGCCAACCAGGCGCTGGCCCTGGCGCTGGCCGGGGAGGGTGACGGCGGCCGGGTGGTCGTCGGGCGGACGCTGCACCGCTCGACGCTGCTCGGCCTGGTGCTGGCCGGCCTGACCCCGGTGTGGGTGCGTCCCGACGTCGACCCGGCGACCGGCCTGCCGCTCGGCCTCTCGCCGGCGGCCGTCGCGACCGCGCTGGCCGCTGCTCCCGACGCGCGAGCGGTCCTCGTCGCCGAACCGTCCTACGTCGGTACCGTCGGCGACGTCGCCGGCATCGCCGCGGTCGCCCACTCCTACGACGTGCCGCTGGTCGTGGACGCCGCGTGGGCCGCGCACTTCGGGTTCCACCCGGCGCTGCCGCCGCACGCACTGCACCAGGGCGCCGACGCGATGGTCGTCAGCGCCCACAAGACCCTGCCGTCGTGGAGCCAGGCGGCGCTGGTGCTCGCGCAGGGCGACCGCATCGACCGGGCCCGCCTCGACGCGGGGGTCGAGGCGACACAGACGACGAGCCCCGCGGGCGCGATCCTCGCCAGCATCGACGCCGCGCGGGCGCTCCTGGAGCGGGACGGCCACGACCTGCTCGGCGCCGCCGTCGCTGCGGTGGCGGAGACGCGCCGACGGCTGACCGGCGTCGACGGCCTCGTCGTCCTCGACGGACCAGGCGTGGACCCGCTCAAGCTGACCCTCGTGCTCAGCGGCACCGGGGCCGACGGCATCGCCGTCGAGGACGACCTGCTGGCGCTGGGACTGCCGGTCGAGGCGGCGGAACGGGACACCCTCGTCGCGCAGGTCTCCCTCGCCGACAGCGCGGAGTCGCTGGGCCGCCTGTCCGAGGCGCTGACGCGGTCGGTGGAACGGCACCGGGGGCCGCCGCGGCCGGTGGTGACCGGGGCGGCGTACGCGGTCGACCCGGTCACGCGGATGTCGCCGCGGAGCGCGTTCTTCGCGGCCCACCGGACCGTTCCCCTCGAGCAGGCGGTCGGCCGGGTCAGCGTCGAGCTCGTCGCGCCCTACCCGCCGGGGATCCCCGTGCTCGCGCCCGGCGAGGAGGTCACCGAGGCGGTGCTCGACGCCCTGGGCTCGGCCCGGCGCGCCGGTGTCCGCATCGCGTATGCGGCCGACCCGTCGCTGGCGACGCTCCGGGTGGTCCGCTGACCCGGGTCGCGCCGACCGCGGGGGGCGGTGATGCTGGGCCGATGACCGACAGCGACGGGACGAGCGACGGGACGAGCGACGGGCCGAGCGACGTGACCACGGGCGGGACGCCGGATCTCGAGGATGTCCCGGCGGCGCCGGCCGACCCGGACGACCCGCCGGCGGACCCCGATGCCCCGATGAACCCGGCCTGACGGCCCAGGTCCGGGCGGCCTCAGCCGCGTGGGCACGGGCGCGGCCAGCCGCGCAGCTCCGACATCTCGGCGTCCACCAGCACCTGCCGGTCGGGCGGCGCGACGACGTAGTCGGTGGACGTGGCGTCGAGGTGCCAGTCGGTGACCGGCTCACCGGTATCCGTCGCGGACACCACGTCGAAGCTGAGGAAGAACGAGAACGCCCACGCGTCCAGGGACCGGAACGGGCCGACCTGGTCCAGCCGGCGCGACACCCGTACCCGCAGCGCCTGGCGCTCGAGGGCGGACCGGTCGACGCCCGGCTCCACCCACGCGATGGGGAGCTCGTGCACCGTGCCAGCCGCCCACCGCTCACCGAGCCGGTCGGTCGCGCGGCCGAGGACCGTGCCGGGCGGGTACCGCCCACCCCCACTCCTCGGTGGCGCGGCGACGATCTCCATCGTCACCGCCGAGGCGGACCCCTTGTCCTCGCCGGGCCCCCCGTGCACCCGACCCGGTGTGCAGAACCACACCCGGCCACTGACCTCCGACGGCCGGGAGACCGGGTCGGCCGGGTCGGCCGTTGCGCCGGTGGCGTCACAGGCCGCCACGCCGGCGAGCGCCACGACCATGGCGGCGGCCCGTACCGCTCGGCGCGATCTCACCACGACTCCACCACGACCCACCACGACCCCACCGGCGTCGACTCGTCCAGTCCCCAGAATTCTGCGCGGTCGGCCGACCATGGGCAATGGCGGCGACCGACACTGGGGTCATGGCCGAGCGCGACGACGGGACGACAGTGCGGTCGGGGCTGGAGTACCGGCCGGGCCACGCGGTGGAGGTGCGCGTCCGCCGGCGCGACGACCGGGTCGACATCGACGACGACGGGGCGGGAGACCGCGGTGGCGACGTCACAGCTGGCCGTCCCCAAGCCGGCTGACCCCCCCGCCTGGTTCCCCCTCGCTCCCCACCCGATTGCGGTGGGGGTGTCTGTGGGGAGGTTGTTGTGGGTCCTGACGCCCAACAATCTCCCCACTGGCTCCCCGCCCGCCTGATTTCGGTGGGGCGCGACGGAGCGGGCCGGGCGCTGAGCGCGAGCGGTGACGTCACCGGCAGTCCCTAGGGTGGACGGGAACCCGACACCGAGGAGCGCCATGACCGTGCTGACCGAGACCCTCACCCTCGCCAACGGTGACCGGATCCCCACCGTGGGGTTCGGCACGTGGCTGCTCGAGGACGGCGACGAGTGCTACGACGCCGTCGCCGACGCGCTGCGGCTGGGCTACCGCCACGTCGACACCGCGCGGGCCTACGGCAACGAAGAGTCGGTCGGCCGGGCGGTACGCGACTCGGGCCTCCCCCGCGAGCAGGTCTACGTCACGTCGAAGCTGCCCGCCGAGGCCAAGGACTACGCGACGGCGCAGCGCGAGTTCGAGACGACGATGACCGCCATCGGCCTCGACTACCTCGACCTCTACCTCATCCACGCGCCGTGGCCGTGGCAGCAGATGGGCGCGGACTTCCGCGAGGAGAACCGGCAGGTCTGGAAGGCCATGGAGGAGTTCCTCGCCAGCGGCCGGGTCAAGGCCATCGGCGTGTCCAACTTCGACACCGACGACCTCGAGAGCCTGCTGCCGGCCTGCACGACCACCCCGATGGTCAACCAGATCCGCTGGTTCATCGGCCTGGATCCCTCGGCCACGGTCGCCACCTGCGCCGAGCACGGCATCGTCGTCGAGGCATACTCCCCCTTCGCGCACGGCCAGATCGTCAACCACCCGGAGATCGGGGACATCGCGGCCCGCTACGGCGTCAGCGCACCCCAGCTGTGCATCCGCTACCTGCTCCAGCGGGGCGCCGTCGTGCTGCCCAAGGCGACGTCGACCGCGCACATCCAGGAGAACGCCGAGCTCGACTTCGAGATCTCCGACTCCGACATGGCCGTGCTGGACGCCATGCGCGACACCGACAAGCACGAGGACGCGATGGAGTTCCGCTGGTCATAGCGCCGCCGAGCCGACCCAGCCGCCCTAGCCGCCCGCACCGATGAGGCTCCTGCTCCGGTACGCGTGGACCCTGCAGCCGTTCGCCCTCACCGTCATCCTCGGCGGGGCGGTGCTGGACGGCCTGCTCGGCGTGGCGCTCCCGGTCCTCATCGGCACCCTGGTCGGGGCGCTCCCGGCGGCCGCGGCCGGAGGACCGTGGACGGGGCTGGCCGTCGCCGCGGCGCTGGTCGTCGTCGTGCTGGTGGTCGACGGGCTCCTCGACGTCACGAAGCTCTACGGGCAGATGGGCATCGAGGGCGCCGTGAGCCAGGACGCCTTCGTCCGGACCGCGGACCTGCTGGCCGCACCGGCGGGAGTGCAGCACCTCGAGGACCCGGAGATCGCGAACGGGATCCAGCGGCTGCGCCAGGCGTTCGGTGACATCCGGCTCGGGGTCGTCACCGCCGGTGAGACCGTGCGGGCCGCGGTCGCCCTCGTCGGGTCGACGGTCGCGCTGGGCGTCGTCTACTCCTGGTGGATCGCCCTCGTGCTGTTCGCCGCGGCCGTCGCGCTGTCCCTCGGCCGGGTACAGGTCGAGAAGGGAGTCTTCGA
Source organism: uncultured Actinomycetota bacterium (assembly GCA_963770005.1). Taxonomy (GTDB): domain Bacteria; phylum Actinomycetota; class Actinomycetes; order Actinomycetales; family Dermatophilaceae; genus Lapillicoccus. Next base: position 90,318 of record CAVYNX010000005.1, on the reverse strand, counting down.
CGTCTACCTCGGCCTGACCGAGGAACAACGGCAGTCCCGGTATGCGTACCAGCAGGCGATGGGGGCCTCCGCCAAGGAGGTACGCATCTTCGGCCTGACCGACTGGCTGACGGAGCGGTTCACCGTGCTGGAGGACGCCGTCATGCGACGGCACGTGCGGGCGAAGGTGCGCCGGGAGACGGTCTTCGGCGGCGCCGCGCTGCTGCGGATCGCCGTGGTCGCCGTCGCGATCGCCCTCGCCGGTCGCGACCTCGCCGAGGGTGCGATCTCCCTGACGACGGCCGGGACCGCCATCCCCCTGATGATCGGTCTGGCCGGCTCCGACGTGTACGCCCTGTCCCAGCTCCAGCGGGGCATCGGCATCGTCACGGACTTCGCCCGCACCGACCGCGCGCTGCGGGTCGCCGCCGGTCGCGGGCGTCCGGACGCCCCCCTGCGGCTGGCCCGCCTCCACATCGCCCGCGACACCGCGCGACGGGCCGATCGACCCGCCGGCACCGGCGCCGCAGATCGTGTTCGAGGACGTCGGATTCGCCTACCCCGGTACGGACCGGCTCGTGCTGGACGGGCTGGACCTCACCTTCCACGCCGGGGAGGCGGTCGCGCTGGTCGGGGTCAACGGGGCCGGCAAGTCGACGCTGGTCAAGCTGCTCACCGGCACCCAGCACCCCCAGCGCGGACGGGTCCTGGCCGACGGCGTCGACCTGGCGACGTTGGACCCTGACGCGCTCGGCGTCTGGCAGCGTCGCATCGCCGTGGTCGTCCAGGACTTCGCCCACTACCCGCTGGGGCTCGCCGACAACGTCACCCTCGGCCGCGGCCGGCTGGATGTCGCCGACCCCCGGGCCGAGGTGGGCCCGCTTCTCGACGACGTCGACCTGTGGGACCTCGCCGAGGGCGACGACGCCTGGGGCACCGTCCTCGACCCGTCGTTCGAGGGTGGCCGCGACGTCTCCGGCGGCCAGTGGCAGCGGATCGCCCTGGCCCGCGCGCTGTATGCGGTCCGCGCCGGCGCCGGCGCGCTCGTCCTCGACGAGCCGGCGTCGGCGCTCGACGTCCGGGCCGAGGCGCGGCTGGTGGAGCACCACCTCGCCCTGACCGCCGGCCTGACGTCCCTCGTTGTCTCGCACCGGTTCTCGGTCGTGCGCCCCGTACCCCGCATCATCGTCCTCGAGCACGGTCGGATCGTGGAGGACGGCGGCCACGACCGGCTCATGGCCCACGGCGGGCGCTACGCGGCCATGTTCACGCGACAGTCGAGCCGGCTGGTGGGCGGTCCGCCGTGACGGGGCGACTGCGTCCGCTGCGGCTGTGGGTCGTGCTGTCGTTCTCGGCGGCCCCGCTGCTGACGCTCGCCCTCCTGGTCGCCACGGTCGTCGGCTCCGTGGCCACACCGCTCGCCACCGTCGGGGTCAAGGGCGTGGTCGACGGAGGCATCGGGCACGACGCCACCGCGGTGCGGGCCGGGGTGGTCCTCGTCGTCACCGGACTGGCCCTGGCCGCGCTGATGTCGGCCGCCACGCAACCGCTGAGCGACGCCCTGGACGCCCGGCTGGAGCGCGCGGTCCGGGTCCGCCTCATGCGGGTGGTGGCCGGCATACCGTCCCTGCTCCCCCACGAGGACGCCGAGGCCGCAGACACCATCGGCTCGGCCGAGCGGGGAGCGTGGCGACTGTCCCTGGCGGGGTGGCTGCTGACCTTCCTGCTCGGCAGCACCACGTCCGTGGTCACCGTCGGCGTGGTGATGTGGTCGGTGTCGCCGTGGTTCCTGCTGGTCTTCGTCCCGGCCGGGGTGGTCGGCGCGATCGGCGCGCGCACCGGCCGCGACCGCGTGCGGACCTTCCACCGGCTGCAGGCCGACCAGCGGCTGGTCGACGAGCTCCACGACATCGTGCTGCTGCCCGCGCACGGGGTCGAGCTGCGCTGCTCCGGAGCGGGGCCCGCGGTGGTCGAGCGGCTCGACGAGGTGGCCGACCGGCGACGGCGCGAACTGCTGGCGATGGCCGGGCGGCACGCGCGCGTCACGGTGTGGGCGCGGGTCGGGTTCGGACTCGCGCAGGGAGCGGTCATCGCCGCGGGCATCGTCATGGCCCGTAGTGGCGCGGCGTCCGTCGGCGACGTGGTCATGCTCATGCTGCTGGTCCCGCAGCTGACCGGGATGGCCTTCGGGCTGATGCGGGGTATCCAGGGGGTCTCCGAGACCCTCGGCGCGATGCAGGAGATGGTGTGGCTGGAGGACTACGCGCGCGACCACAGCTGGTCCGGGTCGGTGACCGACCCTCCTGACCGGCTGTCGCAGGGCATCGAGCTGCGCGACGTCACGTTCCGCTACGGGGAGGCCGGGCCGGCCCTGCGGGACGTGTCCCTGATGATCCCCGCGGGCAGCAGCCTCGCCCTGGTCGGCGACAACGGGGCCGGCAAGTCCACCATGGTCAAGCTCCTGAGCCGGCTCTACGACCCGGAGACCGGCGACGTCCTCGTCGACGGGGTGCCGTTGCGGGAGATGGACCCCGTCCGCTGGCGGGAGCGGATGTCGGCGGCGTTCCAGGACCACGCGGCGTACCAGTTCCTCGTCCGGGAGAACGTCGGCGTAGGCGACGTCCCCCGGATGGGCGACCGGGCCGGGGTCGAGCGAGCGGTCGACGAGGGAAACGCCACCGACGTCGTCGACGCGCTGAAGGACGGGCTGGAGACCCAGCTGGGGCCGCAGTTCCGCGGGGGCGCCGAGCTGTCGGGCGGACAGTGGCAGCGGCTCGCGCTGGCGCGGGGGTTCATGCGGCGCGAGCCACTGCTCATGGTGCTCGACGAGCCGACCTCGGCCCTCGACCCCGAGGCGGAGCACACGATCTTCGAGCGGTTCGCCTCCGCAGCGCGGCGGGTGGCCGCCCGCACGGGCGGCGTCACGGTGATCGTCTCGCACCGGATGTCCACCGCTCGCCTCGCCGACCGGATCGCCGTCGTCGACGACGGACAGGTCGCCGAGTACGGCACCCACGAGGAGCTGCTGGCGCTGGGCGGCAAGTACGCGGAGCTGTTCGAGCTCCAGGCGGCGAGGTACCGGTGACGGGGAACTGGTCCGGCGCGCTCCTCGTGGTCCGGGGCGGAACCGTTGTGCGAGAACAGTTCTCGGGCCAGGCCGCGGCCGGTATGCCGGTGCGCTCGACGACCCGGTTCCAGGCCGGGTCGATCAGCAAGCAGCTCCTCGCGGTAGTCGCGTTGCTGGTGGCGCGAGGAGGACCGGCTCGGGTTGCACGAGCCGGTGAGCCGATGGCTGCCCGACCTGCGGCCCGAGCTGCGCGACGTCACGCTGCACCAGCTGCTGAGCCACACCTCCGGCCTCGGCCACTGGGCCGACGTGCCGGGGTTGGACATCTCCACCCCGCCACCGCGGGCCGAGCTCGACGCGCTGGTGCGGCTCACGACGCGACGTGACCGACCGGGGCCGGACTTCCACTACAGCGGGCCCGGCTTCCTGCTGGCCTCGTCGGTGCTGGAGCGGGCCACCGACCGGTCCTACGCCGAGCTCGTCGACGAGCGGGTCCTCGGACCGGTGGGCATGACGTCGACGACCTCCGGCCGCTGGCCCGGGGGCGAGCCGGACGTGGCCGCGGGCCACCAGGACGGCGAGCCCGTCGACGTCCACCCCGGCTTCACCGCGATCCCCGGCACCGGTGACGTGTGGACCACCACCGCCGACCTGGTCCGCTTCAGCCGAGCGCTCCATGGCGGGGAGCTGCTCTCCCCGGCGTCCCACGCGATGATGTGGTCGGTTCACGCCGTCATCCCCCGCGACCCGGCGGCGGACGAGCCGAGGGTGGTCGAGCCGGCCGGGGCCGGCTACGGGGGCTTCACCGGCACGGTATGCGGACGGCCGGCGCGCTTCCACGCCGGGGACAACCCCGGGTACCGGTCCCTGCTGGCGTACCTCCCCCACGAGGACCGGCACGTGGCCGTGCTCACCAACGACGACGGGCCACCCCTGGACACCCCGGTGCGACTGGCGGTCGAACAGCCTCCCCTAGGTGCCGCCGGTCAGTCGACCGAGGAGTTGCGGGACAGCCGGACCTCCTCGACGTCCAGCCGGGCCTGGACCTGGCGCAGCACGATGTCGTCGATCTGCTGCTCGTCGCGCAGCTGCACGAGGGTGGCGCGCTCCTGCGCCAGCAGGGCCAGCCGCAGTGCCGTGTACTGGTCGTCGTGCAGGACCATCGGGTCGTCGCCCGAGCCGTCCGCCGCCAGCAGCTTGCGCCGCTTGTCGAACTCGTGGCGAACCCGGTCCACGACCGGCCCGTCGGTGCCGAGCTGACTGGCCGTGTCCTCGATCGCGTCGTACGCGGCGTCGGCGGTGGCGACCTCGGCCAGGTGCCGCTCCTCGGCGACCGAGTTGTCGGGGGGCAGCCGCGCCCACCGCACCACGGAGGGGAGCAGGAGGGCCTGGAGCAACGTCAGCACGATGACGCCACACGTGACGACGACGATGAGGTCGCGGTCCGGGAAGGGCGCCCCGGACGACAGCTGCGTCGGCACCGCCAGGGCGACGGCGAGCGACACCGCTCCCCGGAACCCGGCGGTCGCCGTGACCATCCGCTGGCGGGCGCCGACCCGCCGCGCCCGCTGGGACTGACGACGGTCGACGATCCGGATCAGGTAGGGCGTCGTGTAGAGCCACGCCCAGCGCGTCCCGACCACGACCGCGGTGACGACGACGATGTCGAAGACGGCGCGGGGGACCGAGGTGCTCGTGAGGTTGCGGACCGCCGACTGGGCCTGCAGACCGACGAGGAGGAACAGCGCGCTGCTGAGCACGGTGGTGGCCAACGCCCAGAAGCCGAACATCAGCTGCCGGGCGGGCGCACTGGTGATGCGGGGTGCCGTCTGGCTCATCAGCAGGCCGCACACGACGACCGCGAGCACCCCGGAGGCGTGCACCAGGTCGGCGAGCAGGAACGCCGCGAACGGCGTGACCAGCACGGCCATGTTCTCGAGGGTGGGGTCGTCGATCCGGCGGCGGACCCACGTGCTCAGCAGGCCGATGAGGCCACCGGCCAGGACGCCACCTCCGTACGAGACGACGAGCAGCCAGCTGACCGGTCCGAACCCCAGCTGCTGCTCACCGACGGTCACGGCGACCGCGATGCCGAAGATCACGAGGGCGGTGCCGTCGTTGACGAGGCTCTCCGCCCGCAGCACGGTGACGATGCGCCGCGGCAGGGCGCGGGCGAGCACGCCGACGGCGGTGGCGTCGGTCGGCGCGAGCGCGGCGCCCAGGACCCACGCGGGACCCCAGCCCATCCCCAGCAGGTAGTGGGCGGTCGTCGCCACCGCGCCCGCGGTCGCCGCGACGAGCACCGTGCTGACCAGTACCACGACGCGCAGGTTGCTGCGGATCTCGCGCAGGGAGGTCGTGAGGCTCTCCCAGTAGAGCAGCGCCGGCAGGAACACCAGCAGCACCACCTCGGGCGGCAGCTGCACCTCGCGCAGCCCCGGCACGAACCCCAGCAGCGCGCCGACCGCCAGCAGGGAGATCGCCGGGGCGATGGGCAGCTTCTGGGCCAGGGCGCCACACAGCACCAGGGCGACGCCCACGACGACGACCAGCTCGAGTGCGAGCACGCTGCTCTCCTTCATCATGGGACGCGCCGAGGAATCCTTGACGACCGAATAATGACGGAGATCCCATGACGAGGCCTCGCCCGGTGCTGTTCATCCAGGGTGCCGGGGACCAGCGAAGCGCATACCTGACCCTCCCCGTCGGTCCGACCCGTACGTTGGGGTCCCGCCCGGCATACCCGAGGAGACCCGTTGACGTTGTGGCAGAAGCGACCGGACATGGTCGTCTTCGAGACCGACCCCTACAACGCCGAGCCGACCCGATCGGCGCTGGACGGGCAGCGGATCACCCCGAGCGGACACCTTCTACAGCCGCAACCACGGCCCCGTACCCGACGTCGAGCCGGCGGACTGGCGGCTGCGGGTCGACGGACTGGTGGCCCGCCCGCTCGAGCTGACACTCGACGACCTGCAGACCCGCTACCCCGCTCGCAGCGTGGTGGCCACCCTGCAGTGCGCCGGTGCCCGGCGGGCCGCGATGACCACCATCGCCCCGATCCCCGACGAGGCACCCTGGGGGCCCTGCGCCACGTCCACGGCCGAATGGACCGGGGTGGCGTTGGCCGAGGTCCTCGCCGACGCGGGGCTGGAGCCCGACGCGGCCCACGTCGCGTTCACCGCCCCCGACGTCTCCCGGCTGCCCGTCCCGCCCGAGACCTACGGCAGCTCGATCCCGCGCGGCAAGGCCACCGCGCCCGAGGTGCTGCTGGCGTGGGGCATGAACGGTGAACCGCTCCCCGCGCTGCACGGGGGGCCGCTCCGGGTCGTCGTCCCGGGCTTCATCGGCGCCCGCAGCGTCAAGTGGGTCACCGCCGTCACGGCGCAGCGGACGCCCTCCGACAACTACTTCCAGGCCGTCGCCTACCGGCTGCTGCCGGCCGACGCCGACCCGGCGAGCCGCACCGGTGGCCTGTCCTTGACGTCGGTGGCGCTCAACTCCGACATCCTCCGGCCCGACGACGGCGCCCGCGTGGCCGCCGGTCCGGTCCGCGTCAGCGGCTACGCGTATGCCGGTGACGACCGGGCCGTCGCGCGCGTGGACGTGTCGGTCGACGAGGGCCGGACCTGGCGGCAGGCCGAGCTGGACCGGACCCGCTGCCCTGGGCCTGGTCCCTCTGGCACACCACGGTCGACCTCCCCGTCGGGACCCACGTCGTCACGGTCCGGGCCTGGGACTCCACGGGAGCCACGCAGCCGGAACGCCTCGAGACGGTGTGGAACCCGAAGGGTTACGTCAACAACGCGTGGGGACACGTCACGCTCGACGTCCGCGACGGTGGCGGGTGATCCGGCCGGCGACGACCGAGGACCTGCCACGGCTCCAGGAGATCGAGCGCGCCGCCGGGGCGCCCTTCCGGGACCTCGGCATGAGCCGCGTCGCCGACGACGAGCCGCCGTCGGTGGAGGAGCTCACGACCTACCAACGTGACGGGCGGGTATGGGTGGCCACCGACGACCGCGCCGACGACGACCGGGCCGTCGCCTACCTGCTGGTCGACGTCGTCGACGCGGCCGCGCACGTCGAGCAGGTGTCGGTCGACCCTGCCTACGCCCACCGGGGCCTGGGCCGGGAGCTCATCGACACCGCAGCAGCGTGGGCGGCACGCCAGGGGTACGAGTCGCTGACGCTGACGACGTTCACCGACGTGCCGTGGAACGGGCCGTACTACGCCCGACTGGGCTTCACGGTGGTGCCGGACGACGAGGCGGGGCCGGAGCTGCTGGCGCTGAGACGCCACGAGCGGGCGGTCGGCTTGGACGCCTGGCCGCGGCAGAGCATGCGTCGTCGCCTGCCTCGGTAGGCCCGCCCTGTCCTCCGCCAGGAGACCTGAGGAACAGGGACGGCCCGGGTGGCGTTGCTGACGACTATGACGTCAACGATGCAGGCAGTTTGGAACGGGCGAGTGATCGCGGAGTCCGACGACACGGTGGTCGTCGAGGGGAACCACTACTTCCCGCGGGCCGCGGTCGCCGCGGAGGTCCTCACCGACAGCGACACGCATACCGTCTGCCCGTGGAAGGGCACCGCCTCCTACCACTCGGTCACCGTCGACGGTGCGACCAACGCGGACGCGGCCTGGTACTACCCCGAGCCGAAGTCCGAGGCCGAGATGGTGCGCGACCGCATCGCCTTCTGGCACGGCGTCACGGTGCAGCCGACTCCCGGGTCCTGACCGACGCCGCGGACCTTCCCGGGCCACACCCCGAAGTCCACCGCCGCTTCGTAGAGGCATTGGCGTCGGCCGGTCGCCCGGCCGAATCAGGGCCGCACTCCGGCGTTCTTCCCCGCGCGGCACCGGCGCTGCTCGCGTACGCTGGCACGGTTCGCCTTGGATCCCGACGGACCTCTGCTACGGGTCCTAGGGTCCCCATGGCACCGCCCCACGACCACCATCAGCGCCTGCTCGCGTTGATCGACGCGGAACCAGCGTCGGAGGGCGACCCGTCCGGAGCTCCCGGCCTGCTGCGACGGCTCTGCTCCGCGTTGACGCATACGCTCCCCGCGACCTGGGCGGGGCTCAGCCTCGCCGAGGACGGACAGGTCGGCAGCACCCTCACCGGTTCCGACCGGCATGCCCGACGGCTCGAGGACCTGCAGTTCGACCTCGGTGAAGGCCCGTGCGTGGAGTCGGTGGCGACGCGCCGGCCCGTGCTGGAGGCCGACGTGGCCGGCCGCGGAACCAGCCGCTGGCCCGCCTACGGCCCGGCCGCCCAGCAGCACGGGGTCCGCAGCGTGTTCGCGTTCCCGCTGATCATGGGCGCCGTCTGCGTGGGAGCGCTCGATATCTACCAGGACCGTCCTGCTGCCTTGTCGCCGGCCGCCGTCCTGGAGGCGACGGCGTTCGCGGCCCTCGCCGTCCGGTTGCTGGAGAGCGGCCAGGCCCGAGCCGTCGCCGGCGAGCTCGACCCCCACGTCGACGAGGTGCTGGCGCCACAACAACCGGTCTACCTGGCCCAGGGCATGCTCATGGTCGACCTGCGCATCACCGCGGAGGAGGCCGTGGCCCTGTTGCGCGCTCACGCCTTCAGCCATGGGCGACCCGTCGTGGACGTGGCCCAGGACGTCGTCGCCGGAAGGCTGCGCCTGACGCTCTGACGTCCCGTCCGTGGCGTAGACCAGTACTCGTCGTTCTCGTTTCGCCCCAGCTCTGTGCCTGCAGCTCGCATTGGACGCGCCGAGCGCCACAATGGCGGGGTGGAGACGGGTGACACTGTCGAGTTCCGGCTCTGGCCACCGGTCGCGATCGGCACACCCCTGTTCCTCGGCTGGCTGGGCACGACTGTGTGGGGCGACCCGGTCGAGCTCGGCGACTGGAGACTTCCGTTCGGCTGGGCCCTCGTAGCCTTCTTCGCCGGGTGGAACGGCTGGTCGTTGTATCTTTTCGGCCGGCACCGAACCGGGCTGCTGCCCGGGCAACCGACAGAGTCGATGATCGAGTCCGGTCCGTACCACCTGTCGCGCAACCCGCTGTATGTCGGCCTACTCGCGGCCTACTCCGGCTTGGCCCTGCTGGCGCCTACGTTCTGGGGTCTTGTGCTGTTCCCCGCCGCGGTGCTGCTCGTTCGTTGGGGAGCGGTCATCCCGGAGGAGCGGTTCCTGCGCCGGAGGTTCGGCGCCGCATACGACGACTACACGCGGCGAGTACGGCGCTGGCTCTGACCGTCCCGACAGCGGCATGGTCGGGCGACCGCTCCGACAGCGGCGTGGGCAGTCAGGCGTGCAGCAGTCACGAGCGGAGCACGACGCGGCGGCTTGCAGACTGAGGTTATGTGGTGGTCAGTCAAACTGGCTCGGTGCTCGAACGCAGCCTGGACGGGCCCCTTTTCCACGCACAGCTCAACTACGAGCCGGAGCAGGCCCGTCCCTCACCGCCGTAGCGCAGACCGCAGCGGATGCCTGTTGCCGACCAGCCACGCCACTTCACGCCACGCTCCGCCCCGACAACGGAAAGTCGGGCACGCGTCACCGTCCTTACCGCCTCGCGCCAACACGGCGGCACGGCGCGGAGGCCGCGCGGGTGTCCTTGCCATCGGTGGCCGGGTCAGGGGTCACCCTGAGGTGATCACGGGTAGCGTCGGCCAACGCCAACTGGCCCATTCGGGCCACGAGTCGTGGCCCGGCGGGGGCGACGGGATGGGCCCATTGGCCAGTTCGTTGTGACTGGGTGGCTCGATGGAGGACCGGTACCGGTCGTGGTCTGCCTCGGTCATGTCGAAGGTGGTGTGCGGAGCCTGCAGCCACCTGTCCCTCGCGCGGCGACGGCGTTCGTGCTCGCTGGTGTGGACGTACTCGAGGGAGAAGTGCGCGCCGGCCGTCTCGGCGATGCCGCGGATTGCATACCGCTCCTCCGCGGACCAGCAGCCGAAGTCCACAATGACGCCTGACCCACTGATCAGCACTTCGTGGGCTACCCAGATCATCCGGCCTTCGAGGATGTCGCGGCGACCACCGCCGTCGCTGTCACCGAAGAGCGGTGCCATCCAGTCATCCGGGGTGAGCCGAAGGATTCGATGAGTGGACGCCAGCTCCTTCGCACGCGTGGTCTTCCCCGCACCGGGCAGCCCAACCGTCAGGAACAGGGTCGGTCGTGACTCCACGAGAGAAACATCCAGCCGCGATGGCGATTCAGCAAGCGCCAATCACCTTGTGCCCTTCGTCGCAACACCCGATGGCTGCAGACAGCGGCGTGGTCGGGCGACCCTGCTCCACCAGCTGCCTGGTCGTGCGGGCGTTGATCGACAGTATCCGAAGCCGCCGCAGGGTCCTGGAACCACCCCGGTCCGGGTTCTTGGCCGCGCTGACATCGGTGGGGAAAGAGCGCAAGAGAGTTCAAGCCCTCGCCGTGAGTGCTCCGCACACTGGGGGAGACGGATCGCGAGGAGATCGACATGAAGAGCCTTGCCACCATCCTGGGCGCGCTGGCCACCGCGAGCGCCCTGTCCGGTGTCGCTGCGGCACCCGCATTCGCAGCGACACCGGGCAGCGGCTTCGGATCGTCCGCATCAGCGGCGTCTGCCCAAGGGACGTCCGTCGCGGCGGCGGTGTGCCGGTACAGCATCGTCGGGACCAACGTGAACGTGCGCAGCGGACCCGGACTCCGATACAAGCCCGTTCGGGTCAAGCAGAACGGTGAGCGGGTCACCGGCCCGGCTCCGTGCGCTGGCACGGTCTACGCCGACGGCTACTACTGGGTGAAGCTGTACCTCGGCTCGGGTGGCTACGGCTGGACCGCCGAGCCGTACCTGCACTACATCGGCTACTCCTGAGACTCGGCACACATCGTCCGCGAAGCAGCGAGCAAGCCACGAGTTCCAGTTCGTCGCGCCGGCTACTGAGGCGATCACCGGTGGCATACCCGCGCTAGAAGAGGGGAACAGCCTTGGCAACTCTGCGGATCGACTTCATCACCTCACTCGACGGCTTCGGCGCCGCGGAGGGCTGGCCGGGCCTTTGGGGCATGGGAAGCGCGGAGTATCTCGGGTGGCTGGGCGAACAGCCCGAGCACCAGGTGTTGATGGGTGCAACGACCTACCGGTTGATGTCGAGCATGGCCGCAGCCGGTGACGAGGGAAGCGATGCACTCGCCCAGCAGTCGAAGGTGGTGTTCTCCTCCACGCTGACCGAACCGCTCGAATGGCCCAACACCCGGCTGGTGACCGGAGACGCCGTCGAGGCCGTGCGAGCGATGAAGGCGGAGAACACGGTCGAGATGCGCACGCTGGGCAGTTTGAGCCTTTGCCGGTCGTTGATCACGGCGGGGCTGGTGGACTTCTTCCGGGTCGTGGTCTTCCCGGTCGTCACCGGTGCCACCGGTCAGGACCGGATCTACGACGGATACCCCGACGTCAGACTCGACCTGGCGGAGAGCCGCACCTTCGACGGCGGGCTGCAGCTGTTGGAGTACGTGCCCACGGTGCTGGACGGCCCGCCCGGCACCTGAGTGGGGAAGGGAACCGGGCAGCCGCACCAGCTTCCAAGCCCCGTCCAGCCTCACCCGCAGAGCACCCGCGGGTCAGGAGACTCCACTGCCGTGGATCTGTAGTCGGCCACGAGGTCATTACCACGACGAAGGCCTCGGTGCCGATGAGTTCGGCTACGGCAGGTTGTCCAACCTCTACAAGATCGAACACAAGGAGCAGCTCCATGGGCGCGTTGGACATCTCGGCGGTGTTGGCTGGCGTGGCGGTCAGTGACCTGGATCGGTCCGTCCGCTGGTACGAGACGGTGCTCGGCCGCGAACCCGACGCTCGTCCGATGCCCCCTCTGGCCGACTGGTACTTCGGTGATTACACCTTGCAGCTCTTTCACGATCCCGACCGTGCCGGCGGGAGCATGACAACACTGGTCGTTGCTGACGTGTCGGAAGCCCGGGCAAATCTGGCCTCCCGCGGAGTGGACCTCGTCGTCGATGACAGCACCTCGGACAAGGTCAAGTTCGGTCAGCTCGCCGACCCAGACGGCAACTCCATCAGCCTTGTCGAACCGAGGTAGCCGAGTCAGTACGAGGAGGCCCACAAGCCTGATCCTCCGATCGCAAATCGTCACGCGTATCGGTCGCCGTGCGACCATCCGCGGTGCGCGATCTCGACGTATTGAGGGCAGCGATCCCGTCGCGGCGACGCCGTGGGGTCAGCGACGAAGCGCACACGTCGCGAAGACGGCCAGGCCCTTACCAGCCGCTCCCCAGGATGACGTCGGTGGCCACCTCGGTGACCGGGCGCGCATCGGTGGACACCCTGCGTATCGACTCCGGGGCGTGCTCCTCGAGATACGTGGCCATCCGCTGACTGCTGTTGAGGTGCCGCTCCAGATCAGACCCCGCTCACGATCGGTCAGCCGAGCGGCCCTCGTGTCCTCGGTAGCCCTCAGCAGCACGCCCTGCATCCGTACGTCGCCCAGCGCGGCGGTGACCAGGTGCTGCTCGACGACGCTCGCCGTCTGCACGTACACCAGCCGCGTGTAGCCCTCGTCGGAAAACACCTCGGCCATCGCCGCCAGCGTTCGGCGGGTGAGGCGCTCGCCGTGCTGGTCGTCGGCCGGGCGCGGCCAAGCGGCATCGAGGACGTCACCCTCCAAGTGCCAGTGCGCGATGCCGCGCTGGTTGAGGAGGACGGAGGCCTCCCAGCCGGTGGCCGACTTGCCCACCCCCGCCGCACCCCCGATGAGCAGGACCTCCTCGATCGCCATGTCGGCATGCTCCCGCAGGCCGGTACGGTCCGCAGCCGAGCGACTTGGAGCGCTGCGGACTTGAGCCGGGTGACCGTGGGGGGAGCAGGAGCTGCACCAGCCCAGAGCCGACCCCAGCTGTCGCCACCAGATCGCCCAGCCACAACGCCTACACCGCACATCCCCTGAACTCCTGACGTCGGCTGATTTCACCCACGACGCCCCCGGTTTCAGTTTTGGCTGCACCTCGACAACCCCCAGACCCCTCGCGGGTGAGGGTCAGAAACTGGGCGCCATGTTGGTGAACCGGCTGTAGTGGCCCTGGAACGCCAGCACGATCGTGTCGGTGGGGCCGTTGCGGTGCTTCGCGACGATGAGGTCGGCCTCCCCCGCGCGGGGGCTCTCGCGCTCGTAGGCCTCCTCGCGGTGGAGAAGGATCACCATGTCCGCGTCCTGCTCGATCGAGTTGTGCACCGCGATCCCGTTCGCGACGAAGTTGTGGCCGCCGACGACCGTGGCGTCGTAGACCTCCTCCACCCCGTCCGGCTCGACTGAGACGACCTCGTCCCAGAGCACGTCGTTGACCGCGTAGAGCTCCAGCTCGGCGCTGTCCAGGACCGCGGCGACGCGGCCGAGGCGGTCGCGGGAGGGGGCGTGCCGGTAGGAGGAAGATCCGTTGTACTGGACGCCGACGGCCTTCTGGAACGCGCGGGTGGACATGCCCCGCTCCGCCATGACCGACTTGACGGTCTCCCACACCTGGACCGGCACGGTGTCGACATTGGTGTTGCCCTTCGTCTCCCGGATGACCGCCAGCAGCCGTTCGGCAGCCGCTCCTCGTGAGCCGTGCACGCCGATCTCCTGGAGGAACCGGCGCTGGCTGTCGGCCCCCGAGATGTCGAGCGTGTAGCCGTCCCGGTAGCCCGCCTTGCGGGTGGTCCGGACCCTCGTGGAGATGCCGAAGCGCAGCAGCAGTCGCGAAAGGTCGTCCACCAAGCGACGCGAGGTCGAGGCGTAGTAGATCCGGCCGCCGCGACCGGTCTTGTTGACGGTCACCGACCCGTCGGTCGCCCAGATGTGCCGGAGGAACAGGGCGATCTGACGCTTGGACACATGGAAGACGCCGTCCGGGACGAACTTCTCGTGGCTGCGCAGGTTGAAGACGCCCACCTCGTCGAGCCAGGCGGCAATGGGGTTGCGGACCCCGTGGGTGAGGTGGAACGGAGCCCGCAGTCGCAGCGTGCTGCATCGGGCCGCCGCATGGTCGTCGCGCACTGCGACGACACCGAACGACAGGGCCGCAGCACTCACCGCGCTGAGGTTCTCCTCGTCGATACTCGCGTAACGCAAGGGCTGCCGCGCCAGCATCGACCCGTCGCCCAGCATGTGCGCGAGGAGGATGACCTCCTCGTCGGCCCAGGGGTCGTGCGCCTCGGGGGCGGGAACATGACGCGGCACGGCCAGTCGGTCACCGGTCCGGAGGTCACCCAGGGCGCGCCATCCCGCATACGTGAGGAAGGGGTGGTTCTCCGTCGCCCGGACCTGTTTCCCCGACGACAGGGTCAGCCGGAAGACCGGTCGCGTCCCGGTCGGGAAGACGTGGGTGAGGTGACGACGCACGTAGCGCAGCGAGTCGTCCAGCGACCAGACCGGCACGTCGGTCTCGCCGGTGGCGAGCAGCTCTCCCATCGACACCTCCGCACCGGTGTCGGCGCGCAGGACGCGGGTCTCGGCGGTCAGGCAGCCCGACTCGCGCAGGTCGGACATCTGCGGCTTCTTGTCGGTGCGCTGTTCCGGACCACGGTTCAGCTGCGAGATCGCCACAACGGGCACCTCGAGCTCCTTGGCCAGCAGCTTCAGCGCGCGCGAGAACTCGGACACCTCCTGCTGGCGGGACTCGACGCGCTTACCGGACGACATCAGCTGGAGGTAGTCGATGACCACGAGCTTGAGGTTGTCGCGCTGCTTGAGCCGTCGGCACTTGGCCCGGATCTCCATGAGTGACATGTTCGGCGAGTCGTCGATGAACAGCGGAGCCTCGGAGACGCGGCCCATGGTCGACGCCAGTCGGGTCCAGTCCTCCTCGCGCATCGTGCCCTTGCGCATGTGCTGCAGCTGGATGCCCGCCTCCGCGGAGAGCAGCCGCATGGTGATCTCGGTCTTGCTCATCTCGAGCGAGAAGATCACCGACGCGAGGTTGTGCCGGATCGAGGCGGACCGGACGATGTCGAGTCCGAGGGTGCTCTTTCCAATGGCCGGCCTCGCGGCCAGGACGATCATCTGACCCGGGTGCAGCCCGTTGGTCAGGGAGTCGAGGTCGGTGAAACCGGTGGGCACGCCGGTCATCTCGCCGGACTTGCCGGAGGCGACCTCGATCTCGTCGACGGTCATCTCGAGGATGTCGCCGAGGCGGTGGTAGTCGTCGCCACCCCGCTTGTCGACGACCGCGTAGACCTCGGCCTGCGCCGCGTTGACGATGTCCTCGACGTCGCCGCCGCCCTGGGCGTAGCCCAGCTGGACGATCTTGGTGCCGGCCTCGACCAACCGCCGCAGCACCGCGCGCTCGGCGACGATCTGCGCGTAGTAGCCCGCGTTGGCCGCGGTCGGCACCGAGGAGATCAGCTGGTGCAGGTAGGCCTGGCCACCGACCCGGGTGAGGTCTCCGCGCTTGCTCAGCTCGTCGGAGACCGTGATCGCGTCGGCCGGCTCCCCGCGGCCGTAGAGGCCGAGGACCGCGTCGAAGATCGCCTCGTGCGCCGGCCGGTAGAAGTCGGCCGACCGCAGCACCTCGACACAGTCGGCGATGGCGTCCTTGGACAGCAGCATGCCGCCCAGCACGGACTGCTCGGCGTGCAGGTCCTGGGGCGGCAGCCGGTCGTCGGGGGGCGGGTCGGAGCGCTGCGGGAAGAGCTCTTGGATGCTCACCTGGTCGCCACCGCGCCTCGCGTCCTCTCCGAGCTGCCATTCGAACTGGTGTCCACTCCATGTCACCACCACCCCCTGACAACCCCCGATGAGGGGCCGGGTCGGGCCGACGACGCTGGCGCTCGTCACGCTAGGGGTGCGGCGGGTGGCGGGACAAACCCCTCCTGTGGACGAGGTGTGGACAACGGTGTGCGCCACGCCGCTCCGGCCTGGGGACAACCTGGGGAGAGCCGGTGCATCGTTCTCCCAGGAACGGCGGCGTTCGTGCGGGGCCACGTGGCCCGATCCTCGTCCACCGGCTGTGGACAACAGAAAGTCACGAACCAGTTTCGACGAGGGCCGCCGGGGTGCCTACAGTCGGAGCATGTGCCGGAACATCCGCCAGCTGCACAACTTCGAGCCCCCGGCGACGACCGACGAGGTGCGCTCGGCCGCGCTTCAGTACGTCCGCAAGGTCTCGGGGTCGACCAAGCCCTCGCAGGCCAACCAGGCCGCGTTCGACGAGGCCGTCGAGGCCGTCGCGCACGCGACCCAGCACCTGCTGGAGCACCTCTCGTCCGGAGCGCCGCCCAAGAACCGTGAGATCGAGGCGGCCAAGGCCCGCGCCCGGGCGGCGGTCCGCTACGCCTGACGTGGTCCACCGCGACCTCGTCGAGACCGTACGCGGTGAGCTGGCCCGTCACGCCGACCCCGAGCGAGCGGCCGGCCAGCAGCGCTACATGAAGTCCGCGCTGCCCTACCGCGGGCTCACCTCACCGCAGCTCAAGGCCCTGCTGCGGCCGCTGCTCGCCGACCCCGGCCTGCGGATGCCCGACCGCGCCACGTGGGAGGGCACGATCCGCGCGCTCTGGGACGAGGCCGCATACCGCGAGGAGTGGTATGCCGCGATCGCCCTCGCGCGCGACCGCCGCTACCGCGGCTGGGTCGACAGCGACGCCATGGCCCTGTGGCGGCACCTCGTCGTGACCGGTGCCTGGTGGGACGTCGTCGACGAGGTGGCCACCCACCTCGTCCGCGACGTGCTCGAGCGGGCGCCGGACGTCGAGGGCTTGCGGCTGCGGGAGTGGGCGGTCGACGACGACCTCTGGCTGCGTCGCACCGCGATCATCGCCCAGGTCGGCCGCGGCGACCGGCTCGACGAGGACCTCCTCACCGACGCCGTCGAGCCGAACCTCGCCGACCGCGACTTCTTCATCCGCAAGGCGATCGGGTGGGCCCTGCGCGACCACGCCCGCGTCGCCCCGGACTGGGTGCGCGCCTTCGTCGACGCCCACGACCGCGAGCTCTCGGGACTGTCGCGGCGCGAGGCGATGCGGCACCTCAGCCGGGAAGCCACTCCAGCAGCTTCGCCGACACCTCGGGTCGGGTGAAGTACGACGAGTGGTCGACGGCGGCCTCGGCCGGGAAGACCAGCGGGTCGGCGACCGGGAACCCCGCCACCCCGTCCAGGCGGAACACCCCGTCCGTCGGCACGACCAGGTCGTTGGTGGCCTTCTGGAAGACGAAGTCGGTGCCGGCGTTGCGGGCGATGCGCGCGAGAGAGGAACCGCGGGCCGGCTGGTAGTTCGACGCGATCGCCCGGTACGTCGCGGGTGAGCCTGGGGTCGTGTTGAACGCCTTGAGGTAGTCACCGGCGGGGTCCATCGCCATGATCCCCTCGAGCCCGCCGAAGGCGCCGACGCTCAGCTGCTTGAGGATCGACAGGACCAGGCCGACGACGTCGGTGACCCCGGCGTCGGGGATGAACTGCACCAGGTCCGTGACGCGGTCCATCAGCTGTGACAGGTGCGCCTTGTCGGCGAGCGCCGTACCGGCGTTGGGCGTCCCGACCATGACCAGGGTCCGGACCGTCACCCGGTCCGTCAGGCCCAGCTCCGCCGCGCGCTCGGCCAGGACCCGCCCGACCAGACCGCCGCGCGAGTGGCTGACGATGTCCAGCGTCAGCGGGGAGCCGCCGCCGAGGGCCACCAGCTGCTCGGCCAGCCACCGGACGTTCTCGTGCGGGGTGACCGAGATGGTGAAGTGGTCGAGCGCGAACACCCTTCCGCCGTAACGGCGCCCGAGCTCGGTGAGGGTCGCGGCGGGAAGCTGGTGGAACGCGGTGTTGGACTGCGCCGTCGTGCCGTGGATGAACAGCAGGGCCGGGCCGTCGCTCGCCCGCGTCCAGTCCGGCGCCGCGAACGCGGCGACGTCGGCCCGCTGGTAGTCCACGGGATCGAACCAGCGCACGAGGTTGCGGCGGTTCTTCTGCTCCCACCGGCCGGCGAAGTAGTCGCCGACCTTGCCGAGCACCGGGTCGATGAGCGGGAACACGAGGATCTTGAACAGCTTCGACCCGAGCGCGCCGATGATGCCACGTTGCCCTCCGACCGTCCCCGGGTCCGCGAGGACGACCTCCCGCGGCAGCCGGTACGTGCGACGGTCGCCGCCGCGGCTGACCACCTGCTCCGGCGGCACGTCGTCGGGCAGGTGCCACGAGAGCGAGCCGTCCTCCGCCGCATACAGGAGGAGCTGGCCGTTGCCGCTCCCTGGCGGTGGCACCTCGACGACGATCTCGCTCCCGCCCCCGGCGCCCCGGCTGCCACCGGCGGTGTCGAGCTCACGCTGCCCGGTGATCTCCACGGTCAGCTGCTCGACCATGCCGGCGTCGTCGAGCGCCCGCCGGAACGCCTCCGTCGAGCTCTCCGCGCCGCGCATCCCGGCGGTACCCGGCTGGTACACCTCGACGCGTCCGGTGAGGCCCGGCGTGGAGATCCGAACGGTGCCGATGGTCACCGGGATCCCTTCGGGGCGCAGGCTCTCCGCCATCGTGCTCCTCTCCGCGTCGGGTCAGCCGCGGTCGAGCCGCAGCCGGGGGTGGCCGAACACCTGGAAGGCGATGAGGGTCGCGTCGACCCCGGGGGTCTCGGCCTCGGCGGCGGCCTGCGTGTACCTCGCCCGCAGGGCTCGGACCGCCTCGGCCGCGGACACCCGCTCGGCGTCCGCACCGGCGTCGTCACCACTCCAGGTCGCGGCGTAGAACGCGCGGGCGCACTCGGCCGCCGTGACGTCGTTGACGTTCCAGAGCGGTGCGACGACGCCGGACGCCCCGATCTGCAACAGCGTCGAGGCGAAGCCGCCGTTGTCCGCGAGCACCCGCTTGTCGGAACCGACCTGGCAGGCGTTGAGGAAGACGAACGGGCCGTCGTCGAGGCTGCCGTTGAGCACCTGGTCGGGGGTGAAGAACAGCGAGCGCTTCGTGAGGTTGCCGGCGGCGTCGGTGGCGAGCAGGACCAGGCCGCCCTGGTCGCCCTGCGAGTCGAACTGGCCGTGCAGCGCGACGTGGAGCACGTCCGCCGGCGGGTTGCCGCTGAGCAGGTTGACGACGTCGCGCAGCGACGGTGCCACCGGGACCGCCGAGGCGAACAGGGTCCTGACCCAGTCGGCCTCCTCCTGCGCGTCGTTCAGCTCACCCCAGCCCATGACGCCGGAGTAGTTCGCGGTGAGGACGGCCGCGCGTCGCACCGCGACGGTGGCGCGAGGTGACGGTCGCGGGCGCTTCTCGCTGAGCGGCCAGCGCGAGATCGCCGCGTGCGCGCCGAGGAACGGTGCGATCCCTCCCCACGGGCTGTCGAGCGGTGGGTCGAGGACGGCGAGCTCCCACGGCAGCGTGACCTCCTCGGTGAGCAGCAGGATGGACGGCGCCGTGGTGCGCGACGGGTCCTCGACGACGGCGCGCACGACCCGCCTGGATCCCGTCGGGGACGGCTCGGCCCATCCGTTTCGCCTTGCCGGCCAACGACAGGTAGTCCGCGAACGGACCCTGCGACTGCGAGACCGTCTGTCGCATCTCGGTGACGAACCCCTGCAGGTCCGAGTCGAGGGTCGACGAGCGGGGGGCGTCCGGCACCGTCACCCCGGAGGCGGCCGCATACGCCGTCCAGACGAACTCGCCGGTCGCGGCGCCGTCCGACGCGCAGATCGACAGGATGAGGTCCGGCTGGTCGGTGCCCAGCAGCGGCTCGAGGTCCATGAGGGCGTCCGGGCCGGTATGCGGCGCGGGTGCGGTCGGGACGTCCTTGGCGTAAGGGACGGCGACCACGCTGCGCCAGGCGATGCCGACGACCTGGCCGTCGACGATGTAGTGCACCCCGAGACGTCGTTCGGTGGGCAGGTCGGGCCGGTACTGCGCGGTGAACGACACCGTCGCGGTCGGGTAGGGGTCGGCGTCGGTCACCTGCAACGACAGTCGAGTCTCGCCTTGCGCCACAAGGGAGTTCGGGTCGTAGACCAGGACCAGCTCGAGCTCCGTCGTCGCTCCCGCCATGAACCGCATCACCCCCGTCTGGGTGATCGCGGCGTCCTGGAACTTGGCCAGGCCGACGACGACGTCGAACGGCTCGTCGATGACGACGACCTCGGGCCGCACGTCGCGGTGGGCGTCGACGTCGATCCGCGGGTATGCGGACCGCAGCACTCCGCCGGGCGGCGCGTCGGCGGGCGCGGGCTTCGGTGCGACCTCCCGGTCGTGATGGCCACCGCGCCACACGGGTCCCGGTGCGGGGTCCGCCACGGCCTCGGCGTCACCCCCGGGACCCTCAGCGGCGGGCGGTGGCGGGGCCGCCCGGGTCTCGCGGAGCGTCGCCACGCGGTCGAGGAGGGCGACGACGGCCGCGGGGTCGGCGCCGCCGCGCAGCGCGTCGAGGACCCCGGACAGGAGCCGGGCCGACGACGCCCGGGCCAGCACCATGGCGACCAGCCGGCGGTCCTCGTCCGACGCGTCGGCGCGGACCACCTCGGTGACGACCGTCGCGACCGGCAGCCGCCCCATCGCCACCGACCGGGTCGCGTCGACGACGGTGCTGAGGGCGGCGGTGCGCATCGCCGGGTCGCCCAGCGAGAGCGAGGCGGTCACCAGGCCGGAGACCAACGACCCGGCGGCGTCCGGGGGCAGGTGGACCAGGACGTCGCGAGCCGCCTGGCCGAGCCGGGAGGCCATCGTCGCCGGTGGTCCCGAGAGCAACAGCGTCGACAGGGCGAGCGCGGCGTCCATCTCGTCCGGGGTCGCGGGAAGCACCGGCGTCCCGTCCGCGGACCGGTCGGTGTGCGCGGTGGCCGCGACCTCGGCCAGCAGCACGCCGGCCGGGTCCTCCCGACCGTGGATCGTCGCCTCGAGCTCGTCGCGCTGCTGGTCGGTGACCCCGAGCTTGACCAGGGCCGCTCGCGTACCGTCCTGAAGGGCAGCGTCGTTCGTCGCCACGACCTCGTCGGCCAGCGCGCACCACGCGTCCACACCAGACATGCGTCCCACGATCCTCACGGAGTCGTCGAGCGTGGGGGCTGATACCTCGCAGTATCATGAGCGCTCGTCGATGCTCCATTGTCGAGCACGCGAGGACACGGCGAAAGGGCCAGGCATGGCCTCCAGGACCTACCAGAACTTCGACCTCCTGCTCGAGGACGAGGGTGCCGGTACCTTCCGCGCCCGGGTGACGACCAGTCCCTCAGGGCGAGTGCCCGAGCGGCAAGTTCACGCTCCCGTTCGACGCGACGCAGCTGGAGAACCTGCTGCTCAAGCTGGACCCCGGTCGCAGCGGCACCCGCCGCGCCGGTTCGGACCCGCAGAGCCAGGCGTCGATGGACCTCGGCGGGCCGCTGTTCGAGGCGGTGTTCTCCGAGGACATCATGCTGGCCTGGCAGCGCTCCCAGGACTTCGCCCGCGACGAGGGCGACGGGCTCCGGCTCCGGCTGCGGCTCACCGACGCGCCGGCCATCGCCGGCCTGCCGTGGGAGCTGCTCTACGACCGCCGCGGCAACAGCTTCATCGCGCAGTCCGAGCGCACCCCGGTCGTCCGCTACCTCGAGGTGCCACAGCCGCCCCGGCCGCTGATGGTCGACGGTGCGCTGCGCATCCTCGTGGTCATCTCGTCGCCGACCGACCTGCCCGAGCTCGACGTCGAGGCCGAGTGGCGCCGGGTGCAGGACGTCCTCGCCACCAAGGTCGGCGAGGGCACGGTGAAGATCGACCGGCTCCCGCTCCGACCATCCAGGCGCTGTCGGCGCTGGTTGCGGCAGAACGACGTCCACATCCTGCACTTCATCGGCCACGGCGACTACGACGACCGGATCCAGGACGGCGTCATCTACTTCCAGGACCGCTACGGCCGCAGCACCAAGGTGAGCCCCACCGTCCTCGGTCCCTACCTGCGCGACCACGACCCGCTGCGCCTGGTGCTCCTCAACGCCTGCCAGTCGGCCCGCGTCGACTCCACCGACCCGTTCAGCGGGATGGCCCAGGGTCTCGTCCAGCAGGACTGCACCGCCGTCGTGGCGATGCAGTTCCCGATCTCCGACGGCGCGGCCACGGCGTTCACCGGCGAGTTCTACGGCGCCCTCGCCGACGGGTTCCCGGTCGACCAGGCCGCCACCAGCGCACGCAAGGCGCTCATCGCCGAGTATGCGGCGGAGTGGGCGACGCCGGTGCTCTTCCTGCGCGCCCCCGACGGCCGGGTGTTCGACCACATCGTCGCCCAGCCGGCGGTCACCGCGGTGCCCACTCCGGCACCGGAGGTCCAGGACGAGGACGAGGAGCGCGCCCGCACGGCTCTCGCCACGGACGCGACGACCACGGTGACGACGCGCAAGCCGGACGCCGAGCCGGACGAGCCCGGCGAGAAGGCCGCGACGACGGCGCCGGTCGGCCTCACGGGCGCGGCGTCGTCGACCCAGCCGATGCCGACGACACCGGTGCCGATGCACGGACCGTTGCCGGAACCGACGACGCAGCCGACGACCGAGCCGAGCGGACCGGCATACCAACCGCCGGTGTATGCACAGCACCGCTACCGCCCGCCGCAGCCGACGTACCAACCGCGACCGCAGCCGGCCCCGCCGAACCCGCCGCCACCGCGCTACGTCGACCCGGCGCCGAAGCCGCGTAGGCCCCGATGGGGCCTCATCATCACCGCCGTCCTCGCGGTCGTGGCCATCACTCTGGGTGGCCTCTGGTGGTACGGGAAGACGCTGCCGACGAAGGTCGACCCGACCCGTACGGACGCCGGCGGGCCGGTGAGCACGCTGTCCGGTCCGAAGATCTCGGCGACCGCCCTGACCACCGGACTGACCATCGACGCCGACCCGTCCGACTGGCCCACCGACATCCCGACGTTCGACAGCAACGTGCTCATCGCCGGGAACGACACGGGGCTGCTCGGTCGCTGGGCGCTGACGTGGGACACCGCGAACCTCTACGCCTTCGTCCACGTCGCCGACAAGACCGGACTCCAGACGCACGCTTCCGACCCGTCGCAGCTGTTCAAGGGGGACGGGGTGAGCTTCGAGTTCGGGACGGCGGTGCCGCAGAACGACAACGCCTCGCTCGAGAACGGCGACAAGCACGTGATGTTCGGGCCGGCGAACTTCCAGGACGACAACGTCATCAGCGGGATCAACGTGCCGAACGGCGCGGTCTTCACGCGAGGGACGAACACCATCCAGGGGCTGAAGGCCGCCACCGACCAAGGTCGACGACGGGTACGTGATCGAGGCGGCCATCCCGTGGTCGACGCTCGGCGTGGACGAGGTGGCGACCGGTGCGGAGTTCGGCATGAACCTCAACGTGAGCGACTCGATCGCCAGCGGTGGCAAGGCCGGCGAGCTCAGCTCGTTCGTCAGCAACAACCCGGCTCGCAAGGGCAACGACGCGCAGTTCCGGAGCGTCTGGGGGACGCTGCAGCTCGACGGCTGACGTCGGCGTATGCGCGCCGCCGGCCCGGTCGGCCGGCGTGGCTAGGCTCCCGCGGGTGGGGCAGCGATGAGACGGGAGATCCTGCGGCTCGCCATCCCCGCGTTCCTCGCGCTGGTGGCGGAGCCGCTGTTCCTGCTGGCCGACTCCGCGATCGTCGGCCACCTCGGCACCGAGGCGCTGGCGGGACTAGGGGTGGCGTCGTCGATCCTGCTGACGGCGGCCGGGGTGTTCGTGTTCCTCGCGTACGGCACGACCAGCGTCGTCGCGCGGCGGCTCGGCGCCGGCGACGAGACGGGGGCGGTGGCCGCCGGGGTGGACGGGCTGTGGCTGTCGATCGGCCTCGGGGCCCTCACGGCGATCGGCATGGCGCTCTTGGCGCCGGTGCTGTGCGGGGCGATCGGCGGCTCACCGGAGGTGCAGGAGCAGGCCACGACCTACCTGCGGATCTCGGCCATCGGCATACCGGGCATGCTCGTCGTCCTCGGGGCGACCGGCCTGCTGCGGGGACTCCAGGACACCCGGACACCGCTGGTCGTGGCGGTCGCCGGGTTCGGCGCGAACATCGTGCTGAACCTGGCGCTGGTCTACGGCGCGGGGCTCGGCATCGCCGGCTCGGCCATCGGCACCGTCCTCGCCCAGACCGGCATGGCGGTGGCGCTCGTGGTCACCGTGCTGCGCAAGGCGATCCGGCTGGGCGCGCCGCTGTCGCCGCACACCGCCGGCATCCTGCACGCCGCGCGCGGCGGGATCCCGCTGCTGGTCCGGACGTTGGCCCTGCGGGGGGTCATCATCGCCACGACGGTGGTCGCCGCACGCTACGGCGACACGGTGCTGGCCGCGCACCAGATCGTGGCCACGGTGTGGAACGGGCTGGCGTTCGCGCTGGACGCGCTGGCCATCGCCGCCCAGGCGATCACCGGCAAGGCGCTGGGCGCGGGCGACGTCGCCGGAGCGCGGGCCGCCGCCACCACCATGGCGCGATGGGGCCTCGGCGCGGGCGTGGTGTCGGGGATCGTCCTCGTGCCGCTGGCGCCGTTCATCGGTCGGCTGTTCAGCCCGGACCCCGCCGTGGTGTCGGCGGCGGCGTGGGCGTTCATCGTCGTGGCGCTCGTGCAGTGGCTCGCCGGGTTCGTCTTCGTCGTCGACGGGGTGCTCATGGGCGCCGGTGACACCGTCTGGCTGGCCGTCGCCATGGTCGCGGCCGGGGTGGTCTGGGTACCGGTGACGCTGTGGGCCAGCTCCGGCGGTCAGGTGCTGCCGGGCGGGTTCGGCCAGGCGCTCGCCGGGCTGTGGGTCTGGTTCGGCGGCGGGTTCGTGGCGTTGCGCGCGGTGGGCCTCTGGTGGCGGTTCCGCGCCGACGACTGGCTGGTGACCGGCGCGACCCGCTGACCCTGGGGCCCGCCCAGCCTCTCCGGGGAGCGTTGGCCACAGCGGGGTGTGGTCAGCGCTCCCCTGCGCCAGCCGCCGCCCGGGCGCCGGGACCGGTGCGAACCCGCATACCCTGTGCGCCGTGGCGCTCGACATCCTCGTGCCGTACTGGGGCGACCCCGGCCTCATGCGCGAGACCGTCGAGAGCGTGTTCGCGCAGCGCCGCGACGACTGGCACCTGCTCGTCGTCGACGACGCCTACCCGGACCCGCAGATCTCCGAATGGCTGAGCGGGCTGGACGACCCGCGCGTCACCGTCGTGCGCCATGACACCAACGTCGGCATCACCGCGAACTACCGCGAGTGCCTGGCCCGGGCGACCCAGGACCACGTCGTCTTCCTCGGGTGCGACGACGTGCTGCTGCCCGACTACGTCGACGTCGTGCTCGAGGCCTTCGCCGCGGTACCGGACGCCGTGATGGTCCAGCCCGGTGTCCGCGTCGTCGACGAGACCGGCACCCCGTCGGCAGGCCTCGCCGACACCGTGAAGCAGCGGCTGCTCCGCCCTCGGGGCACCGCGCGGACGGTGCTGTCCGGGGAGCCCCTCGCCACCTCGCTGCTGCACGGCAACTGGCTCTACTGGCCGTCGATCGCGTTCCAGCGCAACGCCATCCAGGAGATCGGGTTCCGGGTCGAGATGCCGATCATCCAGGACTTCGCCCTCGAGCTCGACCTCGTCGCGCACGGCGGCACGCTGGTCGTGGACCCGGCGGTGTGCTTCCTCTACCGCCGGCACGCCGGCAGCGCGTCGTCGACGACGCTGGTCGACGGCTCGCGGTTCGCCGACGAGCGCGCCTACTACGCGATGGCGGTCGAGCAGATGCGGGACCTCGGCTGGCGGCGGGCGGAGCGGGCGGCCCGGGCCCGGCTCACGTCACGGGCGCACGCCGTCAGCCTGCTCCCCGGCGTCGTCGCGCGCCGCCGGTGGTCCGCCGCCCGCGCCCTCGTGCGCCATGCGGCCACCCGGGGCTGAACCCGTTGCGCGGGAAGGGAACCGGCGTCTCGCCCAGCGCAGCGCCGGGCGTTCGACCAGCGACCAGCTGACCACCGCCAGCGCCGCGGTGGCCAGCGCGGCCAGGACGTCGTAGGCGACCAGCCCGAGGCGCGGCGCACCCGCATACGCGAGGAGCTGCTGCACCGGGAAGGCGTAGATGTAGACGCCGTAGGAGATGTCGTGACGGCGCGCCAGCCGCGGCGACGGCAGCACCGTCGAGAGCCAGAGCAGCACGTAGGCGATGAGCGGTGCCGCCGCCTGGGTGCCCCAGTGGTCGACGGCCAGGACGAGCACCGCGGCCGCCGACGAGCGCGGCCAGGGCGACCGGCGTCCGCAGCGGCACCCGCCCGGCGAGCACCCACACGACGGCGCCGCCGAGGAACGCCGGCAGCAGCCGGGCCAGCAGGACCAGGTCGCCGTATGCGCCGGCCCCCCAGGCGTCGACGGTCGCCCACGCCACCAGCGACGCGGCGAAGGCGACGACGAGCAGCCACCGGTGCCGCCGGACGACCGGCAGGCAGACGAGCAGGCCGACGATGAGGTAGCAGAGGAACTCGAAGTAGAGCGTCCACAGCGACCCGTTCCACGCGCCGGGATAGGGCACCGCCGACGGCGTGCCGGCGACGTCGTAGGCGTTGATCCGCAGGGCGAGGTTCTCCAGCAGGTATGCCGGTGGTGTCGTCGGCGTCGTGAAGAAGCCGCTCCACGCGCGGCCCTCCACCAACCACGCGACGGGAGCGAAGACCCCCGCAGTGACGACGAGGCAGACGAGGAACCCCGGGTAGATCCGGGCGACCCGCAGGAGCAGGTAGCGGCCGAGTGGATTCGCGAAGCGGCTGGCGGTGATGAGGTACCCGCTGATGGTGAAGAAGCCGAACACCGCCCAGCCGCCGAGGTTCTCGCCCCGGAAGGACGGCCCGGTCCCCGCCCCGGAGAGGTAGTAGCCGTGCGCCACCAGCACCAGCAGGGCCAGGGCGAGCCGGATCAGGTTGAGCGAGTTGGTGCGGACGTCCAGCTCGACGGCCCGGGCGCCGGGCCGCGTCGTGCGCGAGGCGCGGATCAGCGGTGATGAGCGTCCCACCGGGTGAAGCCGGCCTTGGCGGCGGCCTCCTCGCTCTCGAACCACACGTCGGCCGACGCGCGGCGGTAGCTCGGAGCGTCGTCGGTGTAGAACAGCATCGAGTCGGCGTTGCCCTTCACCGTCCAGCCCTCCGGACCGATCCCGCGCCGCCCCGACTGCGCGGTGCCCTCGCCGTACTCGGACTCGCGCACCTCACCGGCCGGCAGGAACGCCGCCGGCTCCGCGGCCCGCTCGTTGCCGAAGGTCTCGACGTAGCCCTCGTCGTGACGCAGCTCGGCGTCCTCCGCGAGCTCCTCCTCCTCGGCCTCCTCGCGCTCCTCCTGCTCGACGGCCTCCTGCCCGGCTCGCTCGCCGCTGCCGAGTCGTCGGGCTGGGCCGCGATGGTGGTGGGCAGGACCGGCTCGACCTGGTCCTCGGCCTCCGGATCGACCACGGTCTCGCCCTCCGGGGTGATGTACTCGATGGCCGGGGCCCGGCGCCGGCCGCCGATGCGTACACCCCGCAGCAACAGGTAGATGACGACGCCGAGAGCGATGGCGATCGCGAACCACAACCAGCCGGGCATGGCGGGATCCTTTCGGCGGACGGTCGGGCGACAACGCTAGCGTGGGCGCACCGCGCTCGCGGTGGCCCGATGGCTCGCGGCGCGGCACAGTAGGGACCCGAACTCACGCACGACGAGGAGACGCCATGGCGGAGCACGAGGCACCCGACCTGCACGAGGTGGAGGAGAGCATCCGCGAGGCTCGGGCGGCCGAGGACGAGCTCCTGCACGCCATGCCGAACGCCATCCAGCCGGACGACGACGCCTACGAGGGCATGAGCGGCCCGACCGAGGGCGACGTCCAGGAGGTCGACGACCGGGAGCGGTCCGACGACGAGCGCCAGGCGGAGGCCCCGGAGCGCACGCCGACGGAGCAGGTGGAGGACGACGTCGTCGAGGGTGCGGCGCCGCCGACCGACGAGGACGACCGCGGCGAGCGCCGCGACAACGTCGACGAGGCATACGTCGAGGGCACGGTCGTCGAGGACGACAGCGCGCCCCCGGCCGACCCCGACCACCGCTGAGGCGGGGAGCTACTCCCCGCGCCGCTTGCGCGCCTGCTCGGCCTTGCGCCGCAGCTGGTTGTAGGTGCCGGTGATGCCCATCGCCTTCTTCACCTCGGCGGTCACCACCTTGACCTCGGCGCGGGTGCGCTCGGTGCCGTCGACGATGATCTCGTCGACGTAGCCGGGCCGGCTCTCGTAGGAGGCGCGACGCTCGCGCATCGGCTCGAGGAACGCGTTGAGCGCCACGGCGAGCTTCTCCTTGACCTCGACGTCACCCACCCGGCCGGCGCGGTAGCGCTCCTTGAGGTCCGCCACCTCGGCCTGGTCGGTGTTGAAGGCGTCGTGGTAGAGGAACACCGGGTTGCCCTCGACCGTGCCCGGGACGTCGGCGCGGATCCGGTTGGGGTCGGTGTACATGCCGCGGACCTTGCGCCGCACCGTCTCGGCGTCGTCCGACAGCAGGATGGTGTTGCCGAGCGACTTGCTCATCTTCGCCTGCCCGTCGGTGCCGACGAGCGTCGTGATCTCGCTGATGACCAGCTCGGGGATGGGGAACACCTCGCCGTAGAGGTGGTTGAACCGGCGCGCGATCTCCCGGGTCACCTCGACGTGGGCGTGGTTGTCCTTGCCGACGGGGACGACGTCGCCCTTGACGCAGAGGATGTCGGCGGCCTGGAGCACCGGGTACCCCAGCAGCCCGTAGGGCATCTCGTCCTTGCCGGCGGCGCGGGCCATGTCCTTCAGGCTCGGCACCCGCTCGAGGCGCGGCACCGTGACGAGGTTCTGGAACAGCGTGTTGAGCTCGCTGACCTCGGGGATCGCCGACTGGAGGTAGAAGGTCGCCTTGTCGGGGTCGATGCCGGCCGACAGCTGGTCGAGGACCATGTCGCGGGCGTTGACGCTGACCTGGTCGATGTCGGCGCGGGCGTTCTTCGTGGTCAGCATGTGCAGGTCGGCGATGATGAAGAACGCCTCGTAGGCCTCCTGCAGCCGGATCCGGTTCTCGACGCTGCCGACGAAGTGGCCGAGGTGCAGCTTGCCGGTGGGGCGGTCCCCGGTGAGCATGCGCTTGCGGCGGGGCGGCGTGGCGTCCGGCGTCGCGACGTGCGGCTCGGTCGTGGTGGTCATGTCGTCGGCTCCTGAGGTGTGGTGCCCCGCCGGCCGGGAGGCGCGCCCGCGGTGACACACGGAAGCCGCCCGGTCCCGGGGCGGCTTCGAGGTATGCGTGAGAGGGCCGCCCGGGTCAGGGCAGCCACCAGCGGCGGACGGGGCCGGCCGAGGTGCTCACGTCCCCCAGTCTAGCCGTCGGTCGGGCCGGACAGGCCGATGAGGACACCGCCCGGGGCGCGCACCAGCGCGATGCAGACGCCGTCCATGACCTTCTCCGGCGGCTGCACCGACTCGGCGCCGTGGGCGAGCGCGTCGTCGTAGGCGGCCTGGGTGTCGGCGACGTGGACCGTCGGTGTCGAGCCCGGCGCCTCTCCGGGGCCGGTGGCCCTGATGCCCCCGCCGCCGGTGTCGGCGTAGCTGAAGAGGTGGTAGTCACCGGCGGGAGAGGGGAACGGCGGCCGGAACGACCAGCCGAGCACGTCGGCGCACCACTCGCGGGTCGCGACGGGGTCGGTGCTCGTGAGCTCGGTATGCGTGATGTGGCCGTAGAGGCCGCGGGTGAACTCGTGCGACGGTTCGCTCATCCAGCCGAGGCTAACGGCCCCCGCCGACCACGGGACCGGCGCGGCCCACGTAGGCCTCGATCCCGTCGAGGACACGTTCCAGGCCGAACTCGAACCCGTTGCGGGCCTCCTGCTCGAGGTACTGCTCGGGCTCGTGCTCGAAGTCGAACGCGCCGTCGGCGTCGGCCGCCGCCAGGCTGGGGAAGCGCGCGTCGACGTCGGGCACCAGCTCGGCCATCAGCTCCGACTGCTGTGTCCACCACTCCAGCTCGGTCTGCCCCACGGCGCGCGACGCCTCCCGCAGCTCGGAGATCTGGCGGGTCATCCCGACGACGAACCCCGACACCGTGCCGACGAACTTCAGCACGTCGGCGGCGCCCAGCCCGGTCGCCGAGAACACCTCCGCCGCGCGCTCCATGCTGGCGTAGGTGCCGGGTCCGAGCACCGGTCGGGCGGTGGAGATCTGGTGGACCCAGGGGTGGCGCAGGTAGAAGTCCCAGGAGTCCAGGGCCCACTGGCGCGCGGCCGGTCGCCAGCCGTCGCTGAGGTCGTAGACCACGTCGAGCTCGCCGAGCGTCCGGTCGAGCATCAGGTCGACGAGCTCGGCCTTGCTCGGCACGTAGGTGTAGATGGCCATCGCCGTCCGCCCCAGCCGCTCGCCCACCGCGCGCATCGAGACCGCCTCGAAGCCCTCGCGGTCGGCGATGTCGGTGGCCGCCGCCACGATGTCGTCCACGGTGAACGCCGGCTTGGGGCCACGGGGGGTGGCCACCGGGTCGGTGCCGAGCCGCCAGAGCAGCTCCATGGTGCGGCGGGGGTCGCCCTGTCCCGCGAACGTGACCATGGGTTGCCTCTCTATACGGAATAAAGTAATGTCCCTCCTTCTTCACTTTACCGCGTAAGGGGAGCCAGCCGAGGCTCACGCGGAGCGTGAAGTCGGAAAGAGAGGGTACCGGATGGTGGCGACGATCATGGCCGACGGCCTGGTGAAGCGGTACAAGGGGCAGGCGGCGCTGGACGACTTCGACCTGGAGGTGGAGCGGGGCACGGTGTTCGGCCTGCTCGGCCCGAACGGTGCGGGCAAGACCACGGCGGTGCGGTCGTTCGCGACCCTGCTGCGCTACGACGCGGGCCGCGCGCAGGTGGCCGGGCGGGACCCGGCGACCGAGCCGCACGAGGTCCGCCGCCGGATCGGGCTCAGCGGCCAGACCCCGGCGGTCGACGAGATCCTCGGTGGCCGGCAGAACCTCGTGCTCTTCGCCCGGCTCAACCGGATGTCGCGGCGCGAGGCTCTGAGCCGCGCCGACGAGCTGCTGGCCCAGTTCGGGCTCACCGACGCCGCCGAGAAGCAGGTCAAGCACTACTCGGGGGGTATGCGTCGCCGGCTCGACCTCGCGGTCACCCTGCTCCTGCGCCCCGAGGTGCTGTTCCTCGACGAGCCGACCACCGGCCTCGACCCGCGCAACCGCACCGAGGTCTGGGAGGCCGTGCGCTCGCTCGCCGCCGACGGCACGACCGTGCTGCTGACCACCCAGTACCTCGACGAGGCGGACCAGCTGGCCGGGCGGGTCGCGGTCATGGAGGCCGGCACCGTCATCGCCGAGGGCACCCCCGACGAGCTCAAGCGGCAGGTCGGCGGCGACCAGCTGGAGGTCGTCATCGACGTCGCGGGCGAGGAGGCCGGCGGTGGGCGACGCTCTGGACCGTCGGCTCGCGGAAGCCCATGAGGTCGTGGCCCGCCACAGCTCCGGTTCCCCGCACCTCGACCGCGAGCAGCGGCGCATCTCGGCGCCGGTGGACGACCGGGTCGCCGCCATGGCCGGCGTCCTGCGCGGCCTGGAGGAGCGCGGCATCGCCGTCGCCGACATCGCCCTGCGCAAGCCCACCCTCGACGACGTGTTCCTGCGCCTCACCGGACACGGCGCCGAGCCCGCCGAAGCCGCTCAACCCGGCGATGCCCCGACCGGGACCGCCGACGAAGGAGACCACCGATGACCACCGCCACCACCCTGGTCGGCGACGCGCGGGCGTACCGGCCCCTCGAGCGGCTGCGCTGGGCGCTCCGCGACGGGTTCCTCGTCGCCGGGCGGGACGTCGCCCACTGGGTCCGCGAGCCGCAGCTCATCGCCTGGACCCTGGTCTTCCCCATCATCTTCGTGGTCCTGTTCGCCTACGTGCTCGGCAGCGCCATGACCGTGCCGGGCGGGCTCAGCTACCAGGAGTACGTCCTGCCCGGGATGTTCGTGCAGACGATGGCCTTCGGGCTCGGTGAGACCCTCGCCGCGGTCCAGGCCGACAACGCCAAGGGCGTCATGGACCGGTTCCGGTCGATGCCCATCGCCCCGTCGGCGGTCGTCGTCGGTCGCTCGCTGGCCGGGCTGCTCTACTCGCTGGTCAGCCTGGCCATCCTCATCGGGGCCGGCCTGCTCGTCGGCTGGCGCTG
The DNA here is from genome assembly GCA_963770005.1 of uncultured Actinomycetota bacterium. Taxonomy (GTDB): domain Bacteria; phylum Actinomycetota; class Actinomycetes; order Actinomycetales; family Dermatophilaceae; genus Lapillicoccus. The sequence goes on along the minus strand of CAVYNX010000005.1, from coordinate 58,220 downwards.
GCACGGCACGCCGTGGGAGACCCTCGGGGCCATCGGGCTGCTGCTCCTGGCCCGGATGGCGTTCCTCTGGCTGGGCATCTACCTCGGCCTGCGGGCGACGAGCCCCGAGATGGCCAACGGCATCTACGGCCTGCTCTACCCGGTGACCATGGTCTCCAACGCCTTCGCCGCTCCGGAGCTGATGCCGGCGTGGCTCGGCGCCATCGCGTCGTCGAACCCGCTGTCGTGGACCACCACCGCCGTGCGGGACCTCTTCGGCAACCCGGGCGGCAGCCCGGCCGGGTGGCTCGGCGAGCACTCCATCGCCTTGGCCATCCTCTGGCCACTCGTGGTCAGTGCCCTCACCCTGCCGCTGGCGGTCAAGGCCTACCGGGGGTTGGGCCGATGACCAGCCACCCGAACCCGCACGACGTGATCGCCGTCCGCGGGGCGCGCGAGAACAACCTCAAGGACGTCTCGGTCGACATCCCGAAGCGCCAGCTCGTCGTCTTCACCGGCGTCTCGGGTTCGGGCAAGTCGTCGCTGGTGTTCGGCACCGTGGCCGCCGAGAGCCAGCGGCTCATCAACGAGACCTACACGGCGTTCCTCCAGAACTTCATGCCGGCGCAGTCCCGTCCCGACGTCGACACCCTCAGCGGGCTCACCGCCGCGATCCTCGTCGACCAGGAGCGGATGGGCTCCAACTCGCGCTCCACGGTCGGCACCGCCACCGACGCCTACGCGATGCTGCGCATGCTGTTCAGCCGGCTCGGCGAGCCGCACGCCGGCGGCTCGGGGGCGTTCTCGTTCAACCTGCCGGAGGGCATGTGCCCGGCGTGCGAGGGCACCGGCCGGGAGTCGGCGATCGACGTCGACGCGCTGGTCGACCGCGACCTGACCCTCAACGAGGGCGCCATCACGGTGCCGAACTTCACGACGAACACCTGGTACTGGCGGCTGTTCACCGACTCCGGCTTCCTCGACCCCGACAAGAAGCTGCGCGACTACACCGAGCAGGAGTGGGACGACTTCCTCTACAAGCCGTCCACGAAGGTCAAGCACGCCGGGTTCAACGCGACCTACGAGGGCCTCGTGGTCAAGGTGAAGCGGATCTTCATCGACCGCGCCGGCGAGATCAAGCAACCGCACATCAAGGCGTTCGTCGAACGCGCCGTCACCTTCGCGCGCTGCTCGGAGTGCGACGGCACCCGCCTCGCGGCGCCCGGGCCGGTCCGCACGGGTCGCCGGCACGTCGATCGCCGAGTGCACCGCGATGCAGGTGAGCGACCTGCTCGAGTGGCTGGACGGCGTCACCGCACCCGCGGTCGCGCCGCTGGTCGCCAACCTCCGGCATACCCTCGCGTCGTTCGTCGAGATCGGGCTGGGCTACCTCTCGCTCGACCGCGAACCCGGCACGTTGTCCGGCGGCGAGGCCCAACGCACCAAGATGGTCCGCCACCTCGGGTCGCCCCTCGCCGACGTCACCTACGTCTTCGACGAGCCGACCGTCGGCCTGCACCCGCACGACATCCAGCGGATGAACAGCCTGCTGATGTCGTTGCGGGACAAGGGCAACACCGTCCTCGTCGTCGAGCACAAGCCCGAGGTCATCACCGTCGCCGACCACGTCGTCGACCTCGGACCAGGTGCCGGCTCGGCCGGCGGCCGACTCGAGTATGCGGGTGACGTCGCGGGCCTGCGGGCGTCCGGGACGCTGACCGGGCAGCACCTGGACCGACGACCGTCGCTGCGGCCGTCGGTCCGGTCGGCGACCGGCGCCCTGGCCGATCCGCGGCGCGACGCGGCACAACCTGCGCGACGTCAGCGTCGAGGTGCCCGACCGGCGTGCTCTGCGTCGTGACCGGCGTGGCGGGGTCCGGGAAGTCGTCGCTGATCCACGGCTACCTGCCGAGGCACGACGGCGTGACCGTCGTCGACCAGACGGCCATCAAGGGCTCGCGGCGCTCCAACCCTGCGACCTACACCGGGCTGGCCGACGGGATCCGGTCGGCGTTCGCCAAGGCCAACGGCGTGAAGCCGGCCCTGTTCTCGGCCAACTCCGAGGGGGCCTGCCCGACCTGTCGGGGGCTGGGCGTCGTCTACGTCGACCTCGGCTTCATCGTCGGCGTGCCGTCGACGTGCGAGGACTGCGAGGGCCGCCGGTTCACCGACGCCGTGCTCGAGTACCGGCTGAACGGCAAGAACATCAGCGAGGTCCTCGCCATGCAGGCGGAGGAGGCGCGCTCGTTCCTGCCGGGGCGCCACCCGGTCCTCGACCGGCTGGTCGAGGTCGGGCTGGGCTACCTCACGCTCGGCCAGCCGCTGACCACCCTCTCCGGCGGGGAGCGGCAACGGCTCAAGCTGGCCATCCACATGGCCGAGCCGGCCGCGGTCTACGTCCTCGACGAGCCGACGTCGGGACTGCACATGGCCGACGTCGACATGCTGCTGGGCCTGCTCGACCGGCTGGTGGACGGCGGCAACTCGGTGGTGGTCATCGAGCACCACCTCGCGGTCGTCGCCCACGCCGACTGGGTCATCGACATGGGCCCGGGCGCGGGGCACGACGGCGGCTCCGTGGTGTTCGAGGGGACGCCGGCCGACCTGTGCCGCAGCGGGACCCTGACCGGCGAACACCTCGCGGCCTACGTCACCTGACGGCGACGGCGCGACCGCCTCAGCGGGTCGTCGACAGCAGCTGGTCCACCGGGGCGTGGTCGTCGGTGAGGACGAGCGGGTCGGCACCCAGGAACGCCTGCACCGCCGGTTCGGGCACCAGCTGCAGGCGGCTGCCCTGGGCCCGGAGCGCCTCGGCGGTCGCGGTCCGGTCGATGGGCGCGTGCGAGGCGAGGATGACGAGGTTGCCGCCGGTCAGGCCACCCCCGCCGGCCAGCAGCGCGACGTGCTCGAAGACCGAGGCGACCGTCGCCAGCTCGGCGCGGGCGAAGCGCAGCGGCGGGTAGTCGATGACGTTGAGGACCACCAGCCCCTCGGGTCGCAGGACCCGGTCGATGTCGAGGAACGTCTCGCGGGTGGTGAGGTGCCACGGCACGGCCACCCCGCCGAAGGCGTCCCCGACGTAGACGTCGTAGGCGTCGGTGCCGAGCTGCTGGACGGCGGTGCGGCCGTCGGCGACCTGCACCGACAGCCGGGGGTCGGCGGGCAGGGCGAGCCGGGTCCGGTCGATCTCGACGACGCCGGGGTCGATCTCGACCACCCGGTTCGTGCTCTCGGGGCGGGTGGCCAGCAGGTAGCGCGGCAGGGTCATGCCGCCCCCTCCGACGTGCAGGACGTCGAGGCGGCCGGCCGGCCGGGTGTCGACCGCCGCGGCGAACGCCTTCATGTAGGCGAACTCGAGGTAGGTCGGGTCGCTCGGGTCGACGTAGCTGTGCCGCAGGGTGTCGAGCACCAGCGTCCGTCCCTCGGGCCGGCCGGGGTCGGCGACGACCGACGCGCAGTGGTACCGGGTCTCCACCTGGCACGGCGACGGGACGAGCAGCCCGCCCAGCCCGGCCACGAGCGCGAGGCCCAGTGGAGCCGCCACCCCGATCTGGGGCGGCGATGCCCCGGCGTCGCGGCGGCGACCACGAACACCAGGCCGCCGACGACCAGGAGCGCGCCGGTGCCGAACAGGATGACGCTGGTCGGCACCAGGGCCACGAGGACGAACCCGGTGAGGAACGTCGCGAGGATCGCCCCCAGCGTGCTGACGCCGGAGAGCCGCCCGACCACCGACCCGGTCTCGGTCAGCGTGGACAGGACGAGCTTGACCACCATCGGCGGGACCGCGGACAGCACCGCCGCCGCGACGAAGACGGTGACCGTCGCGACGAGCAACGCCACCGGCGCCGCGTCACCCGGGCCGGCCGCCGCCGCCGCGAGCCGGATGGCCGGGGTCACCAGCAGGACGAACGCCCCGCCGACCAGCAGCAGCGGCCCGATCATCGACTGCGGTGGCCGACGGTCCGCGGCCGCGCCGCCGGACCAGGCGCCGAACGCGATGGCGGTCAGGGCCAGACCGATCACCGACGTGTTGGTCTCCAGGGTGATCCCGACGTAGGGCGCGATGAGCCGCAGCGACGTGATCTCGAGGACCAGCACCGCCGCCGAGGTCCCGAACACCAGCGCGTAGGCGACCCACGCCGGTAGCCGGCCTCGGTCGGGCGTCGCCGCAGCGGGCGGGACGGGAGGGGTGGGCAGCGGCGATGCGGTCGGCTCCCCGGCAGGCATACCGCAGTATGCGGGACCGACGCCGGGGACGAGAGCGGCGCCCCGCCCTGGAGTCCAGGAGGGGGCGCCGCGCCGAGGGTCGACCGACGTCAGCCGGCGACGACCTCGAAGGGCACGGTCGCCTGCACCTCGGGGTGCAGCCGGACCAGCGCCTCGTAGGAGCCGGTCGACTTGATGTGACCCTTGACCTCGATCTTGCGACGGTCGAGCTCGGGACCGCCGGCGGCCTTGACCGCGTCGGCGATGTCGCCGGTGCTCACGGCACCGAACAGCCGGCCGGCGTTGCCGGCCTTGGCCGGAACGGTGACCGAGGCGGCCTCGAGGCGGCCCTTGAGCTGCTTGGCCTCGTCGAGCGAGCGGACCTCGCGGCTGGCGCGCGCCGACTGGATGGCGTCGACCTGCTTCTGGCCGCCCTTGGTCCACGGCGTACCGAGGTGGCGGGGCAGCAGGAAGTTGCGGGCGTAGCCGTCCTTGACGTCGACGACGTCACCGGCGGCGCCGAGGCCGGAGACCTCGTTGGTGAGAATGACCTTCATGGTGTCGCGCCTCCTCAGCGGGCCGAGCTGGAGTACGGCAGCAGCGCCATCTCGCGGGCGTTCTTGACCGCGGTGGCGATCAGCCGCTGCTCCTGGACGGACACCCCGGTCACCCGGCGAGCGCGGATCTTGCCGCGGTCGGAGATGAACTTGCGCAGCAGCGCGGTGTCCTTGTAGTCGATGTTCTCGACCTTGGCGATCTTGAGGGGATTCGCCTTCTTCTTCGGTTTGCGCACAACGGGCTTGGCCATCGTGGTGCTCTCCTTCTTCTGGTGAGAGCCCGGGGAGTGACCCCGGGATGGGGTACTACGGATGAATCGAGATCAGAACGGAGGCTCGTCGTAGCCGGGGGCGTTGTTGCCCCAGCCACCCTGCTGGCCGCCGCCCTGGGGCGGACGAAGCCGGTGCGGCGCTGCCGCCCCCGCTCCAGCCGCCCTGGCCGACGGGCTGGCCGCCGCCGGTGGCACCCGTACCCGGGCCGGTGGCCCACGGGTCCTCCTGCTGGCCACCACCGCCGCCACCGCCGCCGCCGCCCTGCTGGCCGCCGCCGAAGCCGCCGCCACCGTTGCCGCGCTGGGTCTTGGTGACCTTGGCCGAGGCATACCGCAGCGAGGGGCCGACCTCGTCGACCTCCATCTCGATGACGGTGCGCTTCTCGCCTTCCTTGGTCTCGTAGGACCGGGACTTCAGGCGTCCGGAGACGATGACGCGGGTGCCGCGGCCGAGGGACTCGGCGACGTTCTCCGCGGCGTCGCGCCAGACCGAGCAGCGCATGAACAGGGTTTCCCCGTCCTTCCACTCGTTGCTCTGGCGGTCGAACGCGCGCGGGGTGGAGGCCACGGTGAAGTTGGCCACGGCGGCACCGGACGGCGTGAACCGCAGCTCCGGGTCGCCGGTGATGTTGCCGATGACGGTGATGACGGTGTCGCCAGCCATGGCTAGTCCTCCTCGCTGGGGTGGCTCGGGCGGTGGGGGCTCAGGCGCCGGGGCGCAGGAGCTTGGTCCGCAGCACCGACTCGTTGAGTCCGAGCTGACGGTCGAGCTCCTGGGCCGTGGCGGGCTCCGCCGTCATGGTGATGACGGCGTAGATGCCTTCGGCCTTCTTCTTGATCTCGTAGGCCAGCCGACGGCGGCCCCAGATGTCGACGTTGTCGACGCTGCCGCCGTCCTTGGTGACGACGGAGAGGAACTTGTCGAGCGACGGGGAGACCGTCCGCTCGTCGAGCTCGGGGTCGAGAATGACCATGAGTTCGTACTGACGCATGCGTTGACCCACCTCCTTTGGTCTCGGCGGTCACGGCATTTCCGTGACAGGAGGGCTGTATGCGTCCGGCCACGACGTGGTGGGACCACCCTCACACGAACCACCGACGGAGGTCGGGGCTCATCCACAGGGCGCTCTCGCGTCGGGGCGAACCGGCCAAGACTACCGGCGCGCACCCCGGCCGGAGAAATCGTCAGCCGAAGCGCACGACGAGCCGGTCGGGCTCGCCGCGCAGCGGGCCGGCCAGCTCGTCGCTCTCGTCGTCGCCCCAGGCGCTGTCCACGACCAGGCCGTCGTCGTCGTAGACCGGCGGTCGGGCGAGGGCCAGCTGCCAGGTGCGGGCCAGCAGCCAGATGACGCCGCCCAACCGGAGCACCAGGAACACCGCGTACCACGCGGCCGGCAGCCCCCGGCTGGGGGCGGAGGTGCCGGCGAGGTAGAGCCAGACCGCCTCGAAGTGCAGCGCCTCGGCCGCCGACCAGGCCAGCACGTCCTTCCAGGCCAGGCCGACGAGCGCCACCAGCGGGACGAGCCAGAGCGCCGACTGCACGGTCATCGACTTCCCCGTGAGCATGACGATGGCCAGCATGACCAGGCTGACCTCGGCCACGCCGGGCCGCCGGGGCATGGCGAGGGTGAACCCGGCGCCGACGACGAGGGCCACCACCCAGCCGACGAGGCACAGCACCGTCACCGTGGTCGGCGACATCGGGTGGCCGGCGAGCTGCGGCAGGAGCCAGGGCGAGCCGAACCCGGCGCCCCCGTCCAGCCAGGTCCGGTATGCGGCCGTGGCCGCGTCGGCGTTGAGCGCGCCGAGGAGGAAGAGGATCCCGCCGGCGACCACGGCCGCGGCACCCGCGGTGCGCAGCCACACCTGGACCCGGCCGGTGCGCAGGCAGACGAAGAGCAGGGCGGCGACGATCACGAGGGGGTAGGTGCGGGCCGACACGGCGAGCCCGAGGAGCACGCCGGCGAGCACCGGCCGGCGGCGGGTCCACGCATACAGGCCGGCGGCGGTGAGGGCGACGCCGACGACGTCCGGGGAGATCGGCAGGACCAGCAGGGCCACCGGCGCCAGCGCCACCTGCGCCGCGCGCAGCGGGAACCGGCGGACCGACGCGGCGGTCCACCACGTGACGAGGGCCCAGAGGACGGCGGCGACGATGGCCCAGAGCGCGAAGTAGAACCGCATCCGGTCGGGCGTCTCGCCCGACGGCACCACGGTGGCCGTGAGGGTCATGAGGAACGAGGTCAGCGGCGGCTGGCCCGGGGTCGGCGCGCCGAAGCCGCCGGAGAGGTAGGCGCCGATGCCGGTGGAGAGGCCGGCGTCGCGGTAGATCGCGGGCAGGTCCGAGAAGCACGCGTGGAAGAACTGGTCGGGCGAGCTCCAGCCGGTGTCGATGCACGGCGCCCGCAGCAGGATGCCCAGGCCCGAGACCACCGCCGAGGCGCCGGCGAGCAGCGCGGCGTAGTACTGCCACCCGCGGGCGAGCCGGGCCGCATACCGGCCGACCGGCCCGCCGATGACCTCGGACGCGGCGGCGGCGATCTCGTCATCCCGCGTGGGGGACGCGAGGTCGTCACGGTCCGCCGTGGGGGCGGACCCCCAGCGCGAGGTCACGCGGCGAGCCTACGGGCCGGGGTTGGGAGCCACCGTCGTGGTCGTCGTCGTCGGTCGGGGCCCGCCGCCCTGGGTCCGGGTGGTCGTGGTCGACCGGCGGCGGGGTCGTCGTGGTCGTGACCGGCGGCGGGGCCGTGGTGGTCGTGGTCGTCGGCGGCGCCGTCGTGGTCGTCGTGGTCGTCGACGGCTGCGTGGTCGTGGTCGTCGACGGGGTGCTCGTCGTCGTGACCGCGTTGTCGCCGATGCCCGCCCGCTTGGGGAAGTCCTGGACGTCCATGCCCTGCGTGGCGGCCTTCATGAAGTCCAGCCACATCGACAGCGGCAGGCTGCTGCCGCCGACCTCGCTGACGCTGAGGCCCGGGATGTTGTCCAGCGGCTGCGGCACGCCGTCGACGTCGCGGTACATGCCGACCGAGGTGACCAGCTGCGGGACGAACCCGGTGAACCAGACCGACTTGTGCTCGTCGGAGGTACCGGTCTTGCCGGCGGTGGGCCGCCCGAGGCCCGACGCGCGGGCGCCGGTGCCGCCCGAGGCGGTGACCTGCTGGAGGGCGTCGATGGTGTCGGCCGCGACGTCCGCGCCGAAGGCCGCAGAGACCTGCTTGTTGACCTTGTAGTCGACGTCCGTGGTGTCGGAGGTGACCGCGGCGACGAGGTAGGGCGTGGCCTTCTGCCCCTGGGCGGCGATGGTGGCGTAGGCGCTCGCGACGTCGACGACGTGCGGCGAAGCGGTGCCGAGGACGTTGGTCAGGGTGTCGTCGAGCCCGGCGGCCTTCTCCGGGATGCCGGCCGCGATGGCGGCGTTCTTGGTGTTGGCCGGGCCGATCCTGTTGTTGAGGCCGACGAAGACGGTGTTGACCGACTTGGCGGTCGCCCGGCGCAGGTCGATCATCCCGAAGCTCTGGTTGAACTCGTTGGGCACCTTGGTGGTGCCGACGGTGATCGGGCTGTTGCCGTTGAACATCGTCTTGGTGCTGATGCCCTGCTGCAGGCCGGCGATCAGGGCGAAGGGCTTGAACGTCGACCCGGCCTGCATGATCGCGTCGGTGGAGGCGTTGAGCTGCTTCTTCTGGAAGTCGGCGCCGCCGTACATCGCGACGATCGCGCCGTCACCGGGCTTGATCGCGGTGAGGCCGGCCTGGACGTCCGGCGCCTCCTTGGGCAGGTACTTCTGGACGCCGGCGACGGCGGCGTCCTGGGCGGTCTTGTTGATCGTCGTCGTGATGCGCAGGCCGCCGCGGTCGATGTCGGAGTCCGAGAGCTTGAGCGTGTTGCCCAGCTCCTTGCGGACCGCGTCGACGATGTAGCCGCTGGGGCCGGCGATGGCGGTGTTCTTGGCCGGCGGGACGGTGTCGGCGGGACCGGTGACCTTGTCGCGGTCGGCCTTGGACAGCCAGCCCTCCTCGACCATGCCGTCGAGGACGTAGCCGACGCGGCTGGTGAGGTTGGCCTTCTGCTTCTCGCCGAGGGCCGGGTCGAACAGCGACGGCGCGTTGACGATGGCGGCGATGGTGGCCCCCTCGGCGACGCTCAGCTGGCTGACGTCCTTGTTGAAGTAGGCCTTGGACGCGGTCTCGATGCCGTAGGCGCCGCGCCCGTAGTAGATGGTGTTGAGGTAGTTCTCGAGGATCTGGTCCTTGCCCTGCTGCTGGTCGATCTTGACGGAGATGATGATCTCCTTGAACTTCCGGGTCAGCGAGCGGTCCGAGGTGAGGAAGTAGTTCTTCACGTACTGCTGGGTGATCGTCGAGCCGCCGCCCTGGACGTCCGCGCCGCGCAGCGCCTGCCACACCGACCGCGCGATGCCGGTCGGGGAGAAGCCGGGGTTGGTGTAGAAGTCGCGGTCCTCGGCGGCGAGCACGGCCTTCTGGACGTGGTCGGGCACCTTCGCCAGCGGCACCGACTCCCGGTTGCCCTGGGCGTCGGACAGGCGGGCCATCTCGGTCTTGCCGTCGTCGTAGTAGAGGATCGAGGCCTGCGCGTTGGCCAGCTCGTTGGGCTGCGGCGGCTGGATGGTGGCGTAGGCGATGGCCACGCCGACGGCACCCAGCGCCACCAGGCTGAGCAGGGTGAACAGCACCCACTTGAGGATGCGGCGGGCGCGGGAACGGGGCTTGGGGTCGGCCGCCGGTCCGCCGCTGTCGAGGGTCTGAGCACTCACGACGAACCAGTATGCGGTCTGTGGGGCCGCCTGTCCCAATCGTGTGCGTGTCGCGCGATGTATCGTGGCGATATATCTGTGTTACGGTTCCGACCGGACAAAGCCGAGGTATGTCAGGTCCAGCCTGGTGGAGTCCGGGTTCGGAACCAGGAGGAGGTGTCTGATGGCGCGTCGCGCCGAGCTGCTCGAGTTCGCGGTCCTCGGACTGCTCCACGAGAGCCCGATGCACGGGTACGAGCTGCGCAAGCGGCTCAACACCGCGCTCGGAGCGTTCCGGGCCCTGTCCTACGGCTCGCTCTACCCCGCGCTGCGTGGGCTGCTCACCCGCGACTGGATCGCCGAGGCGCCCCAGGCGACCGGCGGCTCCGGGAGCCGGCGGGCGCGCATCGTCTACGAGCTCACGCATACCGGCAAGGAACGGTTCCAGGAGCTGGTCGCCGAGTCCGGGCCGAGCGCCTGGGACGACGACGAGTTCGCCGTCCACCTCGCGTTCTTCGCGCGGACGACCCGTGAGGTGCGGCTGCGCATCCTCGAGGGCCGGCGGTCCCGGCTCGAGGAGCGGCTCGCCGCCGTCCGCGAGTCCTCGGTCCGCAACCGCGAGCGCCTGGACGCCTACACCGCGGCGCTCCAGCGCCACGGCGAGGAGCAGGCCGAGCGCGAGGTCCGCTGGCTGGACGAGCTGATCACCGCTGAACGCAACACCCCGCACACCGAAACCAAGGAGTGACCCATGGAGTCCACCCGCCCTCGAATCAGAGTCGCCATCGTCGGCGTCGGCAACTGCGCCAGCTCGCTGGTGCAGGGCGTCGAGTACTACCAGGACGCGTCGCCCGAGGGCACCGTGCCCGGGCTGATGCACGTGACGTTCGGGGACTACCACGTCCGCGACGTCGAGTTCGTCGCGGCGTTCGACGTCGACGACAAGAAGGTCGGCAAGGACCTCGCGGAGGCCATCAACTCCTCGGAGAACAACACGATCAAGATCGCCGACGTCCCCACGACCGGCGTCACCGTGCAGCGCGGCCACACCCTCGACGGGCTCGGCAAGTACTACCGGATGACCATCGACGAGTCCCCGGCCGAGCCGGTCGACATCGTCGCGGCGCTGCGCGAGGCGCGAGGTGGACGTGCTCGTCTCCTACCTGCCGGTGGGGTCCGAGGAGGCCGACAAGTTCTACGCGCAGTGCGCCATCGACGCGGGCGTGGCGTTCGTCAACGCGCTGCCGGTGTTCATCGCGTCGGACCCGGAGTGGGCGGCGAAGTTCGAGGCGGCCGGCGTGCCGGTCATCGGCGACGACATCAAGTCGCAGGTCGGCGCGACGATCACCCACCGGGTGATGGCGCGGCTGTTCGAGGAGCGCGGGGTCGTCCTCGACCGGACCTACCAGCTCAACGTCGGCGGCAACATGGACTTCAAGAACATGCTCGAGCGCGACCGGCTGGAGTCGAAGAAGATCTCCAAGACGCAGGCCGTCACCTCGAACCTGTCGCACGACCTCGGCGCGCGCAACGTGCACATCGGGCCGTCGGACTACGTGCAGTGGCTGGACGACCGCAAGTGGGCCTACGTGCGCCTCGAGGGCCGGGCGTTCGGCGACGTGCCGCTGAACCTCGAGTACAAGCTCGAGGTCTGGGACTCCCCCAACTCGGCCGGCATCATCATCGACGCGATCCGGGCGGCCAAGATCGCGCTCGACCGCGGCATCGGTGGCGCGCTGATCTCGGCGTCCTCCTACCTGATGAAGTCCCCGCCGGTCCAGCGCGAGGACACCGAGGGCCGCGCCAAGCTCGAGGCCTACATCGCGGGCACCGAAGAGCGCTGACGCGCCCTCGCTGCAGCACACCAACGGGCGTTGGTCGCCTGGAGACCCGGTTTCGGGACCCTTCAGGCGACCAACGCCCGTTCGCGTGCACGGCGGACGGTCTCGACGAGGATGGACCTCACCCAGTCGGGCGCGAACATCACCTGCTCCCAGGCGAAACGCAGCACGACCCATCCCTGAGCGACCAGCTCGTCGTAGCGCCAGCAGTCGCGCCGCAGCTGCTCGCGGGCCCCGTGGAAGCCGAAGCTGTCTGCCTCCACGACGATCCGCAGGCGCACGTCGGCGAGGTCGACCCGCGCGTAGAACTCCTCGCCCCGGACCTCGACCTGCGGCGTGACGCACAGGTGCGGGACGTCGAGGCAGATGGCCCGGAGGACCGACTCGAAGGGGTTCGCCGCCTCGGCCGTCGCGTGCCGGGCGACCCGCTGCACCCGGGCCCTGCCTCGGGAGGGGTGCGCGTCGGCGGCCCGGCGCAGCTCGGTCGCCGTGACGTCACCCGCGCGCAGCGCCGAGTCGGCCACCGCCAGCGCCTCGTCGAACGGCAGCGACGTCGCGCAGTCCACGACGGTGCGAAGCGGTCCCGTGACCCAGCCGTCGACGACGTCGGCCTCGTCCAGCCGACGCCAGGACAGGTGCACCGATCGTCCGATCGGCTGCTGAGATGGTCCGGTTGCGCGCCACGGTGACCCACGGGCGGTCGGGCCGGTTCTTGGTGGCCCAGCCCCAGTGGGCGGCGGCACTGAGGTGGGAGGCGACGCCGTGCATCCGGTGGGCGGCTCGGCGACCTTCGTCGGCGCTCGGGAAGGCGTAACGCCCCCGCGAGTCACGGACCACATGCCCCTCGGCCGAGCGCTTGGCCCAGGGAGCCCCGGGACGACGCGGCGACCAGCTCGGCGTGACCCGCGACGCCGCCCTGTCGGGTCAGCTCGGCGAGCAGGTCGAGGACTGACATGTCTGCACTGTTCCGTGCCTGAGCGGACCCTGCCCGCGCGTCATCCACAGGGCCGCGACCTAGGTTGGGCGGTATGCCGAAGCCTCCTGTGCCTGCTGACGTCACCGCGTTCCTCGAGCGGGCGAACTACGCGACCATCAGCGTCGTCCGTGCCGACGGGCAGCCGATCTCGTACCCCACCTGGTACCTCTTCGAGGACGGGCAGATCGTCGTCAACATGGACGACGGCCGGAAGCGGATCCACCACCTGCGCCACGACCCGCGGGTGGCGTTGAGCGCCATGGACCCCAAGGACTGGGTGACCCACGTCAGCATCGTCGGGCACGTCTCCGAGTGGGTGCCCGACGCCGACCTCGTCGACATCGACCGCATCTCGACGCACTACACCGGGCACGCGTACACGGTGCGGAACCGCCCCCGCGTCACCGCCCGCGTCGACGTCGACCGCTGGCACGGCTGGGGCCGGTTCAAGAACGCCTAGCGCCCCGCGAGCACCACTGGCGCGGCCTTCGGGCCGGGTGCGACGCGAGGGCCGGCGGGCCGAGCTCGGCGAGACGTCGGCGAGCAGCCGGCGCCACCACGGCACCTGCCGGCGCAGCACCCGGCGGGCGGCCTTGACGTCCACCCAGTAGGCGCTCGCGTCCGTCCAGTGACGGCGCCGACGGGGCGAAGACGTGCGCGTCGGCCCGGAGCGCGAGCGGCGTGAAGGCGTAGGCGTCGCCGACCCGGGCGTCCAGCGCCTCCGCCTGCTCCCGACGGGTCGCGTTGCGCGGCAGGGCGATCCCGAGGTCGCCCGGCGGTGTCGACCAGCTCGGTCCAGCCGCCGGCGATGCGCACGCCGGCCGGTCCCCGCTTCCGCCGCCGCACCCGACGCCGCGCCTTGACCGCCCGCACCACCGTGTAGAGCAGCAGCAGGACGAGCAGCGGCAGCCCGACGTAGAGCAGCAGCCACTTCACCCAGTCGGGCCAGGTGCTCGGGTCGAGGAAGTTCTTCGGCGGCGGCTTGCGGTTCTGGGTCGCGTTCTGCGCCTGGTCCGGGCCCTGGAGCACCGACGGCGGGTTGTTGGCGACCGGCGGCGGCACCTGGGCGCCGGTCTTCTGCTCCTCCGACCGCTGCTGCTGCTGCTCCGGCTGCTTGTTGCGGTCGGGCAGGAAGTCGCGCGGCAGGATCTGCGCCCACGTGCCGTCGGCGGCGTGGACCTCGACCCAGGCGTGGACGTCGGAGCCCTTGACCTCCCCGGACGCCTGCGGCACGGCGCCGAAGACGACGCGGGCCTGGACGCCCAGCCGGTTGGCCGCGAGGGCGAGCGCCGCGGCGTACTGCTCGTCGTCGCCGGCCAGCTGCTCGGACCGGACGAACCGCTGCAGCCGGGCCAGCGAGTGGCCGGGCAGGAAGACGTTCTGGTAGTTCCCGGGCGGGCCGCCGTCGGTGTAGGCGCCGGCCCGCATCGCCTTGGCGATGGCCACGACCTTGGTCCACGGGTCCGACTCCCGGCCGCTCCACGCGTCGACCTTGGCGTCGAGGAAGCCGAGCGCCTGCGTGTCGACGACGGGCGAGCCCTCGACCGCGACGGACGACGGCAGCTCGGCCGCGGGCGGGACGATCGCGGTGAGCTCGTATGCGTCACCGGCCCGCAGGGTGCTCGGCACCACGCCGGTGTTGGTGACGACGTTGAACCGCAGCGAGTCGCCGAGGGCGGTGGCCCGGTCGGCGTCGCCCTGGAAGTCGATGCCGGTGACGACGCCGGCGGTCGGGAGCCAGACGTCGGCGTACCCGTCGGCGGCGATCCGGACCGTGGCGGTGACCTCGCGGCCGGGACCGCTCGCGGCGATGTGGCTGCCGACGCGGCGGAAGGTCGCGGCGTCGTCGGCCGCGGTGCCACCGGTCCCGGCACCCGTCGCCGGGCCGCCGGCGGCGACGTTGCCGGCGCCCCACACCGAGCCGTCGAAGGTGTCGAGGGTGGCCAGCCGGACCGGCGTGCCCTCGGGCAGCCCCTCCACCTGGAAGAGGGTCCGGTCGAACAGCTCGGAGGCGTTGGGCTCGGTGTACTTGCGGAAGCCGGCCAGCGGGCTGGGGAACTGGCTGACGTCGAACGGCGGCTCCAGCGCGGTACGCCACACGGTGCGGTCGGCGTCGCCGGAGCCGGGGAGGTGCGGACCGACGAACAGGCCACCGACCACGGCGACGGCCAGCAGGGTCGCCACGGTGGCGACCCGGGTCCGGCGGCCGCCACCGTCCTGCAGGGTGGGCCGGCCCCGGCCGGTGCGCAGAGCGGACCAGCCGATGGCGACCAGGGCGAACACCGCGCCCTGGAGGGCGACCGAGGCCGGGGTCAGCGTGCCGAGGGCGATGCTGAGGCCGAGCAGGACCAGCGGAACCAGCAGCGCCGCGTAGGACCGGCGCCAGCGGCGGGCGACGGTGTAGGTCGCCGCCGCCCCGACCAGCCCGAACAGGAACGGCAGCGCCATCAGCGGGCCGCGCGAGTCGATCGGCGGCAGCGAGGTCAGCAGCGTCTTCCAGCCGCGGACCGCGGTGGACGCCAGGTCGACGACCACCTCCGGCGTGGGGAGGACCCCGCCGACGAGCCCTTCCCGCACCGCGACCGGTCCGCCGAGCACGAGGTAGACCACCGCGAGCGCGAGCACGGTGACGACGGCCGGCCAGCGGCGGCGGACGACGAGGTGGCTGACCAGCAGCCCGAGGACGACGCCGACCGCGCCGACGACCAGCCACGCGTACCCGTAGTAGGTCGTGCTGAAGCCGACCAGGGTGAGCAGCACGAGGGCCGCCGAGAAGGCGAGGTCGACGCGGACCTCGGCGGCCGGCAGCCACTGGCGCCAGCGGGCGAGCAGCTGGGTGGTGCGCGCGCCGCGGGACCGGCTGCCGGCTGGACGGCGTGGCGGTCATGCGCTCACCCCCGCGGCGACGACGCGGCGCAGGTCGGCCAGGCCGGCCACCGTGAGGATGGTCAGGCCGCCGCCGCGCCGGATGCCGGCGGTGGCCTGCGCGTCGACGACGACGATGACGGTGCGGACCTCGGGACCGAACTGGGCGCCGGCGCGCTGCAGCTCGCGGAACGGGCGGTGCGGCCCGGTGACGACGAACAGGATGCTGGTGTCGCCGGCCAGGTCCACCGCGCGAAGGGCCAGGGCCCTGAGGTCGACCGGCGCCGGCTCGACCCGGGCCAGGACGTCGAGGGTGAGCTGCGGGGTGCTGCGGCTGATGTCGTGCGAGCCGCAGACGATCGTCGTGTCCTGCTCGTCCCGCATCACCCGCAGCACGATCGAGGCGCCGACGCTGATGGCGGTCTCGAGGTCGGGGATCTCCGGGGCGCTGTGGGCGGCGACCAGCGGTTCCGAGTGGTCGCCGGTCCACTCGTCGAGGATGTCCTCGCCGCCGGTGTAGGACCGCGGGTCGGTGTCGACGAGGACCGTGACGTGGGAGCGCCGGGTGTCGAGGAACTGGCGGACCAGCAGCCGCCCGGCCTTGGCCGACGACCGCCAGTGGATGTAGCGGCGGTCGTCGCCCGGCTGGTACTCGCGCAGCGCGTGGAACGCCAGGTCGCTCATCGAGTGGTCCTCGGTGACCGAGCCCTCGAGGTCGCGCAGCAGGCCGGCGCCCAGCGACTCCAGGTGTGAGGTGCGCGGGTGGACGAACAGCTCCTGCACCTGCGCGAACTCCACGGTGCGCCGCAGGACGCCGAGCGGGTCGCCGCGGACGGTGCGGGCCGGGCCGACCGCGATGACGCCGCGACGGTGGGTCGGGACGACGAACAGCTCCTCGTGCTCGCGCGCCGGCGCGCATCGGCGGCATGACGAAGCGGGCCGCGGTCACCCCGACGGGGAGCTCGACGAGCAGCGGCAGCAGCGGGGTCCGCGCGAGGTTGTGCACGACGATCCGGCCGGTCGCCGGGTCCCCGACGGTCACGCGGCGCGGGTCGACCTCGCTGTGGATGTCGACGTGGACCCGCCCGATGGTGAGGGCCAGGCAGGCCAGGACGAGGACGCCGCACGCCGCCGCGACCACCAGCAGCTCGACCCAGCCGAACCGGACGCCGACGTACCAGCACAGCCCGCCCAGCGCGAGGACCGCCCAGCCCAGCGGCGAGATCCACCGCACGCCGGCCGCGACCGGCCCCCAGACCCGCCGTGCGGTCGCAGGCCGCCTCGACGGCCGCCCCCGCGCCGGCTGGCGCGGGCAGCCTCAGGCGGCGCGGCGGGTCGCCGGCGCGTCGGAGGTGGAGCGGGTGGCGGTCGACGTCATGACGAACGGTCAGCGGCCCTCGGTCGAGCCGGGGTTCGGGGTATGCGGGTCCAGCCGGGCCGGGTCGAGCCCGGCCGGGTTCGGGGTCCGGTGCAGCGTGCGCTCCGCGGCCTCGCCGTCGGGGGCCTCGGTCCAGAGCAGCTGCTCCGGGCCCGGACGGGCCGACCTCGAGGACGCCGCCGCCGCTCCGGTGCCGGCCGGCATACCCGTCGCGCCGCCCGGGGCCTGGCCGCTGCCCTGCACCGGCGGCGGCACGTCGCCGAGGATCTGCTCGATGACCTGGTCGACCGTGGTGCCGGAGAACTGGGCCTCGGCGTCGAGCAGCAGGCGGTGCGACAGCACCGGGCGGGACAGCATCTTGATGTCGTCGGGGACGACGTAGGTGCGGCCCTGCGACGCCGCCCAGGTCTTGGCGCAGCGCACGTAGGCCAGGCAGCCGCGGACCGACAGGCCCAGCTTGAGCGAGGGGTGGCGGCGGGTGGCCTCGGCGATCGAGGCGACGTAGGCGAGCAGGGCCGGGTCGACGTAGACCTCGTCGGCCAGCGCGGCCATGTCGCCGACCACCCCGGCGGTGACGACCGGCTGCAGCCGGCGGGCGCGGTCCCGGACCTTGGCGTCGCCGAGGATCCGCACCGTGGCCTCGGCGTCGGGGTAGCCGACGCTGGTCTTCATGAGGAACCGGTCGAGCTGGGCCTCGGGCAGCCGGTAGGTGCCGGCCTGCTCGATCGGGTTCTGGGTGGCGATGACCATGAACGTGTCGCCGACGCTGTGCGGGACGCCGTCGACGGTGACCCGGCCCTCCTCCATGACCTCGAGCAGCGCCGACTGGGTCTTGGGCGAGGCCCGGTTGATCTCGTCGGCGAGGACGATGGTCGCGAAGATCGGGCCCGGGTGGAACTCGAACTTCTTGATGTTCGGGTCGTAGATCGTCACGCCGGTGACGTCGCTCGGCAGCAGGTCGGGGGTGAACTGGATCCGGCTGTTGGACCCCTGCACCGAGGCCGCGAGCGCCCGCGCCAGCTGGGTCTTGCCGGTGCCCGGGAAGTCCTCGAGGAGCAGGTGACCCTCGCTGAGCAGGCAGGTCAGGGCCAGCCGGGTCACGTGGTCCTTGCCGAGGACGGCGCGGTCGATGTTCTCGACCAGCCGGTCGAAGGTCTGCCGGAACCACTCGACCTGTTCCTGCGTGGCCGTGCTGCCGGGGGTCGCCGGTGGGCTGGGCGGTCATCGGTGGGGGCTCCTGAGGACGGTGGCGGGAGGGGTATGCGTTCGGGCGGCGAGCACGGCGCTAGCCACCCCAGTTGCCCTTGGAGTCCGACGCCGACTCGCCGCCGTTGCGACAGCGGATCGGTCACGGCGTCGCCGTACCCGTAGAAGGCGCTGGTCTGGTGGGTGCCGTTGGTCTGCACCGTCTTGGTGGAGAACGTCCCCTGGCTGGCGCCGCTGATGTCGCACGTCATCGAGCTCGCCTGCCAGTTGCTCGAGGAGATGACGACGAAGTAGCAGGTCGTGCGGCAGTTGCCGGGCGCGCTGGAGTCACAGCTCGACCCGCTGCAGCGACCCGCCCTCGGTGACCTTGACCGTCGGCGGCGGCCGGTCGGGCGTGGTGGCCGAGTCGCTGCGGCCCGGAGCCGAGTCGGAGCCTTCCTGCGTGGTCACCGTGGGCACGACGGTGATCGACTTCGTCGCCGAGTAGCCCGGCGCTCATCGAGACGCTCTCCTGGCGTCGCCGCCGAGGGTGCGGTCGATGGCGCCGCTGATGGTGATCTTGCTGTAGGCGCGCCCGTTGGCGACGTTGTTCCACGTCCACGTGATCGTGTAGTTGCCGCCGCTGCCACTGATGGTCGACTTCAGGCCGGTGACCGGCTGGGTCTGGCCGTAGGGCTCGACCTGCGACGCGCCGCTCCAGCCGGAGCACTGCACCGGGCTGGCGTCGTTGCACGCGGACACCGAGATGGTCTGCGTCTTGGTGTCGAGCTTGGTCGTCGAGAACGCCTTGGTGGAGTTGTCGGCACAGCCGCCGCACTGCCATGTGCCGGTGTCACCGGTGCTGGACCTCCACTTCACCGAGGTGAAGCTGCGAGGCCCGGGAGTCGGTGAGCTGCACGGTGATCCGGGCGGTGGCGTCGAACGCGCCGTTGGTGGACTGGCTGATCGACGGGACCGCGGGGATCCCGGTGGCGCGGTACGGCGACGCGTTGGTCTTCGGCGACTCCTTGCCGCCGCCGTTGGTCGCGGTGACGGTGTACTCGTAGGTGCGCCCGTCGTAGGGCATGGTGTCGGACGACGTGCGGGCGGCCGTGCCCGACACCGAGCCGATGGACGCCCAGGCGCCGCCACCCACCCGCCGGTACACGGTGTAGGTGGTGATCGGCGGCCCGTTCGGGTCGGTCGTCCCCCAGGCGATGGTCACCTGCCCGTCGGCCTGGTTGGCGTTCGGCGTGCGCGGCGTCAGCCGGGGGGCGGCCACCGCGGGTGGGGTGCCGAACGACTGCTTGGTCGACCGCCGGTCCGTAGGGCCCCCAGCCGGCGCCGTTGTGGGCCTGGACGCGGATCGAGTACGCGTTGTCGTTGACCAGGCCGGTCAGCGTCGTCGACAGCGTGCCGCCCGGCGACGATGCGGGTGCCGCCGCCGGCGCCGCCCGCGGTGTTGACCCACTGCACCTGGTACTGGTCGACGGCGCTGCCCTCGTTGGCGGGGGCCGCCCATGTCACCGCCAGGGTGCGGTCGCCGGGGGTGACCGCGCCGACGCTGACCGCCCGCGGGGCGGTGTCGGGGGTGACCTCCTGCGAGGCGGCGCTGGGCGCGCGACCAGTCGATGGCGTTGCGGGCCCGGACCGTGAACGACACCGGGCACGCCGTTCTTCAGACCGCTCACCGTGCACGGCGAGGCCTGGCAGCTCAGCGTCTGGCCGGTGCTCGACCGCACCTCGTACTGGAGGACCGGCAGGCCGCCGTCGTTGGCCGGCGGGGACTCCAGCTGACCCGCGCGAGGCCGCCGGCGACCCGGTCGGCGGCCGCGCTGACCCGGCTCGGCGCGTCCGGGCACCCCGCGGATCGTCACGCGGACCTCGCCGTTGGCCAGCCGGCCCGGACCGTCGGAGGCCTCGAACACGAGGGTGGCCGTGCCCCGGGCGTCCTTGGCGGCGGTCACGGTGACCGAGCACCCCGACGCGCTGCCGGTCACCCCGGCGCCGCTGCGGAGCGTGACGGTCGGGTTGACGCTGCACGCCGGGCGTGGTCAGCGGGCTCTGCAGGTAGGGGGCGACGTTGACCGTCTCGCTGGACCCGGCGTTGAGGGCGGCCACGGTGATCGGCTGAGACGACGAGCGGCGGCACCTGCTGGGCCAGCGGCGGTGCCCGGCGGCGGCGTCGCCTTCGGCGCCCGCGGTCGGGGTGGCGTGCACCCGGATCGGGAACGACTCGGTCGAGCCCTTGGCCGCGACGGTCACCGCGCCGTCGCCGCTGGCCGGTCGGGGCCGCGGTGAGGACGAACTCCCGGTTGCCCGTGCCGCCCGGCTTGAGGTCGACGTCCGGGCACCGCCTGGGCCCACGACGCGGTGTACTCGACGGTGGCCGGGTCGAGCCCGGTCGGCAGCCAGGCGTGGCAGAGCCGCGGGATGTCGACGGTGCGCGGCTGGCCGCCGCCGACGAGGTTCACGAGGTAGTCGGGGCAGCGCAGGATCGGCACCTTCGGGCCGATCTGCACGAGGATCGAGACGTATGCGGTGAGGGCGGACGCGTCGTCCGGTCCGGTCGCGTCGGTGACCTGGAGCATCAGCGCGGCCGGACCGTTGTAGTCGCTTGGCCGGCGTCAGCGTGATCGAGGTGTCGCTCGTGCGGCTCGGAGGCGAGGACGTCCTTGGGCGAGGTGCTCACCGTGTCGGGCGACGTCACCTTCACGGTGCGCCCGCGGGGGTCGGTGACGTAGTCGGCGAGGTCGACGGTGGCCGAGCCGTTGGTGTCCATCTGGACGACCTTGCCCGGCGTGACGTAGGGCGCACCGTTGTCGGCGGTCGGGACGTAGACCAGGCCCATCGCCTTGGCGCCGTCGGCGTCGGCGATGACGTAGGGCACGACGCGCGGGTGGTCGAGCAGCGGATCTGCACCTGGCGGCCCGACGACGACCACGCCCTCGCCGACGGCCTCGACGAGCTGCAGGGTGGTCGGGTCGCCGTCGATGTCGCGGTCGTTGGCGAGCACGTCGACGGTGGTCGAGCGTCTCGCCCGGCTTCGGGACGGCGGTGTCGTCGACGGCGGTCGGCGGGTTGTTGAACCCCTTCTGGCCGCGGACCGACAGCGCCGCCCGCGAGGGGTCGAACAGGCCGTCGGTGATGCCGTACGCCAGGACCTTGGCCGGTCCCTCCTCCGGCACGATCACCCGGAACGTCTGGTCCTCGAGCTTGGTGAACTGCGCCAGCGCCGTCGGCCTCGTTGATCTTCGTCAGGTCGACGTAGCCGACCTCGTCGTCCGGGCGAGATGAGGTCGTTGGCGAGGACGTCCGGCGTTGACCGTCCGCCCCGGCGCCGCGACGATGTCGTCGAGGACCGCGATCGGTGGCTGCGGGTCGCCGGGCTGGACGACGCCGACGCGGATGAACGCCTCGCTGGTCGCGCCGAACCGGTCGCGGACGACGTAGCGGATCATCTCGGTGCCGGCACTGCGCGGGTATGCCTCGTACTTCACCGTCGTCGCCCCGAACGACGCCGACCCGCCCGAGGGCGAGGTCGACCGGCCCGCCGTCGGACCCCACGATGCCGGCGACGTAGGTCAGGTCGCCGTCGGGGTCGATGCCGCTCGTCGGCACCGTGACGGTGATGGTGTCGCCGGCGGTGACGCTGGCCGTGAAGCTGCGCGCGGTCGGTGGCTGGTTGGGCGTGGTCGGCGTCGGGAGCGGTTTGACGGTGACGGTCACCCGTCCGGTGACCGCTCGGTCGGGGCTGCCCTCGGGGTATGCGGCGTACTCGAGGGTCACGACGTCGTCGGCGGTGATCGGTGTGACGTCGGGGATGTACCGGACGACGCTGCCCGAGGTGAACACCTGGCCCTTGCCGGCGACGACCTTGACGCCCTGCGGGTCGAGCTTGAGCGGGACGCCGCCGGACATCGTGTCGTTGTCCAGCACGGGGATCGGTGACGACGTCGCCGAGGCGCACCACCGCCTGGTCGTCCTCGACGCTCGGCAGCGGCTGAGGCTCCGGGCGGGCCTTCTGGACCACGGACACGTGCCCCACCGCGGTCTTGGTGCCGTCGCTGATCGTGTAGTCGATGCTGCCGCGCCGCTCGTCGCCGTTGGTCAGCGGGCTGCCGGCCTGCACCCGCAGGAACCGGCCCTGCACGACCGACGGCTGCAACCAGGTGACGTCGGACACCGCTCGCTGGACGACGAGCACGTCGCTGCGCGGGCTGTAGTCGTTCGACAGGACGTCGGCGATGATCGGCTCCTGGTCGCGGACCGTGGCCGCGTCGGGGGCCGCCACCGGCGGCTGGTCGTCGCTGGGGTTGGGCAGGATGTCGACCCGGATCCGGCCGGCGGCGACCGCGGAGCCGACCTGGGCGGCATACGTCACGAGGAAGGTGCCCTGGGCGCTGCCGGTGACGGTGAGGACGTTGGTGTCGAGGTTGCTGTCGATGACGAGGGCGCCGGGACCGCGGACGTCGGAGGCCAGGCGCATCCGCGCGCCGGGGTCGGTGGGGTCGGCGCCGGGGACGTCGTTGCCGAGCGGCTGGATCTGCACCGGCTTGCCGACGACGGCACGGACGACGTCGGGCTGGGTCTGCGGCGGCTCGGCGCGGGCGTCGTCGGTGAGGACGGTGACGTTGGCCGAGCCCTCGGCGGAGGCGCCGCGGCCGTCGCCGACGGAGTACTTCACCGGGAACGTGCCGGGGTTCTCCGGCGCGGTCACGCCCAGGGCGCCCGGACGGGTCGACGCTGACCGCCGGGTCCGGGGAGTCGACGGACAGCGGGTCGTTCTCGCCGTCGCGCCAGTCGGCGACGACGCCGACGTTGACGTGGCCGCCGCGTACGACCGG
Organism: uncultured Actinomycetota bacterium; assembly: GCA_963770005.1. Lineage (GTDB taxonomy): Bacteria > Actinomycetota > Actinomycetes > Actinomycetales > Dermatophilaceae > Lapillicoccus. Next base: position 35,358 of record CAVYNX010000005.1, on the reverse strand, counting down.
GTACTTGGCCTGGGCCAGCTTGGCCTGACCGCCCCGGACGAACGGTGGCGTGTTGACCGAGTCGTCGACGACGTGGACGAGGACGCTGCCGGTGGCCCGCGAGTTCTGGCCGCTGGAGCCGTTGTTCACGGTGTAGCTGAACCGGAAGGTCGTCGCGGACGGGTTCGCCGGGACGGTCACCTCGACGGTCTGGCCGTCGACCGACACCGCCGCGCTGACGTCCGCGGCGTCCGGCGCCGTGACGTCGCCCGGCGCGATGCCGAGGATCGAGCCCTGGCTGTCGGAGTCGTTGTCGAGCACGTGCAGGCTCGAGGTCCGGCCGGCCCGGACGTTGAGGTCGTCCGGCTGCGCCTGCGGCGGCGTGGTGACGATCTGGTCGTCCTGCTGGTTGGGGTCCTTCTTCTGGTTCTGGTCCTCCTGCTGCGGCGGCGGGATGACGGAGTCCCAGTTGTCGACCTTGACCGGCTTGTCGCTGACGTCCCAGACGTTGCCGGAGTCGAGGTCGTTGAGGGCGATGAGGCCGCGGTTGACGCGCAGCTTGACCCCGTCGGTGCGGACGCCCTTGGTCAGCTTGCCGAGCTCGACGGCGGGCTGGCTCTGGGCGGCCTCGTCGGCGGTGGCGTCGGCGGCGTCGCACGAGCGGCCGTACCAGACCGAGTCCGGTCCGGCCCAGGCCGCGTGGAGGCACGCGCCGAGGGCGACCGGCTGGCTCGCGACCAGGCCGGTGACGCCGCCGGCCGGGACGGCGACCGGGGTGGTCGGGGCGCCGCCGGCCAGCGGGACGGCGAGCAGCGCGGTGCCGGTCTGCACCAGCGCTCGAGTGCTGTCGGGACCGGCCTGCTGCAGCACCGGGGCGCCGGTGACGGTGCCGAGCGGGACCGGCTGCGCCGAGAGGTCGGACCAGACGTTGCCGGTGGCGCCGTCGAGGGCCACCCAGTGCCCGCCGACGGCGGTGAGCTGCAGCGCGGCGGTGGTGAAGCCGAGCTTGGTGACGACCGGGTCGAGGAAGTCGTCGCCGCCGGGACCGACCCTGAACGTGGCGAGGTCGCCCTTGGTGCCGGACGCCGCGTAGACCGTGCCGTCGGTGCCGACCGCGACGACGGTGTCGCCGCCCAGGACCGCCCGCGGCTTCTGGGTCGGCTGCAGCTGCTCCAGGGTCCCGACCCCGGCGCGGGTGTCGACCCGCTGGGCCCAGACGCTGCCCTTCGCCGGGTCGGCGACGGCGATCGAGCCACCGCGCAGGTCGAGGACCGCCGGCGTGGTCGTGCCCGGGGCGACCGGCGGCGGCGCGGGCAGGGTGACCTGGCTGGACTCGGAGAGCGTCGCCGTCCTGGGGTTGATGGCCAGCAGCTGGTTCGACGCCTTGCTGACGCCGAGGACCGCGGCGCCGTCCTGGACCACGTCGAGCCCGGAGCTCTGCGTGCCCGGAGAGGCGATGCCGGCGTCGAGCTGGCCGGCGGGCTTGTTGAGCCGGCCGAACCGCGCCTGCTCGGCGTTCGTGACCCAGACGCCGCCGTCGAACAGGTCGGTCTTGCGCACGACGTCACCGTCGGCGCGCAGGGCGAACCACACCAGCGCGGTGCCGAGCAGCAGGACGAGGACCGTGGAGACGGCCCCCCACCGGCGCGCTCGCGACACCCCGCTCACCATGCTGGTCCGGCCCCCCGTGTCGACGTCCGGTTCATCCCACGACGTCCCGTGCGCCCTGAACCCGGACCAGGGTGACCGCCGTGGCCGGTTCGACGCAACTCGGTGACCAGACGGTTCCGCCGGTCGGACGGGCGGGCTCAGCGAGCGGTGCCGCACACCGCCGGGGACGCCGGGGAGATCTGGCCGGCGCGCACCACCGTGGCGATGAGGCATACCTGCCCGCCGCTGGGGCTCTTCACCGCGTAGGTGGCCTTCGGCAGGGTCACCGGGTCGGCGATCTGCGCCTCGTCGGGCGTCGGGCCGACGTGGACCCGGTAGGTGTCGGTGGACTTCGGCGCCGAGTAGCTCCAGCCGAACTCCACCGCGCCGACCTTCGGGTTCGCCACGACGACCGGCGCGGCGAACACCCCGTCGCCGATGGCGGAGTCGCTGGTCGGGCTCTGGGTGGTGACGGCGGTACGCGTGGGGGTCGGTGCCACCGTGGGTTCCGGTTCGTCGCGGGGGCGGGTCAGGAGGAACCCGATGACGAGGAGGCACAGGGCGACGGCGCTGAGGGCGAAGACCAGTGCTCGGCGGTTCGGCGGGGCGGGCTCGCCCTGGCGCGTCGAGGTGCGCTCGTCGACGTCGGCGCCGGGCACGGGGGCGAAGGCGCCCGAGGCGGCCGGCTGGGCGGCCCGCATACCGCTCGGCGCCTGGGCCGGGACCTGCTGGACGCTCTTGACCCGGGTGGCGTCGCTGTCGTCGGGGCCGCCGGTCGGCGCGCCGCCGCGGTCGTCCAGCACGACGATCGGGGTACGCGCGAGGTGCAGCTCCTGCTCGACCCCCTGCAGCAGCCGGGCCAGCTCGAGGGCGCTGCCCGGGCGGAGGGCCGGGTCCTTGGCCATCGCCTGGGCGAGGATCCGCTCGAGGCTCGGCGGCACGTCGGCCCGGCCCGTGGGTGGGACCGGCTGGGTGCGGATGCGGGGCATCAGCGCGTACGCGCGTGTTGTCGCCGCCGGGTACCTCGAACGGCGAGCGGCCGACGAGGAGCTGCCAGAGGGTGGCGGCGAGGGAGTAGACGTCGCCGCGTTCGGCGAGCGCGGGCGTGGTGTCGTTCTGGACGTAGAGGACCTCGGGGGGCGCCCAGGGCACCGAGACGCCGACCTCGGCCGACTCCTCGGGGTCGGCGGCCGGCAGCCGAGTCAGCAGCGACGTGTCGGCGCCTCGGCCGGCGATGCCGAAGTCGGTGAGGCCCGGGGCGCCGTAGCTGCTGACGAGGACGTTGGCCGGCTTGATGTCGCGGTGCACGATGCCGGCCTGGTGGGCGGTCTCGACGGCGCTGGCCAGCTGGATGCCGGTGCGCAGGACCTCGTCGACGGTGAGCGGCTTGAGCCGGGCCCGGCGGGCGAGGTTCGGCGGCGGGTAGTACTTCATGACGAGGTACGGGCGGCCGTCGGCCGAGGTGCCGCCGCGGAAGATCTGGACGATGTAGGGGTGGTCGCCGAGGGCCGCCATGGTGTCCGCCTCCTCGGCGAACTGGCGGCGCAGGGCGTCGGTGAGGCCCTCGGATCTGAGCACCTTGACGGCGACCGGCATCCGGGGCGACTGCTGCTCGTAGAGGTAGACGTCGGCGTAGCCGCCGGACCCGAGCGGCTGGACGTAGACCAGGCCGGGCAGCTGGGGGGCGCCGGTGGTCTGGAGCGGGCGGGTCACGAGCTCTCGCCGCCGGCGACCTCGTAGGTGAACGTCACCTCGTCGGCGAGGTTCACGACGGTGCCGGGTTCGAGGACCATCGGGTCGCCGCCGCGCAGCCTCGTCGGCGTGCCCCCGTGCGGGGTGACCGTCGTGCCGTTGGTGGTGTCGAGGTCGCGCAGGATGACCTGCCACCCCTCGACGACGACCTGGACGTGGTTGCGGGACAGGTCGCGCTGCGGGCTGGCGATGCGGACGACGTGCGGCTGCAGCTCCGGCGGCAGGCCGGGTGGCGCCTGCGGGGCGCGGCCCATGATGACGCCGCGGTCGAGGCTGACGACGTCACCGGTCGAGAGCCGGAGCACGCCCAGCGGTGGCCGGGGCGTCTCGTACGCCTGTTGCTCCGGGACCTCGCGACCGCAGATCCGGCAGACCGCGGCGGTCGGCGGGTTGAGGTGGCCGCGCAGGCACAGGGCGGCCAGCACGGTCGGTCCGGTGGGGGCGTTGGGTCCGGGGGCCGCGGCCAGGAGGGCGGCGCGGTCGACGGTCCGGTCGAGGTCCGCCGGGTCGCGGTCGGGGGCCGGTTCGGTGCCGGCTCGGGCGTCGGCTCTCCGCCGGCGGGCGGCCGGCGCCACGGGACGGCGGCGATGAGGTCGGTACCGGCGTCGGGCGGCGGCTCGACGACCGGAGCCCGGTTCGGCGGCCGCAGCACCTGCGGTTCCGGTTCGGGTTCCGGTTCGGGTTCCGGTTCGGGTTCCGGTTCGGGTTCCGGTTCGGGTTCGGCTCCGGTTCCGGTTCCGGCTCGGGTTCCGGTTCCGGTTCCGGCTCCGGCTCCGGTTCCGGCTCCGGCTCGGGGCCGGGAGTGGGGTGGCCGCGGCGGGTGGTTCCGGAGCGGCCCAGGTCGGGGAGACGCGCAGCGCCACGGTGTCCACGTCGGCGTCGGCGACCAGGTCGGACCAGACCCGGGTGTGGTGCGCCCGGACCTCGAGCGTCCCGCGGGCCGACGTCAGCACGGCGTACCCGTCGGCGTGCGTCACGACCCGGGGCCGCGAGGCGCCGGCGACGGCCACGAAGGCGGGGGTACGACGCATACCCTCCGCCGCGAGCACGTCGAGGACGTCGTCGAGGTCACCACCGGCGGCCGCGGCCGAGGCGGCCGCATACCGAGGGTCGTCCGGCGACAGCGCGACCAGCACGTGGAGCAGCGGACCGCTGAGGTGTGACCACCCGGTCGGCGGGCGCTGGACGTCGATGGTCGCGCCGGTCACGCGTCGTCCTCCGACCCGCCGTTGCGCGGCGCGGTCTCCTCGTCCGCCTCGGGTGCGGCGTCGGACGCGGGCGAACCCAGGACCACGACCACCGTCACGTTGTCGCGACCACCGGCCTCGACCGCCGCCGCGACGAGGGCGTCGGCGATGGCCTGCGGGTCGTCGCCGTCGCCGAGGATCCGCGCGATCGCCGTGTCCCGCAGCTCGTTGGTGAGCCCGTCGGTGCAGAGCAGGAACCGCTCCCCCGGGTGCGGGGGGAACACCCACGAGTCGACCGGTTCGAGCGGGTCGCGGCCCAGGCAGCGGGTCACGATGTTGCGGGCCGGGTGGACCAGCGCCTCCTCCGGCGTCAGCAGCCCGAGGGTGACCAGCTCGGCGACCTCCGAGTGGTCCTTGCTCACCTGGGCCAGCCGGCCGTCGACCACCCGGTAGATGCGGGAGTCGCCGATGTTGACCGCCGCCCAGTGCGGCGAGCCGCCCACCGTCACCCGGGCCAGCCCGGCCAGCGTCGTGGCCATGCCGTTCTGCTGCGGGTGCTGTGCGGCCGAGCGGAGGATCGCGTCGTTGGCGGCGGTCACCGCGTCGAGCACGTCCTTGGGGCGCAGCTCCCCCGTACCGCCGACCGACCGCAGCGCCTCGACGGCCAGCCCGCTCGCGACCTCGCCGGCCGCGTGCCCGCCCATGCCGTCGGCGACCGCGACGAGGTCCGGCGTGACCAGCCCGGCGTCCTCGTTGTGCGCCCGCACCCGGCCGACGTCGGTGGCCAGGGCAGCGACGACCCCGCCCGTGGTTCGCATCGGTGCCCCTCCTCGCAGGTGCCGTGGCGTGCCGCCAGTATGCCGCGTGCCGAGCACGCCACCACTCAGCGCGTTGCGCTCGGCCCACCAGGCGAGAAGCCGCTCCCGGGCCACGTCCTTGCCGACCATCCCCTCGTCCAGCCGGACGCCGAGCAGGAACTTGTACGCGTCGCCGATCACCCGCCCGGGCGGCACGCCGAGGAGCTCGCCGATCTCGTTGCCGTCGAGCTCCGGGCGGACCGCCGCGAGCTCCTCGGCCGCCTTGAGCGTCTCGATCCGGGCCTCGAGGTCGTCGTAGGTGCGGGCGAGCCGCTGGGCCTTGCGGGCGTTGCGGGTGGTCGAGTCCGACCGGGTCAACAGGTGCAGCCGCGGCAGCAGCGGCCCCGCGTCGGTGATGTAGCGGCGTACCGCCGAGTCGGTCCACTCCCCCGTGCCGTAGCCGTGGAACCGCAGGTGCAGCTCGACCAGCTTGGCCACCGCGGCGATGGTCTCCTTGTCGTAGCGCAGCGCCTTGAGCCGCTTGGCCACGAGCTTGGCCCCGACGATCTCGTGGTGGTGGAACGAGACGCCGCCCCCGGCCTCGAACCGCCGGGTCGCCGGCTTGCCCACGTCGTGGAGCAGCGCCGCGAGCCGCAGGACCAGGTCGGGGCCGTCGACGGTCTCGGGAGCGGTCGACCCCCGGCACCGTCCGGGGCCCCTCCAGCGCGATGGCCTGTTCCAGCACGGTCAGCGAGTGCTGGTAGACGTCCTTGTGGTGGTGGTGCTCGTCGACCTCGAGCTGCAGCGCGGGCACCTCGGGGAGGAACACCTCGGCCAGGCCGGTGTCGACGAGCAGGGTCAGCCCGGCCCGCGGCGCGTCCGACATCAGGAGCTTGGTCAGCTCCTCCCGGATCCGCTCCGCCGACACCATCGACAGCGACTCCGCCGACGCGGTCATCGCCGCGCGCACGTCCGGCGCCACCGTGAACCCCAGCTGCGACGTGAACCGCGCGGCGCGCAGCATCCGCAGCGGGTCGTCGGCGAACGACTCCTCCGGCGTCGAGGGGGTGCGCAGCACCCGGGCCGCGAGGTCGGCCAGCCCGCCGTGCTCGTCGACGAACTCCAGCGACGGGAACCGCACCGCCATCGCGTTGACCGTGAAGTCGCGGCGGACGAGGTCGTCGCCCAGCGTGGACCCGAAGGTCACCGACGGCTTGCGCGACGTGCGGTCGTAGACGTCGGAGCGGTACGTCGTCACCTCGATGAGGTGGCCCGAGCGGCGCAGCCCGATGGTCCCGAACGCCTTGCCGATCTCCCAGTGCGCGTCGGCCCATCCCCGGATGACCTCGAGCGTCTCGTCCGGGGTCGCGTCGGTGGTGAAGTCGAGGTCCGGCGAGGTCCGCCCGAGGAACGCGTCGCGGACCGGACCGCCGACCAGCGCCAGCTCGTGACCGGCCGCCGCGAACCGCTGGCCGAGCTCCTGGCCGACCGGGATGACCGGAGCCAGCCGGGCCACCGCGGCACGCAGGAGGTCGGACAGCTCGCTCGGTGACACGGAGCGCCAGCGTAGACGCACGCGACCGGGGGGAGTTCCCCCGCTGGTTACAGTGGACCGATGAGCGCCACGACCTCGAGCACCCCGGGGAGGTACGGCGGCGCTCTGCGCGGACGCCGGCTCCCCGCGGTCGAGGAGCGCTCCGCTGGTGGCGTGGTCATCGACGTGCACGAGGGGTGCGCGCGCACCGCGGTCATCGCCCGCCGCAACCGCGCCGGCCGCGTCGAGTGGTGCCTGCCCAAGGGCCACATCGAGGCCGGCGAGACGCTCACGCAGACCGCCGAGCGCGAGGTCGCCGAGGAGACCGGCATCACCGGCCGGGTCCTCGCCGAGCTCGGCACCATCGACTACTGGTTCGCGACGTCCGACCGGCGGGTGCACAAGTTCGTGCACCACTACCTCCTCGAGGCGCTCGGCGGCGAGCTGACCATCGACAACGACCCCGACCACGAGGCCATCGAGGTGGCGTGGTTCCCGCTGCAGGAGGTGCACCTGCACCTCACCTTCCCCAACGAACGGCGCATCGCACAGGTCGCCTGGGAGCGGCTGGCAGGCACCGCGTGACCCCGCGGCGGGGCCGCGTCCTCGCTCTGCTCTTCCTCCTCGCGGTCCTCGGGCCGCTCACCGCCACCACCGGCCATGCGACCGGGTTCGCCAGCGGTATGCGACGGGCTCGGCAGCGGGCCCGGCGCTGGTGCCCGCCGCGGCCACCGACTCCGCGGTGCTCGCCCTCGGGTCGATCTCCCCGGCCGTGGCCGGACCGGGGGTCACCGTCACCGTCACCGGCTCGGTGGTCGCCCGGACCGCCCGGCTCACCGATCCCACGGTGCGCGTCGTCCTCGGCGCCACGACGGTCGTCTCCCGCGCGCAGGTCGACGCGTGGGCGTCGAGCAACTCCGCGCCCGGCGGCATCGAGGTGGGCAGCACGAGGATCGGCCGCGCCGTGGACGCCGGCACGTCGGCGCCGTTCAGCATCACCATCGCGCCGGGTCGGCTCCAGCTCGGGCGGGCGTTCGGCATCATCCCCGTCGCGATCCAGGTGCGGGACTCGGCGTCGTCGACGAGCGAGTACACGCATACCTTCGTGGGCTGGCAGCGGACCAAGCAGTACGAGCCGGTCCGGTTGGCGCTCGTCGCCCCCGTCACGCTGTCGGCGTCCGCCGCGCTGTTCGACACCGATGCGGCCACCCGCACCGCCGCCTGGAAGAGCGAGCTCGACCCCGGCGGCCGGATCAACCGGATCCTCGACGGCACCGACGTCGACGGGCCGGCGGGACCGGTGCCCGTGACGTGGGCCGTCGACCCCGGCGTGCTGGGCACCGACTCCGCGGCGAGCCCCGGCACCGACCCGCTGGTGCCGTCGTCGCGCCGCTGGTGACCCGGCTCGCGACGGCGGCGGGGCGGCATACCCTCTGGGCCCTGCCCCAGGCGGACCCGGACCTCGCGGCCACCGTGGTCAGCAGCCCGAGTGACCCGACGGTCGCCGCCGAGGTCACCGCGAGCGCCGCACTGGGCCAGGAGCTCGGCGTCGCGACGACCAGCGGCATCGCGTGGCCGGTCGACGGGAGCTTCGCGGCCGACCGGGAGGCGGGGCTGCGGCAGGCGTACCAGGGCATCGGACTCCAGGCGGTCGTCGGCTCGTCGTCGGCCCTGCCGGTGACCAGCGGGTTCTCCGGGCAGGCGCCGCGGCGGACCGCGTCCGGGCTGACCCTGCTCGCGTGGGACGACACCCTCAGCACGCTCTCCACGCAGACCACCACCGCGGCCGAGGGGGCGCTCACGACCCAGCGGTTCGTCGCCGAGACGGCGGCCATCCTCGCGGAGAGCCCCGGGGTGGCCCGCAGCTTCCTCGTCGCGATGCCCCGCACCCTCGACCCGGCGGTCAGCGCCCTGCAGCAGGTGCTCGGCACCCTCGCCCAGACCCCGTGGGTGCAGCTGGTGACCACCTCGGACCTCCAGCAGCAGGCGGCGACGCAGGACCCGGTCGCCAGCACCTCGAAGGGCACCTGGAGCGGCTACGGCGAGCCGCAGGTCGACGCGGCGCGGCTGGCGCGCATCACCGAGGAGCGGCGGACCACCGGCGAGGTCGCGAGCGTCCTCGGCCCGAACGGCGCCGCATACCGGAACCAGCTCTGGACCATGCTCGACCAGCTGCCGTCGGTCCGGTGGCGGACCAACGCCGCCGAGCAGGACCGGCTGGACGCCCTGGTGAGCGAGGCGGCGTCCGCGGCGACGCGCGGCATCAGCGTCGCCCCGCAGACCACGAACTTCCTCGCCGACGAGGGCACCCTGCAGGTGACCGTCGTCAACGACCTCGGCGTCGAGGTCGACGGCGTGCGGCTCGTGCTCAACCCGACCAACCCGCGGCTGCGCATCGTCGCCCAGCCCGACCCGATCCAGATCGGCGCCAACAGCCGGGCCGTGGTCCCGGTCCGGGCCGAGGCGCTCGCCGCCGGCCTGGTGCCGGTCAACGCCACCCTGACGACGAGCGACGGGACGCCGATCGGGGTGGCCGGGACGATCACGGTCCGGGCCAACCCCCCGGGCTACCTCTTCTACATCGTCGGCGGGGCCATCGTCGCGCTCATCCTCGTGTTCGGGATCGTCCGCACGCTGCGGCGGTCGCGGAGCGCCGGCCGGGCCCGGTCGGCGCGGCGCTGACCGCTCCCCCCGCCCCGGCCTCGCCTGCACCGGCTGCGGACCCCGCGCCCCGTAGGATGACGGACGACCGGACCTGACCCCGACGGGCCGCCACGTGGGTCGGTGCGGTGTCGATGTGGGTGTCGAACGGCGGCGGGAGAGGTATGCAGGGCGTCGGACCAGGCTCGCTGCTCGGCGGGCGGTACCTCGTCCAGCGACGGGTCGCCCAGCACTCTCGCTACGAACGATGGGTGGCCGCGGACCAGACGCTGGACCGCGAGGTCGTGCTCCTGTGCTTCGACGCCGACGGCCCGGTCGCCTCACCGGCCCTGGACGCCGCCCGGCGCGCGGCCGGGGTCGACGAGCCGCGGCTGGTCCGGGTCCTCGACGTCGGGCGTGACGAGGGCACCGCCTTCGTCGTCGAGGAGTCGCTGCACGGCGCGCAGTCGATCACCGCGGTGCTCACCGACGGCGGGCTGCCGGCCGAGGAGGCCCGCCGGATCGTCGGCGAGACCGCCGCGGCCCTGGAGCGCGCCCGCGCGCGTGGCCTCCACCACGGGGTCCTCACGCCGCGGTCGGTGTTCCGCCAGGCCGACGGGTCGGTCAAGGTCCGCGGGCTGGCCACCGAGGCCGCCCTGGTCGAGGCCGACGACGTCCCACCGGAGCGGGCCACGCGCCGCGACACCATGGCCCTGGTCGCCCTCGCCTACGCGCTGCTGACCGCCCGCTGGCCGCTGACCGGGCCCGACTCGGGTCTCGAGGCGGCTCCCCGCGTCATCGGTGGGGTCGCGGCCCCGTCGGAGATCGCTGCGGGCGTGCCGCCGGACCTCGACCTCGTCGCGCGGCGCACCCTGAGCGAGGACTCCGGTCCGCAGACCCCCGGCGAGCTGGTCGAGCTGGTCGGTCCGTGGTCGCCGACACCGGTCGGCGCGGGACTCGAGGTCCAGACCGTACGCCGGCTCCCCGGCAACCGCACCGAGCCGCTGGAGCGCGACCGGGTCACCGGAGGCGTGGCCCGCCCGGCCGTCGCCCGCGGCGGCCGGGGTGACGCGGACCGGCGGCGGTCCGGCGGTGCGGGTGCTGTTGCCGGTGCCGCGGGTCTCGCGGCTGCGGGCGGTGCGGCGGCCTCGGCGGCCTCGGCCGCCTCGGGGAACGGAGCGAGGGCCGGCGACGACGAGAGCCTGCGCAGCGTGCTCGGCATGAGCCTCGACACCCGTGGACCGGACGTGCCGCCGGCCGACACGCGACGGCGACACCGAGACGCTCGTGGGCTACGGCCCCTACGAGGAGGGCGACGAGGGCTACGACGACGGCACCGCCCGCCCCGGCGAGGGCGGAGCCGCGGCCGCGGCCGCAGCGGTCGCCGCCGGCGCGGCGGCCGGGACCGCAGCGGTGGCCAAGGGTGTCGGCACCGCGCTGGGCGCGGCCGGCTCGCTCGCCTCCAAGGCCACGGGTCGGATGGGTGGGATGGCGCGCGTCGCCGCCGACCGGGCGGCCGAGCGGTCCGCCACCCGCGCCGAACGCCGGCAGACCGAACGCTGGGAGGACCCGTTCGTCGTCGGCGAGCAGGTCCGGCTGTCCGACACCCTCGAGCCCACCGACGAGCAGCTCGAGCCCGCGCTGCCGCTCCTGCCCGGCGCCGCCCAGGAACCGCTCGACAAGGACCAGTCCCGGCTCGCGCTGTTCGTCATCGCCGGGTTCGTGCTCGTCGCGGCGCTCGTCGGCATCTGGGGGCTGCCGCGGCTCTGGCTCGGCACCGGCGCCACCGCCGCACCACCGGTCGTCACCGCGACCGTCACCGCGTCCCCCAGCCCGACCTCCGCCGAGCCGGCGCCGACGACCACCGCGCCGACCACGTCGGCCGCCGCCGCGGCGCCCCTCCCGATCGTCGCCGCCAGCCAGATCTCGCAGGACGGCGGCGTGCAGGCGGTCAAGACCGGCCCGGCGGCCTTCGACGGCAAGGGCGACACGGTGTGGCGCTCGAGCAAGTGGTACGCGACGGCCAACTACGGCGGCTACCCGGGCCGCATCACCGGCCTGCTGCTGGACCTCGGCCAGCCGGCCGACGTCCACGAGGTCGCCTTCACCACCCGGGGCGCGGCCGACGTGACGGTCTACGTCGGCAACCAGGCCACGGTCACCGGGGCGACGGCCATCGGGTCGGTCACCCAGAAGGACGGCGACAGCACGGTGTCCGTCGCCGACGGCAAGGCCGTGAAGGGGCGCTACGTCATCCTCTGGTTCACCGCGCTCGGTCCCGATGGCGAGGGCCACTTCCGGGCCCAGGTCGCCGAAGCGACCGTCCGGTGACCGGCCCCGACCGAGGCCCCACCGGCACGCTCCAGTCGGCCGACGCTCCGACGCCGACCTGCTCGCCGCCCACTGCGCCGGGGACCCCGACGCCTTCGGCGAGCTGTTCCGGCGGCACCGGGACCGGATGTGGGCCGTCGCCCTGCGCACCTGCGGTGACCGCGAGATCGCCGCCGACGCGGTCCAGGACGGCTTCATCGCCGCGTTCCGGCGGGCCGACTCGTTCCGCGGCGACGCCGCGGTCACGACGTGGCTGCACCGCATCGTCGTCAACGCCTGCCTCGACCGGCTGCGCCGGCGCCGGCCCACCAGCCCGCTGCCGGACTACGAGTCGATGGACCTCGCCGACCGCCGCGACGAGCACGGCAGCACCGAGACCGCCCTCGACGTGCGGGCCGCGCTCGCGCAGCTCCCCGAGGGCCAGCGGCTCGCGCTGGTGCTCGTCGACATGCACGGGATGGGCGTCGCCGAGGCCGCCGAGGTCCTGGGCGTCGCGGAGGGCACGATCAAGTCGCGGTGCGCCCGCGGCCGTGCGGCCCTCGCCGTGCTGCTCGGCATCGCGGGGAACCGATCCTACGCCGCCTGACGTCTGACCTCCGGCACCACGCTGCCCGATGGACGCCGACCGTCCGGAACCCCGACCCGGAGACCGCATGGACCCCCAGCCCCCGACCGACCCCTTCCCCGCTGACGCCGACGACGCGACTCCCCGGCACGCCCACCGACATCGAGCTCGACGAGGGCGTGCAGGCCGCCGTCCGCACCCTCCTGCGCAGCGCCCCCGAGCCCGGCCCGATGCCCGCCGAGCTCTCGCGCCGCATCGAGGGGTCCCTCGCCCAGGCCGCGGTCCGCCGCTCGGGCGACCACGAGCTGTTCGACGAGCTGGGCTTCGGCGAGCCCGGCGCGGTCCACGCCGTCGAGGAGGCCGACGACACCATCGTGTTCTCGGGCGGGAGCGACCGCGGCCACGACGGCGACGACGACGTCGTGCCGCTGCTGCGGCGGAAGTGGCCCCTCGTCGGCGTCGCCGCGGCCCTCGTCGCCTTCCTGGCGCTGGCCGGCGCCGTCATCGTCCAGCAGCGCGGGAGCAACAGCGGCCTGGCCGCGATCCCCGCGCAGGGCACCGCCGCCGGGTCGGCCGGGTCGGTGCACGTGCAGGTCAGCAACACCGCCTACAGCAAGGGCGACCTGGTCACCGGCGCCCAGGCGCTCATCGCCTCTCCCGGTCCGGACGCGAGCACGGGTGACGCGCCCTCCGCCGGTCCACTGGTGACCCAGGCCGGTGCCGCGGCCTGCGTCCAGGCCCTGGGCGCCGGTGACGCGGGCTCGGTGAGCATCGACCTGGCCCAGTACGAGGGGCAGCCGGCGGCCATCGTCGTGGTCCGCCGGTCCGACTCCACGTCGGTCTATGCCGTGGAGCGCGACTGCGGCGCCGGCGACGCCGGGGTCATCCAGGACGCGGTCGAGGTGCCGTAGGGAACAACACGCTGGGCGCGACGGTTACCGCCCATGAACCATCGGCGACGGCCGGTATGTTGGGGCTTCCGGGCCTCCCGGCCACAGCATCTAGCGGTTCGACCGTGTTTGAACCACAAGGGGTTGACTTCGTGTCCGACGTGCGCAACGTCATCATCATCGGCTCGGGACCGGCCGGCTACACCGCCGCCGTCTACGCCGCTCGCGCGAACCTGCACCCGCTGCTCATCGAGGGCAGCGTCACCGCCGGCGGCGCGCTGATGAACACCACCGAGGTCGAGAACTTCCCCGGCTTCCGCGACGGGATCATCGGCCCGGACCTCATGGACGAGATGCGGGCCCAGGCCGAGCGCTTCGGCACCGAGATCATCACCGACGACGTCACCGCGGTCGAGCTGCACGGCGAGGTCAAGACCGTCACCACCGGTGAGGGCGACGCCTACCGCGGGCACGCCGTCATCCTCGCGATGGGCTCCGCATACCGCGAGCTCGGCCTGCCCGACGAGAAGCGGCTCTCCGGCCGCGGCGTCTCGTGGTGTGCCACCTGCGACGGCTTCTTCTTCCGCGACCAGGACATCGTCGTGGTCGGGGGCGGCGACTCGGCGATCGAGGAGGCCACCTTCCTCACCAAGTTCGCCAAGTCCGTGACCATCGTCCACCGCCGCGACTCGCTGCGGGCCAGCAAGATCATGGCCGAGCGGGCGTTCGCGAACCCCAAGATCTCGTTCGCCTGGAACTCCCGGGTGAGCGCGATCCACGGCGAGGAGCGGGTCAGCGGCGTGACCCTCACCGACGTGCGCACCGGGCAGGAGCGCGAGCTGCCGGTCACCGGCGTGTTCGTCGCGATCGGGCACGACCCGCGCAACGAGCTGGTCCGCGATCTCGTCGACCTGGACCCCGCCGGCTACGTCGTCACCGGCATCGACGGCACGCACCGCTCCACGGCACCCGCATCCCCGGCGTCTTCGCCTGCGGCGACCTCGTCGACCACACCTACCGGCAGGCCATCACCGCCGCCGGCTCCGGGTGTGCCGCGGCGCTCGACGCCGAGCACTACCTCGCCTCCCTGGAGGACCTCGAGCACGCCGTCGCTGCGGCGGCGCAGGACGAGGCGATGGACCAGCCGTCGTCCGACCTCGACCCGAGCCTGTCCCCCGCCGCCGCTAGCCTCTGAACCCAGCCCACCGCATCCAGAAGGGACTCTCATGGGAGCCACCAAGGTCACCACCGACGCCACGTTCGAGCAGGACGTCCTCAAGAACGACAAGCCGGTCATCGTCGACTTCTGGGCCACGTGGTGCGGTCCGTGTCGCGCCGTCGCCCCGATCCTCGAGGAGATCGCCGCCACCTACGGCGACCAGGTCGACGTCGTCAAGCTCGACACCGACGCCAACCCCGCCGTGACCAGCCGTTACGGCGTGGTGAGCATCCCCACCATGAACGTCTACGTCAACGGTGAGGTCGTCAAGACCCTCGTCGGGGCGATGCCCAAGCCGCGCCTGCTGCGCGAGCTCGAGGACTACATCGCCAGCTGAGCGATGCCGTCGCCGGCGTCTGCGGGTTCGCTGAATCCCGTGGGCGTCGGCGCGCTGTACGGGGGTCGGTCGGCTATCGTTCGCTGAGCCCAGCACCCGCCGAGCCCAGCACCCGCCCGTCGGCTGCCTCGCAGCCGCCCGTCTCCCGACCAGTTCCCGAGGGGAGGGACGTGACCGAACCGCGTACCGGCCTCCCGGCCCGTCTCGGCTACCGGGGACCCGTGGTCCGTGACCTCCGCGACCGGCTCATCGCCGCGGGTGCGTTGGCGCCGCAGGCGTCCGAGGCGGCGCTCGACGGCGCGGCCGAGACCTTCGACGACGGGCTCGACGCCGCGGTCCGCTCCTTCCAGCAGGAGCGCGGGCTGCTCGTCGACGGGATCGTCGGCCCCTGGACCTTCGCCGCGCTCGACGCGGCTCGCTGGCGGCTCGGCGACCGGCTGCTGCGGCACTCCCCCGGCCATCTCGTCCACGGGGACGACGTCACCGAGCTGCAGGAGCGCCTCCTCGGCCTGGGCTTCCACCCCGGCCGCATCGACGGGCGTCTTCGGCCCCGACACCGAGTCGGCGGTCCGCGACTTCCAGCGCGGCGTCGGCCTGCCGGTCGACGGAGAGGTGGGTCCGGCGACCCTGCGGGCCTTCACCGACCTGCGGCGCAGCGTCGCCGGCGGGGTCCTCCCTCTCCCTGCGCGAGCGCGAGCACGTCCGCCGGTCCGGGCACAGCCTGGCCGGGCGCACCATCGTCCTCGACCCGGGCCACGGCGGCGACGACCTCGGTGCCGTCGCGCACGGTGTCGTCGAGGCCGAGGTGGTCCACGACCTGGCCCGCCGGATCGAGGGCCGGCTCAGCGCCCACGGCGCCAACGTCATCTACACCCGCACCCGTCATGCCAACGCGGGCGACGACGAGGCGCGCGCCCAGTTCGCCAACGACTGCGCCGCGGACATCGTCCTGTCCCTGCACTGCGACACCGCCGACCAGCAGGACGCCAGCGGCGTCGCGACGTTCTTCTTCGGGCAGAAGCGGTTCGGCGCCTGGTCCGCGGTGGGCGAGCAGCTGGCCGACCTCATCCAGCGCGAGACCGTCGCCCGCACCGGCCTGACCGACTGCCGCAGCCACGCCCGGTCGTGGAAGCTGCTGCAGGCCACCCGGATGCCGGCAGTGCGCATCGAGGCCGGCTACGTCAGCAACCCCGACGACGCGGCCCGGCTGCGGGCGTCGGCGTTCCGCGACGACATCGCCGAGGGCATCGTCGTCGCGCTCCAGCGGCTCTACCTCGGCGAGCAGGACACCAGCGGCGCCACCGGCATCCTCCAGCTCGGCGACCTGCGCAAGGTCCTGGAAGAACTGGCCGGCTGAACCTCTAGCCGTCAGCTCAGTTGGGGTTGGGCTGCTCCCGGTGGGCGGTGCCCACCGGTTGGCCCGTGCTGAGACCGCGCACCGGCGCGAGCAGCCGCTCCACCGCCTGCTCCACCTCACCGCGCCACCGCAGCGCCGTGCGCAGGTCGAGCCGAAGGCGCGGGTATGCCGCGTGGTCGCGCGCCGTCCGGAACCCCACCGCGGTGAGGAACTCGGCGGGCAGCAGGCAGTCGGTGCCACCCCGGCCGGACCCGTACGCCTCGAGCGCCCGGTGGCCGCGGCGCAGGACGTCCTTCGCGGCGGACTGCACCAGCACCCTCCCCAGGCCCTGGCCGGCGAACTCGGGGTCGATCCGGGCGGTGACGAGCACGACCGCGTCGCGGCTGACCGGCGCCGTGGGGAAGGCGAGCGCCCGCGGCACGAGGTGCGCCGGCGCATACGTGATGTAGCCCGCGAACCGGCCGTCGACGTAGACCACCCGACCGGGGGTCCCCCACTCGAGGAGCGTGGCGGTGAGCCAGCCCTCCTTGTCCTCGCGCGGATGCCGGCGGCGTCGGGCCGCGAGGGCGGGGCCGAGCTCCCAGAAGACGCAGTCGGCGCAGGTCCCGGTGAGGTCGCCGAGGCGGTCGACCGTCAACGGCAGCACCTCGCGTCCCATCGGGCCATTGTCCCCCCGAGGGGCGCCGGATCGGAGCCCTGGTTATGGTCGAGAAATGAGCACCACCAGCACGACCGACTCCGATACCGGCTACGTCGAGGACACCTTCCAGCGGGACACGAGCTACATCCCGGACCGGATCACCACCGGCGGTGGCGTCCACTGGGGCGTGGAGCCGGGGCGCTACCGGCTGGTGGTCGCCCGCGCCTGCCCCTGGGCCAACCGGGCGATCATCGTCCGCCGGTTGCTGGGGCTCGAGGAGGCCATCTCGATGGGGGTGTGCGGGCCGACGCACGACGAGCGCTCGTGGACCTTCGACCTCGACCCCAACGGCATCGACCCGGTCCTCCACATCCCCCGGATCCAGGACGCCTACCTCGAAGCGGTTCCCGGACTACGACAAGGGCATCACCGTGCCGTGCATCGTCGACGTCCCCACCGGCAAGGTCGTCACCAACGACTTCGCCACCCTGACCCTCGACCTGTCGACGCAGTGGCGGGCCTACCAGCGGGAGGGCGCCCCGGACCTCTACCCGGAGGCGCTGCGGGCCGAGATGGACGACGTCATGGAGCGCATCTACCGTTCCGTCAATAATGGCGTATACCGCTGTGGTTTCGCCGGCACGCAGGAGTCCTACGAGGCGGCCTACGACCAGCTGTTCGCGGGGCTCGACTGGCTGTCCCACCGGCTCGCCGACCGCCGCTACCTCATGGGTGACACGCATCACCGAGGCCGACGTGCGGCTGTTCACGACGCTGGTGCGGTTCGACGCCGTCTACCACGGCCACTTCAAGTGCAACCGGCAGAAGCTGACCGAGATGCCGGTGCTGTGGGGCTACGCCCGCGACCTGTTCCAGACGCCGGGGTTCGGCGACACCATCGACTTCGCCGACATCAAGAAGCACTACTACGTGGTCCACCAGGACATCAACCCCACGGGCATCATCCCCAAGGGGCCGCTGCTCGAGGAGTGGGCGATGCCGCACGACCGTGAGCGCCTCGGTGGGCGACCCTTCGGGTCGGGCACGGCGCCGGGCCCGGTGCGGCCTGGCGAGGAGGTGCCCGCAGAGCACAACCCGGCGCTGGCCCTTCTCTAGCGTGATCACTAGATACGGTCCATGAGCGCGATGATCCGGTTGAGGTCGTCGACCGAGGCGAACTCGACGGTGAGCTTGCCCTTGCGCTGGCCGAGCGCGATGGTCACCCGGGTGTCGTAGCGGTCGGACAGCCGCGCGGCGAGGTCGTCGAGCTGCGGGTGCCGGTTCCCGGCCCGGGGGCGGCGCGGTCTGGGCACGGCCGCCGGGTCGTCACCGCCCATGGCGACGATCTCCTCGACGCTCCGGACCGAGAGCCCCTCGGCGACGATGCGCTGAGCCAGCCGTTCCATCGCCGCGCCGTCGTCCAGGCCCAGCAGGGCGCGGGCGTGGCCGGCGGACAGCACGCCCG
This sequence comes from uncultured Actinomycetota bacterium, assembly GCA_963770005.1. Lineage (GTDB taxonomy): Bacteria > Actinomycetota > Actinomycetes > Actinomycetales > Dermatophilaceae > Lapillicoccus. Next base: position 17,015 of record CAVYNX010000005.1, on the reverse strand, counting down.
CGGCGAGCCGGCGGGCGACCAGCGGCGGGAGTCGCAGCAGCCGCAGGGTGTTGGAGATCTGCGGCCGGGAACGGCCGATGCGGGTGGCCAGTTCCTCGTGGGAGCAACCGAAGTCGTCGAGCAGCTGCTGGTATGCGGCGGCCTCCTCGAGCGGGTTGAGCTGGCTGCGGTGCAGGTTCTCCAGCAGTGCGTCGCGCAACAGGTCGTCGTCGGCGGTGTCCTTGACGATCGCCGGCACCGTGTCGAGCCCGGCCAGCTGGCTGGCCCGCAGCCGCCGCTCACCCATGATCAGCTCGAACCGCGGACCATCCTGGTCGGCGTCGGCCTCCGGTCGCGGGAACCGGCCGGACGACGACGGGTTGCAGCACCCCGATCTCGCGGATCGACGCCGACAGCTCCGCCAGCTCGTCCTCGTCGAAGACCGTGCGCGGCTGTCGGGGGTTCGGCCGGATGGCCGCGATCGGGACGACGGCGAAGGTCGCTCCGGGGACCGGAGCCAGGCCTTGGGGCGTCTCGGCCGGCGGCAGCTCGTCGGCGATGTCGATCACATCCGCGAGGGGTGTATCGCCGTCTCTAGCGGATTCGCTATCGCCCGAGTCGGGCGGCTCGCCGCTCGGTCGGCGCGTCGGTCCTCGCGTCGGTCGGGCGCACGGCGACAGCCTCGTCGAGCGCCACCGTCGGCGAGCTGTCGCGGAAGAACACGTCGACCGGGCGGGCCGCCCCGGGGGACGAGGGGATGAGCGCGCCCAGACCGCGCCCCAGAGCCCGACGCTTCTCGCTCATCGCTGGTCCTTGTCCGTCGCTGTGGGGGTGGCGACGCCGCGGTCGGCGAGCTCGCCGGCCGCCTCGAGGTAGGAGAGAGCGCCGCTGCTCGTGGGGTCGTAGGTCATGACGGTCTCGCCGAAGCTCGGTGCCTCCGAGACGCGCACCGACCGGGGAACGCTCGTGCGGAGGACCTGGTCGGGGAAGTGCGTCCGCACCTCGTCGGCCACCTGGGAGGACAGCCGGGTACGGCCGTCGTACATCGTCAACAGGATGGTCGAGACGTGCAGGTCGGGGTTGAGGTGGCCTCGGATCAGCTCGATGTTCTTCAGCAGCTGCGACAGGCCCTCGAGGGCGTAGTACTCGCACTGGATGGGGATGAAGCACCTCGGAGGCGGCGACGAACGCGTTGATGGTGAGCAGACCGAGGCTCGGCGGGCAGTCGATGAGGACGTAGTCGAGGTCGGTCTCGCGCAGGTGGTTGGCCAACGCCCGTCCGAGCCGCATCTCCCGCGCCACCATGGAGACCAGCTCGATCTCCGCACCGGCCAGGTCGATCGTCGCCGGCGCGCAGAACAGTCCCTCGACCGTCGGACAGGGCACGATGACCTCGGCGAAGGCCTTCCCGTCGACGAGCACGTCGTAGACGCTCGGCACCTCGGCGTGGTGGTCCACGCCCAGGGCGGTGCTGGCGTTCCCCTGCGGGTCCAGGTCGATGACCAGCACCTTCAGCCCGGACTGGGCCAGGGCCGCGGCGATGTTGACCGTGGTCGTCGTCTTGCCGACGCCACCCTTCTGGTTCGCCACGGTCAGCACCCGCGTCGTGGGCGGGGCGGGGAACTGGCGCCCGGTCAACGCGAGGCGTCGGCGGGTGTCCTGAGCGAGGCTCTGGGCCAAGGGCGTGTCGTCGCCGGCCTCGGGGATGCTGGCGGCGAGCTCCTCGCGCATCTCCGCGGCGGTCGTCTCAGGCGAAATCGTGTCGGTCCGGCTGTTTCACGTGAAACAAGCAACTCCTCCGCGGCGGCCGGTCCACTTGTTTCACGTGAAACAGCACGTCCTCCGCAGCCGCCAGCTCGGCTGTTTCACGTGAAACAGGCGCATCGGCCGGGGCCGCCGCTACCTCGACCCCGCCGGTGCCGGGCCAGCCGAGCCCGCGCGCGGAGCGATCACCGTCGTGCGGCAGCGGCCAACCGTGAACCGCAGCGCCGGCCGGGAGTGAGCCGGAGGTCAGGGTCATCGTCGACGTCACCGTCCCTGACGTGCCGTCCTCGACCACCGCTCCGCCCTTCGTCACCCGCCGACGGGCCTCCGCGTCCCGTGCTGACGCCCCATCCAACCACTCTCGCGGGCCCTGCTCCGGCGCCGCAACACCGAGCTGTGGACGACCGCGGTCAGGCGGGTCCCGGCGACGGCGGACGCGCATCGGCCCGGCCGCGAGCGCGGTTGGCGCGAGCCCGCCGCGCCTGACGTACGGAGGGGTCCGGGGCCCACGAGGCCTCGAGCGCAGCGTCGACCTCCACGCCGACCACGACGGTCTCCGGATCGACCAGGCCGGCGCCGAACCGCGTCACGCCCCACCGGGCGGCGCCGAGCGACCGGAGCTGGTCGGCGTCCTCCTCGAGCTCCATCGACGGCGTTCTCACCCTTGAGCGCCTGCAGGGAGCCGCCCGCCTCCAGGAGCGGGAGGCAGATCCGGGCGAGCTCGCGCGGTCCGAGCGACCGCTCGGGCGGTGACGTGGCGGAACCGGGCGACGCCCCACAGCGACTCGGCCCGTCCCCGGTGCACCTCGACGTTCGTCAGGCCGAGCGCCGCCACGGTGTCGGTCAGCCAGACCGTCCGGCGCAGCAGCGGCTCGACCAGCACGAGCTGGAGGTCGGGTCGGGCGATGGCCAGGGGGATCCCGGGCAGTCCCGCCCCTGACCCGATGTCGGCGACCCGAGCGCCTGCGGTGAAGGCCGGGTGGGTGACCGCGCAGTTCAGCACGTGCCGGTCCCACAGCCGAGGAGCCTCACGGGGTCCGATGAGGCCGTGGGCGATCCCGGTGTCGGCCAGCCGGGCGACGTAGCTCTCGGCCAGGGACAACCGGTCGCCGAACACGGCGGCCCCGGCGGCCGGCGTCGGCGGGCTCGACGACGTCGTCATCGAGCCGGCCCGAACGCCGTGTTTCACGTGAAACAGGCTGCTCGCGGCTATGCCGGGGAGACGACGATGTGCCGGTGCGGCTCGACGCCCTCGGACTCGGACGACAGCCCGGCGGCGGCGACCTCGTCGTGGACGATCTTCCGCTCGAAGGCCGACATGTCCTCGAGGGCCTTGCTCGCCCCGGTGGTGGTCACCTCGGCGATCGCGGTCCGGGCGATCTCGACGACGACCGCCCGACGCTGGGCGCGGTGTCCGGCGACGTCGAGCATGAGCCGGCTGCGCTCACCGGTCTCGGCCTGGACCGCGAGGCGGGTCAGCTCCTGCAGCGCGTCGAGGACCTTGCCGTCCGCGCCCACGAGGCGACGGGGCACGCGGCCGTCCTCGGAGTCGACGATGGCGATCGAGGCGCGGTCGCCGTCGATGTCCACCTCGATGTCGCCGTCGAGGTCGGCGATGTCGAGCAGCCGCTCCAGGAAGTCGGCCGCGACCTCGCCCTCCTTCTCCAGCAGCCGCACGCGCGACCCGCCACGAGTCGTCCCCTCGGCGACGTCGGCGCCGTCTGACGCCTCCACGTCCGCAGATTCGTCGCCTCATCGTCGGCCGCAGCGGCTCCGTCTCGTCCACACCAGAGTCAAGCCGGTCAAGGGCCGACTCGTCCGTCGTCGCCTCGCCGTTCACCAGGTCGTCGCCCGAGTCACCGGCCAGGTCACCGGCCACGCCCTCGTGGCCCGTCGTCTCGCCGGCGCCGTTCTCGAGGTCGCCTCGACGCGTCGTCACATCGGTGTCGTCACTCATCGCAGTACTCCTGATCATGCTGGTCGAGCGGGACCGGGTCCCGCGGTGTCACTGGCTGAAGGGGGACGGCACCGGGCGCTGCTCGCAGCCGGCCCGCCGTCGGACGTCCGCACGAGGCGTACCCCGAGAGTGGACTCGAGGCATACGCCGTCGTCCGGCTAGGCCGGGTCGGGCCGCGGCGTCCCGCCGTCGGGGCGTCGGGTGCCCGGCGGGTTGGCCTGCCGCTTGGCCTGGCCCTGCGGCTGCTTGGGCCGCGTGCCGCTCGGCTTCTGCTTCTGGCGCTTGGGCTGCTGCCGCTGCGTGCCCGGCCGGGGCGCACCACCGGAGGGAGTCTTCGGGCCGGAACCGTTCGTCGGTGTCGGCTCTACGGGGGCGTCCTGCGGCGTCGCGCCGCTGTCGCTCGCTGACCCGTCGGCGCCGCTGGAGCCGTTCGACCCGGTCGCGTCAGCACCGGCGTCACCGTCACCGGGACCGCCGGTCGGACCGCGCTTGGCCCGCTTCTTGCCCTTGGGCTGCTGCCGCTGGCCGGTCTTGGGGCCCTCGGTCACCGCGTCCTGCACGTCCGCCTGCTCGGTGGTCGTGTCGCCGAGCCCCGGGATGTGCAGCTTCTTGATGGTCTTGCCCCGCTTGCGCTGCCGCTCCTCGTAGGCCCGCTCCGCCGCCGAACCGGGCGCCGGCATCCGGCGGATCACGTAGAACTGCTGCCCCATCGACCAGACGTTGGTGGTCAGCCAGTAGAGCAGGACACCGATCGGGAAGTTGATGCCGGAGATCGCGAAGAAGATCGGCATCAGGTAGAGGATGACCTTCTGCTGCTTCATGTACGGGTTGTCCAGCGCAGCGTCCGGCATGTTCTTGCGCATCAGCTGCCGCTGCGTCGTGAACGTCGACAGCGACATGAGGATGATGAGGACGGCCGTGAGGATCTTGACGTTGAGGTCCGGCGAGCTCACGAACGTCGACGACAGCTGCGCCCCGAAGATCGTCGACTTCTCGATGACCGAGGCGACGTCCGGGGTGATCGGGCCGATCGGCGCGTGGGCCCCGGTGGCCACGTGCGGCAGGTTGTTGAGGACCTGGAACAGCGCGAAGAAGAACGGCGACTGCAGCAGGATCGGCAGGCACGAGGAGAACGGGTTGGACCCGGTCCGCTTGTAGAGCGCCATCGTCTCCTGCGTCATCTTCTGACGCGACTCCGGATCGCTCTTGCCCTTGTACTTCGCCTGGATCTTCTGCATCTCCGGCTGGATCATCTGCATCCGCCGCGAGCTGTGGATCTGCTTGACGAACAACGGGATCATCAGGAACCGCACGACGACGGTCAGGCCGACGATCGACAGCGCCCAGCCCCATCCGCTCTCGTAGGGGATCCCCAACCACACGAAGGCTGGTGCCAAGCCGTCATGACCCAGGCCTCGCCCCACATCAGGGGGCTCAGCAGGTTGACGAAGAAGTCGTACACGGTCGTCCTTACGGGTCAGTGGTGCGCGTGCGCGGCGTGCGGGGCAGGCCGAGACTGCGACCTCTCGGGAACGTGGTCCACGCCTCCGGGGTTCCACGGGTGGCAGCGCAGCAGCCGCCGCACCGTGAGCCAGGTGCCCTTGACCGGCCCGAACCGCTCCAGCGCCGTGATGGCGTAGGCCGAGCAGGAGGGGTAGAAGCGGCAGGACGGCGGGGTCATCGGGGAGATGACCAGCTGGTATGCGCGCACCAGCCAGATCAGGGGCAGCGCCAGCATCCGTCCGACGGTCATGACGGGACCGCCGCCGGCGTGCGGGACGCCGTCTCGAGGCGGCGCAACACGCTGTCGAGCGAACGGTCGAGCTCGGTGGCCAGCTCGGCGGTGGTCGCCGACGCGGCGGCGGGGTTGGCGCGCACGACGAGGTCGCACCCGGCCGGTATGCGGGTCAGCCGCGCCGCGACGAGGTGGCGCAGGACCGCGCTTGGTCCGGTTGCGGGTCACCGCCCCGCCCACCGCCTTGGAGACGACGAAGCCGGCCCGCGCGGGGCGGGCCGGCCGTCGGCCGGCGAGGGCGCCGGGTCCGTGATCCGTCCGTGGACCACCAGCAGGCGGCCGCCGGAGCGTGCTCCGCCCGATCCCCGTACGGCGGCGGCGAAGTCCGCGGCGGTACGGAGCCGGTGACGCGCGGGGAGCACGCGGCCCTCAGCCCGGACGTCTCAGGCGGAGAGGCTGGAGCGGCCCTTGCGGCGACGCGCGGCCAGGATGGCGCGGCCCGCACGGGTGCGCATCCGCAGACGGAAGCCGTGGGTCTTGGCCCGGCGGCGGTTGTTCGGCTGGAAGGTGCGCTTGCTCACGAGGTGTCTCCGTTGCTGCCAGGCGGTCGATGGTCGGCGCCTGACGTGCGATGGTCGAGGCGAGTGGGGGAAGAGCCCGGTTCGGGCGCCATCGGAGGCCCCCGACCATCGACGTCGGCGGACGACGTCACGGGTGTCACGGGCAGGCGAAAGCGGCCGACAAACAGGCCTTGTCCACGATACGGGAGTCGCGCGGAAAGGTCCAAACCCGTGATCCGCATCGGGCACGGGTCAGCCGAACGGCCCAACTCTTCGCCCAAGGTACCGCTCAACCTTCCAGTGTCCGGCCCGCAGCGGCTAGCCTCCGTGCGACACGCCGACGCCCCCACCGAATCTCTCCACACGCGCCGCACCGAGGTTGATCATCACCCGGCACTGTTGTTAGCGTCACCGCTCACGACGGTTCGGTCCACAGGGTGTGGACGAAGATGTGGACATCCGTTCCCTTCAGGGGCCGGGGCGCCCGGGGCACAGCGACAAGAGGGCGGGGAGATGTCGGACGCGGAGGTTGACTATGGCCGGGTCTGGCACGACACCATCCGCCACCTCGACGGCCAGGGCGTCGGCACAGCACCGCCGGGCCCTGCTCGGACTGAGCCGCCTGGTCGGCGTCGCTGCAGAACCTCGCGATCATCGTCACCCCCAACTCGATGACCAAGAACGTCATCGAGGACCACATCGGCACCGCGGTCCGCCGGCGCGCTCACCGAGCAGCTCGGCGTGGAGATCGCGCAGCTGTCGGTCTCGGTCGACGAGTCGCTGGCCGACGAGTACCCGCCGCCGCTCACCGACGACGACGGCGACGGCCGGCTCAACGGCGAGAACGGGCACACCAACGGTCATGTCGTGCCGGCCGGTCCCGGCGTTCTCGCCCGTCCCCGCCGGCCCGACGCATACCGGCTCGGCCGACGCGGGCGCGCCCGAGCGGTCCCGCGAGGCCGACAAGAGCCGGCTCAACCCGAAGTACACCTTCGACACCTTCGTCGCCGGCTCCAGCAACCGGTTCGCCCACGCCGCCGCGCTGGCCGTGGCCGAGGGCCCCGCACGCTCGTACAACCCGCTGTTCATCTACGGCGACTCCGGGCTGGGCAAGACCCACCTCCTGCACGCCATCGGCGAGTACTCCCGCCAGCTGCTACCCCGACCTGCGGGTGCGCTACGTGAACTCCGAGGAGTTCACCAACGACTTCATCAACAGCATCCGCGACGACCGGACCGCCCGGTTCCAGACGGTCTACCGCGACGTCGACGTGCTGCTCATCGACGACATCCAGTTCCTCGCCGGCAAGGTGCAGACGCAGGAGGAGTTCTTCCACACCTTCAACGCGCTGCACAACGCCACCAAGCAGGTCGTCATCACCTCCGACCTGCCGCCCAAGCAGCTGACGGGGTTCGAGGAGCGGCTGCGGTCGCCGGTTCGAGTGGGGCCTCATCTGCGACGTGCAGCCCCCGGACCTCGAGACCCGGATCGCCATCCTGCGCAAGAAGGCGACGCTGGAGCGGATGTCCACCCCCGACGACGTGCTCGAGTACATCGCCAGCAAGATCAGCTCCAACATCCGCGAGCTCGAGGGCGCCCTCATCCGGGTGACCGCGTTCGCGAACCTCAACCGCCAGCCGGTGACCCTCGACCTGGCCGAGGTGGTGCTGCGCGACCTCATCCCGAGCGAGCAGCCGGCCGCAGATCACGGTGTCGACGATCATGGGCGAGACCGCGAAGTACTTCGGCCTCACCATCGACGACCTGTGCAGCTCGCTCCCGGTCGCGCCAGCTGGTCCAGGCCCGGCAGATCGCCATGTACCTGTGCCGCGAGCTGACCGAGCTGTCGCTGCCGAAGATCGGCCAGCACTTCGGCGGCCGCGACCACACCACGGTGATGCACGCGGACCGGAAGATCCGCGAGCTCATGGGCGAGCGCCGGGCGATCTACAACCAGGTCACCGAGCTGACCAACCGGATCAAGCAGCAGTCCGAACGCTGAGCTTCCCTGGCTCCATCGCTGACCCTCCCATCGGCAGCGAGTTGTCCACAGGTTGTCCCCGGCGACGACTGCCGCGACCCTCGGTCAATCCGCAGTTCTCCACCGGTTGTGGACAACTCTGTGGACCGAGCCCGGTGGACGACGGCCGGTCGAAGGTCGCCGCGCCGCCGACCCCGTCACCGGTTGTCCACAGTGCCTGTGGACGACCGGTGGACAACCCCACCGGATCGGTGTGGTCAGGCCATCCGCCGGAGCGGCGGCTGGGGACGACCGCCGGCCGTGCACCGCGGAGGCCGGTTGTCCACAGGCGGTCCACCGCGGCACGCACACCGGTCCAGGGCACCTGACCAGCGCGGACGCCGGTTGTCCCCCGAGTGCACAGCCCCGATGACGACGACGAGTCCTCTCGATGATCTGGTGGCCCCGCGTACGCCTGGGGACGACGACCCGTTCGCGCAACCCCACGAACCACGCGGGATGAGCGACCGTCGCCGGGCGTGGTGGAGAGTTGTGGTGGGCGTCGCGACGGAGACACTAGGGTTCGGAGTCCGGAGTTGGCAGGACGCGAAGGGCGGGACCACGTGAAGTTCAGGATCGACCGCGACGTGCTCGCCGACGCCGTCACCTGGGTGGCGCGCGGCCTGCCGGCCCGTCCGCCGGTCCCGGTGCTGGCCGGAGTGCTCATCGAGGCCGACGCCGAGGGCAGCCTGACCCTCTCGGCCTTCGACTACGAGGTCTCCGCCAAGGTCACCGTCCCCGCCGACGTCGCCGAGTCCGGCCGGGTCCTCGTGCTCGGTCGCCTGCTCGCCGACATCTCCCGCAACCTGCCGGCCAAGCCCATCGACGTCGTCGCCGAGGGCAACAAGGTCCAGGTCACCTGCGGCTCGTCCCGGTTCAGCCTGCTGATGATGCCGGTGGACGACTACCCGACGCTCCCGTCGGCCCCCGAGTCGACCGGCACGATCCAGGGCGACGTGTTCACCCAGGCAGTGGCCCAGGTCGCCATCGCGGCCGACCGCGGCGACACCCTGCCGATCCTGACCGGCGTCCGGATGGAGATCGAGGGCGACAAGATCACCCTCCTCGCCACCGACCGCTACCGGCTGGCGATGCGCGAGCTGACCTGGAAGCCGGCCGCGTCCGACGTCGGCCAGGTCGCCCTCATCCCCGCCCGCACCCTCTCCGACACCGCCAAGGCGCTCGGCGCCAGTGGGTCGGTCGACATGGCCCTCGGCGGTGCCGGCGGCGGAGACGGGCTCGTCGGGTTCGAGGCCGGCCAGCGGCGTACGACCACGCGGCTCCTCGACGGCGAGTACCCCAAGGTCACCTCGATCTTCCCCACCAGCGTCGACACCGAGTCGGTCATCGAGACCGGAGCGCTCGTCGAGGCCGTACGCCGCGTCTCGCTCGTCGCCGAGCGAAACACCCCGGTGCGCCTGAAGTTCACCGACGGGCAGGTCGCGATCGAGGCGGGCACCGGCGACGACGCGCAGGCGTCGGAGGCGGTCGAGGCCACCCTCACCGGCCCCGACATCGAGATCGCCTTCAACCCGCACTTCCTCCTCGACGGGCTCGGCGCCCTGGGCACTCCGTATGCGCGGCTGTCCTTCACCCAGCCCAGCCGGCCCGCCGTTCTCACCGGCCAGTCCGAGGCCGACGGCGACTCCGACGACAGCTACCGCTACGTGCTCATGCCGGTGCGTTTCGCCAGCTGAACCACGGGGCACAGCCGCCTTCCGTACAGCGGTTTCGGCGATAGCCTGACCCCGCCAGTTCGCGTGTCCTACCGCTCGTTTCGAAAGGATCAGCCATGCAGCTCGGTCTCATCGGTCTCGGGAAGATGGGCGGGAACATGCGCGAGCGCCTGCGCCGCGCGGGCCACGAGGTGGTCGGCTACGACCGCAACCCCGACGTCGCCGACGTCCGCTCGATGGCCGCGATGGTCAAGAAGCTCGAGGCCCCGCGCGTGGTGTGGGTGATGGTCCCGTCCGGTGCCCCGACGCGCGACACCATCGCCAAGCTCGCCGACCTGATGGACAAGGGCGACCTCATCATCGACGGCGGCAACTCGCGCTTCACCGACGACTACGAGCACGCCAAGATGCTGAAGCCCCGGGGCATCGGCTACGTCGACTGCGGTGTCTCCGGTGGCATCTGGGGCCTGGAGAACGGCTACGGCCTCATGTGCGGCGGCGACAAGAAGTGGGTCAACCTCGCCATGCCGATCTTCGACGCGCTGCGTCCGGAGGGCCCCCGCGACGAGGGGTTCGTCCACGCCGGCGAGGTCGGCGCCGGCCACTACACGAAGATGGTGCACAACGGCATCGAGTACGGCCTCATGGCGGCCTACGCCGAGGGCTACGAGCTGCTCCAGAAGAAGGACATCATCAAGGACGTCCCCGGGGCGTTCAAGGCGTGGAGCCGCGGCACCGTCGTCCGGTCCTGGCTGCTCGACCTCGCCGTCGACGCGCTCGCCGAGAACCCCACGCTCGACAACGTGTCCGACTACACGGTCGACTCCGGTGAGGGCAAGTGGACCGTCGAGGAGGCCATCGCCAACGACGTCCCCATGCCGGTCATCTCGGCCTCGCTGTTCGCCCGGTTCGCGTCCCGGCAGAAGATCTCGCCGACGATGCAGATGGTCGCGGCGTTGCGCGGGCAGTTCGGTGGGCACCCGGTGATGACCGTCGCCGAGGGCGACGAGCTGCGCAACACCGTCGGGGTCGGCGACGCCGACCCGAGCCTCGGCATCAAGACCGAGCAGAAGAAGGCCGGCAGCGCCAAGAAGGCCGCGAGCCAGGGTCGCAAGGCCGCGTCGGCCGGACCCTCGTCGGGTACCGGGTCGACGACGGCCCGGGCGGAGCGCCAGGCCAACAAGGGCGGCACCCGCGGTCGGGGCGACGCGGCCAAGGCCGGACCGACGTCAGGCACCGGAACCGCGACATGACGGGAGCCCCACGAAGTTCTCCGCTTCGCTCCGATACTTCGTGGGGGCCCCGACCGTGCACGTCCGGCACCTGAGCGTCACCGACTTCCGCAGCTACCCCCAGGCGGAGCTGCCGCTCGGTCCGGGCGTGACGACCCTCGTCGGTCCCAACGGCCAGGGCAAGACCAACCTGGTGGAGGCGGTCGGCTACCTCGCGACGCTGTCCAGCCACCGCGTCGCGACCGACCAGCCACTGGTCCGGTTCGGCGCGGAGCGTGCGGTCATCCGCGGCGTCGTCGTCCGGGACGGGCGCGAGACGCTCATCGAGCTGGAGCTCAACCCCGGCCGGGCCAACCGCGCCCGCCTCAACCGCTCGCCGATGCCCCGACCGCGTGAGGTGCTCGGCACCCTGCGGTCCGTGCTCTTCGCCCCCGAGGACCTCGCCCTGGTCAAGGGCGACCCGTCCGGCCGCCGGGCGTTCCTCGACGACCTGCTGGTCCAGCGCCAGCCGCGGTGGTCCGGCGTGCGGTCCGACTACGACAAGGTGCTCAAGCAGCGCAGCGCCCTGCTGAAGTCGGCCGCGCCCGTGCTCCGCCGAGGATCACGCCGCCGCACCGAGCGGGTCACCGCCTACGGCCAGCCGGTCGAGGACGCCCGCGCCGCGGCGCTGCACACCCTCGACGTCTGGGACAGCCAGCTCGCCCGCTTCGGGGCGCAGCTCCTGCACGCCCGGTTGCGCCTGCTCACCGACCTGCGGCCGCACCTGACCGACGCCTACACCGCGGTCAGCGCGGCGCAGTCCGAGGCGCGGGTCGCCTACCGCTCCAGCCTGCGGGCCGAGGCGGCCGCGGGCCTGGCCGCCGGCGAGGTCCCGGACGTCGACGTCCTCGAGAAGGAGCTGCTCGCCACCCTGCTCGAGGTCCGCGACCAGGAGATCGAGCGCGGCGTCTGCCTCGTCGGGCCGCACCGCGACGACGTCCACCTCAGCCTCGGCGAGCTGCCGGCCAAGGGGTATGCGAGCCACGGCGAGTCCTGGTCCTTCGCGCTGGGACTCAAGCTCGCCGCGTACCAGCTGCTCCGGTCCGACTTCGGGGAGGACCCGGTCCTCGTCCTCGACGACGTCTTCGCCGAGCTCGACACCGGCCGCCGCGACCGCCTCGCCGAGCTGGTCGAGGAGTGCGAGCAGGTGCTCATCACGGCGGCGGTCGGTGCCGATGTGCCCGCGATCCTGCGCGAACGGGGGACCACGTTCGCGGTGACCCTGGGCGAGGTCGCCGGTGTCTGACGAGCCGGACGACACCGAGAGCACCGAGGGCGGGCCCGACGAGCTCGACGAGAACGAGGCCGCGGCGGTCGCGTCCGCCCTGGCCCTGGCGCGAGCCCGCAAGGCCGCCGCCGACAAGGGACTACGACCCGGACTCCGGCCACTGCGCCGACGCCGGCCCACGAACCAGCCCCCCGGCACGCCGAGCGGCGCCGGTCCTGACGCCCGCGACCCGCTCCTGCTCGGCGAGCAGCTGGAGAAGTTCGTGTCCGACCGCGGCTGGCAGGTCGACGTTGCCGTCGGGTCGGTCATCGGGCGGTGGCCGCAGATCGTCGGCCCGGACGTCGCCGAGCACGTGCAGCCGGTGTCCTTCGACGGCGGCGTGCTGACGCTCCGGGCGGCCTCGACCGCGTGGGCGACGCAGATGCGCCTGCTGACCTCGGTGCTCCTGGGCCGGCTCGAGCAGGAGGTCGGCGCCGGCACGGTCACCGAGATCGTCGTCACCGGCCCGAGCGGGCCGACGTGGGCGAAGGGGCGCCGCCGGGCGCCCGGCCGCGGCCCGCGGGACACCTACGGGTGACTTCCTAGACTGACCCGGTGACGCGCGCCCAGCACCTGGTCCCGGTCGACGAGCTCGCGCCGCGGCTGCCGGCGGTCCGCCTGCTCGACGTCCGCTGGCGGCTGTCCGACCAGCCGGGGGACGGACGGCTCCGGTATGCGCACGGTCACCTGCCCGGCGCCCGGTTCCTCGACCTCGAGGCGGTGCTGACCGGGCACACCGGCGAACCCGCTCGACGGGCGGCACCCGCTGCCCGACGTCGGCCACGCTGGCCGCCGGGCTTGGCGCGCTCGGCGTCGAGGCCGACGACGACCTCGTGGTCTACGACGAGCCCGGCACCTTCGCCGCCGAGCGGGCGTGGTGGGTGCTGCGTTGGGCCGGGCTCCGCGTCCGCGTGCTCGATGGCGGCCTGCCCGCCTGGGTCGAGGCCCGGCAGCCGCTGGAGCAGGGTGAGCCGCCCGAGGAGTCCGCCACCTCGCTGGACCTCACCGCCGGGCACCTGCCGACCGTCGACGTGGACCAGGCCGCGACAGCTCGCGCATACCGGCGTCCTCGTGGACGCCCGGGCCGGCGAGCGCTACCGCGGTGAGGTGGAGCCGCTCGACCCGCGCGCCGGCCACATCCCCGGAGCGGTCAACGTCTCGGCCGCCACGCTCTACGACGACGGCCGGATGCCGTCGGACGACGACCTGCGGCGCCTGCTCGACCCGGCCCTCGGCGACCGGGAGGACGTCACGCCGGTCGCCGCCTACTGCGGATCCGGCGTCTCCGCTGCCCGGGACGTGCTGGCCCTCGCGGTCCTCGGCGTCGACGCGGCGCTGTTCCCCGGCTCCTGGTCGGCGTGGTCGAACGACCCGCAGCTTCCGGCCGCCACCGGTCCGGAGCGGGATGGACGAACCTTGGACAGGACCCCCTGATGTCCACAGGATCTGTGGACAGCGCTGGGGACAACCGCAGGCTGGTCGGGCAGGATGGGCGGGACCAGCCAACGCCGCGATACGCCCGTCGTGGGCCAGGGGACGACCCCCGACACCTGATGACGGGGTTTTTACCCGGAAACCGGCCCTACCGGGGCTCCTGAGGCCGGTTTCCCGCGCACCGACCTGTAGAATGAAGAGTCAAAGGCGGCCAGCCGCCGCTCGCGCGTCGTTCGTCGGCGCGAGGGTGGTGAGCGGGCCGCTCGTCATGAACAGCATCGCGCCCTGCCGGGCGGTGCCCGAAGGAGCAGCGTGTCCGAGCCCGACGAGACGACCACTCCTCACGAAGCCACCTCGATCCCCGAGCCGACCCCTGAGCCGACCGCCGCTCGCACCCGGCCTACCCGGACGCGGGCTTCGCGACGCTGCCCGAGGACTACCAGGCCTACGACGCCTCGGCGATCCAGGTGCTCGAGGGTCTGGAGGCGGTCCGCAAGCGGCCCGGCATGTACATCGGGTCGACCGGTGAGCGCGGACTGCACCACCTGGTCTGGGAGATCGTCGACAACTCGGTCGACGAGGCGCTGGCCGGCTACGCCGACCGCATCGACGTCACCCTGCGCCCCGACGGTGGCGTGACCGTCGTCGACAACGGCCGCGGCATCCCCACCGGCAAGCGCAACGGCGAGGAGGTCTCGGCGGTCGAGCTGGTGCTGACCCAGCTCCACGCCGGCGGCAAGTTCGGTGGCGGCGGCTACAAGGTCTCCGGTGGCCTGCACGGTGTCGGCTCCTCCGTGGTCAACGCCCTGTCCAAGCGCCTCGACGTGGAGGTCCGCCAGCGGGGCCACGTCTTCCGGATGACCTTCGACGAGGGGGTGCCGCGCGCGCCGCTGTCGCAGGACGAGGCGCTGGAGAACCCGGAGCAGACCGGCACGACGGTCACCTTCTGGCCCAACCCCGACATCTTCGAGACGGTCAACTTCGACTTCGAGACCATCCGGTCCCGGTTCCAGCAGACCGCCTTCCTCAACAAGGGCCTGACCATCACCCTGCTCGACGCCCGGCCGGAGCCGACCGTCGACGACGAGGACGACATCGACCTCGACAACGCCGACGCGGAGGTCGACGTCGAGACCGTCGCCGTCGACGACGCTGCGGTGGAGGCGGGCTCGGCAGAGGAGAGCGCGAAGGCCGACAAGCCCGTCAAGAAGGGCAAGCGGGTCTCCTACCGCTACGACGACGGCCTGGTCGACTACGTCAAGCACCTCGTCGCGTCCAAGCGGGCCGAGCCGATCAACCCCGACATCATCTCGATCGAGGTCGAGGACAAGGAGCGCGCGCTGGCGCTCGAGCTGGCGATGCAGTGGACCAACGGCTACTCCGAGTCGGTCCACACCTACGCCAACACCGTCAACACCCACGAGGGCGGCACCCACGAGGAGGGCTTCCGCGCGGCGATGACCAAGCTGGTCAACGACTTCGCGCGCAAGAACAACCTGCTCCGCGAGAAGGAGGAGAACCTCACCGGCGACGACGTCCGGGAGGGTCTCGTGGCGGTCATCTCCGTCAAGCTCGGCGAGCCGCAGTTCGAGGGCCAGACCAAGACCAAGCTCGGCAACTCCGAGGTCAAGGGCTTCGTCCAGCGGGCCATGACCGACGCGTTCGGCCACTGGCTCGAGGCGCACCCCCGTGAGGGCCGCGACGTCATCCAGAAGGCGATCCAGGCGGCCGCCGCCCGCATCGCCGCCCGCAAGGCGCGCGAGTCCACCCGCCGCAAGGGCCTGCTCGACGGCGTGGGCCTGCCCGGCAAGCTCAAGGACTGCCAGAGCAAGGACCCCTCGATCTCCGAGGTCTTCATCGTCGAGGGCGACTCCGCCGGCGGCTCGGCCGTCGCCGGCCGCAACCCGCATACCCAGGCGATCCTGCCCATCCGCGGGAAGATCCTCAACGTCGAGAAGGCCCGGATCGACCGGATCCTCGGCAACAACGAGGTCCAGGCGCTCATCACCGCGTTCGGCACCGGCATCGGCGAGGAGTTCGACCTCGCCCGGGCCAGGTACCACAAGATCGTCATCATGGCCGACGCCGACGTCGACGGCATGCACATCCGGACCCTGCTGCTGACGCTGCTGTTCCGGTTCATGCGCCCGCTCATCGAGGCCGGCTACGTCTACCTCGCGCAACCGCCGCTCTACCGCCTCAAGTGGAGCAACGCGCCCCACGAGTTCGCCTACTCCGACCGCGAGCGCGACGGCCTCATCGCCGCCGGCAAGGAGCGCGGCTGGCGGCTCCCCAAGGAGAACCAGATCCAGCGCTACAAGGGTCTCGGCGAGATGAACTACCACGAGCTGTGGGACACGACCATGGACCCGGACACCCGCACGCTGCTCCAGGTCACCCTGGCCGACGCCGCGTCCGCCGACGAGATCTTCGCGATCCTCATGGGGGAGGACGTCGAGTCCCGACGCGGGTTCATCCAGCGCAACGCTCGCGACGTGCGCTTCCTCGACATCTAGTTCGTATGCGCTCTCTCGTTCCGTCCGTCGGGCCGGGGGCATGCCGCGCGCAGCAGACCATCCGCGCCTCCGCAAGCTCCGGCGCTTCCCGCCAGGCCCGCCATGCTGCGCGCGACATACCCCAGCCCTCCTTTTCCTCAACTCACGGTAAGGACTTCTTGTGAGTGAGCAGCCGCCCATCGACGGCCCTGACGACCCCACCAGCGACTCGACTGAGGACGTCGTGGACTCGACCGAGATGTCGTCGAGGCGGGTCCGGTCGTCCCGCTGACCGACCGGATCGAGGCGGTCGACCTCAACACCGAGATGCAGCGGTCCTACATCGACTACGCGATGGCGGTCATCGTGAGTCGGGCGTTGCCGGATGTGCGGGACGGGTTGAAGCCGGTCCATCGGCGGGTCATCTACGGGATGTATGACGGTGGGTACCGGCCCGATCGGGGCTACAACAAGTGCTCGCGCGTCGTCGGCGACGTCATGGGGCAGTACCACCCGCACGGCGACGGGGCGATCTACGACGCGTTGGTGCGTCTGGTGCAGCCGTGGTCACTGCGCTACCCGCTTATCGACGGGCAGGGGAACTTCGGGTCGCGGGGCAACGACGGTGCGGCCGCGATGCGGTACACGGAGTGCCGGATGGCGCCGCTGTCGATGGAGCTGGTCCGCGACATCGACCAGGACACCGTCGACTTCAAGGACAACTACGACGGTCGGAGCCGGGAGCCGGTCGTGCTGCCGGCGCGGTTCCCGAACCTGCTGGTCAACGGGTCGGCCGGCATCGCCGTCGGCATGGCCACGCAGATCCCGCCGCACAACCTGCGCGAGGTCGCCGAGG
>CAVYNX010000004.1:0-225016 GCA_963770005.1 uncultured Actinomycetota bacterium | reverse complement strand
CCGACCAGCACCAGCGCTCCGGCCGCCGCCAGGGCGATCCGTCGCGGGTGCCGCGGTCGCCGCTCGTTCGGCGGGTACCCGGTGGGCGGCTACGCGGTGGGCGTGGGCACCGGCGCCGCGGTGCCCGGAGGGTCGCGCCGGTCCTGGGGTCCGGGCGGCCCCGACTGACGGGGGACGGGACCGGCGGCCAGACCGGACTGTCCTGCGGTCCTGACGTGCTCATCGGCTCACCACACCCTCTCCCGACTGGCTCCCGGCCGGCTCCGGTCGCCGCGAGCGCATCGCGACGAGGAGCGGTTCGAGTCTCGCACGCCCTTCTCGGAGACCGGTCGGGACACTATGAGAGCCGGACCAGCTCGCGGTCGAGGTTGACGCGGGCGGGCGCGTCCCAGTGGGTGCGACCGTGCTCGGTGAGGTAGATCCCGTCCGCACCGACGAGGTCGCGCAGGATCTGGGCGCGCGCGGCGCGGAACAACGGCTCCGGCACCGACGCGTACTCCTCGCGCACCTGGCCGCAGTACTCGTCGAACCGCTGCTCGGGGGACGCGAGGATCCACAGGTCGGCGTCGTGGAACGCCCGGTGCAGCGCCGAGTCACGCCGTACCGCGTGGTCGGCCGTCATCCGGACCAGCTCGACCACCGTCAGTCACGTCCTGGGCGCCGAGCCCGACGCGCGGAAGCAGGGTCTCGGCCAGCTCAGCGCTGGCCGACTCGTTGGCCCCGACGGCCGCGGACGGGTCGTAGACCGCGTCGTGCAACCACGCCGCGACCCGGCCGACCGTCGCCTCGCGGTCGCTGACCTCGCCGGCGTCGGTGAGGTCCTCCAGCGCCCAGAACATCTCCACGAGGTGGCGGCTGGCGTGGTACCGGCGGTGCGGCTCGGTCCAGCGCTCCAGCAGGTCGGCGCCGGACGCGGCGACCTCCGCGGCATCGGCGCGCGGGCTGAGCGCCACGACGTCCTGGGTCCACCACGTGATGAGCGCCGGCACGCCGCCAGTCTGGCGGAGCGGTGCACACCGACGGGCGTTGGTCCCCGGCGGGGCCGGTTCCGGCCCTCCGAACGGACCAACGCCCCCCGGTGTGCTCAGCCGGCCGCCGCGAGCTCCGCTGGCAGGTCGGCCGAGTGGACGACGGTCAGCGCCGACACCGCCCGGGTGAGCACGACGTAGAGCCGCCGCAGACCGGTGCGCTCGTCCGGCTCGTCGGCCGCGATCGTCGCGGGCTCGACGACGACCACCCGGTCGAACTCCAGGCCCTTGGCCACCGTGGCCGGGACGACGTCCACCTGGTGGTCGACGTCACCGTGGTCGGCGCCGAGCACGCCGTGGCCGATCCCGGCGCCGGTCAGCGCCGCCGACACCGCGCGGACCAGCGACGCCGGGGCGATCACCCCCACCGAACCGGGCTCCGCCGCCAGCTGCGCCACGACCGTCGCCACCTCGCGGGCCACCCGAGCCGCCGGGACGCGGACCAGGTCGAGCCGGCCGCGGGTTGTCGCGGACCGAGACCGGCGCGCCCAGCCCGGGCGCCATCGACGGCAGCAGCCGCGCCGCGTAGTCGATGACCGACGCCGGCACCCGGAACCCCCGGTCGAGGATCTCGATGTGCCCGTCCGGCTTGCCCAGGTGCGCCAGCGACGACGGCCCACGATCGGTGGCCCACGGCGTCGTCCCCTGCGCGATGTCGCCGAGCACCGTCGCCGAACCGGTCGAGCACCGCCGGCCGACCGCGCGCAGCTGCATCGGCGACAGGTCCTGCGCCTCGTCGAGGACGACGTGGCCGAGGCTCGGCGTGCGCTCGAGCAGGTCGGCCAGCTCGTCCAGCAGGACCAGGTCGGCGGCCGACCAGCGCGCCGACGCCTTGGACCGGGGCGGCGTCGCCCAGACCAGCAGCTCCTGCTCGGCCGGGGTCAGCACGCCCGACGCGTGCGTCGACAGGGCCTCGGCGGAGGAGAACAGGTCGGTCAGCACCTGCCGCGGGTCGAGCTTCGGCCACACCGCGTCGCGGCGTACGCGCGGACCGCCGCGGACCGCGCCACCGCGTCCTGCACCCGGTCGTCCGGTGAGTCCCCGGCTGCGCTCCATGGCCAGCAGCACGTGGTGCGCGAGGCGCTGCGGCAGCACCAGCCGCGCGGCCTCGTAGCGGATCGTCCGCGCCGCGCAGCTCGGTCGAGGACCTCGTCGACGCTGTACGCGGGCACCCGCCACTTGCGCGCTCCGCGCGGCACCACGAGGGCCTCGGCCGCCGCGCCGACGTGCGCCCACACCGCTCGCTCGCAGCACCTCGGCCAGCCGCGGCGTCACCCTTGAGGACGGCCACCGCGGTCGCGTCCTCGCCGCGCACCCGGGCGTCCCCGGCGACCAGCTCCTCGGCCGTGGTGTGCCGCACCTCGACCTCGCCGAGCGCCGGCAGCACGGCGCTGACGTGGTCGAGGAACGCACGGTTCGGCCCGACGACCAGGACGCCCGACCGCGCCAGCCGGTCGCGGTACGCGTACAGCAGCCACGCCGCCCGGTGCAGGCCCGACCGCGGTCTTGCCGGTACCGGGCGCGCCCTGCACGCAGACCGTCGTCGTCGACGTCGGCCCGGACGATCTCGTCCTGCTCCGGCTGGATGGTCGCCACGATGTCGCGCATCGGGCCGACGCGGGGCCGCTCGATCTCCTCGACGAGGATCTGGCTGCGGCCCACGTCGCCCGCCTCCGGCGCGACGAGGTGCTCGTCCTCGTAGGCCGTCAGCCGCCCGTGGTCGACGCCGAACCGGCGGCGCAGCCGCACGCCCATCGGCGCCTTGCGGGACGGCCCGGTAGAACGCGCCGGACAGCTCGGCCCGCCAGTCGATGACGACCGGGTCGCCCCGCTCGTCGTCGACGTGGCGGCGTCCGATGTACCAGCGCTCCTGGCCGTGCTCCTCGTGGGTGAGGTCGAGCCGGCCGAAGAACAGCGCCGTCGTCGGGTCGTCGACGAGCTGGGCCGCCCGCCGGTGCAGGGTCAGCGCGAGGGCCTCGTCGGAGACCCGGTCGCCGCCGGCCGCCCGCGCGGACAGCGTCTTGTCGCGCATCCGGGCGAGCTCGCGGCGGGCGTTCTCGAGGTATGCCTGTTCGCCGGCCAGGTCGTCGCTGACGACGGTGTGCTCGGGCATGCGAAAGGGGCCTTCCACAGGGAGTCGCCGCTTCAGGAGAAGCGCGTCAATGTACCTGTGGAAGGCCCCCAGCGGGGCAACCGGTCCGCTAACCAGGGAGAACGCGGCTCCGGTCACCTGACCCTCAGCCGGGACGGGCGGCGAGGGTGACCTTGATGTCCTGCTTCTGCGAGCCGCGGATGACGGTGATGGTCACCGTGTCCCCGACCTTGTGCTCGTGGATGTTGGCGACGAGCGCCTCCGAGGAGTCGATCGGCTTGCCGTCGATGGCGATGACCGCGTCCTTGGCCTGCAGGCCGGCCTGGGCCGCCGGCGTGCCCTCGGCCACCGTCTGGACCAGCGCCGCCTGGCGCTTGCTGCTGCCGTCGGTCACCGTCGTGTCGCCGGCGGAGACGCCGATGTAGGCGTGCTGCGCGGTGCCGGTGGAGATGAGCTGGTCGGCGATCGACTTGGCCTCGTTCACCGGGATCGCGAACCCGATGCCGATGTTGCCGCTCTGGCCGCCCGCGGACGCCCCGAGGGACGCGATCGAGCTGTTGATGCCGATGAGCTTGCCGTCGGCCGTTGACCAGCGCGCCACCGGAGTTGCCGGGGTTGATCGCCGCCGACGTCTGGATGGCGTTGGTGACGACCTGGTCCGAGGCGCTCGGCTGCTGCTGGGCGCCGGGGATGCGGCCCTGGCCCTGCTGGCCCTGCGGGCTCTCCGCGGCCTGCGTGGTGACCGGCCGGTTGAGCGCGCTGACGATGCCGGTGGTGACGGTGCCGGACAGGCCGAGCGGGTTGCCGATGGCCATGACCGGCTGGCCGACGACGACCTGCGACGAGTCGCCGATGGACATCGGCACGAGGTCGCTGGGCGGGCTGTTGAGCAGCAGGACGGCGAGGTCGGTCGACGGGTCGGTGCCGACGATCTTCGCGTCGTAGGTGCGGCCGTCGTTGAGGGTGACGCTGATCGTCGCGTTGGCGCCGGCGCCGGTGGCCACGTGGTTGTTGGTGAGGATGTGGCCCTGGCCGTCGATGATCACGCCGGAGCCCTGGCCCTCGGCCTGGCCGCTGGTCGACGGCGATGGAGACGACGCTGGGCGCGACGGCCTTGGCGGTGGCGGTCCAGTCGGGCGCCGAGGCGTTGCCCTGGATGACCTGCGGCGAGGTCGAGCCGTTGCTCTGGGTCGTCGCCGCCGGGCTGGCCGCCGGGGCCGGGTTCGCGTAGCGGGTGGCGGCGAAGGTGCCGCCGCTGGCCAGCGCCGCCGCGAGGATCGCCACGGCGGTCATCTGGCCGAGACCGCGGTTGGGCTTGGCCTTCGGGGCCGGGCTCGGCGTCGGGGTCGCGGGCGGGTAGGTGGGGTACCCACCGTCGCCGCCGGCGGCCGGGGTGCCGGCCGGTGGTGTAGGGAGCCGCGGGGGTCGCCGGCGTGCCGTACCAACCGGTGCCCTGCTGGGTCGGGATGGCCGCGGTCGGCGCCTCGTTCTCGCGGTGCTGGTCAGGGGTGCCGAACCACTGGTGGGCGGGCGGCTCAGGCGCGCTCTCGCCCGGGGTGGTCCGCGTGGGGTCCGGGTGGGTGTCCTGGTTGGGTCATGGCTTCCTGTGCTCCTCTGGGTGGCTTACCCCTAATCAACCTCCTCGTCGTCAAGGCTCGCTGTCGCGTCACTGTGAGCATGCTGTGGGAGTTCGAGAACGAACGTCGCGCCGCCCCCGGGGGTCGCCCGGACGCCCACCGAGCCGTGGTGCGCGCTGACGATGGCCGCGACGATCGCGAGCCCGAGGCCGGTGCCGCCGCTGGATCCGTTGCTGCGCCGGCTGCGGGCCGGGTCGCCGCGGTAGAACCGCTCGAACACCCGGCGGGCCCGCACCGGGTCGATGCCGTCGCCGTGGTCGCGCACCTCCAGCGCCGCGCAGCCGTTGGGCGCGGTTGCCGACGGCGATCTCGACGGGGGTACCGCTCGGCGTGTGGTGCAGGGCGTTGGAGACGAGGTTGGTCACCACCTGGCGCAGCCGCTGCTCGTCGCCGAGGACGTGCACCGGGCCGAGCGGCCCGTCGATGCCGATGAGCCGGACGTGCCGGTCGGGGGCGAGCACGCGGGCGTCCTGGGTGGCGTCGCCGCCGAGCACGGCGAGGTCGACGTCGTCGAAGACGCACCGGCCGCTCGCCCTCGAGCGCGGGCCAGGACCAGCAGGTCCTCGACGAGCCCGGACATCCGCGACGCCTCGCCCTCGATCCGACCGAAGGCCTGGGCCACGTCCTCGGGGTTGCGGACCGCGCCCTGCCGGTAGAGCTCGGCGTAGCCGCGCACCGTCGCCAGCGGGGTGCGCAGCTCGTGCGACGCGTCGGCGACGAACTGCCGCATGTGCTCCTCGCTGGCCTCGCGCACCGCGAACGACTGCTCGATCTGGGCGAGCATCGCGTTGAGCGAGCGGGAGAGCGAGGCGACCTCGTCGCGGGTCGACGGCTCGGGCACCCGTTGGCTCAGGTCGCCGGCGGCGATGGCGGCGGCCGTGTCCTCGATCGGGCGCAGCGGCCGGAAGGCGCGGCGGACCGCATACCAGCCGATCCCCAGCGCCGCCGCGAGCACGACGATGCCGATGAGCAGGGCGTAGGCGAGGAAGCTGCCGAGCGTCGCCTCCATCTGCGCGCAGGGGCACGGCCACGACGTAGACGGCGTCGCGGTCGGCGTTGATGCCGGCGATGGCCCGCCAGTGCAGGTCGGTGTCGTCGGAGCCGGCCGACTCGATGGTGAACGGCTGCGACGAGATCGACCCGGGGGTCGGTGCGGTTGAGGGCGGGGACCTCCGGCTCGGCGCCGGGCTCGGTGGCGGCCTCGGCGAGCTTGAGCACGCCGGTGCCGTCGGGCCGGTAGAGCCGGACGGTGAAGTTCGGCTGGATGGTCTGCGCGCCACCGGTGCCGTAGGCGACGGCCGCCGCGATCTCGCCGTAGGTGCGCAGCTCCTCGTCGGTGCGGTCGAGCAGGTA
This sequence comes from uncultured Actinomycetota bacterium, assembly GCA_963770005.1. Taxonomy (GTDB): domain Bacteria; phylum Actinomycetota; class Actinomycetes; order Actinomycetales; family Dermatophilaceae; genus Lapillicoccus. Next base: position 218,906 of record CAVYNX010000004.1, on the reverse strand, counting down.
GGTGCGCATCAGCACGCGTGACGATGAGGCTGCTCGCCGGCCAGCGCGGCCGCGAGCAGTACCGCGACGACGGTGAGCAGGCGCACCCGCAGGGGTATGCCGCGCACCGCACCGCGCCAGCCCGCGGCGAGCCGGGGCCCGCCGTCGGGGGAGTCGGTCGTGCTCACCCCGCCGGCGTGCCCGGGGGGAGCCGCAGCACGTAGCCGACGCCGCGCTTGGTGTGGATGAGCGGCGGGCTCGACGGTGTCGATCTTGCGGCGCAGGTAGGAGATGTAGGACTCGACGATCCCGCGCTCGCCGCGGAAGTCGTAGTCCCAGACGTGGTCGAGGATCTGCGCCTTGGACAGCACCCGGTTGGGGTTGAGCATGAGGTAGCGCAGCAGCTTGAACTCGGTGGGCGACACCTCGACGACCCGGCCGCCGCGGCGGACCTCGTGGGAGTCCTCGTCGAGCTCGAGGTCGGCGAACGTCAGCGCGCGGCGCTGCTCTCGTCGCCGCGGGTGCGCCGCAGCACGGCGCGGATGCGGGCCACGACCTCCTCGAGGCTGAACGGCTTGGTGACGTAGTCGTCGCCGCCGACGGTGAGGCCCTTGATCTTGTCGTCGACCGAGTCGCGGGCCGTGACGAAGACGATGGGCAGCTGGCGGCCCGACTCGCGCAGCCGCCGGGTCACCTCGAAGCCGTCCATGTCGGGGAGCATCACGTCGAGGACGACGAGGTCGGGGTTGCGCTCGGAGGCGCTGGTGATCGCGGACCGGCCGTCGGTGGCGACGCGACACCTCGAACCCGGCGAAGCGCAGGGACGTCGCGAGCAGCTCGCGGATGTTGGGCTCGTCCTCGACGACGAGCAGGGAGGCCTCGGCGATGGCGGGTTCGGCAGTCACGCCGCTGAGTGTGGGGCTGATTCCTGGGAGTTTACTGGGAGCCACCCGTACGCGGTGATCCGCGCCTCAGCGCATTCCGCTTCCAACCCGAGGAAGTGCCCAGTTTCGGCGGCTCGAAGAAGCCGAAAACTTGGCACTTCCTCAGGTTGGAAGCGGGAAAGGGCCGGGGGTCAGAGGACGGGGAGGTCGTCGGCGTCGACGATCCGGTATGCGTACCCCTGCTCGGCGAGGAACCGCTGGCGGTGGGCGGCGAAGTCGGCGTCCACCGTGTCGCGGGCGACCACGGTGTAGAAGTGCGCGGTCCGGCCGTCGCCCTTGGGGCGGAGCACCCGGCCGAGGCGCTGGGCCTCCTCCTGGCGCGAGCCGAACGTGCCCGACACCTGGATCGCCACCGACGCCTCGGGCAGGTCGATCGAGAAGTTGGCCACCTTGCTCACCGACCAGCAGCCGGATCTCACCCACCCGGAACGCCTGGTAGAGCTTCTGGCGCGCCGCCACGGTCGTCTCGCCGGTGATGATCGGGGCGTCGAGCCGCTCGGCGAGCCCCTCGAGCTGGTCGAGGTACTGGCCGATGACCAGCGTCGGCTCGCCCCGGTGCCGCTCGACGAGCTGCGACACGACCTTGTTCTTGGCGTCGGTGCACGACGCGAGCCGGTAGCGCTCCTCCGGCTCCGACATCGCGTACGTCATCCGCTCGCCGTCGGGCAGGGAGACCCGCACCTCGACGCAGTCGGCCGGCGCGATGTAGCCCTGCGCCTCGATGTCCTTCCACGGCGCGTCGTAGCGCTTCGGGCCGATGAGCGAGAAGACGTCACCCTCGCGGCCGTCCTCGCGGACCAGCGTGGCGGTGAGCCCGAGGCGTCGTCGCGCCTGGAGGTCGGCGGTCATCCGGAAGATCGGGGCCGGCAGCAGGTGGACCTCGTCGTAGACCACGAGGCCCCAGTCGCGGGCGTCGAGCAGGTCGAGGTGGGTGTAGGCGCCCTTCCGCTTGGTCGTCAGCACCTGGTAGGTGGCGATGGTGACCGGGCGGATCTCCTTGCGCTGGCCGGAGTACTCGCCGATCTCGTCCTCGGTGAGCGAGGTCCGGCGGAGCAGCTCGTCCTTCCACTGCCGCGCCGACACGGTGTTCGTGACGAGGATCAGCGTGGTGGCGGACGCCGCCGCCATGGCCCCCGCGCCGACCAGCGTCTTGCCGGCGCCGCACGGCAGCACGACGACGCCGGAGCCGCCGTGCCAGAAGCCGTCGACCGCCTGCTGCTGGTAGGGCCGCAGCGACCACTCGGAGGTGTCGAGCTCGATCGGGTGGGCCTCGCCGTCGACGTAGCCGGCGAGGTCCTCGGCCGGCCAGCCGACCTTGAGCAGCTCCTGCTTGAGGTGGCCCCGCTCCGACGGGTGGACCGCGACGGTCAGGTCGTCGATCCGCGCACCGAGCAACGGCTGGATCCGCTTGTGCCGCAACACTTCCTCGAGTACCGGCCGGTCGGTCGTATGCAGCGTGAGGCCGTTGGTCGGGTCCTTCTCGAGGGTGAGCCGCCCGTAGCGGTCCATGGTCTCGGCGATGTCGATGAGCAGGGCCTGCGGCACCGCATAGCGGCTGTGGGTCAGCAGGGCGTTGACGACCTGCTCGGCGTCGTGGCCGGCGGCGCGCGCGTTCCACAGGCCGAGCGGGGTGACGCGGTAGGTGTGCACGTGCTCGGGGGCGCGCTCGAGCTCGGCGAACGGCGCGATGGCGCGGCGAGCCTCCTCGGCACCGGGGTGGTCGACCTCGAGGAGGAGGGTCTTGTCGCTCTGGACGATGAGGGGTCCGTCAGTCATGGTCTTCAGGCCAACCATCCCGGGCGGCGTGCTGTTCCACGGTGGCGGTCACTGGTCGCTGAGCGCCCACACGTAGAACCAGATCAGCAGCGGCAGCGCGACGACGAAGTTGACGGCGTAGACGATCCAGCCGGTCGTCGTCCGCTTGCGGCAGGCGGCCGGGTCGGTGGCGTTCTGCCGCCAGGCGACCACCGAGAGGATGGCGCTCGGGATGCCGATGATGCCGGTCGCGATGAGCGAGACCACCGACACGATGAGCAGCACGAAGGTGCTCACCGGGAACGGCGACGTCTGGGTCGGGACGTAGCCCGCGTACGCCGGCTGTCCGGGGCCGTAGCCGTACTGCATCGGGGGGTATGCGCTGGGGTAGGGCTGCCCCTGCGGCGGCGGCAGGCTCTGTGGCGGGTTCGGCGGCGGGAAGCCCTGCGGCTGTGCCTGCGGCGGCGGGAAGCCCTGCGGGAGCGGAGGGCTGCGTCGGGACCCGGTTGCGGCCACGGCGACGCGCCCGGTGGCGCGCCGAAGGCGCCCTCCCCGGACGGCGGCTGCGGCGACTCGCTCACCGGCCCAACCTACCGTCCTGCGAGGATGGCCGTCGGCCGACGAGGGGCCACGGCGAGGCTGGGAGGCTGACCGGATGCGAGGTCCACAGGTCGAGGCGGCGACCGGGCTGCCGCCGTCCGTGACGGTCTACGAGGTCGGCCCGCGTGACGGGCTGCAGAACGAGAAGGGCCACGTCCCGACCGCCGTCAAGGCCGAGTTCGTGCGGCGGCTGGTCGCCGCTGGCCTGCCGGTCGTCGAGACGACCTCGTTCGTACCGGCGTCGTGGGTGCCGCAGCTGGGCGACGCCGCCGAGCTGCTCGCCGACCTGGGCCCCGACGCCCTCGGCCGCAACCGCCCGGTCCTCGTCCCCAACGAGCGGGGCCTGGACCGCGCGCTCGAGGCCGGCGTACAGGCGGTCGCGGTGTTCGGCAGCGCCACGGAGACGTTCGCCCGCAACAACCTCGGCCGCAGCGTGGACGAGTCGATCGAGATGTTCCGGCCGGTGGTGACGCGGGCGCGGGAGGCCGGGCTCTGGGTCCGGGGCTACGTGTCGATGTGCTTCGGCGACCCGTGGGAGGGCGACGTCCCCGTCGCGCAGGTCGTCGACGTCGCCTCTCGGCTCGACGACCTCGGGCTCGACCAGCTCTGCCTCGGCGACACCATCGGGGTCGGCACCACCGGCCACGTGCACCGCCTGATCGAGGCGCTCGACGCCCGGGGGATCGGGGTGGACCACCTCGGGGTCCACTTCCACGACACCTACGGCCAGGCGCTCACCAACACGCTGGCCGCGCTCGCCGACGGCGTCACCGTCGTCGACTCGTCGGCCGGCGGGCTGGGCGGCTGCCCCTTCGCCAAGAGCGCGACCGGCAACCTCGCCACCGAGGACCTGGTGTGGGCGCTGGACGGCGCCGGCGTCCAGACCGGCGTCGACCTGGCGGCGCTCGTCGAGACGAGCGTCTGGATGGCCGGGCCAGCTCGGCCGCCCCTCGCCGTCCCGCGTCGTCACGCGCGCTCGCCGGCGCCTGACGATCAGGCGCTTCAGCCGGCGAGGTCGGCGACGCCGGTGATGCGGTAGACCGAGAACCCGCGTTCGGTGGGGGAGTCGGCCACCCGGCCCCAGGCGCGGCCGCCCTCGACGCGCGTCGGGTAGAAGAGGTACCGGTCGGTCCGGCCCGTCATGTCGGCGTAGCCGATCCAGACCCCGTGCTGCTCGGCCGCCGCGTCGCGCAGCGCCGCCATCGTCACCGCCGGGTCGGACGGGACGAGCGCCGGGCGGGTGTCCTCGCCCTCGGCGTTCCGGGACGCCTCCTCGGCCGCGCGGAGGCCGCGGACCAGGGTCGCGGCATACCCGTGGTCGACCGGCGTCGTCCGCGGTGGAGACGCGGCACGGCGGACCGCCGCCCGGCGGCGGGCCTGCACCGAGACCACGACCGACCCGTCGGGCCGCTCCTGCACCGGCGAGTACCCCGCCTCGCGCATCAGCTCGAGCAGGGTCTCCGGGTCGGCCGACGAGACGAGCACGGTCGGGCGCGATGCGCCGCAGCCGCAACGCGTTGAGGGCCCGCTCGACCAGCAGCGACTCCAGCACCGACTCGTCGTCGCTGCGGATGTATGCGGTCGCGCCGCCGACCCGGGTCTGGCCGTGGCGGCGGGCGACGTCGCGGACGAGGTAGTCCAGCGGCTGGGGCAGCCCGGTGCGGCTGGCGCCGCGCAGCGACTCGAGGAGCTCGTCGGCGGTCCATCCCGCGTCGAGGGCCCGCCGCACGGACGCCGGCGTGAACCGGTGGACGGTGGCCCCGCCGCGGGACTCGACGTCGGAGACCAGGCGCATGAGCTGGGCCAGCTCGCCCTGGAGCGGCCCGGGGGCGATCGCCGTGAGGTCGGCCTGCACCAGGACGTGGTCCACGGGTTCGGGCAGCTGGCTGGCCATGGTGGCGGCGACCGCCTCGACCTCCTCGCCCGCGACGAGGGCGCGGCCGGCGGTCGAGAGGCCGCCGCGGCCGGTGACGCCGAGCCACTCGGCCTCCCGCACGACGGCGGCCATGGCGTCACCGAGGCGGGCGGGGTTGCGCAGCGGGCGACGCCAGCGCAGCCGGGCCAGCAGCGACTCAGGGCGTGGCGACGTCACCCGGCTCCAGCCCGGCCAGCTCGGCGAGGACGTCGGTACGCATCGCCCGGACCGGCGGCCAGTGCAGGTCGGGGCTGAGGGCGTTCGCCGCCGACGACGAACCGGCCGGACGGGATCCCACCAGGTGCGCGGCCCGCGTGGACGCGAACCAGCCGGCCGCCAGGCGCGCCCACCGTGCACCGGCGGCGTCGAGCAGCCACTCGTCGGCGACCGGGGTGGGCGCCCACACGGGGACGACCTCACCGTCGTCCGCGACGAGCCCGGCGCCGTACATCACCTCGACCAGCCACGCGGCGCGGGTCGTGTCGACGTCGAGGGCCTCCGACAGCCGGCGCAGGTCCCGGACCGCGAGACCTCCCGTACGCAGCACCCGGGGCGGCGCCGGCCCCCACAGCTCGATGGCCTCCTCGACGAGGGCCAGCAGGTCGCTGACCTCGCCACCGGCGGCGGCGTCGACGTGCTCGACACCGACCGGCGTCGTCACGGCGTCCGGCGGGGTCAGGGCCACCTGCTCGTGGAGCCGGCCACCGCGCAGCAGCAGCGCCACCTCGCGCGGCAGCAGCACCCGCGTCTCGGCCTCGCCGCGCGCCCGCTCGGTCACCGTTGGTGCGACGACGTGGAGCAGGCGGTGGTCGAGCAGCCAGCGCACCCCTTCGGAACCGGGTGCGTCGCGGTTCACGACACCGATGGGTGGCCCCCACACCAGCCGGTCGAGCACCCCGCGGGCCGACTCCGGCGCCTCGGCCACCAGCGCCCGGACCTCGCCGACCGGCAGCGGCCGGGCACCCGAGCTCCAACGACGACGGGCCCAGCCCGGCCGGGTGGGCGCCGAGCACCTCGGGAGCCGTGCGGACCGCATACAGGCCCTCGGGTGCGCGCCACACGAGGGCGAGGTCCCAGAGGTCCTGCAGCTCGGCGTGGACGTCGAGGCCGCCCATCAGCTCGTCGACCGAACCCGAGGCCGACCCGTCACCGGCCACGACGACGGCCTCGAGGACCTGGAGGTGGCCCCGGTCGAGGCTCTCGATCGCGCGCTGGACGCTGGCGCGGGTGCCGGCGCGGGCCGCGAGCGAGGTGAGGTCCGACGGCGCGGGGCGGGCGAGGTCGGGGCGACGCAGGACGAGGGCGGCGAGCTGCTCGTCGGTCCGGCTGCGGATGTCGTCGGCCAGGCTGCGCGCCCCCGCGGCCGGCGCGGCGGCGTCGGCGGTGGTGGACGGGCCGGCGGACATGAGGCCAACGGTAATCGTCAGTTCGGGGGATGGTTCCTCCGGCGAGGTCACCGCCGCCGCGGCCCGAGCTGGCCGACCAGATCGGCCACGGACCGATGACCGTGACGGCACGGGCTCGGCTGGTCGACCCGATCGCCCTCGGCCGAGGCCGCGACCGCCGGATCGGTCGCAAAGGACGGAAGGCGCTCCTCGTCGCGAGCACGGGCCGGCCGTCATAGGTTGAGCCCGTGAGCACCGACGCCGGCGAGCGGTCCCGTCCGACCGGCGCGCAGTGGACCGTCCGGCGCGGCGGTGACGAGCTCGTGGTCGTCGAGGTCGGCGGCGGCATCCGCAGCTACACCCGGGGCGGCGTCGACGTGGTGGCCGGGTTCGGACCGGACGAGATGTCGGTCGCCGGCCGGGGTCAGCAGCTCGTCCCGTGGCCCAACCGGCTGCGCGACGGCCGGTATGCGTTCGGCGGCACCGAGCGCCAGCTCGCCCTCACCGAGCCCGCCAAGCACAACGCCAGCCACGGCCTGGTGCGCTGGGCCACCTGGGACCTGCTCGACCAGACCTCGACGTCGATCACCGTCGGCCACCGCCTGCATCCGCAGCCCGGGTGGGCGTGGGCGCTCGAGCTGACGACGATCTACGCGCTGGCCGACGACGGGCTCACCGTGACGACGACGGCGCTCAACGTCGGCGAGGGCGACGCGCCCTTCGGCTACGGCGCCCACCCGTACCTCTCGATCGCCGACACCCCCGTCGCCGAGGTCTCGATCCAGGTGCCGGCGGCGACCTACCTCGAGACCGACCCCGACCGGCAGCTGCCGGTGGCGACCCACCCGGTCGAGGGGTCCGCATACGACTTCCGCAGCGGCCGCCCGATCGGTGACCTCGCCCTCGACACCGCCTTCACCGACCTCGACCGCGGCGCCGACGGCCGCTGGACGGTCACCCTCAGCGGCCTGGCCTCCGGCGCGGTGAGCCTGTGGGGCGACGAGGCCTACGGGTGGACGCAGGTCTACACGGGCCGGGCCCACCCGGACACCGAGGGGACCACCGGCATCGCCGTCGAGCCGATGACCTGCCCGCCGGACGCCTTCAACTCCGGCACCGACCTCGTCGTGCTCCGGCCGGAACAGTCGCATACCGGCTCGTGGGGCATCCGGCCCGCGTGAGCGGATGGGAAAACCGGGTGACGACCCCCGTTAGGCTGGTGTGTCGCGCAGGCGACGCTCATCGGACATTCATGAAGGAGTAACCGTGCCCACCGGCAAGGTCAGGTTCTACAACGCGGAGAAGGGCTTCGGCTTCCTCACCGACGACGACGGGGGCGCCGACGTGTTCCTGCACGCCAGCGCGCTGCCCGAGGGCACCACCGCGCTGAAGACCGGCGCGCGGGTGGAGTTCGGCATCGTCGAGGGCCGTCGAGGCGCGCAGGCGCTGTCCGTGCGGGTCCTGGACCCCGCTCCGTCCATCGTCGCGGCCAAGCGCGCGGCCCAGCGCAAGCCGGCCGACGAGATGGTCGTCATCGTCGAGGACGTCATCAAGCTGCTCGACGACGCCTCCGAGGACCTGCGGCGCGGGCACTTCCCCGACCGCAAGAAGGCCTCCGGCATGGGTCGCGCCCTGCGCGGCCTCGCGGACCAGCTGGAGGCCTGAGGTGGCGGAGCTGAAGGTCGACGCGACGCTGCGGGCAGCGGCCGACCTCGCGCGCTCCGCCCTCGACGGGGTGGCCGAAGCCCGGCAGTGTCGGCGAGCACCTCGAGATGGTCATGGACGGGGAGCGCGTCGCGACCCACTACTTCGCGTGCCTCACCCCCGCCTACCTCGGCTGGCGCTGGGCGGTCAGCGTCTCGCGCGCCTCGCGGCAGAAGGAGGCGACGGTCTGCGAGACCAACCTCGTCCCCGGCTCGGTCTCGGTGCTCTCGCCGCAGTGGCTGCCCTACGCCGAGCGGATCGCCCCCGGCGACCTCAGCGCCGGCGACATCCTGCCGTTCCGGGCCGACGACCCGCTGCTGGTGCAGGGGTTCGAGGCGACCGGTGACGACGACGTCGACCAGATGGCGATCTTCGAGCTGGGCCTCGGCCGGCGGCGCGTGCTGTCGGCGGAGGGCCGTGAGGTCGCGGCCCAGCGCTGGTACGACGGCTCCCACGGGCCCACCGCCGAGGTCGCCCAGCAGGCCCACGACCGGTGCACGACGTGCGGCTACTTCGTCCCGATGGCCGGCGCGCTGCGCTCGGTGTTCGGGGTATGCGCCAACGCCTGGTCCCCCTCGGACGGCCAGGTCGTCAGCCTCGACCACGGCTGCGGCGCGCACAGCGAGACCGATGTCCCGGCCGACGACGCGGCGGCGCACGGCCGCCCCATCGTCGACGAGTTCGCGGTCGACGTCCTCACCTGAGTCCGACCGGGGCGGCGCACGTTCCGGCACACCCGCTCTGACCGTCGGCGGTCAACTTCGGCCGGTTTGGGGCACGTCCAGAGCGGCCGAAGTTGACCTCTCGGCGTCAGGCGGCGATGAGCTCGCCGACGTGGCGTCACGGCCTGGCGGGCGTCAGGGGCCTGGCGGGCGTCAGCCTGGGGGGCGTTCGCCTCGGCGGCGTTGCCACGGCCGCGGCGCACGTATGCGTACCCGACCAGTCCCAGCGCCAGGCCGGCGACGCAGCACCAGGGCCACCAGGAGCGCGGGCCCTCGTGCAACGTCGGCACCACGAGGGTCAGGACCAGGGCCACGACCCACACGCCGAGCCCGACCTCGATGATCCGCGTCATCGGTACCGCGACCGGTCGCAGCTCCGGCGCGACGGGCGGTTCGGTGGCGCTCATACCGTCAGCGTATTGGGTGAGTGACATCCCGCGTTTCGACATCGCCCGGAAACATCCCGCCACTACCGTCCTGGCCATGGCGACCACCTCCACCGCAACCGCGCGGCCCGGCGGACCTCCGAACGCCGGCGCCCTCGACCGCTTCTTCCAGATCTCGCAGCGCGGGTCCACGGTGTCCCGCGAGCTGCGAGGTGGCCTGGTCACGTTCTTCACGATGGCCTACATCGTCGTGCTGAACCCCCTCATCATCGGCACGCAGGCGGACAGCACCGGCGGCTTCCTCGGCGGCGGTGACATCGGCAGGGCCAAGCTCATGGTCGCCGCCGGGACCGCCCTCGTCGCGGGCGTCATGACCATCCTCATGGGCGTCGTCGCGAACTACCCGCTCGCGCTCGCCACCGGCCTGGGCCTCAACGCGTTCGTGGCGTTCGGCATCGCCAAGCTGCCCGGGCATGACCTGGGCCGACGCGATGGGCCTGGTGGTCATCGAGGGGATCATCATCACGATCCTCGTCCTGACCGGGTTCCGGACGGCGGTGCTGCGCGCGGTCCCGACCCAGCTCAAGACCGCCATCTCCGTCGGCATCGGCCTGTTCATCACCTTCATCGGCCTCGTCGACGCCGGGTTCGTCAGGAAGCCGAGCGGGCCGACGCCCGTCGAGCTGGGCATCGGCGGCTTCCTCACGGGCTGGCCCATGCTGGTCTTCGTCGTCGGCCTGCTCGCCATCATCGCCATGCTGCTGCGGCGGGTGAAGGGCGCCATCCTCATCGGCATCGTCGGCGCGACCATCCTCGCCATCGTCGTCCAGGCGATCTTCAACGTCGGCAGCCAGACCGACGCGACCGGCAAGGTGGTCAACCCGACCGGCTGGGGCCTCAACGTCCCGACCCTGCCGAGCACCGTCGTCGAGATCCCCGACTTCGGGCTGCTCGGCCAGTTCAGCCTGCTCGGGTCGTTCAGCAAGATCGGCATCGTCGCCGCCCTGCTGCTGGTCTTCACCCTGATGCTCGCCGACTTCTTCGACACGATGGGCACGATGGTCGCCATCGGCGCCGAGGCCGGCCTGCTCGACAAGGAGGGCAACCCGCCGAACTCCCAGCGGATCCTCATCGTCGACTCGCTGGCCGCCGTCGCGGGTGGCGCCGGCAGCGTCAGCAGCAACACCGCATACATCGAGTCCGCGTCCGGCGTCGGTGAGGGCGCGCGGACCGGCCTGGCCAGCGTCACCACCGGCGTGCTGTTCCTGCTGGCGACGTTCCTCGCCCCGCTCGTCGCGATCGTGCCCTACGAGGCGGCCACGCCCGCGCTGGTCATCGTCGGGTTCCTCATGATGCAGCAGGTCAAGGGCATCTCCTGGGACGACCTCGAGATCGCGATCCCCGCGTTCCTCACCATCGTGCTGATGCCGTTCACGTACTCCATCACCGCCGGCATCGGCGCGGGCTTCGTGACCTACGTCTTCATCAAGCTCGTCCGGCGCAAGACGAGCGCCATCCACCCGCTGATGTGGCTGGTGGCCGGGCTGTTCGTCGTCTACTTCGCCCTGGACCCGATCAAGGCGCTGCTCCACGTCGACTGACCCCCCACCAGGTAGTTAGCCGAGGTAATGAGTTATGCTAACTATCGATGGTGACGACGACACTGAGCTCCCAGCAGCTGACCCGCATGGCGACCGACCTCCGGCTCGCCTGTATGCGGATCAGCCGCCGGGTCCGGTTCGAGTCGAGCCACACCGTGGCCCCCCACCAGTTCTCGGTGATGTGCCGCCTCGAGGAGGCGCCGCGCACCCCGGGTGAGCTGGCCGAGATCGAGCGGGTCGCGAAGCCGAGCATGACGCGTACCGTCGGCGCCCTCGTCGAGCGGGGCCTCGTGCTGCGGCAGGACGACCCCACCGACCGTCGCTCCGTCATCCTCTCGCTGACCGACGAGGGGCGCCGGTCGCTCACCGCGATCCGCCGCAAGCGCGACGCCTGGATGGCCAGCCGGGTGGCGCTGCTCACCCCCGAGGAGCAGGACGTGCTGGCCCGCGCCACCGTGATCCTCACGAAGGTGGCCGGCGAGTGAGCCCGACCTTCGCCTCGCTGAACGTCCGCAACTACCGCATCTACGCCACCGGGTCGCTGGTCTCCAACGTCGGCACCTGGATGGGCCGGGTCGGCCAGGACTGGCTGGTCCTCACCCAGCTGACCAACCACTCGTCCAGCGCGCTCGGCATCGTCACCGGGCTGCAGTTCCTCCCGTTCCTCATCCTGGCGCCGGTCACCGGCATGATCGCCGACCGCTTCAGCAAGCGGCACATCCTGCTGGCCACCCAGACGTTCCTCGGGCTGTCGGCGCTGGCCCTCGCGGCGCTGACCCTCAGCGGTCACGTCGAGCTGTGGCACGTCTACCTCATCGCCTTCCTCCAGGGCGTCGCGACGGCGGTCGACAACCCGGCCCGCCAGTCGTTCGTCTCCGAGATGGTCCCCAAGGACCGGCTCACCAACGCCGTGGCCCTCAACAGCGCGTCGTTCAACGCCGGCCGGCTCATCGGCCCGGGCGTCGCCGGCCTGGTCATCGCCGCCGTCGGCACCGGGTATGCGTTGCTGGTCAACGGGCTGTCGTTCGCCTTCGTCCTCGCGTCCCTGCTGGCCATGCGGGTCCGCGACCTCACGCCGGCACCGCGCGCCCGGGGCAAGGGCCAGGTGCGGCAGGGCTTCGCCTACGTGCGCAGCCGGCCGGACGTCATGCTGATCATGGCGCTGGTGTTCGTGCTCGGCACGTTCGGGATGAACTTCCAGATCACCACCGCGCTGATGGCCACCAAGGAGTTCCACCAGGGCCCGACCGAGTACGGCATGCTCGGCTCGATCATGGCCATCGGCTCGCTGGCCGGTGCCCTGCTCGCCGCCCGCCGCAAGGTGCCGCGGCTGCGCGTACTCCTCGTCGCGCTCGTCGGGTTCACCCTCGCCACCGCGGTCGCGGCGCTCGCGCCCAACTACGAGGTCTTCGCCGTCGCGCTCATCCCCACCGGCCTGGCATCGCTCACCGCGCTGACCACCGCCAACGCGATGGTGCAGCTCTCGGTCGACCCGCAGATGCGCGGCCGGGTGATGGCCCTCTACATGGCCGTGTTCATGGGCGGTACGCCCGATCGGGGCGCCGATCATCGGGTGGATCGGCGACGCGTTCGGAGCCCGGTGGACCATCGGGATCGGCACCGTCGCCGTCGGCCTGTCACTGGTGGCTGTCGCCCTCTACCTCTACCGGCGTCAGAATGTGCGGGTGCGCTACGAGTCCCACCGCCGCCCGCGGTTCACCGTCACGACGCAGGCGCTCGACGCACCGCAGCCCGAAGCGGTCCGGTGAACGTCCGGTTCCGGCAGCGGCTGACCATCGCCGCGCTGGTGCTGCTCGTCGCCCTCGCCGTCGCGGCCGCCCTGCTCCGCCGCTGAGGCGTCAGGACTGGCGCTCGACCACGTAGTCGACGCAGGAGGTCAGCGCCGACACGTCGTCGGGGTCGACCGCGGGGAACATCGCCACGCGGAGCTGGTTGCGGCCCAGCTTGCGGTAGGGCTCCACGTCGACGATCCCGTTGGCCCGCAACGTCTTCGCCACCGCTGCCGCGTCGACCGTGTCGTCGACGTCGATGGTGCCGACGACGAGGCTGCGGGCAGTCGGGTCGGTGACGAACGGCGTCGTGTATGCGGTGCGCTCGGCCCACGAGTACAGCCGGCTGCTGCTGTCGGTGGTCCGTTTCACGGCCCACTCCAGGCCGCCCTGCTCGTTGAGCCAGCGCACCTGCTCGGCGAGCAGCGCGAGCGTGCTCACCGCCGGCGTGTTGTAGGTCTGGTTGAGCCGGCTGTTGGAGATCGCGGTGGGGAGGCTGAAGAAGTCGGGGACCCATCGGCCCGAGGCCTCGATCTCGTCGACGCGGGCGAGGGCCGCGGGGGAGAAGGCCGCCAGCCACAGCCCGCCGTCGCTGGCGAAGCACTTCTGCGGCGCGAAGTAGTAGACGTCGACCTCGGCCAGGTCGACCGGCAGGCCGCCGGCGCCGGAGGTCGCGTCGACGAGGACCAGCGCGCCGTCGTCGGCGCCCTGGACCCGGCGGACCGGAGCCATGACCCCGGTCGACGTCTCGTTGTGCGGCCACGCATACACGTCGACCCCGGCCTCGGCCGTCGGCGCCGCGAGGGTGCCCGGCTCGGCCTTGACGATGGTCGAGTCGCCGAGGAACGGCGCGTTCTGGGTGACCGACCCGAACTTCGCCGAGAACTCGCCGAAGCTGAGGTGCTGGGCCCGGTCGCGGACCAGCCCGAACGCCGCGATGTCCCAGAACGCCGTCGAGCCGCCGTTGCCGAGGACGATCTCGTAGCCGTCCGGCAGCGAGAACAGCTGCCCCAGGCCCTCCCGGACGTCGCCGACGAGCTGCCGTACCGGCGCCTGGCGGTGCGAGGTGCCGAGGACGGTGCGGCTGATGGACGCGAGGTAGTCGACCTGCTCGGGGCGGACCTTGCTCGGTCCGGAGCCGAAGCGCCCGTCCTGGGGCTTCAGCTCGGCGGGGATGGTCAGCGGTGCAGCGTCGGTCACGTCCTCATGATCCCAAAGGGCTGCGGACAGCCCGGTCACGGGTCCGGTCAGTGGACTGGGCGAGAGCCGGGTCGGCTCGGGAACACCGGGGGTGGTGTCCACGTTTGTAAGTGTGTAATCATGTAATCAGGCTTACGAAAGGGGCTCACATGAACACCACACCACAGGACGCGCCCGGGCCTCAGGACGGCCCCGGCCACCACCACGAGCACGGTCACCACGAGCACGGTCACGAGCACGGCGGCGAGGAGCGCGGCGAGCGTCGCGGTCGTCGCGGCGGACGTCGGGGTCCCGGCGGCCCGTTCGGTCCCGGGTTCGGTCCCGGCCCGTTCGGTCCCGGCGGTCCCTTCGCCCAGGGCTTCGGTCCCGGTTTCGGCCCGGGCTTCGGTCCGGGACGCGGTCGCGGCCGGCGCGGCGGCCCGTTCGGCCGTCCCGGCGGCTGGCAGCAGGCCGACCTCCCGTCGGCCGACGACGCGGCGGACTGGTTCGCCGGACGCCTGCCCTCCGGCTGGTTCGCCTCCGCACCGACCGTGAGCGTCGACCGCGAGGAGATCATCGTCGTCGGGGAGCTCCCGGCGGTGGAGTCCGCCGAGGGGCAGTCCTCCGCGGCGGCCGCCGAGGGCCGGATCGCCCGCTGGCGCGAGGAGACCCGCGACGAGCGGATCGCCATCGCCCAGGAGGCCGAGGCCCGCTATGGCCGCAAGGTCGCCTGGGGCGCCAGCATCGGGGAGCACTCCGACCTGTTCACCCACCAGGCGGTCCCGGTCATGACCCGGCTCCGCCAGCCGCAGCGCATGGTGCTCGACACGCTCGTCGACTCCGGCGTCGCGCGGTCCCGGTCCGAGGCCCTCGCCTGGGCGGTGACCCTGGTCGGCCAGCACGCCGACGAGTGGCTCACCGACCTGCGCAGCGCCATGGCCGAGGTCGACAAGCTGCGGTCCGAGGGACCGCAGGTCTGACCTCACCGCGTCGGACGACGGCGCCGCATCCCGAACGGGGTGCGGCGCCGTTCGCCGTCCGGCTCGACTGACAGTCAAGCGGCTCGGCTCACGGTATGCGGGCAGCCGAGTCGCTCGACTGGCAGCCGAGCCAGCCGGGCTTGTGCTGTCCGACCCGAAACCACGGGCCGACACCCCGGGCTGGCACACTCCGGCGGGTGGGCGACCCGCATACCGACCTCCCCGACTCTCTCCCCGGCGTCACCGACTTCTCGGCCTCCGGTCGGACCCTGGATCCGGACGGCGCCTACGACGAGCTGCGGTTCACCGGGTCCGACCTCGTCGACGCGGACGCCGGCGGGGCGCGGTTCCTCGACTGCCGCCTGGACGGCGCCGACCTCACTCGGGCGCACCTGAAGGACACCCGCTGGACCGACTGCCGCCTCGAGCGCATCCGCGGCGTCGGCACCGAGCTGGTCGACGCGAGCCTCCAGGACTGCGAGCTGGTCGAGCCCCGGCTCGGCGCCGTCGCCGCGTACGGGTCCAGCTGGCGGCGGGTGACCGTGCGCGGCGGGAAGGTCGACTACCTCAACCTGCGCGGCGCCCGGCTCCGGGAGGTGCGGTTCGTGGACTGCGTCCTGCTGGAGCCGGACTTCGCCGAGGTGACGATGACCGACGTCACCTTCGACGGGTGCGTCCTCACGGCCTCGCAGTGGAGCAAGGCCACGCTCGCCAAGGTCGACCTGTCCGGCGCCCGGCTGGTGGCGCCCCAGGGGGTCACCAGCCTGCGCGGCGCCACCATCGGACGGGTCCAGCTCCTGGAGCTCGCCGACGCCTTCGCCGACCAGCTGGGGATCAAGGTCAGGGACTGAGCGGGCGGTCCTGCGGTCCGTCGTCGACGGCGTCCACCGGCGCCGTGACCGCGGGCTCGTCCTTCGCGTGGCGCCGCGGCAGGTGGACCTTGGACACCGTCTTCTTGCGGGCGGCGGACGCCCGTTGCCGTGGCGACGGGAACTCCTCGGGCCGCCGTCGCCGCGCGAGGTCCGCGTGCACGACGAGGTCGGCCAGGGGGACGCCGATGTCCGGGTGCTCCGACACCGGCTCGTCGCCGCTGTAGACGACCCAGACGGTCTGCTCGCCGTGGAGCAGCTGCAGGACCGTCCCGTCCCGGACCGAGGCCGCCTTGGTGACCGCCAGCCGCCGCTGCCGCGCGGCCTCGACCCGCGTCTTGGCGAAGTCGGTGGCCGGGACCCCGCACCTCACGGATCACGGAGGCGATCGCGGGCGAGTACTTCACGCCCTGCTTCACGCCGGTGTAGACCAACTTGCCCACGCCCACTGGTACCTCCCGTACCGCCCGCCACCTGCGAGCCTAGCCTGGGGGTCCATACCCCGAAGGGAGCCCCGATGACCGCGGTGCACCGTGTCGACTACACCGGCGAGGGCCTCAGCGAGGCCGAGCTCGCGCCGACCCCGTGGCAGCAGGCCACCCGCTGGGTCGAGGAGGCCGACGCGCGCGCCCAGGCCGGCGACGACGTCCCCGAGCCACGGGCCCTCTCGGTGGCCACGGTGGACCCCACGGGGGCGCCGAACGTCCGCACCGTCCTCATGCGCTTCTTCGACGAGCGTGGTCCCGGGTTCGTGTCCAGCCGCGGCTCGGCCAAGGGCCTCGAGCTGGCGCACGAGCCGCGGGTGGCGGCGGCCCTGGTCTGGCCGGCGATGTACCGCGCGATCCGGTTCCGCGGGGTCGTCGAGGAGGTCGGCGCCGAGGAGGTCCGCGAGTACTGGGCGTCGCGGCCCTGGGGCTCACGGATCAGCGCGTGGGCGTCACGGCAGTCCGAGCCGGCCACCGGCCGGGACCAGCTCGAGGCGGACTTCGACCGGTATGCGGAGCGGTTCCCCGACCACGGCCGGCCGGACGACGTGCCGGTCCCCGAGTTCTGGGGCGGCTACCGCGTGCGGTGCCGGGAGGTGGAGTTCTGGGCCGGGCGGCGCAACCGGCTGCACGACCGGCTGGTGTTCAGCGCCGTCGGCGCCGGCGGGGGAGCGGCGGCCCAGGACGTGGCCGCATACCCGAGCCTGGACGACGCCGCGGCGTGGACGGTGCTGCGCCGCCAGCCCTGAGCCTGGGCCGGATCTGGGCCAACACCCCAGAAGAGCATGGAACAGCCCGTGGGCTACCGGATTCCGCGACCCCGACGGGAACGTCCCGAGCGGGGGGAGGAAGAGCCGGCTGCACGCTGGACGGGGCGTACGTACCCACGGGCTGCAGCGACTGCTGGAACTGCGATCGCGCGTCCGGAGCTGACCGAAGGTGGCCAGCGGAACGGCTGCGCTACCGCGCAGTCACCTCACGTGTCCGATAGGAATGCACTATCTGACCACCTCCTTTCTCGTGTCCTCCGACCGTAAGCCGAGAAGTCCCGTCGCGCAACGGGATACCCGCACTTCGGGACCGTGGGATCGGCCTCCTTAGAGTGGCGAGGTGGTCGAGACGGTCCGGAGCCTGCGCAGCATCGCGCTCCCGGCCTACGGACCCACCGCGCTGGGCTCGGTCGGGACGGGGGCGGTGCTGCCCGTCGTCGTGCTGTCCGCGCGGGCGCTCGGGGCCGAGGTCAGCGTCGCCGCGTTCCTGCTGTCGCTCATCTGGATCGCGCAGCTCCTCGCCGACCTGCCCGCGGGCGCCCTGGCCGCGCGGATCGGCGAGCGCCGCGCGCTGGTCGTCGCCTGCGTCATCGAGGCCGGCGGCATGGTCGGCTGCGCGACGGCCCGCAACCTCGTCGTCCTCGGCGCCTCGCTGTGTCTGCTCGGCGTCGCCTCGAGCGTCTTCGGCCTGGCCCGGCAGGCGTACCTCACCGACATGGTCCCGGTCGCGATGCGCGCCCGCGCCCTCTCGACGCTCGGCGGTGTCAACCGGATCGGCATCTTCGTCGGGCCGTTCATCGGCGCGCTGGTGGTCCTCCACTGGGGCCTCACCGCTGCCTACGTGGTCGGGTTCGTCTCCTCGACCGCGGCCCTGCTGTGCGTCCTGCTGGTGCGCGACATCACGTCGACGTCGGACCGCCGGCCGAGTATGCCGCGACGCTCCGTCGTCGGGGTCCTCGCCGAGCACCGCCGCACCCTGCTGACCCTCGGCGTCGGGGTGCTGTTCATCGCCGTCGCCCGGGCCTGCCGGATCGCCCTCATCCCGCTGTTCGCCGAGGCCATCGGCCTCAGCGCCGCCCAGACCAGCCTCGTCGTCGGCATCGCGGGGGCCGTCGACATGCTGCTGTTCTACCCGGCGGGCGGCGTCATGGACCGCTACGGACGGATCTGGGTGGCGCTGCCGAGCATGGTGGTGCTCGGGGTCGGGATGGCGCTGTTGCCGCTGGCCCACTCCTTCGCCACCCTCACCGGGGCGGCCGTGGTCCTCGGGCTGGGGAACGGGATGGGTGCCGGGCTGGTGATGACGCTCGGGGCGGACGCCTCACCCGACGACGCCCGCGTGCAGTTCCTCGGCGGCTGGCGGCTGATGGCCGACCTGGGCAACGCCGCGGGGCCGGCGGCGATCAGCCTCATCACCATCGCCTTCCCGCTCGGGGCGGCCGCCGTGGCGATGGGCGCGGCGGCGCTGGTCGGTGCCGGGTGGCTCCGCGTGTGGCTCCCGCGGTTCGACCCCGTCTCCCGCGCAGCGCCGCCGCGGGGAGGGCCGTCTCCCTGAGGTGCGAGGATGGGGTGTGACCGATCTCATCGATACGACGGAGATGTACCTCAAGACCATCTTCGAGCTCGAGGAGGAGGGCATCACCCCCCTCCGCGCCCGTATCGCCGAGCGTCTCGGCCACTCCGGCCCCACCGTGTCGCAGACCGTCGCCCGGATGGAGCGTGACGGGCTGATCCACCTCGCGGACGACCGGCAGCTGCAGTTCACCGAGCGGGGCCGCACCCTGGCCACCCGGGTCATGCGCAAGCACCGGCTGGCCGAGCGGCTGCTCGTCGACGTCATCGGCCTCGAGTGGGAGTTCGTCCACGACGAGGCGTGCCGCTGGGAGCACGTCATGAGCGAGCGCGTGGAGCGCAAGATCCTCGCCCTGCTCGCCGACCACCACAACTCGCCCTACGGCAACCCGATCCCGGGCCTCGACGAGCTCGGTGAGGCGCCCGGGGAGAACTTCCGCGCCGGCGTCTCGACCCTCCTCGAGCTGGCCGGCGTCGAGCCGCGGCTGGTCCGTGTGCGCCGCATCGGGGAGCCGGTCCAGGTCGACCACGAGGCGCTGGCGCTGCTCACCGTGGCCGGGCTGCTCCCGGGGGAGCAGGTCGAGGTCCGCCGCCACGAGAACCGCATCATCGCCGTGCGCGAGGGCGCCGACGAGGCCGACGGCGTCTCGCTGCCGGAGGGCGTGGCCACCCACGTCTTCGCCGCCGCCGTCTGAGCGTGTGGGTGGACACGGAAGGGCCGTTTCTTGGCGGTTCCGTGACCTCGGCGTGACATTTCAACCACCGCTGTTGTAGGGTCTGGGCACTCGGTCTCCCTTGGGCCGAGGTCCTGGTGGGGATCGCCGAGTCCTGCCACCGCACCGGGAATCAGCACTCACCACACATGGCAGGAGCGGGGGAACCACATTCCGGGCGTCGCGAGACGTCCTCGGGGTGAAGTTCCCTTTTGTATGCCGGGCCCCGTTTCGAACCGACCATGTCGGCCGACACGGACCCGCATGCGAACGGTAACCGGGTGACACACGACACACCTCCCACCCGAACCCGACAGCTCACCTCGTAGGCGTCCGAGAGGTCAATACGTGGCTCGTCAACACGTTGGTCGCCACCGCGCGCCCGATTACAGCCCGCTCAACGAAATCGCCGACATCGCGGCCCGCTCGGCTCAGCCCGCAGTGAAGGTCTCCGCTGTGGCCGTGGCCTCCGGTGGCCTCGTCGCGACGTTCGCCTTCCCCGCCGCCGCCGCCCCGGCCCAGGACGCCGGCGTCACCTCGGCGGCCAGCGCGGTCTCCGCCGCCCTGCCGCAGATCGCCGGCCAGACCGTCGCCGTCGCGGCCCCAGCCGTCGACAACGCGGTCGCCCCGACCTTCGGCGTCGCCGGCTTCACGGCCGAGCCCGCCGCGGCCGCCGCCCCGAAGCCGCTGACGATCACCAAGATCGTCCAGGCCGCTCCGGCTCCGGCTCCGGCCGCCGCTCCGGCCGCCGCCACGACGACCCGTGCGTCGCGCAGCACCACCCGCACGGCGGCCCCGGCCGCTCCGGCGGTCAACGCGGCACCGGTGCCGGCCGCCACCGGCGGCGTCATCGGCATCGCCGCCAGCCTGTCGGGCATCTACTACCGCTACGGCGGTACGACGACGTCCGGCTTCGACTGCTCGGGCTTCACCAGCTACGTCTACCGGCAGGCCGGCAAGTCGATCCCCCGCACCGCCGAGGCGCAGCGCGCCGCGTCGACGAAGGTCTCGAACCCGGTTCCCGGCGACCTGATCTTCTTCGGCTTCCCCGCCTACCACGTGGGGATCTACGCCGGCGGCAACATGATGTACGACTCGCCCCGTACCGGGAAGACCACCGGGCTGCACGTCATCTGGACCCAGAGCGGCGTCAGCTACGGCCGCTTCTGAGCCGTCGGTGACGGTCACTCGACCGCTCGTGACCCCGGCCCCCGCCATGTTGGCGGGGGCCGGTGTCGTTGCGCGAGCGACGCGCATACCGCGGTGGCAGGATGGGGCGCGATGACAGGTTCCGTTGCCCGAGGAGTGGCCGGGCCGCCCGAACCGGCCCTGGTGCTCGACGTCTGGGCCGATGTCGTCTGCCCGTGGTGCTACATCGCCAAGCACCGGCTGCGCCGGGCCATCGACGGCTGGGAGCGCCCGCACGAGGTGCTCGTCCGGCACCGCGCCTACCAGCTCGACCCGGGTATGCCGAAGGGCCAGGCGGTCCCCGTGGTGCAGTACCTCGGGGAGAAGTACGGCGGAGGCCCCGAGGCGGGCGCCGCCATGTCCAGTCGGTCCGCCGCGATCGGCGCGCAGGAGGGGCTGCGGTTCGACATGGACCGGGCCCTCAAGGTCAACAGCTACGACGCCCACCGCCTCGTCGCCCTGGCCCGCGAGATGGGCGGTCCGGCGCTGGAGTCGGCCGCCCTGGAGCGGATGTACTCCGCGCACTTCGCCGAGGGTCTCGACATCGACGACCGCGACACCCTCCTGCGGTGCGCGGCCGAGGCCGGCATGGACGAACGCCGCGTCTCCTCGGTGCTCGCCGACGACACCTACGGCGACACCGTGCGCGCGGACCAGGAGGAGGCCCGTGCCCTCGGCGTGCAGGGCGTCCCGTTCGTCGTGGCCAACGGCCGCGTCGCGCTCTCCGGCGCCCAGCCGGTCGAGGTCTTCCTCGAGCTGCTGCGGGTCGCCGCCCAGCCTCCCGAGACGGCGACCGTCGGTCGGCCCGCGGGCTAGCCGCCCTGCAGCACGCTGAGGATGTTGCCCGCCGGGTCGGTGAACCACGCGATCAGCGGGCCGCCCTGGCGCATGATCCCCTTCGCGTCGGTGGCGAAGTCCTCGCCCTCGTACCTCTGGAACTCCACGCCCTTCGCCGTCAGTCCGTCCACCGCCGCCTCGATGTCGTCGACCGGGAAGTTGAGGATGGTGTAGGTCGCCGGCACGTGGTCGGGCTTGGGGTAGACGATCGTGTCGCGGTCACCGGCGAGGTGCAGGGTGAGCATGCCGTTCGCCTCGGTGACGTCGAGGCCCAGGACCTCGCCGTAGAACGCCTTGGCGGCGGCGACGTCGGGCACGGCGAAGCCGCTGAAGGCCTTGGTCTCGCGGAACATGGGGTCACCTTCCGGTCGGTGTCGAGTGGTGCAGCCAGTCGTCGACGAGCTCGGCGACCAGCTCGGGGTCCTCCAGCATGGGCACGTGTCCGAGGTCGGGCACGATCTCGACGGTCCAGTGGGGGTTCTGGGCGGCGACGGCCCGCGCGGCGGCGACCGGGACGAGCCGGTCGCGCTCGCCGTGGACCAGCAGTACCGGGGTCTCGATGCCGCGCAGCAGGTCCGCATACCGGTTGCTGCGCTGGAGGACCTTGAGGATCGACCGGGCGGCCCCGAGGAAGGCGGCCTGGGCACCCGGCAGGTGCAGCCGCCGGTAGGCCATCAGCTCGACGCCGGCGTCGAGCACCGCGGGGTCGGCGCGGCTCGGGTCGGCGAAGCACAGGTTGGTGGTGTCCATCACGCGCTGCCGGTCGGTGCGCGCGCCGATCCGGCGCACGAACGCCTCGCCCACCCGCGGGATGCCGTAGACGAAGAACGTCAGCGCCACCTGCCGGTCGGCGTCGCGGCGTCGCGTGGGGATGGACGGGTCGAGCAGCACCAGTCCCGTCACCAGGTCGGGGTGCGCCGCCGCGAGGAGCAGCGTGACCATGCCGCCCATCGAGTTGCCGACCACGACCGCCGGTCCGCCGACGACGTCCCGGAGGAACGTCGCGAGCAGATGCACGTTGGCGGGCACCGTGCTCTGCTGCTCCGTGCCGACGGTGAGGCCGAAGCCGGCGAGGTCGACGGCATACACCCGGCCGTGCCGTCGGAGCAGCGGGGCGAGCTGCACCCAGTTCAGGTGCGACCCGCCGAGCCCGTGCACGAGGACCAGCGGCGTATGCGGCCCGTCCTCCGCTGCGGCGTCGGGCCCGCCGAAGTCGACGTAGTGCACGGTCGGGAGGTCGGGCCCCAGGTCGACGAGGTGCCCGGTGCCGCCCCACCGGGCGGCGAGGGAGAGCGGTGGCGCGGCCGGCTCACCGGTCTGCGCGTCGGCGGGGTGCGGTGCGGTCACCGTCGCATGCTAGGCGCGCCTGCCGGGAATGGGCGGTCGACGCCCTATCGTCGGAGGCGTCATTCGCAGACCAGCCGTGCACGTCGAGAAGAGGGGTGCCGCCATGGCGGGCAAGTTCGAGCTCTACAAGGACAAGTCGGGGAAGTTCCGGTTCCGGCTCAAGGCCAGCAACGGCCAGGTCATCGCCGTCGGCGAGGCCTACGAGACCAAGGCCAGTGCGGTCAAGGGGATCGAGTCGGTCCGCAAGAACGCCGGGGACGCCACGGTCGACGACCTCATCTGACCCCCGGGGGCGCGCTGTCCCCCGATCGGAGGACGGCGGCACCCACCGGCTGAGGGCCGGTTCGGGGGACGGTGCGCACGGCTCTGCTCGGACAGACTTCGGAGTACCAGAAGCGTTCGAGAACACACGAGCTCCACGAGGGCCAGACCCCCGCGGTGCTCGACCAAGGAGCCGACACCATGAACCGCACCCGCACCCTGACCTGCACCGTCCTCGCCGCCGCCTGCCTGTTCGGGCTGTCCGGCCTCTCGTCCGCCAGCGCGGCCGAGACCACCACGGGGCAGGTCGCCACCGCGAGCGCGGTCGGCGCCGACGCGAACGTCTCGGCGTCCCGGCACTTCACCATCACCAACAACAGCACGGACACCCTCGTCGTCAACAAGGTGTTCTTCGCCACCGGCGGTCGCACCAGCGGGTCGCTGCCGGAGGACTCCTACCCGGCCACCGGCACGGTGCTCAAGCCCGGCCAGAGCCTGCCCTTCGAGGTGCAGGCCTGGTCGGACCACGCCGTCAACGTCATCCTGACCGATGCCTCCGGCCGCATGGTCGTCGTCTACCTGTACGTCTCCGGCGGCACTCAGTACCCCACGGCCGAGAACATCCCGGGCACCGGCGCGGCGTTCCAGCTCACCCCGCAGCCGTCGATCGGCCTCATGACGATCTCCGACCCGCAGAGCTGAGCGAGGACCGGCTCGCCCGGTCATCGCCGAGGTGGATAGTCGGTGTCGTACCTGCGTGAAACCGTGACATAGCCCCTCTTGCGGTCCTAGGGTCCCGAACACGGACGATCCGCCCTCAGCGAGCGAGGCATCGACATGACGGCACAGCTCCCCACGGCAGGCTCGGACCGTCGTGGCCCGCGGGTGGCTCTCCTGGCCGGCGTGACGGTGCTGGTCCTGGCGGTCGCGGCCTGCACCAGCGCCTCGCCGGCGGACACGACGACGACCGCCGGCACGACCGCCGGCACGACCGCCGGCACGAAGGCGGCGGCCCGGGCATACGCCACCACCAGCTGCCCGAGCCCGAACGTCAAGGGCATCCCGCAGCTCGACTTCCCGGCGAACGTGGTGTGCGGCTACCTCACCGTTCCCGAGGACCGGAGCAAGCCCGACGGGCGGATGATCCGCATCTTCGTGATGCGCGTGCCCGCCGTGTCGGCGAACCCGCAGGCCCGATCCGATCGTCGTCCTGTCCGGCGGCCCGGGCGGCGGTGGGTCGTTCGAGTTCCCTTCGACGCATCAAGTCCGGGATGAACGCCAACCGCGAGATGATCCTCGTGGACCAGCGCGGTACCCATCCCGCCAACCCGCTCCTGGGGTGCGCCGACTACGACGAGTCACGAACAAGGACTACAGCATCGGGTTCATGTCGCCCGCCGCGGCCACCGCCGACATCGCGGCCACCAAGGCCTGCGGCGACCGGTTCCGGTCGGCCGGCATCGACATCTCCGCCTACAACACCAAGGAGAACGCCGCCGACCTCGCCGACCTGCGCGTGGCCCTCGGCATCCCGTCCTGGAACATGTACGGCGTCTCGTACGGCACGAAGCTCGCCCTCGTCAGCCTGCGCGACCATCCGCAGGGGATTCGCTCGCTGATCATCGACTCGGTGTCGCCGCCGAACTTCAACATCGCCAAGGAGTGGTGGTCGGCGCCGGCGGAGTCGTTCAAGGCCATCTTCGCCGCCTGCCGGGCCGAGGCCGCCTGCGCGGCCGCCTTCCCGACCCTCGAGGCCGACTTCTTCGCCACCGTGAAGCGGCTCGACGCTGCTCCCGTCGTCGTCGAGACCAAGGACGCGTCCGGCGCCCCGACGACCATCGTCATCGACGCCTTCTCCTTCGCGTACACGCTCATCGACACCACTGAGCACGGCGACCCGGCGATCATCCCGAAGATGATCGCCGACATGGCCCGTGGCAACACCGACCTGGTCGTGAAGGCCATGCTGGGCGAGGCGACCGCGCCGCCGATCCTCGGGCTGGGCGGTCTCGGGCTCGCCTTCACGGTCTTCTGCTGCGAGGGCGCCAACCTCACCACCGAGCAGGAGGCCGTGGCGTTCCTCGAAGGCCGTCCTCCCGGAGTTCCCGGCCAGCGTGTTCACGCTCCAGCCCAAGCAGGGGCGGCTGTTCCAGCAGTGCCCCGCCTGGGACGTCGAGGACGCCGACGCCTCGATGATGGACCCGGTCGTGAGCGACGTCCCGGTGCTGATCCTCGAAGGGGCCTTCGACTCGGCGACCGCGCCGTCGTGGGTCGGCCTCATCACCCCCGGACTCAAGGCCCACCAGCTCGTGCCGATGCCGTTCACCGGTCACTCCGTCTACGGCAAGTCGCCGTGCGCCGCCCAGATCGCCGCGGGCTTCCTGGCGGAACCCGACGCAGCCCGTCGACAAGGCGTGCACCGCACAGGCCGCCCGCCCCTTCGTCACCAGCTGAGGCGTCACAGCGGTCGGCGCCGACGTGACGCCGAGCGGGTCAGGAGGCCGAGTCCTGCGACTCCTCGGGCGGCTCGACGAAGAACGACCGGCCCTCGTAGGGGCCGAGGGTGCCGTAGCAGCTGTGCAGGTCGTCGATGTGTCCGGCCGGCTCGCCGGTCATCATGTCGATGATCGCGCTGCCCGGGCGCAGGTGGCGCGACATCACCGTGCCGGCCACCGGAGACCCGGAGAAGTTCAACACCGTGATCTGGTCGCCCTTCTCGAGCCGGTGGACCATGACGAGCATCGACTTGTTGGAGACCGCCGGGACGTCCAGCTGCGTCGCCGTGGCGATGCCGTACTTCGCCCGCACGGCGAGGATCCGGCGCAGCCCGCTGATGAACGACGTCTCGTCCGCGAGCTGGTCGGGCAGCGCGCCGTAGAGGGCGGTGCCCTTCGGCATCTTCGACGAGGACTGGCGGGCGTCCGGCTGGTAGTCCATGAGGTCGTATGCCGCCCGGTGGATCCAGCGGGTGTCACCGTCGCGGATGAGGTCGGCGACCTGCTTGCGCTCCAGGGGCAGCGCGCCGACCAGGTCCCAGCCGGACAGCGCGAAGACGCCCGGCTGCCAGGCGTTGTACATCGCCAGCAGCAGGTGCGCGCGCTTGATCGCCTCGACGTCGTCGTCGGTCAGCCGGCCAGGTCGCGGACCCCGAGCGCCGCCGCGATCAGCGACGCGGTCGTCGACGAGATGCCGTTGGTCGTGAAGATCGCGTTGTAGGGACCGCGTTCGCCGGTGAGCCGCTCGACGAGCTCGCCGCGCACCAGCGTCGCCAGGTCGCCGCCGGAGATCGGCCGGCGCCGGAACGATGAACGTCTCGCCGGCGTGCAGGGTCGCGAAGTGGACCAGCTCGTAGGTCATCTCGTCGTGGTTCTGCAGCGCGTGCACGAGGGACGCGGTGTCGACGCCGGCGGCGCGGGCGAGGTTCATGGTGAGGCGCAGGAACTCGGTGTCCTGCGTCGCCAGCGCGTGCTGGTAGGCCGGCCGGTTGATGAAGTCGTAGGAGAGGTCGGCGCCCCGCTCCTGCGTGTTCTTGATGTCGTCGATGGTGAGGTTGAGCTCCTGGAACGTGAACCCGCCGACCTTGCGCACCATGCTCGCGATGAGCTGGTTGGCGGCCTCGGACAGCGGGTGTCCCTCCGACCACGCCGGCCCGCCCTCGGTGCTCTTCTCGACGCCGAGGAACCCGTTGGCGTCGAGGCGCAGGGCCCCGCTGCCGAGGTCGCCGATGGAGTGCAGCGCGTCGCCGATGACCAGCCGCATACCGGCGAACGTCGGGTCGAGCCAGTTGAGCGACGGCTGGCCCTCCTTGAAGTAGTGGAGGTAGACCCAGCGGTGCTGCTTCCCGTCGGGACCGAGCACCGGCGCGGTGGCCGACCAGTTCGTGTCCTTGAGGCCGGGCTCGTAGAAGATGACCCGCTGCAGCTGCCCGATGATGTAGCCGCCCTTGGCCAGCCGGTCCTCGGTCTCGTGGTCGAGGTTCACCGAGTCGCGACCGCGCGGCACCTTGGGCAGCAGGTGCCAGTCGGCCTCCGGGATCTCGACCATGTGGTAGATCCCGGGGTAGTCCTTGTAGCCCATCTCGGCGAGCCGGAAGTCGGCCCCCTTGCCGGTGTGGCCCGGGACGATGTCGTCGATGATCGTGCCGCCGTGGGCCGCCGCGACCTCGCACATGGCGCGGAACTCGTCCTCGGTGCCGAACGCCTCGTCGAACTGCGTGCTGATCCGGTCGAAGTGGCCGTCGACGCTCGGCGTCGTCTCCCACCCGCTGATGCCGCCCGCGCGCTTCACCGGGCCGGTGTGGATCGCGGTGATCCCGATGGCCTGGAACGCCTCCCAGAGGTCCTGGTCACCCATCGTCCCGAGGAAGGAGTGGCCGGTCTTGGTGATGAGGGAGATCGGGTATGCGGCGAACCAGACCGGCGCCTTCTCGATGGCGGCGCGCGGGTCGGGGTCGGCGAAGGGGTTCTGCCACATGCTGCCCTGGCCGGTGAACTGCTTCGCGAACGCCTTGGCGTCGCCGAGCATCGACTCCTCGACCAGCCACTGCACGTAGTCCGGGTTGTCGCCCGTGGCCGGTCCGTTGCCCGGGCTGCGACGCTGCCAGGGCCACACCCGCAGCCGGGCGCGAGGCCGTAGCCGGGCCGGTCGTGCGGGGTAGAACTGCTCGTCGAAGTTGAGCTCCTCGGCCTGCACGTCGGCGACGACCTCGACGGGCCCGTCACCATGGACGTCGAGGCGCGGATCAGACAGGATCGAGTCGCGGGTCGTCGAGATCGTCGACCGGTCCGGCGGCGTACCCGTTGCTGCCGACGCCGTCATGGACCGGAAGCGAGCCGGTGGCGGCCCGCTCGTCGGTCGGGATGTCGACGTCCTCGATGTCGGCCACGGAAAGACTCTCCTCCTGCAGTGGTAGGGCCAGTTCTGGGGACACGCTGACCGCGCGGTGGTGCTCTCCCGCCATGCTGCCGCATTGTGCTCGCCGGCGGGGTCGCGGGTCCGTCGTTCACACGATCCGCATTGCCCGCTCAGGGACCGCTCATGGGGCCGCGCCCGTGGAATCGACCTCACACCGCCCGGGACCCGGGCGACGCGGACAGGTCGAGGAGGCCACGGTGACGACGGCAACAGGGGACAGGCAGGCGGCGGGGACGAGGGCCGGACGCGGCTCGGGGCGGATGCGCCGGATCCGTGCGGCCGGCGCCACTGCTCTGCTCGTCGGCGCCGTGGCCTGCTCGGCGACGCCCGCGTTCGGGGCGACGGTCCTGGTCCGGGGCGGTGGCCAACCCGGCTACGGCGCATACGGCGATACGGCGGATACGGCGGGTATGCCGCGTACGGCGCCGCGGCGACCCCGGTGTCCCAACCGGCGACGGCGGCGCAGTCGGCCGGCGTCGTGCTCATCGACACGGTGCTGCCCTACCAGGACGCCCAGGCCGCCGGAACCGGGATGGTCCTCACCGCCTCGGGTCAGGTGCTCACCAACTACCACGTCGTCGAGGGCGCGGGCACGATCACCGTGACCGTGGCGGCCACCGGGCAGAGCTACCCCGCGACCGTGGTCGGCACCGACCCGACCGACGACGTCGCGCTGCTCCAGCTCACCGGGGCGTCCGGCCTCACCACCGTCAAGGCCGACGACGACCAGGCCCAGGTCGGCGACGCGGTCACCGCGGTCGGCAACGCCGGCGGCACCGGGACCCTGACGGCCGCCGACGGGACGATCTCTTCGCTGACCTCGTCGGTCACCGCGGCGTCCGAGGGCTCCTCGGGCTCCGAGACGCTCGCGTCGATGATCGAGACGACGGCCGACGTCGTCTCCGGCGACTCCGGCGGCCCGCTGTTCGACGCCGAGGGCGAGGTCGTCGGGATCGACACGGCCGCCTCGACCGGTTCCGAGATCGACGGCTACGCGATCCCGATCGCGCGGGCGCTCGGCATCGTCGACCAGATCCGCTCCGGCGCCGAGACCAGCACCGTCCGCATCGGGCCGGCCGCGTTCCTCGGGGTCGAGCTGAGCAGCGGTACCCCGATGTACGGCTACGGCGGCGGTGTTCGCGACCAACACCGGCTTCGCGTCCGGGGCGACGGTCGGCAACGTCATCACCGGCGGCGCCGCTGCCGGTGCGGGCCTCCAGGCCGGCGACGTCATCACCAGCCTCAACGGGCGGTCCGTCACCTCGGCCACCGACGTCAGCACCGCCCTCACCGGGACCAACCCCGGGGACCAGGTCACCATCGGGTGGACCGACCAGGCCGGCGCGACGCATACCGCCACCGTGGCGCTCGGCGCGAGCCCGGTCGCCTGACCCGCTCAGCGCACCGTCCGTGGCTCAGCCCACCGCATACGGTGTGCTGAGCGACGCGAGGTGCGCTGAGCCGACAGACGCGGGAGGACGCATGAGGCTGGGCCGGCTCGGACCGATCGGCGCGGAGGTACCCGTCGTCTGGCAGGGGGACGAGGCATACGACCTGCGCGACGTCACCACGGACATCGACGCCGCGTTCTGGGCGTCCGACGGTCCGGCCGAGGTCGGCCGGCGGCTGGCGGCGGGCGACCTCCCGGTCCTCGACGGCGCGGACGGTATGCGGGTCGGCGCGCCGATCGCGCGGCCCGGAGCGGTGATCTGCGTAGGCCTCAACTACGCGGCCCACGCGGCGGAGTCCGGAGTGGCGCCGCCCGAGCAGCCGGTCATCTTCCTCAAGACGCCCAACACCGTCGGTGGCCCGAACGACGACGTGCGGATCCCGCCCCGCAGCACCAAGACCGACTGGGAGGTCGAGCTGGGCGTCGTCATCGGCCGGCCGGCGAGCTACCTGGAGTCACCCGCGGAGAGCCTCGGCTGCGTGGCCGGGTTCGTGCTCGCCAACGACGTGTCGGAGCGGACGTTCCAGCTGGAGGAGTCCGGCGGCCAGTGGAGCAAGGGCAAGTGCAGTCCCGGGTTCACGCCGACCGGCCCGTGGCTGGTGACCCCCGACGAGGTCGACCACGGTGGGCTGGCCCTGCGGTCGTGGGTCAACGGCGAGCCCCGCCAGGACTCGACCACGAAGGACATGGTCTTCGGCGTCGAGCACCTCGTCTGGCACCTGAGCCAGTACCTCGCCTTCGAGCCCGGCGACCTCCTGCTGACCGGTACCCCGGAGGGCGTCGGCCTCTCCGGGCGGTTCCCCTACCTGCAGTCGGGCGACGTGTGCGAGCTGGAGATCCCGGGGCTGGGCCGGCAGCGGCAGACGTTCGTCTGACCCCTCGTCCGACCAGGCCCCTACGGTGGGCGGGCCGGAAGGAGGTCACCGTGACCAGGCGGGGTTGGCTGCTGTTCGCGATCCTCAGCGTCTGCTGGGGCATCCCCTACCTGTTCATCCGCATCGCCGTCACCGACCTCGACCCGCTGCACATCGCCTTCGGCCGCACCGCCCTGGGCGCGCTGCTGCTGCTGCCGTTCGCGCTCCGGGCCCACGCGTTGCGACCGGTGCTGCGGCGCTGGCGGGTGCTGCTCGTCTACACCGTGGTCGAGATCGTCGGACCCTGGCTGCTGTTGGGGCACGCGGAGACCCGGCTGACCAGCTCGACCACCGGGCTGGTCATCGCCGCCGTGCCGATCGTCGCGGCGATCCTGCTCACCGTCACCGGCCAGGACCGGCTCAGTCGGCGCCGCATCCTCGGTCTCGTGATCGGGCTGGTCGGCGTCGCCGTCCTGCTCGGGCTCGACGTCCACGCCGACGACCTCATCGCGGTCGGGCAGGTGCTGCTCGTCGTCGTCGGCTACGCGATCGGCCCGATCATCATCAGCCGGCAGCTGTCCGACCTGCCGTCGATCGGCGTGGTCACCGCGTCGCTGATCCTGGCCGCGGTGATCTACGCGCCGTTCACCCCGTTCGTGCGCCCGCCCCACCTGACGACCTCCGCGGTGCTGTCGGTCGTCGTGCTCGCGGTGTTCTGCACCGCCATCGCGTTCCTCGTCATGTTCGCCCTCATCGCCGAGGCGGGGCCGGCCCGGATGACGCTCATCACCTACGTCAACCCGGCCGTCGCCCTCGTGCTCGGCGCACTGGTCCTGCAGGAGCCCATCACCGTCGGCCTCCTGATCGGCTTCCCGCTGGTCATCGTCGGGTCGATCCTCGGCACCTGGGGCCGGGCCGCCCACCGCCGGACGCGTCGGTCTGCGACGCCGAGACCGGTGCGGCGGTGCTCGACACCGAGCCGCCGCGGCGCTGACCGATCGGTGGCCGGCTCCTCACTCGCGCACAGGCGACGCATAGCCGCGGGACCGAGGCTGAAGGCCGTCGAGGACGAACCGACGCCTTCCACCAGCAGTGCCGAGGAGCCCTGATGACCGCAGTCGCCGAGCGGCCGGACCACGTCCGTCGCGTCACCACCGGCGCCCGAGACCGGCCCCGCGCCGCACGCCTACCGGCCGCACGTCCCCGGCTGGTGGCGGGACCTCGCCGGCGTCCTGACCTGGGCCAGCATGCTCGCCGTCGTCGCCCTCTGGGTGGCGGGCGGGAACGTCCAGGACCTCACCGGCTGGGGCACCGGGCTGACCGCCGTCGGCCGCCTCACCGGCCTCGTCGCCTCGGACCTGCTGCTGGTGCAGGTGCTCCTCATGGCCCGGATCCCGATGGTCGAACGGGCCTACGGCCAGGACGAGCTCGCGCGCCGGCACCGGCTCGTCGGCTTCTGGTCGGTCAACCTCATGGTCGCGCACATCGTCGTCGTGACCGTCGGCTACGCGGTCCAGGCCCGCACCAACGTCCTCGCCGAGGCGTGGGACCTCGTCGTCGACTACCCGGGCATCCTGCTCGCGGTGGCCGGCGCCGGACTGCTGCTGATGGTCGCGGTCACGAGCATCCGCAAGGCCCGCCGCCGGCTGCGGTACGAGTCGTGGCACCTGCTGCACCTGTACGCCTACCTCGGCGTCGGCCTCGCCCTGCCCCACCAGCTGTGGTCGGGTCAGGAGTTCATGTCGTCGACCGTCGCGTCGCTCTACTGGTGGACGCTCTGGGGTGCCGCGGCCGGCGCGGTCCTGGTCTGGCGGGTCGGGCTGCCGCTCCACCGGACGCTCACCCACCGGATCCGGGTCGTCGACGTCGTGCGCGAGAGCGACGACGTGGTGTCGGTCGTCATGACCGGGCGCCGTCTCGACCGGCTCCACGCCGCCGCCGGCCAGTTCCTCGCTCTGGCGGTTCCTCGACGCGCCCGGCTGGACCCGGGCGCACCCCTACTCGCTCTCGGCCGCTCCGACCGCGGACACCCTCCGCATCACGGTCAAGGACCTCGGCGACGCCAGCCGCGGACTGGCGCACGTCCGCGGCGGGGACCCGCGTCGCCGTCGAGGGCCCCTACGGCCGGCTGCACCCCGGCGTCCGGACCCGTCGCAAGGTGCTGCTGCTCGCCGGCGGGATCGGGGTCACCCCGCTGCGCGGGCTGCTCGAGGCGCTGCCGCAGGAGCCGGGCGACGTGACGCTGGTCTACCGCGCCTCCCACGACGGCGACCTCATCCTCCGGGACGAGATCGAGGCGCTGGCGAAGGCCCGAGGGGCGCGGGTGTTCTACGCGGTCGGTCCCCGGGTCGCCGACCGCCACTCGTGGCTGCCCCAGGCCGCGGCCGGCACCTCCGACGAGGACGCCCTGCGCCAGCTGGTGCCCGATCTCGACCGAGGGTGAGGGGTACGACGTCTACGTCTGCGGTGCCGACGGCTGGATGGACGCCGTCGAGCGGGCCCTCGTCGCGGCCGGGGTTCCCGGCGACGCGATCCACATCGAGCGGTTCAGCTGGTGAGGGGCACCGGTATGCGTCGGATCGCCGTCGCCCTCATGGGCACCGTCAGCGGGCTGGTCCTGCTGTTCAGCTACCACACCAGCCGCAACGAGGGCTCGGTCGCGGTGAGCGCCTCGGCGCCGGCGGTCGCCGGGTCCTCCGGGTCCTCCGGGTCCTCCGGGGCCGCCGCGGGGCGCCGCGGCGCCGCCGGCCGCTGCGGCGAGCGCCGCCGGCACCTACACCGGCGACTCGGTCATGACGCGCTGGGGAGCGGTGCAGGTCGAGATCACCGTGGCCGACGGGAAGGTCACCGCCGTCCAGGCGGTCGAGTACCCGCAGGGGAACGCCCGCGACCGGCAGATCAACGCGTACGCCCTACCGGTCCTCGCGCAGGAGGCCACCCAGGCGCAGAGCGCTCAGATCGACGCGGTCTCGGGGGCCACGGTGACGAGTGACGGCTACATCCAGTCGCTCCAGTCGGCCCTCGACCAGGCCCACCTCTGAGGGCTACCGACCCGGCCGGACGCCTCCGGAGCTGTCCCGGACCCGCAGCTCGGTCCGGAGGGTCACCGTGACGGGTGGGCGCCCAGGGGTGGCGATCCGCTCGAGCAGCAGCTGGGCGCCGACGCGTCCCAGCTCGTAGGTCGGCTGCGTCACCGTGGAGATCGACGGACGGACCAGCCGGGCCCACGGGATCTCGTCGAAGCCGACGAGCGCCACGTCCTCCGGCGTGCGCAGCCCGCGCTCGGCCAGGCACTCGAGGACGCCGACGGCCATGAGGTTGTTGGTCGCGAAGACCGCGTCCGGGGCCTCGGGGGCCTCCAGCAGGCTGGCCATGGCGGCCAGTCCACCGGCCTCCCGGAAGTCGGCGTGCCGCACCAGCGTGCGGTCGGCCGGCAGTCCGGCCACCTTGAGGGCCCGGCGGTAGCCGGCCAGGCGCTGGTCCGCGGTGCTCACCCGCCTCGGCCCGGTGACGCACGCGATGCGTCGGTACCCGTTCTCGGCGAGGTGGTGGACCGCCTGGAAGGCGCCCTCCTCGTTGTCGACGAGGACGGCGTCGGTCGTCCGGCCGGGGACGACACGGTCGATGCACACCGTCGGGATCCCGGCCTGGGTCAACGCCGTCAGCCCTTCCGAGCTGCCCGAGGGCGAGATCAGCACCCCCGCCATCTGCTCGGACCGGACCGCCGAGATGTAGGCCGCCTCCTTGGCCGGGTCCTCGTCGCTGTTGCACAGCACCACCGAGAAGCCCGCCTCCTGGGCGACGTCCTCGATGCCGCGGACCAGCGAGGTGAAGAACGGGTTCTCGACGTCGGAGACGATCGCGGCCCAGAGCGTGGTGCTCGACCGCCGTAGGTTCCGAGCGGCCGCGTTGGGCCGGTAGTCCAGCGACATCGCCGCGGCGCGAACGCGTTCGACCAGTCCCGCCTCGACGCTGGTGCTCCCGTTGATGGCCCTGGACACGGTGGCGGGCGAGACGCCGGCGAGTGCGGCGACGTCACGGATCGTCGTCATGAGGTCGCCACCGGTCCTTCAACCCGTCCTGGCAGTGCGCGCCAAGTATGACCGCCGCCGGCCCTCCGCACGCCGGAACGGCCGGGACCGCCGGGACCGCGACGGGCCTTCCACTACGCGCGGATCCCGGGCACCGCATCGCCGATGAGGTGCACGACCACCCCGAGCCGGTCGAACAGTGCCGCCTTGGCGACGAGGGCCGCGTCGGCGGTGGCGGCGTCCGGGGCGTAGGCCACGCAGAGGTGGTTCGCCTTGTGACGAGCCATGAACTGGTCGCGGGAGACACCGTGGAGGACGGCGTGCATGATCGGCCACTCCGGCGTCGTCGCGTCGAGCCGCCGGCGGGTCTCCTCCTCGGGCAGCGCCACCGAGGTCGCACGACCGAGGTCGACGTGGAGCCGTCCGTCCATGATGAAGACCCTGACCAGACGACCTCGCCGGGCTTCGAGACGCCGGACAGCGTGCCACCACCCAGCGGGAAGTACATCGGCGGCTGCCGCATGCTCCACGACTTGTCGTACCCGCCGTGGTGCGAGGCCGGCACCGAGCCGCTGATCTCCATCACCCACACGAACTGACCCTCGTAGTCCTCGCCCCACCGGATGTCGTGCAGCGTCGTGGCCGGGTCGAGGTGCATGGCGGTCCAGATACGGTTGGTCACCAGCGCGTCGACGGCCACTCCCTCGTCCACCTCGTTGAAGTGCGGCAGGGGGGCACCCGCATACAGCTCCCGCGCGCCGTCCCGGCTGAGGACCGGCGGTCGCTCGACGTTGTTGAGCAGGCCTTCGGCGAGGTCGCTGGCCGGAACCGTGTCCTTGAGGCCCTGCTGGTACTGGATGCCCACGGCGTCGAGACCGAAGTCGTCGGCGATCCGCAGGGCGGCGATGTACATCTTCAGCTGGCTGTGGACCTGCGCGTCGGTCAGCTCGGTCGCCTCGTCGGTCCCGGTGTGGAAGGTGAGCCCGGCGGCGTCGAGCCATGCCCGCGCGGCCTTGGCCTCGCTGTCGTCGACCCGGTCCATCTCGGCCACCAGGGCACTCTGGGAGAGCCGTTCCTTGAAGATGCCGAGGGGGTTGAGCAGCTCGTCGTCGAAGATCGCGTTGTACATCCCCATGCAGCCCTCGTCGAAGACGCCGATGATCGCCTTGTCGGTCCGCAGCTGCTCGGCGAGCGCTCGACCCAGCCGCGCCTCGTCGTTGTCCGGCAGTGCGCCGAGCGCGTGGACGTGCGAGAGGTCGTGGTCGACGGTGCCGGTCTCCACCCATCGGCGCAGCTCACGGGCGGCCCACTCGTCGGTGAAGTCGGTGCTCCAGAGGGTGGAGTGGCGGGTGCCGGCCTTGGTGAGGCTGGCGCTCAGGCCGAGCAGCCCGACCAGCCCGGGGAACTGGCCGTCCCAGTTCGCGACGACGAGGATCGGCCCCTGGTGGGTGCGAAGCCCGGGCAGCACGTGGTGGCTGTACTGCCAGACCCCTTCGGCCACGACGAGCGGGGCCGTCGTGGGGATGTCCCTGAAGACCTCG
This sequence comes from uncultured Actinomycetota bacterium, assembly GCA_963770005.1. Taxonomy (GTDB): domain Bacteria; phylum Actinomycetota; class Actinomycetes; order Actinomycetales; family Dermatophilaceae; genus Lapillicoccus. The sequence continues at coordinate 183,134 of CAVYNX010000004.1, read as the reverse complement.
ATGCCGTGACGCTGGCTGTCGATGAAGCCGTGACCCTTGTCCGGGTCGAACGCGTGCGCGCGGCGGACGACCAGTCCCAGCCGGTCGACGGCAGCGCCGAAGTCCGCCTCCAGGCGTTGCTGAGCCGGCCAGCAGGTGACGTTCGCGGTGAGCCGCAGGTCACCGCTCGCCACCAGGTAGATCGTGCCCGGCTCGGCCGGTGGACGTTCCGCGACGACCGGGAGGTCGTAGGCGTGGGGATCCGGGGCCATCACAGCCTCCTAGCGCTCGGGAGGGACCGTGGGTACGGTGCCGTCGGTGACCGTTCCAGAAATCGATTTCTCTGTCAAGAGTGCTGAATAACCGGATCAGCGAAAGCGGCACCCCTTGACACCCCCGAAACGGAGGCCTAGTTTCCCTCGTTGTGAGAAAACGATTTCCCACGGATGCGCCCGGACCTCCGTTGCTGGAGATGCGGGACATCGGGAAGTCCTTCCCCGGGGTGCAGGCCCTGCGCGAGGTGTCGCTCACCGTGCGGCGCGGGGAGGTCGTCGCCCTGCTGGGCGAGAACGGCGCCGGCAAGTCGACGCTCATCAACGTGCTGTCTGGGGTCTTCGCGTCCTACGAGGGCGAGATCCTCATCGACGGCGAGCCGGTGTCGATCCACACGCCGACCGATGCCCAGCGCCTCGGCATCAGCACCATCCACCAGGAGCTCAACCTCGTCCCGGACATGTGCGTGGCCGACAACATCTGGCTCGGGCGCGAGCAGGTCAACGCCGGTCGCGTCGTCGACCGGAAGCGGACCCGCGCCCTGGCCGCGGAGCTGCTCGGCCGGGTGGGGCTCGACATCTCGCCCCGCCGCCTGATCCGGCAGTGCCGGGTGGCCGAGCAGCAGCTCATCGAGGTGGCCAAGGCGCTGTCCATCAACGCGCGGGTCCTCATCATGGACGAGCCGACGTCCGCCCTCGCCGACGCCGAGGTCCGCCGTCTCTTCGACGTCATCGCCTCGCTGACGGCGGACGGCGTTGCGGTGGTGTACATCTCGCACCGGATCGAGGAGCTGGAGGAGATCGCCGACTCCGTCAACGTCCTGCGCGACGGCCGCTGGATCGGCGCGCGCACGATGGACGGCACGTCCCGGGACGAGCTCATCCGGATGATGGTCGGCCGCTCGGTGGCGGACCTCCCGCGGCGCTCCGAACCGGCCGAGCGCTTCGCCGCCGAGCCGGTACGCCTGTCCGTGCAGGGACTCTCGGTGCGACCCGACGCCGGCGCCGGCCGGGTGCACATCGAGGACGTGGATGTCGAGGTGCGGCGCGGCGAGGTCGTGGGCCTCGCCGGTCTGATGGGCGCCGGCCGGACCGAGACGCTCGAGGCGATCTTCGGCGCATACCCGGCGTCGTCCGTCCGGGGTCGCATGACTCTCGACGGTCGCCGCTACGCGCCCCGGAGCCCCCGGGCCGCCATCGACGACGGCGTCGTGCTCGTCGCCGAGGACCGCAAGGCCCAGAGCCTGATCCTCGGGAACACCGTCCGGTTCAACACCAGCCTGTCGGCGCTCGGCTCCTACCTGCGGTGGGGGTGGGTCCGCAGCAAGGCCGAGCGGGCCGACGTGGCGCAAGAGGTCAAGCGACTCGGCGTCAAGACCCCGAGCATCGCCACCACGGTCGCCACGCTGTCCGGCGGCAACCAGCAGAAGGTCGTCCTCGCCCGGTGCCTGCTGACCCACCCGTCGGTGATCCTGCTCGACGAGCCGACGCGGGGGATCGACGTGGGGGCCAAGGCCGAGATCTACGAGCTGATCGCGCAGCTGGCCGCCGCGGGGGTGAGCATCCTCGTCGCGTCCTCGGAGCTGCCGGAGCTGCTCCGGATGTGCGACCGGATCGTCGTGCTCTGTGAGGGCCGGGTCACGGCCGAGATGACCGCCGCGGAGGCCACCCAGGAACGCATCCTCGAGGCCGCGATGGCCCGGCCAGAGCGTGGTGGCGTCGTGAGCGCCACGGGCACGGCGCCGACCGAGCGTCGACGGGCGGCGGGCCCGGCCCGGCGCCGACCGGTACGCGGCTGCGTCGGGTGCTGCCCGTGCTCGGCTCGCTCCAGGGCTACATCGGGCTCATCCTCATCTTCGCCATCGGGGTCGCCACGAAGGGCTCCGCAGTTCGCCGACATCGACAACATCACCAACGCGGTGGGCTACTTCGCGCCGCGCGGGATCCTGGCCATCGGGATGACGCTGGTGATCATCACCGGCGGCATCGACCTGTCGGTCGGGTCGCTGCTGGCGGTCGGCGGCACGGCCGGGGCCCTCATGCTGCGGGACCAGAGCTGGTCGCCGGTGGTGATCGTGCCGCTGTGCATGGCCATCTGCGCGGTGTTCGGGTTCGTCAACGGGGCCGGCACGGCGTGGCTGCGGATCCAGCCCTTCGTGATGACGCTGGCCATGATGACGATCGCCCGGGGCATCACGCGCGAGGTCAGCAGCAACACCTCGGTGGGCACGACGCTCATCGACGCCGAGGGCAACGTCACGCCCCCGTCCCAGTCCTTCCAGCAGCTGGCCACGCCGGGCAGCAACCTCTTCGCCGGGGTCAACCTGCCGATCGTCGGCGACGGCGGCATCTACTTCCCGGTCCTCGCGCTCATCATCGTCGCGATCGTCTTCCAGCTCATCCTCTCCAAGACCCGCTTCGGTCGGCACATCTACGCCGTCGGCGGGAACACCACGGCGGCCCGGCTCTCCGGCGTCAACGTCACGCTGGTGATCGTCGCGGTCTACACGATCTCCGGCCTCCTGGCCGGGCTCGCCGGTCCGATCAACGCCGCCTACAACGCCTCCGCCGACCCGCAGGCCGGCCTGGGCTACGAGCTCGACGCCATCGCCGCCGTCGTCATCGGCGGTGCGAGCCTCGCCGGAGGTCGCGGCTCGGTCATCGGCACGGTCGTCGGTGCGCTCATCCTCACCCTCCTCGACAACGTGCTGGGGCTCAACAACGTCAGCGCGAACTACCAGATGATCATCAAGGGAGTCATCGTCGTGGCCGCTGTGGTGCTCCAGCGGCCGGACCTCTTCACCGGCCTGGCCGAGCGGTTCCGACATGCCGCCGCGCGCCGGTCCACCTGAGCCCACCCGCTCGTCCCCACTCCACCCGAACGCTCACCACAAGGGAGTCGTGATGCACCGCACCACCACCAGCGTCCTCGGCGCGCTCGCTCTGACCGCCGCCCTCGCCATGTCCGCCTGCAGCTCCAAGGCGCCGGGAGACACCGGCGCCGCGGGAGGCGGCGCCGCGACGGGCAGCAGCGGGAGCGCCTCCAACGGGGCGCTGCCGAAGAAGGACAAGTACGTCATCGGCTACTCGCAGTCGAACAACGCGGAGCCGTACCGCGCGCAGCTCAACGCCCAGCTGACCTACTTCGTCAAGCAGCACCCCAACCTGGAGCTGCTGCCGATCGCGGACGCCGCGCAGGACAGCTCGCGGCAGGTCAGCCAGGTCCAGCAGTTCATCCAGCAGAAGGTCGACGTGCTCATCGTGTCGCCGAACGAGGCCGACCCGCTGACGCCACCGGTCAACCAGGCGTGCAAGGCCGGCATCAAGGTGCTCATCCTCGACCGGAGCGTCAACACCGACTGCATCACGTCGTTCATCGGCGGCGACAACGTCGACATCGGCAAGAAGGCGGGCGAGCTGGCGGTCAAGCTGCTTCCCAACGGTGGCAACGTCGTCGAGCTGCAGGGCATCCTCTCCAACCAGCCGCAGATCGACCGCGACAAGGGCTTCCGGGACGCCATCGCCAGCAACGCCAACATCAAGATCACCAAGCAGCAGGAAGCCAAGTGGCTCAAGGAGGACGCCACCAAGATCATGCAGCAGTGGCTCCAGTCCGGCGAGAAGATCGACCTGGTCTACGGCCACAACGACCCGATGGCGCTCGGCGCCTACCTGGCTGCGGCCGGCGCCGGCAAGCAGGCCGACATGAAGTTCATCGGCATCGACGGCCTGGCCATCCCGGACGGCGGCATCCGCGCCGTCCAGCAGGGCCAGCTGGCCGGCACGTTCATCTACCCGACCGGCGCCAAGGAGGCCGTCGACACGGTGATGAAGCTGTGGACGGCGAGACCGTCGAGAAGAAGCAGGTGCTGCCGACCACCCCGGTCACGCCCGAGACCGCGGCGCCGCTGTACCAGCAGTACGACTTCTCCAACAAGTAGCCCGACCCGACTCGACACGTTCACCCGTCACGGAACCCGCTGAGGACGTCATGACCCGTCACCCCCGAACCGCACTGATGTTCGGCACGCTCGTCGCCGTCCTCGCCCTGGTGCTCACGACTGCTGGTGGGTGGGACCGGTGCCGCGAACGCGGCACCGGCTCCGCCCGCCGGACCGGAAGGGCCCGGTCGGGTGGGACACCTACCGCAACCTCGACCGCATCTCGGCGGTGACGACGGGGTGGAGACGAAGCAGTTCTCCAGCTTCGACCGCACGGGCGGCAACGAGGACGGCTTCGGTGGCGTCTACAGCTGTCTGCGGACCGCCGCGGACGGGTGTGTCATCGCCGAGGACGCCGGCCCGGGCGAGGTCGAGTCCATCTGGTTCACCCGGGACGAGGGTGACGTCACCCGGACCGGCAACCTCAAGGTCGAGCTCGACGGCCGACGGTCGCTCGACGCGCCGCTGCAGGACCTCGTCGACGGCAAGCGGGGCGCCCCGTTCGTCTTCCCGTTCGTCGCCAACGCGGACCAGAGCTCCGGCGGCGTCTACGTCAAGGTCCCGATGCCCTACCGCTCGTCGATGCGCGTGACGACGACCACGAACCCGCTCTTCTACCACGTGACCTACCGGTCGTTCGCGGACGCGCGGGCGTGCTCGACGTTCGACCCGGGCTACGTGCCGCAGGACGTCATCGCCGCGGCCCAGACCTGGGGAACCAAAGACCCGAAGCCGGCGCGGCCCGACGACCCGCCAGAGCGCGAGCTTCACCCTCGCCCCCGGGCAGACGACCCGGCTGGCCAAGGTGATCGGTGCCGGTGAGATCACGCAGCTGCGGCTCCAGTGCCGCAGGTCGTCGGACCGCCCAAGCAGCCGCTCATCGCCGACGACGGACGCGCCGACACCGGCGTACACCCAGTTCACCGTCGCCATCGACCCGGCCAACCAGGGCGTGCAGCTGACCCGCCGCTTCGACGCCAACTCCAACCACCAGGTGGCCGACATCTTCGTCGACGGCGCCAAGGTCGGCCAGTGGCCGGCCACCGACGACACGCCGGGCTACTGGTCCTACCAGACCGTCACGCTCCCCGCCTCGGCCACGGCGGGCAAGTCGTCCATCACCGTCCGCAACGTGTTCGTCTCCGCGTCCATCGACTTCAACGAGTTCCACTACTGGGTCGACTCGGTCGTGAACGGCGCTCCGAAGCGGACCGACGAGCTCGACGTCGGCACGTCCCCGGCGGCGCTCGCCAGCGAGCAGGCCCACGCAGTACTCGATCACCAACCAGACGTGGACCGGCACGCCGAACCAGACCGACCGGCCGAGCAACCCGCAGGACCCCGCCGTCGTCGCGTCCAACGAGATCCTGCGTGACGTCATGCTGCGCGATCACCTTCGACGGCAACCAGACGGTGGAGTCGCCGCTCGGCGAGTTCTTCTCCACCGGGCTGACCGAGTCGCCGGTCAAGTCGCTCTTCGCGAACGTCGACACGTCGCCGCAGGGCTGGTACACGAGCTGGTGGCCGATGCCCTACGCGCGGAACGCGACCGTCGAGCTCGTCAACCGGCTCCACCCAGACGGTCACGTCGGGCGCCGCGACGGTCGATCGCCGCCACCGACCGGGCCATCGGGACGGCGCTCAACGACCGGGACCCGATGCTGGGCTACTTCAACGCCACCCATCACCGCGGCGAGGTCGTGCCCGGCCAGGACTGGGCGTTCCTCGACACCGGTGGCACGGGCCGGTTCGTCGGCGTCAGCCAGACCGTCCACGGCGAGATCGCCACCGGCAACATCCGCGAGTACCTCGAGGGCGACGAGCGGGTCTACGTCGACGGAGAGCGCACGCCGCCATCCACGGCACCGGGACCGAGGACTTCTACGAGTCCGGCTGGTACTTCAACCGCGGCGCCTTCACCAACCCGATGAACGGCGCGACCGCGATGCCGGCCCGCTCGTACGGCTGTCAGTACCAGTGCGACTCGCCCTACCGGCTGATGATCGGCGACGCCGTCCCCTTCCGGTCCTCGATGACCTTCGGGATCGAGCACGGCCCCGTGGACAACGCGCCGGCGGAGTACTCGCTCGACGGCCTACTGGTACGGGTTCGCCGACCAGGCCGGAGCGCGGGTCACCGACTCCGTCGACCTCGGCGACGCGGCGAGCCGGGCCGGCCCACCGGTTCACGGGACCGCGCGGCCACCACGCCGCTCACCTCGACCTTCGAGGGTGACCACGACGACACCCCGGTGAGCGACACCGTGGCGTCGGCCACCGACCGCGACCAGCTTCCAGGTCGCACTCGACCCGAACTCGACCGCGCGTGACGCTGCGCCGGACGTCCGACCAGAACGTGGGCTACCAGTCCGCGCAGGTCAGCGTCGACGGTGTCCCGGCGGGAACGTGGCTGCAGCCGCTGCGCAACACCACCCACCGGTGGCTGGACGACACGTTCCAGATCGACCCCGCCCTGACCGACCAGAAGCGCACGGTGACCATCACCATCACGCCGACGCCCGGCGCGCCGGCCTGGAGCGCCAGCGCCTACACCGTGCTCTCCGCCCGGCCGCTGAGCACCGACCACAAGGACCCCGGCGCCGTCACCGGGCTCACGGCGTCGGGCACGCGAGAGCAACGCCATCCGGCTCTCCTGGACGGCGGCCACGGACGACGTCGGTGTCGACCACTACGAGATCTACGGCGCCGTCGGCACCACCGTGTCGCCCTCGACGGCGACCCTGGTCGGGACCAGCACGCTGCCCGTCCTTCCTGCACAGCGGGATCGGGCTGAACGAGACGTGGACCTACGTCGTGCGGGCCGTCGACGCGGCCGGCAACGCCGGTCGGTACTCCGACCCGGCCACGGCGACGAGCGGGTCCACCCTGCGGGTCGAGGGGGAGAGCCTGCTGCCGCCGGTGAGCTCCACCGCGCCGGCCGTGGTCCAGGGCAACTGCTGCGGCGTGTCGTGGTCCGGGGGCGCGCAGCTGTGGTTCCAGGCGGCCAAGGCCGGGGACTCCATGACCGTGCAACGTCACGGTGCCGCAGACCGGCTCGTACGAGGTGACGGCCGCGCTGACCAGGGCGGCGGACTACGGCATCGTCCAGGTCGCCATCGACGGGGTTCCGGTCGGTGCTCCCTTCGACGGCTACCAGCCCGCCGGCGTCGGCGTCGCCGACCATCCGCTCGGGACCCACAACCTCAGCGCCGGGCAGCACACGCTGACGCTCACCGTGACGAGCCGGAACCCGGCCGCCATCGGCTGGCTGGCCGGGCTGGACGTGCTCGACGTTCCGGCTCGCCTGAAGGGGGCAGCCCGGCGGCGACCCGGTGGCCGCCGCCGGGCTCGGCTCGGCAGTCGAGTGACTCGGCTCGGGGTATGCGGGCAGCCGAGTCGCTCGGCTGGCAGCCGAGCCGGACGGCCGGACCGATAAGTTCGCCCGCATGAGCAGCGAACCGACCCGCGTCGACTTCCCCAGCAGCGAGGGCGTCACCGTCGCCGCATACCGGTGGGACCCGGACGGCACCCCGAAGGCGATCGCCCAGATCACCCACGGCGTCGGCGAGTACGCCACGCGGTACACGCGCGCTCGCCGAGGCGTTCACCGCCGCCGGCTACGTCGTGTATGCGCACGACCACCGTGGGCACGCCAACTCCGTTGCCGCACAGGGCGAGTACGGCGCGCTCGGCCCGAACGGGTGGACCGAGCTGGTCGCCGACATCGGCCGGATGGGCGCGCGGGCCAAGGAGGCGCACCCGGGTCTGCCGCTTGGGCCTGGTGGCCCACAGCCTCGGCTCCTTCGCCGCCCAGCAGCTGCTCCTCGACCACAGCGAGGACGTCGACGCGGTGGCGCTGTCCGGGACCGCCGCCATCGACCTGCTCGAGGCGTCGATGGACCTCGAGGCGCCGATGGACCTGTCCGGCTTCAACGCCGCGTTCCAGCCGCAGCGCACCGACTTCGACTGGCTCAGCCGCGACGAGGCGGAGGTCGACGCCTACATCGCGCACGAGTGGTGCGGGTTCGGGCTCGACGTCACCGGCACCCAGGGACTGTTCGCGGGCGCCCGGGCGGTCACCGACCCGGAACGGCTCGCCGCGATGCGCAAGGACCTGCCGGTCTACATCACGGTCGGGGAGATGGACCCGGTCAACGGCGGCCTGGTGCTCGTCGACGCGCTCGTCGACCGCTACCGGGCGGCCGGCCTGACCGACCTCACCGTCCGCGTGTGGCCGGGTGCCCGCCACGAGGTGTTCAACGAGACCAACCGGTTCGAGGTCATCGTCGACCTCGTCGACTGGCTCGACGCGAAGCTGGTGGGCGCCAGGGTCTAGCGCGCGACCGCCGCGGGACGCCCGAACGCCTGCCGGGCCCACGGCACGACCGCCAGCACGACCAGTGCCGCGACGGCGGCGGCGACCGCGACGACCAGCGACTCGGGGCTGCCGCTGGTGCGACCGACGGCGATCCAGCCCAGCCCCCACGCCATCGCGACGGCGACCGCCCAGCGGCCGCTCAGGGTGCGGGCGAAGACCACGCCGAGGGCCGCGGCGACGACGAGGACGACCACGGCCAGCGTGTCGCTGACGGCGTCGCTCGGCCGGACGCCCGAGGCGACGAGCGCGGCGGTGACGTTGGCGCACGTCGCCACGGCGACCCAGCCGAGGTAGAGGCCGAACGTCCCGTCCACGACGACGCGTTCGACCCGACCAGCAGTCGGGCGGCGGGTGAGCCGGCGGAGCAGCTCGCCGAGCACCAGCGCCAGCGCGACGATGACGACCACGCTGGCCCAGATCCAGCCCTGCTGGGTGACCAGCAGCCAGCCCGCGTTGAGCAGCATCGACACCGCGGCCAGCCAGCCCGTGGACCGGGTCCGTTCGGTCACCGACGAGGGCAGCCACTGCCAGACGGTGTACGCGGCGAGCCCCAGGTAGATGACGCTCCAGATGGAGAAGGCCGGGCCGGCCGGGGCGATGCGGGTGGCCTCGGCGGACAGCGCGCCGCCGGCGGTGTTCTCGACCTCGGTACCGCCCAGCAGGCCGATGCCGAGCAGGGTGCCGAGGACGCAGAGGACCTCCGAGACGGTCACGCCCACCTGGCGGGCGCGGTCGCGGCCGGTGGCCGGCTGGACCGCGGTGTCGGCGTCGTAGGTGGTGCTCATGCGGGTTCCTCCGAGGGGGTGAGGGATACGGGTTCCGGTTCGTCGTCGGGGCGGCGTCCGCGCCCGAGGGAGGCGCTCGCGGCCAGCCCGACGACGAGGAAGCCGGCCGCCACGAGGGCGGACAGCCGGGTGGCGTCGGTGTAGGCGGACTCGGCGGCGGTGGCCACCGTGGCGGTCGCGGGGTTGGCGGCCAGGCCGGGGATCACGGCTCCGGCGCTGGACTCGACGGCGTCGACGAGCTGCACGCGCTGGGCGTCGGGCACGTCGAGGTCGGTCAGCGCGCTGTCGAACCGGTTGGTGAGGGTGAGGAACAGGACCGTCCCGAGGACGGCGATGCCGAGGGCCGAGCCCACCTGGCGCGCCGTGCTCTGGGTGCCGGAGCCCTGACCGCTGCGCTCGACAGGGACGTCGGCGAGGACGACGCCGGTGAGCTGGGCCGTCGCGAACCCGACCCCGACGCCGTAGACGAAGAGCAAGGGGACCACCACGGCCCACGTCGAGTCCGGCCGGATGAAGAGTGCGAGGCCGGCAATCCCGAGGATCTCCAACAGGATCCCGAGCCGGACGATGAACAGCGGGCTGCGCGTCCGCCCGATCACCGCGCCCAGGCCGCTGGCCAGGAAGCTGCCGCCGGCGAGGCCGAGCAGGATCAGGCCGGTCTCGAACGCTGAGTAGCCGACGACGTTCTGGAGCCACAGCGGCAGGGCGAAGATGATGCCGAACTCGCCGAGGCTGACGATCGCCGCGGCGATGTTGCCGTTGCGGAACGAGGGGATCGCGAACAGCGCGAGGTCGAGCATCCCCGTCTCTCCGCGGCGCTGCTTGCGCCGCTCCAGCAGCACGAAGACCGTCAGCGCGGCGGCCCCGACGACGACGGCCACCGGCACGGGGGAGAGGGTCCACGGCCACGACCAGGAGCCGATGGTCAGCGGCGTCAGGCTGGTGAGCCAGCCGTAGGTGCGGCCCTCGATGAGCCCGAACACCACGCCGCCGAAGCCGACCGCCGACAGCAGGGCCCCGACCACGTCGATGCGGCCGCGAGCGGACGGGTCCTTGGACTCGGCGACGAGCAGGCTCAGCCCGACGATGACGACGAGGCACAGCGGGATGTTGATGCCGAACGCCCAGCGCCACGAGAAGCTCGTCGTCAGCCAGCCGCCCAGCAGCGGGCCGAGGGCGGCCGTGCCGCCGATGGTCGCGCCCCAGATGCCGAAGGCGATGCCCCGCTCCCGGCCGCGGAACGTCGCGTTGAGCAGGGACAGCGAGGTCGGCAGCATCATCGCGCCGCCGATGCCCTGGAGCGCCCGGGCAGCGATCAGCGCACCACCGCTCTGCGCCACGGCGGCCAGCACGCTCGAGACGCCGAAGATCGCCGCGCCGATGGCGAACAGCCGCCGCCGCCCGAAGCTGTCGGCGAGTCGCCCGAACACCAGCAGCAGCGCGGCGAAGACCAGCGTGTAGATCTCCTGGACCCACTGCGCCTGTGTCGACGTCATCCCGATGTCGTCGATGATCGACGGCACGGCGACGTTGACGATGGTGGAGTCGACGATGATGAGAGAGACACCCAGGCTGATGACGACGAGGCCCCACCACCGGGCCCTCGGGTTCGTCGCCACAATACTGAGCATGCTGAGTAATATAGGCCGCTAAGGTCGCCTCGTGCCACCCGGTGACTCCGAGAACGGCCCCGAGAGCTGGTCGCTCGGCCGCCTGCTGTCGACGGCCGCCCGGCTGGTCGAGCACGAGTGGAACAGCTGGCTCGCCGAGCGCGGCCTCACCCACGCCGGCCTCCTGGCCCTCGACGCGCTCGACGAGGGGCCGCTCACCCAGCGTCAGGCGGCGGCCGCCAGCCGCGTGGAGGAGCAGACGATGAGCCGGGTGCTCGACCGGCTGCAGCGCACGGGGCACGTGGAGCGGCGGCGCGACACCGTCGACCGGCGCCGCCTCGTCGTCACGCTGACGCCGAGCGGCCGCGAGGTCCTCGACCAGATCCGCACCGCCGACATCGCCGACATCCTCGTGGCCGACCACCTGCACGACGCGGTCGCCTTCCGGGCCGAGCTCGTCCGGCTCATCGGCGCCATCTCGGCGTCACCGGCCGAGGCCGGCGCGACGCATACCGACCGCGACGCGACCGGCCGAGGTCAGAGCGGCGGGAACTGGCGACCGACCGCCTCGCCCTGCTCGAAGATCAGCGACGCGGGACCGAGGATGAGCGGGTCCGGTTCGCCGACGAGCTCGGTGTCCTTCTCCTCGTAGTCGTAGAGGTTGAGGACGTGGCGCATCGCCGCGAGCCGGGCCCGCTTCTTGTCGTTGCTCTTCACGACGGTCCACGGGGCGTGCTCGGTGTCGGTGTAGAAGAACATCGCCTCCTTGGCCTCCGTGTAGTCGCCCCAGCGGTCGAGCGACGCGAGGTCGGTGGGCGAGAGCTTCCACTGCCGGACCGGGTCGATCTGCCGGATGAGGAACCGGGTGTGCTGCTCCGAGCGCGAGACCGAGAACCACAGCTTGACCAGGTGGATCCCCGACCGCGTGAGCATCTCCTCGAACCTCGGCGCCTGGCGCAGGAACTCGCGGTACTCGTCGTCGGTGCAGAACCCCATGACCCGCTCGACGACCGCCCGGTTGTACCAGGACCGGTCGAACAGCACGATCTCGCCGGCCGACGGCAGGTGGGCGACGTAGCGCTGGAAGTACCACTGGCTGCTCTCGCGCGCGGTCGGCTTCTCCAGCGCGACGATGCGGGCGCCGCGGGGGTTCAGGTGCTCCATGAACCGCTTGATGGTGCCGCCCTTGCCGGCCGCGTCGCGGCCCTCGAAGACCACGACCAGCCGCTGCCCGTTCCGCTTCGCCCAGTACTGCAGCTTGAGCATCTCGATCTGGAGCAGCCGCTTCTCGCGCTCGTAGTCCTGCGCGGTCCATCCGTTCCGCGTAGGGATAGCCCTGCCGCCAGGTGTCGACCGCCGACCCGTCCTCGCGCAGCAGCACCGGGTCGTCATCGTCGTCGTCGAGCACCCGGAACCCGCTCGTCGACAGCAGCGGCTCACCACTGCTGTCGACCGCGAAGGAGGAGGTCATGCCCTCATCCTGCCGCCTCCACCGACGGCGCCCCAGCGCCGGACGGTATGCGTCGCGCCGGCCCGCGTCCCGCGTCATGTCGCCGTCATGTCGCACGTCATGTCGCGCCGAGTGCTGTGATCACGACACCAGGCGCGACATGAACCGCGACATGAGCCACGGCGGTTGATGCGATGTCGGCATCTCCCGGTGGTCCGGTCGCTTCGGCTGGGCGACACGACGCCGAGATAAGCGTCATCATCCGCAACCCAGCGGTTCCGACGTCCCCACGACCCGCCCCTGACCCGCGCGGCTACCGTTCGGGGGATGGGGGTCGACTGGACGCGGAACGGGCCGGAGCTGTTGCTGGCGCTGGACCGTGGTGCCGGCACCCCGCTCGCCCACCAGCTGCAGGAGCGGCTGCGCGACGCCATCCGGTCCGGACGGCTCCAGCTCGGGGAGCGGCTGCCCGCCTCGCGCGCGCTCGCTGACGCAGCTCGGGGTGTCCCGCGGCGTCGTCGTCGACACCTACGCCCAGCTGGAGTCGGAGGGCTACCTCCGCTCGGCCCAGGGCTCCGGGACGGTGGTGGCGTCGAGCGGGGGAGCGGCTCCGGCCGTCGAGCCGTCGCGGCCCACGCCACCGCGCTTCGACGTCGACTTCGAGTACGGCGTCCCCGACCTGCGCAGCTTCCCGATGCGCGACTGGCTCTGGGCGATGGGCGTGGCGGGCCGGACCGCGACCGCCGAGGACCTCGGTGACGAGCACGGCGCCGGGGCCGACCAGCTGCGGGCGGTGCTCGCCGCATACCTGCGACGGGTGCGTGGCGCCGTCGCCGACCCGGACGCGGTGTTCGTCTGCGCCGGCTTCCGCTACGGCCTCAACCTCGTGCTGCGGGCGCTGCTGTCAGAGGGGGTGACGACGCTCGCGGTCGAGGACCCGGGCCCGGTCGACCATCCGGCCATCGGCCGCCGGTCCGGTATGCGGGTGGTGCCGGTGCCCGTCGACGCGCTCGGTCTCGACGTGGCGGCCCTCGCCCGTACGCCGGCGCGCGTGGTGGTGGTGACCCCGGCCCACCAGGCGCCGACCGGGGTGGTGCTGGCGGCCGAGCGGCGGCACGAGCTGGTCGAATGGGCGCGCGCCGTGGACGGTTTCGTCATCGAGGACGACTACGACGCCGAGTTCCGCTACGACCGGCAGCCGGTCGGCGCGGTCCAGGGCCTGGCCCCGGACCGGGTGGTGACGATGGGCTCGACGAGCAAGACGCTGTCGCCGACGCTGCGGATGGGCTGGCTGGTCTGCCCGCCGCGGCTGCGCACGGCGGTCGGGGTGGAGAAGCAGCTGCTCGGCCGCGGCGCCCCGGGGCTGGACCAGCTGGCGCTCGCCGCCCTCGTCGAGTCCGGGCGCTACGACCGGCACCTGCGGCAGATGCGGGGCGTCTACAAGAGCCGGCGGGAGGCGCTGGTCGAGGCGGTCGCCCGGTATGCGCCGGGCGTCGCGGTGACGGGGCTGGCCGCCGGGTGCCACGCCGTGCTCCGGCTCCCCGACGGCGTCACCGAGCAGGCCGCGGTCGCGGGGTGCGCGGCGAAGTCCGTGGCGGTGTACGGCATGAGCCGCTACCGCAGCGACCACGGGCCGGAGCCGGCCGAGCTGGTGCTCGGGTTCGGCAACGTGCGGGAGAGCGCCATCGTCGACGCCCTGCGGCGGGTCGGGCCGGTGCTGCGACCGGCGTAGCCCGAAAGTAGGACGTCGAAGTGGTCCGCTCAACCGGAGCGGGAGTGGACCTGGTCGGCGGACCACCGCTGCGCGAGAGTCGTCACAGGCGAGAACCCCTGAGGAGGACGACATGGACCACATCGACACCATCACCGCCGCATACCTGGACCGTCTCGGCGTCGCGGCCGAGGCCCCGTCGGTCGACGCGCTGGCTCGGCTGCACCGGGCGCACGTCGAGCGAGTTCCCTACGAGACGTTCTGGATCCACCTGGCCCAGGGCTGGGGCATCGACGCCGCCGAGTCCACCCGGCGCGTGGCGACCACCCGCCGGGGCGGCTACTGCTACCAGCTCAACGGCGCCTTCGCGACGCTGCTGACGGCGCTGGGCTACCAGGTCTCGGTCCACGTCGCCGGCGTGCACGAGGCCAGTGGGCCGGCCGAGTCGACCCTGCGCAACCACGCCGCGCTCGTCGTCGACGGGCTCGCCTCGGACGCCAACCCCGGCGGCCGCTGGTGGGTCGACGCCGGTCTCGGCGACGCGTTGTACGACCCCATGCCCCTGCAGGACGGCGTGGTCGCCCAGGGGCCGATGCGGTTCGGGATGGCCGCGGTGGCCGCGGACGGCCTCGGTGACTGGCACCTGACCCACGACCCGTCCGGCTCGTTCAGCGGCGTGAGCCTGGTCGACGCGCCGGTGTCGATGGACGTCTTCGCGGCGCGGCACCAGTTCAACGCGACGTCACCCGAGTCCGGGTTCGCCAAGACGGTCACCGCCCAGCGGCGGCACGCGACCGGCACGACGCTCGTCCGCGGGTGCGTCCTCACGCAGCGCGACGGCGAGGTCGAGACGACGCGGACCTGCGAGAGCCTCCACGAGTGGCTCGACGTGCTCGAGGGGGAGTTCGACCTGAGGTTCGACGACGTCCCGCGCACCGCCCTGGCCGAGCTGTGGACCTCGGTGCGCTCCGCCCACGACGCGTGGGCCCAGACCCGCCAGAGCGCCTGAAGGGAGGCCGGAGATGCGACGCGTGATCTGGTCCGTGATGAGCTCGCTCGACGGCTACTCGGCCGCTCCGGGCGAGGGGTTCGAGACGATCGACTGGTTCCGGGCCGACGAGGAGTGGCTGGACTACTCCGTCGAGCTGCTCGACGAGGCCGACACCCTGCTGTTCGGCGGTGTGACCTTCGCCGGCATGGAGCAGTACTGGCCGTACGCCGAGGGGCCGGTCGCCGAGCGGATGAACGCCCTGCCCAAGGTGGGCTTCTCGCATACCGAACGCTCCACCGTCTGGCCCAACGCGCGGGTCGACAGCGACCCGGTGGCCACCGTCGCCGAGCTGCGGCGCGGCGACGGGGTGGCCGTCCTCATGGGCAGCGCCACGCTCGCGGGCACGCTGAGCGCGCACGGGCTGGTCGACGAGTACCGGTTCGCGGTCAACCCGGTGCTGCTCGGCGGCGGCGTGCCGGTCGTGCCGCCGGGCAGCAGCCGGGTGGAGCTGGACCGCGTCGACACCCGGATCTTCGGCTCCGGCATCGTCGAGCTCCGGTGCACGCCGCGGGTGGCGGCATGACCGAAGCGGCTCCTAGCCCCGGATGCTGCTGGGCTCGGGACCGCGCAGCGCGTCCTCGGGCTCGCCCTCCGGCCGCCCCGCACCGGTGGTGACGAGGTTGGGCAGGCTCTCGGTCAGGTAGTAGGTCCAGGCCTTCGAGCAGACGTCGTAGCACTCGTGGTCGGCGAGGAGGCCGACGTGGGTGAACGTCACCTCGGTGCCGCCGTCCCGCTCAGTGAGGTCGAAGCGGATCTGGGTGTCGACCCACTCGGTCTGGTCCTCGACGAAGCTCATGTAGTTCTCGAGCACCGTCCACACCACCCGCCGCCGGGCACGAGCTCGGTGACGCGGATGAGCGAACGGTGGAGGTCCTTGACCCGGAACGTGAAGGCCTCGCCCTCGACGTCGGTCGGGCCGTCGATCTCCGCCGACCACCAGGCGCGGACGTCGTTGACGGCGTCGTAGACCTGCTGCGGGGAGCGGTCGACGGCGAAGCGTCGTGGTGAAGCTGGTGCTGGTCATGGTGTGTCCTCATCTCGTTAGTGCAACTCTACGGTTGCACTTTAGCACCGGAGGTCCCAGCGACCAAGGGACCCCGCCATGCTTGGTGCCGTGACGGAGCGCAACGTCCTGGGCGGCGAGCTGGAACCGTGCGGCACCGACCCGATGACCGGGTTCTTCCGCGACGGGTGCTGCAGCACCGGCGCGAGTGACATCGGCAGCCACACCATCTGCGCCGTGGTCACGGCGGAGTTCCTCGAGCAGCAACGCCGCATCGGCAACGACCTGTCGACGCCGATGCCCGAGTACCGGTTCCCCGGGCTGAAGCCCGGCGACCGGTGGTGCGTCACCGCGCCGAACTGGGCGCGGGCCTACAACGAGGGGGTCGCCGCTCCCGTGGTGATGGCCGCGACCAACGAGGCGGTGCTGGCGATCGTGCCCTTCGCGGCGCTGAAGAAGCACGCCGTCGACGTGCCGGACGACCTCAGCTCGCTGGAGTAGCCGACCGGCCGTGGACGGCGGTGAACGCGATGGTCTGCGTCCACCACGTCGGGTCGGCGCACTGCGTGAGGAACTGGTCGATGGTCGCGTCGTCCAGCGCGCCGGACTCGATCAGACCGGACCGCAGCTCGTCGACGGTGTCCACCCAGTAGGTCGCCCACGGTGAACCACCTTGGTAGACAGCGGTTTCCGCGGTCCCGGCGATGTCGTGGATGTCGAGGGCCGCGAGACGTCGGGCCAGTGAGCGGCCGAGGTGGTAGTCGATCCCCTGCTCCCGCGACCACTGGAGCCAGCCCTGCCAGAAGCGGTGCACCTCGGCCGGCTCGGCGATGGTGACCGGCAGGAAGTCGGGCTCGATGAGCAGGATGGCGCCGCCCGGCGCCAGGCTGGCGACGAGGTTCCGCATGGCGGCGTCGACGTCGGTGACGTGGTGGAGGACGGCGCGGGCCGTCACCAGGTCGAACGTGCCGGGGTCGACCGGGCCGGCGACGATGTCCGCCTGGAGGTAGTCGAGGTTGGCCGGCGCGGCCGCCTGGTCGACGAGCGAGAGGTCGATGTCGACCGCGACCGCCTGGCCCGTCGGCCCCACGAGCTCGGCCAGCCAGGCCGACACCGAGCCGTTGCCGAAGCCGACCTCCAGCGTCCGGGCGCCCGCCCCGATGCCCAGCGCCTCGATGTAGCGGCGGTGCATCGGGTCGAGGAGACGCGACATCAACGCGAGACGAGCACCCTCGCCGTGGAGGTGGTGGTCCAGCACGTAACCCGGCATGCCGCCGATGGTACGGAGTGACTCTCCCTCCGTTCTCAACGTATAGCGCACTGGGGGTCTTGCGGCAAGACCCCGGTGGTGACCCAGAATCGCCGGCCGAGGCCTTTCACCTCAGATCGGAGCACACCCGTTGACCCCCGTGACCACCAGCGCGTTCGCCCTCCCCGACCACCTGTCCGCCAAGGACGACCCCGCCCTCATCGCCGACGACGAACGGCACTTCGCCGCCATGACCGCGTCCCTCGCCGACTCGGTCGCCCATCTCACGCACCGCCTGGAGGAGGAGCGGCTGGCCCGCGGCGGCTACGGCCAGCAGGCGCTCGAGCGGGACCTCGAGATCCACCGGCTCACCGCGCGGCTGCGCGCCCTGAGCCGCTACGGGCTCGACCTCTGCCTCGGGCGGGTGGTCCTCGCCGACTCCGCCGAGCCGCTCTACGTCGGGCGCCTCGGCCTCACCGACAGCACGGGTCGGCAGCTGCTCGTCGACTGGCGCTCGCCCGCCGCCGAGCCGTTCTTCGCGGCCACCCACGCCAACCCCATGGGCGTGGTGAGCCGCCGTCGCTACCGCTGGACCCTCGGCCGCATCGGTGACTACTGGGACGAGGTGTTCACGGCGGACGGGGTCGACGGCCACGCGGCGCTCGACGACGAGTCGGCGTTCATCGCCAGCCTGGGCAGTGCCCGGTCCGGGCAGATGCGCGACGTGCTGGGCACGATCCAGGCCGACCAGGACGCGATCATCCGGGCCGGCTCGCGCGGCGCGCTCGTCGTCGACGGCGGCCCCGGGACGGGAAAGACCGTCGTCGCCCTGCACCGCACCGCATACCTGCTGTATGCCGACCCTCGCCTCGGCCACCGGCGCGGCGGGGTGCTCGTCGTCGGCCCGCACCGGCCGTACCTCAACTACGTCGCGGACGTGCTGCCGAGCCTGGGCGAGGAGGGCGTGCAGACGTGCACGGTGCGGGACCTGGTGCCCGAGGGTGCCGCCGCCGCGGAAGAGGTCGACCCGGAGGTCGCGCGGCTCAAGGCGTCGGCCCGGATGGTCGAGGCCGTCGAGCCGGCGGTGCGGCTCTACGAGGAGCCGCCGACCCAGGGGATGGAGGTCGAGACGACCTTCGGCGACTTCTGGCTGAGCGCCGCCGACTGGGCCGACGCCTTCGCCTCGGCCTCGGGCACGCCGCACAACGAGGCGCGGGACCAGGTCATGGACGACCTCGTGACGATCCTCGTCGACAAGAACGAGGACGAGGAGGTCCCACCCGAGGCCCTGCGCCGCGCCCTGACGACGAACGCCGAGCTGCGCGCCGCACTGGCCCGGGCGTGGCCGGTGGTCGAGGCGACGGACCTGGTGGGCGACCTCTGGTCGGTACCGGCATACCTGCGCCGCTGCGCTCCCTGGCTGGAGCCGGACCAGGTGAAGGCGTTGCAGCGCAACGATGCTCACGCCTGGACGGTCAGCGACCTGCCGCTGCTCGACGCGGCCCGGCAGCGCCTCGGCGACCCGGAGGCGTCGCGGCGCAAGCGGCGGCGGGACGCGGTGCTCGCCGCCGAGCGCGAGGAGATGGCGAACGTCGTCGACCACCTCATCGCCGCCGACGACTCGGAGATGCACCTCATGTCGATGCTGCGGGGCGCCGACCTCCAGGGCGCGCTGGCCGACGGCAGCGCCGTGCCGGACGCCGACCCCGACCTGCTGGCCGGTCCGTTCGCGCACATCGTCGTCGACGAGGCGCAGGAGCTGACCGACGCCGAGTGGCAGATGCTGCTGCTGCGGTGTCCGTCCCGCAGCCTCACCGTCGTCGGCGACCGGGCGCAGGCGCGGCACGGGTTCACCGAGTCGTGGGCGGAACGGCTGGAGCGCGATCGGCCTCGACCGGGTCACCGTGTCGTCGCTGACCATCAACTACCGCACGCCCGTGGAGGTCATGGCCGAGGCGGAGCCGGTGATCCGTGCGGTGCTGCCGGACGCCAACGTGCCGACGTCGATCCGGAGTACCGGGGTGCCGGTGGTCCACGGGTCCGTCGCCGAGCGCGACGCGATCGTCGACGGGTGGCTGGCGACGCACCCGACCGGGGTCGCGTGCGTCATCGGCGACCCGACGTTCGCGGCGACCCCGCGCGTCCTGTCCCTGGCTCCCGAGCTGGCGAAGGGGCTGGAGTTCGACCTCGTCGTCCTCGTCGACCCGGAGACCTTCGGCACGGGCACCCAGGGCGCGGTCGACCGCTACGTCGCGATGACCCGCGCCACCCAGGAGCTGGTGATCCTCACCAGTGCGTAGCGGTGGTGGGTCGGACCGTCGGCTGGCTAGCGTGGAGAGATGCTGATCATCGCCGGTCACTACCACGTCGAGGCCGAGCAGCGGGACGCGTACGTCGCGGCCTTCGCCGACCTGGTGCGACGGGCGCGGGCGGCGCCCGGCTGCCTCGACGTGGCGATCACCGCGGACCCGGTCGACCCGCGGCGGGTCAACAACTACGAGCGGTGGGAGAGCGAGGACGCGCTCGCGGCGTTCCGGGCGGTGGCCGACCCGCCGGAGGTCGACGTCGAGATGGTGGACATGCAGGTGTCGAAGTTCCACGTCGACCGGGAGTCCGACCCCTTCGACTAGGGCGCCTCGGGGCTCGGGTCGGCGATGCGCTGGAGCCACTCGCCGAGCAGGGCCCGCTCGTTGTCGGTGAGCTGCTCGAGCGTCGGCAGCGCGGCCGCCAGGGAGATCGCGGCGGCCACGGTGCCCGCCGGCGCGGCGTCCCGCCGGTCGGTGAGGATCGCCGCGCTGACCGACTCCCACGCCAGGTCGGCGAGCGCCGTGTCGCGCTCCGTCGGCGGGCCGGTCGATGAGGGTCAGCACGACGCCGGTCCCGGCGGCGTGGATCAGCTCGACGGCGCGCGGCTCGGCCACCCGGAGCCGCCCGGCCTGCGCGATGCGGCGTACCCGCTGGGCCAGGATGTCCGCACCGGAGGCGGCGATCCGCCGCCCCTCCGGCGTCGGGATCGACGTGTGCATCAGCCGGAACACGGCGGGGTTCGCCAGGCCGAAGCCGACGTGGAGGTCCCAGCCGGCCCGGAGGTCCTCGACCGGGTCGTCGTGCGGGTCGACCGGGGGCTTCTGCTGCAGGTAGGTGGCGAAGCCGTGCTCCGCGACCGCCTCGAGCAGGCCGTTCTTGTCGCCGAAGAGCCGGTAGATGGCCGGCGCCTGCACGCCGGCGGCGAGCGCCACCGAGCGGGTGGTGACCGCGGCGGGGCCACCCTCGGTCAGGAGCTGGGTGGCGACGTCGACCAGCCGCGTACGGACGGAGTCGCGGGGAGCCGGGCTCGCGTCGGCGGTCATGATTCCGATGATAGCGCGTCGGTTGCTATCGCTGTGATTCCGGTGTTACCGTCACCGCCTTATCGCTGATAGCACGGGAGTCATTCATGTACGTCATCACCGGAGCCACCGGCGCGCTGAACGGCGCGACCGTCGACCACCTTCTCGAGCGAGTGCCGGCGGCCGAGGTCGCGGTGACCGTGCGGGACGTGAGCGCGGCGGAGCGGTTCGCCGCGCGCGGGGTCGAGGTGCGCCGCGGCGACTACGCCGACCCGTCGTCGCTGCCGGCGGCCTTCGCGGGGGCGGACCAGCTGCTCCTGGTGTCGTCCAACGACCCCGGCGGGGACACGGTCGGCCTGCACCGGGCCGCGATCGCCGCTGCCGCCGAGGCCGGCGTGGGCCGCATCCTCTACACCAGCCACCAGGGCGCGGCCCTCGACAGCCCGTTCGTCCCGGCCCGCGTCCACGCGGCGACCGAACAGCTGCTGGCCGAGTCGGGCGTCCCGTGGACGGCGCTGCGCAACGGCTTCTACGCGCACAGCCTGCCCTGGCTGATGGGCCCGTGGCGGGAGACCGGCGTCGTCGCCGTCCCCAGCGACGGTCCGGTGTCGTGGACCGCTCGCGAGGACGCGGCCGAGGCGGCGGCGTTGGTGCTCCTGTCGGACGGTGCCTACGACGGTCCGACGACGATCACGGCGATGGAGGCGCCGACGTTCGAAGAGGCGGCGGCGCTGGCGTCGGAGGTGACCGGTCGTCCGGTGTCGTTCACCGTCGTCGGCGAGGAGGAGTGGCTGGCCGCGCGGCTGAACGCCGGTGAGGACGAAGGGCGAGCCCGGTTCACCCTCGGCATCTACCAGGCGGCGCAACAGGGCTTCTTCGCCGGTGTCGACCCGCTGCTGAGCCGGCCTACTGGACCGTCAACCGCGTACGGTGCGCGACCTGCTGGCCTGAGCGCTCAGGGTGCCGGTCGTCGGCCGGCGACCCACCCCCGTCGTCCGGACGGTGGACGCCCGGGGGCTCGGTCGGTGGACCCGGGTTTCGACCGGCGCCTCCCCCAGAAGTCGACTAATGCGCGCTTTCCCGGCAAATAGCCTTTTCCCGTCATCAGGACACCCTCTCGTCCGGGATGCGTCCACCCACGTACGTGCGGCCCTTCGGCCGGCTCGGGGGTCGGACCGCTCCCGTGGCACGGCTGCGACGGTCGTCGCTCGCCGCCAGTCGACAGGGACTCACATCGTGGCTCGCCGAGCCTGAACCAGGAGAAGACATGCGTTGGATGAAGCCGAAGCCCAGGTCCGGGACCCGTCTGGCCGCCGTTGGTGCGGTGGGGGTTGTCGCCCTCGCCATGGTCGGGCTGAGCGCCGGCAGCGCCACGGCGGCGCCCACGGCCGCGACGGTCGCGACGGTCGCGGCCGCCGCGACCCACGACCAGCAGCTGGAGACGGCACGGGCGTATGCGACGGCCGCCAACCCCGGTGCCACCGTGGTGTTCGCCGGCGCCTCGATCGCCAACCCGGGTGACCTGTCGCGCTGGGAGTTCATCTTCATGGTCGACGGCACCACGCGCTACGGCGTCTCCCTCAAGGCCAACGGCGACCTCGGCTGGAAGTCCTCGGTGCCGAACTGCCTGTTCCCCGTGCCGTGCGAGACGCTCCCGGTCGAGACGTGGGTCAGCTCACCCGCGGACGCGGTCGCGGCGATCGCCCGGACCGACGCCCGGTTCGCGGGCGGCGTCTCCGTCGTGCTCTACGGCAAGAACCCCGAGGCCACGCAGTATCACGGCAACCCGACCTACTACGTCACGTCGACGATGGTCGGGCTACCAGGGCCTTCACACCTGGCGGTACGACCCGGTGAGCCAGATGATCGGGCTCCCGTTCTGAGCCCTGGCTGTCGCCAGCACCTGGTGCCCCCGGGCAGATTCGAACTGCCGACACCCGCTTTAGGAGAGCGGTGCTCTATCCCCTGAGCTACGAGGGCGGAGCCGCGTGGGCGCCGGAGGAAGGCTAGCCGACGACGCCCGCACGGCAGTCCGGCCGCAACCGTCAGAGTGCGTATCAGAGTGCGTGAGGTGTCGTCACGACAGCACCGGACGCACTCTGACACGCACTCTGACGCGGATCGGAGCCTGGGCGGTCAGGAGTCGGAGAGCTGCTTGACCTCGTCGTCGGTGAGCTGGAGGTCGGCCGCCGCCACCGAGTCGCGGATGGTCTCCGGCCGCGACGATCCGGGGATCGGGACGACGACCG
The DNA here is from genome assembly GCA_963770005.1 of uncultured Actinomycetota bacterium. Lineage (GTDB taxonomy): Bacteria > Actinomycetota > Actinomycetes > Actinomycetales > Dermatophilaceae > Lapillicoccus. Next base: position 160,128 of record CAVYNX010000004.1, on the reverse strand, counting down.
GCGACAGCGCGAGCATCCACGCCAGGGTCACCTGCTGCGGGCTCACGCCGTGCGCCTCGGCGATCTCGGCGAGCGCCGAGGAGGTCGAGCCCACGTCGGACGCGCGCGAGGCGCCGCCGAGCGGGCCCCACGGCAGGAACGCGATGCCGAGCTCGTCGCAGAGCCGCAGCTCGGGCTCCGAGGACCGGAACGCCGGCGAGAACTGGTTCTGCACGCTGACCAGCCGCCCACCGAGGACCTCCTGCGCCTCCCGGATCTGGTCCGGGTTGGCGTTGGAGATCCCGGCCATCCGGATCTTGCCGGCGTCGAGCAGGTCGCGCAGGGCGCCCACCGACTCGGCGTACGGCACCGACGGGTCCGGCCGGTGGAACTGGTAGAGCCCGATCGCCTCGACCCCGAGCGCCGCCAACGACGCGTCGCACGCCGACCGCAGGTGCTCCGGCGAGCCGTCGACCTCCCAGCGGCCGCCGGGGCGGATGTGCCCGCCCTTGGTCGCCACGAGCACGTCGGAGGTGTCGCCGCCCCACGACCGCAGCGCCTCGGCGACGAGCCGCTCGTTGTGGCCGGTCTCGGTGTCGTTAGGCAGTAGGCGTCCGCGGTGTCGATGAGCGTGACGCCGGCGTCCAGAGCGGCGTGGATCGTCGCGACGCCCTGCTCGTGGTCCGGGCGCCCGTCGACCGACAGCTGCATGGCGCCGAGCCCGATCTCCGACACGGGGTGGTCTCCGATGGTTCTCGTGGTCATGTTCTCGAACGTACCCAGGGGCTCGGCACCCCAACACGGCCGGTATGCGTCGGGTCGGCGGCGGGCTAGCCTCGCGGTATGAGCTGGAGCGGCGTCGGGGAGATCTTCAACCCGGGGCAGCGCCATCTGCGCGAGGAGCTGGACCGCAAGCAGATCGAGGCCAAGATCCCCGGCGACGAGGGGGAGGGCGAGACCCAGGTCGACCTCGAGAACAACGTCGTCCGCATCCCGCAGCCCCGACCCGCAGCCAAGCCGGAAGAGGCTCCCGACCCCGGCCCTCAGGACGAGTGACCCTCCCCGCCGGCGCCGTCCCGGACGGCCTCGACCTCACCGCGCTCGCGGAGCGCCTCACGACGATCGACGGTGTCGTCGGCGTCGCCCTCGGCGGGAGCCGTGCCCGCGGTGACCACACCGCCGACTCGGACGTCGACCTCGGCCTGTACTACCAGGGCGATCTCGACACCGCGGCCCTCGGAGCGCTCGCCCGCGACGTCGCGGGCCCCGACGCGGAGGTCACCGAGCGCGGCGGCTGGGGACCCTGGGTCGACGGCGGCGGCTGGCTGGTCATGGGCGACGTCCACGTCGACTGGATCTACCGCGACGTCGACCGGGTCCGGGAGGCGTGGGCGCGAGCGCAGCGCGGCGCATACGACTGGAACGCCCAGACCGGCCACCCGCTCGGCGTCCCGGACTTCGCCTACGTCGGCGAGCTCGCGCTCTCGGTCGTCCTCGCCGACCCCACCGGCGCGCTGACCGAGCTCCGCGACGCCCTGACCTACCCCGACGCGCTTGCGCGCCGCCCTGGCCGAGAACCTCTGGGAGGCCGACTTCCTCCTCCAGCTCGCCGCCAAGGCGACCAGCCGGGACGACGCCGCATACGTCGCGCTCTGCCTGAGCCGCGCGCTGCTGCTGTGCGCGCACGCCCTCCACGGGCACGACCGGCGGTGGCTGGTCAACGAGAAGGGCGCCATCGCCGGCGCCGGACGGCTGCCCAGCGCCCCGGCCGACTTCGCCGAGCGCGTCGCCTCGGTCACCGGACGCATCGGCACCGACGAGTGACGAGCTCGACGAATCACTAGCAAGAGCAAGGCAACTCGTGAACGAGGTCACCATCATCTGCCAGAAGGAGACGCCATGACCGCGCTCAACCAGGACGACCTCCGCCACCTGCGCCGCTGCATCGAGCTGGCCCGCGAGGCGCTGCAGGCCGGCGACGAGCCGTTCGGCTCCGTGCTGGTCGACGCCGAGGGCACCGTCCGCGCCGAGGACCGCAACCGCACCGCGGGCGGTGACCAGACGCGGCACCCGGAGTTCGAGCTGGCCCGCTGGTCGTCGACGAACCTCACGCCGCAGGAACGACAGGGCGCCACGGTCTACACCTCCGGCGAGCACTGTGCGATGTGCTCGGCCGCCCACGCCTGGGTCGGCCTCGGCCGGATCGTCTACGTCGCGTCGACCGAGCAGCTGCTGGCCTGGCGGCGCGACCTCGGACTCACCGACCCGTCACCGGTGAACCCGTTGCCGGTCAACGCCGTTGCGCCAGGGGTCATCGTCGGCGGTCCGGCGCTCGAGCTGGAGGACGAGATCCGCGAGCTGCACCGGCGGCACGCCGAGACGTCGGCTCAGGACCCGATCGCGTAGGAGTGCGCCTCGACCGGCACGCCGCCGACGTCGGCCTTCTCGTCACCGGCGTTCAGCGCCAGTGAGAGGTGCTCGTCACCGGCCTGCAGGTGGATGGTCATCGTCGTGCCCGTCACGTCCGCCGTGGTGATCCCTGCGTCGACCAGCCACGGGTGGTCGCGGCGTACGCGGACCAGCTCCTCGTAGACCGCCAACGTCTCGGTTCCGTAGGGCAGCAGCCCGGCCGGCGTCTCGGGGAACGGTGGCCGGACCGCGTCGTCGCCGTGCGGCTGGTCGAGCTTCTCGCCGGTGAAGCCCTGCTCGTCGCCGGCGTAGATCGTCGGGACGCCGGGCACCACCATGAGGATGGCGACGGCCAGCGGCCGGTTCCGCTCGTCCTTGACCAGGGACGCGATCCGGGTCTGGTCGTGGTTGCCGAGGAAGGTCTGCGAGCGGAACGCCGCCGAGAACTCGGCGTGCCGCTGGAGGGTCCACTCCAGCTCGTGGAGGTTCGGCTCGTTGAGCGAGCTCCAGATCGCCTTCCAGAGCTCGTACTGCGTCACCGAGTCGACGCCGCTGTCGGCCACGAACTCCGGGTAGCCGCCGTTGATGAGCTCGGCGACGATCCACGACTCCGGGTGGGCCGCCTTGACCCGGTCGATGATCGGCCGCCACGCGGGACCGCCGGCCGCGAACGCCGCGTCGAGCCGCCACCCGTCGACGCCGCGGTCCAGCCAGAAGCACATGACGTCGACGATGTAGTCGACGACCGGCGGGTGCGCGAAGTTGAGCTCGACGAGGTCGAGGTTGCCCTCGAACCCGATGGTGTAGCCGTTGTCCCACGTCACCCACTGGCCCGGTTCGGAGTCCGGGCCGGCGGCCATCGCCTTGCGGACGATCTCGTGGTCCTGGCTGACGTGGTTGAAGACGCCGTCCAGGCAGATCCGGATGCCGCGGTCCTTCGCGGCGCGCGACCAGGGCGTCGAAGTCGTCCAGGTCGCCGAGGCGCGGGTCGACCCGGAAGTAGTCGAGGGTGTCGTAGCCATGGGAGGTCGAGGCGAAGACGGGGGCCAGCATGAGGCCGTTGGCGCCGAGGTCGATGAGGTAGTCCAGCCAGCCGGTCAGCCGCCCGAGCCGGTGCTCGACCTGGCCCTCGGCCAGCTCGTCGGCCCGGTCCTCGCCGCCGACGAACCGCAGCGGGTAGCAGTGCCACCAGATCACCGACGCGACCCAGTCCATCCGTGCCTCCTTCGCCGCGCCGGAAGGCTGACGCTACCCGGCCGCGGCCCGGGATCGTCGGCATCGGCCCGCAGCCGGTAGTCCAGCAACGGTCCCGACCACAGCCTCTGCGCACACATTGAGGCGCAGGCGCACACCGTGGACGGTGCGCGCGCCGACCGTACGGTGTGCGCAGACCTTGCGCACCGGGTCGCCCGTCGCCCGGCTCAGAAGCCGCGTCCGGCGCGCAGCACCAGCTCCAGCTCGAACCGCACCTGCGGGTCGTCGAGCGCGTCACCGAACAGCTCGCGCAGCTGGACCAGCCGGTAGCCCACCGTCTGCGGGTGCACGTTGAGGTCCTCGGCCACCTTGGCCCGCTGTCCCCAGTGCCGCAGCCACGCGTACAACGTCTCCGCCAGCTTCTGCCGCGACGCCGGCCGGAGCTCCGCGAGGGGAGCGAGCCGCAGCTCGGCGAGGTCGTCCAGCGCCTGCGACTCGGCGCCGATGACGAGGTCGGCGAGGTGCTCCTCCACCCACACGGGCCTGGCGTCGCGGTCGGCCTCGCCGCGCAGGGGGCCGCGGGACAGCGACGTCGCCGCGGTGGTCGCCAGGCGCAGGGAGTCCGGCGCCCGCCGCCAGTCGCGGGCCGGACCGATGACCGCCCGCCGGCCGCGCAGCGCGCGCTCGAGCTCGGTGCGCTCCCGGGCGGTGCGCGGCGCCGGCACCAGCGCCACGGCGTCGGTCGCCCGGGCCATGGTCAGGGCGCGTGAGCCGAGCTGGAACCGGACGCCGGACGCCTCGTCGAGCGGCATGCTCACGGCCACGACGGCGGCCGGCAGCACCCAGCCGGCGGCCGCCGAGGCCTCCTGGGCGGCGACGTCGTCGGCGGTCCCGTGCAGCAACAGCTCCAGCAGGTCGACCCGCCGGCGGTCCATCTCGCCGGCCCGCTCCGACTGCTCGAACGCGAACCCCTCCGCGCTCGCCGCCGAGAGCTCCTCGATGTAGGCGAGGATCGACTCGCCGAGGGCCACCAGGGCCTCGGTGTCCAGGCCGGCCTCGAGGGCGTTGCCGGACATCCGCCGCAGGGTCACGCCGGGCTCCGGCTCGATAGGCGGAGAGCAACCCGTCGAGGGTGCGACCCTGACGGACCTCGCCTCGGCCCAGCGACATGTACACGCGGCGACTCTCGGCGGTGAGCGCGGGCTCCGTGGTCCCGGGCAGCTCGAGGAACCGCCCGAGGGCGACCTCGACCCCCTGGCGGACCCCGTCGCCGAAGCGGCCCTCCAGCGGTCGCGCGTAGGCTGGTACCGCGACCGCGACCGCGGCGATGACCTCGGCCACGACGTCCGGCAGCCGAGGACGCAGCATCTCGCTGATCTGTGCTGGCACGGCTAACCACGGCGGGTCTGGCGGAGTATTCGTCACAGCAAAGCCCCAGCATCTGTCACGGCGGGATAGTTTCGTTCGTCACATCGTATGCGTGGGTTGAAGCGCTCGGGGCCCGTTCCGGGGGACCCTGAGTAGGTGAGCAAGATCCGTCCCCTGAGCCGCGTCGCGTCGGTCTTCACGACGCCGCGCGCCCCGGAGGACTTCCTCTGGCTGGTGAACCCGCTGAGCTCCGCGCGACAGCTGCGCGGCGTGGTCACCGCCGTCGTCCCCGAGACCCCCGACTCGGCGACCATCCACTTCCGCCCCGGCCGTGGCTGGCGCGCGCACGAGGCCGGCCAGTACGCGCGGATCGGCGTCGAGATCGACGGCGTGCGCCACTGGCGGTCCTACTCGCTCAGCGCCCCGTCGGGCGGCGACCCGGCGATCACCGTGACCGCCAACGGCAAGGTGTCCGAGGCCCTGGTCCGGCGCACCCGGCCGGGCCACGTCCTGTTCCTCGCCCCGCCGCAGGGCGACTTCGTGCTCCCCGAGCACCCGCGGCCGCTGCTCATGCTCACCGCCGGCAGCGGCCTCACCCCGGTGATGTCGATGGTGCGCACCCTGGTCGGCCGCCGCCAGGACGCCGACCTCGTGCTCGTGCACTCGTCGCGGACGCTGGACGACGCGCTGTTCCGGGCGGAGCTGGCCGCCCTCAGCGCCGAGCACCCGGGCCTGCGGGTCGTCCACTGGGTCACCAGCGAGCAGGGCCGCATCGACCTCACCCGTACCCAGGACCTCGACACCGTCGTCCCCGACTGGCGCACCCGCGCCGCCTACGTCTGCGGGCCGCCCGAGATGCTCGACGCCGCCACCGAGCTCTGGCACACCGCCAACGTGCCCGACCAGCTGAGCGTCGAGCGGTTCGCCCCCGTGCTCCTCGACGGGGCCGGCGGCGAGGGCGGCCTGGTCACCTTCGAGACCTCCGACCGCGAGGTCGAGGTCGACGGCTCCACCCCCATCCTCGAGGCCGGCGAGGACGCCGGCGTCGTCATGCCCAGCGGCTGCCGCATGGGCATCTGCCAGAGCTGCCTCATCCCCCTGCTCGCCGGCCAGGTCCGCGACCTGCGCACCGGCGAGGTGCACGGGGACGAAGGACAGCTCGATCCAGACCTGCATCTCCGCTGCGGCGGGCCCCGTCCACCTCGAGATCTGAGGAGCACCACCCATGACCGCTCTCCCCATGACCACCCTGACCCGCCTCGCGCCCGACACCACCGACGCCCCGGCGGTACGCCAGTCCCGCCGCCGCCCGCTCCTGGCGGCGGAGGGCCACCCGACCGTCCGGCCGGACGCCGCCGCCCACCTCACCGACGAGGACGTCGCCGAGCTCGGCCGCGAGCTCGACGCCATCCGCGACGCGGTCCTCGCCGAGCGCGGCGCCAGCGACGCCGCATACATCCGGCGGGTGATCCGGGCCCAGCGCAGCCTGGAGATCGGCGGCCGGGCGTGCCTGGTGTTCGCCAGCCTGCCGCCCGCGTGGGTCGCCGGCGTCGCCATGCTCGAGCGCCGCCAAGATCCTCGAGAACATGGAGATCGGCCACAACGTCCTCCACGGCCAGTGGGACTGGATGCGCGACCCCGACATCCACTCGACGACGTGGGAGTGGGACTTCGTCACGCCCGCCGCGTCGTGGAAGCACACCCACAACGACCTGCACCACACGTGGACCAACGTCGTCGGCAAGGACCGCGACGTGGGCTACAACATCCTGCGGATGGACCCCAAGCAGGAGTGGAAGCCGTGGAACCTCGGCAACCCGCTCTACAACGCGCTGCTGGCGCCGGTCTTCGAGTGGGGCATCGCGGTCTACGACCTCGAGCTGCAGGACGTCGCCGAGGGCAAGAAGTCCAAGACCGACCTGCGCCGCGACCTCAAGGCCATGGGCAAGAAGGTCGCGACCCAGTTCGCCAAGGACTACGTCGCCACGCCGGCCGTCGCCGCGCTCACCGGCTCGTTCGTGCCGGCCCTGCTCGGCACCCTCACCGCCAACGCGATCCGCAACGTCTGGGCCCACGCCGTGATCTTCTGCGGCCACTTCCCCGACGGGACCGACACCTTCACCGAGGAGATGATCGAGGGCGAGACCCGCGGTGACTGGTACGTCCGCCAGATGATCGGCTCGGCCAACATCTCCGGCAGCAAGGCCATGCACCTCATGACCGGCAACCTGTCGCACCAGATCGAGCACCACCTCTTCCCCGACCTCCCGTCGAACCGGTATGCCGAGGTCGCGCCCCAGGTGCGCGAGATCTGCGAGCGCTACGGCCTGCCCTACACGACCGGGCCGCTGTGGAAGCAGGTCGGCTCGACGTGGGGCAAGATCTTCCGGCTCGCCCTGCCGGACCGGAAGCCGGGACGCGCCGCGCTCGTTGGTTAGCCTCTGCGGGTGAGTCCTGGCCCGTTCGAGAGCGACGCGACGCGCACGCCCGAGCGGGCCGAGCAGGTGACCTCGGCGCTCGCGGGGTGGCGGCGGCAGCTGTCGAGCCTCGGCGGCCCGAACACGCTGCTCTGGTACGTCGAGCAGCCGCACGCGATCATCGACCTCACCACCGCCCACCCGGGCGGGGTGTCGATGCTCCTGGCGGGGCGCCCGACCCGGCTGTCGGACCTCGTCCGCGAGCGGGCGGCCTTCGCCGATGCTCGGGCGCGCGCCGCCGAGATCCGCGGTCGAGCCGTGTCGCTGTCGGCGACGCGGGGCCTCGAGACGTCGTTCCTCGCCGCCGGCATGGCGACGTGGGAGCACCCGGGGGCGCCGACCGCCCCCCACGCGCCGGTCCTCCTGCGGTCGTGCGCGCTGCGGCCGACCGACGCCGGTCGCCGAGCGACTTCGACGTCGTCCTCGGTGACGAGGTCGAGGTCAACCCGGTGCTCGAGCAGTACCTCCGGTCCACGGCCGGGCCTCGACCTCGACACCGCCTCCCTCGCGGAGATGGCCACGCTCTCCAGCGGCTTCGACCCCTACCCGGTGTATGCCGCCCTGGGCCGCCTCTGCCAGGGGCTGCCCGGGTTCACCGTCACGCCGCGGCTGCTGCTCGGCACCTTCCCGTACGGCAAGCTCGCGATGGTCGGCGACCTGGCCGAGCTGGCCGCCCCGGCCTCCGTCGAGCGCCTCGCCGGGCACGCGGTCATCGGGGCGCTGGCCGCCGGTCGTCCCACGGAGCCCGGCTGGCGGCATACCGGTCGAGCCGGCTGCGGACCTGGACCCCGACCCGGACCCGGCCGGGGAACGGCTGGTCCTCGACGCCGACGCCGCCCAGGGCGGTGTGGTCGACGCGGTGCTCCGCGGGGAGGACGTCGTCGTGCACGCCGCTCCGGGGACCGGCACGACGCAGACCATCGCCAACCTGGTGGCCGCCCTGGCCGGCCAGCGGAACTCGGTGCTCCTCGTAGCCCAGCAGCGCTCCGAGCTGGAGGACGTGCAGCGGCGGCTGGAGTCCGTCGGGCTCGGCTCACTGGTCGCGCGCACGGGACGTTCGCTGTTCGACCACCGCGGCACGCTGGCCGAGGTCGTCGGGTTCATCGGCTCCCCGGGTGTCGACGAGTCCTGGGCCGACCGGCTGCCGGTCGAGGGCAGCAAGCTCGAGAACCGGTTGCGCAGCCAGCGCGACGCCCTGCGCGACCACGTCGCCGCCCTCCACGAGGTGCGGGCGCCGTGGGGCGTCAGCGTGCACGACGCCCAGTGCGCCATCAGCGAGCTGGGCTCCCGGCAGCCCGCCCCGGCGTCGCGCGTGCGGATCCGCGGAGCGGCGCTCGCCCGGCTCTCGCGGGAGCGGCTGCACGAGCTGGCCGACGAGCTCGCCGGGGCCGTCGCGGTGGGGGCGTGGGCCTCCGGTGAGGCCGGCGACCCCTGGTACGGCGCCCGGATCACCAGCGAGGCGGACGTGGCTCGCGCCTCGTCGATCGTGGCGCGCCTGGCCGACGGCGGGCTGGACGAGCGGGCGGCCACCCTGGACGAGATCCTCGCCGAGTCGAAGCTGCCGGCGGCGCGGACCGTGCAGGACTGGAAGACCACGCTGACGACGATGGCCGGGGTGCGCGACACCCTCGAGGTGTTCCGGCCCGAGATCTTCGACGTGCAGCTCGACGAGCACGTCGCGGCGACGGCGACCCGCGAGTACCGGCAGGCCCACGGCGTCGAGCTGGGCTGGTGGGCCCGGTCCCGGGTGCGCCGGCTCGCGACCCGGCTGCTGCGTCCGGGCCGGCCCCCGGAGGACCTGCACGCCGAGCTGGTCCGCGCGCGCGCCGAGCGCAGCGCCTGGAACGCACTCGTGGGTGCCGGCGGCCGCCCGGAGATCTCGCCCCGGCTGGACGAGGCGCAGGACGCGCTGGACGCGCTCGACGCCGACCTCACCTGGCTCGGCGAGCGGCTGGCGCCGACCGCGGCCGGCGGCGACCTGCATACGACACCGGTGGCGGAGCTGCGCACCCGGATCACCGCGCTGGCGGAGCGCCCCGAGCGGCTGGCGGTGCTCCCCGCGGTCGTGCCGGTGATCGACGACCTCCGGGCCGCCGGGATGGGCGAGGTCGTCGACGACTTCGCGGCTCGGGGGGTCGCGGCCGACGAGGTCACCGCCGAGCTGGAGCACATCTGGTGGGTCTCCATCGCGCGCCACGTCGCCGACAGCGACCCGCGCTACGGACAGCACGACGGCTCCGGACTGCGCTCCGCCGCGGAGGGGTATGCGTCGGCCGACCGCGAGCACCTCGCCGGCACGGCCCGCCGGACGCGGGTCGAGGCGGCGGCGTGGCACGCGGCCGCCCTCGACGCCAACCGCACCGCGGCGGCGATGCTGCGGGCCGAGGCCGACAAGAGCGGCCGGCCGATGGCGCTCCACCGGGCCTTCGAGTCCGCCGCCGACCTGCTCGTCGGGTCGGCACCGTGCTGGGCGATGAGCCCCCTGGTGGTCGGCGAGGCCCTGCCGCCCGGCGCGAGGTTCGACGTCGTCGTCGTCGCCGGCGCCGGGTCGCTGACGACCGCCGCCGCCGTGAGCGCCCTGTCGCGGGCCCGCCAGGTCGTCGCCGTCGGAGACCCGGAGTCGACGTGGCCGACCGGCTTCAGCGCCGGGCCCAGTCGCGACCGTCGAGGAGACCACCTCCCGGTCGCTCCTCGAGGACCTCTCGGGTGTCCTCCCCGTCCACCGGCTGCGGTGGTCGCACGGGTATGCCGACCCTCGCCTCCTCGGCATCGCCGGTCGCGAGTATGCCGACGGGTTCGTCGCCCCGCCCAGCGCGACCGCGGACGCCGAGGTGGCGCTGGAGGTCGTCGACGGCCGAGCCGCGCTCGAGCCCGGCGAGGACGCGACCATCGACTCGACCGACGCCGAGGTGGACCGGGTCGTCGCGCTCGTCCTCGACCACGCGCGGACCCGTCCGGACGAGTCGCTCGGCGTCGTGGCCCTCACCGAGCGGCACGCCGACCGGGTCCGCTGGGCGCTCGCGGCGGCCGGTGGCGCCCTCGACGCGATCGACCGAGTCGTCGGTGCTGGCCTACCTCGACGCGGACGCCGACCCCGCCGGTCGCGGTGGTGTCGATGAGCGCGGCGAGCGGGCTGACCCGCGACGCCGTCATCGTCACCGTGGGCTACGGCAAGACCGCCCACGGCCGGGTGCTGCACCGGTTCCCGACCCTGTCCACGCCGGACGCACCCCGCCGGCTGCGGGCCGCGCTGACCGCGGCGCGGCGCCGGCTGACCGTGGTGTCGGCCATCGGGCCGGACGGAGCTGGACGAGAGCCGGCTGCGCGACGGGGGCGTCGTGCTGCGCGACCTGCTGGTGGCGGCGGCCTCCGGCGGCGTCCCGGCCGGGGACGGCGGGGACTCGACCGTGGCCCCGGACCCGCTGATGACCGAGCTCGCCGGACGGCTACGACGCGAGGGCCTGGTCGTGCAGGAACGCCTCGGTACCGGGCCGCACCGGGTCGACCTGGCCGTGACCGTGCCCGGACACGCCGACCGGTGGCTGGTGGCCGTCGACGGGGACGGCCCGGGCTACGCGACGTGGCGCGGTACCCGCGAACGGGACCGGCTGTGGCCGGAGGAGCTGGAGCGGCGCGGCTGGCGCCACCTGCGGGTCTGGAGCACGGACCTCTACCGCGACCCCGCCCGCGACGTGGCGCGGATCGTCACGGCGGTCCGCGAGGAGGCTCGCGCGCTCGACGGCCCGGCTCCCGCGGAGCCCGCGCCGGACGACCCGGCGAGTGGCGCCGCGCCGGACGGCTCCGACGTCGGCGCCGAGGCGGACGCGTCGCCGACCGTCACCGAGCCGGAGGACGTGACGGACCCCGTCGAGCCGCCGGCGCCCGACGAGTCACCGTCCGCGGCGTCCCCGGCGCGGACCGAGGAGCCGGCCCCCGACGGGGGCAACAGCGGTAAGCGGCGCCGACGCGCCTTCCGGCGCGGAACGGCCGAGACGGCGACACCGGCCGCGCCGATCACCTCTGACGCGGCCCCTGACGCGCCTAGTCGAGCCCGCGTCTGCGACCGACCTGCCGGCCCAGACGACGGACGACACCGACGCGGGGTGGGGCGAGCGGCCGGACGACCGCCACCACGAGCAGTGGCTGCGCGAGCAGCGCCCGCCGCACTGGGACTGAGGCCGGGCTTCGGGTCAGGCGCCGGAGACGTCGCCCTGGATGTGGTGGACCGCCTCGACGTTGTGGCCGTCGAGGTCGCGGACGAAGACGGCGTAGTAGCCGGGGTGGTACTCCGGGAAGATCCGCGGCGCGTGGAGCACCTCGGCACCGGCCTCGAGCGCGGCCTGGTGCACCGCGTCGACCTCGTCGGTGCTGAGCGCGTTGAAGGCGACGTGGAGCTCGCGGGTCTCCGGCCCGCCCGACGGGCTGAGCCAGAAGCCGGGGAAGCCCTTGCGGCCGGCGATGCCGACCACCGACGACTCCCCGGCCGGGAAGCGCGAGGCCTCCCGGAACCCGATCGGACCGAAGACCTTGAGGTAGAACGCGACGGCGGCGTCGACGTCGGCCGCCTGGATCCCTACGTGGTCGAACATGGAGGAACCCTAGAGGTGGCGGCCGACGCGCGGTGAGGACCCGCCCGCTCGGCGGGTCCTCACCGACCGTGGGTCAGCGCGTCGCGGTGGGCGGGATGGGGTCGTTCGGGCCGACGCCGCCGGCCGTGGGGAGACCGCCGGTGGGCGGGCCGACGACGGTGGTGTCGGCGCCACCGAGCAGGTCGCGGATCTGGGTCAGCAGCAGGATCTCCTCGGACGGAGCCTCGGGCGCCGGCTCCTCGCCCTGCTTGCGCAGCGTCATCAGCTTGTTCATCGGCACGACGAGCACGAAGTAGACGGCGGCGGCGACGAACAGGAAGTTGAGGATCGCCTGGAGCACCGCGCCGACGGAGAAGTTGGCCCCGTTGATGGAGAAGTTGCCGACCTCCGCGATGTTCGGAGCGCCGGCGACGGCCGCGATGAGGGGGTTGATGATGTTGTCGACCAGCGCGGTGACGATGGTGGCGAACGCGGCGCCGATGACGACGGCGACCGCGAGGTCGATGACGTTCCCGCGGAGGATGAAGTCTCTGAATCCCTTGAGCACGATGTGTCCTTCCGTTCCCCTGAGAGCCGAGGGAAGCTGCATACGAGAGCCTGAACCGGCCCCCCGACCCTAGCCGGGCCGTGTGTCGCCGAGGTGAACGCGCGCCACGGCTCAGCCCGACCGGGACCGCACCGCGACGAGGAACCCGCCCGGACTTCCGCTCGGCCCCATCGCCACGGCCAGCGCCCGAGACTCGTCGGCGGTGACCGCGACGACGAGGTGCCCGCGTGGTCCGGCGGCGGACGTCAGCCCGCCCGAGCCCGGCAGGTCGGTGGCCAGCACCTGCGCGGCGGAGGCCAGCGGCGCGCCCGACCCGGCCGCCAGCACCGCCACCGTGTCGGCCGGCCGGAGCGAGGTCAGCAGCACCGGGTCGTCGACCGGCAGGCTCATCGCGACCGACCCGGGTGGCATCCCGCTCAGCTGCGGAGCCCCCCGGAACCGGGTGGGGGTGAGGATCTCGCCGACCGCGACCGGACCCGACACCACCCGGCCGACGGCCGCGGAGACGTCGTCGAACGCCCCGACGGGCCGCTGGTCAGCGGGGCGCCGCTCCAGCCGGAGGTCGTCGGCGGTCAAGGCCGACCCCAGCGGCCGGTCGCGGGCCACGACGACCGTGGCCACCCCCGGGTCCGCCGGTGCTGGGAAGCAGAGCGGTCACCGTGAGCCAGGCCGCCACGGCCAGCAGGAGCACCGCGACCAGCCGCGCCGCCTGGGACTGACGCCACCGGCGCCGCCGGGAGACCGGCCCCCATCGTGGGCGGCCCCATCGGGTGCGCCCCCACGGCGGCTCGCGCGGCTCGGCGGCACCCCGCACCCCGGACGGTCCCGCGCCGGAGCCGCCCTCCGTCTCGACCGCCGCCGGCGTCATGTCGGCAGCGGGAACGGCAGGGTGAGGCCGTCGAGACTGTGACGGCACGCGCACGTCGCGTCGGCGTCGCTCTCGGCCGGCGGCAGTCCCTCGACGGCGTCGGCCAGCACCGCCTTGAGCCCCTCGATGTTCTGGGCGAAGACCTCGAGGACCTCCTCGTGGGTGACGCCCGCCTCACCCTCGACCCCCGCGTCGAGGTCGGTGACCAGGGCCAGGGTGGTGAAGCACAGGGCCAGCTCGCGGGCGATCGCCGCCTCGGGCATGCCGGTCATCCCGACGACGGACCAGCCGGCCTGCTGGTGCCACCGGCTCTCCGCGCGGGAGGAGAACCGTGGGCCGTTGACGACGACCAGCGTGCCGCCGTCCTCGACGGTGAGGCCGCCGTCGCGGGCGGCGCGCACGGCGACCGCCCGGCCGCGCGGGCAGTAGGGGTCGGCGAACCCGACGTGGACGACCGCGCCGAGCTGGTCGTAGACGGTGTGCGGCCGGCCCCAGGTGCGGTCGACGACCTGGTCGACGACGACGACGGTGCCCGGACCCAGCTCGCGACGCAGCGACCCGACCGCGCACGGCGCGAGGACCTGTCGCACCCCGAGCGACCGCAGCGCCCAGAGGTTGGCCCGGTAGGGCACCAGGTGCGGCGGGAACCGGTGGCCCTTCCCGTGCCGGGCGACGAACGCCACCCGACGCCCGCGCAGCTCGCCGACCACGAGGTCGTCGCTCGGCTCGCCGAACGGCGTCTCGACGTGGACCGGCTCGGCGCCCTCGAGGAACTCGTAGAACCCCGAACCGCCGATGACCCCGATCTCCGCCCGTGGCGTACTCGTCATGCCGACGACCCTAGGAGGGCCGGCGGCCGGTCGGTATGCGGGTCGGCGCGCCTGTGGACGCCGTGACGCGGCGGTCAGGCCCTGGGGACAGGACCCGGCCCCGACCGGTCAGCTCTTGGTGGCGGTGCTCTTGCCCGAGGAGGTCGAGGCGCCCGAGGCGGCCTTCGAGCCGGTCGTGCTCTTGTCCGACGACCCCGACGAGCCCGAGGAGCCGCGACGACTCGGAGGACCCCTTCGAGTCGGAGGAGCCCTTCGAGTCGGAGGAGCCCTTGGCGTCCGATGACGCCTTGTCGCCCGAGGCGCTCGACCCGTCGGCGCTCTTGCTCGAGCCGGAGCCGTTGGCGCCGGCGCGCGAGTCGTTGCGGTAGAAGCCCGAGCCCTTGAAGGTCACGCCGATCGACGTGTAGACCTTGCGCAGCCGGCCGCTGCACTCGGGGCACTCGGTCAGCGCGGAGTCGCTGAACTTCTGGACCGCGTCGAAGGCGTGGCCGCACGCGGTGCACGCATACGCATACGTCGGCACGGGGGATGTCTCCTCAGATATGGGGCGGCCTCGGTCGGGCCGGCGGAAGTCTACGTGGGGAACGCTCAGGGGCCCGAATCGCTTCCCTAGGCCCAGCCGGCCAGGCGGCCGCTCTCGTCGACGTCGCGGATCCGCTGCTCGGCCTTGCGGCGCACCTCGGCGGCGCTGACGACGAGCAGCTGGTCGCCTCGCCGGAGCACGGTCCGCCCCTCCGGCACGAAGCCCTTGCCGTCGCGCACCACGAGCGTGACGTTGGCGCCGGCGGGCAGGCGCAGCTCGAACACCTCCACGCCGTGCAGCCGCGACTGCTCGCCGACGGTGACCTGGATGACGTCGGCGCCCATGGTCTCCAGGGGCGTGGTCTCGAGGTCCAGGTCGACCGCCCGGATCGACTCGGTGAGCCCCAGCCGGCGCGCGACCCAGGGCAGCGTCGGGGCCTGGACCAGCGTGAAGATGACCACCAGCACGAACACCAGGTCGAAGATGCGCTCGGCGTTCGGCGTCCCGAGGGTCGCCGGCACCGTGGCCAGCACGATCGGTACCGCGCCTCGCAGCCCCGCCCAGGACAGGAACGCCTGGTCGCGCAGCGGGATCCGGAACGGCGTGAGCGAGACCAGCACCGACAGGGGTCGGGCGACGAGCAGCAGGACCAGGCCGAGGACCACGGCGACGAGGAGCTGCGCGGGCAGCTGGGTCGGCGAGGCGAGCAGGCCGAGCAGGATGAACAGCCCGATCTGGGCGATCGAGCCGAGCGCGGACGCGAAGCTGTGCACCGCGGCGCGGTGTGGCAGCCCGAGGTTCCCGAGCACGAGCGCGGACAGGTATGCGGCGATGAACCCGGACGTGTGCACCGTGGCCGCGGCCGCGTAGGCGAGGACGACGAGGCTGACGACCCCGATGGAGAACAGGGCCGAGGACGCCCCGACGACCCGCCGCAGGAGCCAGGCGCCGCACCAGCCGACGAGCAGGCCGATGGCCGTTCCACCGATGAGCTCGCCGCCGGCCTCGAGCACGAGGTACCACCACGTGTGGTGCTCCGCCGTGGGGACCGACTCGGCCGCGAGGGCCACGACGAGGATGACCACGGGGGCGTCGTTGAACCCCGACTCGGCCTCGAGCATCCCGCTGAGCCGCCGGGGCAGCGGGACGGTCCGCAGCACGGAGAACACCGCCGCGGCGTCGGTCGAGCTGAGGATCGCGCCGATGAGCAGGGCGACCGACCAGTCCAGCTGGAGCACGTAGCGCGCGGCGACCGCGACGACCCCGACGGAGACGACGACGCCGACGGTGGACAGCACCGCCGCGGGAGCGACCGAGCGCCGGATCCCCGACCATCGCGTGGTCAGGCCACCCTCGGCGAGGATCAGCACGAGGGCGCAGTAGCCGAGGACCTGCGTGAGCTCCTCGGAGTCGAACCCGATCCCGAGGCCGGACTCGCCGAGGAGCAGCCCGATGCCGAGGAAGACCAGCAGCGACGGCAGCCCCGAGCGGACCGAGATCCGCACCGCCGCCACGGCCACGAGGAGCACGGCCGAGCCGATGAGCAGGGACCAGGTGAGGTCGTCGAGGAGGAACTCGGTCGGAACGGGGGCCAGCCGGCTCACCTTCACCTCCTCCTTCTCGGGTCGTCCTGCCGGTCCGCGCGCTCTCGGTCGAAAGTCTCGATCCCGTCACCGTCGGCCGGTCGCGCTCGCCTGGCCGGTGGGTCGTTGCGGGTGACCTAGTCTCGCAGGGTGGCACGCGCGAAGGTCGCCCGAAGGGTCGGGCTGGGCGTGCTCATCCTCGTGGTGCTGCTCGTCGTCGCCGTCGCGGTGGTGCTGACCGGCGTCGTGCGGCAGTCGTGGCCGCAGACCGAGCGGGGAGATCAAGCTCAACGGCCTGGGCGGCCGCGTCGAGGTGATCCGCGACGGTCACGGGATCCCCCAGATCTACGCCGACTCCAGCGACGACCTGTTCCGCGCGCAGGGCTTCGTCGCCGCGCAGGACCGGTTCTTCGAGATGGACTTCCGGCGCCACGTCACGGCGGGCCGCCTCTCGGAGATGGTCGGCTCCGCGGGCGCTGGCCACCGACAAGGTGGTCCGGACCATGGGCTGGCGGTCCGTGGCCGAGAAGGAGCTGGCGCTGGTCTCCCCGGCCACGCGGCAGTACCTCAACGCCTACGCCGACGGGGTCAACGACTACATCGCCCGCGCCGGCAGCCCCAGCGACATGGGCCTGGAGTACGTCGTGCTCGGGCAGCAGGTCCCGGGCTACACGGTCGAGAAGTGGTCGGCGGTCGACTCGCTGGCCTGGCTCAAGGCCATGGGCTGGGACCTCATCAGCAACTACGGCGACGAGCTGACCCGCGCCCGGCTCGGGACGACCCTGCCGCCGGACCGGCTGTCCGTGCTGTTCCCCGACTACTCGGCCGTGGGGCACCCGCCGATCCTCGGCTCCGACGAGTGGAGACCCGGGTCGGCACCCGCGGCCAGCCCGCTGCGGCCCGCGCTGACGACCGCCGGAGCACCGGCACCGGCGCCCGCACCGGGCGCGGCCGCCCCGTCACCGGTCTCGCTGAGCGCGGTGACCTCGGCGGTGTTCGAGAGCGCCCAGTCGGCGCTCGACTCGGTGCCGGCGCTGCTCGGCCGCGGTGACGGCATCGGCTCCAACTCCTGGGTCGTCGCGGGGTCGAAGACCACCACCGGCAAGCCGCTCCTGGCCAACGACCCGCACCTGGGCACCTCGATCCCCGGGATCTGGTACCAGACGGGGCTGCACTGCCGCACCGTCTCGGCGGCCTGCCCGTTCGACGTCTCGGGCTACACCTTCGCCGGTATGCCCGGCGTGATCATCGGACACAACCAGTCGATCGCCTGGGGCCTGACCAACCTCGCGCCGGACGTCTCCGACTTCTACCTCGAGAAGGTCACCGACCAGACCTACCTGCGCGACGGTCAGCAGGTGCCGCTCGAGACGACGACCGAGACGATCAAGGTGGCCGGCGGCAACGACGTGGCGCTGCCGATCCGGCGCACCGTCCACGGCCCGATCGTCTCCGACGTCGTCGACTCCGTCGGTCGGGTCGGGCGCAACGCGCTCGTGCGGCTGGTGCCGCAGCAGGACACGTACGCGGTGTCGCTCGCCTGGACCGGCCTGACGCCGAACACCACCGCCGACGCGATCTTCGGCATCGACGCCGCCACCGACTTCACCCAGTTCCGCGCCGCGGCGGCCAAGTTCGCGGTCCCCTCGCAGAACCTCGTGTATGCCGACACCGCCGGCCACATCGGCTACCAGTCACCGGGGCTCATCCCGATCCGGTCCACCTCGGTGCCCAACACCCCGCCCGGCTACTGGCCGGCGCCGGGCTGGGACAGCCAGTACGACTGGAAGGGCTTCGTCCCCTTCGAGCAGCTGCCGTGGACCTACGACCCACCCGAGGGCTACATCGTCACCGCCAACAACCAGGTGACCGCGGCCACCGGCCCGCAGGTGCCGTTCCTCACCTCCGACTGGGACTACGGCTGGCGCAGCTCGCGCATCGAGGAGCTGCTGAAGCAGAGCGAGACCCAGGGCACGAAGATCTCGCCGGAGCGGATGAGCGAGATCCAGAACGACACCTACAACGGGTTCGCGCCGACGCTGGTGCAGTCGCTGCTGCAGATCGACCTGTCCGGCGACGAGTTCACCCAGCAGGCGCAGACCCTGCTCGGGGACTGGGACTTCCTGCAGCCGTCCGCCCCGGGCCGGTCGGCGGTCCGCGCCGCCTACTACAACGCGGTCTGGATGCGGATCGTCGAGTACACCTTCAACGACGAGCTGCCGCAGGACCTCCAGGCCAACGGCGGCGCCCGCTACATGGCGGCGATGACGACGTTGCTCAAGGACCCGACCAACGGCTGGTGGGACGACCGGCGTACCCCCGGGCTGGTCGAGACCCGCGACGAGGTGCTGCGGCGGGCGCTGGTGCAGGCCCGGCTGGACCTCGCCAAGCACCTCGGCAAGGACCCGGTCACGTGGTCGTGGGGGGAGCTGCACACCCTCACCGAGGAGCACCAGGTGCTGGGTGGACCTAGCGTCCCGGACGTCGTGCGGCGCATCTTCAACCGCGGGCCGGTGGAGCTCGGCGGCGGCTCGTCGATCGTCAACGCGAACGGCTGGGACGCCTCGAGCGGCACCTTCGACGTCACCGCCGCACCGTCGATGCGGATGGTCGTCAACCTCGGCGACCTCGACCAGTCCACCTGGGTGAACCAGACCGGCAGCAGCGGCCACCCCTACAACGCGCACTACGTCGACCAGCTCGACGCGTGGGCCGCGGGGGAGACCTTCCCGTGGCCGTTCACCCGCGGTGCGGTCGAGCAGGCCCGCGAGGACGAGCTGGTCCTCAGCCCGCAGGGCGCCTCAGGCTGACGGCAGCGCGACCGTGCCGTCCGACGGCATGACCGCGACGTGCACGCCCACGTCGTGCGGGTCCGCGGGAACCGCCCCGGCCGGCAGCAGCTCGCCGTCGTGGAGCAGGACGACGATGAGCGCGTCCGGGTGGCGGCGAGCCAGGGCCCGGTCGTAGGAGCCGCCGCCCTGACCCAGCCGGTTCCCGCCGCGGTCCACCGCCAGGGCCGGGCGCCACGACGACCTCGGCGTCGCGGATGGCGTCGCGCCCCAAGGCGGTTGTGGCTCCCACGACGCGCCAGTCGAGGTCCAGGTCCGGCAGGGTGACGGGGACGACGACCTCGTGACCCGCCGCGGTGAGCCGCTCGATGAGGAGGTGGGTCGGCGGCTCGGTGGGGAGCGACTCGTAGGCGGCGACGCGGCATACCCGGCCCTGCGTCCGGCTCTCGACCAGGGCGGCGACCTGGTCCGCGAGCGCCCTCGCCTCGGCCTCGACATCGCGGCCCGCCGACCGTTCCCGCCGCATCTCCCGCACCCGCCGGCGGAGCGCCGTTTTGCGGGTGGACGTCGCGTCGACGGTCACGGCGACCATCGTAGGCTTGGCCGTATGAGCGCTGCGGGGCTGGCCGAGGCACGACGCCGCATGGTGCAGCACGGCGAGAGCGAGGAGGCGGTCCTCGCCTTCGAGCGCAGCTACGCGGAGCTCGAGGACGTCGTCGCCGCCGGTTCCGGAGGGACGATCCCCGAGTCGACGATCGACCCGCTGGTGGACGTGCCCTCGCTGGACGACTACGCGCCGACCGACGACGCCGATGGCCGCCGCGCTGCGCCAGGTCGCGATGGTCAAGCTCAACGGCGGGCTCGGGACGTCGATGGGGATCACCGGCCCGAAGTCGGCCCTCGTCGTCAAGGACGGCCTGTCCTTCCTCGACGTCATCGCCCGGCAGACGCTGGCGCTGCGCAAGGAGTACGGCGTCGACCTGCCCCTCATCCTCATGAACTCGTTCCGGACCCGTGACGAGTCGCTGGCGGTCCTCGGCCGCTACCCGGACCTCGAGGTCGACGGGCTGCCGCTCGACTTCCTCCAGAGCGCCGAGCCCAAGCTCCGCGCCGACGACCTCTCGCCGGTGGACTGGCCCGCCGACCCCGAGATGGAGTGGTGCCCGCCGGGACACGGCGACGTCTACCTCTCGCTGGCCGCCACCGGCCTGCTGAAGGCGCTGGTGGACAAGGGGTTCCGCTACGTCTTCCTCTCCAACGCCGACAACCTCGGCGCCACCTGCGACCCCCGGATCGCCGCGTGGCTGGTCGAGAACGACGTCCCCTACGTCGCCGAGGTGTGCGACCGCACGGTCAACGACCGCAAGGGCGGCCACCTGGCGGTGCGCAAGAGCGACGGGCAGCTGGTGCTCCGCGACAGCGCGATGGTGGAGAAGCAGGACGAGGAGCAGTTCCAGGACTACACCCGGCACACCACCTTCCACGCGAACAGCCTCTGGGTCGACCTGCACGTCCTCGGCGCGCTCCTCGAGCAGAGCCGGGCCCGCGGCGAGGCCGGCATCGGGCTGCCGGTGATCGTCAACCGCAAGACGGTGGACCCGTCGGACCCGTCGTCGACGGAGGTCATCCAGATCGAGACCGCCATGGGCGGCGCCGTGGCCCTCATCGAGGGCGCGCGGGCGATCCACGTGCCGCGCACCCGGTTCCGCCCGGTCAAGACGACCAACGAGCTGTTGCTCGTCCGGTCCGACATCTTCGAGCTCGACGACCAGTCCAACATCGTCTCGGTCATCACCCACCCCGACCCCTACGTCGACCTGGACTCGCCCTACAAGCTGGTGCCGGGGTTCGAGCAGCGGTTCGCCAAGGGCGTGCCCGTCACTGCGCGAGGCGACGTCGCTGCGGGTCGAGGGCGACGTGACCTTCGGCGCCGACGTCGTGTGCATCGGTGACGTGACGGTCACCGCGTCGGCGCCGGCGACGGTCCCGGACGGCCGCCGGCTGACCGGGGTGACCACGCTCGACGGAGCCGGCTGAGGTGCGCACGCTCGAGGAGCACCGCGACGCCATCCTCGCCGCGGTCAGTCCCACGACGCCGGCGCGACGACCACTGGCCGAGTGCCTCGGCCTGGTGCTGTGCGAGGACGTGACGTCGCTCGTCGACCTCCCGGGCTTCGACAACTCGGCGATGGACGGGTATGCGGTGCGCGCGGCCGACGTCGCCGCCGCCGCACCGGGGCGGCCGGAGACCGCGGTCCGGCTGCCGGTGGTCGCCGAGGTCGCGGCCGGTGGCGTCGCCACCCGGGCGGTCGGTCCGGGCGAGGCGGTCCGGATCATGACCGGCGCGATGATGCCGGAGGGGGCCGACGCGGTCGTCAAGGTCGAGGACACCGACGGCGGCACCGAGACGGTGGAGCTCCGGGCCGGCGTGCCGGCCGGCACCTCGGTGCGGCCCGCCGGTGAGGACGTCACCCGGGGCCAGGTCGTCCTCGAGGCCGGCACGACGATCGACGCCCGGAGCATCGCCCTGCTGGCGGCGACGGGACACGCCGACGCGCTGGTCCGGCCGCGCCCGCGCGTGGCCATCCTGTCGACCGGGGCCGAGCTGGTCGCGCCCGGACAGCCGTTGCAGCCCGGGCAGATCCACGAGTCCAACTCCTACATGCTCGAGGCCGCGGTCGTGGCCTGCGGCGCCGTGGCGGTCCGCCGGCCCACCGTCGACGACGATGCCGCGGCGGTCCTGTCCGCCGTCGCCGCGCTGGCGGCCGAGGTCGACGCGATCGTCACCAGCGGCGGGGTGAGCATGGGCGCCTACGACGTCGTCAAGGAGTCGCTGCGCGACCACGGGGTCGACTTCGTGCAGGTGGCGATGCAGCCGGGCAAGCCGCAGGGCTTCGGGCTCGTCGGCGACCGCAACGTGCCGCTGTTCGCCCTCCCGGGCAACCCCGTCTCGTCCTACGTCTCGTTCGAGGTCTTCGTCCGTCCCGCCCTGCGGCGGATGATGGGGCGCTCGCCGGAGAGCCGGACCACCGTCACCGCCCGGCTCGAGCACGCGCTCTCGTCGCCGCCCGGCCGGGCCCAGGTCGCCCGGGCGGTGGCGTCGCATACCGAGCAGGGGTGGCGGGCCGACCCGGTGTGGGGGCAGGCGTCGCACTTCGTCGCGGACCTGGCCCGGGCCAACGCCTTCGTGTTCGTCCCCGCTGACGTGACGAGGCTCGAGGCGGGCGACGAGGTCGACATGTGGCTCCTCGACGCAGAAGGGGCAGGATGACGCCATGAGCGACGGCCGGCTCGAGGGTGGGCGGCTGACGCACGTCCGGGCCGACGGCAGCGCGCACATGGTCGACGTGAGCGGCAAGGAGATCACGGCCCGGCAGGCCTCGGCCGCCGGACGGGTACTGCTGTCGCCGGCCGCGGTGTCGGCGCTCCGGTCCGGTGACGTCCCCAAGGGCGACGCGCTGGCGGTCGCGCGCATCGCCGGCATCCAGGCGGCGAAGCGCACACCGGAGCTGGTGCCGCTGGCCCACCCGGTCGCGGTCCACGCCGTGTCGGTCGACCTCACCGTCGCCGACGACGGGGTCGACATCGTGGCCACGGTCCGGACCGCCGACCGCACCGGCATCGAGATGGAGGCGCTGACGGCGGTATGCGTCGGGGCGCTCGCCCTCGTCGACATGGTCAAGGCCGTCGACAAGCACGCCCGGATCACCGACGTGCGGGTGACCGCGAAGTCGGGTGGGCGGTCCGGCGACTGGACCGAGCCGTGAGCGACCGCCGCGCCGTCGTCGTCTGCGCGTCCACGCGGGCGGCCACCGGGGTCTACCCCGACCGCACCGGACCGCTCATCGTGGCGGCGCTGCGCGAGTGGGGCTACCAGGTCGACGACGCCACCGTCGTCCCCGACGGCGAGCCGGTGGCCGAGGCGATCGCCGAGGCGCTCGCGGGCGCGCCGGCGCTCGTCGTCACGACCGGCGGCACCGGCATCTCGCCGACCGACGTGACGCCCGAGATGACCCGGCGCCATCTGGACCGCGAGGTCCCGGGCATCGCGGAGGCGATCCGCGCGGCCGGGGTCGCCAAGGGCGTCCCGACGGCGATGCTCTCGCGGGGGCTCGCCGGGGTGGCCGGCCGGTCCCTGGTCGTCAACCTGCCGGGGTCGACCGGCGGCGTGAAGGACGCGTTGGCGGTGCTGGCCGAGGTCGTCGGTCATGCCGTCGACCAGATCGGGGGCGGTGACCACCGGTGAGACCGTCGTGATGCTGGAACGCTCGGTGTGGGGCCGCGACCTGTGGCCCGCGACCCTGGTGTCGCACGACGCCCGCCGACCGGCGCTCGTCCTGCGTCCGTTGCGGCAGTCCGACCGGAGCGAGTGGGACAAGGTGCGCAGCGCGAACCTCCACTACGTCGGCCAGTGGGAGCCCACGGCGCCGGACGGGGTGGGTCGGCGGGTCACCTTCCGCCAGTACGTCAAGAGCCTCGACCGGGAGGCCCGGGCCGGCCGGATCATGCCGTTCCTCATCGAGGCCGACGGGCGGATCGCCGGCCAGATGCACCTGTTCGGCATCGTCCACGGGTCGCTGCTCTCCGGGGCGGCGGGCTACTGGGTGGCCGAGGCGTACGCCGGCCAGGGCATCGCGACCCGCGCGCTGGCCATGCTCTGCGACTACGCCTTCGGCCCCCTGGGGCTGCACCGGGTCGAGGTCAACGTGCGCCCGGAGAACGCGCCGTCGCTGCGGGTCGTGGAGCACCTGCGGTTCCGCGACGAGGGCGTCCGCGAGCGCTACCTCCACATCAACGGCGGCTGGCGCGACCACCGGACCTTCGCGCTGACGACCGACGACCTGCACGGCGGCCGGGTCCTGGACCGCTGGGCCCGGGCCCGCCAGAGCTGACGCGGGGCCGCGCCGACGGCGCGCTGGGGCGGCGGATCGGCGGTCGTCACACCGGTCACAGGCGACACTTCAGCGACACACCGTTATGGGTACGAGATCCGCGTGCCGACACCGCCTACCGTCGGATTCGTGCAGCCCAGCAGCCTGATCTTCCTCGTCATCGTGGCGATCTGGGTGGCCTACCTGATCCAGCACTGGGTGCGTCGCCGGGAGCACCTGGCGACCGCCCGCTCGGTGGACAAGTTCAGCGAGGCGATGCGGGTCCTCGAGCGCCGCACCCCGCTCCCCACGACGATGCTGGCCGAGGCCGCTACCGGGCGCGGCGTCAAGGACTCCCGACCGGAGGTCGTCGTCAAGCACGCCAGCGTCAGCTCGCCGTTGCGCGCCCGCCGCGGCGAGGCGCCGATCCCGCACCCCGTCCCGATCGTCGAGCTGGTCCCGCACCGCAGCGCCGCCCAGGTGGCGCTCCGCCGGGCGCGCGGGATCCTCTTCCTCGCGGCCCTCGTCGCCGTGCCGGTCACCTTCGTGCTCTCGGTCGCCCACGTGCTGAAGTGGCTGAGCGTCGGCATCGCCGTGGCCCTCCTCGTCGGCTCGGTCGTCTGGCTCCGGGTCTCCGCCATCCAGGACCAGCAGGCCCGCACGGCGCATCGGCAGCAGAAGCGGCGCCTGGAGCAGGCGCGCACCCGGGTAGCGACCACGGCTCGTCCCACCTCCGTCGTGACCGCGCCGGCGGCCGCCGGCGACACGCATACCGCGCCCGTCGCCGAGGAGACCCCCGGCGGCTGGAAGCCGGTCCCGGTGCCGCCGCCGACCTACACCCTCAAGGAGCCGGCCTACCGGCCCGAGCCGGCACCGGAGCACGACCGGCCGGTACCGATCGAGGTCGAGGACGACGACATCGACGTCGTCTCGGCCGGTATGCGTCGCCGCGTCGGCGGCTGACCACTCGGGCTCCGGACCGGGGTCTCGGCGACCGATGAGTCTGTCGGTGGTGGCCGGTCTACTGTCGTGACCCACCCGAGTGGGCAACCGGCAAGCAGAAGGAGCCCCGCACCCATGGCTATGCGACTCAACCCCTACCTGCAGTTCAGCGACAACGCCGCCGAGGCCCTCGAGTTCTACCAGGGCATCCTCGGCGGTGACGTCGTCGTCAGCCGCTTCAAGGAGTACGGCACCGAGGGCGCCGACGGCGAGCTCGTCATGCACGGCCAGCTCGAGACCGACGCCGGCTTCACGATCATGGCCGCGGACACCCCGTCGTTCATGCCCGGCCGAGCCAGCCAGTCCAACATCACCGTCAGCCTCAGCGGCGACGACGCCGACGCCCTTCGCGGTTACTTCCAGGGCCTCTCCGAGGGCGCCGACGTCGGGACCCCGCTCGAGAAGCAGATGTGGGGCGACGAGTTCGGTCAGCTCACCGACAAGTACGGAATCGGTTGGCTCGTCAACATCAGCGGCCAGCAGGCCTGACTCAGGCCGCTGCCGGCCTCACAGCGCGCCGGAGGACCGCCCGGCGGTCAGGCGGGCGACTCTCCGGAAGCGACGGGCGAGTCCTCGACCTGACCGACCGGGGGGCCGCCCTCGACCGGCGGGTCGCCGCGGTCGTCGACGATCCCGTGGTTGCGGTTGTAGGCCTCGATCAGGTGGTTCGCCACGGCCTTGACGACCGCGAGGACCGGCACGGCCACCAGGGTGCCGACGATCCCGGCGAGGATCGCGCCGCAGGCGATAGCGCCGATGACGGCGATCGGGTGGACGCGGACCGACCGGCCGAGGATGAACGGCTGCAGCACGTGCGACTCGAGCTGCTGCACCGCGATGACGACGGCCAGCATGATGAGCGCCGTCACGGGGCCGTGCGCGACGAGGGCGAGCAGCACCGCGACGGCGCCGCTCAGCAGCGCGCCGACGATGGGGATGAACGACAGCAGGAACACCAGCACGCCGATGGCGATGGCGAACGGCACCTGGAGGATGAGCGCGCCGGCGGTGATGCCGACCGCGTCCACCGCCGCCACCAGCACGGTCGCCCGCACGTAGTGGGTCAGCTGCTCCCAGGCCACGACCCCGGACGAGTCGACGTAGGGGCGGGCGCTGCGCGGGAACAGCCGCACGAGGTACGCCCAGATGTTCGGGCCGTCGAAGAGGAAGAAGAACAGCGAGAACAGCGCGATGAACACCCCGGCCACGAAGTGCCCGGCGGTCACGCCGGCGGCGGAGAGCCGTGAGCCGAGGTTGGCGTTGGACAGCCACTGCCGGGCCTGCTCGACGTACTCCCCGAGCTGGTCGTCGCTGATGCCGAGGGTGTTGCGGACGTAGTCGCGGATCTGCTGGATGCCGTCGCTGACCTGCCGCGCCATGTCGCCCACCCCGCCGCTGATCTGCGACCCGACGAGGGTCAGCAGCCCGCAGGATGACGATGAGCGTGCCCAGGACGGTGATGGCGGCGGCCGCGGCGCGGGGCATGACCCGGCTCAGCCGTCGGTGCACCGAGGACAGCAGCGCGCACAGCAGCAGGCCGATGACGAGCGGGACGACGATCTCGGAGAAGAAGCCCAGCAGGAGGAACAGGGCGATGAGGCCCGCCCCGATGAGCAGCAGCCGCCAGGTCCACTCGCTCGCCGCGCGCACCAGCGGCGGCACGAACGACTCTCGGGGGGTCGGGGTGGGTGACGTCACGGGCTCCGCCATACCCCGGAGCGTAGGCGGTGACACCCCGACCGCCCCGCTCAGGACCTGGTCCTGGGCGGGCGTCGCCGAGTGTTATCGTGTGGTCCGCACCAGGGGGCTGTGGCGCAGTTGGTAGCGCGTCTCGTTCGCAATGAGAAGGTCCGGGGTTCGAATCCCCGCAGCTCCACCGACGACCAGGGACCACCCGCTCCGCGGGTCGGTCCCTTGCTCGTCCCCGGACCCGTGTGGGCCCACCCGCAGCTCCACGACGACCAGGGACCACCCGCTCCGCGGGTCGGTCCCTTGCTCGTTCCCTTACCTTTCCGGGGGCAGCCCCATATGTCGGACCCCTTGCGGTTGCTGTGAGTTCGATGCAGGATGCCTGTGCGTGGCCCGATTTCGGGCCGCCCGGACCACGGTCGTGAACCGCCGTCGACGCTCACCAGCGTCCTTCGTTCGCGTCGGGTCGTATCGCTGTCTCCACCATCCAAGGAGTTGTCTGTTGTGACGTTGACGAAACGCTGGCTCGTGGCCCTCGGCGCGGGCCTGGCCCTCACCACCGCGAGCGCGCCACTGGCGAGTGCGAGCACGACCGCCGCGGCGTCGAGCACCGACCGGGCCGCCGCTACCGCCAGCCTCAACGCCGGCAACGCGGCCGACGCACGGGTCGGCATCGACTCGTCGCCGGTCCGCGAGGCGCTGAAGCGGGCCATCAACCCGGGCGACTACCAGTGCGGCCCCACCCGGTTCGACAGCTACATCGACGGCCTCGTCGCTGGGCTCTCCCAGCAGGAGCTCACGTTCCTCATCGGCCACGTCGCGATGCTCGACATCCCGACCTACGACGCGCTCTTCTTCGGCACCGAGACCGACGCGCGCTACGCCCTCCGCTCCGACTACAAGGCCGAGCTCACCCGGACGTTCCGCGACCTCAAGCGGTTCTGGGACATCGAGTCCAGCGACATCCAGCTGATGTCGATGCACGGCAGCATGCTGCAGGACCCGGTCCGGGTCGCCCGTGTCCTGCAGCTGCCGATCCCCGGGTTCGGCTTCACCCCGGCGGCGGCCCAGCAGGCCGCCCAGGAGATCGCCACGGCCACCCGCAACGGCTGGTTCTCCGGCGGCAACAACCCCCTCTTCACCCTGAACGCGTTCGCGTTCACCGCCGAGGGCGACCCCGACCCGCTGGTGCAGGGCCTCCCGGACAAGATGATCTTCGGCGACGGGATCGTCGACGCGCTCAACGCGCTCGGCATCGGTGACGTCGGTCCGCGCGTCGTGCTGGCGCACGAGTTCGGCCACCACATCCAGTTCGAGGACGGGCTGTTCGACTCCCCCCTGACCGGTCCGGAGGCCACCCGGCGTACCGAGCTGATGGCCGACGCCTTCGGCACCTACTTCGCGGTGCACGCGAAGGGCCTGTCGCTGAACCGCAAGCGGGTGCTGCAACGCGGAGCAGACCTTCTTCGAGGTCGGCGACTGCTCCTTCACCAACAACGGCCACCACGGCACCCCGCTGCAGCGGATGCGGGCGGCCGTCTGGGGCGCCTCGGTGGCGGACGCCGCCCGGCCGCAGAGCTACATCCTGCCGTCGCGGACCTTCGCCGCCATGTTCGACCAGAAGCTGCCGGAGCTCGTCGCTCCGGACGCCGCCTGATCGACCGGACACCACCCGGTTCGCCGCCCGGCCATGCTCAGCATGGCCGGGCGGCGGCCGTCCGGGTGCTGGGCGTCGACGCCTGCCGCGGCGGCTGGGTCGGCGTGCTCCTCGGCGACGACCTTCCCGATGGCGCGGCCACCCGGCCGGTATGCGTCGCGCCCACCTTCGCCGGCCTGGTCGCCTGGGCGACCGCCACCGGTGCGCTCGACGTCGTCGGCGTCGACATGCCGGTCGGGCTGCCCGACGCCGGCCGGAGACGGGCCGACGTCCTCGCTAGAGGACGGCTCGGCCCGCGCCGCTCCTCGGTGTTCATGACGCCGGTCCGGGCGGCGCTGCAGGAGGAGACGCACACTCGCGCGAGCGCCGTGAACCGTGAGCGCGCCGGCGAGGGCATCTCGATGCAGGCGTTCAACCTGCGGCCGAAGCTCCGGGAGGTCGAGGCGCTGGCCTTCACCGGCGCATACCGGGTCGTCGAGGTGCACCCCGAGGTGTCCTTCGCCCGGCTGGCCGAAGGGCCGTTGCCGGCGGCCAAGAAGACGACCGAGGGGCAGCAGCTCCGCCGTGAGCTCCTCGCCGCGGTGGGTATCACCGTGTCGACGCGCCTCCCGGGCGCGGCCGTCGACGACGTCCTGGACGCCGCGGTCGTCGCCTGGTCCGCGCACCGGGTCGCGACCGGCGACGCAGAGCCGCTGCCCGACCCGCCGGAGGCGTTCAGCGACGGCTGGCCGAGCGCCATCTGGGTCTAGACCAGAATCAGGGGGTGACCTCGCCCAGCACCCTGGTCCGGCAGGCCCGCCTCGTGCCGGTCGGCGCGAGCGCTCCCACCAGCGACGACGAGCCGGTCGACGTGCGCATCGTGGCGGGGGTCGTGACCGAGGTCGCCCCGCAGCCTTCCGCGGACCGCGACGGACGAGGTGGTGGACGCCGCCGGCCGGTGGGCGGTCCCCGGCCTCTGGGACCAGCACGTCCACCTGACGACGTGGTCCCGGGTCCGGGCGACGGTGGACCTGGCCGGCACGACCGGACCTCACGAGGTCACCCGTCGCGTCGCGGACCACCTCGCGGGTCTGACCGGCGAACCGCCGCGTCTGGTCACCGGGTTCGGGTACCGGTCGGGCGCCTGGGACCGGGTCGGGCACGGTCGCCGAGCTGGACGCCGCGACCGGCGACGTCCCGGTGGTCCTCAGCAGTGGCGACGCGCACAACGGCTGGCTCAACAGCGCCGCCCTCGGGCTGCTCGGGGTCGGTGGCGTCACCGGGCCGCTCGAGGAGAACGACTGGTTCGCGCTGCAGCCGGCGATCAGCGCGCTGCTCGAGGAGAGCGAGCGCGGCGGTGCCGGCGACGCGGCCCTGCGCTCGGCGCTGGCCGACGCGGCCGCCCGGGGGGTCACCGGCCTCGTCGACCTGGAGATGCCGTCGAGCCACCGCCAGTGGCCCAGCCGGTTCGCGGACGGCATGGACCTCGTCCGGGTCCGCGCCTCGGTCTACCCGGACGGGCTCGACGACCTGCTGCGTACGGGAGTTCGCACCGGCGACCGGCTCGCGGAGGGCACGGACCTGCTGACGATGGGCCCGTTCAAGGTCATCTCGGACGGCTCCCTCAACACCCGCACGGCTCGCTGCTGCGACCCCTACCCGGACGCCGACGGCCGGCCGCCCACGCGCGGTCGCCAGAACTACGACCTCGACGAGCTGACGTCCCTGCTGTCCCGCGCGCACGCCGGCGGGCTGGAGATCGCGCTCCACGCCATCGGCGACGAGGCGGTCGACCTCGCCCTGCGGGCGTTCGCGGCGACCGGAGCCGCCGGCGGGATCGAGCACGCCCAGCTGGTCCGGCTCGAGGACCTGCCCCGCATGGCCCGTCTCGGCGTGCGGGCCAGTGTCCAGCCGGCGCACCTCCTCGACGACCGCGACACGACGCTGCGGCTCTGGGGTGACCGGGCCGACCGCTGCTTCGCGCTGCGCTCCATGCTCGACGCCGGCGTGAGCCTGGCGCTCGGCTCGGACGCCCCGGTGGCCCCGCTCGACCCGTGGCTGGCCATGGCCGCGGCCGTGCACCGGTCGGCCGACGACCGGGAGCCGTGGAACCCCGCCGAGTCGTTGACCCCGGCCGAGGCGCTGGCCGCGAGCACCGACGGCCGGTCGACGATCGGCGTCGGCAGTCGCGGAGACGTCGTCCTCCTCGACGCGAACCCTCTTCCCGCAGAACCGGACTCGGCCGAAGCAGCCCACGTGCTCCGCGGTATGCCGGTCGCCGCCACGCTCCTCGCGGGCCGCCTCACGCACTCCTCCGGGCTGTGACCGACGGCGGGGATGCCCCCCGCATGCCCCGCCGTCGGCACTCAGGCCCCGAGTTGTGTCACCCCGCCGGTGCGGCCTTGCGCAGGCGCTCCAGCAGGGGTTCCGCCGCTTCGGCGAGGAACCGGTCCTGCAGCTCGTCGCCGACCTGGACGAGGGCGATGTCGGTGAAGCCGGCCTCCCAGAACGGGCGGACCGCCTCCACCACGGCGTCGAGGTCCGGCCCGCAGGGGATCGTCGACGCGACGTCCTCGGGCCGGACGAACTGTGACGCCGCGGCGAACCCCGCCGTGGTCGGCAGGTCGGCGTTGACCGCCCAGCCCCCACCGAACCAGCGGAACTGGTCGTGCGCGCGCTCGACGGCCGCGTCCGTGCTGTCCGGGTCCCAGCTGACCGGGATCTGCCCGATGGCCCGGGCGCCGTCGCCGATGCGCGGACGCCCCTCGAGCCCGTTCCACGCGTCGAGCAGCTCGGCGTCCGGCTCGGTGGCGATGAGGTGGTCGGCCAGCGGCCCGAGCTCCTCGATGGCCTTGGGACCGCCCGCCGCGACCCCGATCGGGACGCCGCCGTCGGGCAGGTCCCAGATCCGCGCGGAGTCGATGTCGAAGTAGTCGCCGCGGAAGCTCACCAGCTCACCGGTGTGCAGCTCGCGGATGATGTGGATCGCCTCGGACAGCATGGCCTGCCGGGTGTCGACGTTGGGCCAGCCCTCACCGATGACGTGCTCGTTGAGGTTCTCCCCGGCGCCGAGGCCGAGCGTGAACCGGCCGTCGGCGAGGATCTGCAGGGTCGCCGCCTTCTGCGCCACGACCGCCGGGTGGTAGCGCATCGTCGGGCAGGTGACGTAGGTCATCATCTCGATGCGCTGCGTCACCTGGGCGACCGCCCCGAGCACCGTCCACGCGTGCGGCGCGTGGCCCTGCGCCGACAGCCACGGGAAGAAGTGGTCGCTGGACACGAGCAGGTCGAACCCCACGTCCTCCGCGGCGGAGGCGTAGCGGACCAGGTCCTTGGGACCGCTCTGCTCGGTCATGAGGGTGTAGCCGAATCGGGTCATGCGACACCGGTACCCAGCATCACGGGTCCGGAACCTGTTCGGACTCAGTGGTTCCGCAGCGCGGACACCAGCTCCGACTTGGACATGGTCGAGCGCCCGGAGATGCCGACCTCGCGAGCGCGCTTCATCAGCTGCTCCTTGGTCATGTCGTCGTAGCTGGACGACGAGCCGCCCTTGCGGCCGACGCTCTTCCGGGAGGTGTTGGCGGCGGCGTTCGCGATGCGCGCCGACTTCTCCTTGCTGTTCCCCTCGTCGCGCAGCTCCTCGTAGAGGTGCTTGTCCTTCACCGACGGTCCGGGGTCACGACGTGCCATGGGTCTGCGGTACCCCGCCGCGGGCCCGGTTACACCAGGTCAGCCGCCGAGGAACCGCAGCAACGTCGCGTTGAACGCCTCGGGGTCGTCGAGGTTGACGGGATGGCCGCAGCCGTCGAGGACGACCGCCTCGACGTGCTCGTTCAGCGCGGCCATGTCGGTGGCGTGGGTGGCCGGCCAGAACTGGCTGTCGGCCCCCGCGACGAGCAGCACCGGGCAGCTCGCCCGCGCAACGACGTCGCGCCAGTCGGCGGCGGCGTGGTCGCGCAGCAGCGGCAGGGTCACGGGGTCCGCGGCGTCGGCGCCCATCGGGTTCGACCCGGTGGCGGCCATGACCGCGGTCACCCCCGCGATGGTCTTGTCCATCCCGGCCCCGCGGCCGGTCGGCGGGATGCCGTCGTCCCAGAACGTGCCGAGGTTGTCGGCGGTGAGCCCGTAGAAGCCGTTGGCCCAGCCGTCGCGGTTGACCATCCTCGGCGTCTGGTCCACCGAGACCATGCCGAGGCAGCGCGCATACCCGAAGAGGTCGAGGTAGGCCCAGATCGAGCTGGCGCCCATCGAGCCGCCGACGAGGTAGGCCTGTTCGAGGCCGAGCGCGTCGAGCAGCTCGTGCAGGTCCTTGCCGTGCCGGGAGACCCGCTGACCGTGCGCCGGCGCCTCGGACGCACCGTGGTTGCGGCGGTCGAAGGCGATCACCCGGTAGCCGGCCTCGACGAGCGCGCGAGCGGTGAAGTGCCAGCTGGTCGCCGCGGCGAGGAAGCCGGCGACGAGGACCACGGGCACGCCGTCCCCCTCGTCGGTGTAGCGGAGCGCGACGTCGTCGGTCGTGCGGAACTGCGGCATCGGTGTCCTTCGGGGAGAGAGGCCGGGCCCCTCGCCGTGTGGCGAGGGGCCCGGTCGGGGGGTCGGGTATGCGGGTCAGCGCACCGACTTGATGGGGATGATCGCGACGATCCCCAGCAGGACGAACGCCGCTCCGGCGATGAAGGTGATCTGGTAGCCGCCGAAGATGGTGATGAGCGCGCCGGCCAGGCCGGGGGTGATGGCCTGCGGCAGGGTCGTGGCGATGCCGAGGATGGCCAGGTCGCGACCGGCGGAGTCCTCGGTGCCGGTCTCCGAGACGGGGAGCACCTCGGTCATGAGGGCCAGGTCGATGGCGAGGTAGGTGCCGAAGCCCAGGCCCATGACGAAGGAGTAGACGAGCATCGAGGTCACCGTCGGCCACGCCAGGGGCAGGATGAACGAGGCGGCCATGATGACCGAGGCCCAGATGATGAACGGCTTGCGGCGGCCGGTCTTGTCGGACAGCTTGCCGCTCACCGCAGCCGAGATGAAGGTGCCGAGCAGCAGGACCACGGCCATCTGGGCGACGACGGCGTTCGAGGTGGCCTCGTCGAGGCCGACGTAGTCACGCAGGGTGTAGAGGCCGTAGGTCGTGCCGGCGGCGAAGCCGATGACCATGAGGAACCGCGCGGCGAAGGCCCAGGCGAAGTCGGGGTGCTTGCGGGGGTTGACCCAGAAGCCCTTGGCGAACGCCTTGAAGGAGAACGGAGCCCGCGCGACGTGGACGTTGGAGGCCTCGCGGTTGACGAGGACGAAGACCCCGGTGACGACGAGGAGCAGCAGGCCGAGGACCGCGTACGGGAGCTTGCCCTGGACCGCGAGACCGCCCGCGATGCCGGCACCGACGGCGTTACCGACGGTGACGCCGACGCCGATCAGGCTCGAGGCGGCACCACGCTGCCCCGGCGCGAAGCGGTCCGGCACGATGGCCTGCGCGGCGGCGAGGACGGCGTTGACACCGACCTGCACGAGGACCCACGCCACGGTGATCATCGCCAGCGACGACGCGGCGAGGGGGAGGCCGATGGTGAACCCGCCGGCGAGCAGCGCGCCGAAGACGATCCACGGCGCGCGACGGCCGTAGCGGCTGCGGGTGGCGTCGGACAGGGCGCCGGCCAGCGGCTGGGCGATGATCGTCACGACGAAGGCGACGGTCGCGACGATGGCGAGGTTGGTCACCTTGTTGGCGGCGTCGAGCTTGGACACGAGGTCGGGGATGAGCACCCCCATGCCACCCGAGTTGATGGCCACGAGCGAGGTGACCAGCGCCGAGATGCCGATCGCGGTGCGCCGCAGCGGCTTCGTGAGCTTGGTGGTGGACGTCGGGACGTCGGCCTGGACGTCGCTGGCGTCGGACACCGCCGTCTCGTCGAGCGGGACCGGGATGGTCGTGGTCATCGGATACTCCTGTGGATGCGGTGACGCGGTGGGTGGAGGGGTGGGTGGAGTGGTGCGGTGGGACGGGTCGAGCGGTCCGGCGTTCAGCGGTCGATGACCTTGCCGGGGTTGAGGATTCGGTGCGGGTCGAGGGCGTCGCGGATGGCGACGTGCATGTCGGCGACGGCGGGGGAGATCTCGGCGACGAGGCCGTCGCGCTTGAGCAGGCCGACGCCGTGCTCGCCGGTGACCGTGCCGCCGACGGCGAGGGCGGCGTCGATGATCTCGGCGAAGGCGAGCTGGGCCCGGTCGCGGGCGGCGTCGTCGCCGGGGGTCGTGATGATCAGCGGGTGCAGGTTGCCGTCACCGGCGTGGGCGATGTTGGCGATGAGGACGTCGTGGCGGCGGCCGATCTCGTCGATGCGGCCGAGCATCTCGGGGATCCTCAGCACCGGGACGCAGACGTCCTCGGTGAGGACCGGACCCAGCCGCTCGACGGCGGGGTAGGCGAGGCGTCGGGCCGCGAAGAGCGCGTCGGCCTCCTGGCGGTCGCTCGACACGGCGCTGAACGTCGAGCCGGCCGAGTCGAAGCACGCCTGCACCTGCTCGGCGACCGCGTCGCCCGCGGCGCCGGCGTCGTCGACGCGGGCGAGGAGGATGACCGCGGCGTCGGCCTCGAGGCCGAGGTTCTTCCAGTCGTTGACCGCCTCGAGGCAGTGCCGGTCGAGCAGCTCGAGGGCGGAGGGGATGAGGCCCGCCTGGGCGACGGCGACGACGGCGTCGCCGGCCGCGACGGTGGAGGAGAAGAACCCGACGACGGTGCGCTCGGGCGCCTGGGCCGGCCGCAGCCGGACGGTCACCTGGGTGACGATGCCGAGCGTGCCCTCGGAGCCGACCATGAGGGAGGTGAGGTCGTAGCCGGCGACGCCCTTGGCGGTACGCCGGCCGAGCCGGACGATCTCGCCGGTGCCGGTGACGACCTCGAGGCCGAGCACGTAGTCGCCGGTGACGCCGTACTTGAGGCAGCAGACGCCGCCGGCGTTGGTGGCGACGTTGCCACCGATCGTCGACCAGGGGGCGCTGGCCGGGTCCGGCGGGTACCAGAGGCCGTACTCGGCGCTGGCGGCCCGCAGCCGGTCGTTGACGACGCCCGGCTCGACGACGGCGAAGCGCTCGACGGGGTCGATCTCGAGGATCCGGTCCATGGCGTCCAGCGCGATGACGACGCAGCCGGCCATCGCGTTCGCGCCGCCGGAGAGGCCGGTGCCGGCGCCGCGGGGGACGACCGGGATGCCGTATGCGGCGCAGAACCGCACGGTGGTGGCGACGTCCTCGGCGCGCACCGCCCGCACGACCGCCGCCGGGACCACGTAGGGGGCCCACTCGGCCTCGTCGTGGCTGTGCCGCGCCCGGGCCTCCTCGCCGGTGAGCACCTTGGCGCCGAGCAGCTGCACCAGGTGCTCGCGGACCTCGGCGTCGGTCAGCCGCGGGGCGGCGGACGGGTCCGATGCCGGGCCGGTGCCGAGGGTCTCGGTGAGGGTGATGGTCACGGTGGTCCTTCTCCGGTGGGTGGGGCGTTCCCTGAACCGTAGGGTCGCGAGGCACCGGTCGCACTACGGACGAACTCTCCGTTGTTCGGCCAGATCATGGAGATTTCGTCTATACAGGAGCATACTCGACGGCGTGCCCCGCTCCCGTGACTGGGTCGAGCTGCTGGCCGCCGAGGCGACCGCGGCGGACCTCGTGGACCACCGCGAACGACTGCTCGAGAGCGGCGAGCCGGCGGGCCGGGTGGCCCGGGAGGAGCGCGCCGCCGCCTCCGTGTCCGGGCTCCTGCAGCAGCGCCGGCGGCGCATCGTCGAGCTGTCGGCGCTCAACGACATCGCCCAGCAGCTGGCCACCGTGCACGACCCGACCGACCTGCTCCAGGGCGTCGTCCACGAGGCCCGCCGGCTGCTCGGGGTCGACCTGACCTACCTCGCCCTGCTCGACGGCGACGCGCTGCGCATCGACGTGGCCAGCGGCCAGCGCACGCCGCAGCTCGTCGGCGTGCGGCTGCCGGCCGACGCCGGGCTGATCGGGCGGGTGGCGGCGGCCAACGCCCCGATGTGGACGAGCGACTACGCGACGGAGAAGCGGATCGTCCACCGCCCGGTCGCCGACGACGCCGCCTCGGCGGAGGGGCTCCGCGGCCTGCTGGGGGTGCCGCTGGCGGTCCGCGGGCGGGTCATCGGCGCGCTGCTGGCGGCCAAGCGCACCGAGCGGCACTTCACCGAGGACGAGGTCGCGCTGCTCCAGGCGCTCGCCAGCCAGGCGTCGGTGGCCATCGACAACGCCCGCTCGCGGGAGCAGCTGGCCCTGAGCAACGCGGCGCTGCAGGCGGCGCTCCGGCTGGACGAGCAGCTGACCACCGTCGTCCTCGAGGGTGGCGACCTCGAGGTCATCCTCGCGCTGGTCCGCTCCGCGACGCCGGGCGAGCTGGTGTGGCTGGCCGCCGGGGAGCCGGCGCCGTCACCGGCCGTCGCGGCGGTCGTGGCCGCCGTCGGCGACGGCGGTGACGGTATGCCGGTCGAGGACGAGGGTCACGTCGCCCAGCCGGTGCTGGCCGCGAAGCGGCTCCTCGGCGTGCTCGTCGCCACGACGTCGGCCGAGGACCGCGACGCCACCCGGCTGGTCCTCGAGCGCGCGGCCCCCATCATCGCGCTGACCATCGCCGAGGCGCGGCAGGCGGCCCGGGCGTCGGAGCTCGGCCGCGACATCGCGACCATCGACCTCGTCAGCCGCCGGGAGGGTGACGCGCGCCTCGACCGCGAGCGGATGCGCGGCGCCGGCCTCGACCCCCGGCGCCCGCACGACGTCATCGTCGTCGACGACCCCGCGGCGGTGCCCGCCCTGCGGCAGTCCCTCGACGTGCTGCGGGAGGCGACCTCCGCGGCGTACCGGGACCAGGCCGTGCTCCTCGTGCGGCACCGTCCCGACTGGGCGGAGGTCGTGGCCGCCCGGCGGCCCGGTCGCCGGCCTGGCCGGACCGGTCACCGGGCCGCTGACGCTTCCGGGACGCCTACCTGGACGCGGCCCGGACGGCGCGGGCCCTCGCCGCGCTCGGGCGGCGCACCGGCATCGCGCGGTCGGACGACCTCGGGGTGTTCGGCATCCTGCTGAGCCACACCGGCCCGCGGGAGCTGGCCCTCCAGCTGCGCCGCGAGCTGGGCCCGCTGCTGACCGAGGAGCGGCGGCGGGGCGTGCCCGCTCACGGCGACCCTGACCGCGTACCTGGAGAACGGCCAGCGCCCGTCGGCCACCGCGCCGGCGCTCGGTGTCCACGTCAACACGCTGTACCAGCGGCTCGCGGTCATCGACCGGGTGCTCGGGCCGACCTGGCGGGAGCGGGCGCTCGAGCTGCAGGTGCTGCTGCGGGTGCGGGCCGCCGCCGACGGGCTGGAGTAGCGCTCAGCCGCTCCGGCGCTCCAGCGCGTCGAGGTCGCGTTCGGCGAACCGCCGGTGGTGGTACTCCTCGTTGAGGACGGTGAGCAGGCACTCCGCGACCGGGAAGCTCTCCGGCGGCGGCCAGCCGGGACCCGGCACCGGCGTCGTGACCGCCGCGAGCGACTCCGGGGTCAGCCCGTCGACGACGTGCCGGACCGTGCGCATCCGGTCGTGCCGCAGGCGCAGCACCTCGTCGAGCGAGGGCCGGACGCTCCGGTCGCGCGGTACGCCGGGCGTGTCCTCCATCTGGTCCCACGGCAGGTCCAGCGGGTCCCACGGCGCGGGGTCGCCGAGGATGCCCCGCCGGACCCAGGCGTCGGTCGCGAAGGCGAGGTGCCGCAACGTCTCGATGAACGACCACTCGCCGTCGACCGACTCGTGCAGCTGCTCGGGCGGGAAGCCGCGAGCCCGCTCGACGGTGCCGGCCCAGAGCCGCTCGACGGTGTCCCACGCGCGGCGGAACCCCTCCGGGTCGGTGGGCCGCATCGCGGCGCGGTCGGGGTCGCGGCGGTCGAGCTCCGCCTCGACGAGCGGCACGACGTCGACGCCGTTGATGACGAGGTTGCGGATCTCCGCCGTCGATCTGGACGTCGTCGAGGATGCAGCCGGTCATCGTGACGTCCTTGAGGTAGACGCCCCGCAGCCGCGAACCGCGCAGGTCGACGTCCTCGAACCGGGAGTCGCGAAGGTCGGCGTGCTCGTACTCCACCATGCTCCGACGGTAGCGACCCGGGCCGACGTTCAGGGAGTACGCGCGAGCGGCCACAGCTCGCCGGTCCCGGTCTCGATGACCACCGCCCGGTCGGACCGCACCGGGAGGGGCAGGACGTCGGACACGGCCCCGATCACGTCGGGCAGCTGGGCGGCGGAGGCGCTGGTCGCGACGGAGACGTGCGGTACCCACCGTCCCGGCTCGTAGTGGCGGTGCAGCTCCAGTCCGGCGTCCCGCAGCGCGGTGACGACGCCCTCCTGCCGCGCGACCACCGAGGCGGTGGCGGCGCAGGCCAGGGCGACCCGGCCGCGGGGGAACGCGACGCTGCCCTGGGCGACGACCTCGACCGGGCCGCCGTCGGGCAGGGACGCCAGCGCCGCCTCAACGTCGTCGACGGTGCCGCTGCGCAGGACGGCGTACGACAGGTGGGGCCGGTGACGGCCGTGCGTATGCGTCAGCAGCGTCGCGACCCCCTGCGACTCGAGCCGTTCCCAGAGGTCGCGGACCAGCCGGTCGGTCCGCCGGTCGAACAGCAGGCAGAGGGCAAGGGCCACGGAGCCATTCTGCGGACCGCCGCGCGTCGCTCCGCCTCGGTAGCGTGGCCGCGTGCTGAAGCGCCTCGCGACCGACGACCCGGCCGGCGTCGTCTACGCCGACGAGGGGCACGGCCGGTCGTGCTCGTCGTCCACGGCGGGCTCAGCGACGAGTCGGCGTGGGCGAAGGTCGCCGCGCGAGCTCACGCCGTCGTTCCGGGTCGTCCGGATCCGGCGGCGGCTCTACCGCACCGAGCTGCCCGGCCGACCCGGCGACGGACTTCGCCCGCGAGGTCGACGACCTCCTGGCCCTGGTCGCCGAGATCGGCGAGCCGGCGTCATCGTCGGGCACTCGTCCGGCGCCATCGTGGCGCTGGAGGCCGTCGCTGCGCGACAGCGCGCCGTTCCGCGGCTGCGTCGTCTACGAGCCGCCGCTGGTCCTCGACGCGCCGATCGGCGGCGCGACCGGCGTGCCCGACGCGCGCGCGCGCGCTCGACCGCGGCCGTCCCGGCGCGGCGCTGCGGATCTTCATCACGCGGATCGTCGGGATGCCCCGGCCGTCGGGTGGCTCATGCCGGTCGTCGTGCGGATCGAACAGCAAGATCCGGTCCTTCGTCCCGCGGCAGATCGACGACACCGAGGCGATCAACCGCCTCGGCAACCGGCTCGACGCATACGCCTCGATCTCGCTGCCGGTCCTGCTGCTGACCGGCGCCAGGACGCCGGGCCACCTGCGCGAGCGCACCGACCGGCTGGCCGCGGTCCTGCCCGCCGCGCGCCCGGTCGCGGTCATGCCGAAGCAGGGCCACGGCGCCAGCGACCGCGCGCCGCGGGAGGTCGCCGCGGCTCATCCGGGACTTCGTGCGCTCGCTCTAGGCCTCGGTCCCGGCCTCGGCCGGCCTCGTCCGCACCGCTACGCGGCGCGGTCGAGCATCATGCCGGTGCCGATGCCGAGCATCCACACGTCCTTGCTCACCGCCATACCCTGCGGCGAGGGCCAGACACTGCCCGGCTGACGCAGCGCGGGCGTGCGGAGGTACATGCCGACGAGGGCTCCGGAGAAGCCGGCGAGGGCCGTGCCGGCGAGCCGGTTCGGGACGACGGGCAGCAGCAGGAGTGTGCCGACCGCGATCTCCCCGGCGGCCAGCACCTTGAGGAAGGTCCGGGGCGGGACGTCGGTGAGCACCGGGTACGCGCCGGACGCCATGCCGTGCACGCCGGTCGCCTGCTCGGGCGAGCCGCGCCACTTGCCGAGGCCGGAGTGGAGGATGAACGCGCCGGTGGCGAGGCGCTGGGGGAGGTACCGGGTGGCGGTGCCGAGGTTCATGTCGTGTCCCTTGTCGGTGCGGGCGAGGTAGTTGCAATGTAAAACTTCTGCCGTCGCCCTCGGACACCGCCCCCCGGATCACCCCATGAGCTGGGCCAGCTGGATGAGGTTGCCGCAGGTGTCGTCGAGGACGAGGGTGCGCACCGGGCCCATGTCGGTCGGCGGCTGCACGATGGTCACGCCCTTGGCGACGAGGTCCGCGTGGACGGCGTCGAGGTCGTCCACGCCGAACGACGTGAGCGGGATGCCGTCGGCGACGAGGGCCGCCTTGAACGGCTTGGCCGCGGGGTGCTCGTCCGGTTCGAGGAGCAGCTCGACGCCGTCGGGCACGTCGGGGCTGACGACGGTCAGCCACCGGAACTCGCCCAGCGGTACGTCGGTCTTGGGCTGGAAGCCGAGGACGTCGGTGTAGAAGGCGAGGGCCTTGGCCTGGTCGTCGACGAAGACGCTGGCGGTGGTGATGCGAGGCATACCGGATCTCCTGGTTTCTCGTTGCGGGGTATGGGTGTTCAGGGTTCAGGCTGAGGCCACCGCTCGGTGATGCTGCGCAGCGGCGTGGTGTCGACGTGGTGGAGCTTCGTGCGCCCTTCCTTGTGCGAGACCACCAGGCCGGCCTCCTCGAGCACCGCGAGGTGCTGCGAGATGGCCTGGCGGGTCGAGGTGATCCCGTGGCGCATGGTCAGGCGGGTGCAGAGCTCGAACAGCGACTGGCCGTCGCGTTCGGTGAGCTCGTCGAGGATCACCCGGCGGGTCTCGTCGGCCAGCGCCCTGAACAGCGAGCCGGACGGGTCGTCCACGGCTCCACAATAGGCAAGTGAGTGCTTGCCTATCAAGCCCTGGCGGCGGTCAGATCCAGCTGGGGAACCACATGTGCGCACTCCAGAACGAGTACGGCACCACCTGGGCCGTGTAGATCGGCCAGAAGAAGGCGAAGAGCACGATCTCGAGCGACCACGAAGGCGCCGGTGACGCCGAGCCCGATCTTGCGGCGTACCGGTCGGGCGTCGGGCCCGCCGATGAACAGGCCCGAGCACGTAGACGCAGGCGAGGACGACGTAGGGCACGAACGCGACGGCGTAGAACGAGTAGATGGTGCGGTCGCCGAGGAGGAACCACGGCACGTAGCCGCCCATGAACCCGGCGAGGATCGCCCCGGCCCGCCAGTCGCGGCGCAGCGCCCACATGAACAGCAGCACGAAGATCGCCAGCGTGGCGCCCCACCAGATCGACGGCGTGCCGATCGACGAGATGGCCTTGGAGCAGCTGTCGACGAGGCAGCCCGACTCGCCGCGCTTCGGCCCCTCGTAGAAGAACGACGTGGGGCGGCCCTGGACCAGCCAGGACCAGGGGTTGGTCTTGTACGGGTGGTCCGAGGTCAGGTGGGTGTGGAACTCGAGGATCTGCGCGTGGTAGTTCCACCACGACCGGACCGGGTCGGGCATCCAGCCCCAGCCCGGCTCGGCGGGGTGCGTGTCGGCCCAGTGCCGGTTGTAGCCGATCTGCGGTGGCGAACCAGCCCCACCAGCTGAGGCAGTAGACGACGACGGTGGTGCCGACCAGCCACAGCAGGGCGAGGGGGGTGTCCTTGACCAGCCAGGCGGTCTTCCA
Source organism: uncultured Actinomycetota bacterium (assembly GCA_963770005.1). Classification (GTDB taxonomy): domain Bacteria; phylum Actinomycetota; class Actinomycetes; order Actinomycetales; family Dermatophilaceae; genus Lapillicoccus. The sequence continues at coordinate 118,194 of CAVYNX010000004.1, read as the reverse complement.
GCGCGCGATGCCGGCGGCCCGGCGCGCGCCCATGTCCCAGAGGACGGTCATGATGCCGAAGACGACGAGGAAGTACGCGCCGGACCACTTCGTCCCGCAGGCCAGGCCCAGGCATACCCCGGCCGCGAGCCGCCACGGACGCCAGCCGAGCGACGGCCCCCACGCGCCGAGCGCGGCCAGGCCGGCCCGGTCCAGGCCGGCGACCTTGCGGGCGAGGACCTTCCGGGACTCGTCGCGGTCGATGAGCAGGAAGCAGAACGCGGCGAACGCCCAGAACATGAGGATGAGGTCGAGCAGCCCGGTCCGCGAGTGCACGAAGTGGTGCCCCTCGAACGCGAGGATCGAGCGCGGCGACGGTGCCCAGCAGCGACGACCCGAACAGCCGGCGCGCGGCCCGGCCGATCATGAGGATCGACAGGACGCCCAGGACGCATACCGCGAACCGCCAGCCGAAGCTGCTGTCGATCCCGAACAGCTGCTCGCCCCAGCCGATGAGCCACTTGCCGACCGGCGGGTGGACGACGAGGTCACCGGTGGTCGGGTCGTAGACCTGGAGGACGTTGCCGGCGGTGAAGTTCTGGTCGATCTGCTTGGCGTCGTTGAGGACCGGGTCGTTGCGCATCTCGACGCCGAACAGGATCATCGACCAGCCCTGCTTGACGTAGTACGTCTCGTCGAAGATCAGCTGGTGCGGGTCGCCGAGGTTCCAGAACCGCAGGATGCCGCCGATGACGGCGGCGACCAGCGGGCCGATCCACCCGAACAGCACGTCCCGGCGGCCCTCGAGGGGCTTCCCGAGCAGGCGGCGGCGCACCTGCCCCTCGGTCTCGACCACGGGGTGCAGGGTATGCGACGCGCCCAGGAATCCCCGTCCAGGCTTCCCGCTTCCAGACCCGAGGTTGTTCTCAATTTCGGGACGGAATCGCCCCGAAAACTTGCCACAACCTCGGGTCTGGAAGCGGTAAGCCGTTCCTGAGGTCAGTTCGCCAGGGGCCACGACTCGTGGCCTTTCCGCTTCCAGACACACGTTGTTGCCGTTTTGGTGAGAACTCGGCGCCCGGAATCGACAACAACGTGTGTCTGGAAGCGGAAAGGGCGCGACCCGCAGCTCGTGGCAGAAACGCCACATCTGGACGGATCAGCGCCCGAGGAGCCGCAATTCGTGGCCGAGATGCCACATTCCGACGTCTCGGCGGCCTCGACGCCGCACTTCGTGGCCGAGTTGCCACTTCCCGACGTCCGACGCGCCCCGCCGTTCCCGCTTCCAACCCGAGGTTGTTGTGAGTTTCGGGGCCGTATCGCCCCGGAAACTTGCCACAACCTCGGGTCGGAAGCGGGAAGCCGGGCGGGGTCAGTCGTGCTCGGGGAGCTCGTGGGCGGCGTGGGCGCCGGCCTCGAACTGGATCGTCGAGTGCTGCAGCGAGAAGTCGCGGGCCAGTCGGCCCTGCATCTGGTCGAGCATCCGCGGCAGGTCACCGTGGTTGAAGCACGACTCGTCCACCACGACGTGGGCCGTGAGCACCGGGAGCCCGGTCGCGACCTGGCTCACGTGGAGCTCGTGCACGTCGTGGACGTGCGGCGTCGCCATCAGCCGAGCGCGTACCGCCGCCAGGTCGATGTGCTTCGGCGTCGCCTCCATGAGCACGTCGATGCTCTCGCGCAGCAGCTTGATGGTCCGCGGCACGATGAGCACCCCGATGAGGATCGACGCCAGCGCGTCGGCGCGCAGCCACCCGGTGAGCGCGATGACGCCAGCCGCGACGATGACCGCCACCGAGCCCAGCGCGTCGTTCATCACCTCGAGGAACGCCGCCCGCATGTTGAGGTTGCTGTCCCGGGCGCTCGCCAGCACCGCCATCGACGCGGCGTTGCCGACCAGACCGACCACGCCGAACACCACCATCAGCGACGACGCCACCTCGGGCGGTTCGAACAGCCGCCGGATCCCCTCGACCAGCACGAACCCGCCCACCGCCAGCAGCACCGCCGCCTGTCCGGCCGCCGCGAGCACCTCCGCCCGCCGGTACCCCCACGTCCGCTGGTCGGTCGGCGCCCGCCGGGACAGGGTCGCCGCCACCCAGGCCAGCGACAGCCCGGCGACGTCACTGAGCATGTGCCCCGCGTCGGCCACGAGGGCCAGCGAACCCGACAGCACCGCGCCGACGACCTCGGCCACGAGGACCACCGACGTGATGCCCAGCACCACCGCCAGCCGGCCCCGGTGGTCCGGCGCCGCGTGCGAGTGCCCAGAGTGCCCCGACCCGCCCCATCAGCGCAGCCAGCTCAGGTGGTCCTTGGCGAGCGTGTAGCCGATGAACGCGACCATGTCGAGGATCGCGTGCGCCACGACCAGCGGCATGACCCGCTTCCACCGGACGTAGACCAGCCCGAACACCGCCCCCATGACCGCGTTCCCGACGAACGCCCCGAACCCCTGGTACAGGTGGTACGTCCCCCGCAGCAGCGCCGACGTCGCCACGACCCACGGCGTGCTCCAGGCCATCTGCCGCAGCCGCGTCATGAGGTACCCCACGACGACGACCTCCTCCAGCGCCGCGTTCTGGAACGCCGACAGCACCAGCACCGGGATGGTCCACCACTGGGCGCCGAGGTTCGCCGCGGCCACCTGGGTGTTGATGCCCAGCGCCCGCGCGGCGACGTACAACCCGAGCCCCGGTATGCCGATGACCGCGGCCAGCGCGACGCCGGACCCCGAGGTCGGCCCACGGCCGCCGCAGGTCGAACCCGAGGAACCGCGTCGCCGCATACGGGCCGGGCGGGTCGACCCGGCGCAGCAGGTAGAGCGCGAGGAGCACCGGCACGATCCCGAACCCGATCGCGACGAGCTGGTAGGCGAGGTCGAGCCACGGCCGGTCCGGCGTCACCGAGTTGTTGAGCGAGGACGACTGGCTGCTCAGCGGGACCTGCTTGGTCAGCCGGTCGATGATCGCGAGCACCGCGTAGACCGCCGACGACCCGAGCGACAGCCCGAGCACCAGCAGCGCCTCGCGCCCGAGCCCGGCGCGCTGGGCCGCCGGCACGGGCAGCGGCACCGAGGGCGCCGCTTCGGTCGTGCTCACGACGCGACTGTATGCCGCGAGGCTCGGCTAGCCGGCAGCCCTCGGCCCCAGCAGCAGCGGCATGAGGGCGTGGACCTGCCCGTCGAGGGTGTCGAGGGCGGTCTCGCTGCCGGCGCCCACCGCGAGCAGGGCCTGCTGGAACACCCCGTCGAGCATCCCGTAGGCGGCGGCCGGGGTCGCGAGGACCGGCCGGTCCATCAGCTCGCCGTAGCGCGAGACGACGCGCCAGATCATCTCCTCGAGCGTGTGGTCGATCATCGTCACGGCCTCGCGCAGCGACTCCTCGAACATGCTCTGGGTGCGCAGGTCGTACCAGAGCCGGTGCATCGGCGCCTCGTCCTGCAGCGTCTCGCGCAGCTTGGCGGCGAACGCGTCGAGGAGGTCCGGACCCGACGTCGAGTCGGCCACCACCGCGTCGTAGCGGTGGACGCACTGCGCCTTGTAGTAGCGCACGCAGTAGACGATCAGCTCGATCTTGTCGTTGAAGTAGTAGTGCACGACGCCGTGGCTGAACGGCGAGTTGGCCGCGATCTCGCGCAGGCTGGCGCGCGCGTAGCCCGAGCTCGCCGAGGGTCAGGAGCGCGGACTCGGCCAGCTGGTCGCGGCGCGCGTCGAAGCGGTCCGCGGGGCGCTTGGCCCGTCGAGCGGTGGCCGTGCTCATGGAGCGAGTCTACGAGTCATGGTGACGGTTTCTTGACAGGTGTCCAGCAGAGTCTTGACAAGTGTCCAGGGAAGTCTTGACACTCGTCAAGCCGAGCGCGGCGACGCGGCGCCGGCCCAGCCCCACACCGACAAAGGAGTCGCACATGAGTGTTTCCGACCTCACGGGCCGCAAGGCCCTCGTCACCGGAGGGGCGCAAGGCCTCGGGGAGGGCATGGCGCAGGCCCTCGCCGCCGCCGGGGCCCACGTGGTCGTGGCCGACGTCCAGGACGACCTCGGCCCCAAGGTGGCGGAGGCGCTCGGCGAGGGCCACGGCTTCGTCCACCTCGACGTCACCAGCGACGAGAGCTGGGCGGGCGCCATCGCCGACGCGGCCGGCCAGCTCGGCGGCCTGGACATCCTCGTCAACAACGCGGGCATCGAGATCACCAGCCTGTTCGTCGACCTCGACCCGGACGCCGTCCGGCGCCAGCTCGAGGTCAACCTCCTCGGCACCTCGCTCGGCATCAAGCACGCGTTCCTCGCCATGCGTCCCGGCGGGGTCGCGGGCAACGGCGGGGCCGTCGTCAACGTCGCCTCGGTGGCGGCGACCATCGCCTTCCCCGGCATCGGCGTCTACTCCGCGACCAAGTCCGGCGTCGACCGGCTCACCCGCGTCGCCGCCATGGAGTCGGGCAAGCTCGGCTACGGCGTCCGCGTCAACTGCATCTACCCCGGCCTGGTCCCGACCGCGATGGGCGCCGGCCTGGCCAACGACGTCGCCGCCATCGGGCTGTTCCCCTCTCCCGAGGAGGCGGTCGGCGCCGTCATCGGGCTGACCCCGGCCGGCCGGCTCGGCGAGGTCGCCGACATGGCCGACGCGGTCGTCTTCCTCGTGTCGGACTCCGCCCGCTTCATCACCGGCGCCGGCCTCGCCGTCGACGGTGGGATGGGGATGTGAGCGCGATGCCCGACACCACGAGCAAGCCCGTCGTCGTCTACGGCGCCTCCGGCTACACCGGCCGCCTCATCTGCGAGTACCTGCGCGACTACGGCCTGCCGTTCGTCGCCGCCGGACGCGACAAGGACAAGCTGCAGGAGTCGATGTCGAGCCACGTGGCCGGCATCGAGACCGCCGACTACGAGATCGCCGCGGTCGAGCACGACGTCGACACGCTCGCCGAGCTGTTCGCCGGCGCCTCGGTGGTCTGCAACACCGTCGGGCCGTTCAGCAAGCTCGGCCCGGTCGTCGTCGAGGCCTGCCTCAAGGCCGGCGTCCACTACCTCGACACGACCGGCGAGCAGGACTGGCTCATCACCTGCGACGAGACGTACGGCGCCGACTTCGCCGCGGCCGGGCTGCTGCTGGCCCCGGGCGTCGCGCAGATGTACACGACCGGCGAGATCGCGGCGCAGCTCTGCCTCGAGCAGCCCGGCCTCGACACCCTCGACATCGCGGTGTTCTGGGGCGGCAGCCCGACGATCGCCTCGACGATGACGATCCTCGCCAACGCGGCCACCTCGGCGGCGCACTACCTCGAGCAGAACACCTACCGCGAGTGGGACCCCGAGCTCGGCCTCATGACGCTCGTCGTCCCCGGCCAGCACGAGCTCGCCCTGGCGCTGCCGTGGGGCGGCACGTCGCACCCGGTGTGGTTCAAGCGCGACCCGCGGGTCGCCAACGTCAAGGCGCTCGGCGGGGTGTTCAACCGCGCGCTCATGCTCGGCGTCCCGCAGATCGTGGCGGCGGCGCTCGAGGCGACCAAGGACATGGCGGCCGACGAGCAGTACGAGGCGCTGCAGGCCACTGCGGCCCAGGTCATGAACCAGATGCCGCCGCGGGAGAACGCCCGGGTCAACAAGTCCCTCGACTCGGTCCACGCCTCCGGCCCGCTCGGCCGCGCGCACTGCGTCATCCACGGCAACCAGAACTACAAGCAGACCGGCCTGCTCCAGGCGTATGCGGCGTACTCGCTGCTGCAGCAGCCGCCGAAGCGCGTCGGGTTCGCCTCGGGCTGCCAGGCGTTCGGGCACCGCGAGCTGCTCGGGGTGCTGCGCGCGTACGGGCTGGTGATGGAGCCGGTGCTCACCGTGGAGCGCTGAGGTGCGGCTGGTCGAGTACCTCGAGAAGGGGGCGTCGCTGGGTCCCGGCGCCCCCTGCTTGACCGTCGACGGGCGGAGCCTGTCGTACGCCGACGTCGTGGCCCTCAGCGACCGCGTCGCCTCGGCGCTGGTGGCCCGGGGGATCCGGCCGGGCGAGACCGTGGCGATCCTCTCGGCCAACGACCCGGTGGCGTTCACCAGCGTGTTCGGGATCAGCCGGGCCGGTGCGGTCTGGTGCCCGGTCAACCCGCGCAACGAGGCGGCCGAGAACCGCGAGCTGCTCGACCTGTTCGACTGCCGGGCGCTGGTGTTCCAGGCGTCGTTCGCGGGTCTCGTCGAGAAGATCCGCGACGACCTCCCGGGCGTCCACACGTGGGTATGCCTGGACGGCGACGTCCCGGGGGCGCTGGGCTGGGACGAGTTCCTGGCGCTGGGCGAGGGCGTCGACGGCCGGGGCGACCCGGTCGACGACGTCGCGATGATCGTCGGCACCGGCGGGACCACGGGCCGGCCCAAGGGCGTGGTCCTCACCGGCCACAACCTCGAGGCGATGACGGCCATCACGTTGATGAGCTACCCGTTCGAGGGGCGGCCGGTCTACCTCGCGCTGGCGCCGCTGACCCACGCCGCCGGCGTGCTCTGCTTCCCGGTGCTGGCCCGGGGCGGCGAGGTCGTGGTCATGCGGGCTCCCGACGTGGCGGCGTTCCTCGACCTCATCGGTCGGCACGGCGTCACGCATACCTTCCTGCCCCCGACGCTGATCTACATGGTGCTCGACCATCCGGCGCTCGACGGCGCGAATCTCTCGTCGTTGCAGTGCTTCTGGTACGGCGCGGCGCCGATGTCGACGGCCCGGCTCGAGGAGGCGCTGCGCCGGATCGGCCCGGTCATGGGCCAGCTGTTCGGGCAGACCGAGGCGCCGATGATGATCTCGACGCTGCCGCCGCGGGACCACTTCCGCGCCGACGGGTCGGTCGCGACCGAGCGGCTCTCGTCGGCGGGGCGACCGAGCCCGTTGGTGACGGTGGCGGTGATGGGTCCCGACGGCGAGCTCGTGCCGCAGGGCGAGCGCGGCGAGATCGTCGCGCGCGGGTCGCTGGTGATGGCCGGCTACTACAAGAACCCGGAGGCGACCGCCCAGGCGTCGGCGTTCGGCTGGCACCACACCGGCGACATCGGCTACCTCGACGAGGACGGCTACCTGTTCATCGTCGACCGGGCCAAGGACATGGTCATCACCGGCGGGTTCAACGTCTACTCCACCGAGGTCGAGCAGGCGCTGATGCAGCACCCGGCGGTGCAGGACTGCGCGGTCGTCGGCCTGCCCGACGCCAAGTGGGGCGAGCGGGTGACCGCGGTCGTCACGCTGCGGGCCGGCCGGAGCGCCGACACCGCCGAGCTGACGGCGTTCGTCAAGGCCCGGCTCGGCAGCGTCAAGGCGCCCAAGCAGGTCGAGATCTGGAGCGACCTCCCGCGGTCCAAGGTCGGCAAGGTGCTCAAGACCGCGATCCGCGACGACCTGCTCGCGGACGCGCCGCCCGGCTGAGTCAGGCCGCGGGCGGCCGCCAGGGCTTCATCCACGGCGTCTCCGGCCAGCCCTCGGCGCCGGCCATCAGCTCGTACATCGTCGCCCCGTCGAGGTGCTCCCGGACGATGTCGGCGTGGCCGGCGTGCCGGGCCAGCTCCTCGATGAGGTGGAAGTAGACCCATCGCACCGACCATGCCTCGATGTCCTGGGGGAACCACGGCGCGTCCTTGGGCACCGGTACCGGCTGGTCGAGGTCGAGCGACTCGTCGAGGGCGGCGGCCTCGGTGTCGTGGGCCACCTCGTCGAAGGCGGCCATGAGGTCCTCGATGGTCTCGCCGTCGGCGTTCCAGTCGGCACCGTAGTCCGCGGCCCGCTCCTCGAGGGGTCTCGCGTCCGCAACGAGCGCCCCGCCGGCGCGGGCCCGCTCCATCCACGTCCGCTCGGTGTGCGTGACGTGCTTGACGAGGTTCGCGATGGTGATGGCGCTCGCCGACGCCACGCGGTGCGCCTGCTCGTCGGTCAGCCCGTACGCCGCGAAGCGGAAGCCGTCGTGCTGCTGGCGCAGGAAGGTACTGATCGCCTCGCGCTCAGTGGCGACGGGTGGGGCGTTTCCGGGCATCGGTGCTCCTGTCGGTAGTGGCGGCGGCCGGGTGTCCGGGCCGAGAGGTGACGGCACACGCATACCGGTCGGGCTGCGGGTGGATAGCCTGGGGTGGCCAGCCGACCGCGTCCTCCAGGTCTCCGTCGGTCACGACTCCACCCTGTCAGCGGTTCCGGTCAGGTCCTGACCGGAAGCCCCGGCCGGTTCGGAGGAGGCTGGTGCCCTACCCGGTCCGCGAGGCGCGCTGGGACACGACCCGGAAGGCGGGCGACGCCGTGGAGCAGGACCTCATCATCGTCAAGATCACCCAGACCGAGCACCTCGGGGTGAAGGAGGCGGCCAGCGGCGACTGGACGGTGGCCTCGGCCAAGGCCCGGCACTTCAAGCGCCTGGTGGCGGTCGGTCAGAAGAACATCGAGCTGGGGGTGTTCGAGATCGTCGGCCACACCGACGTCCCGGGCCCGAGCGGCGCGTCCAACAAGGTCCGCTTCGACCTGGTGCCGTCCGACGAGACGCTCACCAAGTCCCTCGACGACCTGTTCATCGTCAGCAGCGCCCGCAAGTACGCCTACGACTACCTCAGCGGCGACCACCCCGAGCCGACGGCCCGCCCGGCCGCGCGCGAGCGGGCGGTCGCCACCAAGCGGACCCCGCCGCCGGAGCCGTTCGCGCTGGTCCGTTCGGCGAAGACCTGCCCGACGTGCCTCCTCGACGTCGAGGACTGCCTCGGCCACTGACGCCCGGAACCCTTGTGGGGAGCGATGTGGGTGTGTGGACGCCGACGATGCTCCCCACAAGGCCCTCGGACGGTCAGCTGAGGATGTCCTTGCGGCGGAAGTGCCGGTAGGCGATCCCGACGAGGACCACGGTGTAGAGCACCGACCAGAGGACGCCGTGGCGCATCCCGGTCCAGTCGATCTGCGGCGCGAGCGCGTCGAACCACGACCGCGCGTAGTACATCGGCAGCCCGTTGCGCCACCCGCCCAGCGTCTCGATCTGGCTGAGGATGGACGACACGATGGTCGCCATCACCGCGCCGCCGACCGCCGCCAGGGGCGCGTCGGTGCGGGTGCTCAGCCAGAACGCGATCCCGCCGACCTGGAGCAGGTAGACCACGAGGTAGCCGACGATCACGGCGAACCGCGGCCCGAACTCCGACCACTCCAGCACCCCGCCGGCCGGGTTGGTGAACGGCGCCCACCCGTAGGCGACGCCGCCCACCAGCAGCGACCAGAGCGCGAGGACGACCACGGCCACCGCCGCCGTCGCGAAGGCCACGACGAGCTTGCTGGTCAGCAGCCGCGCGCGGGGTACCGGTGCGACGAGCAGGTAGCGCAGCGTCGACCACGACGCCTCCGAGGGCACCGCGTCGCCGACGAACAGGGCGGTGAGCACGACGAGCAGGAACGACGCCGACGCCGAGATGGCGAAGATCGCGAAGTTGGCGGCGCCCACCTTGGCCAGCCCGGCGACGGTGTTCCCGGCCGGACCGCCACCCCCGATGGCGAAGGCGATGACGAGCACCACCGGCAGCGCGATGATGAGGACGAACGACCACAGGGTCCGCCGGCGGCGCAGCTGACGCCCCACCTCGGCCCGCCAGGACAGCGGTCGGCGGACGGTCTCCGGCAGGGTCGGCCGGGCGGCCGCGGATGGGGCGCTCATCGGGCCCGCACCTGTCGCAGCCGGTCACCGAGCGACCGCGGCGACTCCTCCGCGGCGTCGGACCCGTTCTGGGCCGCGGCGCCCTGGGCCGCGGCGATGACCCCGAGGAAGACGTCCTCGAGGTGCTTGCGGCTGGTGATCCCGACGATGTCGACGCCGGTCTCGGCCACGGCCCGGACGACGTCGGCCCGCGGCAGGTCGGCCGTGACGACGATCGCGGGGCTCGACCGGGTCGGCCTCGACGTCGACGTCGGTGACGCCCTCCGTGGCCAGCAGCCGCGACACCAGCAGGTCGACGTCGCTGCCGGGGCCGAGCAGCACGACGGTGGTGTCCGCGCTGTCGACGAGGTCGGCGACGGTACCGCTGGTCACCACCCGACCGGCGTGCATGACGACGACGTGCGAGCAGGTCATCTCGACCTCCGCGAGCAGGTGGCTGGACACGACGACGGTGCGACCGGTCGACGCGTACCGGTGCAGGATCGGCCGCATCGCCGCGATCTGCGGCGGGTCGAGCCCGTTGGTCGGCTCGTCGAGCACCAGCACGTCGGGCATGCCGAGCATCGCCTGCGCGATGCCGAGCCGCTGCTTCATGCCGTGCGAGTAGGAGCGCACGGGACGGTCGACCGCACCGCCGAGCGCCGCGACGTCGAGGGCTTCCTCGTACGCGGCGTCGGCCTCGGGGCGTCCGGTCGCCGCCCAGTAGGCGTGCAGGTTCTGCAGCCCGGTGAGGTGCGGGAGGAAGCCCGGCCCCTCGATGAGGGCGCCGACGCGGGCGAGCACCGGGGCGCCCGCGCTGATCGGCTCGCCGAGCACGTGCACGGTGCCGGAGTCGGGCCGGATGAGGCCCATGACCATCCGCAGCGTCGTCGTCTTGCCGGCCCCGTTGGGGCCGAGCAGCCCGACGACCTGGCCGCGTTCGGCCGACCACGACACGTCGTCGACGGCGCGGTGGCCGTCCTTGTAGGTCTTGACGAGGTTGGCGACGACGAGCGGCGTGTCGGCGAGGTCGGGGCGCGACGGCGTCTCCCGGCGCTGCCGCCGGTTCCACGCGGCGAGGGCCAGGAGCGCCAGCAGGGCGACGCCGATGGCGATGCCCACGCCGATGGCCTCGGTGTCGGCGTCGGACTCGGCCGCGAACGTCGTCCCCGCGACGACGGGGATGGTGAGCCCGGCGCCGGCGAGCGCGACCTGGTCGGCGCGGGCGGTGCGCGGGCCCGCGTACGCCGAGTCGGTGGCCGTGACGAGCAGCCGCACGACGCTGCCGGACTCGAAGGTCCACGTCGCCGCGGGCAGCGCCACCTCCACGGTCGTCGGCTGCCCCGGCGTCGTCGGGACCGTCACCGGCGCGACGAGCCGCCGCGGGAACGTCGCGACCCCGCCGGTCACCTGCCAGACGCTGAGGAACAGGGTCGCCGACGCCGCGGTGGACGTCACGGTGAGCCGCACCCGCGGCGCGCCGACCACCGTCGTCCGGGCGGTCAGCGGCGGGGAGTCGAAGGCGGTGGACTGGCCGGGCAGGGCGGCGAGCGGGTAGGTCGGCAGGTTCGTGCCGAGCAGGCCGGCGGCCGCACCACCCGGTATGCCGGTGATCGCCGCCGGCTCGCCGCCGGGCGGGGTGAGCACCGGCCGCGGTGAGCCGGCCTCGAGCGGGATGCTGGCGGTGGTCGACGAGCCGACGTAGGAGCCGGACTCGAGCAACGGGGCGACGGTCTGCCGCCGGGGGATCGGCGTCGCGTACACGAAGGCGCGGCAGCGGGAGTCCGGAAGCGGCGGGGGAGCCGTCGGCGGGGAGGTAGTGGGACAGCCAGGTCCTCACCGAGTCCTCGTCGCCGGCCGCCGTGCTGCTCGTGCCGTCGTGGCCGCCGTCCATCCAGCGCACGGCGACCGGCGTGCCCTGGGCGGTCAGGGTGCGGACCGTGGCGTCGGACTGGGCGATCCCGAACAGCGAGTCGGCCATGCCCTGCACCAGGTAGGTCGGCGCGGTGAGCCCGCTCAGGAGGGGTCGCGGGCTGTGCGCCCGCAGCAGGCCGAGGAGCTCGGGGCTCGGCGTACCCGACTCGGCCGCCGCGAGGAACAGCCGGCACACCGTGGGGTCGAACCGCCCGCATACCGGCGAGGTGGCGCCGCCACCGGTCCCGGACCGGGCGCCGAGTTGGCCGCCTGGAAGAACGTGGAGGCCCAGAGCTGCTTGAACGGGCCGGGCGTCGCGATCGGCTCGAGGTCGGCCGGTGACGCCGGCGAGTCGTCGGTCGTCACGTGCTGGGGGAAGAACGCCTCGGCGAGGTCGTTCCACGTGATCGACGCGACGACGGTGTCCACCCGCTTGTCCGTGGCGCCGAGCATCAGGGCGAGGGCCCCGCCGTAGGAGCCGCCGGCCACGCCGACCCGCGGGTCGCCCGGGCCGTCGAGCCGGACGTCGGGGCGGGTGGCGAGCAGGTCGACGAGCGCTCGCGCGTCGGCGACCTCGAAGTCGGGGTCGTCGAGGTGGATGCGGCCACCGGACGCCCCGAAGCCGCGCGCCGAGTAGGTGAGCACGACGTAACCGCGTCCCGCGAAGTCGCGGGCCCGGTCGACCAGGTCGGTCTTGCTGCCCCCGAAGCCGTGGGCCAGCAGCACCGCCGGGTGCGGCCCGGCGGTGGCGGGCGCGAAGACGCTGGCGTCCAGGGTGACCGCGGTGCCGTCCGGCTCGGCCCTGACCGGCACGGTGAGCGCCTGCTCCGTGACGCCGGAGTCGGGCGCATCGGTCGCGGCGAGCGCGCCCGGAGCCGTGGCCCAGCCGAGGGTGAGCAGGAGGCCCATCAGCGTGGCCACCACGAGGGCGCGGCGGCCGGGTGCGGGCATGAGCGAGCCTAACCCGCGGGTGTCGCGGGCCCGCTGAGCCTCCGGTCAGCCCCGGACGGCGGCCCGGTCGCGCCCGGTCTCGTGCAGGTCGATGCCCTTGGTCTCGGGGAGCGTGAGGATGGTCGCGCCGGAGATGAGCATCAGCGCGATCGCGTAGAACGGGAACACCCCGGTGCTCTGGAACCGCTCGGCCATCCACGCCTGGAGGAACGGCGCGGTCCCACCGAAGAGGGCGATGGCGATCGAGTACGGGAAGCCGAACCCTGCCGCCCGGACGTGGGTCGGGAACATCTCCGCGTAGACCGCCGGCGCGATCGACGCGACGGCGGCGATCACCGCCAGCATCACGCCCATGGTGAGCGCGAGCTGCCAGGCCGAGTCCTTGAGGATCGCGTTCATCGGGATGTAGAGCACGACCGCGGCGACGAGCGCCCCGATGAGCACCGGCTTGCGACCGATGCGGTCCGAGACCATGCCCCAGATCGGCAGCGCCACGAGGAAGACCAGGTTGCCGACGACCCCCGCCCAGAGGGCCGACGTGGGGTCGATCTTCAGTGTCGTCTGTGCGTAGGCCGGGGCGTTGATGGCCCACACGTAGTAGATGACCGTGAAGCCGCAGGTCATGCCGATGACCTGGAACGCCTGCTTGCGGTGGGCGGCGATGGACGACCAGAGCGACCGCACGTCCGGCGACTTCTCGACGTCGGTCTCGAAGACCTTGGTCTCGGTCATGCTCCGGCGCAGGACGAGGCCGTAGAGCCCCAGCAGCGCCCCGGCGAGGAACGGGACGCGCCAGCCCCAGGAGTCCATCGCGTCCTTGCTCAGCGTCGTCGTGAGCAGCGCGGTCAGCAGCAGGCCGCACAGGTTGCCGACGGTCCCCGAGAAGTAGATCCAGCTCGACCACAGGCCGCGGCGCTCGGGTGGCGCCTTCTCGGAGAGGTAGGTCTGCGCCGCCGGTAGCTCGCCACCGTGCGCCAGTCCCTGCATCAGCCGGGCGAAGAGCAGGATCAGCGACGCGAACACGCCGATGCTGTCGTAGGTCGGGGCGATGCCGATCAGGAGGCTGCCCACGGAGGCCAGCGCGATCGACAGCATGAGGCTGAACTTGCGGCCGCGCCGGTCGGCGATCCGGCCGAAGAGCAGGCCACCGAGCGGGCGCGCGAAGAACCCGACCGCGAACACCGCCAGCGTGGACAGCAGCGCTGACGTCGGGTCGCTCTTGGAGAACATGTGCGCCGCGATGAACAGCGTCAACGTCGAGTAGACGCCCCAGTCGTACCACTCGAGCGCGTTGCCGATCCCGGTGCCCGCGAACGACTTTCGGGTAGTGGCGCGGTCGTCTTCCAAGGACTCTGCTGACATCGGAGCTCCTCTCGTCGGGGTGCGGTTCAGCCCTTCAGCCAGCCTTCGGCTCAGCGAGCTGATCGAGGCGGGTGAGGGCGAGTGCGGCGTAGAGCGCGGCGCCGTCGGCGAGGACGCCGTCGTCGAACACCGCGCGGGGTGAATGGTTGAACTCCGCCGTGGCGAGGTCGGCGCCCTCCGGCGGCGCCGCGAGCCCGATGAACGTGCCGGGCACCTGCTCCAGGACGAACGAGAAGTCCTCGGAGGCCGACAGCGGCCGGCCCCACCGCAGATGACGCTCGTCGCCGAACATCTCCTCGACGACGCCGGCGGCGAACGCGGTCTCGTCCTCGTCGTTCATGGTCACGGGGTACTCCCGCGTGTAGGTCGCCTCGACCTCCAGCCCGTGGGCCGCCGCGATCCCGCGGACGACGCGCGGCAGGATCTCGGCGGCCCGCGCCTGGCTCGCCGGGGAGAACGAGCGGACGGTGGCCTCGAGGAACGCCTCGTCGGGAATCACGTTGCGGCGCGTACCGGCCCGGAGCACGCCGACGGTGACGACGACCGGGTCCAGGGCGTCGAACGCCCGGGTCACCGCCACCTGCAGCGCGGTCACCATCTCTGCGGCCGCCGGCACCGGGTCGAGCGCGGCGTGTGGAGCGGACCCGTGACCGCCGCTGCCGCGCACGACCACGTCGAACCCGTCGGAGGCGGCGAGCATCGCTCCCGCCTTGGTGACGAAGGTGCCGTGCGGGGCCATCGTCGAGAAGACGTGCATCCCGTATGCGGCGTCCGCCCGCCGCCCGGCCGCATCGAGGACGCCCTCGTCGATCATCACCTTGGCGCCGGCCCAGCCCTCCTCGCCCGGCTGGAACATGAGCACGACGTCGCCGGGCAGCTGGTCGCGCCGGGCGGCCAGCAGCCGGGCGGCCCCGACGAGCATCGCCGTGTGCAGGTCGTGCCCGCAGCCGTGCATGGCCCCGTCGATCTGCGACCGGTAGTCCACCTCGGCGAGCTCCTGCACCGGCAGGGCGTCCATGTCGGCGCGCAGCAGGACCACGGGACGGGCCGCGCCGGACCGACCGCCACTCCCGCGCAGCACGCCGGTGACCGAGGTCGTGCCGCGGCCGAGGGTGGTCTCCAGCGGGAGCCCGTCGAGGGCGGCGAGGACCTTCTCCTGCGTCCGGGGAAGGTCCAGCCCGATCTCGGGCTCGCGGTGCAGCGCGCGCCGGAGCTCGCGCAGGTCGCCGTGGACGGCGCGGGCGTCGTCGAGGAGGGTGGGCAGGAACCGGGAGCTCGCGGTGATGTCGAGCACCTCCGTCAGGTCGGGTCGGAAGAAACTCTCGCGAAGCCCCCAGCCTAGGACGGTTCCTGCCGGCAGGCGCGTGGGAGAGGATGCCGCGGTGACCTCCGCGGCGACCACGAGAACCCCGCTCGGCACGCTGGTCCTCGCGGCGACGCCCATCGGCCACCCGCGCGACGCCTCGCTGCGGCTGCGGGACGAGCTGGCCCGGGCCGACGTGCTGGCGGCCGAGGACACCCGCCGGCTCCGGCGCCTGGCGGCCGATCTCGAGGTGGTGCCGCGCGGGAAGGCCGTCAGCTACCACGAGCACAACGAGTCGTCCCGCACCCGCGAGCTGGTCGACCGGCTGCTCGAGGGTGACCGGGTGGTCCTCGTGACCGACGCCGGGATGCCCTCGGTGTCCGACCCCGGCTACCGGCTGGTCCGCGCCGCGATCCGCGTGGGAGTTCCGGTCACCTGCGTGCCCGGTCCCAGTGCCGTGCTCATGGCCCTCGCGGTCTCCGGTATGCCGGTCGACCGGTTCTGCTTCGAGGGGTTCCTCCCGCGGAAGCCCGGGGAGCGGGCCCGCGCCCTCGCCGAGCTGCGCGAGGAGCGCCGGACCATGGTGTTCTTCGAGGCGCCGCACCGGCTCGCCGTGATGCTCGCGGCGATGGCCGAGGCGTTCGGCGACGGCCGGCGGGCGGCCGTCTGCCGCGAGCTGACCAAGACCTACGAGGAGGTCCGGCGCGGCACCCTCGCCGAGCTGGCCGCCTGGGCCGAGGACAACGCCCGCGGCGAGATCACCGTCGTGGTCGCCGGGCTGCGCGGGTCGGCGACGGAGGTGTCCGACGTCGTGCCGGTGATCCTCGAACGGGTCGCCGCGGGCGAGCGGCTCAAGGACGTCTGCGCCGATGTCGCCACCACCACCGGGCTGTCCAAGAAGGCGTTGTACGACGCGGCCGTGGCCGCCCGTTGAGAGGAGACCGGCCGATGGCCGACACCGCCGCATACGTCGAGGTCGCGGGCCTGCGCACCTGGCACGAGGTGACCGGCGAGGGGAGCCGGTGGTCCTGCTGCACGGGGCGTTCGGCGGCGCGGCTCGTTCTTCGCGCAGACGCCGGTGCTGGTCGCGGCCGGCTACCGGGTGCACGTGCCCGAGCGGCGTGGGCACATGCGGACGCCCGACGTGGAGGGGCCGCTGACCTACTCGGTCATGGCCGACGACACCATCGCCTACCTCGAGCAGGAGGTCGGCGCCCCGGCCCACCTGGTCGGGTGGAGCGACGGTGCCGTGGTGGCGCTGCTGGTGGCCCAGCGACGTCCCGGACCTCGTGCGGCGGATGGTGCTCATCGGGCAGTACTACAACTCCGGCGGCAAGGTGCCGGGCAGCACCCTGGAGGTCGACCTGGCCTCCCCCGAGGCCCTCGGCTTCCTGCGCGACGAGTACGCCCGCGTCAGCCCGGACGGCGTCGACCACTTCCCGGTGGTCCACGCCAAGACGCTGCACATGATCCTCACCGAGCCGGAGATCGACCTCGCCACGCTGGCGGGCGTGGCGGCGCCGACCCTGGTCCTCCAGGGCGACCGCGACGAGGTGACGTTCGAGCACTCGCAGGCCGTGGCCGCGACGCTCCCGGACGCGCGGCTGGCGGTCCTGCCCGGCTCGCACGGGCTGCCGATCGAGTCGCCGGAGGTCGTCAACCCGCTCCTGGTCCAGTTCCTGCGCGGCGGCCCCACACCGGCCTGGTGACGTCCGTCGGGTGACCGGCCCGGCTGGCATACCGTCGGGGGAACGAACCGGTCGCACCCGTCGTCGGACCGGGTGAGCGGCACAGCAGCGGCACGGCCGCCGCACAGGAGGGACAGGGATGAGCGAGCAGGTGGAGCCGGAGGCGCCTCTGCGGCTGCGGGAGCCGGCCCACCTCGTCAGCCCGCGGGCCCGGATCATGTGGCTGATCGAGGGCGCGATGCTCATGCTCGTCCTGCTGGCGGCGCAGGTCGGCTGGTGGTTCGTGGACGGTGCGCCGTCACGGACGCCGCACTGGGTGGTCGGCGCCGTCTGGCTCGTCATCACCGTCGTCTACCTGTCGGTCATGCCGGTGTGGCGCTACCGCGTGCACCGCTGGGAGCACACCGACACGGCCGTCTACACCCAGACCGGCTGGCTCGACCAGGAGCGGCGGATCGCGCCGGTCAGCCGCATCCAGACCGTCGACATGACCCGCGGGCCGGTCGCGCAGGCGCTCGGCCTCGCCAGCGTCACGGTGACCACGGCGTCCGCGGCCGGTCCGCTGAAGATCAACGGCCTCGAGCTGGACGTGGCCCGGCATCTCGTCGAGGACCTCACGGCGCTCACCATCGCCGAGCACGGGGACGCCACATGACCGAACCCGTGACCGAACCGGTGACCGAACCCGTGACGACGCCGGCGAGCCCGCAGGCCGTCGCCGCCCTCTCCGACCTGGAGACCGACTGGCGGCGGCTCGACCCCCGCATGCTGCTCGTCCACATCGTCCAGGAGACGCTGCGGTTCCTGCCGGTGCTGCTCGGCATCCTCATCCTCGGGCGCGGGAACGACGGGCGCCCGAGCTGGCTGGAGTACGTCTTCGTCCCGCTGGTCATCGCGGTCTCGCTGCTGCGCTACCTCACCACCCGCTACCGCATCACCAACGGTCAGATCGAGCTGCGAAAAGGGTTGCTGAACAAGCAGCTCCTCGCCACCCCCGCGGACCGGGTCCGCACCGTCGACGTGACGTCGTCACCGATCCACCGGGTGCTCGGGCTCGGCAAGGTCGAGCTGGGCACCGCGGGCACCGGTCACGGCGAGCGGCTGGTCCTCGACGCGCTGACGCTGGCCGAGGCGCGCCACCTGCGTGAGGAGCTCATCCACCTGCGGGGGGCGAACGGCGCCGCGCCGGCCACGACGCGCATACCGGCGGGGCCGTCCGCGCCGCCACCCACCGGTGAGCCGTATGCGCTCGAGCCGCCGGTCGACGCCCCCGCGCCGCCCGTGGTCGACACCGAGACCCAGCTGCTCCGGCTCGACCCGCGCTGGGTGCGCTACGCGCCGGTGACGATGACCGGGGTGGTCTCGGCGCTGGCGATCTTCGGGTTCGCCAACCAGTTCATCACCCGCATCCTCGAGCGCGGCGTCCTCACCGAGGCGGTCGACCGGATCGGCGACTACGCGTGGTGGGTCGACACCCTCGTCGGCATCGTCGCCGTGCTGGTCCTCGTGACGGTGCTCGCGGTGATCGGCTACGTCCTGCAGTTCTGGGGGTTCCGGCTGACCCGGCACAGCGGCGGCACCCTGCACATCACGCGCGGCCTGCTGACCAGCCGGGAGTCCAGCATCGAGGAGCGGCGGATCCGCGGCCTCGAGGTCGGCGAGCCGCTCGGGCTCCGGCTCGTGGGCGGCGGCCGGCTCCACGTCATCACCACGGGCCTGAGCAAGCGCGAGGACCGGCGGGGCACCGCCTGGCTGGTGCCACCCGCGCCGCGTCGGGTCGTCGAGCAGGTGGCGGCCGAGGTGGTGGCCGACCCCGAGGCCCTCTCGGCGCCGCTGACCCCGCACGGCCCGAACGCACTCCGCCGCCGCTACGTCCGTGCGCTGTGGCCGCCGCTGGCGCTCCTGCTCATCGCGCTCCTGCTCACCCTGTGGCGGCAGTGGCCGATCGGGATCGCCGTGGCGGCGTTCACCCCGACGCTGGTCATGCCGTTCGTGGCCCGTGACCGGTACGCAGGTCTGGGCCACCACCTGACCCCCGACCACCTCGTCGTGCGGTCCGGGTCGTTCCTGCGGCGCCGCGACGTGCTCCAGCGCACCGGCGTCATCGGCTGGAACGTGTCGTCGACGTGGTTCCAGCGGCGGGTCGGTCTCGCCCACCTCACCGCGACGACCGCGGCCGGGAAGCAGGGCTACACCGCATACGACATCCCCGTCGGGAGCGCCGTCGCCCTGGCCCACGAGGTCGACCCCGACCTCATCCGCCAGTTCCTCGCCTGACGCCTTCCGCCTTCCAGACTCGCGTTGTTGTCGATTCCCGCGCCTCCGGCGCGTCTGAATCGACAACAACGCGAGTCTGGAAGCGGGAAGGCGCCGGACCCTTTCCCGCTTCCAACCCGAGGTTGTTGCGAGTTTGGAGCGGCTGCGGCCCCGAAAACTTGGCACAACCTCGGGTTGGAAGCGGGAAGCCTGGCGGCGGGAAAGTCGGTGGCGGGGGCGCCATAGGCTGGCGCGTATGGCTCATGTCCTGTCCGCCGTCGCCTGGCCGTACGCCAACGGGCCGCGCCACATCGGCCACGTGGCCGGGTTCGGCGTGCCCTCCGACGTCTTCAGCCGGTACATGCGGATGGCGGGCCACGACGTGCTCATGGTCAGCGGGACCGACGAGCACGGCACCCCGATCCTCGTCGAGGCCGACAAGGAGGGCGTGACCGCGCGCGAGCTGGCCGACCGCTACAACCGGGTCATCGCCGAGGACCTCACCAACCTCGGCCTGGCCTACGACCTGTTCACGCGGACGACGACCCTCAACCACTACGCCGTCGCGCAGGAGCTGTTCACCGGCGACTGGCGCAACGGCTACATGGTCGAGCAGACGACCCGCGGCGCGATCAGCCCGTCGACCGGCCGGACCCTGCCGGACCGCTACATCGAGGGCATCTGCCCGATCTGCGGCTACCCGCAGGCCCGCGGCGACCAGTGCGACAACTGCGGCAACCAGCTCGACGCCACCGACCTCATCGAGCCGCACTCGCGGATCAACGGCGAGGTGCCGGAGTTCGTCGAGACGCAGCACTTCTTCCTCGACCTGCCCGCCCTCGCCGGCGCGATCGGCGAGTGGCTCGAGGAGCGCGAGGCGTCCGGCACCTGGCGGCCCTCGGTCCTCAACTTCTCCAAGGGGCTGCTCGAGGAGGTCCGCCCGCGGGCGATGACCCGCGACCTCGACTGGGGCATCCCGGTGCCGATCGAGGGCTGGCGCGACCAGCCGACGAAGCGGTTCTACGTGTGGTTCGACGCCGTCGTCGGCTACCTGTCGGCGTCCATCGAGTGGGCCCGGCGCACCGGCGACCCCGAGCGCTGGCGCGAGTGGTGGAACGACCCGGAGGCGCGGTCCTACTACTTCCAGGGCAAGGACAACATCACCTTCCACTCGCTCATCTGGCCCGCCGAGCTCCTCGCGTATGCGGGCCGCGGCGACAAGGGCGGTACGCCGGGGGAGTACGGCGTGCTCAACCTGCCGACCGAGGTGGTCGCCTCCCAGTACCTGACGATGGGCGCCGAGCAGTTCTCCAGCTCGCGTGGTCACGTCGTCTACGTGCGCGACGTGCTGCGCGACTACGGGCCGGACCCGTTGCGCTACTTCATCTGCGCCGCGGGACCGGAGACCCAGGACGCGGAGTTCACCTGGTCGGCGTTCGTGCAGCGCAACAACTCCGAGCTGGTCGCCGGGTGGGGCAACCTCGTCAACCGCACGGCGACGATGATCCACAAGCAGTTCGGCGAGATCCCGCCGGCCGGCCCACTGGAGCCGGTGGACGAGGACCTGCTCGCCGCGGTGCAGGGCGGCTTCGAGACCGTCGGCGGGCTGCTGGAGCGCCAGCGCGTCCGGGCGGCCACGGCCGAGGTGATGCGGCTGGTCGGCGAGGCCAACGCCTACGTCAGCAAGACCGAGCCGTTCCGGCTCAAGGGCGACGACGAGCGCGAGCGGCTCGGCACCATCCTCCACGTGCTCGCCCAGGCGGTGACCGACCTCAACACGATGATGTCGCCGTTCGTCCCGCACAGCGCCAACGCGATCCACCGGGTGCTGGGCGGCGAGGGCGACCTCGTCCCGATGCCGCGGCTGGAGGACGTCGAGGACCTCGACGGTGGCCCCGGGTACCCCGTCATCACCGGCGACTACTCCGCGACGCCTCGTTGGGAGTCGCGGCCGGTCGTCGCCGGGACCCCGGTGGGCAAGCCGGCGCCGGTCTTCCGCAAGTTCGACCCCCCGGGCGCGGTCGAGTGACCCCGCACCGGTCACCGCGGCTCCAGCCCGGCCACCGGGACTGGAGCCACGGTGGTACCGGACGAAGTCCGGGGCTACCGAAGGAGCGGCCGCAGGCGCCGGACCCCCTGCCGATCCCGGTCGTGGACAACCACGTCCACCTCGACATCGCGCGTGAGGGCGAGGACGCGTACCCGCCGGGCGACGCGATCGCCGCGGCCACCGCGGTGGGGGTGAACCGGCTGGTCCAGGTCGGCTGCGACCCGGCGAGCGTGCGGGTCACCGCCGGGCTGATCGAGGAGCACCCGGCGCTGCTCGGTGGCGTCGCCGTCCACCCCAACGAGGTGCCCCGGCTGACGGCGGAGGGCCGGCTCGACGACGCCCTGGCCGAGGTGGAGCAGCTCGCGTCGCACCCCCGCGTGCGCGTGGTGGGGGAGACCGGTCTCGACTACTTCCGCACCGGTGACGACGGAATCCCGTTGCAGCAGAACGCCTTCCGCTGGCACATCGACCTCGCCAAGCGGACCGGACGCGCCCTGCAGATCCACGACCGCGACGCGCACGACGACGTGCTGCGGATCCTCGACGAGGAGGGCGCGCCGCCGCATACGGTCCTGCACTGCTTCTCCGGCGACGCGCGGATGGCGCGGGTCGCGGTCGAGCGGGGCTACCTGCTCTCCTTCGCCGGCACGGTGACGTTCAAGAACGCGTCGGGGCTGCGGGACGCCCTCGCCGTCACGCCGCTGGAGAACCTGCTCGTCGAGACCGACGCCCCCTACCTGGCGCCGACGCCCCACCGGGGCGCCACCAACGCCTCCTACCTCGTGCCGCTCACGGTGCGGGCCATGGCCGGCGTCCTCACCGTCGACGTGCCGACGCTGTGCACCGCCCTGTCGGCGAACTCGGAACGGGTCTACGGCTCCTGGGGCTGAGCGGGCTCGCGAGCACATCGCCTGTCACGTCCGTCACATCCCCCTCATTACCGTTACCAAAATTTGACCTTTGGGCGACGGTTCCGCGACAGTGGATGCCGTTGGCCGGGGGCGAGACCCGCGGCCGGCGTCCAGTGGGGGCCTACCGGCCCCCCTTTCGCGTCACGAGGCGTGTGGACGGCCGGCCCAGCTCCACCCCGGGAATTCCCACTTTTGGAGCCCCCTTGATCTCTCGCCCGTTGCGTTGGGCTGCCCAGGGTGCGGCGGTGGCCGTCGTGGCCGTCGGCGCGCTGTCGATGGCCCAGTACGACAAGGCCGTGAGCCTGTCCCTGGATGGGTCGACCTCGTCGGTCCACGTCTTCGGTAGCACCGTCGGCGACCTGCTGGCCAAGCAGGACGTCCCCGTCGGCGCGCACGACATCGTGCAGCCGGCCGCCGACGCCCCGCTGAGCGACGGCGACACCGTCGTCGTCCGCTACGGCCGCAAGCTGACCGTCACCCAGGACGGCAAGACCACCGACTACTGGACGACGGCGACCTCCGTCGACTCCGCGCTCAGCGAGCTCGGGATCCGCGCCGACAGCGCCAAGCTGTCGGTGTCGCGGTCCGAGCCCCTCGGCCGCTCCGGCCTGGCGCTGACCATCACCAGCCCGAAGAACGTCACCGTCACCGTCGACGGTGGCCCCAAGACCGTCGCCACGCTCGGCGCGACCGTCGCCGACGCGCTGCAGCAGCTCGAGGTCACCCTCGGCGCGCAGGACCGGGTCAGCCCGGCGCCGGAGACCCCGCTCACCGAGGGCCTGGCCGTCACCGTCAACCGGGTCGAGAAGAAGACCGTCACCGAGAACCAGCCGGTCGCCTTCGCGGTGACCAAGCGGGACGACGCGACCCTGGCCAAGGGCACGACCAAGACGACGACCGCGGGCGCCGCGGGCGAGCAGAGCGTGACGTTCGAGGAGGTCTGGGTCGACGGCAAGCTCGAGTCCCGCAACCAGACCGGCGCGCAGGTCACCAAGAACCCCACCGACCAGGTGGTCGCCGTCGGCACCAAGGCGCCCGCGCCCGCCCCGGCTCCCGCCGCCCCCCCGACCGCGGCGCCCGCCCCGGCCAAGTCCGGCGCCGGCATCGACCTCTCCATGGAGGCGACCTGGATGAAGATCGCCTGGTGCGAGTCCGGCCACCGGTGGAACCTCAACCTCGGCACCGGCTACTACGGCGGGCTGCAGTTCAACCTCGACGCGTGGCGCATCGCCCGGGGCACCGACTTCGCCCCGCGGCCCGACCTCGCGACCCGCGAGCAGCAGATCACCGCGGCCAACCGGCTCTACGCCCAGCTCGGCTTCAAGCCCTGGTCGTGCAAGCCCTGACGTCACACGCACTGCACCACCAGCACGACGCCGAGAAGCTCCGGGGATGAACGGCTCCCCGGAGCTTCTCGGCGCTGCCCGGGTCCGTGCGCTCGCCGCCCGGCTGGACCTGCGCCCGACCAAGCAGTGGGGCCAGAACTTCGTCGTCGACGCCAACACCGTCCGGCGGATCGTCCGGCTGGCCGGCGTCGGTCCGGACGACGTGGTCGTCGAGGTCGGTCCCGGGCTCGGGTCGTTGACCCTCGCGCTGCTGCCCGAGGTCGCCCACGTCACCGCGGTGGAGGTCGACCCGAACCTCGCGGCCGCCCTCCCGGAGACCGTCGCGGAGCTGCAGCCGGCGCATACCGGCCGGCTCACCGTCGTCCACGCCGACGCGCTGCGGCTGACGGCGCTGCCCGACCCGCAGCCGACCGCCCTCGTGGCGAACCTGCCCTACAACATCTCCGTCCCCGTCGTCCTCACGCTGCTCGAGCAGGTGCCGTCACTGCGCCGGGTGCTCGTCATGGTCCAGCTCGAGGTCGCCGAGCGGCTGGCCGCCCGCCCCGGTTCGCGCACCTTCGGGGTGCCCAGCCTCAAGGCGTCCTGGTATGCCGACGTGCGGCTCGTGGGCACGGTGCCCCGCAGCGTCTTCTGGCCGGTCCCGAACGTCGACTCCGGCCTCGTCGAGATGGTCCGCCGGCCGCCACCGGAGACCACCGCGACGCGCGAGGAGGTGTTCCGCTGCATCGACGCGGCCTTCGCGCAGCGGCGGAAGACCCTGCGCGCCGCGCTCGCCGGCTGGGCCGGCGGAGCGGCCGCGGCCGAGACGGTGCTCCGGGCCGCCGGAGTGGACCCGAGCGCCCGCGGCGAGCAGCTCGACATCGCGGCGTTCGCGGCCATCGCCGCCGCGAACCGGCCCGACGGTGGGGCCGACCGGCTGCCCTAGGGTGAGGACGTGACCTCAGCTGCCACGACGCGCCGGTCGGTGACCGTCCGCGCGCCGGGCAAGGTCAACCTCGAGCTCAAGGTCGGCCCGCGCCGGCCCGACGGGTTCCACGAGCTGGCCACGGTCTACATGGCGGTCGGCCTGCACGACGAGGTCACCGTGGTGCCGGCCGACGACTGGTCGGTCGTGGTGCACGGCCCCTACGCCAGCCGCGTCCCCACCGACGAGAGCAACCTCGCGCTGCGGGCCGCGCGCATGCTGGCCGCGCAGGTCGGCGTCGACGAGCCGGTGACCGTGGTGATCCACAAGGAGATCCCCGTCTCCGGGGGCATGGCCGGTGGCTCCGCCGACGCCGCCGGGGCGCTGCTGGCCTGCGACCACCTCTGGGGCCTCGGCCTGCCGCGCGACGACCTGCTCGAGACCGCCGCCGAGCTCGGCAGCGACGTCCCGTTCGTCCTCACCGGGGGGATCGCCGTCGGGTCCGGTCGGGGCGAGCGCCTCGCGCCGGTGCTGGCCCGCGGCACCTACCACTGGGTGCTGGCGGTCAGCGACACCGGCCTGTCCACCCCGGCGGTCTACGCCGAGTGCGACCGGCTGCGCGGGAAGTCGCGCGTGGCGCATCCGGAGCCGTCGGCGGACATGATGACGGCGCTGCGGTCCGGCGACGTCGACGCCCTCGGTGCGGCCCTGACCAACGACCTCAGCGACGCCGCCATCTCGCTCCAGCCGGACCTCGGCGAGGTCCTCGTGGCCGGCCTCGAGTACGGCGCGGTCGGCGGCGTGGTCTCCGGCTCGGGACCGACCGTCGCGTTCCTCACCGAGTCGCCCGAGGCCGCGCTGGACCTCTGCGTCTCGCTGTCCGCGGCCGGCGTCGCCGGTGAGGTCCGCCGCGCCAAGGGTCCGGTCCACGGCGCGCAGGTCGTCCCCGGTCCCACCGCGCGCGCCTGACCCGTCGCATACCCGATGCCCAACCTCGTCGCGCTCGAGAACGCCACCGTCGTCTACGGGACGACGGCGGTCCTCGACGCCGTGTCGACCGGAGTCGGCACCGGCCAGCGGATCGGGGTCGTGGGGCGCAACGGTGGCGGCAAGTCCACGCTGCTGCGGCTGCTCGCCGGTGAGCAGCCCGCCGACTCCGGTCGGGTGACCCGCGCCGGCGGCATGACCGTCGGCCTGCTCAGCCAGGTGGACACCCTCGACCCGGCGTGGACCGTCCGGGAGGCGGTCGTCGGCGACCTCCCGGAGCACGTGTGGGCGGGTGACGCGCGGGTCCGCGACGTGCTGACCGGGCTGCTCGGCGGCGTCGGCGCCCCGTCGGTCGGCGGCATGGACGCCGTGGTGGGGCCGCTGTCCGGCGGCGAGCGCCGGCGGCTCGCGCTGGCCCGGCTGCTGGTCGCCGACCCCGACCTGCTCCTCCTCGACGAGCCGACGAACCACCTCGACGTCGAGGGCGTCGCCTGGCTGGCCGACCACCTCGTCACCCGGCGGACCCGGCCGGACGCCGCGGTCGTCGCGGTGACCCACGACCGGTGGTTCCTCGACGCCGTCGCGCTGTTGACGTGGGAGGTGACCGACGGGTCGGTCCAGACCTACGAGGGCGGGTATGCGGCGTACGTCCTGGCCCGCGCCGAGCGCGACCGGCTCTCCGCGGTCGTCGAGGAGCGCCGCGGCAACCTGCTGCGCAAGGAGCTGGCGTGGCTGCGGCGTGGCCCGCCGGCCCGGACCAGCAAGCCGCGGTTCCGCATCGACGCCGCCAACGCGCTCATCGAGGACGAGCCGCCGCCGCGGGACGACGTGGCGCTGGTCCGGTTCGCGACCACGCGGCTGGGCAAGGACGTCGTCGACCTGGTGGACGCCTCGCGTGCAGCTGGGCGACCGGCTCATCCTCGACGACGTCACCTGGCGGCTCGCGCCCGGCGAACGGGTCGGGATCGTCGGGGTCAACGGCGCGGGGAAGTCCACGCTGCTGCGCGCGGTCACCGGCGACCAGCCGTTGACGTCGGGCCGGCGTGCGCATCGGCAAGACCGTCGTCATCGCCTTCCTCACCCAGGAGGTCCGCGAGCTCGAGCGGTATGCGTCGTGGCGGGTGATCGAGGCGGTGGAGGACGTCCGCGCGTTCACCACCCTCGGCGGCAAGGAGGTCACCGCCAGCCAGCTGGCGACCCGGCTGGGCTTCACCGGCGGCCGGCAGCAGACCCGGGTCGGCGACCTGTCCGGTGGCGAGCGGCGGCGGCTGCAGCTGCTGCGGCTGCTGATGACCGAGCCCAACGTGCTGATCCTCGACGAGCCGACCAACGACCTCGACATCGACACGCTGACCTCGCTGGAGGACGTCCTCGACGGCTGGGCCGGGACGCTCATCGTCGTCTCGCACGACCGCTACCTGCTCGAGCGGGTCGCCGACCACCAGGTCGCGCTGCTCGGCGACGGGCGGGTGCGCGACCTGCCCGGTGGCGTCGACGAGTACCTCCGCCTCCGCGCCGCCGCCGCCTCGGCCGCCGCGGCTTCCCCGGTTCGTGCTCTGAACCGCACCGAATTCCGTACGCCGGCCGCACGAACCACGGGCGCGGAGGCCGCCGCGACGGCCGCCGAGGTCCGTGCGGCGCGCAAGGAGATGTCGCGGATCGAGCGACGCCTGGAGCGGATCAGCCAGGAGGAGGCCCGGCTGCACGACGAGATGGCCCGCAGCGCCGCGGACCACCAGGTCGTGCAACGCCTCGACACCGACCTGCGCACGCTGCAACGCGAGCGTGACGACCTCGAAGGCGACTGGCTCACCGCCGCCGAGACGGCCGGCTGACCAGGTCGACGCTGCGTCGAGCGGTTGACGCCGCCTACAGGGGGCGTCAACCTCTCGACGCTGCGTCAAGCGGCCACGGGCACCACGCTCCGGGTGCGGGCCAGCTCCTCGAGCAGGTCCGCGCCCTCCGTCCCGGCGTCGTGCTGGGCCATCTCCGCGCGCACCCGACCCGCCGCCTCCCGGTAGCGCGGCTCGTTCAGGACCGCGCGTACGCCTCGGGTCACCGCCGCGGGGCTGGGCCGGGTCGTGCCGAGCCGGACCCCGACCCCCGTCCACTCGATCCGGCGCGCGATCTCGTGCTTCTCCTCGGTCATCCCGGCCTGGACCAGCGGCACGCCGTGGGCCAGCGCGAGGGTGACGCCGGTGTAGCCGCCGTTGGTCACGAAGGCGGAGACGTGGGGGAGCAGGAGGTCGTAGGGCACGAAGCGGGTGAGGATGACGTTCCCGGGCAGGTGGCCACCGAACGCGCCGTACACGTCACCCGGCTCCGCCTGACCCGTGGCCACGACCACCGTGACGTCCTCGCCGGCCAGGCCGCGGATGGCCGGTACCAGCAGCTCGGTCACGTCGGGGCGCAGCGACCCCTGGCTGACGAGCACCACCGGCGGGCCCCCTCGGTGACCTCGGGCCACCACGCCGGCGGCTCCCAGCCGGCCGGGGCGTCGGGCGGAGCGCACCGACCCAGTGCACCTGCTCGGGCACGTGCCGGTGCGGGTACTCGAACGCCGGCGTGCATCCCTGGAGGTGCAGGTACGGCGAGATCATCTCGTCGAGGACGTGGCGGTCCGCCGGCCCGAGACCCAGGTCGGCGCGGATCTGGCGGTAACGCCGGTCCGCCGGACCGAAGACCACCCGGCGGCCGACGGCGCCGACGACGGCGTTGCGGGCGATGCCCAGCGGGCCGCCCATGGGCTTGAGGCCCGGCCCGAACGGCGGCGTCTCGGGACCGGACGGCGGCAACGGACCGTCCCCGAACGTCGCCCACACCGGGCCGCCGAGCTCGTGCAGGAGCCCGGGCGCGAAGGTCAGTCCGTCGGTGAGCACCGCGTCGACCGGGTGGTCCGCGAGGATCGCCTGCAGGTCGGCGACCCGTTCGGGAGCGCCGCCCACGAAGATCTCCGCGAAGACCCGCCGCAGCGTCGACAGCGTGTTGCTCGTCCGGAGCCAGGGGAACTCGTCCTCCAGGACCGCGCCGCCGAAGTCGTGCGCCCGCTGGTACGGGAAGACCGTCGCCCCCGCCGCCGCGAGCCGGTCCTGGTATGCCGCCGAGGCGTACCAGAGCACCTCGTGCCCGCGCTCCATGAGGCGGCGGGCGATCGGCAGTGGGTTGGTCGAGTGCGCCAGCACCGGGATGCTGGCGACGAGGAACGTGCTCATGTGGTGAAGCCCTTCGTGTGTGTGGAGTCCGCGCGAGGGTTGAAGAGTGGGTAGAATCAGAGTAAATACATTTGAAGTGGAGTCAAGTGAATTCTCGGAAGACCTACACCAGTGCCGTCCGCGCGCACCAGAGCGCGCACACCCGCGCGGTCGTCCTCGAAGCGGCGCGCGGCCGCTTCCTCGAGGAGGGCGGCTACTCGCGCACGTCGCTCAGCGCGGTCGCCCAGGCCGCCGGCGTCTCCGTGCAGACCATCTACAACGTCTTCGGCAGCAAGGCGGCGCTGCTCAAGGCGGTCTACGACACGACGCTCGCGGGGGACGACGAACCGGTACCGATGGGTGAGCGACCGGAGTTCCTCGCGATGGAGCGGGAGCAGGACCCCGCGGCGTTCCTCCACCACTACGCCCGCATCGGAGCCGATCTCATGAAGCGCCTGGGCCCGCTGTACGAGCGGGTCCGCGAAGGCGCCGCGGCCGGTGACCCGGACCTCGAGGCGCTGCTGGAGACGACCGGTCGTGAACGCCTGGTCGGAGCCACCCAGGTCGTCGCCTCGGTGCGCGCGCTGGGCCCGCTGCGCCCGGGCCTCACCGCCGCGCGGGCCCGCGACATCGTGTGGACCCACACCAGCTTCGAGCTCTGGGACCTCCTCGTGCGGCAACGCGGCTGGTCCTCACGCGCGTACGCGGCCTACCTCGGCGACTCGATGAGCCGGGCCCTGCTACCCGGGTGAGCCACCGGCGGCGGCCAGCTGCGCCAGCAGCCCGTCACACCAACGGATCCGGCCCTGCTCGAAGGTGACGCCCCAGTCGAGAGTCGCCCGGGCGGTCACCAGCGAGGACCACTCACCCTCCGACGGCTGGAGATCGGCTTCCTGCTCGCGGTAGTGACCCAGCGTCCGGACGTGGTGCTCGCGGATCGCCTCGACGACCGGAACCGCCTCCGCCGGCGGCAGGGCGGAGAGCAGGTAGACCCGCAGCAGGATCTCGCGGTCGTCGACGTCCGGGGTCGTCGCCCGCAGCCACGCCCGCAGCTCACGTCGGCCGGCGGCCGAGACCCGGTAGCGCTTCGTCTCGCGCGGCCCGGCGCCGTCGACCACGCGGTGCTGCACCAGGCCGGCGGCCTCCAGTCGCGCCAGCTCCGGGTAGATCTGGCTGTGCCCCGCGGTCCAGAAGTAGCCGACGGGACGGCGCAGCCGGCGAGCCAGGTCGTACCCCGTCGCCGGCGCCTGGGCGAGCAGCCCCAGCAGGGCGTGCCCGAGCGTCGTCGTCATGGTGCAGATCCTAGGCGTATGTCAGTATCGACATATGTCAGTAACGACATGGACGCGCCGGTATGCCGGCTGGCTGGCCCTCGCGGCCCTCGCCGCCGCCTGCGGCTCGACCGCGACGCCGGCGTCTCCGCAGGTACCCGGCACCACAGCGCCGCCAACCGCAGTCCGGCCGACCTCCACCGCCACGACCGTCGCCCCGCCGGTGACCGCCATGGGCCGGCGGTGCGGTCCTCCTGACGTCGAGGCCACGGCGGGCACCGTGACCGGGCCGAACGGTGAGCTGCTCTGGACCGGTGCGGTGGGGAGCGGGGGCACGGTGGCGGTGCTGCTCCACCAGACCGACCGGACGGCGTCGTGCGGGTGGTGGCCGTTCGCGAACCAGCTGGCCGCCCACGGGGTGCGCGCGGTGATGCTCGACTTCTGCGGCTACGGCCAGTCCCGGTGCGACCCGGCGAAGCCGTGGACCACCGACTACGTCGACCAGGCCACGCGAGCCGTGGCCCAGGCCCGGGCGGAGGGCGCGACGCGGGTGACCCTGGTCGGTGCGTCCCTCGGCGGCACGGTGGCCACCCTCAGCGCCGGCCGGTCCGGCGCGGACGCCGTGGTGAACCTCAGCGGCTTCGGGTTCGGCTCCCTCGTGACCGCTCCGGCCCTCGCGGCCCTGACCGTCCCGGTCCTCGGCGCCGGCTCGCGTACCGAGGAGACCGAGAGCCTGGCCCTCGAGGCCCAGGTGGCGGCGGCGCCCAGCCCGACGAAGCGGTTCGTGTGGGACACCGCGGGGCA
Source organism: uncultured Actinomycetota bacterium (assembly GCA_963770005.1). GTDB lineage: Bacteria > Actinomycetota > Actinomycetes > Actinomycetales > Dermatophilaceae > Lapillicoccus. The sequence goes on along the minus strand of CAVYNX010000004.1, from coordinate 87,660 downwards.
CGGGTGGTCGCTGGTGCTCGTGGGACCGCAGCCGGACTCCCCGCTCACCGACGTGGGCCGGACGGTCATCGCCTGGACGAAGGGCGACTACGCGGGCTGACCGAGGCCGGCGGGCTCAGGCGTCGAAGGGCTCGAGCAGCGCGCGGAGCAGGGCGGCGAGGACGTCTCGGTCCCGGGCGGACAGCCGGGCCAGCAGCTCGCGCTCCCGGGACAGCAGGTCGGCGAGGGCGGCGTCCACGGTCTCGCGGCCGGCCTCGGTGAGGGTGACGATGACACCGCGGCGGTCGCCGGGATCGGGGCTGCGCTCGACGAACCCGCGTCCGGTCAGCCGGTCCACCCGGTTGGTCATCGTGCCGGACGTCACCAGGGTGTGGCTCACGAGCTGGCCCGGGGAGAGCTGGTAGGGCGGCCCCGAGCGCCGCAGCGCCGACGAGGACGTCGAACTCCCACAGCTCCAGGCCGCGTTCGGCGAAGGCCGCGCTGCGAGCGAGGTCGAGGTGACGGGCCAACCGCGAGACGCGGGAGAGGACCTGGAGCGGCGCGACGTCGAGGTCCGGCCGCTCGCGCTCCCACGCGATGACGATCCGGTCGACCTCGTCCCCGGCGGACGCCGGTTGCGCGCTCACCTTGCCGAGTCTAACGGTCATCAAGTATCTTGACGTCAAGATACTTCGCGAGGGAGCACGAGCATGGCCTGGGACCCGCAGCAGTACGAGCTCTTCGGCACCCACCGGGGCCGCCCCTTCGTCGACCTGGTGGCGCGGGTCGCCGCGGTCGAACCCCGAGTCGTCGTCGACCTCGGCTGCGGTGACGGGCCGCTCACCCTGAGCCTCGCCGAGCGGTGGCCGGACGCCCGCGTGGTGGGCGTCGACTCCTCGGCCGAGATGCTGACGGCCGCGCGCGGCCACGACGAGCACGGCCGCGTCGAGTGGGTCGAGGCCCGGGCCGAGGACTGGGACCCGGGCTCCCTCGGGGCGCCCGTCGACGTGCTCGTCAGCAACGCCGCCCTGCAGTGGGTACCCGGCCATCTCGACCTCTTCCCGCGCTGGGTCGACGCCCTCGCCCCCGGCGGGTGGTTCGCCCTGCAGGTGCCGAACAACTTCGACGCGCCGTCCCACGCGCTCATGCGCGAGGTGGCCGCCCGCCAGCCGCGGGCGGCGGAGCTGGCTCGGCCCGCTGGCCCGCGTCGGCGACGTCGCCACGACGCCGGCATACCTGCGGGCGTTCGCCGACCTCGGCCTCGACGCGGATGTCTGGGAGACCACCTACCAGCACGTCCTCGACCCGGAGGGCGCCCAGCGGTCCCCCGTGCTGGAGTGGGTGCGCGGCACCGGCCTGCGACCGGCGCTCGAGGTGCTCACCGGCGAGGCCGAGCGACAGGCGTTCCTCGACGAGTACACCGAGGCGCTGGACCTCGCCTATCCCCGGGAGCCGCACGGCGTCGTCCTCGGCTTCCGCCGGATCTTCGCCGTGGGGCACAAGCCCGGCTGACCCTCAGCGGCGGTCGCTGAGGCGGGGCTTCGGTTCCAGCCCGCTGAGCCCGTTCCACGCCAGGTTGACCAGGTGCGCGGCGACGTCGGCCTTCTTGAACTTGCGCGAGTCCAGCCACCACTGGCCGGTCAGCGCGACCATGCCCACGAGCATCTGCGCGTACATCGGGGCGGTCTTGGGGTCCAGCTTGCGGGACTTGAACTCCGCGGCCAGCAGGTGCTCCACCTGCGTGGCCACGTCGCTGATGAGGCTGGCGAACGACCCGGTCGACTGCCCGGCCGGGGAGTCGCGCACGAGGATCCGGAACCCGTCGGTCGACCCCTCGACGTAGTCGAGCAGCGCCAGCGCGGCCGCCTCCAGCAGGCCCCGTGACGTCGTCTCGGCGCCGAGCGCGACGTTGATCCCGTCCAGGAGGGTGCGGATCTCCCGGTCGACGACGACCGCGTACAACCCCTCCTTGCCGCCGAAGTGCTCGTAGACGACGGGCTTGGACACCCCCGCCTTGGCGGCGATCTCCTCGACGCTGGTGCCCTCGAAACCCTTGTCGGCGAACAACTTTCGACCGACCTCGAGGAGCTGCTCGCGGCGCTGGGGCCCCGTCATCCGGGACCGTACGCCGTCGGTGTCCCGGGGGGTCATGGCGCCATTGTGCCGTTACCGTGAGGTCGTGACGGGGCGGCGGGGTCGGTATGCGGGTGCGCTCGGGTGCGCGCTGCTGACCGCGACGCTGACGGCCGCGTGCGGTACCGAGTCGGCGGGGTACGTCGGCCGGCCGAGCCCGACGGCGACGGACGAGCAGCGCGGGGCGACCGCCCCGGCGGCCACCGACCCCGGACTCCCGCCGCCGGTCTTCTCCGGGTCGGCGGCGAGCCCGGCCCCCACCAGCGCCGTGACGGTCACCCGCCAGCCCGGTGCCGGCGTCACGGCGACGCCGTCGTCCACGCCTCACGGCGACGCCCCGCTCCCGCCGCCCCACCGCCGGCCGTGCCGCCGGCCGCCCCCTCGACGCTGCGCGTCGTGCAGGCGCCGATCCCCTACCCGGCCGGCCGGCAGCAGGAGATGGCCGCCTACTCCCTGCGCCACTACGGCACGGCGAGCTCGCAGCTGACGCCCACGATGGTGGTGCTCCACTACACGGCGGGAGGCACCTGGGCCGGCGCCCGGGCGACCTTCGCCGCGAACACCGCCAACATGGGCGAGCTGCCCGGCACCTGCGCCCACTACGTCGTCGACAAGGACGGCACGGTCTACCAGCTGGTGCCCACGTCGATCCGCTGCCGCCACACCATCGGTCTCAACGACCAGGCCATCGGCATCGAGATGGTCCAGGAGGGCGGCTCCTCGGCCGCGTGGGCGGACCAGCAGATCCTGGCCCGACCGGCGCAGGTCGGCGCGGCGCTGGCCCTGGTCCGCTCCCTCCAGGCCGCAGTTCGGCATCCCGACGGCGAACGTCATCGGGCACGCGACGGCCAACGCCGCCCCCCAGTTCCACGACCGGCTCGGCTGGCGCAACGACCACGCCGACTGGCAGGCCGCCGACGTCGCCGTCTTCTCCGCTCGAGCGTCTGAGCCGCTCTGAGCGCCGGGGCGTGTCGACTAGCCTTCTGGCGTCGATCCCCGGTTGGTCTGCTGGCAGGGCCCGCCTGACTTTGAATCAGGACTAGCGACGATGGTTCGATTCCATCCCGGGGAGCTTCCGGTCGCCGGAGCCCGCACCTCGTTTGGGTACGATGACTCCTGGCCCCGTCGCGCAGCCTCGGCGGTCGTTCCCGCACTCTGACCGACCTGGGAGCCACCTGCTGTGACCACACTTCGCCCGGCCGCCGTGATCGTCCTCGCGGCGGGCGAGGGTACGCGGATGCGGTCGCGCCGTCCGAAGGTGCTGCACGCGATCGGCGGCCGGTCCCTGCTGGAGCACGCCGTCTCCGCCGCCCGGGGCATCCGGCCGGAGCATCTCGTCGTCGTCGTCCGCCACCACCGCGACCTCGTCGCCGAGCACGTGACGAGCCTCGACCCCGACGTGCTCGTCGCCGACCAGGACGAGGTGCCGGGCACCGGCCGGGCGGTCGAGTGCGCCCTGGAGCGACTCCCGCAGGACCTCGCCGGCACGGTCCTCGTCACCTACGGCGACGTCCCCCTGCTCACGGCCGAGACCCTGTTCCGCCTCCTCGAGGCCCACGCGGCCGCGTCCGCGGCGGTCACCATGGTCACGGCGACGCTGGCGGACCCGACCGGCTACGGCCGCGTGCTGCGCGGGCCGGACGGCGGCGTGACGGCGGTCGTCGAGCACAAGGACGCCAGCCCGGACGAGCTGGCCGTGACCGAGGTGAACTCCGGCATCTACGCGTTCGACCTGACCGCGTTGCGCGACTCGCTGGCCGCCGTCGGCACCGGCAACGCCCAGGGGGAGAAGTACCTCACCGACGTCATCGGCGTCGCCCACGGCCGCGGCCTCACGGTGCGCGCCCACCGCGTCGACGACGTCTGGCAGACCGAGGGGGTCAACGACCGGGTCCAGCTCGCGCGTCTCGGAGCGGAGCTCAACCGGCGCACCCTCGAGCGGGTGATGCGCGACGGGGCCACGGTGGTCGACCCGGCGACGACGTGGATCGACGCGACGGTGACCGTCGGGACCGACACCGTCATCCACCCGCATACCCAGATCCACGGAGCCAGCACGGTCGGTGCCGACTGCGTGATCGGCCCCGACACCACCCTCTCCGACGTCGAGGTCGGCGACGGCGCCACCGTCGTCCGGACGCAGGCGCTGCTCGCGGTCATCGGCCCCGGCGCCGACGTCGGGCCGTTCTCCTACCTGCGGCCCGGGACCGAGCTCGGCGCCGACGGCAAGATCGGCGGCTTCGTCGAGACCAAGAACGCCCAGATCGCCGCGGGGGCCAAGGTGCCCCACCTCACGTATGCCGGGGACGTCACCATCGGGGCCAAGGCCAACATCGGGGCGGGCACGATCTTCGCCAACTACGACGGCGTCGACAAGCACCACACCAGCGTGGGCGCCGGCACCTTCGTCGGCAGCAACTCGGTCATCGTCGCGCCGGTCGACATCGCCGCGAACGCCTACGTCGCAGCGGGTTCCGCCATCACCGACGACGTCAAGGACGGGGATCTCGCCATCGCCAGAGGACGACAGCGCAACATCGAGGGCTGGGTCGAGCGCCGTCGACACCGCGACCACACCGTGACGGAGCCGACCGCGTGACCGGGATCATCAAGACGACGCAGAAGAACCTCATGGTCTTCTCGGGCCGGGCGCACCCCGAGCTGGCCGACCAGGTGGCCCTCGAGCTGGGGACCGACCTGGTGCCCACGAGCGCCTACGACTTCGCCAACGGCGAGATCTACGTGCGCTTCGAGGAGTCGGTCCGCGGCTCCGACGCCTTCGTCATCCAGAGCCACACGGCCCCGATCAACCAGTGGATCATGGAGCAGCTGATCATGGTCGACGCGCTGAAACGCGCGTCGGCCAAGCGGATCACGGTGGTCCTCCCGTTCTACGGCTACGCCCGGCAGGACAAGAAGCACCGGGGACGCGAGCCGCATCTCGGCGCGGCTGATGGCCGACCTCTTCAAGCAGGCGGGGGCCGACCGGCTGATGGCCGTCGACCTGCACACCGCCCAGATCCAGGGCTTCTTCGACGGCCCGGTCGACCACCTCATGGCGATGCCGATCCTCGCCGACTACGTCGCCGAGAAGTACGGCGACCAGCAGCTGGCCGTGGTGTCACCGGACGCCGGACGCATCCGGGTGGCCGAGCAGTGGTCCGAGCGCCTCGGCGGGGCGCCGCTGGCGTTCATCCACAAGACCCGGGACATCAACCGGCCCAACGAGTCCGTCGCCAACCGTGTCGTCGGCGCCGTCGAGGGCAGCATCTGCGTCCTCGTCGACGACATGATCGACACCGGCGGGACGATCACCAAGGCGGCCGACGCGCTGTTCGGCGCGGGGGCCGCGGGTGTGGTCATCGCGGCGACCCACGCGATCCTCTCCGGACCCGCGGTGGACCGGCTGAAGAACTGCAGCGCCGCCGAGGTCATCGTCACCGACACCCTGCCGATCCCGGCGGACCGCGAGTTCGACAAGCTGACGGTGCTGTCCATCGCACCGCTGATCAGCAAGGCGATCCGTGAGGTGTTCGAGGACGGGTCGGTCACCAGCCTCTTCGACGGTCGCGCCTGACCACCGGACTAGGAGGCGCTGCCCGCCTTGCGGGCGCGGTAGGCGGCCACGTTGGCCCGGTTGCCACATCCGCCGTCGCAGAACCGTCGCGAGCGGTTCTTGGACAGGTCGACGAGGACGTCGTCGCAGTCCTGCGCGTCGCAGGACTTGAGCCGGTCCAGCTCGCCGGCCCGGATGACGTCGACGAGCGCCATCGCGGCCTCGACCGCCATCCGGGTCGCCAGCGGCGCGTCGCGGGAGGTCGCATGGAGGTGGTACTCCCACGCGTCGTGCTTCACCAGCTGCGGGAGGGCGTGGCCGTCGCGCAGGAGGGCGTTGACCGCCTCGACCGCCCCGTCCTCGTCGAGGAACCACAGCTCGCGCAGCCGGGGCCGCAGGGCGCGCACGTCGCGCAGCTCCTTGGCCCTCGCCGCGTCGCCCGTCGCCCGGCTGCCGGTCCACTGCCACGAGCCGTAGAACCGGTCGAGCTCGTCCGGCGTGGTCAGCCGGTCGACGTCGTCGTCACCCGGGACCGAGCCGGCCATGGTGTTGACGAGCGCCGCGGCGCCCATCAGCGACACCTCGGTGTCATGAGTGAACAGCATCTTGACTCCTGACAGCACCGGCCTCTAGTGTCATGAGTATAAGGCGTTTTACCCGTGACACGGCGAAGGAGGGCCCGATGGCGACCGAGACGGTGGCGGCGACGCGGTCGCCCGAACCGACCCGACTCCGGCGGTCGCTGCTGCGGCCCGACCTCGGCCTCGTCGCCGCGGTCCTGACCGCCGCCGCGTTCGGCACCTCGGGTCCGTTCGCCAAGGCGCTGCTGACCACCGGATGGAGCAGCGGGGCGATCGTGCTCCTCCGGGTCGGGATCGCGGCGCTCGTCCTGCTGGTCCCCGCCGTCATCGCCTGCCGAGGGCGGTGGTCCGTGGTCCGCGCCAACGTGCCGGTCATCCTGGTCTTCGGCCTCGTCGCCGTGGCGGGCTGCCAGGTCGCCTACTTCAACGCGGTGGGCACGCCTCTCCGTGGGCGTGGCGCTGCTCCTGGAGTACTCGGGCACCGTGCTCGTCGTGCTGTGGGTCTGGCTGCGCACCCGGCGCGCACCCACCCGGTTGACGCATGCTCGGCGCGGTGGTGGCCCTGGTCGGGCTGGGGCTCGTCCTCGACATCGCCGGCCAGAGCCCGCCGAACCTCGTCGGGGTCATGTGGGGGCTGCTCGCCGCCGTCGGCCTGGCCGCCTACTTCGTCGCCTCGTCGCACGGCGACGGCGGCCTGCCGCCCGTGGCGCTGGCCGGGTTCGGCATGGGCGTCGGTGCGCTGGCCCTCGGCGTCGTCGGCGCCACCGGCATCGTCCCGCTCGAGTTCCGCACCGCCGACGTGGTCGTCGGGGGTCAGGCGCTGCCCTGGTGGGTGGCCATCGCCGAGCTCGCCCTCGTGGCGGCGGCCTTCGCCTACCTGCTCGGCACGTATGCGGTGCGCCGGCTGGGCGCCACGGTCGCCTCGTTCATCGGCCTCAGCGAGGTCCTCTTCGCCATCGTCTTCGCCTGGCTGCTGCTCGGCGAGCTGCCGAGCCTGGTCCAGCTGGTGGGTGGCGTGGTGGTCGTGAGCGGCGTCGTCGCCGTCCGGCTGGGGGAGTCCCGGTCCGGTTCCCGGTGATTTCCGTACCGTCCCCTCGCCGACGATGCAGGTGATTTCCGGTATCCGGTCCCCTCGCCTACGATTGCCAGGTTGCCTCGGCGAGGGACGTAGCACGGCTGGCCCGGCTCGACGTCCGTGATCGACTGGGCGGTCGTCCGGATCGCGTCCGGCCGCCCGTGCCGCGTCCCGCGTCGAGGCCCACTGCAGGCCGTATGGCCACCCGACGTCTTCAGGAGACCGCACCATGCCCGAGATCAAGCTCGTCGCCGAGCCCCGCACGCAGTTCGGTAAGGGAGCGGCGCGCAAGATCCGCCGTGACGACAAGATTCCCGCCGTCATCTACGGTCACGGCGGCGCTCCCGTGCACATCACCCTTCCGGGCCACGACACGATGATGGCGCTGAAGTCGGCCAACGCCCTGCTCAGCATCGAGCTCGACGGCACCAGCCAGCTCGCCCTCGCGAAGGACGTGCAGAGGGACCCCATCAAGCCGGTCATCGAGCACGTGGACCTCGTCGTCGTCCGTCGGGGCGAGAAGGTCACCGTCGACGTCCAGGTGCACGTCGAGGGCGAGGCGGCCCCCGACACGCTCGTCACGGTCGACTCGCAGACCGTGCAGCTCGAGGTGCTGGCCACCAGCATCCCGGAGAACATCGCCGTCTCGGTCGAGGGCCTCCAGGCCGGTACCCAGATCCTGGCCTCACAGCTGGAGCTGCCCGAAGGTGCCGAGCTGGTGACGGACGGTGAGGTGCTCGTCGTCAACGTCACCCAGCAGATCTCCGCCGAGGCGCTCGAGTCGGAGCTCGCCGAGGCCGAGGCCGAGGCCGGCATCGAGCACGAGCCGACGGACGCGGAAGAGGCCGAGGCCGCCGAGCAGCAGGACGCCGCCGACGAGGGCGCGGGCGACGCTGCCGCCACCTCGGGCTCCGTCCGACTCCTGAGCCGACCCTCAGCACCCCGGAGCGTCGGACGCCGCGTCGGTGACGGACAGCACCGAGCCCTGGCTGGTGGTCGGGCTCGGTAACCCGGGCCCGGCCTACGCCGGCAACCGTCACAACGTCGGCGCGATGGTCGCCCGCGAGCTGGCGGGACGGCACGACCCGAGCCCCACCTTCAAGTCCCACCGCTCGCGCGCGCTGGTGGACGAGGTGCGGCTCGGGTCCGTCGGCGGCCGCCCCGGACCCCGAGCCGTCCTCGCGGTCCCGACGACCTACATGAACGAGTCGGGCGGCCCGGTCGCCGGCCTGCATGGCGTACTTCCACGTCTCGGTGGAGCACCTCGATCGTCGTCCACGACGAGCTCGACCTGCCGGCCGAGGTCGTGCGCGTGAAGCGCGGCGGCGGCGAGGGCGGCCACAACGGCCTCCGGTCGGTCAGCGCCTCCCTCGGGACCAAGGACTACCTGCGCGTCCGCGTCGGCATCGGCCGGCCGCCCGGGCGGATGGACCCCGCCGACTACGTCCTGCGCGACTTCAACGCCGCCGAGCGGCGCGAGCTGCCGCTCACCATCGACACCGCCGCCGACGCCGTCGAGTCGCTGGTCGAGGTCGGCCTGCTCGACACCCAGCAGCGGTTCCACGCGCCCTGAGGCACCGAGTCCCAAAAGTCCGTTACGGACGGGATTGTGTTGCTACAGCGGCCAATCGGGGGACCGGTGGCGTCCTCCGATGAGGGGACAACCTCGTAGTTCGATCCGACCATTTATCGCCATTCGGTTCGTCCTGTCGCGCCCGATGCGTCAGAGTTTGCTCTGGGAAATCTCGGGGGACCCTGGGCACGCATGTCCAGGGGCGGGAGTAGAAGGTTTGTGGGGTCATTGGGAATTAGTGATGTGTCGCGTGCTGCCGTCTTGTCGATGGCAGCCCACAACGGGGAAGACCGGTCCGGTGTACCGGCGACGGTCGGTCGCCGCTGGCGTCGTGGTGCGCAGTGCGCCGCGGCTCTAGCGTTGGTCGCCGGGATCGCGCTGGGGGCCACCGGATGTACGACGGGTGATGCTGCGCGTCCGGGCGCGAGCGCGACGGCGACGGACACGCCGTCGACCGCGGTCGAGACGCCCTCGGACGACCGGGGTGACGGCACGCCGGCGACGCTGGAGCCGCCGCTGCCGAACACCATCAACGCGGCGCCGTCGAAGGTCCTGCGGCCCGGCCAGCCGGGCACGCCGACCGCCACCGCGGACAAGGTCTCCTTCTCCACCCCCGCCAAGTACGGCGACAACACGGTGCTGACGATCACCAAGGCGAGCAAGCAGGTCGAGACCGGCAACGGACCCGGCGTGTTCGCCGGCCGTGAGTTCGTCAAGTTCGACCTCGAGCTCACCAACGGCAGCGGTCAGCCCATCGACCTCAACACCGTCGTCGTCACCACCTACTACGGCGGCACCAACCAGGTCGCGGCGCCGGTCTACACGCCCAGCGCCGGGTCCGTCGACTTCAGTGGCGAGGTGGCACCCGGCGCGAAGGCGACGGCGAGCTACGGCTTCGCGGTGCCGGCCTCCGAGCTGGGCAACGTCACGATGATCGTCGACTTCGACGGCGTCCACTCCTCCGCGACCTTCGCCGGTGCGGTGACACCTTCATGACCCACTCGACTAGGCGCGCCCGCATCTCGGGTGTCGCTCGGTCCGGCGCAGCCGGGGCGATGGTCGCCCAGCTGTGGCAGGCGGCCGGCAGCTTCGGACTGCAGATCCTCGCCGCCCACCTGCTCGGCGCCACCGGCCTCGGCGCCTTCGCCCTGTGCTTCGGCGTGATCGTCCTGTCGACGGCGCTGATCAGCGGGGTCGTCGGCGACTCGCTCACCGTCCTCGACCGTCGCGATCCCGGGGTTCGAGCGGCTCTCCAGTGGTGGGCAATGGTGCTCGTGGTCGCGTCGTCCGTCGTCGGCCCGGTGGCTCTCCACGTCACGGGAATGCTCACCCTTCCGCAGGCGCTCGTCTTCGGCGTCGCCTCGGCCCTCTTCCAGGTCGAGGAGATCCTCCGCCGGCTGTTCATGGCGGAGCTGCGGTTCTGGCGCCTCGTCGTCATCGACACGACCGCGTTGCTCGGTGCCTTCGCCACGGTCGCGGTCGGCGCCTGGATGGGCCCGATCTCGCTGACCACCCTCCTCATCGGCCTCGCCGTCGGTCAGGCCCTGGCCTCCGGCGTCGCGCTGGCGATGCTGCCGGCCCACGAACGCCGCCTGGTGAGCCTCCGCCGCCCGGACGTCCGAGCCGTCACGTCCTTCGGGGTGTGGCGCGGGGCGCAGGTCGCCGTCAACCCCGCGGTCCTCACCGCCTTCCGCAGCGTCCTGATCTTCGCCGCGGGCACCGCTGCGCTCGGCGAGGTCGAAGCCGCGCGGATCCTCGTGGCACCGGCCATCCTTCTCGTACAAGGCCTCGGCTCGTACCTGCTGGCGTCCTACGCCAGGGACGCCGCCGCACCTCTCCACGTCCTCGCGCACCGCGCCAACCGCGCCGCGCTGGTCATGTCGACGGCGATCGTCGTGGCGGGTGGTGCTGCTGCGCTGCTGGTGCCCTACGCCGGCCGGTTCGTCACCGGTCCCGACTTCGCGATCTCCGCACTGGCGGTCTTCTGCTGGGCCCTGTACGCCGCGTCGTCCGCGACGATGCAGCCCTACGCCAGCCTCTGTGCGGCGCGCGGTCGCCCGCGGCAGGTCTTCACCGTCCGCCTCGTCGACTCGACCCTCGGGCTCTCGCTGGCGGCCGTCGCCGTCCTCGTCCTGCACGTCCCCGCGACCGTGTCCCCGGTGGCCCTCGCCATCGGGCTGCTGTGTGGCGGTGCCCTCGTGCGAACTCTTGTCCTTCGTCCGCTCCTGCACCAGGCAGAGCGTTCGACCCCTCACGCGGCTGAGCAGCTCTTCGCAGCGAGCACCGCACGATCACAGGTGGTGACCCGGTGAGCGCGTCCTCGCAGCTCCGTCGGACCCGTATTCGCCGGTTCCTCGTCGCATTCGTCGCCGTCGCGTTCATCGCGGTGGCTGCCGGTGCCACCGGCGTTCCGGCCCAAGCCGACCCGGCGCCCGCCGCCGCCGCCGACCACCGTGTCGGCGGCGATGCTCCCCACCTGGCAGGTCAACGGCGTCGTGTGGAGCCAGGCGATCGTCGGCAACACGGTCTACGTCACGGGCAGCTTCACCAAGGCCCGCCCGCCGGGCGTCCCGGTCGGTGGCGCCGGCGAGGTGCCGGCCAACAACCTGTTCGCCTTCGACCTGACCACGGGTAACCGGGTCCCGTCCTTCAACCACAGCCTCGACGCCCAGGGCCTGGTGGTGACCGCGTCTCCGGACGGGTCCCGCATCTACGTGGGTGGTGACTTCAGCACGGTCGACGGCGTCCCGCACGGGCACGTCGCCGCCTTCTCGACGGCGGACAACTCGCTCGTCTCCTCGTGGGCACCCAACGTCGGCGGGCAGGTTCGCGGCTTCGCCGTCACGTCCGACACCGTCTACGTCGGCGGGAACTTCCCGTCGGCGAACGGGGTCGCGAAGTCCTCGCTCGCGGCGTTCGCCGTCTCCAACGGTGCGATGACCTCGTGGTCGCCGACGGCCGAGGGGACGGGCGGCTACGTCTGGACCATGACCATGTCGCCGGACAACAGCCGAGTCCTGGTCGGTGGCTCGTTCTCGACCCTGAACGGTGCTGCGGCATACGGGATGGGCGCCCTCGACGCGGCGACCGGCGCGACGCTGCCCTGGGCGGCGTCCGAGCGGATCCGGTCGGCCGGGCTCAACGGGGCCATCACGAGCCTGAAGACCGACGGCACCCAGGTCTACGGGGGCGGCTACGCCTTCGGCGACGGGGCGGCCTTCGAGGGCACCTTCGCGGCCGACCCGAACACCGGGGCCATCAACTGGGTGAACGACTGTCTCGGCGACACCTACGACACGTTCGTCCTCAACTCGGCCCTCTACTCGGTCGGTCACGTGCACAACTGCACGGTGGTCGGCGGGTTCCCCGACACCAACCCGAGGTCGCGCTGGCAGAAGGCCATGGCCGCGCCGATCCACCCGACCGGCACCATCACGCAGAAGGACGCCTACGGGTGGGACTTCACCGGACTGCCCTACGCCGGGCTCCTCCAGTGGTTCCCCGACCTCGACTTCGGCAGCTACACCGCCCGACCGCCAGGCCGCCTGGTCCGTCTCCGGCTCGGGGGACTACCTCGTCCTCGCCGGCGAGTTCCCGATGGTCAACGGCGTCGCCCAGCAGGGCCTGGTCCGCTTCGCCAACCGGGGCGTCGCCGGCCCGAGCCAGAAGCCGCGTCTACACCGCCGGGATGAACCCGACGGTGACGTCCGCGGAGTCCGGCACCGCGCGGCTCCGGTGGAACAGCACCTGGGACCGCGACGACAAGAACCTCACCTACGACGTCTACCGCGACGGCGGCGCCTCGATCGCGACGCTGACGCAGAGCAGCACCTTCTGGCAGCTCCCCGGGATGGGCTTCGTCGACACCGGGCTGGCCCCGGGTTCGACCCACACCTACAAGATCCGGGTCAAGGACGGCGACGGCAACGTGCAGTGGAGCCTCGCGTCGGCACCGGTCACGGTGTCCGGCACCGCCCCCTCGGCCTACACGCAGGCGGTCCGGGCCGACGGCGCGAGCCACCTCTGGAAGCTCGGCGACACCGGCCCCGGCATCGTCGACGCCGCCGGCTTCGCCGACGGCACATCGGCGAGCACCACCTTCGGCGCCGCCGGTGCGATGGCCGACAGCACCGCCATCTCCAGCACCGGTGGGTCCAGCCCCAAGGCGTACACGACGTCCGCCGAGGCCCACCCCACCGCCGTCACCGTCGAGGCGTGGGTCAAGACCACGACCGGGAGCGGCGGACGCGTCGTCGGCTTCGGTGACAGCTCCTCGGGCACCAGCGCCACCGGAACCAACGACATGGTCCTGTACCTCGACAACTCCGGCAAGGTCAACTTCGCCCTCAACAACGGTGCCTGGCGCTCGGTCACGTCGGCCAAGGCCGTCAACGACGGGCAGTGGCACCACCTCGCGGCCACGGCGGACGGCTCCGGCGTCAGCCTCTACGTCGACGGCCGGCGGGTCGGCCGCGACCAGGCACCCGTGGCGATGAACACCTTCTCCGGGTACTGGCGGATCCTCGCCGACCAGACCAGTGGCCTGCCCAACAAGCCGTCCAACGCCGCCCTCTCGGGTTCGGTGGACGAGGTCGCGGTCTACCCCTCGGCTCTGACCCAGCAGCAGCTCCAGGGTCACTACACGTCGTCCGGTCGTCCCGCCAACTGGAGCTCGGCGCCCGACCGACGGCTACGGCGCGGCCGTCGCCGCGGACTCGCCCGACCTCTTCTGGCGCCTGAACGAGGCGTCCGGCACGACCGCCTCCGACGCGTCGCCCAGCGGTCAGAACGGCACCGTCGGCGGGACCCTCGCGGTCGGCTGGGGGGCGTCCGGAGCGCTCGCGGGCAGCACCGCGGCGACCTTCACCGGCACGAACGGCGTCGTGGTGAACTCCCAGACGGCGAGCTCGCCCTCGACGTACTCGGCTGAGCTGTGGTTCAAGTCGACCTCGACGACGCGGTGGCAAGCTCATCGGCTTCGGCAACGCGGCCACCGGCAACAGCACGAAGTACGACCGTCAGGTCGTGCTGCTGAACAACGGCCGCCTGCAGTTCGGCGTGAACCCGGGCACCCGTGCTCTCGCCGAGACCACGACCGCCTACAACGACGGGCAGTGGCACCACGTCGTCGCCACGCAGGGCGCGGCGGGCATGAAGCTCTACGTCGACAGCGTGCTGGCCGCCTCCAACGCGGCGACCGGCGCGCAGAGCAACACCGGCTACTGGCGGGTCGGCGGGGACACCACCTTCGGTGGGACCTCGAGCAACTACGTCAAGGCGCACCATCGACGAGGTCGCGGTCTACGCGTCCGCCCTTCCGGTGGAACGCGTCGAGGCGCACTACGCCGCGTCCGGCCGCCAGCTGCCGAACAAGCCGCCCACGGCCGCCTTCACGCACACCGAGAGCTACCTCAACGTGGCGGTCGAACGGGTCCACGTCCGCGGACAAGGACGGCACGATCGCCACCTACGCGTGGAACTTCGGCGACGGGACCACGGGCACGGGAGCCACCGCGCAGCACGCCTACGCCGCCGCTGGGCAGCTACCCGGTGACGCTGACGGTCACCGACGACCGGGGGGCCACGGCCACCACGTCGCAGTCGGTCACCGTGGTCAAGAACCAGGCGCCGACCGCCGCGTTCACGCACACCGAGTCGTTCCTCGACCTCGCGGTCGACGCGGCCGGCTCCACCGACCCCGACGGGACACTGAGCTCCTACGCGTGGGACTTCGGTGACGGCGTCACGGCCACCGGTGTCACGGCGCAGCACCGCTACGCCGCGGCGGGTTCCTACACCGTCACGCTGACCGTGACCGACAACGGCACGGCGACCGCGACCACGACGGCCCTCGTCGCGGTGGTGGAGAACCAGCTGCCGACGGCCACCTTCACGCACACCGAGAACCTGCGGACGGTCAACGTCGACGGGAGCGCGTCCAGCGATCCCGAGAACACCGCACTGACCTACGCGTGGGACTTCGGTGACGGCGCGACTGGCACCGGTCCCACGGCGAGCCACGCCTACGTCGCGGACGGGACCTACGCGGTCGCGCTGACCGTGACCGACGCCAACGGCGGCAAGGGCACGCTGACCCAGCAGGTGACGGTCACCGGGCCGGTGAACCTCGCGCCCACGGCCTCGTTCACGCATACCGAGGCCTTCCTCGCCATGAACGTCGACGGCACGGCCTCGAGCGACCCGGACGGCACCATCGGGACCTACGCCTGGAGCTTCGGTGACGGCGGTACGGCGACGGGTGCCTCGTCCAGCCACACCTACGCGGCGCCCGGCACCTACCAGGTCACGCTCACCGTCACCGACGACGGGGGGAAGACGGCGACCAAGACCGTGAGCGTCACGGTGGCCAAGAACCCCGCGTACGCGCAGGACGACTTCGCACGCACGGTCGCGAACGGATGGGGGACCGCCGACATCGGCGGCGCCTGGACCGTCAGCGGCACGGCGAGCCGCTACTCCGTCGGAGGGGGCACCGCCAAGGTGAACCTCGCGACGGGTGGGTCGAGCACGGTGACGCTGGCCGGGGTGACCAACACCTCGACCGAGGTCGCCGTCGTGGCCAGCACCGACAAGGCCCCGACCGGTGGCGGCCAGTACGTGTCGGTCATCGGCCGGCAGGTGAACGCCACGACCGACTACCGGGCCAAGGTCCGCACGGGCGTCGGTGGCGTGGTCACGCTCTACCTCACGCGCACCGACAACGGCACTGAGACGGTACTGACCACGACGACCGTGGCGGGGCTGACCTACAACGCCGGTGACAAGCTGCGCATCCGGTTCCAGGCGACCGGGACGTCGCCGACGACCCTCCAGGCGAAGGTCTGGAAGGACGGCGCGACCGAGCCGGCCGCGTGGCAGAGCACCACCACCGACGCGACGGCCAGCCTGCAGACCGCAGGGGCCGTGGGCCTCTACAGCTACGTCAGCGCGAGCACCACCAACGGGCCGGTGTCGTTCACGTACGACGAGCTCTGGGTGGGACCGGTGCGGCCGTGAAGCAGGGGGAGGCGCGCGACAGCGCGCAGCAGTACACAGCAACAACTCATGGGGAGACCGCCACCGTCAGGTGGCCACGAAACAGAGGAATGAGCATGGACGCTCGTGCATCTCGCTGGATCCGCAACGCCGTTGTGGCGGTCGGCGTCACAGCCCTGACCGGTATCGGCCTGGTCGGCGTGGTGCACGCCGACCCGGTCGCCGCCGACGCCCCGGCCGCCCTGGCGGCGCCGCCGCCGACGGTGACGGCCGACGCCCTGCCGAGCTGGCAGATCAACGGCGTCGTCTGGAGCCAGGCCATCGTCGGTGACGTCGTCTACGTCACCGGCTCCTTCACGCGCGCCAGGCCGCCGGGCGTGGCCGCGGGCGGCGCCGGTGAGGTCGTCGCCAACAACATCTTCGCCTACCAGCTCTCCACCGGGGCCCGCGTCGCGACCTTCGCGACCAACCCGGGCTCAACGCCCAGGGCCTGGTCATCCGGGCGTCCGCCGACGGCAGCCGCCTCTGGGTCGGCGGCGACTTCACGACCGTCAACGGCACGGCCCGCGGTCACCTCGCGGCCCTCAACCCGGCCGACGGCTCGCTCGTGAGCGGAGGCGGCTTCGTCCCGCCGAACGTCGGCGGGCAGGTGCGTGGGCTCGGCATCACGCCCAGCACCATCTACGTCGGCGGCAACTTCACGTCGGCGAACGGGGTCGCCCGCACGCGGCTGGCGGCCTTCCAGACCAGCAACGGAGCGATGACCGGCTGGGCCCCCGCGGCCGCCGGCGGCTACGTCTGGGCGATGACGATGTCCCCGGACAAGACCCGCGTCATCCCCGCCGGGTCGTTCACCACGCTGAACGGTCAGCCGGCCTACGGCATGGGATCGATCATGGCGTCCGACGCCTCGATCAACCCGTGGCCCGCTCAGGAGAAGATCCGCGCTGCGGGCGCCAACGGCGCCATCACGTCCATCAAGGCCGACGCGACGCAGGTCTACGGCACGAGCTACGCGTTCGGCGCCGGAGCGGCCTACGAGGGCACCTTCGCGATCAACCCCATGACGGGTCAGATCAACTGGCAGAACGACTGCCTCGGTGACACCTACGACATCGCGCCGGCCGGTCCGGTCCTCTACAACGCGTCGCACCAGCACGACTGCTCGGCGGTCGACGGCTGGCCCGACACCAACCCGCGCGTTCGCTGGCAGAAGGCCGGAGCCTCGTACTCGCACGCCACCGGCACGCAGACGAAGAACGACGCCTACGGCTGGGCCGGCACCTACGGGCTGCTCGGCACGCCGAACGCGGCGCTCCTGCACTGGTACCCGAACTTCGCGTTCGGCGCCTACACCAGCTCCGGTCAGGCCGCATGGGCCGTCGACGCCTCGGCCGACGGCCAGTGGGTCGTCTACGGCGGCGAGTTCCCGCGGGTCAACAACGTCGCCCAGCAGGGCATCGTGCGCTTCCGCAGCAGGGCCGGCGGCACCGAACAAGTCGGGCCCGAGCTACTCCACCACCCCGGCGACCCCGACGCCCACGACCAACGCCGTCTCGCTGTCAGCGGGCACGGCCCGCGTCTGCTTGGGGTTCGGCCTGGGACATGGACGACCAGACGCTGACCTACGACGTCCTGCGCAACAACAACACCTTCGTCTACACCGACCACGGGCGACTCCAACTTCTGGACGCTGCCGCAGATGGGCTTCATCGACAAGAACCTCGCCGCCGGCTCGACGCACAAGCTACCAGGTCCGGATCACCGACCCGAACGGCAACATCCTGTGGAGCCCGGTCTCCAACACCGTGACCATCGCCAACGGGTCGCCGAGCGCCTACGCGCAGACACCGTGACCAACGACGGAGCCGAGCCACCTCTGGCGGCTCGGTGAGCCCTCCGGCAGCTCGGCCCTCGACTGGGCCGGCTTCGACGACGCCACCCTGACCGGCGGCTACACCCGCGGTCAGGCCGGCGCCATCACCGGTGACAGCGACGCTGCCGACCGCCTTCGACGGCAGCAGCGGGTATGCGGTGAACTCGGCGCCCATCGCCGGCCCCGACGTCTTCACGCTCGAGGCGTGGTTCAAGACCACCTCGACGACCGGCGGCAAGATCGTCAGCTTCGGCGACCAGCCGACCGGGACGAGCAACAACTACGACCGGCACGTCTACATGGACCCGCAGGGCAAGGTGTGGTTCGGCGTCTACAACAACGGCTGCTACACCGTCAACACGGCCAGCAGCCTCAACGACGGCCAGTGGCACCACGTGGTGGGCACGATGGACACCACCGGGCCTGACCCTCTACGTCGACGGCAAGAAGATCGGCCACAACGGCGGCACCTCGATCGCCAGCCCTACAACGGGTACTGGCGCATCGGCGGTGACAGCGCCGTGGAACGGCAACCCGTACTTCAACGGGACGATCGACGACGTCGCCATCTACCCGACCTCGCTCCCGCTCGACCAAGGTGCAGCAGCACTACACGGCCAGCGGCCGCACGCTCAACGTGCCCGACCCGCCCCAGCGACGCCTACGGCGGAGCCATCTGGGACTCGTCAACCCGGACCTGTACTGGCGTCTCGGTGAGACCTCGGGCCACGGCCGGGACTCGTCGCCGAACGAGTTCCACCGGCACCTACCAGGGGGCTACACCCACGGCCAGCCCGGCGCGTGTCGACCGGTACGACCAACAAGGCGGTCGACCTTCGACGGCAGCGACGGGTTCGTGGCCTCCGCGGCCAGCAGTCAGCAACCCGACGGTCTACTCCGAGGAGCTGTGGTTCAAGACCACGACGAACCCGGGTGGCAAGCTCATCGGGTTCGGCAGCGCCGCAGTCCGGCACCAGCGGCGGCCTACGACCGGCACGTCTACATGTTCGACGACGGCAGCTGCGCTTCGGCGTCTGGACCGGCTTCACCAACACCATCGACACGCCCACTGGCCTACAACGACGGCAACTGGCACCACGTGGTGGCCACCCAGGGCACCCGACGGCATGAAGCTCTACGTCGACGGAGCGCTGGCCGGCACCAACGGCCAGACCGCACGCCCAGGACTACGACGGCTACTGGCGGGTGGGTGGTGACAACCACGTGGGGCGGCTCAGCAGCAACCGTTCCTCGCCGGCACCATCGACGAGGTCGCGGTCTACTCCTCGGTGCTGAGCGCGAGCACGGTGCAGCAGCACTTCGTCAGCCGGGTGGCGGCACGCGTCCCGAACCAGCCGCCGACGGCGGCGTTCAGCCACACCGAGTCGGCCTGACGATGTCGGTCAACGGGTCGACCTCCACGGACCCGACGGCACCATCGCGTCGTACTCGTGGAACTGGGGTGACGGCACCGCCGACGGGCTCCGGCGCCACGGCGACGCACACCTACGCGCGCGGCGGGCACCTACACCGTCACGCTCACGGTGACCGACAACGACGGCGCGACCGACACCGAGACCGCCACGGTCACGGTGACCGCTCCGCCGGCCAACCAGGCGCCGACGGCGGCGTTCACCCACACGGAGACGACCTGACGACGTCGGTCAACGGGTCGGGCTCCACGGACGCCGACGGCACCATCGCGTCGTACTCGTGGAACTGGGGTGACGGCACCGCCAACGGCTCCGGCGCCACGGCCACGCCACACCTACGCGGCGGCCGGCACCTACACGGTGACGCTCACGGTGACCGACGACGACGGCGGCACCGACACCGAGACCGCCACGGTCACGGTCACGGCTCCGCCGGCCAACCAGGCGCCGACGGCGGCGTTCACCCACACGCGAGTCGAACCTCGCGATGTCGGTGAACGGGTCGGCGCTCCACCGACACGGACGGCACCATCGCGTCGTACTCGTGGAACTGGGGTGACGGCGACGGCCGCCGGCTCCGGCGCCACGCCGTCCCACCCGTACGCGGCGGCGGGCACCTACACGGTCACGCTCACGGTGACCGACAACGACGGCGCGACCGACACCGAGACCGCGCCGGTCACGGTCACGCGCTCCGCCGGCCAACCAGCCGCCGACGGCGGCGTTCACCCACACGGAGTCGACCTGACGACGTCGGTGAACGGGTCGGGCTCCACGGACCCGGACGGCACCATCGCGTCGTACTCGTGGAACTGGGGTGACGCCACCGCCAACGGCTCCGGCGTCACGGCCAGCCACACGTACGCGGCGGCCGGCACCTACACCGTCACGCTCACGGTGACCGACAACGACGGCGCCACCGACACCAAGACCGCCCGGTCACGGTCACGGCTCCCCGGTCGACCCGGCCTACGCCAAGGACGCCTTCGGGCGCACCACGGCCAACGGCTGGGGCACCGCCGACCTCGGCGGTGCCTGGACGGTGTCCGGCACGGCCAGTCGCTGGTCGGTGGGCAACGGCGTCGGGAGCGTCAACCTCCCGGCCGGCAGCAGTGGCACCTCGAACCTGGCGGGGCGTCTCCAAGACCGACACCGAGGTCGCGGCGATCGCTGTCCACCAGCAAGGTGGCCACCGGCAGCGG
This sequence comes from uncultured Actinomycetota bacterium, assembly GCA_963770005.1. Lineage (GTDB taxonomy): Bacteria > Actinomycetota > Actinomycetes > Actinomycetales > Dermatophilaceae > Lapillicoccus. Next base: position 67,256 of record CAVYNX010000004.1, on the reverse strand, counting down.
GCAGTACCTCAGCGTCATCGCCCGGCAGATCAGCCCCAACAACGACTACCGGGGCAAGCTGCAGGTCCGGTCCGACGGGACGGTCGCCGTCGTGCTGACCAAGATGGTGGCCGGCACCGAGACGACGCTGTCGTCGACGGTCGTGCTGCCGGGGGTCACGGTCGCGGCGAACGACAAGCTGCGGGTGCGGACCCAGGCCGTCGGGACGTCACCGACGACCCTCCGGGTGAAGGTCTGGAAGGACGGCACGACGGAGCCGGCGACGTGGACGCTGACGGCCACGGACAGCACCAGCGCGCTGCAGGTCGCCGGATCGGTCGGGTTCTACTTCTACCTGTCCTCCGGTGCCACCAACGGTCCGACGCTGTTCACCGTCGACGACCTCTGGGTGGGTCCGAGCCGGCCGTAGTTCCGCATGGGGATCCCCCCGGCGGGGGGAGGGGGCCGGTGACGTCACGGACGTCACCGGCCCTCGGCGTCTCATCACGGGTGGGGTAGAGCGCGCCACGCAGGTCATGAGTTGGTAAGAATTTCGTGGTCCAACCGTCATCTTTCGGGCCGGATCCGCCCGTATGTCGCTTTTTGGCAGTGTTCGCCGGTAAGCCGTGGCTGGTCAACGACGCAACAGAGCCGTTACGTTGGCGCGCAGTCGCACTGAACCCCTGTCGGTGTGACGTGACTGTCCCGGCTCAGACGAGCTCTCCGGAAATGCCCAGCCGCGTCCCCCAGGACCGGCGGGCGGCGCGGTCGTCCGGCGCCGGGACACCGAACGACAAGGACGCATGCATGCCCCCTGCCCTGAAGTCCGGACCGAAGACGCTCTGGCTGTTCACCGTGCTGGCCCTCGCGGGGGCGGCCGGTGTCTCGTCGGCAGGGGCGGCGAGCGACGCCGTGGTCGCCATGACGGCTCCCATCTACCAGCGGGTCAACCCCGGGACCAAGGCCAACCTCGTCACTCCGTGGGCGGACGAGGCGAGCGCTGCGGGTCAGAAGTACGGCTACACCACCGATCTCGGGGCGCCGTTCAAGGCCTCGACAGCGGCAGCGTCGGGGCTCACCTCCGTGCACCGCCTCTTCCGCGCCAGCAGCGCCGACTTCACGTGGGCGCTCGAGGGGTCCGCGCAGCTGGCGAACGCCGTCAAGGCCGGCTACCAGGACCAGGGCACGAACTTCTACGCCGCAGCCACCCCGCTGACCGGCACCGAGCCGGTCAACTCCTACGTGTCGGGGAACGTGCACCGGCTGTGGCTCGGGTCGACCGCGTCGAGCCTCGCCAGCCAGGGCTGGTCGGCCGAGGGCGCCGCGTTCTACGTCCCGGCCGCCGCGACCACCCCGACGCCTCCCACGCCTCCGGTCGTCCCCAACCCCCCGAGTACAGGAGGCGGCCCGGGCGCCGCCACCGTCGGGACGGCCTCCTACGCGCCCCCGTCCAACGCGGTGTACGTCTCGCCGAGCGGCAGCGACTCGGCGGCCGGCTCCGCGTCCGCCCCCCTGCGGACCATCGCGCGAGCCGTGTCCGTGGCAGCGTCCGGCGGCACCGTCGTGCTGCGGGGCGGCCGCTACCACGAGACCGTGACGGTCTCGAAGACGGTGACCCTGCAGAACTACCCGGGTGAGGCCGCCTGGCTCGACGGCGCCGAGCCGGTGAGCGGCTGGGTGCAGGACGGCTCAGCCTGGCGGCACGACGGATGGACGACGCGCTTCGACCACAGCCCGACCTACACCCGTGGGGCCCCGGACTCCGGCTCCGCGAACTGGCAGTTCCTCAACCCCAGCTACCCGATGGCGGCCCACCCGGACCAGGTCTTCGTCGACGGCGCTCCGCTGCAACAGGTCTCCTCGCGCGGCCAGGTCACCGCGGGCACGTTCTACCTCGACGAGGCCACCTCGCGGCTCTACGTGGGCACCAACCCGGGAGGTCGCACGGTCGAGGCCAGCACCTTGGTCAAGGCCATGTCGGTGCGGGCGACGGGGACGGTGATCCGAGGCATCGGGATCCGTCGCTTCTCGCCCTCGGTACCCGACATGGCGGCCGTCACCCTCGAGGCACCGCGGATCCGCCTGGAGAACGTTGTGGTGCGGACTCGGCCACAACGGCGGTGAGTGCTCTTAGTACCGGTATCACGCTGGCGCAAGTCACGCTGAGCCGCGCTGGGCTCCTTGGTCTACACGGCAGGTTTGCCGACGGACTTTCGTTGTCGAAAGTATCTGATGAACCGCAACAATACCGAACAATTCAATCTAGCGCCCGTGTCTGGCGGAATGAAGATCGCGCAGACTAGAGGATTACCTGCGGGACAGCGAGTCCAGCAACAATATGGGCCACGGCATGTGGACTGACATGTCTGTATACAACGTGGCGGTTGCGGGTCACGTTACTAAGGACAACGCGGGAGACGGCATATTCTTGGAGATTTCGGCGAAAGCATCAGTAGTGGGCAACTACATAGCGGGCAACGGGCTCGACGGCATCAAGGTCAATAACACCAGCAACGTCAGGATTTGGAACAACTCCACTTGTTGGGAATGGACGTCCGCTGGACCTTGTGCAGGACTCTCGCCGCAATACGAACTCGAAGGATCCAGCTGTCGACCCTCGCGTTCCTTTCCTGACCCCGAAATGCCCTGGACGCTTGGCCGGTTTCAGTTCGAAACAACGTCATCGGCGACTCGACCAGTGTCGCGAACTGCCTGCTCTGCGTTGAGGACTATAGCCACGTTCGACCGCTGAGCAGATGGGTGTGTCCGCTGACTCGAACGTCTACCATCGACGCACGCCTTCTTTCCCTACGTGGATCGTGGTCTGGTCAAGGGGACCGGGGAATCCCAGCGTGTTCACAACGCTAGGCCTAGCCACAACAGCCACCGGGCAGGAGACGAAGGGCCGCGAGTACATTGGCGCCTCGATCGTCGACCGAACGGCAACAATTTTCGCCAGTTGGACTCAGTCACAAGCGTCGTTGCCGAGCCGCTGCCTTCCGACATTGCAGCTATCGCCGGATAGGTCCGTCCGGGGAAAGGCACCTAGGCCGATGGTGAAGCCGTCAGCGCCCATCCTTTCACGAGTCCTCGTCGTCAATCCGGGGGCCGATATCTACGGGTCAGACCTGCAAGTGTTAGAAAGCGTCAAAGGACTGGTCGCGGCGGGCGTGTCTGTCGACGTCGTCGTTCCAGACCCGGGCCCCCTGGTAGGAATGATGGAGGAGGCCGGCGCTGCGGTCGAGATATTGGAGTTTCCTGTTGTTCGACGCTCATACCTGTCTGCAGCGGGCTTAGTTAGGCTGACGTTTGAATTGGCGCGAGCGGCCGGACACATGAGTCGGCTTCTTCGCGACACCTCCCCGGCGTGGTCTATGTTAATACCACGACGCTGCCCTGGTGGATTGTCCTTATCCCGCCTGCACCGCGTCCCGGTGATTTGTCATGTTCACGAGGCGGAAGACGCCGATAGTACGTTGGTGCTCAAGACGCTCAATGCTCCGCTCCTACTTGCTGACCACATCATTTTGATTTCCCAACTGCGGCCCGAGCAACGTGGCAAATATGGCCGCAGCTTGAACGCCGGTCCACGGTCGTCATGAATGGCGTTCCCGATCGCTCTGGCCCTCCTGTGGAGCCGCCATCCTCTGAAGTCTCGGCGGCCCTGGCAGTCGTGGGCCGACTGTCGCCTCGTAAAGGAACGCATACCGCGATCTCCGCGTTTCAGATGCTTGTCGAGCGCGGTCTCGATGTGACGCTCGAAGTGGCGGGTACGACCTTCGCGGGCTACGAATGGTATGAGGATCAGCTACGGGCCCAGGTGGCTTCGGGCCGTCGCCAGAAGCAGTCCGGTTCACAGGATATGTGAGGCCTTCTTTCGTGGCCTTCGACCGAGCCAACATTGCATTGGCGCCGAGCGTGCGAGAGCCCTTCGGAAATGCTGTCGTCGAGGCCCAGCTGTCAGAGAGGCCGGTCGTGGCTGTGGCTGTCGGGGGCCACTGGAATCGGTGCAGGACGGCGAGTCCGGTCTATTGGTGCCTCCGGAGACCCATCAGCTATGGCGGACGCTGTCAGCGAACTGTTGTCAGACCCGGGACTAGGCTCGAAGCATTGGCGTTGCCGTCTAGGCGTGCCGCCCGAAAGCACTTTGACGTTTCGCGCTATCAGGAGGAAATCGTCGAAGTGCTTCGCAGACTTGTACTGAGGGAATCCGATCCGCCACAACCAGTGCACGAATCTGCCGAAGCCGGTTCTAGTCAACGGCCCAGCCGCATTCGATTCACCAACCAAAACCCCAGCGCTTGTTCAAGCCGACCACGGCCGAAGTTCTTGCGCAGGAACCGCAGTTTGGTCCTCAAAGTAATGATGGATGGAGTAACATGAGTTTCTTTGGCGAGAAAGCATTCGAACGCCGCCTCTTCTGTATTTCGGTACTGGGTTGTCCACTGCTGCCGCGAGTTTGATAACTTCCGGCACCAGCCGCCGCGGCCGGAACCCCTGTTCTGCCATGAGTGCGCAAGTCCTGCACGTCGGCCGACCGTCCACGGCGGGGACCTGCTGTCCCTGTGGGACACGGAGACCACGTCGGCCAAGGCCTACGGCTACACGACCGCTCTCGAGCCGTTCCAGGCCTCGGCTCGCGACGGTGAAGGCCTGGCCGAGGTGCACCGGCTCTACAGCCCGACGAAGTACGACTTCACCTGGGCCACAGCCGGTTCCACGGCCTACTCCGATGCTGCCGCCCAGGGCTACAAGGACCAGGGCGTCAACTTCTACGCGTCGCCCGACGCGATCGACGGCTGCACGCAGCCGGTGTACTCCTTCACCAAGAACGGCGTGCACCGGATCGCTCTGGACGACGAGCGGACGTCGCTCGAGTCCGCCGGATGGGGTGAGCAGTCGGTCGTCTTCCACGTGCCGGGCACGGGCGGCACGACTCCGGAACCTCCGGCGCCGCCCCCGCCGCCCCCGCCGCCCCCGCCGCCCCCGCCGTCGTCCGACACGACCTTCTCGTTCGCGGTGATGCCCGACACCCAGAACGAGGTGGGAGACAACGACCAGCGGATGCAGAAGCGGGTGTCGTGGCTGCTCAACAACCGCGCCGCGCTGGACCTGCGCTGGGTGCTGCACAGCGGGGACCTACAGAGCTGGGACACCGCTGACCACTACCAGTACCGCAACAACTCCGCCCGGCTGACGCCGCTGACGGACGCCGGCCTGCCCTTCATCGGCGCGGTGGGCAACCACGACACCGGAGCCGTCTGCCCCGGCGGCTCAGCCTGCCCGGCGTCAACACCAATGTGGCCGTGCGGAACACCAGCACCTGGAACGCGTACTACCCGCCGTCCCGCTTCGGCCTGGAGGGTGTGTTCGAGGCCGGCAAGTCCGACAACGGCTTCCGGACGTTCCGGGCCGGCGACCTCAACTGGCTCGTGCTCGACATCGAGCTGTGGCCCCGACCGCAGGTCATCACGTGGGCCAAGGACGTGGTGGCCAGCCACCCGCAGCACAACGTCATCGTGCTGACCCATGCGTTCCTCGAGGGCGACGGCTCGGTGTCCACCAGCAACGGCGGCTACGGCGCCACGGCTCCCTCAACCCTCTGGGCGGCGCTCGACGACTACCCCAACGTCGTGATGACCTTCTCCGGGCACGTCGGTGCTGCTACCGAGACCAACCTCACCGCCGCCGACGGTCACCGCACCGCGGCGTTCCTCCAGGCCCTGCACGCCCCGGACAACCCGGTGCGGATCGTGCACGTCGACACGGCCAAGGGCACGATCTCCAGTGAGATCCGGGTGAGCTACGACCCGTCGCTGCCCAACGGGCAGAAGGATGTCGACCGCGTCCTCACGCAGTACGACGCCGACGTGTCGGGGATGCGCTGGGTCCGGTAGACCCGGAGACGGTTCGGAGTGGGGTGCTGCGTCGGTCGCGGCACCCCACTCCGGCGTCTACGCGCGGACCAGCCTCGAGGAGGTCCGCTCGGGCGCCGGTCGGGGCGGGGCCTCGGGCTCCGGCTCGAGGTGTGGGGAGAAGCGTTGTCGGCAGCCGAAGGCCGCGACCATGAACAGCGCGAAGGCCGTCGTGCTGTCGAACAGGCCGCTCTCGAGGAAGGCGCGGCCGGCGAGCAGGACGACCAGGCCGAGCCACAGTGCGCCCTGGGCGGCACGGGGCGCCCGGGCCGCGCACCACAGCGTCGTCAGCACCATGGCGAGGACGAGCGCCATGCCGATGAGGCCACCCTGCACCAGGGCCGAGATCCAGCTGCTGTCGAGCAGCTGGGTGTTCCACCACTGACCGGGCACGCTGATCTTCTTCTGGGACAGACCGGCACCGAACCACGTCTGCCAGGGGTCGCGGTCCGAGGTCAGGGCCGCGTCCCAGGCGATCGTCCGGTTGCTGAGCGTCGTGACCCCGCGCTCCCCGCCTCGGAGGAACACCGAGGAGAGCAGGTCGGTCCCGACAGCGACGTAGGCGAGCACCGGCGCGAGCAGCGCCGTGAGGGCGAAGCTGCGGGGGGTGAAAGCGGTCGCCTTGAGCGCCATGGCCACGATGGCGACGCAGAGGGCCGCCAGGCTGGCCCGGGAGCCGGTGAGCAGGACCACCCCTGCGCAGCCGGCCAGGCGTACGAGGTCGAACGCGGTCTCCTGTGCCCGGACCATCTTCGCGAAGGTCCACAGCAGGCATACCGACGCCATCAGCGCGAGCTCGTTCGGGTTGATCGGCGGGATGCCGCCCTGCAGCCGTCCCGATGCGGCCGTGGGCAGGCCCGACACGGCGGCGACCGTCGTGATCACGGCCAGGACGTGGACCAGCGACCCCAGCACCACGCGGCCGGAGAACCGGGCGTAGAGGAGGACGACCACCGACGCGAGGATGGCGACCCGGACGGCGAGGACGAGGGCGGCCGACAGCTGCTCGCTGGCGTAGCCGCCGATGACCGTGACGCCGAGGTAGGCGACCAGGAGGAGCACCGGGGCCACCGGCACGGCGAGCCGGCGCAAGCGGCCTCGAGCGAGGTAGGCGGCCAGGGCGAGGGCCAGCAGGCTGAGGGCGGCCTTGCCGAGAACGACGGCATCGGCTCCGCCGTCGTAGTAGGTGTTCTTGCGCCAGGGGATCGTGGCCGCGAGCAGCAGCACCCAGACGAGGTGGACGCCGACGTCCGCCCGGGAGAGCCGACCGGCGGTTCTGGCGGCCGGTGGGGCCGTTGTCATGACGTTCACGCCGTGGTCCCCGCCGACGTTCAGCGGACGCTCGGACCGACCGGCAACGCCTCGGTCTCGGAGATCTCGCGACGGCTCGTCAGGGGTGCCAGAGGCCCGGGAGAGGTCAGGATGCCCGCTCAGGGCGTCCGGTCCCGTGCGCTCGGTCTCGACCACCGACGTGTCCCTCGGCGCCAGGCTCGCTGCGCGCGCGAGCAGCGGCCGGACCCGGCGACTGCGCCCCCGACCGCGCAGGCGGATGCGCCGGCGGGAGTCGAGGACCAGCGCGAGGATGGACCCCAGCGCGAGCCCGAGCATGGTGCCGACCGCAAGGTTGAGGACGGGCCGGGGCGACGTCGGACTGGTCGGCAGCGGCGCCGGCACCGCGGTCTGCACGTCGATCGGGGACTTGCCCCCGACGGCGCCGGCCGACTCCAACCGGATGATGAGCTTGGCCAGGTTGTCCGCCGCCGACACCGAGATCGACTGCGCCTCCGCCGCCGTGGTCCCGCGAGCCGTCACGTTGATGAGAACGGTGTCGGTGGGGTTGTCGACGGTGAGCCGGGAGTACAGCTCGGCCGGGTTCATCTTGAGGCCCAGCTGGTCGATGACGCCGCTCAGCACGTCGGGGTTGCCGATGAGGGCGCTGTAGGACTTCGCTCGCGACGTGGCGAACTGCGCGGCCTGGTACTCGGCCGTCGCACTGGCGCCGGGCACTCCCCGGACGAACTGCGTCGTCGTGGCCGCGTAGACCTTGGGGGTGGCTGCGGTCAGCCCGAAGGCGGCTGCCGCACCGAGCAACGTCATGACGACAACGGCGACCCAGTGGCGTCGAAGGATGAGCAGGTATGCGCCGATGGTCATCGCGCTTCACCGTACTTTCGCGGAAGGTGTGCGGGGAGGGTCGACATCAGGTCGCCAACGACGGCGCGGGCGAGGGCCAGTACTCGTCGACGAGCCGACGTGTGGAGGCGATGTTGGTGCGGCTCGAGGCGCCGAAGACGATGGACTGGACGTTCGGGCAGCGACGTGACCCACTCGATCGCGTCGCGCGCCGGGATGGCCCCGGACGCGAAGACCGACATGGCGACGGCCCGGAACGGTGCCTTCTCGAGGGCGTCCCGGTAGGCGTCCACCCCCCCGGACATCCGGAATCCCAGCTTGTTGATGTTGGAGCACACGAGCGGGTCCTGGACGCCGACGGAGTCCAGTGCGCGGAGCAGCATCGGCAGGTTCATCGTGATGAAGCCCGCCTCGGCGCCGTAGCGGTCACGTACGTGGTCGGAGAACATGCGGAACGCATCGTAGAACCCGAGTCCGAGAAGCAGGTCGACGATGACGTTCTGCATCCACACCACGGGCGTGGACAGGCCCTTGAACATCTTCAGCTCCGCGTCGACCAGCAGCGTCGCCAAACCCTCGACGTCGCGGCTGGCGATGGACTTGGTCCCGCGCATCGCGGCGTCGAGGTAGCCCTCGTCGGGGAGGAACTTGCGGATGGCGCCGAGGAAGCCGTCATCGGTCACGGCGTTGGCGTACTTGTGCGCGTAGGGCATGCACGGGTACCAGACCATCTCCGGGTAGCGGTCCGGCTCACGACGGGCCACCTCGCAGATCTCGGCCACCCGCTCGTGGGTCGTGCACATGAACGTGCGCACGCCCTCGTCGTAGGCCGCGTCGAGGACCTCGAGGATGGCGTCGAGCTTCTGGAAGCGCATCTGCTGCGCCATCGCCTTGTCCTCGGACATGTGGTTGACGCCGAAGAACTGGTTGTCGCCGAACAGCAGGCGATCCATCGGGCGTGCGGCGAGCAGCGTGCTCATCGGGACCACCTCTCTGCGGTCTGTCGTCGTGCGGATCGGGCGACGCGGCGCAGCCCGAGGGCGAGACGCCCGGCTGCGGCGCGTGCCGTCGAGGTTCGGGAGGTTCGGGAGGTTCGGGACGCGGCCGACGTCGCCACGCCGGTCGCTGCCGGGACCGGCGTGGCACCGGGTGTGGGCGCCGCGAGGGCATCCGCTGCGATCATGGAGATGACCCGGTCGGTGACCGAGGCCGAGGCGAACGTGCTGGGTCCGTCGACCCGGCCCTCCTGGACCCGCCCCACGAACTCGTCCAGCTGGGCGCTGTACTCCTCGCCGCGCAGGTAGAACCACGTGCTCTCGGTGAGCTCGGTCGTGTACTTGACGTTCCAGCCCTGCTCGTAGCCCTCCGGCAGCGGCGCGGTGCCACGCAGGTAGACCTTGAGACTCTGCCGGTCGGCCTCGATGTGACCAGCCGTCCCCCAGATGCGGACGCTGGTGGTCATCTTCCGCTTGGACTCGTCGGACCAGTTCGCGCTGAGCTGCGCGGTCATGCCGTCGGGGTAGCGCACCGTCGAGGTCACGGCGTCGTCGATGTCCTTCGAGAAGATGCTCGTCATCGTGCTGCCCGACACCCCCGACGGCTCACCGAAGTACCAGGTGAGCAGGTCCAGCGGGTGGGCCGCGTAGTCGTAGAGGCAGCCGCCGCCCGACGCCCGCCGGCTGCGCCAGCTGCGCCCGGCCGGCTTGAGGACGACCGGGCCGTAGGCCTCGGCCATGACGTTGGTGACGGTGCCCAGGGCGGCGGCGTCGAGGAGGCGCTTGACCTCCTGGAAGGTGCCGACGAAGCGGTTGTGGTAGCCCACCTGCGTGACCAGGCCGCGCTCCGCGGCCAAGGCGGTCAGCTCGTCGTTGTCGCGCGGGTCGAGGAACAGCGGCTTCTCGCAGAAGACGTGGACGCCCTGCTCGAGGGCCTTGCGGACCATCGACGCGTGCAGGTGGGACGGGGTGGCGATCACGACGGCGTCGGGCCGCACGGTCGTCAGCATCTCGTCGAGGTCGCCGAACGTCGACACGCCCGGTGTACTTCGACAGGACGTCGAGCAGGTAGCCCGTGGAGTCGCATACGCCGACGAGGTCGACGTCGGGATGCGCCCGCACCATGGACAGGTGCGAGAGGCCCATCTTGCCGAGGCCGACAACGGCCACCTTGATCATCGTGAGGTCCTTTCGTGACCCAGCGCCCGCAGGAGCGCCTCGTTCGTAGAGGTCGCCGATGTGTTCCCAGGTGTACTGGGCCGCGTGGCGCTCGCGGCTGGACTCGCCCATGCGGCGCAGCGTGGCACCGTCGTCGACGAGGAGGTCGAGAGTGTCGGCCAGGTCGGTGGCGTCCGTGAAGTAGCGGTTGCCCTCGCCGGCGACGAAGCGGTTGTAGCCGTTGTCCTGCGCGATGACGGCGTTGCCGGCTGCCATCGCCTCGACGAGGGACGGGTTCGTGCCACCGACGGTGTGCCCGTGCAGGTAGACCCGGCCGTGGAACCGCAACGCGGACACCGTCTCGGGGTCGTAGATCGCGCCGGGGAAGCGGACCTCGTCGCCGGCGGCGTCGAGGACGCGGGCGTGGTAGGGGTCGGCGGGGTCGAAGGTGCCGAGCACGACGAGCGGGACCCCGCGCCGACGGGCGCTCCATGCCGTGACGATCTCGAGAACCGAGTTCTCGGGGATGGGACGGCAGATCATCGTGGCGTACCCACCGGGGGTGAGCCCGAGTCGGCGTACCGGCTCGGTGGGCGCACCCGCCATGGGGTACGCGCCGTAGGCGATCGTCGTCACCCGCTTGCGACCGAAGTGCCGCTGCAGGTACGACGTGATGATCGGGTGGTCACCGATGAGGACCGTGCCGACCGCGCCCGCGAACCGCTCGTTGCCGAGCAGGATCCCCTGCTTGGCCAGACCCCAGCGACGGCGGGTCCACTCCATGCCGTCCATGTTGATGACGTTGGGAATGCCCAACACACGCTGAGCGAGGTTGAACACGCCGGTGTTGTAGCCGAAGGTGAGGCAGACGTCACCGGGCTGGCGGTGGCGGAGCACGTAGGCGATGGACCGACGGTCGAAGGAGGCGGTGCCGAGCCATCCGTCCCGCTCCTCGTGGATGAGGACCCGCTCGATGCCCTTCCACTCGTCGGTGGTGGTGCTTCCCGATCCCGGCAGCTGGCAGTAGACGACGACGCGCCAGCCCTTGGCGGCGAGGTGCAGGCCGACGTTCTCGGCGGCGGTCTCGAAGCCGCCGTAGGCCGCTGGTACGCCGTGGGTGCCGAGGATGTGGACCGTTCGCTGAGCGGTCATGAGGCGGCTTCGCTGGCGAGGGCCTGGAGCGACGCCCGCTCACCCGCTGTCGAGCGCACCGCCGCGGCCCACTCCGGGGGCCACGTGGTCGGATGCACCATGTCGTCGAGGGCCGCTCGCAGGATCGTGCTCGAGGTGTGCCGGGTGTAGGGGAAGTACACGAGACGGGACCCGACGCCGGCCAGGTCGGCCTCGAGCTTGCGACCCTTGGGCGTTCCGCGCCAGTCGTCTCCCTTGAAGATGACGTCGTAGCGCAGCTCGCGCCACGCGTCGAACTTGTCGGCGTGCTCGTCGACGACGACCTCGTCGACGTCGCGCAACGCGGCGACGATCTCGATGCGCTCGTCCAGCGGGACGACCGGCGCACGGCCCTTGATGCCCTCGACGACCTCGTCGGAGACGACGCCGACGATGAGGTAGTCGCACTGTTCGCGGGCCTGGCGGACGATGTTGAGGTGTCCGACGTGGAACATGTCGAAGACACCGGGGACGTAGCCGCGGACGGCGGCCGACTCCGGTCGGGTCATGAGGTGTGGCTCCGATCGATCGAGCGCAGCGTCGCCGACCAGCGGAGGACCGCGGCGGCGAGCAGCAGGGCACTGCCCAGGAACATGAGGACGTAGAGGCCCAGGAACACCGTTGGCCAGGCGAGGGTGACGAAGATCAGACACAGCGCGCCGTAGTCGCTCGGCAGGATGGCGAGCGAGCGCAGTACCGAGAGCGAGCCGCCGTTGGTCGCCTTGCTCGATCCCGCTGCTCGACGCAGCTGGTCGGTGAGAATCATGCCGAAGAACAGGACGTTCGCGGTCATGAGGTAGAACGCCGGCACCAGCAGCCAGGCCAGCGAGAAGTCGGTGGATCGGGCCAGGTGGACGCCCACGGCGATGTGCAGGGCGCTGATCTTGGTGCAGTCGATCATGTGGTCGAGCCACTCGCCGAACACCGAGCCCGTGCCCGTCAACCGGGCGACCTGCCCGTCCGCGGAGTCCCACGCATACCCGAGCACGAGGAGGACGGCCACGACGACGCCCGCGAGGATGCTCGAGCCGCCGACCGCCAGAACGGCGATGGCGAGGAGCGAGCAGGCCGCGCTGACCGCGGACACGAGGTTGGGCGACCAGCCCCAGACTGCTGCTCGCGGCGGCGAGCCGACGCCCGAGTGGGCGGTTGACGAAGCGCGAGTAGGCCGGAGTGCCGTGCGGCGGCTTCTGGGCGTTTTCCAACGCCTTCAGAGCAGACGGCACGGTCCAGCGCTGCTGCGCCAGGGCTGAGTGCACCATGACATGAGCCCCGGGTCGGGGCTTCCCTCCCACAATCGATCCCGCGCAGAACCCGGCCCCCCGGCCGACTGCCACTGAGGAAAACGATACGTGGTGATCGATCCGGATGTGGCCGTTTTGGTCAACTCACCCGGAGCGATCGCACCGACACCTTGCCGTCGCTCGCGGAGCGCCCGATGTGCATGTAGTCGCCGCGGAACTCGCTGTTCTGGGCGGTGACCGTCGCGCCGGTGTCCGTGCGCGTCCAGGCGATCTCCTTCGCGCCGACGTTGAGCCGCAGACCGATCCACTTCCCGACTCCCGGCGGAGGTCCAGGCGACGTTCTTGCCCAGCTCCGAACCGCTCTCGGACCCCGCCCGGTGCACGCGCAGCTCCATCGTCCCGTCCATGCGCAACATCGCGTGGTAGCCGTCGGAGGTGCCCTGCCGGTGCTCGTAGTACTTGTCGTCCGCGTGGCCGAACGCCAGCGTGACGTTGGAGCTGTCGTCCTCCGGCATGGCGTCCACCCGGATCTCCATGTCCACCTGGTACGGCCCGCCGGGACGCTCCATCGGCGCGAGCTGGCCGAGGGTGAGGAAGGCCTGCCGGCGTTGTGCGGCCAGTGCGATCACTCCCGGCTCCGGCCACAGCAGTCCCGATGAGTCGGAGTCGGGGAACTGGGTCATCTCGCCCGAGGCGATGGCACCGGACTCCCAGTCGGTCGCCTGCACCGGTTGCACGAACTTCGACAGGTAGCCGTAGCTCGACGCCATCAGGCCGGCGACGCCGCGCGTGAAGAAGTACTCCACCTCCCAGCGCCGGTGGACCGGGAACACCCATACGGGGACCCCGGTCGCCACGGCGGCGTCGATGGTGCTGTCGGCGAGGGGACCGTCGCGACCGGTCGAGGGCAGGACCAGGACGTCCTGCGTCGCGTCCAGTCGGGAAGCCAGGTCCTTGATCGTCGGGGCGGTCGCGTCGTCGGCGTTGCCGATGTAGGCGAAGACGGGGTATCCGGCCTCCTTCGCCATCGGGATGCGCGGCGAGGTGTAGTTCAGCTTGAGGATGGCGGCGTCGTGCAGCCCCTGCTCCTCGATCATCCGGGTCATCGACGGGTAGGCCGAGTCGTCCTTGGGCTCGATGCACAGCACCGCCTGACGTCCGACCTTCCGCAGGACGGCGTCCAGCCGGGCGATGTGCGGCCGGCGGTCCCCCTGCCAGCGCGGACCCAGCCGGTCGATGTTGACGCGTCCGTCGATGAGCACGCTGGACGGCTGGCTGCTGACCTTGCCCTTGAGGTTCGTCGTCCGGTCGTAGGTCAGGTCGTGCTGACACAGGAGCACACCGTCGCTGGTCATCACCACCGAGATCTCCAACGCCTTGGCACCCCAGTCGAGGGCGGCCTGGTAGGCCTCGAGGGTGTGCTCGGGGACCACGTCCCCGGAACCACGGTGTCCGATGAGGTAGCGGTCACCGCGCTCCTGGCGCCACTGCGCCACCGAGTAGAGCTGCGGAGCCTCGGCCCGCTGACATCCGGCCAGGCTGACCGCAGCAGCCGCGCCCCCGAAGAGCGCTAGCGCCTGTCGCCGGGAGAGATGGGAGGGCTCCACGCCGTGCTGTGAACCCTGCACGGCCAGCAGATTAACCCGGCCGTTGTCAAGAGGTGGCGGGAATCGTGAATACCCGCGCCGACCGACGCGGTTCGTCGTAACGGGGAGCGGGAGCCTAGCCTGGCAGGAGTGCACGACCTGGCGACGCGCCGCCGACCGGCGGGTGCCGCGCTCGCCCAACCCACACGTGAGGTTCCTTCGTCGATGACACAGCAGGTCTCCGCCGCGCTGTCCCTCCACCCAGACCAACCGGCCGACCGACCGACCGACCGACCGACCGACCGGCTGACCGACGCGGTGGCGCGGCTGCTGGGCGCGCCATGCGGCCGGGGCGCCTCGGCTGCGCGACGCCGTGGCCGGCCGGCTGCCGTTCGTCGACGTGGCGGTCAGCGGTGGAGCGCGGGCGTTCGTCGTCGCGTCGCTCGTCGGGCAGGAGCCGGCCCCACCGCAGGTCCTCCTCGTCACCGCCACCACCCGTGAGGCCGACGACCTCGCCGAGGCGCTCTCCTGCCTGCTGCCGAGTGACCGGGTCGCGACGTTCCCCAGCTGGGAGACGCTTCCGCACGAACGGCTCAGCCCCCGCAGCGACACGGTCGGTCGCCGCCTCGCCGTGCTCCGGCGGCTGGCCCACCCGGACCCGGGTGATCCCGCGTACGGGCCGCTGTCGGTCGTCGTCGCGCCGGTGCGCGCCGTCCTGCAGCCCATCGCGCGCGGGCTCGGCGAGCTGTCGCCGGTGGCCCTGAAGCCCGGCGACGAGGCACCGCTGGAGGACGTCGTCGAGGCCCTGGCCGCCGCCGCCTACACCCGTACCGACCTCGTCGAGCGCCGGGGCGAGTTCGCCGTCCGCGGCGGGATCCTCGACGTCTTCCCGCCCACCGAGGAGCACCCCGTCCGGGTGGAGTTCTGGGGCGACACCGTCGAGGAGGTCCGCTGGTTCAAGGTCGCCGACCAGCGCAGCCTCGAGATCGCCCAGCACGGTCTGTGGGCGCCGCCCTGCCGCGAGCTGCTGCTCACCGATGCCGTCCGGGCGCGGGCCCGGCAGCTCGCCGTCGAGCTCCCCGGCGTCGCCGACATGCTGGCCAAGCTGGCCGAGGGCATCGCCGTCGAGGGCATGGAGTCGCTCATGCCGGTCCTGCTCGAGGGCACGGGCGGTATGCAGTCGGTCCTCGACGTGCTGCCCGACCGGTCCGCTGGTCGTCCTCGTCGACCCCGAGCGGGTGCGGACCCGCGCCCACGACCTCGTGGCGACGAGCGCCGAGTTCCTCGAGGCCAGCTGGGTCGGCGCCGCGGCCGGCAGCGCGGTCCCGGTGGACCTCCAGAACGTCCTCGGCAGCGCCTCCTTCTGGAGCCTGGCCGAGCTGCGCGACCACGCGCGGTCGGTGGGCCTGCCGTGGTGGACGCTCACGTCGTTCGCCAGCGACGCCGAGCTGGCCGAGTTCGCCGACCCCTCCGAAGACGACCTGGTCGAGCGGGTCAACCTCGCGACCACCGACGTCGAGCCGTTCCGCGGTGACACCGAGGCCGCCGTCGGCGCAGCTGCGCGCCTGGGTCGCCGAGGGCTGGCGCGTGGTCGTGGTCACCGACGGGCACGGCCTCGCCCGGCGCGTCCACGAGGTCCTCGGCGAGCACGACGTCCCCGCGACGCTCGACCCGCCGGACGGAGCAACATCCCGCCCGGGCTGGTCCACGTCACCACCGGGTCGCTCGGGCGCGGCTTCGTCGACGCCGAGCAGCGTCTGGCCGTCGTCACCGAGGCCGACCTCACCGGCCAGCCCGGCACGAGCGGGACCAAGGACATGCGCCGGATGCCGTCGCGACGGCGCAACCAGGTCGACCCGCTGCAGCTGCGGCCGGGCGACTACGTCGTGCACGAGCAGCACGGCGTCGGCCGGTTCGTCGAGATGGTGCAGCGCACGGTCCAGAACGCGACCCGCGAGTACCTCGTCATCGAGTACGCCTCGTCCAAGCGCGGCCAGCCGGCCGACCGCCTCTACGTCCCGACCGACCAGCTCGACCAGGTCACGAAGTACGTCGGCGGGGAGGCGCCCACCCTCAACAAGCTCGGCGGCTCCGACTGGCACAAGACCAAGGCGCGGGCCCGCCGCTACGTCAAGCAGATCGCCGCGGACCTCATCCGGCTCTACAGCGCCCGGATGGCGACCAAGGGTCACGCCTTCGGCCCGGACACGCCCTGGCAGCGCGAGCTCGAGGACGCCTTCGCCTACGTCGAGACGCCCGACCAGCTGTCGTCCATCGACGAGGTCAAGGCCGACATGGAGAAGGAGGTCCCCATGGACCGCCTCATCTGTGGCGACGTCGGCTACGGCAAGACCGAGATCGCGGTGCGGGCGGCGTTCAAGGCGGTCCAGGAGGGCAAGCAGGTCGCGATCCTCGTGCCGACGACCCTGCTGGTCACCCAGCACTTCAACACCTTCTCGGAGCGGTATGCGCCGTTCCCGGTCACCGTGAAGTCGCTCAGCCGGTTCCAGACCGACAAGGAGGCCCGCGAGGTCCTCGAGGGGCTCGCCGACGGCCGGGTCGACGTCGTCATCGGCACCCACCGGCTGCTCGGCTCCGAGGTCCGGTTCAAGGACCTCGGCCTCGTCGTCGTCGACGAGGAGCAGCGCTTCGGCGTCGAGCACAAGGAGCAGCTGAAGACCCTCCGGACCGCCGTCGACGTGCTCGCGATGTCGGCGACCCCGATCCCGCGGACGCTCGAGATGGCGGTCACCGGGATCCGCGAGATGTCAACGCTGGCAACGCCTCCCGAGGAACGGCACCCGGTGCTGACCTACGTCGGCGGCTACGAGGAGAAGCAGGTCACCGCCGCCATCCGGCGCGAGCTGCTGCGCGAGGGCCAGGTCTTCTTCGTCCACAACAAGGTCAGCTCGATCGAGCGGGCGGCCTCCCGGCTGCGCGAGCTGGTGCCGGAGGCGCGGATCGCGACCGCCCACGGGCAGATGGGCGAGAACCGCCTCGAGCAGGTGGTGCTCGACTTCTGGGAGAAGCGCTTCGACGTGCTCGTCTGCACGACGATCGTCGAGACCGGTCTCGACATCTCCAACGCCAACACCCTCATCGTCGACCGCGGCGACATGCTCGGGCTGAGCCAGCTGCACCAGCTGCGGGGCCGGGTGGGCCGTGGCCGCGAGCGGGCGTACGCGTACTTCATGTACCCGCCGGAGAAGCCGCTGACCGAGACCGCGCACGACCGGCTGATGACCATCGCCAGCCACACCGACCTGGGCGCCGGCATGCAGGTGGCCATGAAGGACCTCGAGATCCGCGGCGCCGGCAACCTGCTCGGCGGCGAGCAGTCCGGGCACATCGAGGGCGTCGGGTTCGACCTCTACGTCCGGCTCGTGGGGGAGGCGGTCGCGGACTTCAAGGGCGAGGGCCAGACCCAGCTGGCCGAGATCAAGATCGAGCTGCCGGTCGACGCCCACCTGCCGCACGACTACGTGCCGGGCGAGCGGCTGCGGCTCGAGGCGTACAAGAAGCTCGCCGCCGTCATCGACGAGAACGAGCTGACCGAGATCGAGGCGGAGCTCCGCGACCGCTACGGCGCCCCGCCGGAGCCGGTGCAGAACCTGCTCGAGGTCGCCCGGCTGCGCACCGTGGCCCGGTCCGCCGGGATCGGCGACATCGCGGTGCAGGGTCGCACCGTGCGGTTCGGGCCGGTGCAGCTGCGCGAGAGCCAGCAGCTGCGGCTGCAGCGGCTCTACCCCGGCACCATCGTCAAGGAGGCGCTCGGCACGATCCTCGTCCCGCAGCCCACGACCGCCCGCGTCGGCGGGAAGCCCCTGCGGGACCAGGCGGTGCTCCGGTGGGCCGCCGACCTGGTGCGCGCCGTCCTCCTGGACGGCATCGGGGACGCGGCGCGCGTCTCAGGCGTCCGCGGTCCGGTCCGGCTAGGGCACAATGGGCGCGCTCGTGAGATTTCGACCCGACCCGACGGGGATCGGGCGGGGTGTTGAGGAGGATGTCGGTATGCCGGTGGGCCACTTCGTGGGGCGAGCCAGTCGCACCCGTCGGGCCGGAGCGCTCGCCGCAGCCGTGCTCGCCGCGACCCTCGCGCTGACCGGCTGCACGACGCTCGACAAGGCCAGCACCGCGGCCTTCGTCAACGGCACCGCGATCTCCGACGCGACGGTCGCCCAGGTGGCCACGCAGTTCAACACCAACCTCGCGACGACCGCGGACCAGAAGATCCAGGAGTCGCAGGCCCTGGGGGTGCTGATCCTCTCGCCGTTCGTCCTGAACCAGGTCAAGGCCTCGGGCAGCTGGACCCCGGACGCGCGCTACAACGCCGCGGTGCAGAAGATCCCGGACGCGACCCAGGCCACCAAGGACTTCATCGCGACGTCGATCATCCTGGCCCAGGGCGGCCCGCTCACCGAGACCGACGTCACCGCCATCCTCGACCAGCTGAAGAAGGCCGACGTGCAGCTCGACCCGCGGTTCGGCACGTGGGACCCCAACACCGGTGGGTTCCTCCAGCCGGACAACAACTGGATCAAGCCGACCGCGGCCCCGTGACGGCGCGAGCACGTCCGCGCCGACGCGAGGAGCCGGCCCCAGCCCGACGGGCACGTCGACCGGCCAGTGACCGGTCGCCTGTTCCTCCTGCTCACCAGCCCTCGGGTCGGGCTCCGGCCTGCTGACGCCGCGAGGCGTGGCAGGTCCTCGACACCGCCGACGTCGTGCTCGGCCACGAGGGCGAGCCCCAGGTCGAGGCGCTGCGCGACTCGGGCGTCACGGTCGACGACGGCGCCGAGCGAGGCGCCGACGACGTTCCTCGGCCGTGACCTCGTCACCCGGGCGGCGGCGGGCGCAGCAGGTCGTGTGGGTCGTCTCCTCGGACGGCGACCCCGGCCTGACCGACGTCGTGGCGGGTGAGGTGTCCCGGCTGCCGCAGCGCCCCCGACGTGGAGGTGCTCCTCGGGTCGCACGACGTCCCCGGCGCCCGGGTGCTCGACCTCGTCGCCGTCATGGACCGGCTCCGCTCGCCCGGGGGCTGCCCCTGGGACCGCGCGCAGACGCATACCAGCCTGGTCCCCTACCTCATCGAGGAGGCGCACGAGGCGGCCGAGGCGCTGGAGTCCGGCGACCGCGACCACATGGTCGAGGAGCTCGGTGACGTGCTGCTCCAGGTCGCCTTCCACGCCCGCGTCGCCGAGGACGACCCCGACGCGCCGTTCGGCATCGACGAGGTCGCGGCCGGCATCGTCGCCAAGCTGGTCCGCCGGCACCCGCACGTCTTCGCCGCCGGCACCGCGTCGACCCCCGGCGAGGTCGAGACCAGCTGGGAGGCGATCAAGGCGGCGAGAAGCGAGCCGCCGCGTCGTCGGACGACGCGTCGCCGGCGCCGACCCGCTGCGCGGGGTGCCGGTCGGTATGCCGCCGCTCGCCCGGGCGACGAAGGTCGCCGCCCGGCTGCGCAAGGCCGGGCTGGACGACCTCCTCGACGAGGCCGCCGAGGGCGACGACCCCGGTGCCCGGCTCCTCGCGCTGGTCGCCGAGCTGACCGCCGCCGGCGTGGACCCCGACGCCGCGTTGCGGGGGGCGTCTGCGCGGTCTCGTGGAGCGGGTCGGTCCGCGCTCCGAACCCGCCTGACGACTACGCTGACGAGCAAGGTCCGCCCCGGGAACGACGCTGGTCGCTGCCCGGATTCCCACCCTCAGACAGGAGCCACTGTGGCCAGCATCGAGGCCGTCGGAGCCCGCGAGATCCTCGACTCGCGCGGGAACCCCACCGTCGAGGTCGAGGTCGCGCTCGACGACGGGACGATCGCCCGGGCGGCGGTGCCGTCCGGTGCCTCGACCGGCGCCTTCGAGGCGTCCGAGCGTCGTGACGGTGACGACGCCCGCTACCTCGGCAAGGGCGTCGCGGGCGCCGTGGACGCGGTGCTCGACGACATCCACCCGCGGCTGGTCGGGTTCGACGCCAGCGAGCAGCGGCTCATCGACGCGGAGATGATCCGGCTCGACGCGTCGCCCAACAAGGAGAACCTCGGCGCCAACGCCATCCTCGGCGTCTCCCTGGCCGTGGCCCGGGCCGCGGCCGACTCGGCCGGTCTGCCGCTGTTCCGCTACGTCGGCGGACCCGAACGCGCACGTCCTGCCCGTGCCGATGATGAACATCATCAACGGCGGGTCGCACGCCGACTCCAACGTCGACATCCAGGAGTTCATGATCGCGCCGATCGGCGCGCCCTCGTTCAGCGAGGCGCTGCGGTGGGGCGCGGAGGTCTACCACCACCTCAAGTCGGTGCTGAAGTCCCGCGGACTCGCGACCGGGCTCGGCGACGAGGGCGGGTTCGCGCCCAACCTCGAGTCCAACCGGGCCGCGCTCGACCTCATCCTCGAGGCGATCGACAAGGCCGGGCTACACCGCGGGCACCGACATCGCGCTGGCCCTCGACGTCGCCGCGTCGGAGTTCCACGGCGACGACGGCTACGCGTTCGAGGGGGCGACGAAGTCGTCCGAGGAGATGATCGACTACTACGAGCAGCTCCTCGCCGACTACCCGCTGGTCTCCATCGAGGACCCCCTCGACGAGGAGGACTGGGACGGCTGGAAGGCGATGACCGACCGCCTCGGCACCCGGGTGCAGATCGTCGGCGACGACCTGTTCGTGACCAACCCCGAGCGCCTGCAGCGCGGCATCTCGACTCGGCACCGCGAACGCGCTGCTGGTCAAGGTCAACCAGATCGGCTCGCTCACCGAGACCCTCGACGCCGTCGCCCTGGCCCAGACGCAACGGCTACCGCTGCATGATGAGCCACCGCTCCGGCGAGACCGAGGACACGACGATCGCCGACCTCGCCGTCGCGACCAACTGCGGGCAGATCAAGAGCGGTGCGCCGGCCCGGTCCGAGCGGGTGGCGAAGTACAACCAGCTGCTGCGCATCGAGGAGGAGCTCGACGACGCCGCGGTGTATGCGGGTGCCGGCGCCTTCCCGCGGTTCGCGTCGTGGACCGCCGGCGGTCGCGTCGACGGCCGACGAGGCCTGAGAACGGTCCGTCGAGGGACCTCGTCGTCGCCACCTCGGGCGGAGCGGATCGGGAGTCGCCACGGCGTCACGCCGCCGCGCGCAGCTCCCAACCCCGCTGGGGCGCCCGCGTCCCGCTGCCACGAAGCGACCGACGCAGACCCCCGGACCGACGTCCGACCGGCTCGCGTCCCGCCGCGCCGCCTCGCGCGGGCGGACCGCCGTCCCGGTCGAGGAGCGGGGCAGCTCGGCCTGGGTGCGCGGGGCGATCCTCCTGACCATCCTCGTCGTCCTGGCGGTCACGCTGGCCCCGACCGCCCGCTCGCTGCTGCGGCAGCGCGGCGAGATCACCGCGCTGCAGGGCAAGGTCGTCGAGCAGCAGCAGAGCGTCGCCGACCTGCAGCGGGAGCAGGCCCGGTGGGCCGACCCGGCCTACGTCGAGCAGCAGGCGCGCGAGCGGCTGAAGTTCGTCAAGGTCGGTGACCGGTCCTACAGCGTCATCGACCCCGCGACCGAGGTGCCGAAACCGCCCACGTCCGCGGTGGTCGCCGCGCCGCGACGCCGACCCGAACGCCCCCTGGTACGGCCAGGTGTGGCAGTCCGTCAAGCTCGCCGACCAGCCCAGCGCGGGCATGGCGCCGGTCCCGGACCAGTGAGCGTCAGCGCCGCCGACCTCGCCGCCGCCGCGCGGCAGCGGGGGCGGGAGATGCGCGGGGTCGTCTCGGTCGCGCACCGGTGCGCCTGCGGCGAGCCGGACGTCGTGCGGACGGAGCCGCGGCTGCCGGACGGGACGCCGTTCCCGACCACCTACTACGCCACCTGCCCTCGGCTGACCGGGCTGGTCAGCACGCTGGAGTCGTCCGGGCTCATGAAGGTAGATGGAGGAGCGGCTGACCACCGACTCCGTTCTCGCGCAACGCTATCGGGCCGCACACGACGACTACCTCACCCACCGCGGCGAGCTCGGCGACGTCGCGGAGATCGCCGGCGATCTCGGCCGGCGGGATGCCCGACCGGGTCAAGTGCCTGCACGTGCTCGCCGCCCACGCCCTCGCGCGGGGGCCCGGGCGTGAACCCGCTCGGCGACGAGGTCCTCGACCGGCTCGACAACTGGTGGGAGCCCACCAGCTGCGCGGCGGCGGCGGGTGACGCGGTCCCGGCCGGCGAGGCGACGGATGAGCTGACTCCGGCCGGCTCGTCCGGGTCGGCGCCGTCGACTGCGGTACCAACTCCATCCGGTTGCTGGTCGCCGACGTCGACCGGGACCACCGGTGCCCTGACCGACGTCCTGCGCCGCATGGAGATCGTGCGGCTCGGCTACGGCGTCGACCGGACCGGTCGCATCGACCCGGAGGCGATGGAACGGACCCTCGCGATGTCGCGCGAGTATGCCGGCCAGTGCGCCTCGCTCGGCGCCGAGTCGGTGCGGTTCGCCGCGACGTCGGCGTCGCGGGACGCCGCCAACGCCGGCGAGTTCGTCGAGGGCGTGCGGGAGGCGTTCGCGCGCGTTCGGGACGACGCCCGAGGTGATCACCGGGGACGAGGAGGCGGCGCTGTCGTTCCGCGGGGCGACCGGTGACGTGGTCGCGGCCGGCATCGACGGGCCCTACCTCGTGGTCGACCTCGGCGGTGGCTCCACGGAGTTCGTCCGGGGGACCGGTTCGGTCGAGGCGGCGCGGTCGGTCGACATCGGCTGCGTCCGGATGACCGAGCGTCACCTGCACTCGGACCCGCCGACCGCCGAGGAGGTCGCGGCGGCCACGGCGGACATCGAGGCCGCGGTCGAGGCGGCGCTGGAGGCGGTCCCGGTCGACGGGCGTACGGACGCTCGTGGGCCTGGCCGGGAGCGTCACCACCGTGACGGCGCAGGCGTGGTCGCTGCCCGACCTACGACCCGCGTCGCATCCACCTGGCCGTGACCCCCGTGGCTCGGATGCGGGCGGCGGCGCGGGACCTGCTGGCGATGACGCGGGCGCAGCGGGCGGCCCGGCCGTTCATGCACCCGGGTCGGGTCGACGTCATCGGCGCCGGCGCCCTGGTGTGGGACGTCGTCATCCGCGAGGTGGCCGAGCGCTCCGGGCGCGGCGACGAGCTCACCGTCGTCTCCAGCGAGCACGACATCCTCGACGGCCTGGCCCTCTCGCTGGTCCCGACCGCCTGACTCCCCTCGGATCGGCCCGCTCGCACCGGCCAGCCGCCCGTCGAACAGGCACCAGCCGGGCGCGCAACACCGTCGTCGCGTGTCGCGGTCGCCGCGCCGCGAGCTCGACGTGGTGCCTGTTCGACGGGCAGGCAGCTCACCCAGCCGGCTTGCGATCGCGTACGCGACCTGCGCCGCAACAGGCACTAGTCGCAAGCGCACCACCGATCGTGGCGTGTCGCAGGCCCCGTGGCGCGACCCGACACGTGGTGCCTGTTCGATGAGCGGGCACTGGTCGCGCTAGCCCGGCTGGCCCAGCCCGGACTCGATGGCCGCGATGATCTTGGGGCGCAGCTCGCTGGCCTTGATGACCTCGTCCACCGAGCCGACCTCGCACGGCGCGGTGGATGCTGTGGACCGCGTCGAACTCGGCCGCCACCTGGCCCAGCTTCTCCGCCCGGACCGCCGCGCGCGTCTCGGCCGCCACCGCGACCAGCCCGGCCCGCTCGTTCGGCGACGCCTGGTCGGCCGCCGCCTCGGCCGCCCGGACCCGCTCGTCGGCCTCGGTGCGCGCGTCGACGTCACCGGCGAACACCACCGCCGCCGCCGGGGCACCGCCGATCACCGACGCGTACGAGCCCTCGACGGCGAGCACCGTCATCCGCGGGTTCAGCGCCTTGGAGAAGACGACGAACGCCCCACCGTGGTAGCGCGAGATGACGGCGAAGACGATCGGCCCCTCGAAGTTGACGATGGCCCGGCCGATCTCGGCGCCGTACTCGAGCTGCAGCCCGCGCATGGAGTCCGGTGACCCGTCGAACCCGGAGAGGTTGGCCAGCACCACGAGCGGACGGTTCCCACTCGCCGCGTTGATCGCCCGCGCCGCCTTCTTCGACGACTTCGGGAACAGCGTCCCGGCCGTGTAGACGTCCGGGCCGTCGGTGGGCGGGAACCCCCGCCGGGGCACGGACCGGCTCTCGATCCCCAGCAGCAGCACCGGGAACCCGCCGAGATGGGCGTCCTGGACGACGGCGGTCTCGGCGTCGGCCATGCCCGCCCAGCGCTCGAGCGTCGGGTGGTCCTGGTCGGCGACCGCCCGCATCAGGGTGCGGATGTCGAACGCCTTCTTGCGGTCCGGGTTGGTCTTCACCGAGAAGATGTCGCCGACCGTCGTGAAGTCGCTGCCGTCCATCGCGTGCGGGTATGCCGACACGTCGCGGTCCACCGGGTCGGTGGTCTCGGCCCGTCGCGGTCCGGACTCGCCCGGCGCCGCGTAGGTGTGGTCGTAGTGGGTCAGCAGGATCTGCAGCGCACTGCCGAGGTTCGGCGCCCAGTACTGCGCCTGCCCGTTCGGGCCCATCACCCGGTCGTAGCCGCCGATGCCGAAGTTGTCCTCGGCGGAGACGCCGCCGGAGAAGTCCAGCGACTGCTTGCCGGTGAGCACCATGGCGCTGTCCGGCGTCATCACGAGGATGCCCTTGGTGTGCATGAGCATCGTCGCCTCGGCGTTCCAGTAGGGCTGCGCGCCGACGTTGATGCCCGCCACGACGATGTTGATCTCGTGGCCGGCCTGGGTGAACTCGATGATCCGCTTCAGCGCCGCGGGCCACCCAGTCCATGTTCTCGGTGCCGGAGTCCATCGAGATCCGCGCCCCGGCCGACAGGGCGTACCACTCGACCGGGACGTCGAGCTCCTCGGCGAGGTCGAGCGCGGCGATGATCCGGGCGCACTCCGCCTCCGACACCGCGCCCAGCGCCCGGGTGGGGTCGCCGCTGAGCACGACGCGGCGAACTCCCTCGGGGTGCAACGGGGTTCGCGTCGTCACGACGCCGACGATGATGCCGGCCTTGTTGAGTCCCGGCGGTCGGTCGACCGGGGCGAGCTCGTCCGCTGTCGTCGAGGTCGTACTCGACCGACGACCCGCCGGACCCGGCCACCAGGCCCTGCATCTCGTACGGGTAGACCGTCCCGCGACGGCGGGCCCGCAGCACCTTCTGCTGGTAGTCGTCGATCGGCTTGAGCATCTCGGTCGCCGGCAGCCCGACGTTGGAGGTGACGCCGGACCCGGCCTGGTAGAAGAACCGCGCCGAGATCGGGGTGACCGACCCGTTGGGCCCGGCCACCCGGCCGTCCGCGCGGATCTCCTCGATCCCGGCACCGGCGGTGAGCGGCGCGATGCTGTTCTGGAGGGCGGTGAGCTGCTCGACCTCGGCCTCGATGACCGGCCACACCTGGAGCCAGACGTGGTTCATGTCGAGGCGGGCACCCTTGGCGCCCCGCCCGGCCCGTGCGCGCCGGATCGCCTCGAGGCAGTTGGCGATCGCGCGCTCGACGTGGGGCAGCGAGGTGACCCGGCCGGACTCGTCGCGGACGACGCCGAACTGCCGCACCTGCGCCAGCGCGATGAGCCGCTGGTCGGCGGGGTTCTCGCTTGGCGACCGCGAAGTAGAGCAGCACGTCCTCCGGCGCCTCGAGCCGCGTCAGGGTGAACTTGCGCAGCCGCCAGAGGTTGAGCCGGCGCCCGACCATCGGGTGGACGCCCGCCGGACCAGGTCGTCTTCCACAGACGCCGCCGTCGTCGGTCGGCCGGAAGGTGAAGTAGGCCGGCGGCCGGTCGGTACCCGCGCCGACGGCGATGGCGATGCGCCGGACGCGGCGGATGACGTCGAGCTGCTCGACCATCGCGCGCAGCGCGGCGGACTCCTCCTCGACGTTGTCGGGCGCCTCGGGCCACGACAGGTAGAGGTCGACGACGCTCTCGTGACCCGGCGCCGCGGCCTCGACCTCGCGGGTCACCGCGTCGACCAGCCCGCTGCCCGGCGTCAGCTCGCTGACCTTGCCGATGGTCGAGACGAGGTGCGTCGGCCGGTCGTCGAGGACGTAGTCGGCGACGGCGAACGGCCGCTCGTCGACGGTGGTCGACCGGCAGGTGGTCCAGCTCGTACTCGCGGTAGTGCCGGCGGATGAGCACCTCGAGCATCGGCTCGGTCGACGGGCATGCCGTTCTCGAGCCGCTCCAGGAGGAACCGGACGATCTGCTCCGGGATCGCCGCGAGCGCGTCGATCCGCTCGGCGCGGTCCTCGGCCTCCGGCTGGTCGGCGAGCAGCTCGACCTGCTCGCGCACCGACGCCAGCACGGCGGCCCGCTCGGCGTCGACCAGCGGCTGGTCGAACCACCGGAAGCGCACGCTGCGGGCCAGGTCGCCGACGATGGGGAACCGCAGCTGGGTGGCGAGCACGAGCCGGTCCAGCACCTCACGCGCCGCGGCGGCCAGGGCCGGGTCGGCGGGGACCGGCTCGTTCATCCACTGCTGCAGCAACGCCATGACCAGCTGGACGTCGGGCGCGGACCGCTGCTGGGCGAGGAACACCCGGAACACGGCGTTGTCGAGCTCGCGGGTCCGGTCGAGGCTCTCGACGCCGTAGTGGCGCAGCACGCGCAGCAGGCGCTGGTGGAACTCCTCCGGCAGCGCGCCGCGCTCGATGTCCATCGTCTGGAGGTAGGTGTGGAACCGCTCCCGGGGCGAGTGCACGCGGTTCTCGACGTGCTGGTCCTCACCGGCCGGCCGGTTGCGGCTCAGCTCGGCGAAGTCGGCGAACAGCGACGAGCAGCGACACCTCGCCGCTCGACGGGGACCGTCGCCGTCGGCGGCGAGGGACTCCCGAGCGGAGAGGTATGCGGCCGAGCGTGCGGCCCTCGTTGCCCGGGTCGAGGTCGTAGCCCAGGAGCATCCCCGACAGGTCGGTGAGCTCGTGCTCGGCCTCCTCGGCGTCTGTCGCGGACGTCGCGGCCGGACGGCAGCTCGAGGTCCTCGGCCGGCTCGTCGGCACCGCCTGGCTCGACGCGGCCTCGTCGCCCTCGGCCACGGGCTCGAGCCGTACCAGCGGGGCGCCGGTCTCGACCTGGCTGCCCGTGGCGACGAGCAGCTCCTTGACCGTCGCCGCGAACGGCGCCGGCAGGACGGTCTCCATCTTCATGCTCTCGAGCACCAGCACCGGTGCCCCGGCCGTCACCCGGCGTGCCGGCGGCCGCCGGCGTCGCGACGACCAGGGCGGGCGCCGGCGAGCGCAGGACGCCGCCCTCGTCGCGGCTGACCCGGTGGGTCGCCCCGTCGACCTCGACGAGGTGGACCGGTCCGTGCGCGCGCGGTGATGAGGCGGTACGTTCGCCGACCCCTCGACGGTGAGCCGGCTCGCAGTACGCGTCGATGCGCTCCAGCGAGGCGTCCAGCGGCTCGTGGTCGTCGACGGTGACCCGGAACCGGTGCGGCCCGGTGCGCATGACGAGGATCTTGTGGACGGCGCCGCGCAGCTTGAGGTCGACCGCCCGGCCGACCTTGTGCTGCACCTGCGGCCGGCCGCCGCGGGCGGTCTCCAGCAGGCGGGTGACCTCGACCTGCTCCTCGTCCTCGTAGGCCTCGATCCCGGCCGCCACCAACGCGATTCCCGAGTGGTGGCGCGCGACCAGGCGGCCCTCGCCGCGCACCCGGTCGATCCAGCCGGTGTCGGCCGAGCCGTCGATGACCTCCGGCTGGTCGAGCAGGTCGAGGATGAAGCTCTTGTTGGTGGCGCCGCCCTCGATGACCACGGTGGTCTCGCGCGACCGCGCGGCGCAGCCGGCCGAGCGCCTCGTCGCGGTTGCGGCCGTAGGCGATGATCTTGGCGATCATCGAGTCGAAGTCGGCGGGGATGGTGTCGCCCTCGCCGACCCCGGTGTCGACGCGGACGCCGGGCCCGGCGGGCAGCGCCAGCAGGGCGATCCGCCCGGGCGCGGGCGCGAAGTCGCGGTCGGGGTCCTCGGCGTTGAGCCGGGCCTCGATGGCGTGGCCCGCGCTCGACCGGCGGCTCGCCCTCGAGCCGACCGCCGGACGCGACGTGGATCTGCAGCTTGACCAGGTCGGTGTCGGTGGTGACCTCGGTGATCGGGTGCTCGACCTGGAGCCGGGTGTTGACCTCGAGGAACGCGAAGTACCGGCCGCCCGGGTGGTAGAGGAACTCGACCGTGCCGGCGCCGGCGTAGCCGACGGCCAGCGCCAGCCGCTCGGCGCTGGCCTTGAGCTCGCGCGGTCTGCTCCTCGGACAGGACCGGCGAGGAGGACTCCTCGATGACCTTCTGGTTGCGGCGCTGGACGGAGCAGTCACGGACGCCGAGCGCCCAGGCGGTGCCCTGCCCGTCGGCGATGACCTGGACCTCGACGTGGCGCGCGCCGGTGACCAGGCTCTCGAGGAACACCACACCGCTGCCGAAGGCGCGCTCCGCCTCGTCGCGGGTGCGCTCGTAGGCGTCCGCCATCTCGGCGTCCGAGCCGATCCGGCGGATGCCGCGGCCGCCACCACCGGCCGTCGCCTTGAGCATGACCGGGTAGCCGATCTCCTCGGCCTTGGCCATCGCGGCGTCGAGGGTGTCCAGCGCGCCCCGCTCCACGGCGCCACCGGGACGCCGACCTCCTCGGCGATGATCTTCGAGCCGATCTTGTCGCCGAGCCGGCGCATCGCCTCGGCGCTCGGACCGATGAAGGTGACGCCGATGCGCTCGCACAGCTCGGCGAACGCCGGGTCCTCGGCGACGAACCCCCAGCCGACCCAGGCGGCGTCCGCTCCGGTCTCGAGCAGGGCCTTCTCGAGGACCGCGAGGTCGAGGTAGGGCCGGGCCGACGCGGGGCCGAGGTTGTAGGCGAGGTCGGCCTCGCGCACGAACATCGCCCGCCGCTCGCCCTCGGTGTGGAGCGCCACGACCTGCGTGGCTCGACCGCCGGTCTCCGCGTTGAGGTCGCGGACGGCATGGATGAGACGCATCGCCGCCTCGCCACGGTTGACCACGGCGATCCGCCTGAACGTCACCGATGCCTCCTCGCACCTGCGTAACCGGCCAACACCTAGGTGAATCTTCCACACCCGCTCCCTACTATCGAGTCAACCCCGCGTCGAGGATCGGTATGCGGTGGAACGGCCGACCGCGTCAGCCGGGCGCGGTGCGCCGGAAGACCAGCGCGAGCGCGCGGGCGGCGAGCACGAAGCCGAAGAAGAACAGGGTCGCCCCGAGGAACGTGTAGAGCCGCACGGTCGGCAGCATGAACGGCCCGGTGTCGGCGACGAGCAGCACGATGCCGCCGATCGCGCAGGCCGCCGCGAGCATCGTCGTGGTGAGCTGCTGGACGACGCCGGTGAGGAAGCCGCGGTCGCGCTCGTCGGCGAGGACGCGGACGCTGATGACGGACGCGGCCCCGCTCGAGGCTCTCGGCGATGGCGCTGATCCGCCGGGGCAGGCGGTGCAGCAGCGGCAGCAGGGTGATGAGCTGGTCCTCCAGGGCCGCCCGCACCTCGCTCGGGCCGAACCGGCTGGCGAGCACCGAGCGGCCCTCCTCGCGGGCCGCCGCGACGAGGTCGATCTCGCGGGCTGATCGACCACAGCGTGCCCTCCAGGGCGCCGAGCGCCCGCAGCGCCGCGGCCACCTGCGGGCGGCACCGCGAAGTGGTGCCGGATCACGAGCGAGAACAGCGCCTGGAACATGCCCGGGCGACCCGCCTCCGCCCGCCCCGGCGAACCGCTGCAGCATCTGTCCCAGCTCGCGCTCGAACAGCGCGGTCGTCGAGGTCCTCCGACCGGTCGAGCAGGTCGAGGACGGCGTCGGTCGCCGCGACCGAGTCGCGCCGTTCGATGGCGTGCAGGAGCAGGGCCGAGGGCGTCGCGCGAGCCGGAGTCGAGGCGGCCGACGGCGCCGAGGTCGAGCAGCGCCAACCGGCCGGTCTCGTCGACGAGGACGTTGCCCTGGTGCAGGTCGGCGTGGAACACCCCGGTGACCATGACCTGCCGCAGCACGCTGCGCAGCAGCCGGTCGGCCATCTCCTGGCGCAGGGCCGGGTCCATGGTCGCCAGCAGCGGCGGAGGCGCGGGAGACCGGCGTCCCGGACATGCGCTCCATGACGATGAGCCGGGAGGTGCTCAGCTCGCGGTAGGCGTGCGGGACGACGACGCCGTCGCGGGGGTCGAGGTCGGCGGCGATCGAGGCGTGGTTGACCAGCTCGACGGTGTAGTCCAGCTCCTCGTCGAGGCTCTCGGCGAACCCCTCGGCGATGCGCGGATGCCGAGCCGCCGGCCCCACCCGGTGGCCCGCTGCAGCCAGGTGGCCAGCCGGATGACGATGTCGAGGTCCGCGGTGACCTGCGCACGGGCCTCGGGCCGCTGCACCTTGAGGACCACCGGCGTGCCGTCCAGGAGCGTCGCGGCGTGGACCTGGGCGACGGACGCGGCGGCCAGCGGCTTCTCGTCGACGCGTCGCGAAGACCTCCGGACAGCGGCCGTCCCAGCTCGCGCTCGACGGCCGCGGCGACGACCGGCCACGGCGACGTCGGGACGTCGGACTGGAGCAGGGACAGCTCGCGGGCGAACGCGGGTCCGATGAGGTCCGGCCGGGTGGCCAGCATCTGGCCGAGCTTGACGAAGGTGACCCCGCCGTCGGCCAGCGCCCCGCGCAACGACCGGGCCACCGCGGAGTCGGACTCGCCGGCCGGGACCTGCGCGCGGCCGCGGAGGTAGCCCGCCGAGGCCGTGCCGCGTCGCGATGGCGACGATCTGCGCGTACCGCCGGCTGCGTCGCCACCGGGCCGGGATGCCGCGCAACCACGGCAGCGGCCGGGGCAGGGAGCCGGTGGGGATGATCGCCTCGAGGATGACCAGCGCGGCGAGGCCGAAGGCCACCGCCCAGGCGAGGCCGAGGAGGACGAGCAGCAGGGCCTGGACGGTGTTGATCTCGGCGGTAGACGTCGGTGCCGCTGCTCTGGATGGCGAGGTCCACCCCGGGGATCCGGTCGATGAGGACTGGACGACGCCGTTGAACAGTCCACGACACCAGGAGGCTGACGACGATGGTCCGCGGCCAGCCGACCGGGCACGCCCAACAGCCGGCGCGACATGAACCCGAGGATGAGCGCGTTGACCAGCGCCGCGATGACGACGGCGATCTCGTTCACGCCGACCCACTGTGTCAGGAATGGCGCTCCGGCTGGCAGCATGCGCGCATGTCCGATGTGCTGCTGCCCCACCCGGTCACCGGGCAGCCGTTCCCGTCGCCGGTCCCGCCTGGCACCGGCTGGCCCGGGGACCCGGCGCACGCCGCATACCCCGGTCGCTCGCGACCGCCGCCGACGTCGCGCGGCTGGCCGCCGCAGCGGGTGACGTCGCGGAGCCTCGACGCCGACATCTCGGTGTGCCGGGCGTGTCCTCGGCTCGTCGCGTGGCGGGAGAGCGTCGCGCGGTCGGGCAAGCGGGCGTCGTTCGCGGACCAGCCCTACTGGGGCCGACCCGGGCCCGGCTTCGGCGACCCCGACGCCAGCGTCCTCGTCGTCGGTCTCGCCCCGGCCGCCAACGGCACGAACCGCACCGGCCGCATGTTCACCGGCGACCGGAGCGGTGACTGGCTGTATGCGGCGCTGCACCGCACGGGGTACGCCAGCCGGCCGACCAGCGTCGCCGCCGGTGACGGGCAGGTCCTCACCGGCCTGCGCATCGTCGCCGCGGTCCGCTGCGCGCCGCCGGGCAACGCCCCCACGCCGGCCTGGAACGCGAGACCTGCGGGGCTGGCTGGACCGCGACCTCACGCTCGCGGCACCGCGGCTGCGCTCCATGCTGGCGCTCGGCAGCATCGGCTGGGACGCCGCGCTCGCGTCCGCGCGACGGCTCGGCTGGGCGGTGCCCCGACCGAAGCCCCGGTTCGGCCACGGCGCGGAGACCGTGCTCGTACCCCGGCCGGCCGACGCCGGTCCGGCTGGTGGCGAGCTACCACGTCAGCCAGCAGAACACGTTCACCGGCAAGCTCACCGAGTCGATGCTCGACGAGGTCATCGGACGCCTCGACGGGCTCCCGACCTGACATGGGAGCGGCATGTCAGTCCGCCTTGTCATGACATTTGTTGCGATTCGAGTGCTTCGCCTTGCCATTCGTTGACGAGGGGAACACAGTGAGCCGTCATGCGCCGAAGCATCAGCCGAGGCGGCCTCGCGGTCGCCGGCCTCGCCCCCGCTCGCCCTCGTCCTCGCCTCCTGCTCCGGAAACGGGCCCGCCTCGCAGGAGGTGGCCGGCCACCGGCGGCAGCACGGCGGAGCCGCGTCCGGCTGCATCACCGTCGCCGCCAGTGACGACACCAACATCCAGGAGCTGTTCCAGCAGGTCCTCATCCCCGACTTCCAGGCGGCGAACCCCGGCGTGACGGTGAAGCTGACCTACGACCTGCACGGGACGAACGACCAGGCGAACTTCGCCAAGCTGGCGGCGGCCGCGCAGCAGAACCGCGACCCGGCGATGGACGTCACGGCCAGCTTCGTGGCCAAGGCGGCCAAGGCCGGCCTGCTCTCCACCGACACCAGCAAGGTCACCGCCGCTCAGCGGGATCGACCCCAAGATCGTCGCGGCCGGCGGCCCGGGTGCCGTGCCCTACCGCGCCTCCTCGGTGCTGCTGGCGTACAACCCGGACAAGGTCAGCAACCCGCCGAAGACCCTCGACGAGCTGCTCGCGTGGATCAAGGCCAACCCGGGCCGGTTCACCTACAACTCGCCGAAGACCGGCGGCTCCGGCGGAGCGTTCGTCTCGACGGTGCTCGACAAGTACGTGCCGCCGGCCGACCGCGACCAGATGACGACGGGGTACCACAAGGACCTCGAGAAGGACTGGGACCAGGGCTGGCAGGAGCTGGCGTCGCTGAACCAGTCGGTCTTCCAGAAGGGCGTCTACCCCAACGGCAACAACCAGACCCTCCAGCTGCTCTCGTCCGGCCAGATCGACATCGCCCCGGTGTGGTCCGACCAGTTCATCTCCGGCCAGGCCTCGGGGTCGATCCCGAAGAACTTCAAGGCCCAGCAGATCTCGAACCCGTCGTTCACCGGCGGCGCGTCCTACCTCGGCGTGACCAAGGGGTCGAAGAACCAGGACCTGGCCTGGAAGTTCATCGACTTCATCCTCACGCCGGCCGAGCAGGCCAAGATCGCCGACAAGATCGCCGGCTACCCGGCCATCCCGCTGAGCAAGCTGCCGCCCGAGGTGCAGGCGAAGTTCCAGGCGCGGACACCCAGAACCTGCGGGCCGGCTACTACAGCGACCACAGCACGGACATCAACAACCTCTGGGACCAGAACGTCCCCGGTAAGTGAGCAAGGGACGCCGGCACCGGCTGGGCGGGCTCGCGCTGGCGAGCCCGCCGCTGGTGCTCGTCGCGGTGTTCGTCGGCTTCCCGATCATCGTCGCGGTGGCCTACAGCCTCGGCCAGACCGGCGGGCTCAACTCGACCGTCGCGGCGATCGCCAGCGACCAGGTCACCGTCGACGCCCCGTGGAAGGTGACCTTCGGCGCGTACTCGCAGCTGTTCGCCGACCCGCGCTTCCAGCGGGACTTCACCGTGACCGTGCTCGTCACCCTGGCGACGACGGTGATCGTCGTGGTCATGGCCTGGGCGATCGCGCTCTACGTGCGGCTCTCGGACACCTGGATCTCGCGGACGCTGTCGGCGCTCGCCGTGGTGCCGATGTTCATCCCGGTGGTCATCGCGTCGTGGGCGATCCTCACCTTCTACAACGCGGACGGCTTCCTGCGGTCGGTCGCGGCCCAGTTCGGGATGGAGGCGCCGGTCTGGGGGTTCTCGATCACGGCCGTGCTGATCGGCCTGGTGTGGACCCACCTGCCGTTCGCGACGCTCATGGTCGTGTCCGGCGTGCAGGGTGTGCCGGACGCGCTCATCGAGGCCGCCCGCGACTCCGGGGCGTCCCTGTTCCGCACGGTCCTGCGGGTGATCGCGCCGCTGGCGCTGGTGCCCACGGTGATCGCGGGGACGTTCACGGCGATCGGCACCCTGGGCTCCTTCACGGTGCCCTACTTCACCGGGCCCGAACGCCCCGAAGATGCTCGGCGTCGACATGGCCGACTACTTCCAGGCGTTCAACCTGCCGCAGGCGTCGGTGGTCATGGCCGTGGTCGTGTTCGTCGTCGCCAGCGGGTTCGGCGCCGTCTACGTGTGGGCCAACTACCGCGCCGCCGCGCAGACCGGGCGGGTGTGACGTGACGACCCTGCCGACGCTGCCGGCCACCCAGCTGGAGCCGGACACCGTCGTCCCCACCCGCGCGCCGGTCGTCGCGGGCGGCCGGGTCGCGCCGCGGGACCGGCAGGTGGGTCGCGCCGGCTGCTGAGCGCCCTCTTCGTGCTGGCCCTGGCGGTCTTCATCCTCGGACCGTTGCTGTGGTTGGGGATCCGCGCCTTCGCCACGACGCTGGACCTACCCGTCGCTCACGCCGGACGCCTGGACCCTGCAGTGGTGGGGCCAGGTGTTCAAGGACCCCAACCTGCTCAGCTCGGTACGCCTGTCGTTCCAGTTCGCGCTCACGACGATGATCGTGTCCGCGGTGGTGTGCCTGCCGGCGGCGTACGCGTTCGCCCGCTTCGACTTCCCCGGTCGGCGGATCTTCCTCGTCGGGCTGTTCGCCACCAACGCGTTCCCGAAGATGGGCCTCTTCGTCGCGCTGGCCTCGTTGTTCTACGCGTTCAACCTCATGTCGACGTTCGTCGGCGTCGTCATCGTCCACGTGCTCGGGACGGTGGTGTTCATGACGTGGATCCCGGCGGCGGCGTTCGCGGCGGTGCCCCGGTCCTACGAGGAGGCGGCGCGCGACGCGGGGGCGAGCCGGTTCACGGTGCTGCGCAAGATCACCTTCCCGCTGGCGCTGCCCGGGCATCACCGTCGCGCTGATCATGTCGTTCCTCGCGTCGTTCGACGAGGCGCAGGGCACCTACCTCGTCGGCAACCCGGAGTTCATCACCATGCCGACGCAGATGTACACGCTCGTGCTGAACTACCCGCCCCAGGTCGCCGCGGTCTTCTCGATCATGCTCGCCATCCCCTCGGCCGTCCTGCTCCTGCTCGTGCGCAAGCACGTCATGGGCGGCCAGCTCGCCGAAGGGTTCCAGATCCGATGAGCCACACCACCGCGCGGGCCGACACCGCCACGGCGCCGGGGCCGCGGACGGCGCGGCGTCGGCGCCGGACCGCGGCCTGCGGCTCAGCCGCCTGCACAAGGAGCTGGGCGGCCGGTCCATCGTCGACGACCTCGACCTGCACGTCGAGAAGGGCCAGATGGTCTGCCTGCTGGGGCCGTCCGGCTGCGGCAAGACGACGACGCTGCGGATGATCGCCGGGTTCCTCGAGCCGGACGGCGGGGCGGTCACCATCGACGGCGCCGACGTCACCGACCTGCCGCCGGAGCGGCGGCCGACGGCGATGGTCTTCCAGAACTACGCCCTGTGGCCGCACATGTCGGTGTTCGACAACATCGCCTTCGGGCTGAAGCTGCGCAAGATGCCGAAGCCCGAGATCGCGCAGCGGGTCGAGAGCGTCCTCGAGCTGGTCGGCCTCACCCACCACATCCGGTCGCGGCCCACGCGGATCTCCGGCGGCGAGCAGCAGCGGGTGGCCCTCGCGCGGGCGCTCGTGCAGGAGCCCAAGGTGCTGCTCCTCGACGAGCCGCTCTCGAACCTCGACGCCAAGCTGCGGGTGCGCGTCCGCGAGGACATCCGGGAGATCCAGCAGCGGCTCGGCATCACCACGGTGTTCGTCACCCACGACCAGGACGAGGCGCTGTCGATCTCCGACCGCGTCGCGGTGATGAACAGCGGCCGGATCGAGCAGTACGCGTCGCCGGTGGACATCTACCGGTCGCCGGCGACGACGTTCGTCGGCGGCTTCGTCGGCGCCACCAACACCGTCGAGGGTCGCGTCGTCCGCGAGGGCGGAACCGCGCACGTCGTCATCGGCTCGGCCCAGGTACCGGTCGAGACGACCAACCTCCCCGACGGTCGAGTCGTCGGCGGACGGCGACACGGTGTCGGTCCGCCCGGAGGACGTCGTCGTCGGCACCGGCGGGGCCGCAGGCCGCCGTGGTGCGCGTCATCCCCCGCGGGTCACTTCACGGAGGCGGTCCTCGACCTCGCCGGCGCGGACCACGCCCCCGTACGCGCCTACGTCGACGCCGGCGCCCTGGGCGACGGTGACGACGCGACGACCGTGCGGTTCCGCCGCGCGCTCGTCTACCGCGAGGGGTCCCTGCTCTGAACGACGGCCCGCCACCCCCATCCGAGTCGCTCGACCGCCCGTCGAGCGCGCTGCCTCGGGCCGGCGCCAACGGGCGGCCGCTGGCCATCGCGCACCGCGGCGACCCGGTCCGGTTCCGCGAGAACACCGTCGACGCGGTCCGGTCGGCCCTGGACTGCGGCGCCGACATCGTCGAGATCGACGTCAAGACCACCAGCGACGCGGTGAGCGTGGTGCTCCACGACGACTCGCTGCTGCGGCTCTGGGGCGTCGACCGCGACATCCGCACCCTGTCGGCGGCCGAGGTCCGGGCCATCGGCATCCCGACGCTGCGGGAGGTGCTCGCGCTGTTCGAGGGCCGCTCGGCGGCGGTCATGGTCGACATGGACGCGCCGGAGTGGGCCACCGCCGCCCGGCTCGAGGCGGGTGCCGCGGTGGCCACCGGACGGCTGCGGCCCGGAGCAGGTGATGTGGTGCGGCGACGTCGACGGGATGCGTGAGGTCCGCGCCCACGACCCGGAGGCCCGGGTCTTCCTCTCGTGGGGGGCCGAGGCGCTCGACGGGCCGCCCCCCGACGACCTCGTCGCGCAGCTGCGGCCGGAGGCGTTCAACCCGCACTGGCAGGCCCTCGAGAGCGGTGGCCGGGAGTGGGCGGCGGCCCGCGGCATACCGCTGTCCTGCTGGACCGTCGACGACCCGGAGGTGCTGGCCCGGATCCTCGACGCCGGCGTCGACGCGGTGATCAGCAACGACATCCGCTCGCTCGTGGCCGCGGTCGGACAGCGCCATGCCTGAGCCGGTGGACCTCGACGCCGCCCTGCGCGTCGCCCTCGAGGCGGCGGCGCAGGCGGTCACCCTCGCGCGGACCATGGCGCTCGGCGAGATCCGGACCAAGCGGCACGCCGCCGACGTCGTCACCGACGTCGACGTGGCGACCGAGCGGGCGGTCCGGTCCCTGGTGGCCGAGGCGTTCCCCGACCACCAGGTGGTGGGCGAGGAGCTCGGCGGCGAGGCCGGCGACGGTCCGGCCTGGTACTGCGACCCGGTGGACGGCACGACGAACCTCGCGTCGGGCCTGCCGTGGACCTCGTTCTCGCTGTCGCTCGCCGTCGGGCGCGAGCCGCTCGTGGGGGTGGTGGCCGACCCCTGGCGGGGGGAGGTCCTGCACGCCGTCGCCGGGCGGGGCGCATACCGGCGGGTCGGGGAGACCGAGGAGCGTCTGGCGGTCGGGGCGTTGGACTCGCTGGCCGGCCGGGTCGTCATGAGCGAGTGGGCCGCCCACGTGCCGTGGCCGGGGATGCAGCACCTGCTCGACGGGCTGGGGGAGCGGCACTGCACGCCGCGGATCATGGGCTCGGGCACGCTGTCGGTCGCCCACGTCGCCGCCGGTCGGGCGGCGGGCGCCGTCATCAGCACCTTCCACCCGGAGGACCACCTGGCCGCGGTGCTGCTGTGCCGCGAGGCCGGGGCGGTCGTCTGTGAACGGGACGGGACGCCCTCGGCGTGGCCCGAGCACGGACCCTTCGTCGCCGCGCCGCCGGGGCTGGTCGAGGAGCTCCGGTCCCTGCTGGCGTGACTCGTTAGGGTTGGCCGGTGCCGACCGATGCGAGCCTCGTCGCGGTGACCGTGCTCGGCGACGACCGCCCCGGCATCGTCGCCGACGTGTCCGCGGCGCTCGCGGACCTCGGGTGCAACCTCGAGGACTCCACGATGACGTTGCTGCGCGGGCACTTCGTCATGGTCGTGCTGGTGCGGACCGACCGGCCCCTCGGCGACGTCGAGGCGGCGCTGCGGCCCCTGACCGACAGCGGCGACCTCGTGGTCGACGTGCGCTCCCTGCCGGAGCACGGCGACACCGTCGTGCCGGGCACCGCGTACACGATGCACGTGCACGGCGCCGACCGCCCCGGGATCGTCGCGGCGATGACCAACGTCGTGGCCCGCCACGGCGGCAACATCGTCGACCTCGGGACCCGGCTGGGCGACGCGGTCTACGTCCTCATCGCGGAGTTCGTGCTGCCGCCCGGCGCCTCGGTCGACGTCGTCGAGGAGGAGCTGGCCCGCGTCGCGCAGGAGATCGGCGTCGACTTCCACGTGTCCGTCGTGGAGGACGACCTGCTGTGACCGCGCCCGCGGGACCGGCGTCGTGGCGGATGCCGGAGCTCCCGCCCGGGCGGGTGCTCGACGTCGTCCGCACGCCGGACCCGGTGCTCGGTATGCGCGGCGAGACCGTCGACCCCGCCGCCGCCGACGTCGTGGCCCTGGCCGCGGACCTCGTGGCGACGCAGGCGGTGTCGCCCGGCTGCGTCGGCCTCGCCGCGCAGCAGGTCGGCGTCGCCCGTCGGGTGTTCAGCGTGGACGTCACCGGGCACCCCAAGACCCGGACGTGCCACGGGCTGTTCGTCCTCTGCAACGCCGAGGTCGAGTCCGCCTCCCGCCGGGAGCGCGGTCGTGAGGGCTGCATGTCGGTGCCCGACTTCACCGGCGACGTCGCCCGCGCCCGGCGGCTCACCGTCCGCGGGCAGCTGCCGGTCACGGGGGAGTGGGTCACCCTCGAGACCGACGCGTTCGAGGCCGTCGCGGTCCAGCACGAGGTCGACCACACCCTGGGGCTGCTGTTCCTCGACCGGGTGGCCGGTCCGCACGCCGTCCACCCGCGGCGCCACCTACCTCTGAGCCACCGCTCCGCCAGGCCGGTCCGGCGTCGACCGCCAGTTGGGTCCGTCCCCGTGGCCCAACCGGCAGAGGCAGGCGACTTAAAATCGCTTCAGTGCGAGTTCGAATCTCGTCGGGGGCACGAGGTCAGTCAGCCGCATACGCCCGGAGCCGTTCGCGCAGCCCGAGCCGCACCGACGGCCACTCGGCGTCGATGACCGAGTAGACGACGACGTCGCGGACCGTCCCGTCCCGCCAGAGGTCCTGGTTGCGCAGGACGCCGTCCTGCTTGGCGCCGAGGGCCTCGATGGCCCGGCGGGACCGGCGGTTGTGCCAGTGGGTGCGGAACTCGACGGCGACGCAGTCGAGGTCCTCGAACGCCCGGGTGAGCAGCAGGAGCTTGGCCTCGGGGTTGACCGCCGTCCGCTGCGCGGTCCGCGCCAGCCAGGTCGAGCCGATCTCCAGCCTCCGGTTGTCGGCCCGGACGTTCATGTAGGTCGTCATCCCCACGGCCCGTCCGGTCCGCGCGTCGCGCACGGTCCAGGGCACCATCGTCCCGGCCGCGTGCTCGGCCAGCCGCCGCCGGATCTCGGCGGCCATGTCCTGCGGCGAGGGGATCCGGGTCACCCAGAGCCGCCACAGCTCGCCGTCGGCCACCGCCTCGGCCAGCTCGGGCTCGTGCTCGGGCGCCAGGAGCTCGAGCACGACGTGGTCGCCGCGGAGCACCGGGGCCTCGAGGAAGGCGGAGGTCACGATTCGACCCTAGGGGCGGACGGGAACTAAGCGGCCGTCCCACTCGCCTTATCCTGTAGAGGCGTTCCTGGGAGTTCCTTGAGAGCGCCGCACCCAACTTCCAAGGAGCAAGGATGGCGAGCAGCAACCCCGTGTTCTCGCAGGTCAACCGGCAGATCGAACAGGGGTACGCCGGGTTCGGCCAGCAGCGCGCTGGGCAGCAGCCCGGTCCCGGGTTCAACCCCACCGGGGCGCAGGGCGTCCAGGACCGGATGAGCAGCGACCAGCTGGAGCACATGTACAACGCTCCGCCGGCCGGTCCGATCCAGACCGGTCGGGTGACGTTCGACGACGTCATCATGAAGACCCTCGGCCTGTTCGTGCTGGTCCTCGCGGCGGCCGCCGGCTCCTGGTACCTCACCCGGGGCAACCCCGGCCTGCTGACGCCGATCTGGATCGGCGGCATGGTGGTCGGCCTGGTCATCGGCCTGGCGATCGCCTTCATGAAGAAGATCAGCGTCCCGCTCATCGTGCTCTACGCCGTGGTCGAGGGCGCCTTCGTCGGCGCGTTCAGCCAGGTGATGGAGCAGCGCTGGCCGGGCATCGTCATGACCGCCGTGATCGCGACCCTGTGCACGTTCCTCGGGATGTTCGCGGGCTACCGGTTCGGCCTCATCAAGGTGACGAGCCGCAGCCGCAAGATCTTCGGGATGATGCTGATCGGCTACCTGCTGTTCAGCGTGGTCAACGTCGTCGCCCTGATGTTCGGCTGGACCAGCGGCTGGGGCTTCGGTGGCAACGGCCTCCTCGGCATCGGCATCTCGCTGCTGGGCGTCGGCCTGGCCGCATACTCGCTGGCCGTCGACTTCGACGACGTCGAGCGGGCGGTCCGCGCCGGGCTGCCGGAGAAGTACTCCTGGCTGCTGGCCCACGGCCTCATCGTCACGCTGATCTGGCTCTACCTCGAGATCCTGCGCCTGCTGGCCCGCCTGCGCGGCTGACCGGTTGACGGCGGACTCGGAGCTTCGGCGCCTGGTCGAGCGGTGGCAGCAGCTGCCGCTCGACCAGGCGCTTTCCCGTATGCCGGTCGTCCGGCCGGTCGTCCAGGCGCTGGCCGACGCGGTCGCCGACGCCGAGGGGCGGCCGCACACGGAGGTGCCGGACCTCGGTCCGGGCACCGTCATGGACCAGCTGACGGTGATGGCCTACGACGCCGGGCGGGCCGGCCTGGACCCCGGCGCCCGACCTC
Source organism: uncultured Actinomycetota bacterium (assembly GCA_963770005.1). Classification (GTDB taxonomy): domain Bacteria; phylum Actinomycetota; class Actinomycetes; order Actinomycetales; family Dermatophilaceae; genus Lapillicoccus. Next base: position 26,211 of record CAVYNX010000004.1, on the reverse strand, counting down.
GAGCGGCTGCGGCGCGAGCTCAGCTGAGCCGCTCGTAGATGATGGCCATGCCCTGGCCACCGCCGACGCACATCGTCTCCAGCCCGAACTGGGCGTCCCGCTCCTGCATCCCGTTGAGCAGGGTCGTCGTGATGCGCGCACCGGTCGAGCCGAACGGGTGGCCCAGGGCGATGGCGCCGCCGTTGACGTTGAGCTTGTCGAAGTCCATGCCGAGGGCGTCGGCGCTGGGCAGCACCTGCGCCGCGAAGGCCTCGTTGATCTCGTAGAGGTCGATGTCGCCGATGGTCATCCCGGCGCGGCCCAGGGCCTGCTGCGAGGCGTCGATCGGGCCGAGGCCCATGATCTCGGGCGACAGCGCGCGAGACGCCGGTGGCGACGACGCGGGCGAGCGGGGTCAGGCCGAGCTCGGCGGCCTTGGTGTCGCTCATGACGACGACCGCGGCGGCGCCGTCGTTGAGGGGGCAGCAGTTGCCGGCGGTGACGGTGCCGTCGGGGCGGAACACCGGGTTCAGGCCGCTGACGCCCTCGATGGTCACGCCCGGGCGCGGGCCGTCGTCGGTCGTGACGACGCGGCCGTCCGGCATCGTCACCGGCGTGATCTCGCGCTCGAAGAACCCGTTGGCGATGGCCTTCTCGGCGCGGTTCTGGCTGGTGACGCCCCACTCGTCCTGGCGCTCGCGGGAGATGCCCGAGCGACGTGGCGACGTTCTCGGCGGTCTGGCCCATGGCGATGTAGACGTCGGGCAGCAGGCCGTCCGCGCGGGGGTCGGTCCAGGTCGCGTTGGCCGTGGCGGTCTCGACCGTGCGGGCCATCGACTCGCCGAACAGCGGGTTGCGGGCGTCGTCGTCGGCGCCGCCGGCGCCGGCCCAGCTGAGGTACTGCGAGACGCACTCGACGCCGCCGGAGAGGAACACGTCGCCCTCGCCGGCCTTGATCGCGTGGAAGGCCATCCGGGTGGTCTGGACGCTCGACGCGCAGAACCGGTTGATGGTGGCGCCGGGCAGGCCGTCGTAGCCGGCCAGCACCGCGACGACGCGGGCGAGGTTGGCGCCCTGGCGGCCGGACGGCTCGGCGCAGCCCCAGTAGAGGTCGTCGATCTCGGGCGGGTCCAGGCGCGGGCACCTTGTCGAGGACGCGCGCGCACGACCTGCACCGAGAGGTCGTCGGGACGGATCTCCTTGAGCGACCCCTTGAACGCCCGGCCGATCGGGCTGCGGGCGGTGGCGACGATGACGGCCTCAGGGAGCTGGCCACGGTGGTCCTCCTTGACGACAACGACGACGGCGGCGAGGGAGCGGGTGAGCGCTCGCTTACCTCGACCTCGATGGTATCCGCAGTCAGTGGGGAGTGTTGCGGGCGGTCTTCCACGGCCGCGTCTGGGCTCCCGACCGGGGAGCCGGGAAGCGGCGGACGCGGTGCAGGACGACCGCCCAGCGCCCGAGCGGACCCCGGGTCTGGCCGCCGATGTCGGTGGGGCTCACCTCGGTGCCGGGGTCGCGGACGGCGCTGGTGGCGGCCCGGGACACCGGCGCGACCGCGCTCGCCGCGGCTGCGGTCGAGGCCGAGGCACGACGTCCTCGTCGAACAGCCCCAGCGCCGAGCAGAGGGTGGGCAGCAGGACCGCGGCGGCCCGCGCATACCCGGCCGCCGAGGGGTGGAACCGGTCCTGGGCTGAACATCTCGTGCGGCCGCTGCTCGAACTCCGGGCCGAGGATGTCGCCGAGCGACACCGTGCGGCCGCCGGCCTCGACGACCGCGACGGTCTGGGCGGCGGCGAGGTCGCGGCTCCAGCGGCGGGCCAGCGTCCGCAGCGGCTGGGCCACCGGCTGGATGGCGCCGAGGTCGGGACAGGTGCCGACGACGACCTCGGCGCCGGCGTCGCGCAGCCGGCGCGACCGCGCCCTCGAGGTGGCGCACGGCGATCGGACTTGTCGATGCGGTGGGTGACGTCGTTGGTGCCGATGAGGACCACCGCGGCGTCCGGCTGCGGGCACGAGGTCGAGCGCGTTGGCCACCTGGACGCCGAGGTCACCGGACACGCGCACCGACGACCGCCACGTTGGTCAGCCGGACCCGGCGGCCGGCGAACGGCCGAGACCCCGGTGGCGAGGATGGCGCCGATGGTCTGCAGGCCGGTCGTCGGCGCCCAGGCCGGCGGCGCTGCTGTCGCCGAGGACGAGCAGCTCGAGCGGGGCTCCGGGCGCGGCGCCGTAGACGCCGTCGTCCGTCGGGAGCGGCGTCGCTCGATGATCCCGACCGCGCTTGCGGGCCAGCAGCGCCTCGGCCTTGACGCAGGCCGTAGCCGACCGCGCCGAGCACGCCGATGCCCGCATCCCGACCCGCCGCCGTAGGCAGCGGTCTGGGCGATCCGGCGCGCGCGCCGTGCACGTCCCATCGCATCCCCCACCCCGAGTCCCGCCGGTCCCGACCTGAGTGGCCAGCGTCCGGGTGTCCAGTGTCCACCGTACGACGTCCCCCGGGCGGGAACTGCCGGGATGGCGGACAGTGCGGTGGTCATGGCGAAAGGAGGCAGGATGGTCCCGTGAAGTACGCCGAACACATCAGCGACCTCGTCGGGAACACGCCCCTGGTCAAGCTCTCCGTCCGTGACCGAGGGCATCGCCGTGCACCGTGCTGGCCAAGATCGAGTACATGAACCCGGGCGGGTCGGTGAAGGACCGCATCGCGCTGAGGATGGTCGAGGCCGCCGAGGAGTCCGGCGAGCTGAAGCCCGGCGGCACGATCGTCGAGCCGACGTCCGGCAACACCGGCGTCGGGCTCGCCATCGTCGCCCAGCAGCCGCGGCTACTCGCTGCGTGTTCGTCTGCCCCGACAAGGTGAGCCAGGACAAGCAGGACGTGCTGCGCGGCGTACGGCGCCCGCGTCGTCGTCTGCCCGACCGCGGTCGCCGCCGGACCACCCGGACTCGTACTACTCGGTGTCGGACCGGCTGGTCCGGGAGATCGACGGCGCCTGGAAGCCGAACCAGTACGCGAACCCGATGGGCCCGCAGAGCCACTACGAGACGACCGGCCCCGAGGTCTGGTCCGACACCGACGGCCGGGTCACGCACTTCGTGACCGGCATCGGGACCGGCGGCACGATCAGCGGGACCGGGCGCTACCTCAAGGAGATGTCGCCGACGGGGCGGGCCGTGCGCATCGTCGGCGCCGACCCCGAGGGCTCGGTCTACTCCGGTGGCACCGGCCGGCCCTACCTCGTCGAGGGCGTCGGCGAGGACTTCTGGCCGACCGCCTACGACCCGACGGTGGTCGACGAGGTCATCGCCGTCTCCGACGCGGACTCGTTCGCCATGACCCGGCGGCTGGCCCGCGAGGAGGGCCTGCTGGTGGGCGGCTCCTGCGGGATGGCGGTCGTCGCCGCGCTCGAGGCCGCCCGCGGCCTGCCCGCCGACGCCGTGGTCGTCGTCCTGCTGCCCGACTGCGGGCCGCGGCTACATGTCGAAGATCTTCAACGACGACTGGATGAGCTCCTACGGGTTCCTCGGCGCCGACGGCGAGACGACGGTCGGCGACGTGCTGAGCGGCAAGTGCGGCCGAGCTGCCGGCGCTGGTGCACACCCACCCGAGCGAGACGATGCGCGACGCGATCAGCATCCTGCGCGAGTACGGCGTCTCGCAGATGCCCGTCGTCAAGGCCGAGCCGCCGGTGACGTCCGGCGAGGTCGCCGGGTCGGTCAGCGAGCGCGCCCTGCTGGACGCGCTGTTCACCGGCAGGGCCCATCTCGCCGACTCGGTGGAGCAGCACATGGGCCCGGCCTGCCGCTCGTCGGCTCCGGCGAGCCGGTCGGCGCCGCCCGCCACGAGCTGGAGAAGCGCCGACGCCGATCCTGGTCGCCGACGAGGGCAAGCCGGCCGGCGTGCTCACCCGGGCCGACCTGCTGGGCTTCCTCAGCGACTGAGCCGAGTCAGCGGGCCTCAGGCGATGCGGCGGGCCATGTCCGGGCTCGGGGCGCCGACGGCGTCGGGGTGGAAGATCGCGGCCAGCGCCTCGATCCCGTCGACGAGCCGGGGTCCGGGCCGGGCGAACGACGCGTTGGCGTCGACGGCCCACACCGGTATGCCGCTCGGCAGCACCGCCCCGGGCGACGAGGTCCGCGGCCTGCTCCGCCGCGCCCTCCAGGTGGTAGCCGCAGGGCGCCACGACGACGACCTCGGGCCGCGACGCGCCGACCGCCTCCCAGGTCGTGCGGAACGACTTCTCACCCGTCGCGCCGAGCACGCTGGTCCCGCCGGCCCGCTCCACCATCTCGGGCACCCAGTGGCCCGGGGCGAACGGCGGGTCGGTCCACTCGAGCACGAGGGCGTCGGGGCGGCGCCGGCCGGCCACCGCGGCGTCGACCCGCTGCAGCCGCTCGCGCAGACCGGCGACGAGGTCCTCGGCGGCGCCGGTCCGGCCGCTCGACCGGCCGAGGGTCACCACCGAGGCCAGCACCTCGTCGAGGGTGTGCGGGTCGATGGTGAGCACGTCCGCCCGGCAGCCGAGGTGGGCGAGGGCGTCGTCGACCACGGAGACGTCGACCGCGCATACCGCGCACAGGTCCTGGGTGACGACGAGGTCGGCGTCGAGGTCGGCCAGGGCGCCCTCGTCGAGGTGGTAGAGGTCCTCGCCGGCCCGCATCCGCTCGCTGACGACCCGGTCGATGTCGGCGGCGCTCAGGCCCTCGGGCAGCGCGGAGGTGGAGACGATCCGGCGGCGGCGCGCCTCGGTGGGGTAGTCGCACTCGAAGGTGACGCCGACGACGTCATCGCCGGCGCCGACCGCGAACAGGATCTCGGTCGTCGAGGGCAGGAGAGACACGATCCGCATGTCGCGACCCTACGGTTCGTGCGGCTGGAGTACGGAATTCGGTGCGGTCCAGAGCACGAACCGGTCAGGCGGTCGCGGTGGCGACCGGGGTGCCCGCCCGGGTGTGGACCTGCACCTGCACGATGTCGGCCGACTCCATCCAGCACGCCGCCGTGAGCGAGGTGCGCCCGCTGGGGGTGCCGGTCCAGCTGGCCACGTCGTAGCGGTGGCCCTCGCGGTCCGTCACGGCGAGGTAGAGCACCTCGCCGGTCGGCAGCCCGGACCCGCGGACGTCCAGCTGGGTACCCCACGTCCGGCTCACCAGGTCGATCTCGACCTGGACCGGGGCCGCCTGACCGGGCGTGACCGGTGCCGCCGCGGCCACGAGCCCCCGTGTCGGCGGGGCGTTGAGGCGGCTGGTGGCCGGGCCGATGGCCGCGCCGAGGGCTCCGGCCACGAGGACCAGCGCCGCCGCGACCGCGCCCAGCCGCCAGCGCCGGCGACGGCGTTCGGCGCGGACCCGGTCGAGCAGCACGACGGCGGCGGTCGTCTCGGCGGGCGGGGCGTCGTCCGGAGCGAGGGTGGCCGACCCGTCGGGGTCGGCCGCGGAACCGGGCTCGTCGACGAGGTCGAGCAGGGCGGGCAGCCCGGAGAGCTGCGCCGCCTCCCGCTGGCATACCGGGCAGGTGCGCAGGTGGCGCGAGAACTCGTGGTGCTCCGCGCTGTCGAGGCCGCCGAGCACGAAGGCGCCGAGGAGCAGCTGCAGCTCCTCGTGCTCGGGGTCGGTGCCCGGTCGGGCGCTCACTGGGTCACTCCCATCTCGTCGAGGACGGCGCGCAGCGAGCGCACCGCGTAGAAGGCTCGGGACTTGACGGTCCCGGGCGGGATGCCGAGGTGCTCGGCGGCCTCCGCCACGCTGAACCGCTGGTAGTACAGCGCGACGATGACGGTGCGGTGGTCGGGCTGGAGCCGGGCCAGCGCCTCCTCGACGAGGATCTGGTCGAGGGCGCGGTCGATGTCGCGTTCCGGGTTCGGGGTACGCGGGTCCAGGCGGGCGCGGGAGTCGTCGTCGCGGTCGGCCGCGACCTCGACCACGCGCCGTCCGGCGGCCCGGTGCATGTCGATGAGCATGTTGCGGGCGGTCTGCAGCAGGTAGGCCCGCATGCTCGTCACGTGGGGTGCCTGCTTCCACACCCGCAGGATCACCTCCTGGACGACGTCCTCGGTGCGGGCCGGGTCCAGCGAGGTGCGGCCGACGAAGCGTCGCAGGACCGGAGCGTGCTCGCGGTAGATCTCCGCCACCACCGCCTCGTCCAGCGGCATCCGGTCCTCCTCCCGCTGCTCCGGCCCGATTGTCCCCGATGGTCTCGCCGACCACCCTCCCGTGGCCGGCGCCGCCCCCCTGCAGGGGCGTCGGTCACGGGCAGGGTCGGCGGACGGGAAGACGCCGGGCGGGCGGATCCGGTTCACCTACGCTTCGTCCGGTGGTCCAGTCCGTCGAGCTGCTCCTGGAACCGGAGGCCGAACGCGGCGTCCGGCGCGCCTGGGACGACCTGCTCCAGGCGGGGCTGCCGTCCCAGGCCCGGCACACCGCCCCCAGCAACCGGCCGCACGTCACCCTCGTCGCGGTGCCGGACCTCACGGCCGAGGACGACGTCGCCCAGGCGGTCGCCGGCCGGCTCCCGGTCGACGCGACGTGGGGTGACGTGACCCTGTTCGGGCGGGGTCCGTGGGTGCTGGTGCGGCTCCTCGAGCCCGGCGACGGTATGCGAGCGCTCCAGGCCGCGGTGGCCGACGTCTGCCAGGTGCCCGGCGACAGCCTGTCCGCCCCTGAGCGGTGGACCGCCCACGTCACCCTGGCGCGCCGGGTGGCCCAGCCCGACGTGGACCGCGCGGTCGACCTCGTCCGCGACCGGCTGGCTCGCGAGGCGCCGGTGGGGAGCCCGGTGGTCGCCTCGGTGGTACGCCGGTGGGACGGGTCGCGGAAGGTGGAGTGGGTGGTGGCCCGGGCCGGCGGAGGTCAGCCCTGACCGGTGCGCTTCAGCACCGTCTGGAACCAGTCCACCGAGGTGTCGAACGCCTTGCCGCCGGCGATCCGCTCGAACTCGATCGTCCGCAGCACGTCGTCGCGCTCCTCGTCCTGACCCACGACACCGGACACGCCCTGCTGGGCCGACTCGACGGCGACCTCGACCATCTGGCGGATCAGCGTCCGGTCGGCCTCGTTGGCCGGAGCGGACCGCGAGAAGTACCCGCTCTTCTGCACCATCGTCTTCTCGGCACCGACCCGCTCGGCGAACTGCTCCGCGAACCACTGCCCGGGGTTGACCTTGTCCAGCTTGACGTGACCGAACGGGTCGCGGGGGACCTCCTCGCCGGCCGCCTCCATCTCCGCGACGATCTCCGGCACGCCGGCGCCCTCGGACAGGAAGATGTTGACGCAGCCGATGTCGTCCATGACCCCGCGCAGCCGCTCGGCCTCGGCCTCGACGTCGATGGGCAGCTCCGGCACGAAGACGGCGTGGATGTCCCACCGCTCGGGGGTCAGGCCGATCGACGGCACCCACTGCCGGCCCGCGTGCCACTCCTGGTACTGCGCCGCCGCCGCGCCGGTCAGCCATCCGCAGCCGCGCCCCATCACCTCGTGGACGATGAGCATCCGCGGGTTGGAGCCGTGCTCGGCCAGCACGTTCTGGGCGAACACCGACGCCTGCTCGGCCGCGGTCCACGCCCCGAGCGACTGCTTGATCGGGATGACGTCGTTGTCGATGGTCTTGGGCAGGCCGACGACGGTGAGGTCGTAGTCCCGCTCCTGGAGGAAGGCCGCGAGGTCCGCCGCCGTCGTGTTGGTGTCGTCGCCGCCGATGGTGTGCAGGACGTCGACCCCGTCCTGGCGCAGCCGCTCCGCCGCCACCTCGAGCGGGTCCTGGCCCTCCTCGATGAGGCCGCGCCGGACGAGGTCCTCGGCGTTGGTGAGCTTGACCCGGCTGTTGCCGATCGGGCTCCCGCCGTACTCCTGCAGCACCCGGGCGAACGCGCGCGCCGACGCGTCGACGACCACCGAGGTGCCGGTCAGCACGCCGTGGTAGCCGTGGCGGTACGCGATGATCTCGACGTCCGGCAGCAGCGCCGTGTAGCGCTCGATGAGGGCGCCGACCGCCGCCGAGAGGCAGGGCGCATACCCGCCGGCCGTGAGCAGGGCGACGCGGCGCAGAGTCCTGGGAGCCATGCGTCGCAGCCTAGGGCGGGCCGCCGGTCGGCAGGGCCTGCGCGTTCACTGGGTGGGCAGGCGAAACCCCGGTGACGGAGGGCGGGCGGCGGGCTACCGTCGGCTCGTGGCGACGCCGACGGAGTACCGGCTCGGAACGCCCCGGCGAGATCGCCGAGGTGCGTGACGTCGTCCGCGCCGCGTTCGCCGCGCAGGAGGGCGTCGAGCGGATCGTCGACGACCTGCGGACCTCGGACGCGTGGCTCGGGCTGTCCTACGTCGCGGCGGACAGCAGCGGCCTGGTCGGCCACGTCTCGTTCACCCGGAGCCTGCTCGACGCCCCGGACCGGCTGGTGGACGTCCTGGTCCTCAGCCCGCTCTCGGTGCTGCCCCGCCGGCAGGGGCAGGGGGTCGGCTCGGCCCTGGTCCGGTATGCGTTGGGCGAGCTCGAGGGCCGACCGGAGCCGCTGGTGTTCCTCGAGGGGTCACCGGTCTACTACGGGCGGTTCGGGTTCCTGGCCGGCGCCGACCTCGGGTTCCGCCGACCCTCGCTGCGCATCCCGCAGGCCGGGTTCCAGGCCCTGCGGCTGCCGGCGTACGAGGACTGGATGACCGGCACCCTGGTCTACCACCGCGTCTGGTGGGACCACGACGCCGTCGGCCTCCGCTGAGCCACCCCACGAAGTCCTCCGCTTCGCTCCGGTACTTCGCGGGGACCCCGACTCACGCTTTCGCTGACGCCCGGCTGCCGGGTCAGCCGATGCGCGGCGCCGGATGCCCGGTGTTGTGGTGGCCGACGACCTCGCGGGCGACCTCGGCGAGCTTGATGTTCATGTCCTGCGACGCCTTGCGCAGCAGGTCGAACGCCTCGGTGTCGTTGATCTTGTGGAACGCCATGAGCAGGCCGACGGCCTTGCCGATCTCCCGGTTGCTCTCCAGGCCGGCGGCCAGGGTGCGGGCCTCCCGGCGGTCGTGGAGTGAGGACACCGCCACCGAGGCGAAGGCGGCCAGGATGATGGCCTGGTCGATCGAGCGGCCGCTCATGCCGCCGACCCGGTCGGAGAAGAGGTTGAGGGCGCCGATCTTCTCGCCGCCGACGACGATCCGGAACCCGGCGGCCGACCGGACGGGGGTCTGCCGCACCACCTGCTCGGCCAGCTCCGGCCATCTGCGTGTCCGGGTCGGACAGGTCGTCCTCGAACTGCGGCTTGTCCTCGACGATCGCGTCGAGGCACGGACCCTGCTGGTGCAGCTGTTCCAGCTTGTCGATGGTCCGGGCGATGTCGTCGGTCGAGACTGCGGTCTGGTACCGGCCGTCCCGTCGCTGCATGATGCTCGCGTGGTCGCAGCCGTCGACGAGGCGCACCGCGGCCAGGACGATGGCGCCGAAGACCTCCGTCGAAGTCCTCGGAGGCGTAGATGATCCGGCTCAGGGCGCCGAGTGCGTCGCTCGACGGCGAGCCGCCGGCGAGGTCCGGGAGGGGCGTGTCCATGGGGTCACCATCGGGGGAGTTGTCGGTCGGGGTCCGATCAGACCTGATTCTGACACCGCGGCAGACCGTTTCGAGCCACCGGGCCAGGGGTACTAGTCTCTGCGGTCCGGCGCGTGGGGGCGCGTCGGGCTGCTGGGACCTCTCCGGTCCCGGCTGACCCCTGCGAGAACCTGGAGACATCCATGATCGTCCTGGGAATCATCCTGCTGCTCATCGGGTGGCTGGCCCACATCTCGATCCTCGTCACGATCGGCGTCATCGTCCTCGTGGTCGGGCTCGTGCTGATGCTGCTCGGACGCACTGGTCGCGCCGTCGGCGGCCGCAAGTACTGGTACTGACGTCACCGGACGCCCGGTCCACCTCGGACCGGGACGTCGCAGGAGCCGGGCCGGCGCACCATCCGGCCCGGCTCCTGCCGTCTCGGGGGGGTGCGCGGCGTCAGGCCGCGTCGCTCCATGGCGACGACTGCAGCCGGTGCCGCAGCCGCGTCAGGTCGAGCGCAGGATCCGGGAGACCTGCATCTGGCTGACCCCGATCCGGTCGGCGATCTCCGACTGGGTCAGCACGTCGACGAACCGGAGCCGCAGCACGAGGCGCTCCCGCTCGGTGAGCTCGCCGAGGGCCTCGCCGCAGCCAGGCGGCGTCGTCCACGGCGGCGAAGGGGTCGCCGCTCTCCGTCGGGACGATCTCGGTGGTGGGCTGGTCGGGGTCCGGCCGGCAGGTCGAGGGAGAGCGCGTGGAAGCTGGACGCCGCCTCGCGGGCGGCGGTGACCTGGGCGGCGTCGATCCCGAGGCGGCGGCCACCTCCTCGATGGTGCGGCCGGCGGTGCAGGTTCTGCTCGAGCTCCTTCTCGGCCTCGCGGATCCGCACCCCGAGCTCCTGGAGCCGGCGCGGCGGGCGGACCATCCAGCCGGCGTCGCGGAAGTGGCGCTTGATCTCGCCGGAGATGGTCGGGGCGGCGAACCCGGCGAACGACTGGCCCAGCCCCGGCCGGAACCGACGGACCGCCTTGACCAGGCCCAGCCGGGCCACCTGGACCAGGTCGTCGCGGTCGATGCCGCGACCGAGGTAGCGGCTCGCGATCCCGTCGGCCAGCCCGAGGTTGAGCAGGACGACGGCCTCGGCGGTCTCGCGCTCCACGGGACGGCCGTCCTCGAGGTCGCGCAGGAGGTACTCGGTGCGGTCACGCGCTGGTCATCGTGGCTCCCGGGGACAAGTCGCTCGACCCGTGGCGCCACTGCTGGACCAGTGCCCCCACCGAACCACCATTCCCGCCCAGGAGCAAGCCTCTCGCTCCGGCGAGTCCGCTGGGTGCCGCGTCCCGATACCGGCCAGGTTTGTCGTCCGGCGGACGGCGGGTATGCGTGCTCATGTGGCTGCGGGACGTCGCCGTCTCGGCGAGTCCTTCCCTGGGTCACCCGTTCACGAGACGGATAGAAAAGAGGCACGTCATGGGACTGATGGACAAGGCCAAGAACGAAGCCGAGATCGCCAAGGGCAAGGTCAAGGAAGGCGTCGGGGACGCCACTGACAACGAGCGCATGCAGGCCGAGGGCGAGACCGACCAGGCCTCCGGCAACGTGAAGCAGGCCGGCGAGAAGGTCAAGGACGCCTTCCGCGACTGAGCCGACACCACAGACCTGAACCGGCGCCGCCGCCGTCCACGGTGGCGCCGGTTCATCGTGTGTCGCGGCGCCGAACGGCTCAGCCCAGCAGGCGGGTCCCCCCCACCCAGACCCCGGCGGTGTCGGCGACGCCGCCGAGCGCGAACACCTTGGCCAGCGCGTCGTCCGGGCCCGTCGGCGTGCTCCAGGGCCGTGTCCAGCGTGCTGCCGACCGGCGGCCGCACCCAGACCGCGTCGAACTGGCGCCCCACGGACAGGTCGCCGCACGTCGTCGAGCCCGAGCGCGTCCGCGCCGGCGCTGCGTCGCGAGGTGCAGCAGGTGGGCCGCGGTCAGCGCCAGGCCCGACTCCTGCTGCAGCTGCTGCATGAAGTAGGCCTGGAGGCCCTCCTTGAGCAGCGAGAGGCCGGTGCCGGCCCCGACGTCGGAGCCGAGGGCCACCCGGACGTCGTACTCGATGTGTCGCCTCAGCGGGAAGAGGCCGCTGGCCAGCGCCGCGTTGCTCGTCGGGCAGTGCGCCACCGCCGCCTCCTGGGCGCCGAGCACGGCGAGCTCGCGGTCGGTCGCGTGCACGTTGTGGGCGAAGACGCTCCGCCGTCCGACCAGCCCGTACCGGTCGTAGGTGTCGAGGTAGTCGATGGCCAACCGGTGCTGGCGGGCGACCTCCTCGATCTCGGCGACGTTCTCGTTGATGTGCGAGGTGAACCAGGCGCCGTCGACGTCCTTGGCCAACGCCGCGCAGGACTCGAGCAGCTCCGGACTGGCGAACAGCGAGAACCGCGGCGTGACCGCATACCGGAGCCGGCCCTGCCGGTGCCATCGCGTGGCGAGGGCCTGGCCCTCGTCGTGCGCGCGCTCGGGGGTGGTGAGCAGGTCGGGTCGCGAGCACCCGGTCGCCGACGACCAGGCCCGCCGTGACGCGCAGGCCCGACCCGGTCGGCCTCGGCGAACAGGCAGTCCACGGCGCTGGCGAAGTGCGACCCGAAGACGAGCGCGCTGGTGGTGCCGGCGCGCGACGAGGCCGCTGACGAACTCGGCGGCCACCGCGCGGGCGTAGTGCCGGGTCGGCCAGCCGGGCCTCCTCGGGGAGCGCGCACCGGTCGAGCCAGTCCAGCAGCGGCATGCCGATCCCGCCGATGACGCGCAGCTGCGGGTAGTGGACGTGGGTGTCGACGAACCCCGGCAGCAGCACGCCGCCGCGCAGGTCGACGACCTGCTCGTCGGGGTGCGTCCCGCGAGACCTCGGCGATCGGCCCTCGGGCCCGGATCACCCCGTCCTGCACCAGGATTCCGGCGTCCTGCGTCCGACCGCAGGGTGCCACCGGTGAAGGGGCTCTCCGGGGTGTCGAGGACGGTGGCGCGGTAGATGGTCATCGGGTCCGTCCGGCGGTGGTCGCGGTATGCGCCGAGCGCGGTCGCGCTCGAAGGTGCGGACGAGGTCGGCGGCCACGCTCACGGCGATGGTCGCGGGGTCCTTGCCGACGACGTCGGCCAGCCCGATGGGGGTGGTGATCCGGGCGAGCTCGTCGGGGCCGTGCCCCTCCTCGGCCAGCTTGACCCGGAACCGGGACCACTTGGCCGACGAGCCGATGAGGCCGACGGAGCCGAGGTGGGAGCAGCGCAGCGCGACGTCGCACAGGGCGATGTCCTCGGCGTGGTCGTGGGTCATGACGAGCACGTGGGTGCCCGTCGGGACCTGGCCGAGCACCAGCTCGGGCACGGGGGCGTGGTGGACGTGCACCCGGGCGACGGCGTCCCGCGTCACCGGTCCAGCGCGCTCGCGGAGGCCTGCGCGGCGCGCGAGTCGACGAGGTGCAGCTCCACGTCGTGGCGGGCCAGGATGCGCGCCAGCTCCAGCGCCCACGTGGCCCAGGCCGAAGACCGCCACCGCCGGGACCACGGCGAGGGGTTCGAGCAGGATGGTGACCTCGCCGCCGCAGCACTGCACGCCGTGGTCGACCGGGGCCTTGTCGTTGAGGGACAACGACATCAGCTCGGGCAGCGGGTGCCCTCCGTCGGCGAGCAGCCGGCGGGCGCGAGCCACGGCGGTGGCCTCGAGGTTGCCCCCGCCGATGCTGTCCCAGGTCGCGTCGGCGCTGACGACCATCTTCGCGCCGGCCTCGCGCGGGGCGTGACCCCGGACCGTCACGAGGGTGACGAGGACCCCGGCCCGGCGCTCGCGGCGCAGGGCCTCGACGGCACTGACCCAGTTCATGTCGCGTCCCGTTCAGGCCCGCGCCGGGACGGGCTTCTCGTAGTGCTCGGACGTGGGGTGTGCCGGGTGGGCGTCCGAGCCGGGCTGCTCGGGAACGACGCCCGGGAAGCCCTCCTCGACGTGCCCGTGCTCCGAGGCCCGGCGCGCCTGCTCGACCGCCCAGTAGACGGCCTCCGGGGTGGCCGGCGACGGCGAGGTCGACGCTGGTGCCGGACGGCCCGAACGCGGCCGCCGCCTGGCGGAGCGCCTCCCGGACCGAGAACGCGAGCATGAGCGGCGGCTCGCCGACGGCCTTGGAGCCGTAGACCGCGCCGTCCTCGTGGGCCTGCTGGAGGAGGGCGACGTTGAACACCTCGGGCATCTCGGAGAAGCTCGGCAGCTTGTAGGTGCTGGCCGCCTGGGTGCTGAGCCGCCCGCGGCGTCGGCCGGTCGCTCTCGTCCCACCGCAGGTCCTCCAGGGTCAGCCAGCCGGCGCCCTGGACGAAGCCGCCCTCGATCTGGCCGATGTCGACCAGCGGCGACAGGCTGTCGCCGACGTCGTGGACGATGTCGACGCGACGGGTGCGGTAGGCACCGGTGAACCCGTCCACCTCGACCTCGGTCGCGGCGACGCCGTAGGCGAAGTACTTGAACGGCACCCCCTCGAACCGCTGCGAGTCCCAGTGCAGTCCCTCGGTGCGGTAGTAGCCGGCGGCGAACAGCTGCACCCGGCGGAAGTACGCGGTCTTGACCAGCTCGTCCCACGGGATCCGCTCGCTGGTGTACGCGACGCCGTGCGCCTCGCCGTCCTCGATCCGCACGTCGGCGGGGGAGATGCCGAGGCTGGTCGCGGCGACCTGCAGCAGCCGCTCCTTGATCTGCTCGCAGGCGTTCTTGACCGCGCCGCCGTTGAGGTCGGCGCCCGAGCTGGCCGCGGTGGCCGAGGTGTTGGGCACCTTGTCGGTTCGGGTCGGGGCGAGCCGGACCTTGGCCAGCGGGATGCCGAGGGTGGTGGCCGCGACCTGCAGCATCTTGGTGTGCAGGCCCTGGCCCATCTCGGTGCCGCCGTGGTTGATGAGGACCGAGCCGTCCTTGTAGACGTGGACCGAGCGCGCCGCCCTGGTTGAACGCGGTGAGGTTGAACGAGATCCCGAACTTCACCGGCGTGACGCCGATGGCCCGCTTGGTGTCCTCGTGGGCGGCGTTGAACTCGGCGATCTCGGCCAGCCGCCGGTTGAGGTCGCCGGTGGCGATGACCTGGTCCCACGCGGCGGCGGCCCGCTCCGGGTGCCGGACCGGCTGCCCGTATGGCGTGGCCTGGCCCTCGGTGTAGAAGTTGCGGCGCCGCAGGGTCATCGGGTCGACACCGAGCAGTGGCGCGCAGCGCCCGAGGATGTCCTCGATGACGATCATCCCCTGCGGGCCGCCGAACCCGCGGAACGCCGTCTGGGACGTCTTGTTGGTCTTGGCGATCCGCCCGTTCACGCGGACGTTGGGGATCCAGTAGGCGTTGTCGATGTGGCAGAGCGCCCGCGCCAGAACGGGTTCCGACAGGTCCAGGCTCCAGCCGCCGTCCGACGTCAGGGTGGCGTCGAGCGCCAGCAGCCGTCCGTCGTGGTCGAAGCCGACCCGCCACTCGGCGTGGAAGCCGTGCCGCTTGCCGGTCATCGTCATGTCCATGGTCCGGTTGAGCCGCAGCCGGACCGGCCGGCCGGTGAGCGTCGACCCCAGCGCCGCGATCGCCGCATACCCGTGCGGCTGCATCTCCTTGCCGCCGAACCCGCCGCCCATGCGCAGGCACTGGACGGTGACCTCGTGGCTGTGGAGGCCGAGGACGTGGGCGACGATCTCCTGCGTCTCGGAGGGGTGCTGGGTGCTGCTCTGGACGAACACCTGGCCGTTCTCGTCGACGAGCGCGAGGGCGGCGTTGGTCTCGAGGTAGAAGTGCTCCTGCCCGGCGAACTCGAACTCGCCGGAGAAGACGTGCGCGGCCGACTCGAAGCCCGCGTCGACGTCGCCGCGCTCCATGTGCGGCTGGCCGCCCTGGAAGCTCTTGGCGGCGATGGCCTCGGTCACGCCGATGAGCGCCGGGAGCGGGTCGGCCTCGACGACGACCGCCGCGGCCCCGAGCCGGGCGGCCTCCAGCGTCTCCCCGAGCACCCAGGCCACCGGGTGCCCGTAGTAGCAGACCTCGGTCGGGAACAGCGGCTCGTCGTGCTTGATGCCCGCGTCGTTGACGCCGGGCACGTCCGCGGCGGTGAGCACCCGGACCACCCCCGGCACGTCGAGCGCCGGCGCCGGGTCGAGCCGGGTCACCATGGCGTGGGCCTGGAAGACCTGCACGGGGTAGGCGTGCAGGCAGTCCTTGGTGCGGCCCACCAGGTCGTCGGTGTAGAGGGCGAGACCGGTGACG
The DNA here is from genome assembly GCA_963770005.1 of uncultured Actinomycetota bacterium. GTDB lineage: Bacteria > Actinomycetota > Actinomycetes > Actinomycetales > Dermatophilaceae > Lapillicoccus. The sequence continues at coordinate 10,469 of CAVYNX010000004.1, read as the reverse complement.
TGCAGCGCCGCACTCTCGTGCGGGATCGCCTCCCCGACGACGGGGTGGCGGGGCGTTCGGAGAGGGCGCTCATGCGGTGCCTCCCGTGGTCGGCGCGGTTCTGGTGGGCGTAGAGCTTGAGGAGCGACGTGCCGAGCATCGCGGCGCGGTAGTCGCGCGCTCGCCCGCATGTCGTCGATGGGGGTGCCCTCCTGGCGCAGCGACGCCGGCGGCCACCCGGACGGTCTCCCGCGACCAGGGCCGGCCCTCGAGGGCCGCCTCGGTGTCGACCGCGCGGATCGGGGTCGCGGCGACGCCGCCGAGGCCGATCCGGGCCTTGACCACCTCGCCGTCCACGACGTCGACCGCGTAGCCGACGGCCACGCTGGAGATGTCGTCGAAGCGGCGCTTGGCGATCTTGTGGAACGCGCTGATCTCGGCCAGTGGCAACGGGATCCGAATCGACTTGATCAGCTCGCCGGGCCGCCGGACCGACTCGCGGTAGCCGGTGAAGTACTCGGCCAGCGGCACCTCGCGGTCGCCGTCGGCCGAGGCGAGGACGAGGACCGCTTCCAGCGCCAGCAGCGCCGGCGGGGTGTCGCCGATGGGCGAGCCGGTGCCGAGGTTGCCGCCGAGCGTCGCGCCGTTGCGGATCAACCGGGAGGCGAACTGCGGGAACACGTGGCCCAGCAACGGGATCCGGCCGTCGAGGCGCCGTTCGATCTCGGTGAGGGTCAGCGCGGCACCGAGCTCGACCCAGTCCTCGCCGACCTCGAACCCGCGCAGCTCGGGCAGCCGGTCGACGGCGATGGCGTAGGCGGCGCGGATGCCCCGGATGTTGACCTCGACGCCCCAGTCGGTCGAGCCCGCCACGAGCACCGCGTCCGGGATGGTCGCCGAGGAGGGCCGTCGCCTCGGCCAGGCTGGTCGGCCGGACGAACTCGCCGTCCGGCTCGGCGATCCGGGTGTGCCGGACCGGCGGCGGGGGCGACGCGAGGCGGGCCGCGAAGGCGTCGTCCTCGGCCGGCATACCCAGGGCGTAGGCGGCGTCCTGGATCGGCCGGTAGCCGGTGCAGCGGCACAGGTTGCCGGACAGCGCGTGCAGGTCGAACCCGTTGGGGCCGTGCTCGCCTCGGCGTGGTCGACGTAGTCCAGCGTCTCGTCGGCGTCGTAGGACGCCTCGCGGGTTGCCGGCCCGGTCGGCGCGGTAGTACTCGCCGGCCATGCTGCAGACGAACCCCGGCGTGCAGTAGCCGCACTGGGACCCGCCGCGGACCGCCATCTCCTGCTGCACCGGGTGGAGCGCCGCGGGCGTGCCGAGGCCCTCGGCGGTGACGACCTCCTGGCCGTCGAGGCGTGGCGGCGGGGATGAGGCAGGCGTTGATCGCCGTCCACTGCGTGCGGGTCTCGGCGTCGTGGTAGTCCGGGCGGGCGACGAGCACCGAGCAGGCGCCGCACTCGCCCTCGGCGCAGCCCTCCTTCGCGCCGGTCAGGCCGATGTCGCGCAGCCAGTTGAGCGCGGTGGTGTTGGCCGGCACGCCGTCCAGCGAGCACGAGCCGGCCGTTGACCGTCACCTGCGGAGGCGACTCCGGGGACTCCGTGGTCCGGGAGTCGGGTGCGGTGATGGTCATGTCCACTCCTGTCGCGCCGCCGTTGGCGTCCTTCGGTCGACCCGCCGGGGTCGGCACGGTAGTTCGTGATTCAACAGTTCGTTGAACAAGGGTTGTCCATGCGGGCGGAGGTCGACTTCGGCCTCTCGAGGTACAGATTCGGCCGTCGTTGACCGTCTCGACGGTCATCGGAGACTCCGGCCCGCTGAGCAGGCGGGCTGGCGGCCGCCGACCGCGCCGCGAGAGCGTCCTCGTCGACGTTGACGAGGACGTCCCTGGTCGACGACCGGCCGGCCGCCGACGAGCAGCAGCTCCAGCGGCGGGCGGTCGCCGAGTACGAGGCCCGCCACGGGGTCGACGATGTCGACGTGCGGGAGGGTGTCGAGGCGCCAGACGGCGATGTCGGCCTGCTTGCCGGGCTCCAGCGAGCCGATCTGGTCGTCCCAGCCGAGCACCCGGGCGCCGCCGATGGTCGCCACCTCGAGGGCGTCGCGCACCGAGAGCGCCTGCGGGCCGCCCCGGGCGCGGGCGAAGAGCAGCGCGTGGCGCGCCTCCTCGAGCAGGCGTGCTGGCCTCGTTGGACGCCGCCCCGTCCACGCCGAGCCCGACCGGGACGCCGGCGTCCCGCAGGTCGCGGACCCGGGCGATCCCGGCGCCGAGCCGGGCGTTGGAGGACGGGCAGTGCGCGACGCCGGTCCCGGTCGCGGCCATCGAGGCGATGGCCGCGTCGTCGAGGTGGATCCCGTGGCCGAACCAGACGTCCGGCCCCAGCCAGCCGAGCGACTCCATGTAGTCGACCGGCCCGCAGCCGAACCGCTCGCGGCAGAACGCGTCCTCGTCCATGGTCTCGGCGAGGTGGGTGTGCAGCCGGACGCCCTTGTCGCGGGCCAGGACCGCGGCCTCCTTGAGCAGCGTGTCGGTGACCGAGAACGGCGAGCACGGCGCGACGCCGATCCGCAGCATCGAGTCCGGGGAGGCGTCGTGGAACCGGTCCACGGCGTCGGTCGTCGCGGCGAGGATGGTGTCGAGGTCCTCGACGACGTGGTCCGGCGGCAGGCCCGCCCTGCGACCGGCCGAGGTCCATCGAGCCGCGGGTCGGCATGAACCGCAGCCCGACCGCTCGGGCGCCGTCGATCTCGGCGGCGAGCAGGTCGCCGCCGTCGGCCGGGAAGACGTAGTGGTGGTCCATCGACGTCGTGCACCCGGTCTTCGCGAGCCAGCCGAGCCCGCCGGTCGCGGCGGCCGACACCGACTCCTCGTCGATGCAGCCCCACACCGGGTAGAGCGTGGTCAGCCACTCGAAGAGGGTCGCGTCGACGGCGAGGCCGCGGGTGACCCACTGGTACAGGTGGTGGTGGGTGTTGACCAGCCCCGGCGTGACGACGCAGCCGCGGGCGTCGACGACGCGCGCGCCCTCGACGTCCGGCGCCGGCCCGGAGCCGACCGAGGACACCCGGCCGTCCTCGACGACGACGTAGCCGTCGGCATACTCGCCGCGGTCGCCGTCCATCGTCACGACCGTGCCGCCGGCGATGACCACGCGCTCGGTCATGTCAGACCGCGCTCTCCAGGCGCAGCACGGCGATCTCGCCGAGCTGCCGGACCGTCTCGTCGCGCTCGGTGCCGTCGTCGTTGTCGAGCCGGCGCTCGAGCTCGGCGAGGATCTCGTCCGCCGAGCGGCCGGCCGCCCGGATGAGGAACACCCGGTCGAAGCGGTCCTCGTATGCGGCGTTGCCGGCCGCCAGCCGGCTCGCCGTGTCGCGGTCGGCCGGGTCGACCCCGGCCTGCTCCCGCGTCGGAGTGCTCGGCGTCGTGGCCCGCGCCGGCCCGCTCCCCGATCCGGGGGTGGCGGGCCAGCGCGGCCTCGAGCTCGTCCTCGGTGAGGCGGCCGCCGACTGCTCGGCCGCCTCGCGGAGGGCGGGCCACCCGGCGTACGGGCGGCCCCCCTCCACCTCGGCCACCCAGCGCGGCACGTCGAGGCAGGTCCGCAGCAGACCCTGGCCTCGTCGGCCGACAGCAGGTTGAACGCCGACACGTCCGGACCGCTCACGAACGCCGCCGGGCGCTGGCGATCGGGTCGGCCCCGGCCAGCAGGTCGTCGAACCGGTGCGAGGCGATCCGGGAGATCTCGACGAGCGCGGTGGCGTGCTCCTGCTCGGGCGAGTTCTGCAGCCGCTCGCGGCCCTCGTCGAGGACCTGGTCGAACGACCCGCGGTCGCGGACCGACATGACCAGCGGGAAGCCGAACCGCTCGCGGTAGGCCGAGGTCAGCTCGCCGAGCTCCTCGTGCTCCTGGTCGCGCAGGATGGTCAGGCCCAGCGAGGACTGGTCGCCCATGGAGCTGTGCCCGACTCGCCCGAGGAGACGGCCGCGGAGCCGAGGTCCGGGTACGCCGCGATGAGCTCGCGCTCCTGCTCGTCGGTCGAGGAGAACAGCGCCTGCTGGAAGGCGCGGCGCAGGTCCGGGGTGTCGGAGAACGGCCGGCGCTCCCAGGCGCGCTCCACGACCCACGACGGGCCCTGGTAGATCGAGCCGAACGTGCTGCGCGAACTCCTCGCGGCTCATCTGGTTGACCTCGGTCAGGCCGACGATGTCGCCCGGGCGTGCCGGCGACCGCCGGGCCGCGGCTCTTGCCCACGTGGTGGAACACGTAGTTGAGCAGGATGGCGACGAGGCTGCCCAGGGTGATGCCGCTGCCGAAGATGATCTGCGCCCAGTCGGGCACGGCCTTGGCGACGTCGGGCTGCACGGTGACGTAGACCGCCAGGCCCAGCGACGGTGCCGACGATGACGACGTTGCGGTGGTCGTGGAAGTCGACCCGGGACAGGGTCTGGATGCCGACGACGGCGACGGTGGCGAACATCGCCAGGGCCGCGCCGCCCAGCACCGGGTGCGGGATGCTCGCGACGATGGCGCCGGCCTTGGGGATCAGCCCGATGACGATCATGATCGAGCCGGCCGTCGCGACGACGTAGCGGCTGCGCACCCGGGTCAGCCGGACGAGGCCGACGTTCTCCGCGAAGCAGGTGTAGGGGAACGAGTTGAAGATGCCGCCGAGGGTGGTGGCCAGGCCGTCCGCGCGCAGGGCGCGGGCGATGTCGTCCTTGGTGATCCGCTTCTCGACGATCTCGCCGGTGGCGAAGACGTCACCGGTGGTCTCGACGGCGGTGATGAGCATGACGACGATCATCGAGATGATCGCGGCGATGCTGAACTTCGGGATGCCGAAGAAGAACGGCGTGGTCGAGGCCGAAGAACGACGCCTGGCCGACCGAGTCGAAGTGGGCGTCGCCGAGGATCCAGGCGACCAGCGTGCCGATGACCAGGCCGGCCAGCACGGCGACCGTGGCCATGAACCCGCGGAAGACCCGCTGGATGATGACGATCAGCGCGAGGGTGCCCACCGCGTACGCGAGGTTCTTGCCGCTGGTCGGGTCGAGGGTCGGGCCGGCGCCACCGGCGGCGTCCGCGGCCGCGACCGGCAGCAGGGCGATACCGATGATGGTGATGACCGTGCCCGTGACGACCGGCGGGAAGAACCGGATCAGCCGGCTGAAGTACGGCGCGATGAAGAAGGTGAACAGGCCGGCGACGATGACCGCGCCGTAGATGACGAGCAGGCCCTCGGTGCCGCCGCCGGCGGCCAGGCCGATGGCGATCATCGGCGAGACGGCGGTGAAGGTGACGCCCTGGAGGAGCGGCAGCTTGACGCCGACCTTCCAGAAGCCGACCGACTGGATGATCGAGGCGATGCCGCAGGTGAACAGGTCGGCGTTGATGAGGTGGATCAGCTCTTGCTGGCTCAGGCCGATCGAGTTGGCCAGCAGGATCGGCACGATGACGGCGCCCGCGTAGAACGCGAGGACGTGCTGGAAGCCGTAGACGGCCAGCTTCGGGATGGGGAGGATCTCGTCGACGGGGTGCTTCGGCGGAGCCGGGCGGGGCTTGTCAACGAGACGGGCGAAGCGGTCATGTCGCACCTGGATTTCTGTGGGGGCCGGAGGTGGCGAGTGTTTACCGGTATGCGGAATTCGATTTACGGATGACGGAACTGTAGGGAGTGACCAGGGTCACCGTCAACGGTTTGTTGAAAGAAATCTCGGCGACATCGCCGAACGACCGGCCACCGTGGTCGGCCGGCGGCGACTCACGCCGTGGACCGGCGGTTGAGGTAGTTGTAGACGGTGAACCGGGTCACGCCGAGGGCCTCGGCGACCGTCTCGGCCGAGCGCCGCATCTCGAAGGCGCCGCGTTCCTCGAGCAGCCGGACGGCCAGCTGCTTGCCGGCCCGCGGCTGCTCCGCGAGCGGGCCGCCGAGCTCGCGCTCGACGTCGGCGATGAGCCGGGCCAGGCCGTCGGAGAGGTCCGCCGTCTCGGCGGCCGCGTCGGCGGCCGGAGCCCGGGAGCCGGACGTGGACCACCGGTCCGCCGTCGAGCGCCACGGCGACGTCGTCGGCCCGCGCGGCGTCGGACGGGACGATCTCGCCGCCGACCCGGCGCAGCAACGGGGCCAGCGCCGCCGCCAGCGTGCGCTGCGTCGAGGTCTGGCGGTGTCACGGCTGCTGGCTCCGTCGACGGCCTCGCCGTTCCAGCTGCAGGGTGACCCGGGTCGCGCCCGCCGCCAGCGCGGCGGCGAAGACGTTGGTCAGGGCCGGGAGCAGCACCCGGTCGTCGCCCTCGACCGAGGTCCCGAACGGGCCGAGGTCGGCGTCGAGGCCGGCCTCGGTGAGCAGCGCGGCCGAATGGGTCACGTGCGCGGGCACCTCACCCTCGCCCACGAAGGGCTCGGTCGTGAACTCGGCGCGCACGCGCATACGGAAAAGGTAGACCCGGGGAGCGACGGGAGCAGTCCGCGCGAGCCGCGGTGCGACGATGACGACGTGGGTCCGCTCGTCGCGCGCAACGAGGTGACCGCCGACCAGGCGGCCGACCTGCTCGGCGTCCGGCTGCAGACGATCTACGCGTACGTGAGCCGCGGGCTGCTGACCCGGAGCCACCGGACGAACGAGGCGGGCCACCGGGTCTCGGTCCTCCCGCTCGACGAGGTGCTGCGGCTGGCGGCGGAGCGGACGCGGGTGCGCACCGGGTCGCTCGAGGTGCTCGTCGAGACCGACGTGACGCTGCTCGACCCGAAGGGCGCGCTGTCGTTCCGCGGGCACGACGCCGTGGCGCTCGCGTCGCGGCCGTTCGAGGAGGCGGCGGCGCTGGTCTGGGGCGTGGCCGAACTGATCGGCGCCCCACCCGACGACTGGGAACAGTTTCGGGCGTGGTCGGACGCGGCCACCGGAACCGCCGACCCGGAAATCGAACTCGACCCGCTGGTGGCTGCGGGCCAGCTGTTCGAATACTTTCAGAAGCTGATCTGCGCACGGGAGTCGAGCCGCGCGACGACCTGCTCTCGGTTCTGGCAGGTGCGGAGATCGACGGCGACCGGCTGACCGACGAGGACCTGCTGAACTTCGCGTTTCTGCTACTGGTCGCCGGCAACGAGACGACGCGCAACCTGATCGCGCTCGGCACGCTGGCGCTGATCCACCCATCCGGATCAGGGCAGCGGCTGCTGAGTCGACGGATGCATCACTGATACCCGGTCGCCGTCGAAGAGATGCTGCGCTGGAACAGACCCGGTGGTGCACATGGCCCGCCACCGCAATGGTCGACGTACGAGTTCGCGGCCAGACGAGATCAGCCGAAGGGCGACGTGGTGGTGATGCTCTACGGCTCGGCCAACCGCGACGAGGACGTCTTCGGCCCCGACTCCGAAGAGTTCAAGGTGACCCGACATCCCAACCCGCACATCGCGTTCGGCTGTGGCGAACACTCCTGTGTCGGAGCGCAATTGGCCCGGCTCGAAGCCACTAGTGATGTTCGAGGAGTTGCTGCGCTTCCCCCGCCTCGAGCTGGTCGGCGAGGTCGACCGGATGCGGGCCACGATGGTGCCCGGGGTCAAACGGATGCCGGTCAGGCTGGGCGTCTGAGAAGATGCGCCTCGACTACACCCCCGACCAAGAGCGACTGCGTGACGAGATCCGCGCGACCATGCAGACGGTGATGACACCGGAGCGCCAGGCCGCGGTCAGCGAGCGGATGGAGGGCGGCGCCGCCGTCCGCGAATGCGTGCGTGCGCGCGCGGCCGCTGAAGCCTTCTCGGTGTCGGCTGGCCGAAGGAATATGGCGGTCAGGGGTTTTCCGCCATCGAGCAACACATCTTCTTCGAAGAGGCCAAACGGGTGAACGCGCCGATACCGCTGGTGACGCTCAATACGGTCGGCCCGACCCTCGTGCGCTACGGCACGGAGGAACAGAAGGCGGCGTTTCTTCCAGCCATCCTCGGCGGCACGGTGGAATTCGCGATCGGCTACTCCGAACCGTCGGCAGGCAGCGACCTGGCGTCGCTGCGCACCACCGCTGTCCGTGTCGGCGACGAGTACGTCATCAACGGGCAGAAGATGTTCACCAGCGGCGCGGGCTCCGCCGACTACATCTGGCTGGCGGCCCGCACCGACCCGGAAGCCAAACGCACAAAGGTATTTCGCTGTTCATCGTGCCGACCTCGTCACCCGGGCTTCTCGTGGCAGCCGCTGCACACCATGCCGGGCGTCTCGACCTTCTACACCTTCTACGACGACGTGCGGGTGCCGGCCAGCGCCGATGGTCGCGGCTGAGAACGAGGGATGGCAGCTGATACACCGACCCAGTTGAACTTCGAGCGCGCGGCGCTGGGACCCTGGCGCACTCGAGCCAGGCTGGTTCGAGAAGACACTGAAGTGGGCTCGGACACCGAGGTCGACGAGGGGGCGCGGTGATCGAACCAGCCGTGGGTACAACTGGCGTTGGCCCGGGTGGAGGCCCAGAGTCGCCGCGTACAAACTGGTCAACCTTCGGGTCGACGCCGCGATGGCCACAGGGGGCTGCTCAAGATGGGAGAGGCCTCGGCGGCGAAGGTGTTCGGCACCGAGCTGGCACCGAGGGTGGTCCGCCAGGCGAACTGGAAGCTACTCGACCGGCACGGCTTGCGACCGGCCCCGACGCCCCCCCCTGCGCGGAGCACTGGATTCGGCCTAGCGGGTCGCGGTCATCAAGCACGCTTTGGCGAGCGGCGCACAACGAAAACCAGCGCGACATCATCGCAATGGCGGGGCTGGGCATGCCCGCGCGCCCCACGTGACCTTCGCCCAAAAGGATGAGCACACATAAAGCCGAGAAATCAGGAGGATCCACTTCGTAGACCAGACACCGACCTGCAGAGCAAGCTGAAGGCCCTCGTACGGCCAACCGGACCGGTGGCTCCGCCGAAGAGGCCGTCGCTGGCACCGGATCCGAGTGAAACCAGCCGATGATTCGGCACTGGGCCTATGCGCTCGACGACATGAACCCGGTCTACCTCGACCCGGAGTTCGCGGAGAAGTCGCGGGTTCGGCGGCATCGTGTCGCCGCCGGTGATGGGCTGCAAACCTGGACCAATGCCGGCACCGAAACTGGAAGGCATCGGTAGAGCGCGGCGGCTCACCCCGTCGAGATCACCAACAAATCCCACCGCGTTTCTCGACGAGGCCGGATACACCCAGCATCGTGGCGACCAACTCGGAATTCGAGATCAATCGCTATCCGAAACTGGGTGACGTGATCAGTGCGACGTCGGTGTACGAGGAAGTTTCCGACGGAGGACGAGGCACTGGGCACTGGGGTTCTTCGTCACCTCGGGTGCTGACCGCTATACCCGATCAACACGGCGAAGTGCTTGGCAAACAACGCTTTTACGGGTCCTGCGATTCAAGCCGGCCAAAACTGAATGAGACGACCCGACTCGCACCCACCGTCGGCCCGGACGCCGAGTTTTTCTGGAACGGGCTGCGCCGATACAACACGCTGCTGATCCGCAGCGCTGCAATGAGCTGCGGCACACTGCGCCACCCGCCGCAGCCGATGTGTCCGACATATGTATCCGCTCGCTGGACTGGCAACCGATCGAGGCGTCGGGCCGTGGCAATCTGTACAGCTACGTGATGCCGCATCAGCCACAGTTCCCGTTCTTCGGACTATCCCTACATCGTCGCGCTGGTGCAGCTCGATGAGGGCGTAGCGACAGTCGTGTCGAAACCTGACCGGCATCGACCACCGCCGACGTTCGGGTTCGGGTGCCGGTCGAGGTGTACTATCTCAGGAATTCGATGGAGAGTCTGGTGTTGCACCAGTTTCGGCCGGCCGGCTGACATGGACTTCACCTTCACCGCAGAGCAGGAGACGGTCCAGCACAGCTGGCGCGCGATGTGTTGGAACAGCACACCACCCGCAGCGGCTGGACCGAGGCTCGAGGCGGGCGACCTCCGCTACGACGCCGCGCTGTGGAAGGAGTTGGCCGGTGTCCGACCTGCTGGGCACCGCGCTCGCCCAGGGGTCGTTGAGGCGGCAACGAGCGGCGGCTTCTCGTCGAGCTCGGCGTGCTGCTGGCCCAACAGTGGGGTCGACGGTCGCCCCGGTGCCCGTCTACTCGACGCTGCTGCTGGGCGCCGACCCAATCGCCCGGCACGGGAATGACGCACAGCGGCAACGCTTCCTGCCTGGTGTCATCGACGGAAGTTGGCTCACTCCTGTCGGCGGGGCTGCACGAGCCCGGCCGCTCCGACCCGACGCCGAAAACCCGCCACCACCGCCTGCCGCGATGGCGACCTCGTGGCGGTTGGACGGATGTCAAGGAGCTGGTCTCGTTCGGCCCAACTCGCCGACACCGTGCTGATTCCCGCCACGACTTAGGACGACGGCCAGAGGCGGCCCTGTTTCTGGTCCCCGCCGGTTTCTTTTTCAGGATAGAAATCCGTTCGGTGGCAACCACCAGATAGCGAACCGCATGCCGATATCTTCCTCGACGGGGCCAGGA
>CAVYNX010000003.1:0-28815 GCA_963770005.1 uncultured Actinomycetota bacterium | reverse complement strand
TTCGAGCACGGGGGTGCCGCCCTCGAGCTCCTGCCACCAGCCGACCCGGGTCTCGGGGATGACGTCGGCCCAACCCTGGCCGCGGACCGACGGGTAGTAGTAGCGCTCGTCCCGCCGGACCGTGCCCGGCGCGGACGTCCAGGGCGTCGAGGAGGCACCCGGCACTCGCGGTCCTCCAGGTCGCGCTCGGGTGCCGGCCCGAGCAGCAGCAGCCGGCCGCCGGTCGACAGGTGCTCGACCAGCCGCTGCTGCACCGGTCCGTCGAGGTGGCGACCACTGGCCAGCGCCACCAGCGACGGGAGCGGCCGGTCGGGGTCCTGCAGGTCGACCGCCCCGAACCGGTAGCCGGCGAACAGCAGCGACCGCCACAGCGCCTTGCGCTGGCCCGGCCCGCGGTGGGCCGCGAGGTCGTCGACGACGCGGCTCATCACGGCCGAGGCGGGGTGGTGGTACTCGGTCATGAAGGCGTCGAGGACGAGCCCCATGGCGAGGTCGTCGTGCTCCTCGTCCATGTCGGCGAGCCACCGGCCGTTGGCGGTCACCGCCGCGGCGGCCCGCGCGGTGCCGGCGAAGGCCGGCCCGCGCTCGCCGAGCGGCCCGATCGGCGCCGCCGTCCCGTGGCGCTCGCCGGTGAAGCTGATCCGGTCGTTGCCGTCGCCGACCGGCTCGTCCAGCGGCGGGTTGATGCCGCCGGCCAGCAGGTAGTAGTTGACCATCCGGTTGCCCTGCGCCAGGAACAGCCGGGTCTTGAGGTCGGTGGTCGAGGCGTCGTAGAGCCGCTCGGCGCCGCCGCCGTAGTCGCCGGTCCCGGCCTCGAACTCCAGGGACGTGACCGGCTGGTCCGGTCCGTTGACCGCCGCCAGGCACGCGTTGATGAAGTGGACGTCGGTCGTCGTGTCGAGGCTCATCTCGCCCAGGTAGTGGTCCGAGCCCGGCCACCACGCCCGGCACGCCCGGCATACGTCTCGACCAGCTGGCTGATGCCGATGGCGAGGGGCACGCCGTTGCCGCCCTCGGTGCCGTGGACGTTGACGAGGAGCGGAATGTCGCGAATCCCGTTGTCGTGGGCCATGTCGCGCGAGCGCGTTGACGTATGCGCGCGAAGCGCGTCCGCATGAACCGGCCGAGGTCGACGCGGAGCGCGGCGGCCCACGCCTCGTCGGGCGACTCGACGACGCGTCGCCACTCGCGGTCGAGCGGGGTACCGCTCCCCCAGCGTCGCGCCGTACCGCTCGACGCACCACGACCGGAACGACGCCAGCAGGTGGTCGGTGAGGTCGGGCGAGTTGCTCACCCAGGCCAGCATCCCGATCTCGTTGTCCAGCTGCAGCCCGATCACGTTGCCGCCCAACGGTTCCAGCCGTTCGGCGAGGAGCGGCAGGATCGCGGCGTACCAGCGTCCGCACCTCGTCGAGGAAGGCCGGCGCGAGGTAGTCGACGGTCCGCGTCGGGGCGGGTCGGCCGTCCCAGCCGGTCGGCACGATCTCCGGGTGCTCGGTGTAGAGGCGGTAGGGCAGGCCCTCGTTCTTCAGCTCGGCCATGATGAACGGCCCGGGCCGGGCGATGAACCACAGGCCGTGCTCGCGGCAGAGGTCGACGAACGCGCGCGACGTCCCGTTCCGGGCGGGTCGCGCCCGGTGACGTCGATGGTGCCGTCGGGCAGCTCGTGCCAGAGCCACGGGATGTACGACGCGACCGCGGTGCAGCCGACCTCCTTGGCGGACCGGATGCGGTCCTCCCACTCGTCGCGGGCCACGCGGAAGTAGTGGACCTCGCCGGCCATGACCACGACCGGCTCGCCGCCGATGAGGATCCGGCGGGAACGGACCTCGACCACGGCGCTACGGCACGATCGTGAGCCGGGCCCGGCTCCCGTAGGCGGAGTTCGGGCCGACGACCACGTCCACCTCGCCGGGGTCGACCCGCCAGGTCATCTCCCGGTCGTAGTAGCCGAACATCTCGGGCGTCACCCGGAAGGTCACCGTCGTCGTCTCGCCCGGCTCGATCTCCACGGCGCACCAGTCGGCCAGCTCGACGATCGGGCCGGGTCACCGCGGCGACGTGGTCGCGCACGTAGAGCTGGACGACCTCCCGGCCGGCGCGGGTGCCGGTGTTGGTGACCTCGACCGACGACCTTCACCGAGCCCGGACCCCAGCGAGAGGCGCTGCCGGCTCACCGTCAGCTCGCCGTACTCGAACGTCGTGTAGGTCAGGCCGTAGCCGAAGGTCAGCTCGGGGAACACCAGCGAGTTGAGGTAGCGACCGAGCTTGCGGTCGTCCTCGCGGTTGACCCGGCGCCCGGTGGGCCGCTCGTGCGAGCTGGACGGGATGTGACCGACGGTGCGGGGGAAGGTCATCGGCAGCCGGCCGTGCGGAGCGGCCCGGCCGAGCAGCACGTCGGCGATGGCCGGTCCGGCCTCGATGCCCGGGTGCCAGGCCACGACGACGGCGCTCGGCCAGCTCCAGGACGCGCCCGAGCTCGAGCGGCCGGCCGGTGAAGACGACGACGACGAGCGGCTTGCCGATGGCCGCCATCTCCTCGAGCACGTCGAGCTGCCCCGCCGGCAGGGCGAGGGTGCTGATGCACCGGTCCTCGCCCGAGCGGGTGCGGTGCTCGCCGACCAGGGCGATCGTCACGTCGCTGTCGCGGACCATCACGACGCCGAGGTCGCTGAACCGGCCGTCCGACACGAGGAGGTCCGCGGCCGGGACCCGGTCACGGAAGGCGGTGGCCGGGGAGACGACGTCGGAGCCCTTGCCGTCGAGGACCCACGTGCCGAGCAGCGCGTCGCCCTCCTCGGCGAACGGCCCGGCCAGGTGGATCCGGCCGATGTTCTCGTGGAGCGGCAGGATGCCGTCGTTCTTGAGCAGCACCATGGACGACACCGCGGCGGCTCGCGGGCCAGCGTGCGGGCGGCGCGCGACGGCTCGACGACCGAGTGGCCCTCGGCGGTGTAGGGCCGGTCCATGACGCCGCTGCGGAACTTCATCCGCAGCACCCGGCGCACCGCGTCGTCGACCATCTCGAGCGGCACGTCGCCGGATGCCGACCAGGTCGGGCACGTAGTGCGCCGTAGGAGCCGGAGACACATGTCGAGGTCGACCCCGGCCGCGCATGGCCTGGCGCGCGGCGTCCCGCAGGTCCTCGGCGACGCCCTGGATGACCAGCTGGCCGACGCCGTTCCAGTCGGCGACGACGACGCCGTCGAACGCCCCACTCGCCCTTGAGCACGTCGCGCAGCAGGTGGCGGTGCGCGTGCATGGGGATGCCGTCGACGTCGTTGAACGCCGCCATGACCGAGCACACCCCGCCGTCCACGGCGGTGTGGAACGGCCGCAGGTGCAGGTTGCGCAGGGTGTTCTCGCCGACGGTCACGGTGTCGTAGTCCCGGCCGCCCTGGACCATGCCGTAGCCCGCGAAGTGCTTGGCGCAGGCGCGCGATCGAGCCCTGGCGCGCCCTTCGCCCTGGAACCCGCTGCACCATCGCGACGGCCAGCCGTCCGGCCAGCACCGGCGACTCGCCGAGCGACTCGGCGACGCGCCCCCAGCGCGGCTCCTCGGAGATGTCGATCATCGGCGCGAACGTCCACGCGACCCCGTCGTGGGACGGCCTCGGCGGCGGCCATCTCGGCGCACCGCCGGGCGAGGTCCTCGTCCCAGGCCGCGGCCAGGCCGAGCGGGATCGGGTACACGGTGCGGTGCCCGTGGATGACGTCGCGCCCGAACAGCACGGGGATGCCGAGCCGGCGACCCCTCGACCGCCGTGCCGCTGGCACTCGTTGATGGCCGCGACGAGGAGGCCCTCGTCGCGCACGTTGCCGGCCGTGGCGCCGGACGGCGTAGAGGCTCGGCGCCGATGCCGCCCTTGAGGAGCAGCTCGCGGTCGCGCACCGGTTCCACGTTGCGCGCTCATGGTGGAGCTGGCCGGCCTTCTCCTCGAGGGTCAGCTCGGCCAGCAGGAGGTCCACCCGCTTCTCGACGTCGAGCCGGGCGTCGAGCCAGGGCCGGTCCTTGCGGTCGGGTCGTCGTCACGGGACCTCCACGTCGATGCGGTGGGCGCCGGACTCGAGCAGCCGGTGCAGGTCGTGGGTCCGCACCGCGAGTCCGCCTGTGCGGTAAGGGTTCTCGAGCCGGTATGCGTCGAGCGCGGGTGCCGCCGACCCGGTCACCGCGGTGGGTCCGGAGCCGCGCGGGCCGACGCGGAAGGCGACCTCGACCTGGCGGCCGAGCAGCCGGACGGAGGCGACGAGCCCGTCGGCCGACGGCCGGCAGGACCGGGTCGACCTCGACGTCGCGCGCCGCGGCGCCGGACGCCGAGCAGGTTCTCGACGACCAGCCGCAGGAACGAGGCCCGGGCCGGACGAGTAGACCCGCCAGCCGCCCTCCAGCGGCGACCGTCCCGTCGCGGACGCCGGCGTAGCCCTCGGCCGCCGCGTAGCGGTCCGCGAACGCGCGCGTCCGACGACGAGTAGTACGTCGTGCGACTGTCGGCGGCCGGGCCGACGGGACCCGCTCGGGCATCCCGACCGGGTTGGCCCTGGCGAGCGCGGCGAGCAGGCCCGTCGGCGTCGCCGACCCGCGCCAGCGCCTCGGCGTAGCGCAGGTGGGCGTGGGTGTACATGATCCCGATCTCGCGGCCGAAGAAGGTGCTCGCCTCGGCCCGCTGGAACACCTCCATCGGGCCGCCGTGGTAGGCCGCCGGGCGGTCGAACAGCCGCGCGCCGTCGGGCCCGGTCAGGTGGTCGCGGATGAGGTCGAGGTGGTGCTCGGGCCTCCTCCGGCGTGAGGAGCTCGGCGGTCACGGCGTGGATCATCGGCAGCAGCGAGTAGGTGAGCCCGGTGCGCCCGTCGCGCGGGTGGAGGAGCAGCTCGACCACCCGTCCGTCGTCCAGCCGCCCGTACCCCGCGAGGACCCCGTCGACGAGCAGCTCCGTCCGCAGGGCGTCGACCCCCTCGCCGGCGATCCGGCGCGCCCGCCCGGCCAGGCCGGACAGGCGGTCGGCCGAGCCGTCGGCGGGTCGAGCGCCTCGAGGGCGGCGGCCAGCGCGGTCGAGGGCCTGCGCCTGGAGGACCGACGGTCCACGTCGAGCACAGGCGCCGCGGCGAGGTGCCGGGTCGGCCGGCTGCAGGCTGTCGTTCCAGTCGCCGTGCCCGTACGCGGGCAGCCGGGTCCCGGGGATGCGGGCGGCGTCGATGGCGTCGAGCGCGCGGTCGAGGTGGTCGAGCAGGGACGCCGGTGCGGTCGGCTCGCCGTCCCCGACGAACGGCTCCTCGTGCCGCAGGAGGGTGGCGTCGCCGGTGGCCCGGAGGTAGTCGCCGAGCGCCAGCAGCGGCCAGTAGACGACGTCCCCGTGGGCGTCCCCCTGCTGCCACTGCCGGTGGCGGGCGTAGAACTCGAACGCCTGCGGCCAGTCGCCCTTGGCGTTCTGGGCGCGCAGGAGCCGCGTCGCGCACGTCGCGCAGCGCGGCGTGCTCGCCCGCGGCGAGCGAGCAGGCCGACCGGACCCTGGCTGACGTCGCGGGTGCCCCAGCCGCCGCCGGTGTACTGCTCGAGCCCGCGCGGCGACAGGTAGTGGACCAGGGCGTCGTGGGTGAACCACGGCAGGACCGCGTCGAGCCGGCCGAGCTCGGCGTCACCGCCCGCGGGGACGGTCAGGCGTACCGGCGCCGTGGCGTCGCGCCCAGACGAGCCGTCGCTCCCGGCCGCCGGGGAGTCCGGACCGTCGGTGTCGGCGACGAGGTGGGGCGTGATGTCCAGCGACCACGTCGGTGCCGGCCCGGTGGTCGCGACCAGCCACGGCAGGTCGCGCGACCGCCCGTCGGCGAAGAGCGCCTCGTCCCGGCCGACGTGCGTACGTCGTACCGGCCGCCCAGTCGAGCCGCACCGTGCCGCCGGGGTAGGTCTGCTCGCGGGTCGCTGCCGGCGGGCGGCGACAGCGTGGCCCCGTCGTCGTCGACGCCGACCCGCGGCGGCGCGCGGTCGGCGCCGTCGTCGCCGCCCAGGGCGACGTGCAGGGCCGCCCGCCACCGCACCGGAGGTCCGCGGAGGACCCGGAGGCTCGAGCCGGAGGGCATGGCGGTCGGTCCGGGCGGTGCTGGTGACCTCGAGCAGCGCGTCCTCCGACGCGTACCACCAGCGGCACTCCTGGACGAGACCCACCAGGCCGAGGGCCGCGCCAACAGCCGCCACTCCTCCGGGTCGGCGTCCGGCGCCACGAAGACGCGCAGGCCGTGCGCGGCGAACAGGCCGAGGTACGACCGGCGCAGCGACAGCACCGCGCCCTCGCGCGACGTGGCCCTGCGTCACCTGGGTGTGGAACCCGCCGTCCATCCACGCCGTCGTCGTGACCGACCGCTCGTCGGGCGTCCACGCCGAGCCGGTCCGGAGGATGTGACCGTGCGGACGCAGCACGACGGCCTGCTTCGCCGCCGTCACGAGGTGGCCGTCGGGGCCGGTCCGGGCGGAGAGCAGGACGTCGCCGTCGCGCTCCACCTCGGTCCACGCCGCGGGCGTGCCGACCAGCTCGTGGAGGCGGTCCTCGTCGATCGGCAGCGCCGGGTGGTCCGGCGCCGTCGCTGAACAGCGAGCGACCGGGCAGCGGCCCGGGCTCGGCGGGGTTCGGATGCGCGCATCGCGGTGTGGGCGCCGAGCGCCTCCCGGGCGAAGCGGACGTCGTCCTCGTGTCGTCGCTGCGGGATGGTCCGGGAGCGTCAGCCCGTAGAAGCCGGTCTCACCGACCCACCGGGCGCGAGCGGGTACGCGGGCGTCTGCAGCCCGACCATCGTGTGCTCGTGCTGGAGGCGCTGGCCGGGGAGGTCGGCGCCGAGGCCACCGGCGCGCACCAGCTGGAGGGCGTCCGTGCACCACCGCTCGGCCCGGTCGAGGGCCCCGAACAGCGCCCACGGCGCGCGGTCCCCGGGCATGTTCTGCCGGACGGCCAGCGCCACGCCGTGGTCCGGGACGGCGAGCGGGGTGACGTCGAGGTACTGGCTGACGTAGTACTCGTTGGTGCGCACCGCCGCGCGGTCCGCGAGGGCCACGTCCTGGGTGTGCAGCACGTCGACGACGACCGGCTCGCTCGACCGGTTGGTGACGCGGCAGTCCCAGAACCACGCGGCGCGGTCGGGGGCGAGCCGGAACGACGCGGTGATGACGCAGGTCGCCCCAGTCGAGGCCCACGGCGACCCCGTCGTCGGTGCGCTCGACCCGGCCCAGCGCGTTCTGTCCGAACAGCGAGACGAACGGGGTGCCGGCGACGTCGCGGCGCCGGACCACCAGTCGCGCGAGACCGTCCTCCAGCTCGCTGGCCGGGTACTGCAGGACGCTCACACCGTCCGACTCGAGATGCGTGAGCGCGCCGCCTTCAGTGAAAAGCGCTTGCGTCCCAACGGAGTTCACGCACGCGTCATCCGACGTGTGCGCTTCTCTCGTCGTCGAGGACGCGCTCATCGGATCAGCGAACCACATCGCCGAGGCGGACCGATAGCCGGTTGCCGGCCGGGCCGGCTCGTCTCGGTTGCTGAGACCGAAAGCAAACTCGTTACCCGGCGTCGGGTTGCGCAAACAGGTCCAGGACGCTTGTCTGTCCCTACGGGGGGCAGCCGTGACGTCCGAATACCGGCCGTCACCCGAGCCGCAAAGGAGCGGTCATGGCCTGGAGGAACGCCGTTGTTGTCGGAGGTGTCACCGCCTCTGTGCTGGCCCTGACCGCCTGCGGCGGCAGCCTCGGTGGGGGCGCCAACAGTGGGGGTGCCACGGGTGGGTCCGGTGCCGGCGGCATGGTCGCCCAGCTGACCTTCCCGGCCGAGGTGGACGCCAGCGCCGGTGGCCTGGTCAACTACAACCCCCTCGCCGCCAAGCCGCTGACGACGACCTGGCTCTACGAGCCGCTGATCGTGCGCAACAACATCTCCTGCCAGGAGAGCCCGTGGCTGGCCACCAAGGCCACGTGGGAGGGCAACAACAAGCTCACCCTCGACATCCGCGACGGCGTGAAGTGGAGCGACGGCCAGCCGTTCACCGCCAAGGACGTCGCGTTCACGTTCAACGCCGGCAAGCAGTTCCCGGCCGCCGACAAGGCCGGCGTGTGGACCGACACCTTCGGGTCGAAGGCCACCTCGGTCGAGGCCAAGTGGCAACCAGGTGGTCCTCACCTTCGGTGGCCCGGCCATCGGCAAGTACCAGGGGATCATCGAGACCAAGATCCTGCCCGAGCACATCTACGGCGCGGTGGGCGACCCGACGAAGTACGTCGACAAGGACGGGGTCGGGACCGGCCCGTTCAAGGTCGAGAGCTACAACGGCCGCCGCCTGACGCTGGCCCGCCGTGACGACTACTGGCAGGCCGACAAGATCAAGGTGCAGAAGCTCGTCCTCGAGGGCAACTTCGACGCCGCCCAGGCGGCGCTGAAGCTGCGGTCCGGCGAGCTCGACGCCTACTGGGGCGAGATCCCCAACCCGCAGAAGACCTTCGTCGAGGCCGACGCCAAGAACAACCACTTCTGGTACGCGCCGAACGGTGCCACCGTGCTGAGCGGCAACACCACCAAGGCGCCGTTCACCGACGCGAAGTTCCGCGAGGCCATCTCCTACGCCATGAACAAGGACGAGATGTCCACCAAGGCGACCTACGGGATCATGAAGCCGGCCAGCCAGTCCGGCCTCAAGCTGCCGTTCATGGCCGACCTGCTGCCGTCGAGCTACGCCGGCGGACAACGCGACGATCCTCCCCTTCGACGTGGCCAAGGCCAACTCGCTGCTCGACGCGGCGGGCTACAAGAAGGGCGCCGACGGCAAGCGCACCAACCCCGACGGCAGCCCGCTGCCGCTGAGCTTCACGGTGCAGGCCGGGTTCATCGACTTCCAGGCGCTCGCCGACGTCGTGGTGGCCGGCCTCGTCGCGGCGGGTCTCGACGCCAAGGTCACCCAGGTCTCCCCCGACGCGCGCCGACGCGGCGAAGAAGTCCGGCGACTTCCAGATGCTGTTCGACTTCACCTACGGCGGCTGCGACATCGCCCGTGGCCTCGGCGGCGAAGCTGTCCAACCAGAACATCCCCACCGACGCCGACATCAAGGCCAACGTCGAGCGCTGGAGCGACCCGGCCTCGCAGGCGGTCGTCACCAAGCTCGACCAGACCACCGACAAGGCCGAGCAGAAGGCGCTCACCGGGCAGCTGGTCGACATCATGATGAAGCAGTTCCCGGTGACCGCCGCTGATCTACGCCCCGAGCCGCATCCTCTACCGCACCGACAAGGCGGTCGGCTGGCCGAGCGAGCAGGACCCGTACGGCAACCCGTCGGACGACAAGCTGCTGATCATCACCCACCTCACGCCCCCGAAGTAGGCGTCGGTGAAGTACTTCGCGCGGAAGGTCGGGTTCTTCCTGGCCACGTTGTGGGCGGTCGTCACGCTCAACTTCCTCATCCCGCGGTTCGCCCCGGGGGACCCCGCCGAGATCATGGTCAAGCGCCTGACCAGCAAGGACCAGCAGCTGGACCCGGCCCAGGTGCAGGCGGTGCGCGCGATGCTGGGCACGCCGACGGGGTCGCTCTGGGACCAGTACGTCGGCTACCTGGGCCAGCTGTTCCACGGCAACCTCGGGCTGTCCTACACGTACTTCCCCTACTCGGTCACCGAGGTGATCGGCCAGGCCCTGCCCTGGACGCTGATCCTCGTCACGGTCACGCAGGTGCTGTCGTTCGTGCTCGGGGTCGTCCTCGGCGCCTACGCCGCGTGGCGGCGCAACACCCGGTTCGACACCGTCGTGACGCTCGGCTCGACGTTCATCGGCACGATCAACCCGTTCTGGATCGCCCTGCTGCTGCTCTACGTGTTCGGCTACACGATCGGCATCTTCCCCACCTCGGGTGGCTACTCCAGCACCGAGCCCGGGCTGGAACCTCCCCTTCATCCAGGACGCCTTCCAGCACATGATGCTGCCGGCCATCTCGCTGCTCATCATCACGCCGATCGGGTGGATCCTCGGGATGCGCAACACGATGATCATGAACCTCGGCGAGGACTACATCCGGCTGGCCAAGGCCAAGGGCCTGTCCGACCGCACGGTCGCGCTGCGGTATGCGGCGCGCAACGCGCT
This sequence comes from uncultured Actinomycetota bacterium, assembly GCA_963770005.1. Taxonomy (GTDB): domain Bacteria; phylum Actinomycetota; class Actinomycetes; order Actinomycetales; family Dermatophilaceae; genus Lapillicoccus. The sequence goes on along the minus strand of CAVYNX010000003.1, from coordinate 18,714 downwards.
GCTGCCCAGCGTCACCGGGTTCGCGCTCGCCCTCGGTGGAGTGCTCGGCGGGGCGATCCTCGTCGAGACGGTCTTCGACTACCCCGGCCTCGGACGGCTGATGGGCGAGGCGGTCGAGAACAAGGACTACCCGCTGCTGCAGGCGCTGTTGCTGCTGACGACCACCGCGGTGCTGATCGCGAACCTCGTCGCCGACCTGCTCTACGGCGTGCTCGACCCGCGGGCCAGGAGGGCCGAAGGATGACCACAGTCCCGACGACGGACTACATGGCCGAGGGCGAGCCCGGCCAGGAGGAGGCGGTCCAGGAGGTCGGCACCGGCGAGCGCCCCGAGCGGTGGTACGAGGTCGTCTGGAGCAGCAAGAAGGCGCGGGTCGGCATCATCCTCGTCGGGCTCTACGTGCTGGTCGCGATCTTCGCCCCGCTCATCGCCCCCTACGACCCGTCGGACTCCAGCTTCGACGCCACTGGCGAGCGCGAGCGGCGAGCAACTGGCTCGGCACCAACACCTCGGGTCAGGACATCGCCTCGCAGCTGATCTACGGGACCCGGGTCTCGTTGATCGTCGGGCTGTTCGGTGGGCTGCTGGCCACCGCCCTCGCCCTCGTCATCGGCATGATCTCGGGCTACGCGGAGGGGACGATCCTCGACGACGTCCTGTCGTTCTTCACCAACGTCGCCCTCGTGATCCCGGCGCTGCCCCTGATCATCACGCATCGTCTCCTACTCGGAGGTCCGCGGCGTCGCCCTCATCATCGGCGTCATCGCGATCACGTCGTGGGCCGGCGCGGCGCGGGCGAAACGCGCCCAGATCATCACCCTGCGCAACCGCGACTTCGTCACGGCCGCCAAGTTCGCCGGCGAGGGGACCTTCCGGATCGTGTTCCGGGAGATCATGCCCAACATGACGTCGCTGGTGGCGGCCAGCTTCGTCGGGGCGGCGACCGGGGCCATCGGCGCCGAGGCCGGTCTCGCCGTCCTCGGTCTCGGCGACTCGCAGTCGGTCTCGTGGGGCACGATCCTCTACCAGGCCAACGCCCAGGGCGCCATCGCCCAGGGCCTGTTCCTCTGGCTGTTCGCTCCCGGCCTGGCCCTGGCCATCCTCATCACCGCGCTGAGCTTCGTGAACTTCGGCGTCGACCTGCTGAGCAACCCGCACCTCCGGGAGGACTGACGTGGCACTGCTCGAGGTCAAGGACCTGTCCGTCCGGTACGAGCCCAAACGCGGCACCGCGATCACGGCGGTCCAGGACGTCTCCGTGTCCCTGGACACCGGCGAGTTCATCGGCCTCATCGGCGAGTCCGGCAGTGGCAAGACCACGCTCGGCGACAGCGGTGCTGCGCCTCCTCGAGAAGCCCGGTCGGATCAGCGGCGGCTCGATCACCTTCGACGGCATCGACGTCACCGACGCTCAGCCAGGACGAGCTGAGGGCCATGCGCTGGCGGGACATCTCCACGGTGTTCCAGAGCAGCATGAACTCGTTGAACCCCGTGGTGCGCATCGAGAACCAGTTCCGCGACGTCATCGAGTACCACAGCGACCTCAGGGTGCCGCCGTCCGGCGGCGCGATCGACGAGCTGTTCGAGATGGTCCGGATCGACCCGCGGTTCGTCACGTCGTTCCCCCACGAGCTGTCCGGCGGCATGAAGCAGCGGGTGAACCTCGCGCTCGCGCTGGCCCTCGAGCCGCGCTTCGTGCTGCTCGACGAGCCGACCACCGGGCTCGACGTCGTCGTCCAGCACGAGATCCTCGAGAACGTCCGAGCGCTGCAGCAGGACAAGGGCTTCGCCGTCCTGTTCATCAGCCACGACATCGGCACCGTGCTCGACCTCTCCGACCGCATCCTCGTCATGTACGCCGGTGAGGTGGTCGAGGAGCAGAGCGCGGCCGACGTCGTGCGGCAGCCCGCTGCACCCGTACACCAAGGGTCTGCTCGGGTTCCTACGGCGACCCGAGGGCCGAGACCGTCCGGATCACCTACGTGCCCGGCCGGCCGCCGGACCTGAGCCAGCCGTCGGTCGGGCTGCCCGTTCGCCCCCCGGTGCCCGGAGAAGATCGACCGCTGCCTCACCGTCGACCCGCCGCTGACCGCCATCGGCGACGCCCGGGTGGCCTGCCACGTCGCGGTGCTGCAGCACCTCGGCGGCGACGGAGCGGAGGAGGTCGGTGCCCCGACCGAGGACCTTCGCCGGGCCGCAGTTCGTCAAGTCGGTCGAGGACTCCCGCGAGGCCATGCGACAGCGCGGTGCTGCTCAGCGTCGAGAACGTCAGCAAGACCTACGAGCGGCGGCGCGGTCTGACGGTGAGCCGCACCGAGGCGTCGCGCGACGTCAGCTTCGTCCTGCGCAAGGGCGAGGTCACCGCCCTGGTCGGCCAGAGCGGCAGTGGCAAGTCGACGCTGGCCCGGATGATCACCGGGGTCGAGAGCCCGACCAGCGGCCGGATCGTGTTCCACGGCAACGAGGGCGAGCAGGAGGTCGCGAAGTTCCGCGGCCGGGCGCTCCGGCGGTACCGCCGGCACGTGCAGATGGTGTTCCAGGACCCGTACTCCTCGCTCAACCCGAGCAAGACCCTCGGCTACACGCTGGCCCGGCCGCTGGCCAACCACCAGGGCCTGCAAGGGCAAGGCCGCGCAGGACCGGGTGGACGAGCTGCTGGAGACCGTTGCCCTCACTCCGCCGTCGCGGTACCGCAACCGGTTCGCCTACGAGCTCTCCGGCGGCCAGCGGCAACGCGTCGTCATCGCCCGGGCCCTCGCCGCCCAGCCCGAGCTCATCGTCGCCGACGAGCCGATCTCCAGCCTCGACGTCTCCATCCGCGCCGAGATCCTCGAGCTGCTCAACAACCTCGTCCACGACCAGCGACGTCGGCATCCTCTACATCACCCACGACCTGCTCAGCGCGCGGATGCTCTCGGACGAGGTCATCGTCCTCAACGACGGCCAGGTCGTCGAGGCCGGACCGTCGCTGCGGGTGATCCGCCAGCCGCAGGACGACTACACCCGGCGGCTGCTCGACGCCATCCCCAACCCCTTCCAGGACGCCCCACGGCCGGGTGACAGCATGGCTGGGTGAGTCGCCCCGTCGTCGAGCTGACCCTTCCGCGCAGCCGGCCGCCCTCGTGCTGCGCGGGCGGGTGTTCGACGCGGGTCGCCCCGCGGTCATGGCCATCGTCAACCGCACCGACCGACTCCTTCTTCGCCGGCAACCGGCACGCCGACCTCGACTCCGCGCTGCGCGCTCTCGACGCGGCCGTCGAGCAGGGCGCCGACATCGTCGACGTCGGCGGGGTCCGCGCCGGCCAGGAGGGCGAGCCGGTGTCCGCGGCCCAGGAGATCGACCGCGTCCTGCCGTTCCTCGAGCGGGCCCGCGCCGCATACCCCGACCTGGCCTTGAGTCTCGACACCTGGCGGTCGGAGGTCGCGCGGGCCGCGCGCACCGGTCGGCATCGACCTCGTCAACGACACGTGGGCGGGGCACGACCCCGAGCTCGTGGCGCGTCGCCGCCGAGCTGGGCGCCGGTGTCGTCGTGTCGCATACCGGTGGCCTGCCGCCCCGCACCGACCCCGTCGACGTCAGCTACGGACCCGACCCGCTCGACGTCGTGCGCGACGTCGTCGCGACCCTGCGGCGCGGGGCCGACGGCAGCGCTCGCCGCGGGGTGCCGCGGGAGCGCATCCTCGTCGACCCCACCCTTGACTTCGGCAAGACCACGGCGCACTCGTTGCAGGTGCTTCGCCACACCTCGGACGTCGTCGCGCTCGGATTTCCGGTCCTACAAGCGTTGTCCCGCAAGGATTTCGTCGGCGAGAGTCTGGACTTGCCGGCCGACGAGCGCCTCGAGGGAAGCCTCGCGGCGACCGCCGTCGCCGGCTGGTTGGGCGCCACCGTCTTCCGCGCGCACGACGTGCGAGCGACCCGGCGCACCGTCGACATGGTGGCCACGATCCGGGGCGATCGGGCCCCGCGACTGGCCGTCCGGGGCGTCACGTCGGGAGCCCTGAAAAGTCGCGCATTCCGAGCCGCCACACGGGCATTCGCTCTGCTAGGTTTCTGCCGGTTGCAGTTGCAAGTTCCTCGCTCGTCGAAGAAGTCGGCCCGCTGCAGAGATGTGGCGGGCCTTGCTTGTCTCGGGAGCCGGAGCGCGTTCCTCCGGGGCACGACGGCAGCCGGACGTGCGCGAGGTGTGCACGTCCTCGGCCAGACAGAAAGAAGTAGTTACCCAGATGGCTCAGGGCACCGTGAAGTGGTTCAACGCCGAGAAGGGTTTCGGATTCATTGCGCAGGACGGCGGCGGTCCCGACGTCTTCGTGCACTACTCCGCGATCCAGTCCAACGGCTACCGCAGCCTCGATGAGGCGCAGCGAGTGGAGTTCGAGGTCACCCAGGGACCCAAGGGTCCCCAGGCCGACGCCGTTCGGCCTCTCTGAACTCGTCGTGGCGGGCTGACGGCCCACCACAGTGACCAGCCCCCGGACCTCGCGTCCGGGGGCTTGTTGCTTCTAGCAGCGCCGACATCCGGCGCGGCGCCGCCTCAGCAGGCGTTGCGGACGTCGACGACCCCGCCGGCGACGGTCGGCGTCGTCGTCGGGCTGGACGTCGTGCTCTTCGACGACTTCGGTGAGGTGGTCTTGGTGGAGGTCGGGGGAGCGCGTCGTGGTCGACGGGCTCGGGCGTGGTCGTGGCCTCGGGCGGCTTGATGGCGGTCTGCACCATCTCGCGCATCTTCGGGTAGTTCGGGTTCGCCGGGCTGATGTTGTCGGACGTGAAGGTCAGCGAGGTGATCGAGCCCTTCTGGATCCGCTGGACGAGGTCGACCCACGCCGGCAGCTGCGCCACCGGGATGTCGGTCGCGATGTTCTCCTTGGCGACCTGGGCCAGCTGCGGGTACTGACGCAGCATGTTGACCGGGTTGACCTGGTCGAGCACCGCACCGATGAGGCACCGCTGCCGGCGCATCCGCGAGAAGTCGTCGGACAGCAGCCGGGAACGCGCATACCAGAGGGCGTGGTACCCGTCGAGGGTCTGGCGGCCGGGCTCGATGTAGCCCTCGATGCCGGCGACCCCGCCGCTGCTGGTGTGGTACCCCTCGATCGGCAGCCGCTCGGTGACGTTGACCGTCACGCCGCCCATGGCGTCGACGAGCTTCTGGAACCCGGCCAGGTCGATCACCGTGGAGTAGTCCACGTGGAGCCCGGTGACCTCGCCGATGACGTCGCGGATCGACGTGAGACCGGGGTTCGGGTCGTTCTTGAACAGGGCCTTGTTCTCCTCGGCCACCGACCAGATCGCGTTGATGAGGCACTCGTCGCCGGGCTTCGCGCCGGGGCAGTAGTAGCCGTTGGGGTAGAGCTTGTGCAGCGGGTTGCTCGCCGGGAACGGCGCCCGCTCCAGGCTGCGCGGGATGCTGATGAGCACCGCGTTGCCGGTCTGCGGGTCGATGCTCACCTCGACCATCGAGTCGGTGCGCGTGCCCTCGCGGTCGTTGCCGGCGTCCGATCCGAGGAGCAGCAGGTTGACGCGGTCCACGTCCGCCCAGGGGTCGGACGCCTGGGCCTCGGGGGTCGCGGTCTGCAGGGCCGACGGGGTGAGGCCGCCCACGGCCGGCCCGGTGAACACCGTGCTGACGACGTCGCGCTGGATGAGCGAGTAGCGCGCCACCTGGAACGCCGGGATCGCCACCAGCAGGCAGATGAAGGCGGTGAAGAGGCGCAGGCCCCACGGGTTGCTGCCGTCGACGCGGTCGGGCGCCGTGCCGCGGTGGGTGAGGATGATCGAGAAGATCCAGACCAGCCCGCCGACGACGGTCAGGCCCGCGACGGCGAGCAGGGCGTCGGGCCGCACGGCGACGTTGAGGGCGGCCGAGACGGCGCCCTTGGCCAGCACGAAGAGGGCCACGACGATGACCATCGCGGCCAGCAGGCCGAGCATGACCCACCCCAGCCGGCGGTACCGCGTGCCGAGGAGACCGGCGCCCGGAACCAGCGCCAGGGTCGTGTGGATCAGCGACCGGCGGGTCTGGCGACGCACGTGCCGGCGGCGACGCGTCCGCGCCCCGACCGGGCGGACGTCAGTCTGCTCCGCCATGCACACCTTCCCGCAGGCAATTCGTCTTACGGCGGGCGAGCATACCTGTCGAACTTGGCCCCCAGGTGATGTACGTTTCGGCGCGCTGAAAGGTTGCATGCGCGCGTGTGGGCTCCACCACAGGTGCGGAGCCACCCGTTTGGGGCAATCCTGCCGCCCCCGGTAGCCTGTGCTGGCTCATCGGTCTGTCGGTGGGCCGAGCTGGAGGCGTCGCATAGTGGCCTAGTGCGCCCGCCTGCTAAGCGGGTTGGGGATAACACCCCTCGCGGGTTCAAATCCCGCCGCCTCCGCGGGTCAACCGGCTCGGCCGACGGGTCCCCGTGGCCAGAGCCGGTTCCGGCAGCGGCTCCACGCCTACGCCCGCGACCGGAAGATCCACCCGCGCATCGCCGTGAACCGGGCCACCGTCGAGACGGCGTTGGCCAGGCCGACCACGGCCACGGTGGTGAGGGTCGAGGCGTGCGGCCACGCGATGGCGAGCAGCTCGAGCGCGGCACTGCTGCACGCCCAGGTGATCGCGAACACCACCAGGGCCTGGAGGTGCTGCCGGCCCATCTGCTCGCGACCCCGGACCTGGAACGTCCACGCCCGGTTGGCCGCCGTGTTGGCGACGGTCGAGACCACGAGTCCGACCAGGTTGGCCACCTGGACGCCCAGCGAGCCGGTCAGGACGGCCAGCAGGCCCAGGTGGAGGACGGTGCTGCCGGCGCCGATGACGGCGAACCGGGCGACCTGGCCGCGGAACCCGTGGCGGGCCAGCGCGGTGCCGGAGGACTCCAGGGGCGTCACCACGACCGCGGCCACGTCACACCGTCCCCGTGCTGCTGCTGGTGGCGCCCGTGGCTCCGGAGGCGGGCTGGGTCAGGTCGTAGAACGTGGAGCCCCCGATGGTCACCGCGGTGAAGTTCTGCTGGACCCACGAGGAGATCTGCGACGAGACGTTGCTGCCGCCGTTCTGGCCGCCGCCGAACCCACCGCCGCCGAGGAAGTAGTGGATCTTCCCGGCCTGCACGTAGGCCTGGAACTGCGCGAGCGTCGGTGACGGGTCGCTGCCGTTGAACCCGCCGATGGCCATCACCGGCAGCTGGGTGCCGAGCTGGAGGCCCGCGGCGTTCTGCGAGCCGATCGCCGCGGCGACCCACGTGTACTGGTCCGCGTCGGCCGACAGGGCCGAGACCACCGCCGTGCTCGGGGTCGAGGCGTCGAGCAGCCCACCCATGCCCCTCCGCCGCCGCGACCCTGGGTCGCGCCCGCCGGGCGCCTGGCCCTGGGTCGCGCCGCCGGGCGCCTGGCCCGGTCGCACCGCCGGGGCCTGCCCACCGCGAGCCCGCCACCGCCGCCGGGACCACCCGTGCCACCGGCCACCGTGGGACCGGCGTCGACGATCGACCCGGAGTGCCCGGTGGCGACGGTCTGGACCGAGTAGGCCGCCGGACCGAGGAGCGCGGCGAACAGGGCGGCGCCGACGACCACGGGGACGGCCCGGCGGTGGATCCGCCCGAGGACGAGGAACCCCAGCGCCGCCACGAGACCGACCGCGAGGACGACGATGCGCAGCCAGGAGTTCCACTCGACCGTCCGGGAGAGGAGCACGAAGCCCCACACCGAGGTCGCGGCGGTCGCCACGGCCAGCGTGATCGCGCCCACGGCGCTGTCCCGGCGCTCCCACGCCTCCGCGGCGCCCATCCCGACGAGGGCGGCGACGGCCGGCGCGAGCGCGACGGTGTAGTACGCGTGGAAGATGCCGGCCATCAGGCGAGAAGGTGAGGCCCGTGACGAGGAGCCAGGCACCCCAGACGAGGTATGCGGCGCGCCGGGTGTCGGTCCGCGGCCGGCGGCCGCGGAAGTAGAGGCCCGCGGCGAGCAGGATCAGGGCGGCCGGGATGAGCCAGGAGATCTGGCCGCCGATCTCGGCGTTGAACATCCGGCCCAGACCGGTCGCGCCCCAGTTGCCGCCGCCACCGCCGCCACCGCCGACCGACCGGTCTCGTCACCGGTGATCCGGCCGAGCCCGTTGTAGCCGAAGGTCAGCTCGAGGAACGAGTTGCTCTGGGAGCCACCGATGTAGGGCCGCATGCTCGCCGGCAGGAGCTCGACGATGGCGACCCACCAGCCGGCCGAGAGGACGATCGAGAGCCCGCCGAGGACGACGTGCCAGATCCGCTTCGGCAGCGAGGTCTTGGCCGCGACGAGGTAGGCCAGCGCGAACCCCGGCACGACGAGGAACGCCTGGAGGGTCTTGGTGAGGAAGGCCAGGCCGATGAAGACGCCGACGACCATGAACCACTTCGGCGAGGTCTTCTCGATCGACTTCATCGTCGCCCAGGCGGCCAGCACCATGAGGAAGGTGAGCAGGGCGTCCGGGTTGTTGAACCGGAACATCAGCACCGCGACGGGCGTCAGCGCGAGGACGGCGCCGGCGATGAGGCCGGCCCGAGCGCCGAAGTTCTTCTTGACCGTCGCGTAGAGGACCCCGACGCTCGCGACGCCCATGACGACCTGGGGGAAGAGGATCGCGAAGGAGCTCAGCCCGAAGACCTTGACCGAGAGGGCCATGATCCACAGCGAGGCCGGGGGCTTGTCGACGGTGATCGAGTTCGCCGCGTCCGAGGAGCCGAAGAAGAAGGCCTGCCAGTCGGCGGAGCCGGCCTGCACCGCGGCGGAGTAGAACGAGTTCGCCCACCCGCTCGCGGTCAGGTTGTAGAGGTAGAAGGCCGCCGTCGCGACCAGCAGGCCGAGGAGGGCGGGACGGGCCCACGCCGGGTCCGCCGGCGACCCGCGCCAGAGGCGCTGGGCCCGGCCGGCACCACGGGCGGGCGCGGTGGCGGCGGGCGACTCCAGCATTGAACGAGTCAGGGTCGTCGAGTTCATGTCGACGACGATCCCGAGTGTGGCTATGCGGTTCCTGTGACGCTGCCAGCACCTCGCGATGAGGCCGCCGCGGGGTCGGGCAGGTCGCGCTGGTACTCCGTGGAGCGGCCCATCACTCGGTACCCGAGCCGCTCGTTCACGGCGATCATGTGGGCGTTGGAGGCCGCGTTCTGCGTGGTGACCCGTCGGAGGGCGGGTTCGACCTCGCGCAGCCACCGCATCATGTCGGCCTTGAGCAGCAGCCCGAGCCGATGGCCACGGTGCGCGCCGACGACGGTCGTGTCGTGCTGGTCGCCGAGGTGCGGCCGCTCGGTCTCGACGGCGACGACGGTATGCCCGGCGACCGCGCCGGTGTCCGCGGTGCCGCGCCAGCACCCGGTAGAGCCGGTGTCCGCTCAACAGCTGGGCCTGCTCGTACGCCCGGACCCGGTCGGCGTCGTAGACCTCGTCGTCGATGTCCAGGTCGTCCAGCGGCGCGTCGTTGATGGCGGACACCGTGTCGACGTACGCCTCCATCAGCTCCGCCGGCAGGGGTCCGGCGAGCCGGACCAGCTCGTACTCCCGGGCGTGGGGCTCGGCCTCGTCGTACGCCGCCTGGACCGCCTCCGCGGACACCTCCGCCGAGGTCCACCCGCCGGGTCATCCCCACCGAGGCGACCGCATACCCGCGGCTCTCGGCGAACCGGCGTCCCGCGTCGGACTCGGGGCCGCCGGTGAAGAACCGCGTCCGGCCGGCCGCGGCCGCGACCCCCTCGAGGTGGTCGTAGAACGCGGAGCCGATCCCCTGCCCGCGGTGGTCGGGAACGACGCGTCCGCCCGACCAGTGCGGCGTTGAGGTTGTCGCGCGTGGGCAGGACCGCCGAGCCGGCGGCGACGAGGGTCCCGTCGGCGTCGCGGCCCAGGAAGAACAGCTCGGGGTCGCCGTCCCAGCCGTGCGTGGCCAGGACCTGGACCTCGGCCGCGGGGTACCCCGGGTGCCACGGCCGGTCGACCGCGTCGGCGGCCGCGAACACGTCGACCACCCGCTGGGCGTCGGACGGGTCGTCGACGTCGAGAGCGGCGATGTGCAGGGTGACCATGCCGACCAGAGTGGCGTGTCCCGCGTTCCCTCGGCCAGCCCTTTATCCGCTGGCCGCCGGTGGGTTCTCGGTTCTACCCTGGAAGGGATGACAACCACTTCCTGACGACGTGCTCCCGCGCGAACCCTGGTTCTGGCGCGCCCTCGAGGCGGCCCGGTCCGCTCGGTAGGCAGCACGCAACGCCTGTCCGTTGACCCGTCTGGACCCTGTCAGGAACTCCCATGCTCACTCGTCTGTTGTGGCGGCCGTGGCGACCGGCCCGTCCCCACGCCGTCTACTACCTGCTCGGCGGCGGGACGTCGTTCTTCCTCGTCCTCGCCTTCACCCTCAACCAGGTCTACTACGTCACCGTCGTCGGACTCAGCCCGCTGCAGCTGGTGCTGGTCGGGACCGTCCTCGAGGTCACCTGCTTCCTCTTCGAGATCCCGACCGGCGTGGTCGCCGACCTCTACAGCCGCCGCCTCTCGGTGGTCATCGGGGTGTTGCTCCTGGGGGCCGGGATGCTGCTCCAGGGCCTCGTCCCGACCTTCGCCGCGGTGCTCGTCGCCCAGGTGGTGTGGGGCACCGGGTCGACCTTCCTGTCCGGCGCCGACCAGGCGTGGCTCGCCGACGAGATCGGTGAGGACGCCGTCGGCCCGGTGTTCACCCGGGAGACGCAGATCGCTCTCGCTCTCACGGTGGCCGCCACGCTGGCCGCCGGCGGTCTGGGGCTGCTCGGTCTGGGCGTCCCGGTCGCCGCGTCCGGCGTCGGCCTGCTCGTCCTGGCCGTGGTGCTGCTGCTCGTCATGCCCGAGGAGCACTTCCACCGGACCCCGGCGGCGGAGCGTGACACGTTCCGGCACCTGTTTGGGACCGCTCGGGAGGGTCTGCGGGTGGCTCGCCGTCGTCCGGTGGTCCGGACCATCGCGCTGGTCACCCTGGTGGTGGGCCTGGCCAGTGAGGCCTTCGACCGGCTCTGGACGGTTCGGGTGCTGGAGTCGTTCACGTTGCCGGACGTCGCCGGGTTCGACGGCGCCGTGGTGTGGTTCACGGCGATCGCGCTCGCCGGCACGCTGGTGTCGCTCGTCGTCTCCCTGGTCGTCAACCGGGCGGCGCGACGGCTGGTCCGGGCCGAGCACCCGACCTGGCTGCTCGCCTCGCTGGTCGGACTCCAGGTGGTCTTCGTCCTGGCGGTCGCCCTGGGCGGCAGCATCTGGCTCGTGCTCGCCGCGCTGTGGGGACGCAGTGCGGCGGAGGCGCTCGCGGCGCCGATCCGCTCGGCCTGGCTGAACCGGAACCTGGACTCCGGCACGCGCGCGACAGTCATCTCGATGACCTCACAGCTCGACGCCGTCGGTCAGGTCGTCGGCGGCCCGCCGCTCGGCGCGCTCGCCAACCGGACGAGCACCTCGACCGCCCTCGTCGCGAGCGCGGTGGTGCTCAGCCCGGCCGTCCTCCTGTATGCGCGACTGCGGCCGGACCGCTCCCGGCCGTCAGGCGGGGAGCAGGACGGTGAAGGTGGTGTCGCCGGGCTCGCTGTCGAGGGCGACGGACCCACCATGGGCCTGCGCGACGGCCGCGACGATGGACAGGCCGAGTCCGGTGCTGCCGGCGGCCCGGTTGCGTGAGGTGTCACCGCGCGCGAACCGCTGGAAGACGTCGGGCTGGAGCTCCTTCGGTACCCCCGGACCGTTGTCGCGCACCGCCAGCCGGACCTGACCGTCGCCGGGCACGATGCTCGTCCGCACGACGGTGCCGGGCGCGGTATGCGTACGGGCGTTGCCCAGCAGGTTGGCGACGATCTGGTGCAGCCGCGCCGGGTCGCCCTGGACCTCGACCGGCTCGTCGGGCAGGTCGAGCTGCCAGCCGTGGTCGGGGGAGGCGGCGTGCGCGTCGCTGACCGCGTTGACCACCATCTCGGTGAGGTCGACGGTCTCGTGGTCGAGCGGCCGGCCCGCGTCGAGGCGGGCGAGCAGCAGCAGGTCGTCGACCAGCGCGGTCATCCGGATCGCCTCGGACTCGACCCGCCCGATCGCGTAGGTGACCCCCTGCGGGACCGGCTCCTGCTCGCGGCGGGTCAGCTCCGCATACCCGCGGATCGAGGCCAGCGGGGTGCGCAGCTCGTGGCTCGCGTCGGCGACGAACTGGCGGACCCGCTCCTCGCTCTTCTGACGCTGGTCGAGGGCGTGGTCGACGTGGTCGAGCATCTCGTTGAACGCGGCGCCCACCTGACCGACCTCGGTGCGAGTGTCGGTGTCCTGGACGGGAACGCGCGCGCCGATGTCGACCGTGCCCTCGGACAGCGGCAGTGCGGCGACGCGGGTCGCCGTCGCGGCGACGCGGTCGCAGCGGCCGGAGGTTCCGACGGACCAGCCACATGCCGCCGATGCCGACGCCGACGAGCCCGAGCAGCACCCCGCCGGCGACCGCGAGGGCGGTGTTGACGATGGTCGCGTTCTGCTTGGCCAGGGGGAGCCCGACGACGACGACCGCCAGGTACGCGGGCTGCCCGGAGATAGATCATCGCCTGCTGGGCCATGACCCGGTAGGCGCCGAGTCGCCGAGCTGGATGGTCGCGGAATGGGGCCGGCCCGGCGGCCGACAGGGTGGCGAGGACGTCGTCGCTCAGCTTCTCCGTCCCGCTGCCCGGGTCCCGGCCCAGCGCATGCCCCTCGAGGTGAACGACCCGTCGGTGCTGAGGGCGGCGATGAGCCCCTGGTCGCCCGGACCGCCGCGCCCGGCGGTCGGGATGCCGAGCCGCGGATCCGGCTGATCGAGCCCATCAGCTGCTGGTCGGTCTGGCTCGTCGAGGACCTGGCGAAGGAACAGCACGGTCGCAGCGCCGGTGACGACGCTGACGACGAAGAAGAGGATGAGCATCGAGGCGACGAGCTTGCTCCGCAGCGTCCATGAGCCGGGCGTGGCCCAGCGCGGGCGCGCGGCGGAGTCGCGACGACCGTGGCGTCGGTGTCGCGGCCGGGGCGGCTCAGCGGTCGCGGGTGCCGCGTGGAGCCGCTCAGCCTGCGGGCTTGAGGACATAGCCCACGCCTCGCATGGTGTGGATCATCGGCTCGCGGCCGGCGTCGATCTTCTTGCGCAGGTACGAGATGTACAGCTCGACGACGTTGGCCTGGCCGCCGAAGTCGTAGTTCCAGACGCGGTCGAGGATCTGCGCCTTGGACACCACCCGCTGGGGTTGCGCATGAGGTAGCGCAGCAGTTCGAACTCGGTGGCGGTCAGCTCGACCGGGTCTCCGCCGCGCTTGACCTCGTGGCTGTCCTCGTCGAGGGTCAGGTCGCCGACGACGATGGATCGAGTCCTCGTCCTCCGCGGCGATGACGGCGGTGCGGCGCATGAGCCCGCGCAGCCGGGCGACGACCTCCTCGAGGCTGAACGGCTTGGTGACGTAGTCGTCACCGCCGGCGGTCAGCCCGGCGATGCGGTCCTCGACCGCGTCCCGCGCGGTGAGGAACAGCACGGGGACGTCGCTGGTTGAGCTCGCGCATCCGGCGCAGCACCTCCATGCCGTCCATGTCCGGCAGCATCATGTCGAGCACCACGGCGTCGGGCTCGAACTCCCGAGCCGCCCGCACGGCGGCCATCCGGTTCCGGCGGACTGACCTCCCAGCCCTCGTAGCGCAGCGCCATGCCAGCAGCTCGGTGAGGTCTGCTCGTCGTCGACGACGAGCACCCGCAGAGCGGTACCGTCGGGGCGCATGAGCTTCTGGGCGCGGGCGGGGAGCGTGTTCATGTCCTCACTGTGACGAGGCTGTCTTGGCGAGCCGTGTGTCGATGCTATGCCTTTCCTGTGGGCGCTCTGTGGTGGCGAGCGTCGTCGGCCCGCGCTCGGCCACGACCCACTCGGCTTGACGCAGCGTCGAGCGACTCGACGCACCGTGCACACTGCGTCAAGTCGCCCGACTCAGCGTCAAGCCGGGCGGCGCGAGGCCAGCACCCCGATACCTGGGCCACAGGTTCGTCACAGCGGCGGAGGCCAGCCTGCTGTCGTGACCGCCCAGCCACCCGGCTCACCGCCGCCCGGGTTCACCGTCCCGCCCCCGTCGCCGACCGCGCCTCTTCCGCAGCCGCCGCCCGCGGAGATCCAGGACACCGTGCCCCGGGACGCCCCGTACGCGCCCGTGGCCGCCGCACCGGTCGAGTCCCCCCGGTGGAGCGGCAGGCGGACGGCAGCGATCGCCGCTATCGCCCTGGCGCTGACCAGTGCTGGGGCGATCGCCGCGGCCGCCGCCTCGCCGTCGGGCATCGCGGCACCCGGTGACCAGCGCTCCGGCCCGGGGTTCGGTCCGGGTGGCCCGAACGGTCAGTTCGGTGGCGGTGGCCCGGGCCGACAACAGGGACCGGGCCAGCAACAGGGTCCCGGCCAGCAGCCCGGCGTGCCACCGGGACAGCAGGGTGTCGGCCCGCAGCAACGCGGGCCGCGCTAGACGGGCCGTGCCGTTTCCGCACGGTCCCGCGGTACCGCCTCAGGACCGAACACTGCTACGGTTGTCGAGGTTGCAGTGACAGTTCCTCGCTTGACGAAGTTCGGCCCGCCCACGCGGGCCTTCTTTTTGGCCCGGGCTCCCGCCCGACGCCGTTGGGGTCAGATCGCAGCCAGAGGGCATACGAACCCGTAGGCCCCTCGCTAAATCAGGAAAGAGTTACCCCCATGGCACAAGGCACCGTGAAGTGGTTCAACGCCGAGAAGGGCTTCGGCTTCATCGCGCAGGACGGTGGCGGACCGGACGTGTTCGTTCACTACTCGGCCATCGAGTCGAACGGCTACCGTTCGCTCGACGAGGCCCAGCGCGTTGAGTTCGACATCACCCAGGGCCCCAAGGGCCCGCAGGCGGAGCGCGTGACCGCGGTCTGACCACCACGCCTTAGCCGACGCCCCCCGACCGGTTCGGTCGGGGGGCGTCGTCATGCCCGGGTATCTCGGGTATCTCGGGTATGCGTCAGTCGAGTCCCAGCCGGGCCTTGAGCCCGTCGAGCTCGACCTGGAGCAGGGTGGGCAGCGCTGTCGCCGATCTTGTCGAACCACGCCTCGATCTCCGGGATCTCCGCGCGCCACTCGTCGACGTCGACCGTCCAGCGCCGCCTTGAGCTCGCCCGGCGTCATGTCGAGACCGTCGATGTCGAGCGACTCCGGCGTCGGGACGTGCCCGATCGGCGTCTCGACCGCGGCCGCCTTGCCCTCGATCCGCTCGATGGCCCACTTGAGGACCCGCGAGTTCTCGCCGAACCCGGGCCACAGGAACCCACCGTCGTAGTCCCGACGGAACCAGTTGACGTAGAAGATCTTCGGCAGCTTGCCGCGTCGGCGTCCTTGCCCACCTCGATCCAGTGCGAGAAGTAGTCGCCGGCGTTGTAGCCGATGAACGGCAGCATGGCCATCGGGTCCCGGCGCACGACGCCGACCTCACCGGTGGCCGCAGCGGTCGTCTCGACGAGAGCGTGGCACCCATGAACGTGCCGTGCACCCAGTCCCGCGACTCGGTCACCAGCGGGATCGTCGTCTTGCGGCGACCACCGAAGAGGATCGCCGAGATCGGCACTCCCTTGCGGGTCGTCGTACTCGTCGGCCAGGATCGGGCACTGGCGGATCGGCGTGCAGTACCGGAGTTCGGGTGGCTGGACGGCTCGTCGCTGTCCGGGGTCCAGTCCTCGCCCTTCCAGTCGCATCAGCGTGGGCCGGCGGTCGTCCGCCATGCCCTCCCACCAGATGTCGCCGTCGTCGGTGAGCGCGACGTTGGTGAAGACCGAGTTCCCCTTCTCGATGGTGCGCATCGCGTTGGGGTTGGTCTTCCGTTGGTCCCCGGAGCGACCCCGAACAACCCGTACTCCGGGTTGACCGCATACAGCCGACCGTCCTCGCCGAACCGCATCCAGGCGATGTCGTCGCCGAGCGTCTCGACCTTCCAGCCCGGGATGGTCGGCTCGAGCATCGCCAGGTTGGTCTTGCCGCAGGCGCTGGGGAAAGCCGCTGCGATGTAGTAGACCTTCTGCTCGGGCGAGATGAGCTTCAGGATCAGCATGTGCTCGGCCAGCCAGCCCTCGTCCCGGGCCATCACGCTGGCGATCCGCAGCGAGTAACACTTCTTGCCCAGCAACGCATTTCCGCCGTAACCGGACCCGAAGACCAGATCATCCGCTCCTCGGGGAACTGGACGATGTACTTGGTGTCGTTGCACGGCCAGGCGACGTCCTCCTGACCGGGTTCGAACGGCGCACCGACCGAGTGCAGCGCCCTGGACGTAGTCGGCCTGGGGCTCCTCGATCCGGCGCAGCACCTGGACGCCCAGCCGGGCATCACCCGCATCGAGGCGACGACGTACTCGGAGTCGGTGATCTCGACGCCGAACTTCGGGTTCGCGGCGTCGCAGGTGCCCCATGACGAACGGCACGACATACATGGTCCGGCCGCGCATCAGCCGGTGTACAGGCCGGTCATGAGGTCCTTCATCTCGTCCGGTTCCATCCAGTTGTTGGTGGGTCCGGCGTCGCGCTGCTCGCCGAGCAGATGAAGGTCCGGTCCTCGACCCGGGCGACATCGTTCGGGTCGGAGGCGCGTAGAAGCTAGTTCGGCTTCTTTCGCTCTTCAGCCGGGTGAATGTGCCGGCCGCAACGAGATCATCGGTCAGCCGTCCACTCCTGTCGGAGCCGGTGACCCAGACGACCTCGGCGGGGGTGGTGAGGGCGGCGACCTCGCCGACCCAGGCCTGCAGGCGGGTATGCGTCGTGCCACCGGCCAGCGTGTCGGGAGTGTGAGAGGTCTCGGTCGTCATGTCGGGTCCGCCTTCGCTTGTCCACATGCTGGAACGCCTGATGCGTCACCGTACGCTGCGGCCGGAGGCCTTGGCGCTCGATGTGAGGCCTTCGCTCGTGAATCCAGTCACAAAGTCCGCCGCCTGCAAGGGCTTTCAGAAAGTTGTGCGGTGCGGACCGCAAGGCGGCCGAAATCCTTGGTACGCCTTACCGCTCACGTCGATTTCGCCGCCCTCGCCGCGAGGCGGTAGTCTGGCGCGTCGTCGTCGGCCGTCAGGTTCCGGTTCGTAGGTCGGGTTCCGGTGTCCGGTCACGGCGACGACCTGCGCCCGTAGCTCAACGGATAGAGCATCTGACTACGGATCAGAAGGTTGGGGGTTCGAATCCCTTCGGGCGCGCTCTGGTTGAGACGGTCGACCTGGCCCTCGACCCGCGGCGACGCGGGCGAGGGCCTTGTCGCTCCCACCGGAGCTGGGCTACCTCTCCAGGGGGGCTGCGCTGCGGACCGCGGCGACGACGTCGAGGATCGCCTGGCTGGTCGTGGTGGCGTGTCTCCTGGTCGTCGATGAGGTCATGGGTGGCGCCGTCGACGGCCCGGTGCGCGCTGTCGGTCGACAGGGTGGCGAGGTGGTCCTGCTCCTCCGACCAGCCCGCATCGTTTCCGCTTCCGGCGGTCAGGACGACCAGCGGCTTGCCGGCGAAGTCTCTGAGTGATGCGGCTTGGTCCTCGATGCCCCGCCTGGACGTACTCGTCGATGGTGCTACGGATGTCGCCGGGGATCGCGCTCCCGGCGCGCACCTCGTCGTGGGATGGGGCGGCAGGCCGGCGGCGGCGACGGGCCGTACAGGCGGGCCAGCCCGATCGGGCGGAGGTCGAGCCAGCGCCGGAGACCCGGCCCACGACGTCGGGGGAGCCCGCGTCGTCGGCGGTGTGGTCGCCCAGGCTCTCGACGCCGGTGCCGTGGAGTCGACGAGACCATGCCGGCGACCTGGTCGGGATGGCGGGCGGCGAAGGCGAGCGTGTAGAGGCCGCCGAACGAATGTCCGGCGAGGACGTAGGGCCCGGGACGTGGCGCGAATCAGGAACGTGTGCAGGTCGTTGGCGATCCGCGCGGCGTCCTGGGGGTGTCCGGCTGGGTCGCTCCAGCCGCGGCCGGCACGGTCGTACACGCATACCCGCGTGTCACGGGCGACCGCGGGGGTTATCCAGCCGAGGCTCGACGACATCTCGCCGGCGCCGGTCTCGAGCACGACGGTGGGCTGCCGGAGCCGGTGCAGGAGGTGCAGCCGATGTCCGCCCACGTCGACCAGCCGCCCCGGCAGGGTGCGTTGGTGTCATCGGCCTCTTCCCGCCGTCTCGTAGCCGCCGGCCACCGCCGCGAGGGCCGAGCACGGCGACCACCGGATACAGCAGCCACCGGCCGCCCGGCTACACAGCCGACGCGGATGCGACGACACATCCCGCGAGAGCGCCAACGAGCGCGGGTGGCCACACCCAGTTCAGCACCCTGGGCCCAGGACCGAACACCATCAGGGCCAGACCGCTCAAGTCCATGAACGGGCGGGAACCGCGGCCCAGCGCTGCGGCTGATCGGTGAAACCGGAGTCGAGAGCACCGCCAGCATCGCCCACCCGAGCGCGAACCCGCAGAGTACGGCGCCGGTCGGGGCGCTCTCCGTTGCCGGGATGAACGGGCCGACGGCGAGGGCGAGGGCGGCGACGAGTCCGGTGGCCAGCGAGCCGGCCACGATCCATCCGAGGCGCCCGCGAGTCTTTGCGCCGGTCCTGGCCGCCACCCTGTGCGGGTGCGGGGGCCGACTGAGTGGCGGTGCGGTTCATGACGTTGCCCTTCGGGTGATCGGCGAGCAGCTCGCTGCCGAGGTCACCGGCGTCGTTGGCGACGTCGGACAGGACGATGACGGCCCGGCG
>CAVYNX010000002.1:0-214713 GCA_963770005.1 uncultured Actinomycetota bacterium | reverse complement strand
TGTTTTGCCTGTGCTCGACTCGTCGTCTTGCTCCGGCTTCGGGCTCCAGGAGGGACGAGATCCGGAAGCCGGCGCGGGCCAGCAGCCCGACCCAGTCACCGAGGGTGCGGTGGTGCTCGACGTACGTCGGCCCGCCGGTCGTCGTCCTCCTCGACGTACGGCGTGCGGTCCCAGTAGGAGCTGGTCACGGTCAGGCCGGCGCTCGTGGGGTCGTCGGGCAGGCATCCAGCGGATCGGGTGGGTGATGGAGAACGCGAAGCTGCCGCCCGGTCGCAGCACCCGCGCCGCCTCGTCGACGGCTCGCCCGGCGTCCTGCACGAACTGGAGGGCGCCGAAGGCCGAGAAGACGACGTCGAAGGTGCTCGTCGCGGAACGGCAGCGCGGTCGCGGTCCCGGACACCACGGGGACGCGGACCCCGGTCGAGGCGTCGATGCGTCGGCGTGCCGCAGCTGTCCTCGGACAGGTCCAGGCCGACGGCGCCGGGCGCCCTGCGCAGTGAGCCAGCGGGCGCACTGTGCCGGCGCCGCAGCCGATCTCGAGGACGTCGCGATCCGCGTCGTCGCCGAGCACCCGGACCGAGTCCTCCTCGCACACCTTCAGGGCACCACACGAACCCGACGTCTCGCAGGAAGGCCCCGTGCGTGGCCTGGTACTCCTCGGCGTAGGCGTCCCACTCGCGGCGGTTCGCCCGCTGCGTCTCCTCCTCGGAGACGATCCGGCGCCTGGGCGGACGCATCGTCAGCCCTCGAGCCCAGCCCGTCGCCGTCCCCCGGCAGCCGGTCGGCGAGATCGCCTAGTGGCCCCACCGAGCGGTTCAGGGTCTCCACGGACTCGTGCAGCTCGGGAATGATGGCGATCAGCTCCTCGAGGCGGGGCTGGATGCGCTCCAGCGTCCTCCCCAGCGTCAACGAGCTGGTCGAGCGTGCCCCCTCGGCGACCAGCTTCTCGACGAAGCCGTCCTGCGAGAGCAGTCGGTCCAGCAGGCCCCCTTCGACCTGCAGCAGTCGGTCGAGCACGCGCCGCCGCTGCGGGTGACCCGGTCCAGGGCTCCCTCCTTGCGCAGCAGCCGGTCGAGAGGGCCGTCGTCGACGACCAGCTGGTCGAGCGCCCCGCCCTCCTCGAGCAGCCGGTCCACCGCGCCGCCCTCGGACAGGATGCGGTCGACGGTGCCGCCCTCCTCGACCATCCGGTAGAGCGGCCCGTCGGCCGCGAGCATCCGGTCCATGCTGCCGCCGGGGGCCAGCGCCCGACCGACTGGCGCGTCCTGGTCGACCAGCGCGGTGGCTGTGTTGACCAGGCGCATCGGGCCGTTGGGGTCGGACAGCACCGCGGTGAGCCGGTCGATCGAGTCCGCCCCGGCCGATCGATCGAGCATCAGCCGCTCGGCGTACCCGTCCTTGCGCCTGATCGGCGCCCTCGGGGTCGACCAGGCTGCCCGAGCGCGAGCGTGGTGCTGGCCGGCAGCGACCGACAGCCGGTAGGGGAGCGTGACCGAGGTCCAGGAGCGCCATGACGCCGACGATAGGGCAGCATCGGCCGGGTGAGCGACGGTGCCCGCAGGACTGGTGCCCGCTGGCGGGTGGACTTCAGCGGCGAGACGTTCATGACCGACGCGGGCGGCGAGCGGACGGTCGTCCGGATCTACGGGGAGCGCAGCCGCAGCAGGCGAGGGCCCGAGGCGGGCACGATCGACGCCGCGGTGCTCCGGCTGGTGCGCGGGCTGGTGCCGGTGCCCGAGGTGCTCGAGGTCAGCGCCCCGACGAGTCCGGGCAGGCGCCGGGCCTGCTGGTCACCTCGTTCCTGCCCGGCACGCGACTCGACATCGTGCTCCCGCAGCTCGGCGACCAGGCGCGGGTCGAGGTCGGCCAGCGCCTGGGTGAGCTGCTGGCGCGGCTCGCCTGCATGCCGATGCCGCGACACGGGTTCTTCGTCGACGGTGACCTGACCATCGAGCCGCATGCCCGAGTCCGACCTCGCCGGGTTCGTGGCGGCCCACCGTCGCGGCACGGCGCTCGCGGACTGGCCCGCCGACGAGTACGACGCCCTGCTGGAGGTCGCGGACCTCGCCCAGACGGTGCTGGACCGGATCGGCCGCACCTGCCTGGTCCACAGCGACCTGAACCCCAAGAACGTGCTGGTGGATCCCGCGTCGCGCGAGGTCACCGGGCTGCTGGACTGGGAGTACGCGCACGCGGGCCTGCCGGGCACCGACCTCGGCAACCTGCTCCGCTTCGACCGGCAGCCGCCGTTCGCCGACGCCGTTGTCGCGACGTACCGGGAGCGCGTCCCGGATGCCGGCGACGACCTCCTGGACACCGCACGCGCGGCCGACCTGTTCGCCCTGGTCGACCTCGCGGCCCGGCGCGGCGAGAACCCCGTGACCGAGCGCGCGCACCACCTGTTGCGGGCCGTGCGCGGTCCGGGACCTGCACGCCGTACCGGGCCGACGTCGAGCCTGGTTGGACTGGCCGCCGCCCCGCCGCGTATCCTGACGGATGCGCAAGGAGTCTGCTTGAGTCTCAGACCGAGCAGGTTCTCGCTCGCTATCGCCTCGATGGTGCTCTCGACCCGAGGACCGTCGGCAGCCACGACCCACGGTAGTGAAACCGGGCTTCTCGCGCGTCCGCACGACTCCATCCTCCACCAAGGAAACCACTCCCTTATGACGATCACCCCCACCGTCTCGGACGCACCGCAGGTCGCGGTCAACGACATCGGGTCCGAAGAGGACTTCCTCGCCGCCATCGACGCGACCATCAAGTACTTCAACGACGGCGACATCGTCGAAGGCACCATCGTCAAGGTCGACCGCGACGAGGTCCTGCTCGACATCGGCTACAAGACCGAGGGCGTCATCCCCTCGCGCGAGCTGTCCATCAAGCACGACGTCGACCCCTCCGAGGTCGTCGCCGTCGGTGACAAGGTCGAGGCCCTGGTCCTCCAGAAGGAGGACAAGGAAGGCCGGCTGATCCTGTCCAAGAAGCGCGCCCAGTACGAGCGCGCCTGGGGCACGATCGAGCAGGTCAAGGAGGAGGACGGCGTCGTCACCGGCACCGTCATCGAGGTCGTCAAGGGTGGCCTCATCCTCGACATCGGGCTGCGCGGCTTCCTGCCCGCCTCCCTCGTCGAGATGCGCCGCGTGCGCGACCTCCAGCCGTACGTCGGCCAGGAGCTCGAGGCCAAGATCATCGAGCTCGACAAGAACCGCAACAACGTCGTCCTCTCGCGTCGCGCGTGGCTCGAGCAGACCCAGTCCGAGGTGCGCCAGGGCTTCTTGACCCAGCTCCAGAAGGGTCAGATCCGCAAGGGCGTCGTCTCCTCGATCGTCAACTTCGGTGCGTTCGTCGACCTCGGTGGCGTCGACGGCCTCGTGCACGTCTCCGAGCTGTCCTGGAAGCACATCGACCACCCGTCCGAGGTCGTCGCGGTCGGCGACGAGGTCACCGTCGAGGTGCTCGACGTCGACATGGACCGCGAGCGGGTCTCGCTGTCGCTGAAGGCGACGCAGGAGGACCCGTGGCAGCACTTCGCCCGCACCCACCAGATCGGCCAGATCGTGCCGGGCAAGGTCACCAAGCTGGTGCCGTTCGGCTCGTTCGTCCGCGTCGAGGAGGGCATCGAGGGCCTGGTGCACATCTCCGAGCTCGCCGAGCGTCACGTCGAGATCCCCGAGCAGGTCGTCCAGGTCAACGACGACGTCATGGTCAAGATCATCGACATCGACCTCGAGCGTCGCCGCATCTCGCTGTCGCTCAAGCAGGCCAACGAGACCGCCGACCGCCGCCGAGGGCGAGGAGTTCGACCCGACGCTCTACGGCATGACCGCGTCGTACGACGACCAGGGCAACTACATCTACCCCGAGGGCTTCGACCCCGAGACCGGCGAGTGGCTCGAGGGCTTCGACGAGCAGCGCGCCGCCTGGGAGGAGCAGTACGCCAAGGCGCACACCCGCTGGGAGGCGCACGTCAAGCAGCAGGCCGAGGCCGCCCAGGCCGAGGTCGAGGCCGGCGAGGCCACGTCGTACTCCTCCGAGCAGCGAGGCGAGCCCGGCGGCGGCGGCAGCTGCAGCCGGCCGCCGAGCGGCGGCTCGCTCGCCTCCGACGAGGCGCTGCAGGCGCTGCGCGAGAAGCTCACCGGCGGCGGCAGACTAGCCAGCCCGATCCTGAAGCCCACTCCTGAGAGGCCCGGTCACGCCGCGCGTGAGCGCGGGTCGAACTGGTCCGCGTGGTGGCTGCGCGGGCGGATGGCGTGGCGTCGCAGCTCGGCGAGGCCGGCCGTCGCCCGTGACGAGGTCGCCAGCAGCTGTCGTCGCGGACGCCGACGCGAAGAATGCGACGCCGAGGACAGAGCGATGAGGATCAGGATGCTCATGAGCTGTTCTCCTTCGATGGGGTCATGGCAGTAAGTCTGCTCTCAGGCGAGTTCCTGCCACCAGTGGCAGGAATGACAACATCCATTGATTTCCTGCCACGCTGTGCCAGCCTGGCTGCATGAGCGACCCAGTGGTGTCCCCGGTTCCCCTGCACGGGCTCGAGAAGGGCCTCCACAAGGTGGTCGCGCTCGTCCAGGACGGCGTGGAGCCGTTCGGGCTCGGCGCCACCTGCGAGGTGTGGGCCGAGCCCTACCACCACGAGGACGACAACCCGGTCCTCGACTTCGTGGTCGCCACCCCACGCCCCGGCACGGTCCGCGGGCAGCTCGGGCTTCGACCTCGTGGTCGAGCACGGCCTCGAGGCGGCGGACGACGCCGACCTCGTCTGCGTGGTGCCCAAGCGCGACTTCCTCGAGCCCTCGCCGGAGGTCGCGGCCACCGTCCGCCGGGCCGCCGAGCGCGGTGCGATGGTCTTCGCGCACTGCACCGGGGCGTTCGTGCTGGGCGAGGCCGGCCTGCTCGACGGGCGGCGCTGCACGACCCACTGGCGCTACGCCGAGATCCTGGCCGAGCGCTACCCGCGCGCGCTCGTCGACCCCGACGTGCTCTACGTCGACGACGGCAACGTGTTCACCGGCGCCGGCGCCGCGGCCGGCATCGACGCCTCCCTGCACCTGATGCGACGGGCCTTCGGCGCCCGGGTCGCGGCCGCGGCCGCGCGTCGCATCGTGGTCCCGCCGCACCGCGACGGCGGCCAGGCGCAGTACATCCGGACCCCGATCCCCGACTGCGACGCCGAGACCCTGGGGCCGCTGCTGGTGTGGGTGCGCGAGCATCTCGGCGACGAGCACACCGTGGACGACCTGGCGCGACGGGCGTCCATGTCACCGCGGACGTTCGCCCGGCGCTTCCGTGCCGAGACCGGCACCACGCCGCACGTCTGGATCACCAGCCAGCGGGTGCTCGCGGCCGAGGAGCTGCTCGAGCACAGCGACCGGTCCGTCGACCGCATCGCCGACGAGGTCGGCTTCGGGACGGCCGCCATGCTGCGACACCACTTCACCAAGGCCCGGTCGGTCAGCCCGCAGCAGTACCGCCGCACCTTCGGCTCAGTCGAGGCCGTCGAGGCCGAGCAGGCCGGGTAGCTCCAGCCGGCGGACCTTGCCGGTCGCGGTCAGCGGCAGCTCGTCGACGACGTAGTAGTCCTTGGGTCGCTTGGGCGGGGCGAGCCGCTCCTCGCCAGGTCGTGCAGCGCGGCGGCATCGACGTCGCCCACCACGGCCGCGCAGACCCGCTGTCCCCAGTCCTCGTCGCTGACCCCGAACACCGCGACGTCGGTGACCTCGGATGCTCCGCAGTGCGTTCTCGACCTCGACCGGGTAGACGTTGACCCCGCCGGAGATGACCAGGTCCTCGCGCCGGCCGTCGAGGAACAGGTAGCCCTCGTCGTCCATCCGTCCCGAGGTCGCCGACCGTGAACGCCGGCCCGGCGTCGGTGTCGCGCCACGCCGCCTCGGTCTTCTCCGGTGCGTTCCAGTAGCTGAACCTCGCGTGCGGCGCACCGTGCACCAGATCGTGCCGTCGTCGTCGAGCAGCAGGCTGCGCCCGGGCCGCGCCCGGCCGACCGTCCCGGGTCGCTCGCGCCACTCCTCGCTGCGACACGCGGTGAACTGGCCCTCGGTGGAGCCGTAGAACTCCCAGTGCTGCCTTCGGGGAACAGCTCGACCAGCCGCTCCTTGACCGCGGGCGGACAGGCCGCTCCGGCGTGCGCGACGAGGCGGAAGCTGCCGAGGTCGGGCACGCCGCCTGGTCCCAGTGGGCGAAGAGCCGCTGCAGGTGCGTGGGCACGCAGAACATCGTGGTCGGTCGCTCGCGGACGATCGCGTCGGTGACGGCGGCGCGGCGTCGAACCGGCCCGGGTACGACGACCCGGCCGCCGGCCAGCCGCGTGCCCATCGCGAACCGGAGCGGCGCGGAGTGGTGGAGCGGGCTCAGCGACGAGGTTGACATCGTCGTCGCGGAACCCCCACAGCTCGCGCTCCTCGTCGACGAGTGCCCGTGCACGCGGCCTCGTCGAGCAGGCCGGACCACACGCCCTTGGCCGCCCGGTCGTGCCGCTGGTGACGTGCATGGGCCGGGACAGCGCGGGGCGCCCCCGGCCGGTGGCGGCGACCGCCTCCCGCAGCGCCGCAAGCTGCTCCGGCGTCCCGACGACGGCCGCGGTCGATGTCCTCGAGGAGCGCATCCCGCTCCCCGGATGTGAGCCGCGGCGTCGAGGGGGACGGCGACCAGCCCTGCCGCGAGCAGGTCGATGACCAGGTCGACGTACCCGTCGGAGCCGGGGACGAGCAGCGCGACACGGTCACCGGCGACGAGGTCGGCTGCTGCCATGGGGCGATTCTCGCGACGAGTCTGGTTCACTGGAGACGCAAGGGTAGTGCGCACGAACTCAAATCCGGTGGTGGGACGAGAGGGAGCTATGTCCGGCACACCGATGATCGAGTCGAGCGAGCACCCGATGGTGGTCGGAGCGATGGCCAGGCTGGCCACCCAGGGCGGCTGGGCCCGCATCTTGGCCGGGAAGCCACTCGAGGACGTCCTCGACATCAACGACGCCGAGCTGCTGCTCGCCGCCCAGGTGCTGCGGCGCAACGACGACGACTCGCTCGAACCGATCGATGCCCACCCCTGGTACTTCGACCCGTCGAGCCTGGCCGGGGCACGTTGTCCTACCTGCGGCGGGTGCTGCGGCACGCCGAGGGCGGCGACGCCGGATGGAACGCCGACGACCTCGAGATCGTCATCGCCAGGGTCGTGGCAGCGTCTCGGCCGCCACCGCGGTCGGTGAGGGCCTGCTCCCGCA
The DNA here is from genome assembly GCA_963770005.1 of uncultured Actinomycetota bacterium. Taxonomy (GTDB): domain Bacteria; phylum Actinomycetota; class Actinomycetes; order Actinomycetales; family Dermatophilaceae; genus Lapillicoccus. The sequence goes on along the minus strand of CAVYNX010000002.1, from coordinate 207,476 downwards.
GATGCCGGGCTCCCACGAGGCGTTCCTCACCGGACAAGCACGGTTCCTCGACGTCGGCGTCGGCATCGGGGCAGTGGCGGGTCGCATCTGCGACGTTGTTCCCCGGCGTGCGGGCCGTCGGCCTCGACGTCCTCGAGCCCGTGCTGTCACTGGCCCGCCAGGAGCTGGCACAGGCCGGGCTGTCCGAGCGCGTCGAGCTGCGGCACCAGTCGGTGGCCGACCTCTGCGACGTGGGGGCCTACGACCTCGCCTGGCTGCCGCAGGCCTTCATCCCGCGTGCCGACCTGGCCCCGGGCACTGTCGGCGGTGTTCCGGGCGCTGCTGCCCGACCGGTGGCTGGTGGCCCCCGTCGAGGCCGCTCCCGCGGGCGCCGACGAGTTCCAGCGCGCCATCTACGGCCACCGCGCCCACCTGACCGGCGGCGGCCCGATCACGATCGCGGAGATCACCGACCTGCTCCAGGGCGCCGGCTACGACCAGGTCACCGACCTCAACCACGCCGGGCAGGTCGTGCATGCTCGCCCACCGGCCGCTAGGCCACTGGGTATTGTCCGGCGGCATGAGAGTCGGGCTGACCGGGGGAGTCGCATCCGGCAAGAGCACCGTGGCGGCGATGCTGGGCGAGCTGGGCGCGGTCGTCATCGACGCCGACCAGCTCGCTCGCGAGGTGGTGGCGCCCGGCACGCCGGGGCTCGCGGCAGTGGTCGCCGAGTTCGGCGAGGGCATGCTCGCCGAGGACGGCCGCTGGACCGGCCCGCGCTGGGTGCCGTCGTGTTCGCCGACGAGGCGAAGCGCCGCGCGGCTGGAGGCGATCTCCACCCGCTGATCCGGGCCCGGAGCGCCGAGATCGAGGCGGCCGCCTCCGCGGAGGCGCTCGTGGTGCACGACATCCCGCTGCTGGTCGAGACGGGCCAGGCCGACCGCTTCGACGCGGTGCTCGTCGTCGACGTGCCGGTGGAGACGCAGGTCGAGCGGATGGTCCGCGACCGCGGCTGGACCGCGCGAGGACGCCGAGTCCCGGGTGGCGGCCCAGGCCGACCGCGAGCAGCGGCTCGCCGTCGCGACCTACGTCATCGACAACACCGGGACGCGCGACGACCTCCGTGACCGGGTCGCGGAGGTCGTCGACAGCTGGTCTCCGGCGCCTAGGTCGCGGAGGACCCCTGGAGCCGAGCGCCTGCGAGGGCCTCAGGCGGCCAGGTCGGGGTCGGCGAGGGCGCGCAGCTTCTGCAGCGCCTCCCGCTCGAGCTGGCGGACCCGCTCGGCGGAGATGCCGTGCTTGGCGCCGATGTCGGCGAGCTTGTGCTGGCGGCCGTCGACCAGCCCGTAGCGGGACCGGATGATGTCGGCGGCCCGGTCGTCGAGCAGCTCCACGAGGTGGCCGAGCCGGTCACGCGACTCGACGTCGAGGAACGTGCTGTCGGGCCCGGGCGCCGTCTCCTGGGCGATCAGGTCGCCCAGCGAGGTGTCGCCGTCCTCGTCGACCGGCGTGTCGAGGCTGACGTGCTCGCGGCCCCAGGACAGCAGGTCGATGACCCGCTCGATGTCCATGTCGAGCTCGCTCGGCGATCTCCTCGGGCTCCGGGTCCCGGCCGAGCTGGCGCTCGAGCGTGCGGCGGGCGGCGCCGACCTGGTTGAGCTCCTCGACCACGTGCACCGGCAGCCGTACCACGCGGGCCTGCTGCGCGATGCCGCGGGTGATCGCCTGACGCACCCACCAGGTGGCGTAGGTCGAGAACTTGTAGCCCTTGGCGTAGTCGAACTTCTCGACCGCGCGGATCAGGCCGGTGTTGCCCTCCTGGACGAGGTCGAGCATCGGCATCTGGCTGCGGCCGTACTTGCGGGCGATGGACACGACGAGGCGGAGGTTGGCCTCGATGAAGCGCTGGATGGCCGCTGGCCCTCCGCGGCGAGCCACTCGAGCTCCTCCTGGGTGGCGTACTTGGGCGCGCCGCCCTTCTTGCGGCCGACCCGGCCCTCGGCGAGCAGGTGCTCGGCGAGCAGGCCGGCCTCGATGGTCTTGCGACAGCTCGACCTCGGTGATCGCGTCGAGCAGGGGGGTGCGCGCGATCTCGTCGAGGTACATGCCGACGCTGTCGCGTCCCTCGACCTCACGCGTGCGGTGCGAGTCGTTGCCACGGTGCGTGCCTCCCTTCCTATGGGGCCAAGGGCTACCCGTCGGCAGTCCGTGTAATCGTACCACAACGACGAACGGCGTGTTCGAGATTCCCGGCTCCGGTCGATGTCCCGTACGACCGTGCCGTCGCGGTCGCCTTCTGCGCAGGTTGCGACGTGCTCGGAGCGACGGCCCGACAGGTTGCCCGACGGCGCGGATCTCAGGGACTTCTCAGGGCGGTGAGCCGGTCGCCGACCCGGTCCAGGATCCAGGCGGAGAAGGCCCGCTCCCGCCAGGCGTTGTAGCGCCCGCTGACGCCGCCGTGCCCGGCCGACATCTTGGTCTTGCAGCAGCACGTCTGCCGCCGCGGGCAGCGGTCGCCCGCAGCCGGGCCACCCACTTGGCGGGCTCGACGTAGAGCACCCGGGTGTCGTTGCAGCGACGTCTCGGCCAGGATCGGCGGGTAGCGCTGGGCGTCGACGTTCTCGTAGGGCGAGTAGCGCTTCATGTAGGCGTAGACCTCGGGGTCCTCGAGCGGGTTGCCCCACTCGTCCCACTCGATGACCGTCAGCGGCAGCGACGGGTCGAGGATCGTGGTGAGCGCGTCGACGAACGGCACGTGCGGCGACCATCGCCGGCGAACGCGTCCGGGGCGAGGTTCGCGACCGCGCCCATCAGCAGCCCACCGGCGCTGCCGCCCTCGGCGACCAGCCGGTCCGCCGACGTCCAGCCGTTCGTCGACCAGGTGCCGGGCGCAGGCGACGAAGTCGGTGAACGTGTTCCGCTTGTGCAGCAGCTTGCCCTCGTCGTACCAGTGCCGGCCCATCTCGCCGCCGCCGCGGACGTGCGCGATGGCGAAGCCGATGCCGCGGTCGAGCAGGGACAGCCGGGCGATCGAGAACTAGGGGTCCATCGAGTCCTCGTAGGAGCCGTAGCCGTAGAGCACCATCGGCATCGATGCCGTCGCGCGGCGCGTCCGCCGGCACCACGATCGAGATCGGCACCTGCGGTGCCGTCCTCGGCGGTCGCCCACTCGCGTGACTGCTCGTAGCGGGCCGGTCGAACGGGTCCGTCGGAGCCGCCGCAGCACCGGCGTCTGCGCTTGAGCAGGGTCAGCTCGCGGGTCGCGCACGTCGAAGTCGTAGACGGCGCGGGGGGTCGGCGAGCGTGCGTGTAGCCGAGCCGCATGGTCGGCTGGTCGAACTCGGGGTTGCCGCCCGGCCCGACGGTGTCGGACCTCCTCGTCGAACTCGACAGGAAGTCCTCGCCGAGGCCGTCGTCGGCGGCGTCGTCAGGGTGATCACGCGCAGCTGGGTGAGCCCGTCGCTGCGCTGGCTGACGACGAGGTGGCCGGCGAACGCGTCGACGTCCTCGAGCCGGACGGCGGGTCGTGCGGGAGCAGCGGCTGCCACTGCTCGTGCGAGGTGGCGTCGACGGGCGCGACGGCGAGCTCGAAGTTCTCGGCCCCGTCGTTGTGCAGCACCAGGAGCCGGTCCTCGCCGCGCGATGCACGGCGTGCTCGAGGGAGTACTCGACGCCCTGCCGCGCGGGGAGCGACGACCCGGAACTCGCCGGTGGGGTCGTCGGCGTCGAGCACGCGCGTACTCGGTGGTGGTCTTGCGACCCGCGAGCCGATCACCAGGAACCGGTCGCTGCGGGTCCGGCCGACCCCGGTCCAGAACCGCTCGTCGGTCCTCGTGGTGCACGACCACGTCGTCCTCGACGGGTGGTGCCGAGCACGTGCCGCCAGACCTTGTCGGGCCGCCACGCCTCGTCGACGGTCGTGTAGAAGAGCGTGGTGCCGGTCGCGGTCCCAGGTGGCGCCGCCCAGGGTGCCGGGCACCTCGTCGGGCAGCAGCTCCCCGGTGCGCCAGGTCCTTGACCCGCAGCAGGTAGCGCTCGTTGCCGACGGTGTCGGTGCTGAACGCGAGCAGCGTGCCGTCGGGGCTGACCGAGACGGCGCCGAGCGAGAAGAAGTCGTGCCCCTCGGCCAGCTCGTTGGCGTCGAGGAGCACCTCCTCGCCGGGCACGCGACGTCGGCGTCGAGCGCCGGCGGGGTCCAGTCGTCGGGGTCGCGAGCGGGGCAGCGGCAGCTCGCGCCGTACTGCTTGCCCTCGTCGGAGCGGCCGTAGTACCAGTAGCCGCCGATCCGGGAGGGCACCGACAGGTCGGTCTCCTGGGTGCGCGACCTTGATCTCGCTCGAAGATCTGCTCGCGCAGGTCGCCGAGGTGGGCGGTGCGGGCCTCGGTGCAGGCGTTCTCGGCCTCCAGGTAGGCGAGGGTCTCGGGGACTCCTTGTCGCGCAGCCACTCGTACTCGTCGACGAAGGTGTCGCCGTGGTGGGTGCGTTCGGTGGGGACGCGCGGCGGTCGGGGGTTGCGTGGGGGAGGTGGCGTCGACCATGGCGGGGAGCCTACGGGGACGCGCCGCCGGGCCGCCGAGGCGAGGCAGGTTCTCCACAGCCAGCGGCGAAACCTGTGGAGTAAAGGGGGGTTGCCTGGTGGACTCCGGAGGTCCTTCTGTGGACGACACGCCGACCGCGCAGAATTGCTCGAATTCGTTGCCTGTAAGGGGTTGTGCGGCCTTCGGGTGGAGCGTAGACATGCCCCTACGCACCCCCGGCAAGAGGGTGCGGGATCGGTCGGAAAGAAGGCTCTTCACGGTGGGAGAGATCCCACTGCGGCAGCCCGGTGACGGGGCTGGCGGAGCCGCAGGATCGACCGGTCGACTGGATTCGTCACACGATCCGGTCAAACGGTGGGGCTCCTGGAACTCATACTTCCGGCGGCCCCACACCCCTTTCCGGACCTTCTTCCTCCTCGTCGTAGCGGCCCCGCGGCCGCGCCACCAGGTCGGGGTCGTCGACCCGGAACGTCCGCACCGGTCCGGGCCCGGTCTCGGCGGTCTCGAAGCGCACCGTGACCCGCCCGATCCCCGAGCCCCAGACCCAGCCGGGGCCGTGCTCGGCGTGCAGCACGTCGGTGCCGGGTGCCCAGCGGCGCGAGCGGCTCATCGCCTCGATCGCGTCGGCGGCGGTGTCCTCCTCGTCGACGTGCTCCTGATCCGCGCCGGTGTCGGCGGTCGCGTCGTCGTACTCCTCGAAGAGGTCCTCCTGGATCCAGTCGGCCAGGCCCGAGACGCCGACACCCGAGCAGCCGGACGCCACCTGACGTGTCGACCTCGGAGAGCAGCGCCTTGGCCAGTCGCCGCACGACCCGGGTGCTGTCCGTGGGTGCCGGGAGCGTGCTCGACCGGGTGTGGGTCGTGAAGTCGTGCAGCCGGATCTTGACGGTCACGGTGCGCCCGGACATCCGCGCCTTCCGCAGCCGCTCGGTGACCTGGGTCGCCTGCCGGTCCACCAGCCCCTCGAGCAGTCGTCGGTCGACGAGGTCCGTGTCGTAGGTGCCCTCGACGCTGATCGACTTCGCCTCGCGCTCGGGCACGACCGGACGGTCGTCGTCGGCCCGCGCCAGCCGGTAGAGCGACGTGCCGTGCGCCTGGCCGACGAGCCGCACCAGCTCGTCGGCGGAGACGGCTTCGAGATCGGCCACCGTGTGCACACCGACACGGCGGAGCCGCTCGGCGGTGGCGGCCGAACCGGTCGCCGAGGTGGCCCATGATGAACGACCCGATCGGCCGGGCGACGTAGCCGACACCGAAGGTCGCCAGCGACGCGACGGTGGCGGCGGCGGCGTTGCCCGAGGGGAAGAAGATCTTCGGGAACACCAGCGCGGCGGCGGTCCCGTAGATGACGAAGTCGTAGTACTCCAGCGCGCTGCCGACCCACGCGGCGATCGCGGCCTTCTTCGGCGTCCGGGCCGGGAGCCCGTCGGCGGGGACCGCAGCGGCGGCCGAGTTCGTGTCTGGCATCGTTGCCAACCCTTCGCGAGGATCGCCGGGACGAGGTGTCCAGCGATGGACGTGGGGCAGACCGTAGAACCGGCCGCGCGGCGATGGCAAACGTTTGCCATAATTTGCCACATGCCGCCGCAGCGCCGACCCCGAGCCGTCACCATCACCGACGTGGCGCGGGCCGCCGGCGTCGCCCCGTCCACGGTCTCGCGGGCCGTCACCCGCCCGGACCGGGTCAACGCGGTCACCCGGGAGCACGTCCTCGAGGTGGCGAACCGCCTTGGCTACCGGCCCAGCCCGGTCGCCCGCGCCCTCGGCAGCGGCCGCACCCGGACCCTGGCCCTGATCCTCCCGGACATCACCAACCCCTACTTCGCCGGCGTGATCCGGGGCGCCGAACGTCAGGCGGCGGCCACCGGCCACGTCCTCGTCATCGGGCAGCTCCGAGGAGTCCGGGCGCGCCGAGTGGCGGATCGTCGAGAAGCTGGCCGGCTCGGTCGACGGCTTCCTCATCGTGTCGAGCCGGATGAGCGACCAGCGCATCGTCCAGACCGGCGGGCCTGCGCCCGGTGGTCCTCGTCAACCGCCAGACGCCCGGCGTCACCAGCGTGAGCCCCGACCAGGAGTCCGGGCACCCGCCAGATCATCGAGCACCTGGCGTCGCTGGGGCACCGGGAGGTGCTCTTCCTCGCCGGTCCACCGGAGTCCTGGCTCGGCGCCCGACGCTGGGCCGGGATCAGCGCGGCCGCCAAGCGCCGGCGGATGACGGCGCGACGGGTCGGACCCTTCCCGCCGTCGATCGAGGGCGGCTACGTCGGCGGCGAGGCGGCCCTGTCCGACTCCGCCACCGCCGTCATCGCGCACAACGACCTGCTCGCCATCGGTGTCCTGCTGCGGCTGGCGTCTCGAGGCGTCCGCGTGCCCGAGGACCTCAGCGTCGTGGGCTTCGACAACATCTTCGGCTCCGACTGGTGCGACCCGCCGCTCACGACGCTCAGCGACCGGACCGAGCAGGCTGGCCGGTCCGCCGTCGACCTCCTGGTGTCCCTCGTCGAGGACGCAGGGCGAGGACGCCGAGCCACCCGCGCAGATCGTCGCCCCGACCGAGCTGGTGATCCGTCGGCTCCACCGGCCGCGCCCGCGTCGGTCGGCTCGAGCCGGCGACCCGAGCCGAGCGTCAGACCGGCCGGCCCATGCTCCGCTCGATGCCGCTGGCCGCGACCTGCAGGGCCGACACCAGCCGCGGGCGGTCGCGTCGCAGGCTGGGGACGACGATGCCCACCGAGGCGACGACCTCGGCGCCCTGCCGGATCGGCACGGCCACCGAGCACGCCCCGAGGCTCATCTCCTCGACCGTCGTCGCATACCCCTCGGCCCGTACTCGGCGCAGCTGCTCGGCGAGGAGCCCGGGCGCGGTGACGGTATGCCGCGTCACCCGTCGCAGCCGCGACCGCAGGACCTCGCGCTGCACCGGCTCCGGCGCGAAGGCGAGCAGCACCTTGCCGACCCCGGTGCAGTGCAACGGAAGCCGGGAACCGACGGTGCTGACGATGGGCACCGACGCCCGTCCGGAGAGCCGTTCGACGTAGAGGACCTGGTGCCGGTCGCGGACCGCCAGGTGCACGGTGGCGAGCGTCGCCGCATACACGTCGTGGAGGAACGGGGACGCCGCCTGCCGCAGCCCGGTCTGGACCGGCGCCAGCAGCCCGACGTCCCACAGCCGCCGCCCGATGGCGTAGCGGCCGTCGGCGAGACGGGTCAGCGCTCCCCACTCGACGAGCTCGCCGACGAGCCGGTGGGCCGTCGGCATCGGCAGTCCGGCGCGCCCGGCCAGCTCGGTGAGGCTGAGGATCCGGTGTCGCTGGTCGAAGGCGCCGAGCAGGGACAGGGCACGAGAGGTGACCGTCATCCCGGGCGCGGAGGTGTTGCCGGCCACGCGCGCTCCTTCCACTCAGTGGAACCTCATTCTGCCGCAGCCCCGGCCTCTGGGCCTACCGTGACGGGCATGACGACGACCGTCTCCTCCGACTCGGCCGCCTCGACCCAGGCCGAGGTGAGCCAGGAGATCGCCGACATCGCGGCGGCGTACCAGGCGTCCGGCCTCGAGGAGACCCAGCCTCGGCTCGACTACGCGCCCTACCGGAGCAGCCTGCTGCGTCATCCGACCAAGGACCTGCACCACGCCGACCCCGAGACCATCGAGCTCTGGGCGCCGTGCTTCGGGCAGCGGGACATCGGCCCCCTCGAGGCGGACCTCACCATCCAGGACGGCGGCGAGCCGATCGGGGAGCGGATCGTCGTGACCGGGCGGGTCCTCGACGGCCAGGGCCGTCCGGTCGCCGGCCAGCTCGTCGAGATCTGGCAGGCGAACGCCGGCGGCCGCTACATCCACAAGCGCGACCAGCACCCGGCCCCGCTCGACCCGCACTTCACCGGTGTCGGGCGCTGCCTCACCGGTCCGGACGGCACCTACCGGTTCCAGACCATCAAGCCGGGCCCCTACCCGTGGAAGAACCACCACAACGCCTGGCGTCCGGCGCACATCCACTTCTCGCTGTTCGGCACCGACTTCACGCAGCGCATGGTCACCCAGATGTACTTCCCGGGTGACCCCCTCTTCGCGCTCGACCCGATCTACCAGGCGATCACCGACCAGCGGGCGCGCGACCGGCTCGTCGCGACCTACGACCACGACGTGACGCAGCACGAGTGGTCGACCGGGTACCGATGGGACATCGTTCTCACTGGTAGCCAGCGCACCCTGATGGAGGAGTCGTGACCGACCTCGCGCCCACGCCCGGCCAGACCGTCGGGCCGTTCTTCGGGTATGCGCTGCCGTTCGACCGCGACAACGAGCTGGTTCCGCTGTCGCACCCGTCCGCGGTGCGGCTCCACGGCCGGGTGACCGACGGCGACGGGGTCGGAGTGCCCGGACGCGCTGCTCGAGCTGTGGCAGGCCGCACCCGACGGTTCCGTGGTGCAGCAGGACGGTTCGCTGCGCCGCGACGGCTGGACGTTCACCGGCTGGGGCCGCGCGTCCACCGACGCCGACGGGCGCTACGTCTTCACGACGCTTGCGGCCCGGGGCGACCGAGGCGGGCCGGCGCACCGTTCTTCGCGGTCACCGTCTTCGCGCGCGGGCTGCTCAACCGGCTGTTCACCCGCGCCTACCTGCCGGACGACGCCGACGCCCTCGCCGGCGACGCCGCTGCTGGCCTCGCTCGATGCCGACCGACGCGCCACGCTGGTCTCGCCGCGCCGACGAGCACGGGTACGCGTTCGACGTCCGGCTCCAGGGCGACGACGAGACCGTGTTCCTGCGGTACCCGGGCCAATGACCGACCTCTTCTGGCCGGGCGACGAGCGCGCCGGCACCACGATGTCGGAGGCGTCGTTCCTCGCGGCCATGGTCCGCGTCGAGGAGGGCTGGCTCGCCGGCCTCGTCTCCGCCGGGCATCGCTCCGTACGCGGCGAAGGCGGACCTCGCCGGGCTGGTCGGACCGGCCGACGTCGAGGAGATCGCCGTCGCGTGCCGAGGCCGGGCGCCAACCCGGTGATCCCGTTGGTGTCGTTGCTGCGCAGCGGGTTCGCGAGAGCAACGAGGACGCGGCCACCTGGCTGCACCGCGGCCTCACCAGCCAGGACGTCGTCGACACGGCGCTGATGCTCTGCCTCCGACGAGGCCCTGGACCGGGTGACGCGCCGAGCTGCGTGACCAGGTGGCCGCGCTCGCGCGGCTCGCCGACGAGCACCGGTCCACGGTGATGGCCGGACGGACACTGACCCAGCACGCGGTCCCGATCTCGTTCGGGCTCAAGGCGTCCGGCTGGCTCACGGGCGTCCTCGACGCCGCCGACGGCGTCGCACGGCGCGCTCGAGCCTGCCGGTGTCCAGGTGGGCGGAGCGGCTGGAACCATGGCCGCGACGACCGAGCTCGCCCGCGCGGCCGGCCTGGCCGACCCGTCGGTCGCTGCGGTGCGACTGGCCGACAGGCTCGCCGCGAGCTCGGGACTCGAGCGCCCGGCCGCCGTGGCACACCTCCCGTCGCCCGGTCACCCTCGCCGGGGACGCGCTGGTCGCGGCGACCGACGCCTGGGGCCGGATCGCGTCGGACGTCGCGACCCTCGGGCGCCCGGAGATCGGCGAGCTGTCCGAACCCGCCGTCGCCGGTCGAGGGGGCTCGTCCACGATGCCGCAGAAGCAGAACCCCGTGCTCTCCGTCCTGGTTCGCCGCGCCGCCCTCACGGCACCGGGTCTGGCCGCCACGCTGCATACCGCCGCCGCGCTGGCGGTCGACGAGCGGCCGGACGGGGCGTGGCACGCCGAGTGGGCGACCCTGCGCACCCTCGCCCGGCAGACCGTCGTCGCCGCGTCGCAGACGCACCGAGCTCGTCTCGGCGGCCTCCAGGTCAACGCGGACCGGATGGCGGAAACCGTTGCCAGCGCGCGGGACTCGCTGCTCGCCGAGCGTGTGTCGATCACCGGTGGCGACGCCGGTGACCCCGTCGGACTACCTCGGCGCCACCGACCTCGATCATCGACGCCGCGCTGCGCCCGGGCCCGCGTCTGACCGGGGAGCCGACATGAGCGTCCGCTCGTCGGGACCCAGCTCAGCGACCCGGGACCCGCTCGAGTCCCGCAAGCCGCTGGTCCTGCTCGGGCCGTCACTCGGGACCTCGGTCCACGCGCTGTGGGCCCCCTGCGTCCGCGACCTCGCCGACCGCTTCCACCTGGTCGGCTGGGACCTCCCCGGACACGGCGCCAGCCCGGCCGTGACCGGCAGCCGTCGATGGACTTCGCCGACCTGGCCGCCGCCGTCCTCGACCTCGTCGACTCGGTCCAGGAGGAGCGGCGGTGAGCCGGCCGGACCGTTCGCCTACGCCGGTGACTCGGCCAGCGGGGCGGTCGGTCTGCAGCTGTTGGTCGACGCGCCCGGACCGGGTGCGGTCCGCCGTGATCCTCGCCAGCAGCGCGGCGTTCGGGGCGATGCCCGGCTGGACTCGACCGGGCCGCCACGGCCCGCGCATCGGGCACGGCGTCGCTGGTCGCGCTCTCGCTGCAGCGGTGGTTCACCGACGGGTTCGCCGACGCACGAGCCCGACCGCGTCTCGGCGCTGCTGCACTCGCTGCGCGAGACCGACGACGAGAGCTACGCCCAGGTCTGCGAGGCGTTGTCCCGGTTCGACCTTCGTGACCGCCTGGCGAGGTCGACCGTCTCCGGTCCTCGCGGTCGCCGGCTCCGAGGACGTGGCCACGCCGCCGGCCCAGCTCGAGCAGATCGCCGCCGCCATCCGGGGTACGCGGCTGGTCGTCCTCGACGGCGTCGCCCACCTGCCGCCCGCCGAGGCGCCGTCGGTCGTCGGCAAGCTGCTCGGCCAGCACCTCGAGCCGCAGGCCCACGCGGCACCGGCATACCGGTCGTCGATGCCGGTCGGCGAGCGAGCCGGCGGCCGATCCGTTCTACGAGCAGGGGGATGGCCGTCCGGCGGGCGGTCCTCGGGGACGCGCACGTCGACCGGGCCGTCGCCGCCGCCACCGACCTGACCCGGGACTTCCAGGACCTCATCACCCGCTACGCGTGGGGCACCATCTGGACCCGGCCCGGCCTCGACCGTCGCAGCCGCTCGATGATCACCCTCACCGCGCTCATCGCCCGCGGTCACCACGAGGAGCTGGCCATGCACCTGCGCGCCGCACGCCGCAACGGCCTCACCGACGACGAGATCCAGGAGGTCATCCTCCAGAGCGCGATCTACTGCGGCGTCCCGGACGCCAACACCGCCTTCCGAGTCGCGCAGACCGTGCTCTCGGAACCCTCCCCGACACCCGCCCCGACCGAGGAGCAGAGCCGATGACGCACCCACCGGTGAGTCCGCCTACGTCTACGCGGCGGTGCGGACCCCGTTCGGCAGGTTCAGCGGTGGCCTGGCCGGCGTACGGCCGGACGACCTGGCCGCCACGGCCATGCGCGGGGTGCTGGCCACGGTGCCCGACCTCGACCCGCAGGACATCGGCGACGTCGTACTGGGGCAACGCGAACGGTGCCGGCGAGGACAACCGCAACGTCGGCCGGATGGCGGTGCTGCTGTCCGGGCTGCCGGTGACGGTGCCGGCGACGACGGTCAACCGGCTGTGCGGGTCGAGCCTGGACGCGGCGATGATCGGGTCTCGCACGATCGAGTCCGGTGACGCGGACGTCGTCGTGGTCGGCGGCGTCGAGTCGATGACCCGAGCACCGTGGGTGCTGCCGAAGCCCGCGAAGGGCTTCCCGGCCGCCGACACGACCGCGGTGTCGACGACGCTGGGATGGCGGTTGGTGAACCCGCGGATGCCCAAGGAGTGGACGGCGTCGCTCGGGGAGTGCAACGAGCAGCTGCAGGAGAAGTTCGCGATCTCGCGGGAGCGGCAGGATGCGTTCGCAGCGCGGTCGCACCGGCTGGCCGACGCGGCCTGGGAGGAAGGCTTCTACGCCGACCTGACCGTCGCGGTACCGGGCACCGAGGTGGTCCGGGACGAGTCGATCCGTCCGGGGTCCTCGGTGGAGAAGCTGGCCACGCTGACCCCCGTGTTCCGGGTGGAGGGCACCATCACCGCCGGGAACGCCTCGCCCCTCAACGACGGCGCCTCGGCGGTGGTGCTCGGCCTCCCGAGCGGCCCGGTCCCGGGTCGGCAGTGCTCCGCTCGCACGGGTCGCCGGCCGGGCGGCGGCGGCGCTGGAGCCGCAGATGTTCGGCTACGCGCCGGTGGAGGCGGCCGAGAAGGCGTTGCGGCGCGCGGGGATCGGGTGGTCCGACGTGGGTGCCGTGGAGCTGAACGAGGCCTTCGCGGTGCAGTCGCTGGCCTGCCTCGACGCCTGGGGCGATCGACCCCGAGATCGTCAACGCCAAGGGTGGCGCGATCGCCATCGGCCACCCGCTGGGCGCGTCCGGCGGCCGCATCCTCGGGACCCTCGTGAAGCGGATGCGCGACGGCGGGCACCGCTGGGGCGTCGCCGCCATCTGCATCGGCGTGGGCCAGGGTCTTGCGGTGGTCCTCGAGAACGAGGACGCCTGATGTCGCGGGTGTCGGTGCTGACCGACGCGGACGCGGCGGTGGCGGGGATCGCGGACGGTGCGACGGTGCTGGTCGGGGGGTTCGGGATGGCCGGTATGCCGGTCGTCCTGATCGACGCGTTGATCCGGCAGGGGGCGACGGACCTGACGGTGGTGTCGAACAACGCCGGCAACGGCGACACCGGGTTGGCGGCGCTGCTGGCGGCGGGTCGGGTGCGGAAGATGGTGTGCTCGTTCCCGCGGCAGTCCGACTCGTGGGTGTTCGACGGCCTGTACCGGGCCGGGAAGGTGGATCTCGAGGTGGTGCCGCAGGGCAACCTCGCGGAGCGGATGCGGGCCGCGGGGGCGGGGATCGGTGCGTTCTTCGGCCCGACCGGGGTCGGGACGCCGTTGGCCGAGGGCAAGGAGACGCGGACCATCGACGGGCGGGACTACGTGCTGGAGTACCCGATCCGCGGCGACGTCGCGCTGATCCGGGCGCACGTGGCCGACGCGATGGGCAACCTGGTCTACCGCAAGACCGCCCGCAACTTCGGCCCGGTGATGGCCGCGGCGGCGGCGCTGACCGTCGCCGAGGTGTCCCGGGTCGTCCCCGTCGGGTCGTTGGACCCGGAGAACGTCGTCACCCCGTCGATCTACGTCGACCGGGTCCTCGACCTCTCCGGCGCGGACGGAGCGGGTCCGACGGGCGCGAACGGAGGGGTCGTGACCGTCGAGCACACCGACCGGGGGCCGCTGGACCGGGCCGAGCTGGCCGCCCTGGTGGCCCGGGACATCCCGGCCGGGTCGTACGTCAACCTCGGCATCGGGCAGCCGACGACCGTCGCCGACTACCTCGACCCGGCGGCGGGGATCGTCCTGCACACCGAGAACGGGATGCTCGGGATGGGGCCGGCCGCGGTCGGCGACCAGGTCGACACCGACCTGACCAACGCCGGGAAGATCCCGGTCACCGAGCTGCCCGGGCGCGTCGTACTTCCACCACGCCGACTCGTTCGCGATGATGCGCGGCGGCCACCTCGACGTCTGCGTCCTCGGCGCGTTCCAGGTCTCGCAGCACGGCGACCTGGCCAACTGGCACACCGGTGCCCCGGACGCGATCCCCGCCGTCGGCGGGGCGATGGACCTGGCCATCGGCGCCAAGCAGGTGTTCGTCATGATGACGCTGTTCGCCAAGGACGGCACCGCCAAGCTGGTCCCCCAGTGCAGCTACCCGCTGACCGGGGTGCACTGCGTCAGCCGGGTCTACACCGACTACGCGGTGTTCGACGTCGGACCCGGTGGTGCCCAGGTTACCGAGACGTTCGGGATCTCGTTTGCCGAACTGGCAACACGAGTGGACGTGACCCTCCAGGCGGGTGAGAACCTCCCGGCATGAGACACGACCACCACGACCTCGACCCGTCGACGCTGCATACGCCTCAGTTCTGGGACGAGCGTTACGGCTCGACCGACGCCCTCTGGAGCGGACGGCCCAACCAGCGGCTGGTGGAGAACGTCTCCGGGCGCACCCCCGGCGTGGCCCTGGAGATCGGCTGCGGCGAGGGTGCCGACGCCATCTGGCTGGCGCAGCAGGGCTGGACGGTGACCGCGGTCGACGTGTCGCAGGTCGCCCTCGACCGAGCGGCCCGGCACGCCGCCGACTCCGATCCCGCAGCGGCAGCGCGAATCACCTGGCAGCAGGCGGACTTCCGCGAGTGGGCACCCGAACCGGCGTCGTACGACCTCGTCACGGAGCACTTCCTGCACCTGCCGAGTGCCCTCCGGGTACCGCAGCACCGGCGGCTGGCCGCCGCGGTGCGGCCCGGCGGGATGCTGCTCATCGTCGGTCACCATCCCGTCGACAACGCGACGCTGGAGCGGCCGCACCCCGAAGACCTGTACTTCGTCCCGGAGGACGAGGCCGCTGCCCTGTCCCCGGACGACTGGGAGGTCTCGGCGACGTCCCCGACCCGCCCGGCGCGTGACCCGGACGGGAACGAGCATGGTCCTCACCGACGCGGTCGTGCGGGCGATCCGCCGGTAGCGGTCAGTCCTTCGCGGCGTCCGGGTCCTCTTCGGGTTCGAACGAGTTCGGCTCGCCCGTGGTGCGCTCGATGCCGTCGCCGTCGCCGCCCTCGACGAGGTCCGGCTGTGAGGTCTCGGTGCTGGTGTCGTCGTCGGTCATGACCACTCCCTACCCGCCCACGCGGACCGACAACCGCGCGAGACTCGGCTCCGGTGGGCGGCAGCGCCCCCGCGGGGGGGACGGGGGCGCTGCCTGGCTTCGTTCGCGGGCAGGGTCGGCGCTGGGTGGTGCAGCTGCCGACCCCCTGAGCAGGGGATCCCGCAACCCCCGGCCCCCGAGGCCGGGGGGGTCCGAAGCCTCTTCATCCTCGACCCACGCACGGGTCCTGTCCAACCGAGACCGTCGCTGGTTGTGCACAGGTGGTGTGCAACCAGTCACACGGTCCACAGGTGGAGAGGAGGTCCTGGTCCGTTCGCTGCCTCGCGTCGAGCATCGATGTCAGGGCCGGAACGTCCGGCCGGCGTCCCTCGGGCGCCACGGCGGAGAGGATGCGCGCGATGCGGTCAGCGAGACGGGGTTCGACGAGGGGTTCGGCGAGGGGTTGGCGACCAGAGGCGCGGCGACGGGTGCGGCGATGGGTGCGGTGCGGCACCGGCTGATGGACAGGGGGCGGCGGGTCGGCCGGCTGCGGTCGTCGGGCATGACGACCGCGGAGTATGCGGTCGGCACGCTGGCGGCGGTCGCGTTCGCCGCGGTGCTCCTCGCCGTCGTCAAGTCCGGTGCGGTGATGTCCGCGCTGACCGGGATCATCACCACGGCGCTGGGGTCGGCGGGCTGACGTGTCCGAGGCGAGCTCGCGCGGAGCGACGGGTGGGCGCAGCCGGGGCATGGTCACGGCCGAGCTCGCCGTCGCCGTGCCGGTCGTCGTCGTGGTCCTCGCGCTGGGCCTCGCCGCCATCCGGGTGGGGGTGGACCAGGTCCGGTGCGTCGACGCCGCGCGGCTGGCGGCCCGGGCCCTGGCCCGGGGCGACTCCGACGCGTCCGCCCGGACGGTCGCGTCGACGGCCGGGCCGCCGGGGGCGGTCGTCGCCGTGAGCGCGGGCGGTGCCGAGGTGTCCGTGCACGTGTCGGCGACCCGGGACCTGGCGGGCTGGCGGGTCGTCACCGTCTCCGGCTCGGCGACGGCGGCCCGGGAGGAGCCGCCGTGAGGCGCGAGCGTGCGCCAGAGCGAGTGCGGAGCGGGACGGTCACGTCCAGGGGACCGGGGCTCGGCGACGGTCATGGTCCTCGCGGTGGTCGCCGTGGTGCTGGCCATGACGGTGGGTGCCCTCTCGGTCGTCAGCGCGGTGGTCGCCTCGCACCGCGCCCAGGCGGCGGCGGACCTCGCGGCGCTGGCCGCCGCTGCGGTGTTCGTCCGCGGTGAGCCGTCCGGGGTCGCCTGCGGTCGGGGCGCCGAGGTGGCGGCGCGCAACGGTGGCCGTCTCGCGGACTGCCGCGCCGGGCCGGACCTCTCGGTCGAGCTGGTGGTGCAGGTCGAGGCCGGGATGGCGCGCGTCGGCACCGCGACCGCCCGGTCGCGAGCCGGACCCTCGGCCACCACCTCGGAGGCGGGATGACGCTCGCGCTCAGTCGCTCGGTCGGGCGCCGTCCAGGGTCAGGTCGAGGAGGGCCACCGCGCGGGCCTTGTCCAGCGGCTCGTTGCCGTTGCCGCACTTCGGGGACTGCACGCAGGACGGACACCCGGTCAGGCAGGCACACCCGGCGATCGCCGCGCGGGTGCCGGAGAGCCAGGCCTCCATCGCCTCGTAGCCCCGTTCGGCGAAGCCGGCACCGCCGGGGTAGCCGTCGTAGACGAGGATCGTCGGGAGGCCGGTGTCCGGGTGCAGTGCGGTGGAGACCCCGCCGATGTCCCACCGGTCCGAGGTCGCGACGAGCGGCAGCATCCCGATGGCGGCGTGCTCGGCGGCGTGGGCGGCGCCGGGGATGGCCGCCTCGGGCACTCCCCACGCGGCCAGCCGGTCGGCGGGGATGGTCCACCACACCGCCTTGGTCGGCAGCGTGCGCACCGGCAGCTCCAGGGGGTGCTCGCCGATGACCT
This sequence comes from uncultured Actinomycetota bacterium, assembly GCA_963770005.1. GTDB lineage: Bacteria > Actinomycetota > Actinomycetes > Actinomycetales > Dermatophilaceae > Lapillicoccus. The sequence goes on along the minus strand of CAVYNX010000002.1, from coordinate 190,350 downwards.
CCCCCGTGGGCAGCCGGCGCAGGAAGGAGGTGACCTGGGTCCGGATCTCGACGGCGCCGAAGTGGCACCCGACCGGTCCCCACTGGCGGGAGCGCTCGACGGTCCCGATGTCGAAGGTCGACACCGAGCGCGCCTGCGTCGACCAGCCCGGGTCGCCGACCCGGACGAGGGCGCAGCCGTCCTCGAGGTCGAGGTCGACCACGACGAACGTGTCGCCCTGGTGGACGTAGACCGCCCCCTGGTGCACGGCGGTGTGCGACCGGGCGTCGTCGATGGTGCCGAGCACCCGGCCGGTGCGGTGGTCGACGATCCGCAGGGTGCGGCCGGAGCCGCGCAGCGACACCCGGTCGGTGGGCCGGTCGCCCTGCGCCCAGAACCACCCCGTCGGGCGCCGCCGCAGCACGCCGGAGGCGGTCAGCCGGTCCAGCAGTGGGGTCATCGTCGGCCCGAAGTAGGCGTCGTCGGCCTCGGTGACGGGCAGCTCCGCGGCGGCCGCGGCCAGGTGGGGCCCGAGGACGTAGGGGTTCTCCGGGTCGAGGACCGCCGCCTCCACGGTGGTGCCGAACACCGCGTCCGGATGGTTGACCAGGTAGGTGTCGAGGGGGTCGTCGGCGGCGACGAGCACCGCCAGCGACTCGGCGCCGGCCCGTCCGGCCCGTCCCGCCTGCTGCCACATCGACGCCCGCGTTCCCGGCCAGCCGGCGAGCAGCACCGCGTCCAGTCCGGTCACGTCGATGCCGAGCTCGAGCGCCGTGGTGGCCGCCAGGCCGAGCAGGCCGCCGGCCCGCAGTGCGGCCTCGAGCTCGCGACGCTCCTCGGGCAGGTAGCCACCGCGGTAGGCGGCCACGGTGTCACCGAGGGCGGCGTCGAGCTCGCGCAGGTGGCTGCGCGCGGCGGCGGAGATCACCTCGACGCCGGCGCGGGAGCGAGCGAACGCGACCGTCTGCACGCCCTGGGCGACGAGGTCCGACAGCAGGTCGGCGGACTCGGCCACCGCGCTGCGCCTCCGGGCGGTACCCGCGGGAGCCCTCGCGGGAGCAGCGTCGGTCGCCGGGACAGCGTCGGTCGCGGGGACGGCGTCGGTCGCGGGGACGGCGCCGGACCGAGGCGACGAAGGGACGGCGCCGGTGACCGGGACCGCCAGTGCCTCGGTCCCGTCCGGTCCGCCGATGGTCCCTTCCCGCGAGGCGAGGCGCGGGCGCCACCCGTACCCCGCGTCCCCCGGCTGCCAGAGGCCGAAGGTCAGCGCCGCCCGGGGCGAGCCGTCCTCGGTGACCGCCTGCACCGGCATACCGACCAGCCGGGTCGCGTGGGCGGCCGGGTCGGCCACCGTCGCGGAGGCGAGGACGAACGTCGGGAAGGAGCGGTAACGCGCGCAGACCCGGCGCAGGCGGCGCAGGACCATCGCCAGGTGCGAGCCGAAGACGCCCCGGTAGACGTGGCACTCGTCGACGACGACGTAGCGCAACGCCCGGAGGAACGACGCCCAGTGCTCGTGGCCCGGGAGCAGCGAGTGGTGGAGGAGGTCGGGGTTGGTGAGCACGTAGTTCGCGTGGTCACGGACCCAGCGCCGGTCCTCGGGGGAGGTGTCACCGTCGTAGGCGGCGGCGCGCAGCCCGGGCAGGGCCCACCGGTCGAGGCGGTCGAGCTGGTCGTGGGCGAGGGCCTTGGTCGGCGAGAGGTAGAGCGCGGTCGCGCCCCGCCCGTTCGGGGCGAGCGCACCGTCCATGACGTCGGACAGCGCGGGCAGCAGGTAGCCCAGCGACTTCCCCGACGCCGTCCCGGTCGACAGCACGACGTGCGTCCCGCCGTGGGCCGCCTCGGCCGCCTCGAGCTGGTGGCTCCACAGGCTCGTGAGCCCCGCCTGGGTGAGGGCGGCGTACAGCGTGGGCGTCACCCACTCCGGCCACGGGGCGGGCGACGCCTCCCGCGCCGGTACCCGGTGGACGTGGGTCAGCCGCTCCCGCCGGCCACCCTGCGCCAGGTGCCCCAGCAGCGCCTCCGGAGACATCCGCTCGACCGTTCCGGCCGTCCGGGCAGCCCCGAGCGACGGGGTCGCGGGCGATCCCGGGAGCGGGGGTGGAACGGCTGTGGACATCGCCGATACGGTACGTCCGCGCGAGCCCGGAGAGTAGGGTTCGGGCGTCGGCCGGGACGGCATGTCGCGCGCCCGGCGTGAGGATCACGCGCTCCGTCGGCCGGCTCGCGCATAGGGACAGGGAGGGTGTTGGACCTCGAGATCAGTAGCTCGGTGGTCGACGGTCGCACGGTGGTGCAGGTCGCCGGCGAGGTCGACGTCTACACGGCTCCCCAGCTGCGCGAGTTCCTGGACCAGGAGATCGACGCCGGCCACCACCACCTCGTCGTGGACCTCTCCGGGGTGTCGTTCATGGACTCCACCGGACTCGGGGTCCTCGTCGGCCGGCTGAAGCAGATCCGGCTCCACGACGGGTCGATGCGGCTGGTCTGCGCCCACGACCGGGTCCTCAAGGTCTTCATCATCACCGGCCTCGACAAGGTCTTCGCCATCTCCCCGACGGTCGACGAGGCGCTCGCCGCCGGACCAAGCGGCGGGGCGTGACCGGGCCCACCGCGGCCCGCCTCGGTGCGGTTCTCCCACCTCTGGTTTGATTAGGGCCAGCACCTACCTCCAGGTAGGGTTTCCCGGCGAATCACCCATGCGTTCCTGCTGTGCTCACTTCTGGGGGCTAAAGACGGGTCCGTCCACTCAAGGGTGAGTGAGCGTCCTCAAGGAGGAAGTGCAGTATGCCCAACCTTGCCCCCGCAGCGGCTACCCCGCTGGAGCTGGCAGGCACCAACCTGGCCCTGGTCTACGCGGTGCTCGCCATCGCGGTCATCGCCTTGGTGTTCGGCCTCTTCTTCCGTCGTCAGGTGCTGGCCACCGACCCTGGCACCGAGAACATGCAGACCATCGGCGCTGCCGTCGAGGAGGGCGCCCAGGCGTACCTCAACCGGCAGTTCCGCACGCTGTCGATCTTCGTCGTCCTGGTCTTCGGCCTGCTGTTCCTGCTCCCGGCCGACACCCTCGGCATCAAGATCGGCCGGTCGGCGTTCTTCGTCGTCGGCGCGGTGTTCTCGGCGCTCATCGGCTACCTGGGGATGGCGCTGGCGGTCAAGGCCAACGTCCGGGTCGCCTCGGCGGCCCGGGAGGGCAACCGCGACCTCGGTATGCGCATCGCCTTCCGGACCGGCGGCACGGTCGGGATGTTCACCGTGGGTCTGGGCCTGCTCGGCGCCGCCGTGGTCGTGCTCGCCTACAAGGGCGACGCCCCCAAGGTCCTCGAGGGCTTCGGCTTCGGCGCCGCGCTGCTCGCGATGTTCATGCGGGTCGGTGGCGGCATCTTCACCAAGGCCGCCGACGTCGGTGCGGACCTCGTCGGCAAGGTCGAGGCGGGCATCCCCGAGGACGACCCGCGCAACGCCGCCACCATCGCGGACAACGTCGGCGACAACGTCGGCGACTGCGCGGGCATGGCCGCGGACCTCTTCGAGTCCTACGCGGTGACCCTCGTCGCCGCCCTGATCCTCGGCTCGGTCGCCCTCGGCACCGAGGGCCTGATCTTCCCGCTCATCATCCCGGCGATCGGCGCCGTCACGGCGATCATCGGCGTGTTCATCACCCGGGTACGCCCGGGCCAGAACGCGCTCAGCGCGATCAACCAGGGCTTCTACATCTCGGCGGTCATCTCCGCCGTCCTGTCGGTCATCGCCGTCTTCCTCTACCTGCCGACGGTCACCCCCAGCACGGTCGACGCCGCCACCGGTGCCGCCGTCGCGGGTGTCGACGGGCTGCGGATCCGGGCCGCCGCGGCGGTCATCATCGGCATCGTCCTCGCCGGCGTCATCCTCTGGCTCACCGGCCACTTCACCGGCACCGACAAGCGCCCGACGCGTGACGTCGCGCGCACCTCGCGCACCGGCGCCGCCACCGTGATCCTCGCCGGCATCGGCGTGGGCTTCGAGTCCGCCGTCTACACCGCGGTCATCATCGGCGCGGCGGTCTACGGAGCCTTCCTCCTCGGCGGCGGCTCCGTCTCGCTGGCGCTGTTCTTCGTGGCCGTGGCCGGTACCGGTCTGCTCACCACCGTCGGCGTCATCGTCGCGATGGACACCTTCGGGCCGGTCTCCGACAACGCCCAGGGCATCGCCGAGATGTCCGGCGACATCGACGAGGAGGGCGCGCGGATCCTCACCGACCTCGACGCCGTCGGCAACACCACCAAGGCCATCACCAAGGGCATCGCCATCGCCACCGCGGTGCTGGCGGCGACCGCCCTGTTCGGGTCGTTCACGGACGCCTGGAGCTCGACGGTCCAGAACCTCGTCGACACCAACCAGATCGTCGAGGCCCCGAGCCAGTTCGTGCAGAACATGTTCAACACCCAGATCGTCACGCCGAGCACGCTCGTCGGCCTGCTGCTGGGTGCGGCCGTGGTGTTCCTCTTCTCCGGGCTCGCCATCAACGCGGTCACCCGCGCCGCCGGCGCCATCGTCTTCGAGGTGCGTCGCCAGTTCCGCGAGCACCCCGGGATCATGGACTACACCGAGAAGCCCGAGTACGCCCGCGTCGTGGACATCTGCACCCGTGACTCGCTGCGCGAGCTCGCCACCCCGGGCCTCCTCGCGGCGCTCACCCCGGTCGTCGTCGGCTTCGGCCTCGGCATCGGTGCGCTCGCCGGGTTCCTCGCCGGCGCCATCGGCACCGGCTGCCTCATGGCGGTCTTCCTGGCCAACTCCGGCGGCTCGTGGGACAACGCGAAGAAGATCGTCGAGGACGGCCACTACGGCGGCAAGGGCTCCGACGCCCACGCGGCCACCGTCATCGGCGACACCGTCGGCGACCCGTTCAAGGACACCGCCGGCCCGGCGATCAACCCGCTGATCAAGGTCATGAACCTGGTCTCGGTGCTCATCGCCCCGGCCATCGTGGTCCTGACCGTCGGCATCTCCTCCAACCCGCTGGTCCGCTACGGCATCGCCGCCGTCGCGCTCATCATCATCGTCGCCGCGGTGGCCGTCTCGCGGTCCCGTGACCTCGCGGTCGGTGGCGACGACGACGACTTCGAGGACGGCCCGCTCGACGGCGACGACTTCGGCGCTCGCGCCGAGGACGACACCTTCGTCAGCGAGACCGACGAGGAGCAGTCCCGGGTCTGACTGGTCTGACTGCAGACCGCACCGCCCGCAGGGCCCACCCGAGACCGGGTGGGCCCTGCGGCGTCTCCACCGGCATACGGTGTGGGCCGTGCCGCCATCCCCACCGCCGACACCACCGCCGTCCCCGCCACCACCCCGGGTCGACCCGGCCGGGCTGGCGGCCCTGAGAGCCGATCTCGAGCGTTCGGCCTACACGGTGGACGGGATCCGGGAGGTCCTCGGCTCGGTCGCGGACGCCGCGCTGCACCGCGAGCAGCCGCTGCCCGCGGACCTCGCCACCCGCGGTCGGCGCGAGCCGGCCGCCGTGCTGGCCCGCTGCTTCGCCCTCGGTATGCCGGTCGCGGCCGCCGACCTCGACCGCGCCCTGCCCGGGCTCACCGCGGCCGGAGCGGAAGCGCTGGGTCTCGTCGAGCTGGGTGCCGCGTGAGGCGCGGGCGACCTGCGACCTGCGGCCCTACGGCGACGAGGACCACGACTGGTGGGTCGTCTCCGACCAGTCGCGAGATCGCCCGCGGCGGCCCGCTGCCGGCGGACCACGTGCTCGGCGTCGGCCGGCGTCGATGACCGTCGCCCAGTGGACGCCGCGCCGACCCGTGGGCCGGGCGCTCGACCTGGGCACCGGCTGCGGGGTCCAGGCCCTCCACCTCGCCGGTCACGCGGAGGAGGTCGTGGCCACCGACCTGTCGCAGCGGGCGCTCGCCTTCGCCCGCTTCACGACCGCCCTGGCCGGGACCGAGGTCGACCTGCGGGCGGGCAGCCTGCTCGACCCCGTGGCCGGCGAGCGGTTCGACCTCGTCGTCAGCAACCCCCCGTTCGTCATCACGCCGCGCCGGCCGGGCGTCCCGACGTACGAGTACCGCGACGCCGGCCTGGTCGGCGACTCGGTGGTGCGGCACCTCGTCCGCGACGTCGGTGACCATCTCGATCCCGGCGGCGTCGCGCTGTTCATCGGCAACTGGGAGGTCCGCCGCGACGAGTCGTGGCGCGACGTCTGGGCGGGATGGCTGGACGGTGCCGGCCTCGACGCCTGGGTCGTGCAGCGCGACGAGCAGGACCCGGCGGAGTACGCCGAGCTGTGGGCCGGGGACGCCGGGTCGCGCACCGGGACCGCCGGGTACGACGACCTGTACGCCGCGTGGCTGGCCGACTTCGCCGACCGCGGCGTCGAGCGCATCGGCTTCGGGGTCGTCGCCCTGCAACGGCCCGCTCGCGAGCGCACGCCGTGGACCGACCTGGTCGACCACCGCGGCCCGGTCGCCGACGCCATGGGGCCGGTCGTGGACGCGGCGCTCACGGCCCGCACCTGGCTCGCCGAGCACGACGACGACGCCCTGCTCGACGTGGCGTGGTCCTGCGCCCCCGACGTCATCGAGGAGCGGCACGCGCGGCCCGGCGCCACCGACCCGGAGCTCATCCGGCTCCGCCAGGGCGGCGGCCTCGGGCGCACGCACCGCCTCGACACGGTGACCGCCGGTCTCGTCGGCGTCTGCGACGGGACGCTCACCGCCCGGCAGGCGCTGTCGGCCATCGCCACCCTCCTCGACCGCCCCGAGGCGAGGTCGTCGCGGCCGCCGTCCCCAGCCTTCGAGCCCTGGTGGCCGACGGAATGCTCAGATGAGCATGGATAACTGCAGATGAAACCCGTTACAACCGCGTAACCGCGCGTGGCCCCGACAGGGACATGATGAGGCTGATCGACCCCCGCAGTGCCGAGGCAGGACGACACCTGAGGACGGTTACATGACCACCACCGAGACCACCCACCAGGACTCGCTCAACGCGGAACAGGCCGGCTACAAGCAGTCGCTCGGCAGCCGGCACGTGCAGATGATCGCCATCGGCGGCGCCATCGGCACCGGGCTGTTCCTCGGCTCCGCGTCCCGCCTCAACAGCACCGGCCCGGCCCTGCTGTTCAGCTACGCGTTCGTCGGAGCCATCGCCTACCTGCTCATGCGGGCCCTGGGCGAGCTGGTGCTGCACCGTGCGACGTCCGGCGCGTTCGTCTCGTACATGCGCGAGTTCTACGGCGAGAAGGCGGCGTTCGTCACCGGCTGGATGTACTGGCTGAACTGGGCCCTGACCGGCATCGCCGAGCTCTCCGCGGTGGGCCTCTACGTCCAGTTCTGGTTCCCGACCATGCCGACGTGGATGACCGTGCTCATCGCCCTCGCCGTCGTCCTGTTCATCAACCTGCTCTCGGCGCGCGCGTTCGGGGAGTTCGAGTTCTGGGCGTCGATCCTCAAGGTCGCGGCCATCGTCGTCTTCCTCGTCGTCGGCCTCGTCGTCGTGCTCTTCCGGTTCGACATCGGCGGCCACCAGGCCGGCTTCCAGAACCTCTGGAGCAACCCGGGCGGGTTCTGGCCGGCCTCGGACGGCTACAACTGGTACGGCCCGATCCTCGTCATGTCCGGTGTCGTCTTCGCGTATGCCGCCATCGAGATGGTCGCGATCGCCGCGGGCGAGATGCAGAACTCCGCCAAGGAGGTCCCCAAGGCGATCAACGCGGTGATCTTCCGGATCGCCGTCTTCTACTGCGGCTCGATCCTGCTCATCGTCTCGATGCTGCCGACGACGGAGTTCAAGTCGGGCATCAGCCCCTTCGTGACGATCTTCGACCGGATGGGCCTGAGCTGGATGGCCGCCGCCATCCAGGCGGTCCTCATCGTCGCGGCGATGTCGAGCCTGAACTCCGGGCTCTACTCGACCGGTCGGGTCCTGCGCAGCCTCGGCATGTCCAAGCAGGCCCCGGCCTTCACCCTGAAGATGAGCAGCTCGGGCGTCCCCTGGGCCGGCATCGTCATGACGTCCGTGGTCTTCGTCTTCGGAGCGGTCCTCAACGCGCTCACGCCCGACGCCTTCGAGATCGCCCTCGAGGCGGCCGCCCTCGGCGTGCTCTTCACGTGGGCGACGATCTTCCTCTGCCAGCTCCGGCTCCGGAAGCTGGTCAACCTCGGCATCATCCCCAAGAGCCCGTTCCAGGCGCCGGGCTACCCCTGGACGAGCTACATCGGGCTGGCCTTCCTCGTCCTGGTGGTCATCGGCCTCGCCGTCCAGGGCTGGCAGCACTCGCCGTACTTCTGGAAGAAGACCGACTTCCTCGTCGTCGTCCTCGGGATCCCCCTCATCGCGGTGGTCCTCCAGATCGGCTGGATGATCGTGCGGCCCAAGGTCGTCGCCAACACCGGGGACCGGCTCAAGGCCGTGTGGTCCGACACCGGACCGACCTACGGGACCGCGGCCGTCGACCTCGACGACGAGGCGATCGACCCGCTGCTCCTGCCGCCGATCGACCCCGACCTGCTCGACCACCCGAAGCACCCGAACCAGAACCGGAAGGAGGACTCGTGACCAGGCGGTTCCGGGCGGCTGCTGCCGGCAGCGGCCGTCGCGACCCTCACCGTGGCGCTGGCGGCGTGCTCGTCCAGCGGCCCCATCCCGACGCCCCAGGCGACCGGAACCGGGAAGATGACCATCGGCATCTCCTTCGACGAGCCGGGGATCGGCTTCAAGGAGGGGACGAGCTACAGCGGCTTCGACGTCGAGACCGCGAAGTACGTCGCCGCCCAGCTGGGCATCCCGGTCGCCAACATCACCTGGAAGGAGGCCACCCCCTCGGTCCGGGAGCGGCTGCTCCAGGACGGCGAGGTCGACATGGTGGTCGCCACCTACTCGATCACCGACGAGCGCAAGCAGAAGGTCGACTTCGCCGGGCCCTACTTCGTCGCGCACCAGGACCTGCTCATCCGCCGCAACGACGAGGGCTTCACCGGACCGGAGAACCTCGACGGCAAGAACCTCTGCTCGGTCACCGGCACCACCTCGGCCGCCTACGTCAAGGCCAACTACCAGGGCCGGATCCAGCTCCAGGAGTACGGCAACTACACCGAGTGCGTCGAGGCGCTGGCCAAGGGACAGATCGACGCGGTGACCACCGACGACGTCATCCTCGCCGGCTACGCGGCGCAGCCGCAGTACAAGGGGATCCTCAAGGTCATCGGCAAGGGGTTCACCGACGAGCGCTACGGCATCGGGCTCAAGAAGGGCGACAGCGCCATGGTGGCGAAGGTCAACGACGCCCTCAAGAAGTACATCGCCGACGGCACCTGGAAGACCGTGCTGGACAACACGGTCGGCGCCTCCGGCTACGCCATCCCCAGCCCGCCGACCCCCGGGACGTAGGCCTCGATGGCACGATGACCGACGTGTCGACCGTCGTGCCCGGTGCGGACCTGGCGAGCTTCCTCGCCGCATACCCGCCGTTCGACCATCTCGACGAGCCGACCCGCTCGGCCGTCGCGGCCACCGCGCAGGTCGACGCGTATGCGGCGGGACAGCTGGTCCTCGACGCGTTCACCACCCCGAGTGCCGAGGTCTACGTCGTCCTCAGCGGCCGCGTCGAGCTCTGGGACGACCAGGCCCGGATCGGCGGCCCGCCCGACGAGAACCTCGGCCCCGGCGGGCTGTTCGGCTTCTCGGCGATGCTCACGGAGCGGTCCGTCGGCCCTCGGGCGGTCGCGGCGGAGGCCTCGACCGTCGCCCGGATCCCGGAGGCCTCGGCCTGGCCGGTGTTCACGTCGCGCGACGGGGCGAGGTACCTCGCCGGGCGGCTGGCCGAGGTGCCGGTCCGGCCCGAGGTCGGCCCCACCTACAGCACCGTCGACGAGCTCGTCCGCACCGCCCCGCTGGTCGTCCTGCCCGACGCCACGGTCGCCGAGGTCGCGCGGACGATGACCGAGCAGCACGCGCCCTACGCCGTCGTCGCGCTGCGGCGACCGCGCCTTCGGGCTGGTCACCGACGCCCGGCTGCGGCAACGGGTCCTCGTCGAGGGCCTGCCGGGCTCCGCACCGGTTCGCGAGGTCGATGGACCCCTCGCCACCCGTCGTCCCGAGCGGGTCGTCGGCGGCGGAGGCGATGATCCACCTGCTCGACCTCGACGCTGAGTTCGTGCTCGTCACCGACCCGGCGGGAGAGCTGCGCGGCGTGGTCGCCCCCCGCGACTTCGCGGTCTCACCGACCACCGCGGGGGTCTCGCTGCACGAGCAGCTGCGCCACGCCGCGTCCACCGACGAGCTGGTCGACCGGGCGCACCGTGCCCCCGACGTCCTGGCCGACCTCCTCGAGCGGGGCCTGGCGACCGGGCGGGTCATCGCCGTCTACTCGTCGATCGTCGACACCCTCGTCCGCCGCGCCATCACCCTCACCTTCGCCCAGCACCCCGAGCTCGACGTCGACGCGTTCACGTGGCTGTCGTTGGGCAGCAACGGTCGTCGCGAGGCGGTGCTGAGCTCCGACGTCGACTGCGCGGTGGCGTTCCACGACGACATCGAGCCCGCCGCCGTGCCCGCATACCGGGCGGTGTTCGCCGAGGTGGAGGAGGTGCTGACCCGGGCGGGGGTACGCGGCGACCGGCACGGCGCCACCGCCTCGCACCCGACGTTCGCCCGGACCAACGCCCAGTGGCGGGCGGCCGCCGAGGAGTGGCTGGCGGCGCCGGTGGCCGGGAACGGCGCGATGATGACGTCCCTGCTCGTCGACGGCCGGCCCATCCACGGCGACCCCGGGCTGCCGGCGGCCACCGCGGTGTTCGGCGACCTGCGTGCGCACCCGGGGACCATGCGGCTGCTGCTCGAGGAGTCGCTGTCGTACCGGGCCCGGATGCGGTCGTGGAAGGACCTGCTGACGGGGCGACCGGACACGTTCTACGTCAAGGCGCACGCGGTGCTGCCGGTGGTCAACCTGGCCCGCTGGGCGGCGCTCGCGGTGGGGTCGCCGGTGCTGCCGACCGTGGACCGGCTGCGCGCCGCCTCCGGGCTCGTCGATGCTCCCGAAGGACCGCGGCGAGACGCTCGTCGAGGTCTTCGGCCTGCTGCAGCGGATCCGGCTGCGCTACCAGCTGTTGCAGCGCCAGCGCGGCGACCGGCCCTCGGACCTGCTCACCCTCGACCGGCTGTCGTCCATCGACCGCAGCGTGGTCGCCGAGGCGGTCCGCGAGATCGCCGCCATCCAGCGCCGGATGACGAACGTGGCGCGGTTCGTCCCCGCGGAGGGGTGGGTCGCGGCGGAGGGGCCCTGAGCCCTACGGTCGCGGGATGACTGCCACCCCCGACGCCGAGGTCGGAGCCGCCGACGAGGACCTGCGCTCGACCCTGCGCGAGGTGAAGCGCGTGGCCCGGCTCCTGCTCCAGGGCCTGGAGCCGGAGGGCGACGGCCCGAACCTGCTCGACGTCCTCGAGGAGCACCTCGGCGTGCGGCCCGACACCCTGCCGGTCACCACCGAGGACATCCCCCAGCACCGGACGGTCGACGCCGACATCGCCGTGACCGAGGTCGCGGAGCGCGATCCGCAGGCCCGGCTCCTCGGGCTGGGCGGCGGCGACATGCGCCACCACATCACCTTCGGGGACCAGATCCAGCACGCGCGGATGGGCAACGGCGGCGCGCTCGGGCAGGTGGAGTACGTCCAGACGGCCATCGGTCCCGGGCCGGCCGACCACCGCAACGTCGTCGTGTCCGGGTTCTGGCTGTTCCACTACGGCGACGCCCCGGTGGCCGTCCGGCACCAGGGCGCCACGATGCAGATGGGCGGGCGACCCACCGGGCGGCTCGACGTGCTCGCCGTCGACCACGAGGTCGCCCGCGCGCTCGTCGCGGAGGTCCGCGAGCTCATGCAGGAACGGAGCATCCTGCGGGGCCAGGTGCTGACCTTCGCGGCGGACCCCTACGGCCAGGGGCTGGGCGGCATCACGTTCTTCGAGCGCCCGACGATGAGCCGCGAGGACGTCGTCCTCCCCGACGGCCTGCTGGACCGGGTGGGCGAGCACGTGCTGGGGATCGCCGAGCACCGCGCGGTGCTGGCCGCCCACGGCCAGCACCTCAAGCGCGGCATCCTGCTCTTCGGCCCACCCGGCACGGGCAAGACCCACACGATGCGCTACCTGCTCAGCCAGAGCCCGGGCACGACCGTCGTCCTCCTCAGCGGCGGGTCGCTGCAGTTCATCCACGACGCCGCCAAGGTGGCGCGCGCGCACCAGCCGGCCATCGTCGTCCTCGAGGACGTCGACCTCATCGCGGAGGACCGGTCGTTCGGGCCGATGGCCAAGCCGCTGCTGTTCGAGGTCCTCGACGCGCTCGACGGCATCGACGCCGACGCCGACGTCGCGTTCCTGCTGACCACGAACCGGGTCGAGCACCTGGAGCGCGCGCTCAGCCAGCGGCCCGGCCGGGTGGACCTCGCCGCCGAGATCCCGCTGCCCGACGAGGCGGGGCGGCGGGCCCTGGTCCGCCTCTACGCGGGCTCGCTGTTCTCCGACGCCGCGGTCGACGACGCCGCCCGGCGCAGCGAGGGCACCACGGCCTCCTTCGCCAAGGAGCTGGTCCGGCGGGCGGTGCTGCTGGCCGCGGCCGGTGGCGGTGACCCGCAGGACGAGCACCTGTCCGCCGCCCTCGACGTGCTGCAGTCGGACAACGAGGCGCTCACGCGGAGCCTGCTCGGCGTCGGCTCGGCCACGACCGCCGGCCCGGAGTTCGGGCCCATGGGCGGCTTCCGGCCGGGTGGCTTCTGATGGCCGACCTCGCCGCCGACTTCCTGGCCCTCCACGTCCCCGGCACGCCGCTGCTGCTGCCGAACCCGTGGGACGCCGGGTCCGCCCGGCTCCTCGCCGGGATGGGGTTCCGCGCGCTCGCGACGACCAGCGGCGGGTTCGCCGGCACCCACGGGCGTACCGACGGCAACGTCACCCGCGACGAGGCCCTCGCGCACGCGGCCGCCGTCGTCGCCGCCGTGGACGTGCCGGTGTCGGCCGACCTCGAGAACTGCTTCGCCGACGACCCGGATGGAGTCGCCGAGACCGTCCGGCTCGCCGTCGCGGTCGGCCTCGCCGGCTGCTCGGTCGAGGACTGGGACCCGGTCGGACACGAGACGTATGCGCCGGAGCTCGCCGCCGAGCGCGTCGCCGCGGCGGCCGAGGCCGCCCACGGCGGTGAGCGGCACCTCGTCCTGACCGCGCGGGCCGACGGCCACCTGCACGGCCAGCGGGACCCGGAGGACCTCGACGAGACGATCCGGCGGCTGCAGGCGTACGAGCGGGCGGGGGCGGACGTGCTCTACGCGCCCGGGGTCAACAGCGTCGACGGGATCCGGCGGATCGTCGAGTCGGTGTCGCGGCCGGTCAACGTGCTGGCCCTCGCCGACGCGCCACCGGTCGCGCGCCTCGCCGAGCTCGGCGTCGCCCGCGTCTCCACCGGCTCGGGGCTGTTCTGGGCGGCCATGGGCGGGCTGGCCACCGCCGCCGAGGAGCTGCGCGACCGCGGCACGTATGCCTTCTGGACCGGCGCCGCGCCCGGCCGCGCCGCCGCCGCCACCGCCTTCAGGGACGACCGAGGCTCATGACATAACTCACTTGACCCTGCCCTGGGGTGAGGGTCGACAGTGGAGCCCGTGTCAGCGGGGGTCCGGGTCCTGGATGGGCCGAAAAGGTTTGTGAGTGAGCGCTCACTCATTTATGCTGCGGGGATGAGCCCCCGCGCGTCCGCCCTGCCACCGTCCGAGCGGCGGGTGTCGATCGTCCGGGCGGCGCTGCACCTCATCGCGGAGCGCGGCACCATGCCGACGACGCGCGAGGTCGCGGAGGAGGCCGGGATCGCCGAGGGCACGGTGTTCCGGGCGTTCGACACCAAGGAGCGCCTCGTCGACGCGGTGGTCGGCGAGACCTTCTGCCCCGCTCCGGTCTCGCAGCGGATGCAGGACATCGACATGTCGCTGCCGCTGCACGAGCGGCTGGTCGAGGTCGTCACCGTCTTCCAGAGCCGGTTCACCGAGATCTTCGGCGTCATGAGCGCGCTCGGCCTGACCGCCCCGCCGGCCGACGTCGCGGAGCACCGGGGCTGCCGCCCGGACACCGGTCACGTCCCGGTCGAGGAGCAGGACCCCGCCACCGACTCCGCGTGGGGCGACCAGCCCGGCCGCCTGCTGAGGTTCGTCGAACCCGACGCCGACCGGCTCACCTGCAGCCCGGCCGAGCTCATCAGCTACCTGCGCCTGTTCACCTTCTCCGCCAGCCATCCCGAGATCACGCAGGGTCAGATCCTGTCACCCCAGACCATCGTCGCCGTCGTCCTCGACGGCGTGAGCAGGAAGGCCGCCTGATGCTCGTCCGCCTCGTCCGCAACCACCTCGTGCCCTACAAGGCCGAGCTCGCCGCCATCCTGGTGCTGCAGCTCATCGGGGCGATCGCGGCGCTCTACCTGCCCACGCTCAACGCCGACATCATCGACAGCGGCGTGGCCAAGGGCGACACCGGCTACATCATCCGAACCGGTGGCTGGATGCTCGCCGTCAGCGTCGTCCAGATCGTCGCGACGGTGGCCGCCGTCTACCTCGCGTCCCGGACCTCCATGGGGATGGGCCGCGACCTGCGGGCCGGCATCTTCCACCGGGTCGGCGACTTCTCCGCGCAGGAGGTGTCGAAGTTCGGCGCCCCGACGCTGATCTCGCGCAACACCAACGACGTCACCCAGGTGCAGATGGTCGTCTTCATGGCCCTGGCGATCATGGTGTCCGCCCCGATCAGCATGGTCGGCGGCATCATCATGGCGCTCAACCAGGACGTCGGGCTGTCCTGGCTGGTGGCCGTGGCGATCCCGGCGCTGGCCGTCGCCGTCGGGCTCGTGATCCGCCGGATGATCCCGCAGTTCCGGATCATGCAGACCTCGATCGACAGCGTGAACCGGATCATGCGCGAGCAGATCACCGGCATCCGCGTCGTGCGCGCCTTCGTCCGCGAGGACTTCGAGACCGAGCGGTTCGGTGTCGCCAACGCCACGCTGACCGGGACGGCGCTCAGCGTCGGCCGGCTCCAGGCGCTGATCTTCCCGATCGTCATGATCATCCTCAACGCCTCGACGGTCGGCGTGCTGTGGTTCGGCGCGGGCCGGGTCGAGAGCGGCGCGATGCAGGTCGGCTCGCTGACCGCCTTCATGGCCTACCTCATCCAGATCCTCATCTCGGTGATGATGGCGACGTTCATGGCGATGATGATCCCCCGGGCGTCGGTGTCCGCCGACCGGATCGGGGAGGTGCTCGACACCGAGTCCTCGGTCGCCGAGCCCGCCCAGGCGGTGACCGACATCCGACCCGGCTCGGAGATCGTCTTCGACAACGTCGACTTCCACTACCCGGGCGCCGAGTCCCCGGTCCTCCAGGGCGTCTCCTTCCGGGCGGAGCCGGGGAAGACCACCGCGGTCATCGGCTCCACCGGCGCGGGCAAGACCACGCTGGTCAACCTCGTCCCGCGGCTGTTCGACATCACCGGCGGCACGCTGACCATCGGCGGCGTGGACGTACGCGACGTCGACCTCGACACCCTGTGGTCGCGCATCGGCCTCGTGCCCCAGCGGCCCTACCTGTTCACCGGGACCGTCGCGAGCAACCTGCGCTACGGCAACCCGGACGCCACCGACGAGGAGCTGTGGGAGGCCCTCCGGGTCGCCCAGGCCAAGGACTTCGTCGAGCGCATGCCCGAGCAGCTCGAGTCGCCGATCGCCCAGGGCGGCACCAACGTGTCCGGCGGTCAACGGCAACGGCTGGCGATCGCGCGGGCGCTGGTCCGCAAGCCCGAGGTCTACCTCTTCGACGACGCCTTCTCGGCGCTCGACCTGTCGACCGACGCGCGCCTGCGAGCGGCTCTGAGACCCATCACGAGAGAGGCCACGATGATCGTCGTCGCGCAACGGGTGTCGACGATCATCGACGCCGACCACATCGTCGTCCTCGAGGACGGGGTCGTCGTCGGGCAGGGGCGGCACGACGAGCTGCTGGAGACGTGCAAGACCTACCAGGAGATCGTCGAGTCCCAGCGCAGTGCGGAGGTCGCGGCATGAGCGAGGAAGGCGTCAAGTCCGCCGAGGAGAAGGCCGCCGAGGCCCGTCGCGGTCCGAGCCGGGCCGGACAGAACCGTGGCCCGATGGGCATGGCCATGCCGGGGGAGAAGTCCCGGAACTTCGGCCCGAACGCCAAGCGCCTCATGGCCCGCCTCCGCCCGGAGCGCGTGCTCGTCTCGCTCGTCGTGCTGCTGGCCGTCGCCAGCGTCGCGCTCTCGGCGGTCGGTCCCAAGATCCTCGGGCACGCCACGAACCTCATCTTCGAGGGGTTCTTCGGCAAGCAGCTGCCCGCCAACCTCACCAAGGACCAGGTCATCGCCGGGCTCCGGGCGAGCGGCCAGAACCAGCAGGCCGACCTGATCTCCGGCATGGACCTCGTTCCGGGGCAAGGGATCGACTTCAACGCCCTCGCACAGGTGCTGCTCCTCGTCATGACGCTGTACCTCTTCGGCGCCCTGCTGCAGTGGTGGTCCGGCTGGATCCTCGCCGGCGTCGTCACCCGCACGATCAGCACCCTGCGGGCCGACGTCGAGGCCAAGCTCAACCGGCTGCCGCTGCCCTACTTCGACGGCCAGCCGCGCGGTGAGCTGCTCAGCCGGGTCACCAACGACGTCGACAACATCCAGCAGAGCCTGAGCCAGACGCTGAGCCAGCTGCTCACCTCGCTGCTGACGGTCATCGCCGTCGTGGCGCTGATGTTCTCGATCTCCTGGTCGCTGGCGCTCATCGCCCTGGTGACCATCCCGATCTCCATGTGGATCACCTCGATGATCGCCAAGCGCTCGCAGAAGCTGTTCGTCCAGCAGTGGAAGAGCACCGGCGAGCTCAACGGCATCATCGAGGAGACCTTCACCGGCCACGGCCTGGTCAAGGTGTTCGGCCGTCAGCGCGAGGTGCAGGCGTCGTTCGACAAGAAGAACGGCGACCTCTACGACGCGGCGTTCGGCGCGCAGTTCATCAGCGGCATCATCATGCCGGCGATGATGTTCATCGGGAACCTCAACTACGTCGTCATCGCCGTCCTCGGTGGGCTGCGCGTGGCGTCCGGGACGATGAGCCTCGGCGACGTGCAGGCGTTCATCCAGTACTCGCGCCAGTTCACCCAGCCGCTGACCCAGGTCGCCTCGATGGCCAACCTGCTGCAGTCCGGGGTCGCCTCGGCCGAGCGGGTGTTCGAGGTCCTCGACGCGCCGGAGCAGGACCCGGAGTCGACGACGCCGACCAAGGTCGGGGTGTCGCGGGGCCGGGTGTCGTTCGAGGACGTGGCGTTCTCCTACACGCCGGACAAGCCGCTCATCGAGGGCCTCGACCTGTCCGTCGAGCCGGGTCAGACCGTCGCCATCGTCGGCCCGACCGGCGCGGGGAAGACGACGCTCGTCAACCTCATCATGCGGTTCTACGAGCTGCGCTCCGGCCGGATCACCCTGGACGGCGTGGACATCACCGACATGACGCGGCACGACCTGCGCTCGCGGATCGGCATGGTGCTGCAGGACACGTGGCTGTTCCAGGGCACGATCCGCGACAACATCGCGTACTCGCGTCCCGACGCCACCGAGGAGGAGATCCTCGAGGCCGCCCGCGCGACCTACGTCGACCGGTTCGTGCACTCGCTGCCCGACGGCTACGACACCAAGCTCGACTCCGAGGCCGGCAACATCTCGGCGGGCGAGAAGCAGCTGCTCACCATCGCGCGGGCGTTCCTCGCCGCACCGGAGCTGCTGATCCTCGACGAGGCGACGTCGTCGGTCGACACCCGCACCGAGCAGCTCGTGCAGAAGGCGATGGCCGCGCTGCGCAGCGACCGCACCAGCTTCGTCATCGCGCACCGGCTCTCGACGATCCGCGACGCCGACGTCATCCTCGTCATGGAGGACGGGCACATCGTCGAGCAGGGTTCGCACGACGAGCTGCTCGCCCGGGACGGCGCCTACGCCCGCCTCTACGCGGCGCAGTTCAGCGGCGCGGCCAACGACCTCGACGAGGAGGGGGCGGCGCTGGCCGGACCGGGCGCGGGCGGCGGGATGCTCGCCGGCGCCGGCCGGATGGCCCCGACCGAGTAGCCGGGAGCGACGCACGGGTGGGGTATGCGCGGTGGCGACACCGCGCATACCCCACTTTGCTGTCCGGTTCCGGTCGGTCTGCGACATGATCGGGACCATGAGGCCGTTCACCCGCCCCGTCGTCGCGCTCGGCCACTTCCTCGTGGGGGACAGCGCCGCCAGCCGGACCGCAGCGCTCTACTCGACGGTGACCGCCGGCGCCTCGTTCATGCCAGGGCTCATGCCGCGGGGGCTCAAGGAGCAGGTCGCGCTCACCGGGGTGGCCTCGACGCTGCAGCACACGCTGGTGATGAACGCGCAGGCCCGCCACCGCCTGGTGGCCCGGCTCATCTGCTCGTGGACCGGGCACGACTCGGCGCGGTCGGTGAGGGGCATGGAGGCCGCCGTGGCCGCCGGGACGACGATCGCCGGTGCCGCCGGCTACCTCGCGCTGCGGCAGCGCGGCGGTGAGTCGTTCCGGCGCCGGGCCGCCCGGACCGTCGCGATCCGCAGCCTGCGCATCGGCATGGCCACCCTCACCGTCACCGCCGCCGAGTTCGTCGACGAGCGCTACGGCCGGCGCTACCCCCTCGTGCGGGTCGTCACGCCGCTGGCCGGGTTCCTCGTCGGCACCGGGATCGCCAGCACGCTGATCCAGCGGTTCCACCGGCCCGACGCGGTCGTCGAGGCGCGCGCCGCGCTGTCGCAGGACCCGCTGACCGGCGAGCGGCTGCGGCCCGAGCGCAAGCAGGAGGAGATCGGGGCCACGTCGGTCCCCGTCTCGATCGCGCTGGGGTTCGGGGTGTCGGTGGTCCTCAACGTCGTGGGCGACGCGGAGCTCGCGGTGTCACGCCTCGTCGCGCGGCTCATCGACCGGTTCATCCCCGGAAGCGGCCCGTATGCGACGCTCGCCGGCCGCACGCTGGTCCTCAGTGGGGTGGTCACGGCGGTCGGGGTCGGCTGGGAGTACCTCTACCGCCAGGCGGAGGCCGGTGGCTCGGCCATCGACAAGGCGTACACCAGCGCGCCCACGTCGCACTACGTGAGCGGCGGGCCGAACTCGGAGGTCGACTGGAAGACCCTCGGGCGGGAGGGCGTCCGGTTCGTCGCCATGTCGTTGCCGGAGGAGCAGATCGCCCAGGTGACCGGGACGCCGCCGGCCGACGTCAAGGCGCCGATCCGCTGCTACTCGGGGCTGGAGACGGCCGAGACGGTCCACGGGCGCGTCACGGCGGTGATGGAGGAGATGGAGCGGCTCGGGGCGTTCGAGCGGTCGGTCATCTGCGTCTTCTCGCCCACCGGGACCGGCTACATCAACTACGTCGCCATCGAGACCCTGGAGTACCTCACCCGCGGCGACTGCGCGACGGTCGGCCTGCAGTACTCGCTGCGGCCGTCGTACCTCTCCCTCGACCGCGTCCGGATCGCGCGGGAGCAGAACCTCGCCCTGCTCAACGCGCTGACCTGGCGCATCCGGGCGCTTCCGGAGGACCGTCGGCCGCGGCTCGTCGGGTTCGGGGAGTCGCTCGGGGCGCAGACCCTCCAGAGCTGCTTCCTCCACGAGGGCGTGGCCGGGTTCGAGCGCGCCGGCATGGACGCGGCGCTGTTCCTCGGTACGCCGGCCGGCAGCCAGTGGAAGCGCGAGTGGCGGATCCACCCGGAGGAGGAGGACCCGAAGGGCGAGGTCGTCCACGTCGCGAACTACGAGCAGTGGCAGGCCGCGACGGCCGGCCGGACGACACCGGCGCGGGTGGTGCTCCTCGACAACCCCGAGGACCCCATCACCAAGTTCACGCCCCGGCTCGCCGTGATGCGGCCCAGCTGGCTCCCCGCCGGGGGTCCGAACCCGCCCGGCGTCCCGGAGTCGGCGATCTGGATGCCCTACACGACGATGCTCGTGGCGCTCATCGACATCGTCAACGCCATCGACTTCAAGCCCGGCGTCTTCGTCGCCCGGGGGCACGACTACCGCGCGAGCCTCGCGCGGATGGTGTCCGCCGCATACCGGCTCGAGGTCGACGACGAGGAGATGCTCCGGATCGAGCACGCGCTGCGCGACCGGGAGCGCACCTGGGCGGAGAAGCGGATGCTGGCCGAGCAGGTGGTCCGCGCGAGCGACGCCGTGACCCGTCAGGTGCGCAGCCTCAGCGACTTCAGCAGCCCCAGCCCCGACACCCCGGCCGACCACCTCGACTAGCCCCGGCCTTCCCGCTTCCAGACTCACGTTGTTGTCGATTCTGGGCCGGCGAACGCCCCGAAATCGACAACAACGGTGTCTGGAAGGCGGGGAGTCAGGCGTCGGCGGGTTGGGCGTCGTCGTGCTGGGGGTCCTCGGCGCGGGCCTTGGGCATGGCCAGCGTGGCCACCAGGGTCAGCACCGTCGCCACCAGGACGGCGAGGAACACGGCGGCGGCCGCGTCGATGACCGCGCTCGGCTGGGTCGGGCCACCCGGAGGTCTCGAACACCGCGTTGGCGACCGCCCCGAAGACGGCGACGCCGACGGCGCTGCCGATCGAGCGGGCGAACATGTTGGCGCCGGTGACGACGCCGCGCTCCGCCCAGCCGACGCTGGCCTGTGCCGCGATGAGGCTCGGCGCGGCCACCAGGCCCATGCCGAGACCGACGACGAAGCAGGAGACGGCGACGACCGCGACGTTCGGCGTCTGCGCGCGGACCACGAGCAGCACCATCCCGACGACCACGAGGCCCATCCCGATGAGGGCGGTGGGCCGGAAGCCGTACTTCATGTAGAACAACCGGCCCGAGAAGGTCGCGGCCAGCGGCCACCCCAGGGTGAGCGCGGCGAGGGCGAGGCCGGCGACCAGCGGCGGTGAGCCGATGGCGCCCTCCAGGTAGGTGGGGACGTAGGACGTCAGGCCGATGATGACGGCGCCGACGCCGAGAGCGGTGAGGCTGGTGGTCAGCAGCAGCCGCCGGCTCAGCACCCAGAGCGGGAGCACCGGCTCGACCGCCCGTCGCTCGGCGAACACGAAGGCCACCAACAGGACCGCTCCGGCCGCGAAGACCGCGATGCTCGTCGGCGAGGCCCACGCCCACGCCTGGCCGCCCTCGAGCACGCCGAGGATGAGCAGGGTCATGGAGCTGGTGAGCAGGACCGCGCCGGCGTAGTCGATGTGGCGCTCGCGCCGCTCGACCCGCTCGTGGAAGTTGCGCCAGATGAGGACGCCGGCGAGCAGGCACAGCGGCACGTTGACGAAGAAGATCCACCGCCACAGGTGCAGCTGGGCGAACAGGCCGCCGAGGGCGGGGCCGACGACCGACGAGACGCCCCAGACGCTGGCGATGTAGCCCTGCACCCGGGCCCGCTCGGCGACGCTGTAGATGTCGCCGGCGATGGTGATCGACATCGGCTGGACGGCGCCGGCACCGAGACCCTGCAGGGCGCGGAAGGCGATGAGCGCCGGCATGCTCCAGGCGAGACCGCAGAGGATCGAGCCCAGCAGGAACATGCCGATCCCGAACAGCATGAGCGGCTTGCGGCCCACGGTGTCGGCGAGCTTCGCGTAGACCGGCACCGAGACCGCCTGCGCCAGCAGGTAGACCGAGAACAGCCACGGGAACGCGGAGAAGCCGCCGAGCTCCCGCACGATCGACGGCACCGCCGTCGCGAGGATGGTCGCGTCGATGGCGATGAGCCCCGTCGACACCATGAGCGCGAGGAGCACCGGACCGCGTTCCGACCTCAGGCCGACGGCGGACTCAGTGGTCGCGGTGGAGGAAGCCGTCACAGGGTGGGCAAGTCGTCGCGGCCGGCAACCATTCCCCGATCGTCGCAGATCGGCGAAGAATCTCGTCAGCCGAGCTGCCAGGACCGCTTCGACAGGCCGAACCAGAACCCGTCGATGACGCTGCGGCTGTCGAAGCCTCCGGTGCCGTCGGCACCGTAGGCGGCGCCGAGCGACACGAACAGCGGGGCGAAGTGCTCGGTCCGCGGGTGCGCGACGCGGGCGGCCGGCGCCTTGGCGAGGAAGTCGAGCAGGGCGTCGACGTCCTCGTGGGCCATCGCCTCCTGCGCCCAGGCGTCGAACTCGCGCGACCAGCCGGGCGGCGGGGCGTCGGCGGGCTGGGCCGGGTTGAACTCGCGCAGGTTGTGGGTGGTGAACCCGGACCCGATGATCAGCGTGCCGGCGTCGCGCAGCGGCGCGAGCTTCTGGCCCAGCCGGAACAGCGCGCGCGGGTCGAGGGTCGGCATCGACATCTGGAGGACCGGCACGTCGGCGTCGGGGAACATCTCGACGAGCGGCACGTATGCGCCGTGGTCGAGGCCCCGCTCCTCGTCGCGGTGCACCGGCGTGCCCGGCGCGGCGACGATCTTCGCCACCTCGTCGGCGAGCGCCGGGGCGGCCGGCGCCGCATACGTGACGTCGTAGTACCGCTGCGGGAAGCCCCAGAAGTCGTAGTAGAGCGGTGCGCCGGTCGTGGACGAGAGCGCGAGCGGCGCCTCCTCCCAGTGGGCGGAGACGACGAGGATGTTGGCGGGCGTGCGTACTCACCCTGGAGGCCGCCGGACCACTGCGCCAGCTCCTGCGTCCACACGGCGTCGTCAGCGAGCGGCGGGGCGCCGTGGCTGAGGTAGAGGACCGGCTGGGTGGTCACGGGAGCAGCATACGAGAATTAAGTTGAAGCGTCAACTAACGTCGGATTGGAATGGACTTTTCCGGCCGAGGGTTTACCGTGTGCTCCGACTTGACGTCCGAGCAGCGACGAATCCGCTGCACGTCGGTCGGGAGATCAGGGGTGGACACCGTGGCAGCAGGAAAGGGCCGCAAGCTCGTCATCGTCGAGTCGCCGGCCAAGGCGAAGACCATCGCGGGCTACCTCGGAGGGGACTTCGACGTCGAGGCGTCGGTGGGGCACATCCGTGACCTCCCGAACCCGTCGGAGCTGCCCCCCGAGATGAAGAAGGGGCCGTTCGGCAAGTTCGCCATCGACGTGGACAACGGCTTCGAGGCCTACTACGTCGTCGACGCCGACAAGAAGAAGAAGGTCGCCGAGCTCAAGCGGCTGCTCAAGCAGGCCGACGAGCTCTACCTCGCCACCGATGAGGACCGCGAGGGCGAGGCCATCGCGTGGCACCTCCTCGAGGACCTCAAGCCGCACGTACCGGTCAAGCGGATGGTGTTCCACGAGATCACCCGTGAGGCCATCCAGCGCGCGGTCACCGACACCCGTGAGCTCGACACCGCCCTCGTCGACGCCCAGGAGACCCGGCGCATCCTCGACCGGCTCTACGGCTACGAGGTGTCGCCGGTGCTGTGGCGCAAGGTCCGTCAGGGCCTGTCCGCCGGCCGCGTGCAGTCCGTCGCCACCCGCCTGGTCGTCGAGCGCGAGCGCGAGCGCATGGCGTTCCGCGCCGCCTCCTACTGGGACGTCGAGGGCGAGTTCACCACGCGGTCCAGCTCCGGCGCCCTCGTCGAGTCCGACGCCTTCACCGCGCGGCTCAGCGCGGTCGACGGCGACCGCGTCGCCACCGGACGCGACTTCACCGACGCCGGCGAGCTGAAGCAGAAGTCCGTCGTCCACCTCGACGAGTCGATGGCCCGGTCGATCGCGACCGCCGTCCAGGCCGCCCCGGTGACCGTCACCAGCGTCCAGGAGAAGCCCTACACGCGTCGCCCCGCGGCGCCGTTCACGACCTCGACGCTCCAGCAGGAGGCGTCCCGCAAGCTGCGGCTGTCCTCGAAGAACGCGATGCGCGTCGCGCAGCGGCTCTACGAGAACGGCTACATCACCTACATGCGGACCGACTCGATCACGTTGTCGGAGAGCGCGATCACCGCCGCGCGGAGCCAGGCGCGCGACCTCTACGGCGCCGACTACGTCCCCGCCGAGCCGCGCCGGTATGCGGGCAAGGTCAAGAACGCGCAGGAGGCCCACGAGGCGATCCGGCCGGCCGGTGACCGGTTCCGCACGCCGGCCCAGGTCGCCGGCGAGCTGCGCGGCGACGAGTTCGCGCTCTACGAGCTGATCTGGAAGCGGACCGTCGCCTCGCAGATGGCCGACGCCCGCGGCTCGACCGCGACGGTGAAGCTGACCGCGACGCTCGAGGGCGTCGAGGTCGCTCGGTCCGCGGAGTTCACCGCCAGCGGCACCGTCATCACCTTCCGCGGGTTCCTCGCCGCGTACGAGGAGGGCCGCGACGAGACCGCCGCCAAGAAGCGCAAGGAGATCGCCGAGGAGGAGCGCCGGCTGCCGAAGCTCGGCGAGGGCACCCCGCTCGCGGTGATCCGCGCCGAGGCCGACGGCCACGAGACCCAGCCGCCGCCGCGCTACACCGAGGCGACGCTGGTGAAAGCCATGGAGGAGAAGGGGATCGGGCGCCCGTCGACGTATGCGTCGATCATGGGCACGATCCAGGACCGCGGCTACGTCGGCACCCGGGGCAACGCCCTCGTCCCGACCTGGCTGGCGTTCGCCGTGACCCGGCTGCTCGAGGAGCACTTCCCGCGGCTGGTCGACTACGACTTCACGGCCTCGATGGAGGAGGACCTCGACCGCATCGCCAACGGCGACGAGCAGCGGGTCGCCTGGCTGGAGCGGTTCTACTTCGGCGACGAGGCGGCCTCCGCCGAAGGGCTGAAGCAGCTGGTCGACGACCTCGGCGAGATCGACGCCCGGGAGATCTCGACGATCCACCTCGGCGACGGCATGGTCGTGCGGGTCGGCCGTTACGGGCCCTACGTCGAGGAGGTCATCCCCGCGGGCGTCGACGCGCGGACCGGTGAGGTGCTCCTCGACGACGCACCCTCGGTGCCCGAGACGCCGCGGCGGGCCACCATCAACGACGACATCGCCCCCGACGAGATGACGCCGGCCAAGGCCCGCGAGCTGCTCGAGGCGGCGGCCGACGACGGCCGCGTCCTCGGCCAGGACCCGGTGTCCGGCAACGAGATCATCGCCCGGGCCGGCCGCTACGGCCCTTACGTGACCGAGGTGCTGCCGGAGACCGAGACCGACGACGCGGCGCCGAAGCGGGGCAAGGCCGCGGCCAAGCCGAAGCCGCGCACCGCCTCGCTGTTCAAGGACATGGACCTCGCGACGATCGAGCTCGACGCGGCCCTGCGGCTGCTGTCGCTGCCGCGGGTGGTCGGGGCGGTCACCGAGGAGGACGGCACGTCGGTCGAGATCACCGCGCAGAACGGGCGCTACGGGCCCTACCTCAAGAAGGGCACCGACTCCCGCTCCCTGGTGACCGAGCAGCAGCTGTTCGACATCACGCTCGACGAGGCGCTGGCGATCTACGCCCAGCCGAAGCAGCGGGGCCGCGCCGCTGCCGCGCCGCTCAAGGAGCTGGGGAACGACCCGGTGTCGGGCAAGGCGGTCACCGTCAAGGACGGCCGGTTCGGGGCCTACGTCACGGACGGCGAGACCAACGCCACCCTGCGCCGTGACGACGACCCCGAGTCGATCACGCCGGAGCGCGGCTACGAGCTGCTCGCCGAGAAGCGGGCCAAGGGCCCGACCACCCGGAAGCGCGCCGCGAAGAAGACCACCAAGTCGACCGCGAAGAAGTCGACGGCGAAGAAGACGGCCGCCCCCCGGACCACGGGTCGGACCGCGACGCGCAAGGCCTGACGGCGTGGCGACGCTCGAGCCGTCGACGGCGCGGGAGCTCTCGACCCGGCTCGCCGTCGAGCAGCGCAAGGTCCGGCTGCCGTCGGTGGCGGCCGGCATCGTGCGCGGCGGCGAGCTGGTGTGGTCCGACGCGCGGGGCACGCTGGACGGGCGGTCCGACGGCGAGCCGGCCGACGACGACACGCAGTACCGGATGGGCTCCATCACCAAGACGTTCGTCGCGGTCTGCGTCATGCGGCTTGCGCGACGCGGGGCGGCTCGACCTGGACGACCGGTTCGAGGAGCACGTGCCCGGCAGCGCCTTCGGGCGGGCGACCATCGCCCAGCTGCTGACGCATACCTCCGGCCTGCAGTCCGAGACCGACGGCCCGTGGTGGGAGCGCACCCCGGGCGGCGACTGGGCGGCGCTCATGGCACCGTCGCCGGTGCCGCGGATGCGGGCCGGCAGCCGCTACCACTACTCGAACGTCGGGTACGCGGCCCTCGGCGAGCTCGTAGCCCGCGCCCACGGGGCGCCGTGGTCGGAGGTCGTCCAGCGGGACCTGTTGGACCCGTTGGGGATGACGCGCACGACGACGCGGCCGGCCGGAAGGCGGCCGTGGGGTTGGCGGTCCACCCGTTCGCCGACCTGCTCCTCGCGGAGCCCGAGCACGACGGCGGCGCCATGGCCCCGGCGGGCCAGCTGTGGTCGACGGTCCGCGACCTCGGTCGGTGGGCCGCGTTCTGCGCGGGAGACACCGGCGACGTGCTGGCCACGGAGACGCTCGAGGAGATGCTGGTCGTGCAGGCGGTCAACGACCTGCCCGGGCAGGCGTGGCTCTCGGGCCACGGGCTGGGCTGGCAGGTGTGGAACGTCGAGGGACGGCGCTACGCCGGGCACGGCGGCTCGATGCCCGGGTTCCTCGCCGGGCTCCAGGTCGACGTCGAGAACGGTGACGGGGTGGTCCTGCTCAGCAACACCACGATCGGGCCGCTGGCCTTCGCCCGTGACCTGCTCACGCTGGTGCGGGAGCGCGAGCCGCTGCCGCCGGAGCCCTGGTACGCCGGGGGTTCCGACCCCGACGCGGTCGAGCTGGTCGGGCTGTGGCACTGGGGCCCGGCGGTGACGATGGTCCGGGCGAGCGGCGACGGCGACCTCGTGCTCGGGGTGCCCGGCGAGGGGCGCGGGGCCCGGTTCCGCAAACGGCCGGACGGCTCCTGGGTCGGCCTCGACGGCTACTACGAGGGGGAGCCGCTGGTGGTCGTGCGCGACGCCGACGGCGGCGTCAGCCACCTGGACCTCGCGTCGTTCCGCTACACCCGGGTGCCCTACGACCCGGAGCGCGACATCCCCGGCGGCGTCGACGCCGCCGGCTGGCACTGACCCCTTCCCGCTTCCAACCCGAGGTTGTGCCAAATTTTCGCGCCCGAACCGCCGCGAAACTTGGCACTACTCCGGGTTGGAAGCGGGAGAGGTGCGGGTGAGGGCGGCGATGCCGTCGAGGATGAGGTCCAGGCCGAAGCGCATCTCGCCGCGGAAGAAGTCCTCCTCGTCGTCGTCCGTGATCGCCGGTGATGCCGCCAGGAGCGCGGGAAACCGCTCCGGGTCGAGGAGCATCGGCAGGTAGGTCACGTAGGCGTCGGGCGGGGGCGTCTCCGGACCCGTGAACCCCATCGTCACCGACATCGCGACGTGGCTGCGCACGTAGCCGTCCACGACGAGCAGCGACGACATCTTCTGCTGGTTGGTGAGGGTCAACCCCTCGAACGACCGCACTCCCGCCTCGGTCCAGCCGATGATGTTCGGCGACAACGGCGGGGAGGTCATCGGCGTGGCCGAGATCCACGGGTGCCGCACGAGGGCCTCGGCCAGGGCCCACGCCCACCGGGTCAGCCGCTCGCGCCACGGCCCGGACGACACGATGGCCAGGTCCGCCGGACCGTAGGCGGCGTCGAGCATGACCTCGAGCAGCTGCTCCTTGGAGTCGACGTAGCGGTAGAGCGACATCGGCGTCATCCCGAGCTCGGCGGCCACCGACTTCATCGACACGCCGTCGAGCCCTTCCCGGTCGGCCACCAGCACTCCGGCGGCTCCGATCTCCTGGATCGTCCGCCCCGGTTTGGGCCCACGCCGGCCCGCCTGCTCGCGGTCCCAGAGCAGCTGCAGGTAGCGGGGGAGCTGCGGGTCGTCGTCGGCCACGCCACCAGCATACGGAAACTGCTTGCGCTGTACACACCTCTCCGGCTATCTTCTGCGTATATCAATAACAGTTAATCATCTACGCAGTTAGGGAGACCGACATGACCCCACGAGCCGGGCGTCGCGAGTGGATCGGGTTGGCCGTGCTGATCCTGCCCATCCTCATCGCGTCCATGGACGTGTCCGTCCTGTTCTTCGCGGTGCCGTTCATCGCGCAGGACCTCCAGCCGACCGCCACGCAGCAGCTGTGGATCTTCGACGTCTACGGGTTCGTCCTCGCCGGCCTGCTGCTGACGATGGGCTCGGTCGGGGACCGCATCGGGCGCCGTCGCCTGCTGCTCATCGGCGCGGTCGGTTTCGGCGCCGCGTCGCTGCTCGCGGCGTACGCGCAGTCGGCCGAGATGCTCATCGCGGCGCGCGCCGTCCTCGGCATCGCGGGCGCGACGCTGATGCCCTCCACCCTCGCGCTGATCCGCAACCTCTTCCCGCACGAGGCGGACCGCACCAAGGCCGTCGCCATCTGGTCCGCCGCACTGACCGGAGGCGTCACCGTCGGGCCGATCATCAGTGGGGTGCTGCTCGAGCACTTCTGGTGGGGCTCGGTGTTCCTCATCAACCTGCCGGCCATGCTGCTGCTGCTCGTCACCGCGCCGTTCCTGCTGCCCGAGTCGAAGGGCACCCGCGCGGCCCGGTTCGACTGGCTCAGCTCGCTGCTCGCGCTGGGCACGGTCATTCCCGTCATCGCCGGCGTCAAGTCCGTCGCCGCCGACGGCTGGTCGACCCACGCGGTCCTGTACGCGTTGGGCGGGGTGCTCGTCGGGCTCGCCTTCGTGCGGCGCCAGCTCACCGCCGACGTGCCGATGCTCGACGTGCGCGCCCTCACCGAGCGCCGGTTCGGTGGCTCGGTGGTGGTCAACATCCTGGCCATGTTCGCCATCATGGGGAACGCCGTCATCCTCACGCAGTACCTCCAGTCGGTCCTCGGCCTCAGCCCGCTGGTGTCCGCGCTCTGGAGCCTGGTCCCGTCGGTCGTCGTCGGCGCGGCCGCTCCGCTGGCCGCCGCCCTCGCGCCCCGGCTGGGTCGGCCCGCGGTGATGGCCGGAGGGTTCGTCGTGTCGGTCGCCGGGTTCGCGCTCCTCAGCCGGGTCGACGAGGCCACCGCTCTCTGGCTCGTCCTCGTCGCGGCGGGCCTGGTCTCCGGCGGGCTCGTCGCGGTCCTGTCGCTCATCACCGACTACGTCGTCGGCGTCGCCCCGGCCGAGCGGGCCGGGTCCGTGGCCGGTCTCGTCGAGACGTCCAGCGAGCTCGGCGGGGCGCTGGGCCTGGCCCTGCTCGGCAGCGTGCTGGCGGCGGTCTACCGCACCCAGGCCGAGCTGCTGATGCCCGCCGGGCTGCCGCCGGAGGTCGCGGCGGAGGCCGGCCAGACGCTGGGTGGCGCAGTCGCGGTGTCGGCGCACCTGCCGGGTGCCCTGGGTCAGGCGGTCCTCGAGGCCGGGCGCGCCGCGTACACCGCCGCGATGCACACCGCCGGCCTCACCGCCGCCGCCGTCCTCGTCGTGGCCGCCACCGTCACGCTGGTCCTGCTCCGCGGCAGCGACAGCACGACGACGCCGGCCGAGGAGGAGGCGCGCGTCTCCTGAGCGACGGGCCGTCGAGGGTCGCCCGCTCTAGGACTGCCGGCGTTGGCGCCGTCGCCGCTGGAACCACGCCACCACCTGGCGGCCGGTACCCCACACGCCGTGCCGGAACAGCAGCACGATGAGGACGAAGATCCCGCCGAGGATGATGCCGGTGCCCTCGAACCCGCTGGACGCCAGCCAGTCCTCCAGCTGCACGACGATCGCGGCGCCGACCGGGCCGCCCCACAGGGTGCCGATGCCGCCCAGGACGGTGATGAGCACGACCTTGCCGGAGGTGGTCCAGTTCAGCTCCTGCAACGACGCGAAGCCGTGCGAGATCGCGAACACCCCGCCGGCCAGCCCGGCCAGCCCCGCGGAGATGACGAACGCGACGATCTTGTAGCGCTCCACGTTGTAGCCGAGCGCCCGCGCCCGGGCGGGGTTGTCGCGGATGGCCACGAGGACCCGGCCGAACGGGCTGTTGACCACCCGCCAGGCGACGAACATCCCGATGAGGATGAACACCAGCCCGGCGTAGTAGAAGTAGAACGAGTCGGTCTCGACGAGCTCGATGCCGAAGAAGCTGCGCGGGATCCCCTGCAGCCCGTTCTCCCCGCCGGTGACGTCGCGCCACTGGTTGGCGACGAAGTAGATCATCTGCGCGAACGCCAGGGTGACCATGGCGAAGTAGATGCCGGTGCGGCGCACGGAGAGGTAGCCGATCGGCACGGCGATGACCATGGCGAAGACCGTGCCCGCGACGATCGCGACGGGGAACGGCACGCCGGCGTGGATCGCCACCAGGCCGGTCACGTATGCGGAGGAGCCCCAGAACGCCGCGTGCCCGAACGACAGCAGGCCGGTGTAGCCCAGCAGCAGGTCGACGGACATGGCGAACAGGCCCCACGCCGCCACGTCCATCGCCACCGGTGGGTAGACGAACCACGGCAGGGCCAGCGCGACGGCCAGGCCGACGAGGAGCATCACCCAGCGCAGCGGGCTGCGGCGCGACAGCACCGGTCCCGCGGCGAGGTCGACGTCGACCCGTGCGGTCAGCTGCTCGCTCACGTCACGCCACCTCCTCGCGGCCGAACAACCCGGACGGCCGGACCAGGACGACCACGGCCATGAGCACGAAGATGACGACCTGGGCGAACGACGGCGCGTACGCCTGGCCGTAGGCCTCGACCAGCCCGACGAGGAACCCGCCGACGACCGCGCCGAGGATCGAACCCAGCCCGCCGATGACGACGACGGCGAACAGGATGATGACGAAGTTGCTGCCCATGTCGGCGGTGATCGCGCGGAACGGCGCGGCGAGCACGCCGGCCAGTCCGGCCAGCGCGATCCCGAACCCGAACACCGGCGTCACCCACCGGGTCACGTTGATCCCCAACGCGCGCGTGCGCTCCGCGTCCTCGGTGGCGGCCCGGACGATCATCCCGACCCGGGTCTTGGTCAGCACCGCCCAGACGGCGGCGCACACCGCGATCGAGAACAGGCAGGCGAAGATCTGGTACGCCGACAGGACGAGCCCGCCGACGGTGACGTTGCCCTCCAGGCCGGCGGGCAGCTGGTAGGGCAGCCCCGACACCCCGTACCGCCGCTTGACCAGGTCGACCAGCAGCAGGGTCAGGCCGAAGGTCAGCAGGAAGTTGTAGAGCGGGTCGAGCCGCAGCAGCCAGCGCACCAGCAGCCGCTCCATGAGCACCCCGAACACGAACATCACCAGCGGCACGATGAGCAGGGCCGGCCAGAAGCCGAGGTTGGTCGTGTCGAGCAGCACGGCCGCGCCGACGGCGCCCAGCATGTAGCAGGCACCGTGCGAGAAGTTCACGACGCCGAGCACGCCGAAGATGACGGCCAGGCCGAGGGCGGCGAGTGCGTAGAACCCACCCGCCGCCAGGCCCTGGACGGTGTACTGGACGAAGGAGCCCATCGGGTCAGGAGAGCTTGCAGGAGCCGTCCGGCGCTGCGTAGGCCTCCGCGGCCGGGACCGTCTTGACGATCTCCTCGTAGTCCCAGGGCTCCTTGACCTGGTCCTTGGTCTTCACCTTGGCGAGGTAGGCGTCGTGGACGACGTTGTGGTCGGCCGCCCGGACCTCGCCGTTGCGCAGGAACAGGTCGTTGATCTTCTTGCCCTCCAACGCCTTGACGATGGTGTCGGCGTCGTCGGAGCCCGAGGCCTGCACCGCCTCCAGGTAGTTCATG
Source organism: uncultured Actinomycetota bacterium (assembly GCA_963770005.1). Lineage (GTDB taxonomy): Bacteria > Actinomycetota > Actinomycetes > Actinomycetales > Dermatophilaceae > Lapillicoccus. Next base: position 158,645 of record CAVYNX010000002.1, on the reverse strand, counting down.
GCGGCGGAGTAGTTCGCGGCGTGCGCGAAGGACGGCGCGGGTCTGCGTCTTGGCGGTGAACTTGTCGGCCCAGGCCTTGTTCTGGGCGTCGAAGTTCCAGTACCACGCGTCGGTGAACTGGGTGCCGGCGAACTGGTCGACACCGAGCGAGTGGATGTCGGTGATGAACATCAGCCCCACGGCGAGCTGGACCTGGCCCTTGAGCGGGCTCTGGTTGAACTGCTTGACGAAGTTGATGAGGTCGCCGCCGGCGTGCATCGTCCCGATGACCTGCGGGCTGCCGTCGCCGGCCTTGGTGATGAACGTCGCGAAGTTGTCGCTGGGGAACGGCGAGGCGATCGACTGGCCCACCTGGCCACCGGCGCCCTTGACCGCGGCGGTGAACGACTTGTTCATGTCCTGCCCGAACGCGTAGTCGGGGTAGACGATGTTCCAGCTCTTGCCGCCCTCGCCGACGATCGTTCCGGCGGTGCCCTCGGCGAGCATGGCGGTGTCGTAGGCCCAGTGGAACGTGTACTTGTTGCACTGGGCGCCGGTCAGCGCGGTCGAGCCGGCGCCGATGTTGATGTAGAGCTTCTTCTTGGTCTTGGCCTGGGTGGCGACGGCCAGCGCGGCCGCGGAGTTCGGCACGTCGAGGATGATGTCGGCGTTCTGCCGGTCGTACATCTCCTGCGCCTTGCTGTTGGCGACGTCGGCCTTGTTCTGGTGGTCGGCCTGGACGATCTCGACGGTCTTCGCGACCGCCGAGTCGCCGTACTTGGTCTTGTAGTCGTCGATGGCCATCTGGATGGCGACCGCGGAGTTGGGGCCGGAGAGGTCCTTGTAGACCCCCGACTGGTCGTTGAGCAGGCCGATGACGACCTTGTCGTTGGTGAGCTTGCTGCCGCCGCCGGTCTGCGGGCCGCCGCCGCCCCCGCTGCACGCGGCGAGACCGAGGCTGCCGAGGGCCGCGACGGCCACGACGCCGAGGTGGCGGGTCCTGGTTGACGTCATGATGGTGTCCTTCTGTCGGTGCATCGGGTGGGTGGTGCCTGCTGGTGCGGTGAGGCCGGTGGTGCCGGTCAGATGCCGAGGTGCTGGAGGAGCTCGTTCTTGCGCTGCGTGAACTCGACGTTGCCGAGCCGCTCGACCACCTGTCCCTGCGCGAGCAGGACGTGGCGGTCGGCGACGGTGGAGGCGAAGGTGACGTTCTGCTCGACGAGGAGCACGGCCACGCCGTGACCGGTGATCTCGCGGACGATCTCGCCGATCCGCTGCACGATGACCGGCGCCAGGCCCTCGCTCGGCTCGTCGAGGAGCAGCACCCGGGCGCCCATCCGCAGGACCCGGGCGATGGCCAGCATCTGCTGCTCGCCGCCGGAGAGCTTGGTGCCGGGGAAGTCCTTGCGCTCCTGGAGGACCGGGAACGACGCATACACGCGGTCGAGGGTCCACGCGTTCTCGTGGACCACGGGCGGCAGCAGCAGGTTCTCCTCGACGGTGAGGCTCGCGTAGATCCCGCGGTCGTCGGGCACCCATCCGAGCCCCGCCCGGGCGCGGGCGTCGGCCGGCCGGGACGACACGTCGACGCCGTCCACGCGGACGTGTCCCTGGAACTGCCGGTGCAGCCCCATCACCGAGCGCAGCAGAGTGGTCTTGCCGGCGCCGTTGCGGCCGACGAGGGTGACGACCTCGCCCGGCGCGACGCTCGAGGGAGACGTCGGTGAGCGCCCGGGCCTCGCCGTACCAGGCGGAGAGCGACTCGACGGAGAGGGCCACGTCAGCCATCGGCCACGTCCTGTGACTGCCCGAGGTAGGCCTCGATGACCCGGTCGTCCCGGCGCACCTGCTCGTAGGGGCCCTCGGCGAGGACCTGGCCGGACTGGAGCACGGTCACGGTGTCGGCCAGCGACCCGACGACGTGCATGTTGTGGTCGACGAGGACGACGGTCCGGCCCTCGGCGACCTGCTTGACCAGGGCGATGGTGCGGTCGACGTCCTCGATGCCCATGCCGGCGGTCGGCTCGTCGAGGAGGAGCAGCCGGGGGTCGAGGGCCAGCGCGAGGGCCAGCTCGAGGGCGCGCTTCTGCCCGTAGGCGAGGGAGCCGGCGGGCTGGCCGGACCGGTCGGCGAGTCCCACCTGCTCGAGGATCTCGGTGGCGCGGTCGTCGAACCGCCGGAAGCGGGTCACCGACTGCCAGAACCGCATACCCAGGCCGGTGGGGCTGGCCAGCGCCAGCTCGAGGTGCTCGCGCAGGGTGAGGGCGTCGAAGAGGCTGGTGATCTGGAAGGACCGGGCGATCCCCCGGTGGGCGATCACCTCGGGCGGCTTGCCGGTGATGTCCTGCCCGGCGAACTCGATGGTGCCGGAGGTCGGGCTGAGGAAGCCGGTGAGCAGGTTGAACAGCGTCGTCTTGCCGGCGCCGTTGGGCCCGACGAGGGCGTGCACCGTGCCGGTCCGGACGACGAGGTCGACGTCGTCGACGGCGCGGAAGCCGCGGAACTCCTTGGTGAGGGAGCGGGTCTGGAGCAGGGTCTCGTCGGTCATCGGCACCTCCTCGTGCTCGTCCGGCCGTCCGTACGCGCCCAGCGTCCCCGCTCTGGGTTTCGTGGAACCCTAGGAACCACCGAGGCCACCAAGTATGGAGACCGGGCCCACAAGGGGCGCAAGGTCGTGGTGGCCCGGCACACCCGCATACTCGACTTGACCCTCACCCGACGTCAGGCCGGAGGCTGGGGCACATGACCGAGAGCAGGGCCGGAGGAGTGCTGGTGGACGCCGTCTGGACGGTGGGGCAGGTGGCCGAGGAGCTCGGCGTGACGGTGCGGACGCTGCACCACTACGACGAGATCGGCCTGCTCCACCCCAGCGGGCGCACACCGGCGGGCTACCGGCTCTACACCGCCGACGACCTCGAGCGGCTCCAGAACATCGTCGTGTACCGGCGCCTGGGGTTCCCGCTGGAGGAGATCGGCGTCCTGCTGGAGGCGACCGGCGCGGACCTCGAGTCCCACCTGCGTCGCCAGCGGGCCGCGGTCATGTCCCGGCTGGACGAGCTCGGTGAGCTCGTGACGGCCATCGACCGAGCATTGGAGAAGGAGATGTCAGGACTGAGGCTGACGCCGGAGGAGCAGAGGGAGCTGTTCGGCGACGGGTACTCCGAGGAGTACGCGGCCGAGGCGGAGGAGCGCTGGGGTGACACCGACGCGTAGAAGCAGTCGCAGCGCCGCACGTCGGAGTACACCAAGGCCGACTGGGTGGAGATCAAGGCGGAGATGGAGTCCGTCGGCGCCGAGCTGGTGGCGGCGAAGCGGTCCGGCGCCCCCGCGACGAGCGAGCGGGCCATGGACGCCGCCGAGCGGCACCGGCGGCACATCAACGACCGGTTCTACGAGATCACCCCGGAGTTCCACCGCAACCTCGGCGACATGTACGTCGCCGACCCGCGGTTCACGAAGACGTACGAGGACCAGGAGCCGGGTCTCGCGCAGTACGTGCGGGACGCCATCCACGCCAACGCCGACCGGGCAGCGGCGTCCTAGGAGGTCGCTGAGCCTCGGGTCCGGGTGACGCCGGTCGGAATCCCGACCGGTGTCACCCGGATGCGCGCGCGGCGATCTTGTCGCTGAGCTTGCGGAGCATCGTGACGTTGCGGCTGGTCGAGCTGAGCGGGCCGAGGATCCTCGCCCAGTCGCCGCCCGACCAGCTTGCTCTGGATCGAGGTGCCGTGCATGAGCCAGTGCACGTCGGCGCCCTGCACCACCAGGGTGTCGAAGTCGTTCGACAGCCCCTCGAGCGCCTTGGCGTCGGCGGCCGGCGGCGCCTTCTTGAGGAACGTCACGAAGTGGGTGTCGCCGGCCGCCACCTCGAACGGTGTTGCGGCCAGGGTCTTCTGGAGCTCGGCCGCCGTCCGCACGAAGGTCGTGCACTCGAAGCCGAACTCGGCCTCGAGGGCCTTCTCCATCGCCTGCTCGAGGTTCGCGCGGCTGCCGGACGCGTCGAAGACGACGTTGCCACTGTTGATGTAGGTCCACACGTCGCCGTGACCGAGGCCCTCGGCGACCGCCTTGAGGCGGGCCATCTCGACCTTCCGCTTGCCGAGGTTCACTGCGCGCAGGAAGCCGATCCGGACCGTCATGGCCGCACCCTAGCGGCGGGGTCGGACCGCCTCGGCCGCCTCAGTCCGACGGCGGGGTACGCCGGATCTCCGCCTCGTCCACGCGGACCCACTCGCCGTGACCGGGCTGCATCAGCATGGGGTCCTCCCAGCGCAGCCGTACCCGGTCGGGCTTCACCTCGAGCAGCCACGCCTCCCGCCACGGCGCCCCGGCGACGCGGACCCACCACCGCTCGGCCAGCGACGACATGCCGCGCTCACGGACCAGCGACTCGGCCGCCTCCGCGTCCGTCGCCGCGCCCAGGGCGGCGCCGAAGACCGTCGCCGGCACCCACCGGTCGCCGTCGGCGGGCAGCAACAGGCCGACGAGCTCGCCGGGTCGGTCCGGGGCCCAGTCGTTGTCGCGTCGTACCTCGCGAACCGTCGTCTGCTGGCTGGTCATGAGCGACGACGGTACGGACTGCCCCCACGGCAGGGTCAACCGGTTTGTGGGTAGCGCGCGAGGGGGTGACCCCGCCCTGGCCTAGCATCGCGGGCATGGCGACGCCGCGACGAGGGCTGTTCGTGGCCTTCGAGGGCGGCGACGGCGCGGGGAAGACGACGCAGGTGCGCTTGCTCGCCGAGGCGCTGCGCCGGGCCGGGCTCGACGTCCTCGAGACGCGCCAGCCCGGCGGCACCGACCTGGGCGTCCAGCTGCGCACGCTCGTCCTCCACGGCGACCACGTCTCGCCCCGGGCGGAGGCCCTGCTCTACGCGACGGACAAGGCCCACCACGTCGACACGGTCGTCGCGCCGGCGCTGGACGCGGGCCGGGTGGTCATCACCGACCGCTACATCGACTCGGCGATCGCCTACCAGGGCGCCGGCCGCGACCTCGGGTCGCAGGAGGTCGCCGACATCCAGCTGTGGGCGGTCGCGGGCCTCGTCCCGCACCTCACCGTCGTCCTCGACGTCCCCGCCGGCACCGGCCGCAGCCGCCGCGGCGACGTGCACGACCGCCTCGAGGCGGAGGGCGACGACTTCCACGAGGCGGTGCGGGCCCACTTCCGCGCGCTCGCCGAGGCCGAACCCGAGCGCTACCTCGTCGTCGACGCGACGCTGCCACCGGACGAGATCCACGCCCGGGTCCTCGCCCGTCTCCGCCACTCCGGTCTCCTCGAGGAGCGGACGTCGTGAGCGTCTGGGACGACGTCGTCGGACAGCCGGACGCCGTGGCCACCCTCACCCGGGCGGTGACCGACCCGACGGCCATGACCCACGCATGGCTGTTCACCGGGCCGCCCGGCTCGGGCCGGTCGGTGGCGGCCCGGGCGTTCGCCGCCGCCCTGGAGTGCCCCGACGACGGGTGCGGGGTATGCCGGGAGTGCCGGACCGCGCTCGACGGCACCCACGCCGACGTGACGGTCAAGGCGACCGAGGGGCTGTCCATCCGGGTCGAGGACACCCGGGCGCTGGTCCAGGAGGCGGGGCTGCGGCCATCGGTCGGACGGTGGCGGGTCATCATCGTCGAGGACGCCGACCGCCTCACCGAGCGCGCGGCCGACGCCCTGCTCAAGGCGCTCGAGGAGCCCACGCCGCGGACCGTCTGGATCCTCTGCGCGCCCTCGCTCGAGGACGTCATCATCACGCTGCGCTCGCGGTCCCGGCACGTGCGGCTGCGGACCCCTCCGGTCGAGGCCGTCGCCGACCTGCTGGTCCGGCGTGACCACGTCGACCCCGCCATGGCGCGGTACGCCGCTCGGGCCGCCCAGTCGCACGTCGGCCTCGCCCGGCGGCTGGCCCGCGACGAGGGCGCCCGCATCCGGCGCCGTGACGTCATCGCCATGCCCGGACGCATCCGCACCATCGGCGACGCGATCGCCGCCGCCGCCGACCTCGCGTCGATCGCCGACGAGGAGTCCACGTCCTCCGGAGCCGAGCGCGACGCCGCCGAGCGGCACCGGCTGCTGGAGACCCTCGGCGCCGATCCCGCCGCCCGCACCCAGCCGCCGCACGTGCGCGCCCAGCTGAGCGCGCTGGAGAAGGAGCAGAAGACCCGGGCCACGCGGTTCGCGCGGGACACCGTGGACCGAGCCCTGGTGGACCTCCTCTCGATCCACCGCGACGCGCTGGTCCTGCGCATCGGCGCGCAGGTGGACCTGGTCAACGAGGACAGCATCGACGTCGTCCGCGGGCTGGCCGCCATGCGCAGCGCCGAGCAGCTGCTCCAGGCGATGGAGGCCGTGGGCGAGGCGCGCGAGCGCATCAACCTCAACGTGGCACCGCTCCTGGCGCTGGAGGCCATGACCATCACCGTCCTGAGCGGGACCAGCCTCAACGACTGAAAAGTCATGCGAGTTCCCAGATTTCGCCAACGGGCGGCTTCGTGGCTCGGCACACTGTTCGCACGTCGGCTCGGGGTCGACAGCGGCCAGGGCCGCCGTCGCACGGAGAAGGGGAGCCGGCGCACCCACCGCTGAAGGAGCATTGATGTCCCGGAAACGCCTCGCACTCGCCTGTGTCGCCGCCGGCGCTCTCGCCGTGACGGCCACCGCCGCCTCGGCGACGACCGCGTCGGCCCTGCCGACGGCCACGCCGACGCCGAAGTGGAGCCGCATCCTCACCGACCAGGTCCTCGCCCCGTTCCAGCTCGCCGTACCCGCCGGCAAGGTCTACGTCGCCGACGGGTTCACCGGCCAGCTGTCGCGGATCGAGAACGGCTCGCTCGTCCCGATCGTCAACGTGCCCGGCGAGGTCGCGGGTGTCGACGTGAGCGTCGACGGGCTCAGCCTCGCCTACACCTCGTCGACCGCGGACGGCACGTTCATCACCATCCGCACCAAGGGCAAGCCGGACGTCGTCAAGAACCTGCGCGCGTTCGAGGACCAGCACAACCCCGACGGCGTGGTGACCTACGGGCTGCAGAACGTCGGCAGCACCGTCTGCCCGGCCGGTCAGGGCTGGCTGGCCGCCGTCACCGGTCACCCGGCCACCTACCAGGGGGTGAAGGACTCGCACCCCTACTCCGTGGTCAGCCTCGGCGGGGGCGACTGGGCCGTCGCGGACGCCGCGGCCAACGACATCCTCAAGGTGACTGCCAAGGGTGACATCTCGGTCATCTCCGTTCTGCCGAAGCAGCCCACGGTCATCACCCAGGGCCTCCTCGACAGCCTCGGTGCCCCGTCGGACGCCAGCTGCCTCGCCGGCCTGACGTACGCGTTCGAGCCGGTGCCCACCGACGTCGAGCGCGGCACCGCCAACCGGCTGTGGGTCACCACCCTCCCCGGCGGTCCGGAGGACCCGAGCGCCGGCGCCCGCGGCAGCGTCTACACCGTGAACCGGTCGACCGGAGCCGCTACCCGCTACGCCACCGGGTTCGCCGGTGCCACCAACCTCGCTGTCGCGCCGGAGGGCTCCGTCTACGTCACCGAGCTGTTCGCCGGCACGATCACCAAGGTGGCGGCGAACGGTGCGAAGTCCACCTTCGCGCAGCTGCCTGGTGCGATCTCCGTCGAGTACTTCGGCAACAAGCTCTACGCCGGAACCCTCGCCCCGACGGACGAGAACGGCAACCCGACCGGCCCCGGGACGGTCGTCGAGCTGGGGCGCTGACCCCAGGTACCACCTTCACGAGCGGCGGGCCCCCGGCACCAACCGGGGGCCCGCAGTCGTTAGCGCGTCGTGAACCGACTGCGGCCCCGGCTCCGAGCCGCACGGGTTACCGTGCTCCGGTGCCTGTGACCCCCCCGCGCCCCGCCCGTCGGGCCCGGCGGGGACTGGTCGCGGTGGTGGGGGCGGTCGTCGCGTCGCTGGGCCTGTCGTCGTGCCTGGTCCTGCCGTTCCTGCCGAGCGACGACTCCGGCGGGTCGTCCGGCGAGCCGACGTACGTGCCGCAGACGCCGCCCACGGGTACCACCGGTCTGGACAGCTTCTACAGCCAGCGCCTCCAGTGGGCGAGCTGCACCGGCGGCGAGTGCGCCAAGCTGCGCGTCCCCATCGACTACGCCAACCCCACCGGCGAGACCATGCAGCTGGCGGTGCTCCGCTCCAAGGCCCGCTCGTCCAACCAGCGGATCGGCGCGCTGGTCTACAACCCCGGCGGCCCGGGCGCCTCCCCCGTGGAGTACGTCGGCCAGTCGGCGAGCTCGCTGGTGAGCAGTGACGTGCGCCGCCGCTACGACCTCATCGGCTTCGACCCCCGCGGCGTCGGCCGGTCGTCGCCGATCGACTGCGTGGGCGACCGCGAGCTCGACACCTTCATCGGCGGCGTGGACGCGACGCCGGACACCCCGGCCGAGGAGCAGGGCCTGGTCACCGAGGCGACGAAGCTGGCCGCCGGGTGCGCCGCCAAGAACCCGAAGATCATCGCCCACGTGTCGACCGTCGAGGCGGCCCGGGACATGGACATCCTCCGTGCGGCCCTCGGCGAGCCGAAGCTGAACTACCTGGGCGCGTCGTACGGCACCTTCCTCGGCGCAACCTACGCCGGGCTGTTCCCCGGCCAGATGGGCCGGTTCGTGCTGGACGGCCCCGTCCCGCCCGACCTCACCGCGCAGGACCTCATGGCCGGCCAGGCGAAGGGGTTCGAGACCGCGACCCAGGCATACGTCGACGACTGCGTCACCGACAGCGACTGCCCGGTGGGGCAGAGCCGCACGGAGGGCATGGCGTGGATCCGCGACTTCCTCACGGGCCTGGACTCCCAGCCGCTGCCGGTCACCAACGACCAGAACGTCACCCAGCTCACCGAGGGCTGGGCGTCCACCGGGATCCTCCAGGCGATGTACGACAAGTCGCTCTGGGCGCAGCTGACCGAAGCCCTCAAGGAGGCGAAGGGCGGCGACGGCAACGGCCTCATGCGCCTCGCGGACTCCTACGCGCGGCGCACCCCCGGCGGGCAGTACCAGAGCAACATCATGGAGGCGATCTACGCGGTCAACTGCCTCGACAAGCCCGACACCGCGGACCCCGCCCAGATCGAGGCGTTCGCGCGCCAGCTGAGCCAGGAGGCGCCCACGTGGGGCCGCTACCTCGCGTGGAGCGACGTGCCCTGCGGCGTCTGGAAGGTCCCGGCCACCGGCAAGAGCGAGAAGATCACCGCCGAGGGGTCACCGCCGATCGTCATCGTCGGGACCACCCGTGACCCGGCCACGCCCTACGAGTGGGCCACCCGGTTGCGCCAGCAGCTCGCCCACGGCGTGCTCGTGACCCGCGACGGCGACGGGCACACCGGCTACCCGCGGTCGAGCCCCTGCGTGGACAAGGCCGTGGACGGCTGGCTCATCGACGGGACGGTTCCGCAGGACGGCGTGAAGTGCTAGCCGGTATGCCGGTTCGCGCCGTCCGGTCGGTCCGCTCGGTTCGGCCGACGCCGGTCCGATCCGTATAGTGGTGCCCCGCGCCCGCGAGGGTGCACGCCGCCTTAGCTCAGTCGGCCAGAGCGATTCACTCGTAATGAATAGGTCATCGGTTCGATTCCGATAGGCGGCTCCACCAGTGCGACCCGGCCCCCGCAACAACTGACGACGACGGCAGTCGTTGCGGCCGAACGGCCCGAACGGCCGCAACCACTGACGGTGGTGTCAGTTGTTGCGGCCGCTCGTCACGGATGGGTGCGGCTCAGGCGGCGGTACCCGAGTCCGAGCGGGCCTCAGCGCTCTCGAGCGCCGGCGCGAAGTCGGGGTCGAGGGTGTAGCGGAGCTCGGCCAGCAGCCGGGTCAGCAGCCGCGAGACCTGCATCTGGGACACACCGAGCGCCCGGCCGACCTCCTGCTGGGTCAGGTCGTCGACGAACCGCAGCCGGACCAGCCGCCGGTCACGCTCGGAGAGCCGCTCGACGGCCCGGCGCAGGTCGATGCCGTCGGCCAGCGCGTCCAGGGTCTCGGCGTCCTCGGCAGAGCGGTGCCAGCTGGGCGTCGGTCCGCCGATGCCCTCCTCGGTCTCGAGGGGGCTGCCGTGGAAGGCGTCGCCGGCCTGCTCGGCCTCGTCGACGAGAGCCAGTGCAACGCCGAGCCGCTCGGCGACCTCGGTGCGCGACGGCTCGCGACCGAGCTGCGTCCGCAGGTCCTCCCGCGCCGCGCGGATCTCGGCGACGCGGTTCTGCAGCGACCGCGGCGGCCGCACGAGCCAGGCCCGGTCCCGGAAGTGGCGCTTGATCTCACCGGCGATCGTCGGCGACGCGAAGGCGACGAAGGGGGTCGCCGCCGAGGGGTCCCACCGGTCGATGGCCAGGCACAGGCCGACCATCGCGACCTGGTCGAGGTCCTCGTCGTCGACGCCCTTGTGGTGGTAGCGCCGCGCGATGGCGAGGGCGAGCGCCCGGTTCAGGACGACCGCCTCGTTGCGGAGCGCGGCCGCCTCGGCGTCGGTGACATCGGCGCTGCGGGCGACGAGCAGCAGGTCGCGGGTGCGCTGCTCCCGTCGTTCGGAAGCCGGGAAGCGACGAGCCCAGGTATCGGTGGCTGAGGCCTGCACAACTGACATGACGTCTCACGATCCCGGGCGGATCTTCACCCGTGTCTTCGCAGATGTCAGGTCACGTGTCTGAAACCGACGCCCACACCACACCACACATTTGGTCGTCAGGCAACAGTTCGGATGCGCTGGGCGGTGATGTGTCCGGGTCCTGCAGCAGCTCACCTGGCTCCTCGAGGCCTGAGCCACCCGCATACCGAAGTCCGACGAAGTTCGGCCGTTCGGGTGACATCCGTTTGCCCGGCGGAGCCGAAGATCACTGTGCAGGCAATATTCCTCCGGAAGGACAGCCGAATGAGCCAGACCAGCCGGCGAGGTTTCCTCGCCGCCAGCGGAACGGGCGTGGCGGCCATCGCCGTCGCCCCAGTGATCATGGGCGCCGACTCGGCGACCGCCGCCTCCTCACCGCCCGAGGGGGCCGTCGTCGCGTACATCAAGGACGCCTCCACCGGGTCGGTCGCCGTCATGGCCGGCGAGCGTGAGGTCGTCGTCACCGACAAGGCCCTCGTCGCCACCCTCACCCGACACCTGCGCGCCTGACCGCGCGCGCACCGGCCGCACCGCGGCGACCGGTGCGTCCGTCACCAGCACGCCCTCCGCACTGTGCGTCCAGCGACGTGGGGTCTCGCGCGGCACCAGCCCGTCGCCGCCTCACACGCCCAGTACGAGAGGTACCTGCCCATGTCATCGCACCGCGAGGCACCGGAGATCTCCAAGGATCCCGTCGCCGACAACTCTGACGTCTACGCCTTCGTCAGCCCTGACCGTCCCTCCCACGTCACCCTCATCGCGAACTTCATCCCGATGCAGAACCCGATGGGTGGCCCGAACTTCTTCGAGTTCGGCGACGACGTCCTCTACGAGATCCACATCAGCAACAGTGGCGACGCGAAGCCCGACGTGACCTACCAGTTCCGGTTCACGACGAAGATCCGCAACCCCAACACGTTCCTCTACAACACCGGCCCGATCCAGAACATCACTGACGCGAGCTTCAACCGGCCGCAGACCTACTCGGTGACGCGGGTGCCCCGCAAGGGTGGCCCGAAGCTGCTGGCCTCCGGGCTCACGGTGCCGCCGGTGAACGTCGGGATCCGCAGCACGCCGAACTACGCGCACTTCACCGCGCAGGCGACGCACACGCTGCCCGGTAGCCGGGTGGTCTTCGCCGGCCAGCGCGCCGATGGCTTCTTCGCCGACCTGGGCTCGATCTTCGACCTCGGCGCGCTGCGGCCGTTCCAGAACCTGCACCTGATCCCGTCGGCCGCCGCGGCCGGGGTCAACGGGCTCCAGGGCCTCAACGTCCACACCATCGCGATCCAGGTGCCGAAGACCGACCTGACCAGCAACGGCCAGAACCCCACCGACGTGATGGCCGCCGGTTCGGTGATCGGCGTGTACGCGTCGGCCAGCCGGCAGAAGACGACGGTCATCGACGCCAGGACCGGCAAGCCCTCGGGTCACGGCCCGTGGCAGCAGGTCTCCCGTCTGGGCAACCCGCTGTTCAACGAGGTCATCGTCCCGATGGCCCGCAAGGACGCCTGGAACGCCCTGGACCCGTGGGACGACAGCGCCTTCGCGTCCTACGTGTCCAAGCCGGAGCTGGCCGGCCTGTTGCCGGTCCTCTACCCGGGCGTGTTCCCGAACCTCAAGGCCTACACCAAGCCGCGGGCCGACCTGCTGGCGATCCTGCTCACCGGCATCCCGTCCGGGGTGGTGCCCGGCTTCCAGAACTTCACCGGGACCACGCAGGCGGACCTGCTGCGGCTCAACCTGGCCGTGCCGCCGACCGCGTCGCCGAACCCCCTGGGTCTCGTCGCCGGGGACGCCGCAGGGTTCCCCAACGGCCGCCGGGTGTTCGACGACGTCGTCACCGTCGAGCTGCGAGCGGTGGCGGGGCTCACCCTCCCGCTCGTCGACCCGGGCTTCACCCCGGACGGTGCCGCGTCGGCCATCAAGGACGGCACGACGAACACCAACTCCGGCTACCTGGCCAACTTCCCGTACCTCGGGACGCCGGCCGGTGGCTACCAGTCCAAGCCAGGCGTCCCCGCCGCCTGACCACCGGGGTGGCGGCGGGCCCACCGCCCGCCGCCACCCACCCCGGACCACCCGAGCACCCGAGGACCCGACATGACGCATACCCCGCAGCGCGCGCTCAGTCCGGAGCGCGCCGCCAACCTCGCCGAGAACCCGTATGCGGGTCAGGGCCCGGTCCTGCTCGACATCGGCGGCGACATCGGCGCGGTCGTCCTGCACCTGCCCGCCCACTGGGAGGGAGCCGAGGTCGAGTACGAACGCGGGAGGACGGCGCTCCCGAGCCGACCACGACCACCCGCCACGACCACGACCACGACCACGATCACGACCACTCGCATCCATCGCACCCGCACTCGCACGAGCCGCACTCCGGCCACCGTCCGCACGTCGCGGTCGTCGGCCGGCCCGCGGGCGGAGGCGTCGCGTACACCGCCGTCGTCCCCGACCTCGTCGCCGGCCGCTACCGGCTGACCCTGCCCGACGGCTCCCGGCTCGAGGTCGACGTCGTCGGCGGCGCGGTGACCGAGCTCGACCGGTCGGGCGACCCGCCGGCCGCATAGCCCGATCGGGCCATCTTCGGTAAGGCGTCGGTCAAGTCTGGGGAGGAAGGCCACTGGCCCGACCCGCGACTGCTTAGGGTCGAGGACATGGGAGGCGACTGGGGGTACCTCACCGACGAGGTTCTCCGCGAGGAGATCGAGCTCGTCGGCAACCTCGTCGTCGCCGCGACCGCGTCGCCCGGCCGGATGGCCCAGGACGACGTGGACTCGGTCCTCGGCCTGTGCGGCGAGGGCGAGCGCCAGGACTGACCGGGGTCAGCCGACGACCACCGGCAGCGGGTCGAAACCGTTGAACCCCACGGTCGAGTAGCAGGCGGTGTACGCCCCCGCCGACTCGAAGCGCACGACGTCCCCCTCCGCGAGGTCGAGCGGCAGCTGGACCGGCGTCACCTGGTAGAGCACGTCGGCGCTGTCGCACGTCGGCCCGGCGAGGACGCACGGTCCGGTGGGCCCGCCGTCCGCGCTGGTCTCCAGGCGGTAGCGGATCGCCTCGTCGAGGGTCTCGACCAGGCCGGTGAACACGCCGGCATCGAGGTAGACCCACCGCGCGTCGCCACGCTGCACCACACCGACCACGGTGGTGACGAGCGATCCCGCGTCGCCGACCACGGCCCGGCCGGGTTCCGCGATGACCCGAGGCCGGTGCGACCCGAACGACCGCGTCAGCTGGTCCTCGATGACCCGCCCGTATGCGGCGAGCTCCGGCACGTCGCCCTCGTGCCGGGCGGGGAAACCACCGCCCAGGTCCAGCAGCCACGGCCGCAGGCCGTCGCGGCGGAGGGCGTCGAAGACGGTGGCAGCGGCGGCGATCGGGCCGCGCCAGGCCTCCGGGTCGCGCTGCTGGGAGCCGACGTGGAAGCTCACGCCGGCGGGGTCCAGGCCGAGCCGCTCGGCGAGCAGCAGGATCTCGACGGCCTGGCCGATGGAGCAGCCGAACTTGCGCGACAGCGGCCAGTCCGACCCCTGGCCGGAGGTGACGAGGCGGCAGAGGACCGCCGTGCCCGGTGCGGCCTCGGCGACCTTGTGCACCTCGGCCGGGGAGTCGACGACGAACACCCGGACGCCGAGGGCGGCGGCCTCGACGATGTGGTCACGGCGCTTCATCGGGTTGGAGTAGACGAGGTCGTCCGGGGAGGCGCCGGCGGCGAGCGCCGCGCGGACCTCGGCCGGGCTCGCGACGTCGAAGTTGCCGCCGCCGGCCACGACGGCCGCGAGGACGTCGGGGTGCGGGTTCGCCTTGACGGCGTAGTGGATCCCCACGCCGGAGAGTGCGGCCGTGAGCTCCTCGAGGTGGCGCGTCACGACGGCGGTCTCGACCTCGAGGAACGGTGTCGGCGGCAGCTCGGGGACCGTGGCCCGGTGGGGCTGCGCCACGGCGGCGGGCTCGACGGCGGTGGGCTCGGTGATGGTCATGACGGTCTCCAGGGCTGGTCCGGCGCCCGAGGGCAGGGTGTTGCCCTGAGAAGACCCGTCGGACGGCTCGGAGATACGTCGCGGGCGGCGCCGTGCGGAGGCGGCGTCGGTGGAAGGATGCGGCCATGCAGACGGAGCGTGGCGAGTCGGTGTCGACGGAGGCCCAGGTCGAGGACGGCGAGATGACGCCGGCGGAGGAGCAGCAGTCGCGCACCCAGACCATCCGGCGAGCGCGGGCCACGACCGGTTCCTACTCGATCACCGTCCGCATCCACTCGGGGACCGACCCGGCGGTCGTGGGACAGCTGGCGACCGCGGTGAGCGACGCCGGCGGCATCACCACGGCGCTCGACATCGTCGAGTCGCGCCACGACCGGCTGGTCATCGACCTCACCTGCTCGGCGGCCAACGGCGACCACGCGAACGAGGTGGTCGACGCGATCCGGGCGGTGGCCGGGGTCACCGTCCACAAGGTCTCGGACCGCGTCTTCCTCATCCACCTCGGCGGCAAGATCGGCGTCCAGCCCACGGTCCCCCTGCGCAACCGCGACGACCTGTCGATGGCCTACACCCCCGGGGTGGGGCGAGTGAGCATGGCGATCGCCGAGAACCCGGAGGACGTCTCGCGCCTCACCGTCAAGGGCAACTCGGTCGCCGTGGTCACCGACGGCAGTGCGGTGCTCGGGCTCGGCAACATCGGGCCGCGCGCGGCGATGCCGGTGATGGAGGGCAAGGCGGCGCTGTTCAAGCGGTTCGCCGACATCGACGCCTGGCCGATCTGCCTGGACACGCAGGACGTCGACGAGATCGTGCGCACGGTGCAGCTCATCGCGCCCGGCTTCGGGGGCATCAACCTCGAGGACATCGCCGCCCCCCGCTGCTTCGAGGTGGAGGCGCGGCTGCGCGAGCTGCTCGACATCCCGGTGTTCCACGACGACCAGCACGGGACGGCGATCGTCGTCCTCGCCGCGCTGCGCAACGCGCTGCGGTGCGTCGGCAAGCGGATCGAGGACGTCCGCATCGCCGTGAGCGGCGGCGGCGCCGCGGGCTCCGCGATCGTCTCGCTGCTGCTGGCCGCCGGCGCGCACGACATCGTCGTCTGGGACCGCGAGGGGATCCTCAACCGCGACGACGCCGCCCTGTCGCCGGCGAAGCACTCGCTGGCCGAGCGGACCAACCCGCGTGGGCTCACCGGCACGCTGCGTGACGCGGTGAACGGCGCCGACGTGTTCATCGGGGTCAGCGCGCCGAACGTGCTGGCGCCGGAGTGGATCGACGAGATGGCCCCGCAGCGGATCGTCTTCGCCCTGGCCAACCCGGACCCCGAGGTGGACATCGCCGAGGCGAGCCGGCGCGCGGCCGTGGTCGCGTCCGGCCGGTCGGACTACCCCAACCAGATCAACAACGTCCTGGCGTTCCCGGGGGTGTTCCGCGGCCTGCTCGACGCGCGCGCCACCCAGGTGACGACCGACATGCTCATCCGCGCCGCGGACGCGCTGGCGTCGGTGGTCACCGATGCGGAGCTGAACGCGAACTACATCGTCCCGAGCGTGTTCGCGCCGGACATCGTCAAGACCGTCGCCGCCGCCATCGTCGCGCGTCCCTGACGCCCGGGCCCAGAGCGCCGCAACAACTGACGCCGTCGTCAGTAGTGGTGGCGGATCGCCCGGACGCCCGCAACAACTGACACCGTCGTCAGTAGTGGTGGCTAGGGGGGGCGCTTTCGACGGCGGTCCCACTGACACTAGTGGTCCACCGTTCTGCCGCTCGCCCTGGATATCCATGGACTGCCCGAAGACGGTGGTCAGTAGCGGTGGCTCGGCGCGCCGCAACAACTGACACCGTCGTCAGTAGTGGTGGCGGATCCGCCCGGACGCCCGCAACAACTGACACCGTCGTCAGTAGTTGCGGGCGTCATCCACCCGACACGGGGTCGACATCGTTACCGGTTCGTGATGTGACTCGGACACCTGAGCGAATCGGCCGGTTGACCTGCGGAAAAACAGACGTGTAAGTCTCGGTACTACACGGGTGTAAGTCGCGAATTCGCCCTTTTATCAAGGGGATTCGTGTGAGGGGTGTTCCCCCTGTGACCAATGAGTCCTAGTGTCGGCTGCGCCCTGTTCGTCCGGTCGCCGACTGCCTGAGACGTCTCTCGTCACGGGTCGTCACGGCGACACGACACTCGTGTGAGAGGACCCTCGTGCCCGACGCATACCGGCCCGCGCGTCGTGCTGCGCGTGCGGGCATCACCGTGCTCGCGGGGCTGGGACTGGTCACGGGGATCGCGATCCCCCTCAGCGCCGCTCATGCGGACCCGATCTACCCCTCCGCCGACCAGGTCGCCGGCGCGCAGGCCGCCGCCGCGTCCGCCGCCGACCAGGTCGCCTCGCTCGACCAGCAGCTCGCCGCCTCCCGGGACCGCCTCGCCGACCTCCAGCAGGCCGCGGGCAACGCCGCGGAGGCCGCCAACGGCGCGCAGCTGGAGCTCGAGCGGGCCGCGGCCGAGAGCGCCGACGCCCAGGGCAAGGCGCTCGGCGCGCTGGCCACCGCCGACGAGGCGATGCTCAACCTCTCCCGCTACGCCGCGGAGGTCTACCAGGGTGGTGGGGACACCAGCCAGCTCGACATCTTCTTCGGTGGCGGCGGTCCGCAGGAGGTCCTCGACAAGGCCTCCGGCATCCAGGCCGTCGGTGCCGAGCGCGCGCGCATGGTCCAGGAGGCCGAGTCGGCCCGACTGCTCGCCGCCAACCTCAAGCAGGTCGCCGCCGAGGCGGAGGCGCGTCGCGCGACCGCGGCCGCCGCCGCCCAGGCCGCGGCGGACAAGGCCCGGCAGGCCGCGGCGGACGCCGTCACCCAGACCGCGCAGATCGAGCAGCAGCAGCAGCAGATGATGATGCAGCTCGCCGCCCTCCAGAACACCTCGGTGCAGCTGGAGCAGCAGCGCCAGGACGGGATCGCCGCGGAGCAGGAGCGCCAGCGCGAGGAGGCCCGCCGGCTCGCCGCCGAGGCCGCCGCCCGCGCCGCCGCCGAGCAGGCCGCCGCCGAGGCTGCGGCTCGCGCCAAGGCCGCCGCCGAGGCCGAGGCCGCCGCGCGCACCGCGCGGGAGCAGAAGCAGGCGCAGGAGGCCGCCGCCCGGGCGGCCGCCGACCAGGCCGCCGCCGCGGCGAGGGCCGCGGCCGCCAGGGCCGCCGCGGCGAAGCCGCCGCCCACGACGACCAAGCCGCCGACCACGTCGACCAAGCCGCCGCCGACCGTCCCGACCCCGCCGGCTCCGTCCGGAGGCGTCGCCGCCGTCATCGCGTTCGCCCGGGCCCAGCTCGGCGAGCCGTACGTGTGGGGTGGCGCCGGGCCCGAACGTCTGGGACTGCTCCGGCCTCACGATGATGGCCTGGCGTCAGGCCGGCGTGACGATGTCGCACTACACCGGCTACCAGTGGGCCGAGACCGACCGGGTCCCGATCTCCCAGCTCCAGCCCGGTGACCTCGTCTTCTACGGCACCAGCGGACCCAACAGCCACCACGTCGGGCTCTACATCGGCAACGGTCAGATGATCCACGCGCCGAACCCGAGCACCGTCGTCAAGATCGCGTCGATCTACTCGATGAGTGACCTGCTGCCGTACGGCGGTCGGCCGTAGCGGCTAGCGCCGCATACGGGCAGTACCCACGACCCGGGCCGCGAGAGGGGGGCGGCCTGGGTCAGTGTGGTCTCAGTGCTGCGTGTTGGGCAGCCGCCAGCGAGCGGTGGTGAGCCCCGCTTCCGAGGCCCGCGCCAGCGCCTCGTTGACGCACCGCTCGGCGTCCTCGCGCCCGCCCCAGCGCGCGCCCTCCACGGACTTGCCCGGCTCGAGGTCCTTGTAGGTCTCGAAGAAGTGCTGGATCTCCAGCCGGTCGAACTCGTTGACGTGCTCGAGCTCGGTGATGTGGGCCTGGCGCGGGTCGTTGGCCGGTACGCAGAGCAGCTTGTCGTCGCCGCCCGCCTCGTCGGTCATGTGGAAGACGCCGATCGGCCGGGCCAGCACCTGGCACCCCGGGAACGTCGGCTCGTCGAGGAGCACCAGGGCGTCGAGCGGGTCGCTGTCCTCGCCCAGGCTGTCCTCGACGTAGCCGTAGTCGGCGGGGTAGCTCATCGAGGTGAACAGCAGCCGGTCCAACCGGATCCGCCCGGTCTCGTGGTCGACCTCGTACTTGTTGCGCGCGCCCTTGGGGATCTCGACGGTGACGTAGAACTCCACGTGCGACCCTCTCGGTCGGCCGGCATCCCCGGACGACGGGCGTCGTCGGGGAGAATCGTGCTCCGCATCTTGTCAGAACGCCTCGGACCGCAGGGAGGAGCACACGTCGTGCGCCGTGTCGTCAGACGTCGGATCGTGGCGGCCTCCGGGCTCACCGTCGTGCTGCTCGCCGGCTACGCGACGCTCGACGTCTACGACCTCGTCCCCGGCGTGCTGACGCGGGCCAACCCGCCGGACCCCACCCCGGCGGCGGTGCCGACGCCGACCCCCACGACCACGGTCGCCCAGCCGCGCAGCGCGGACGCCGGTATGCCGCTGGCCGCCTCGGGCGCAGCAGCAGCCCGCGCCGACCGCAGCCGGGGTGCAGGCGGCGACCGCCGCCGCCCTCGCGGACCCCGCGCTCGCCGGCAGCCTCGGCGTCACGGTCCGCGACGCGGCCACCGGCACCCACCTGCTCGACGTCAACCCCGACACCCCGCTCATCCCGGCGTCGAACCTCAAGCTGCTGTCCGGCGCGGCGGTCGCGGCGACGTTCGGGGTCGACGCGACGTTCACGACGAAGGTCGTCCAGGGTTCCGCGCCGAACCGCGTGGTCCTCGTCGCCGGTGGCGACACCCTGCTCAACCCGGGGGCGGGAGACCCCAACGCGGTCGCCGGCCGCGCCGGCCTCGGCGACCTCGTCGCGACGACGTCGGCGGCCCTCAAGGCGAAGGGCGTGTCCTCGGTCTCGGTCTCCCTGGACCTGACCCACGCTCCCGGGCCGTTGCTCGCCCCGACCTGGTCCTCCACCTTCCGGCCGACCGGGATCACCGGCGCGGTGGCGTCGATCGGGCTGTCCTCCCAGCGCGTGACGCCCGGCCGGCCCGGGCCCGCCGACCCGACGGCGTCGGTGGGCGCGGCCTTCGTCGCCGGCCTGACCGCGAAGGGCGTGTCGGCGACCCTGACCGCACCGGCCACGGCGCCCGAGGGTGCGGCGACCCTGGCGTCGGTCACCTCGGCCCCGGTCCTGGACCAGCTCGGGCTCGCCCTCCAGGACTCCGACGACGCCCTGACCGAGTCACTGACCCGGCAGGCCGCATACGCGAAGGGCACCGCACCGGGGTTCGCCGAGACGGCGGCGTTCGTGCGGACGACGTTGTCCGGCCTGGGGATCGACATGACGGGGGTCTCCACCGCCGACGCCAGCGGGCTGTCGCGGGAGAACGTCGTCCCGGCACGGGTCGTCGCCGACGTCATCACCCTGGGCGAGCGGCTGCCCGGCTTCAACCACGCGATGCAGGAGATGGCGGTGGCCGCGCTGAGCGGCACGCTGGAGGACCGGTTCACCGCGGCCGACACCCGGGTGGCCGCCGGCATCTTCCGGGGCAAGACGGGCACGCTCACGGGCGTCAACGCCCTCGGCGGCACCGTCGTCACCGCCGACGGGCGGCTCCTCGTCGTCGACATCATCTCCAACACGCCGGGGCCCGGCCGGGGAACGACCGCCGTACGGGCCGCGTTGGACCGGTTCGTAGCGGTACTAGCGTCGTGCGGGTGCCGTTGAGGGCGCGACCGGCAGGGCGAGACTAGGGGCAACACCGATGAGCGAGCTGGCACGGGTTCCGGACGAGCAGCCGGCAGGCCGCCCGCAGTACGTCGACTGGGAGTTCGCGAAGTCCACCGGGCGCCGGCTGGTCAACGCCGGCCCGCGGGTCTCCCCGTCCGAGGCCGCCGCGATCGTCGTCGAGCTCCGGGGGGCCGCGATGGCCGCCCGCGAGCCGATCGCCGAGACGTCCCGGCTGCACAGCCCGGCCGACGCTCCTCCCGTCCTCGTCGTGGACCGTCCCGGCTGGATGGACCTCAACATCGAGTCGATGGCGTCGCTGGTGGCGCCGGTCATCGAGAAGGTCGTGGCCAGCGCGCCGAGGTCGCAGCCCAACGCCGTCACGGCGATCGGCGGCAAGGTGACCGGCGCCGAGACCGGTGCCGTCATGTCGTTCCTCGCGACCAAGGTGCTGGGGCAGTACGACCTGGCGCCCCAGGGCGTCCCGCGGCTCATGCTGGTGGCGCCCAACATCGTCCAGACCGAGCGCGAGATCAAGGCCGACCCCCGCGACTTCCGGCTCTGGGTCGCCATGCACGAGGAGACGCACCGCCTGCAGTTCACGGCGAACCCGTGGCTGCGCGACCACATGATCACCCGCACCCGCGAGCTGACCGTCGACATCGCGCCGACCCCGACCGAGCTGGCGGGGCGGCTCCAGGAGATCGCCCGGCGGCTGCCCGAGGCGTTCCAGCCCGGCTCGCAGGGCCTCGCGGAGGTGCTGCTCACCCCCGAGCAGCGGGCCAAGGTCGAGCAGATCACCGCGGTGATGTCCCTGCTCGAGGGTCACGCCGACGTGATGATGGACGAGGTCGGCCCGAAGGTGATCCCGAGCGTCGCGCAGATCCGCGAGCGGTTCACCCAGCGCCGGCACGGGGTGTCGGGGGTGGACCTCATCCTGCGGCGAGTTCTCGGCCTGGAGGCCAAGATGCGCCAGTACTCCGACGGTGCCGGCTTCGTCCGCGGGGTGATCGAGCGGACCGGCCTCGACGACTTCAACGCCGTGTGGTCCTCGCCCGAGACGCTCCCCACGCCCGCCGAGATCGGCGACCCGCAGGCCTGGGTCCGGCGCGTCCACGGGCGATGAGGGGCGCGCTCGTGGGAGCGGTTCCGTGACCGGGCCGGCGTCCGCCGTCGCCGCGACGCGGCTCGCGGTCAGGACCGAGCTGTCCCTCCTGCCGGAGGGCGCCACCGTGCTGGTGGGGTGCAGCGGTGGGCCGGACTCGCTGGCCCTCGCCGGCGCGGTCGGGTTCGAGGCGCCCAAGCGGGGCATCAAGGCCGCCGGGCTCGTCGTCGACCACCGGCTCCAGCCCGGCTCGGGGAAGGTCGCCGAGTCGGCGGCCCAGCAGTGTCGCGACCTCGGCCTCGACCCGGTGGAGGTCCAGACCGTCCGTGTGGCGCGGGACGGTACCGGACCGGAGGGCGCGGCCCGCTCCGCGCGGTACCGGGCGCTGGAGGAGACCGCTGAGCGCCTCGGCGCCGCGGCGGTCCTCATCGGCCACACCCGCGACGACCAGGCCGAGCAGGTGCTCCTCGGGCTCGCCCGGGGCTCCGGGTCGCGGTCCCTCTCCGGTATGCCGCGCCGGCGCGGGCTGTTCGTCCGCCCCTTCATCGCGCTGGGCCGGGCGGAGACCGAGGCGGCCTGCACCGCATACGAGATCGACCCGTGGCGGGACCCGCACAACGAGGACCCGACGTTCGCGCGGGTGCGCGCTCGGGGGTTCCTGCGCGCGCTCGAGGACGAGCTGGGCCCCGGGATCGCGGCGGCGCTCGCCCGCAGCGCGGAGATGCTCCGTGAGGACGCCGACTACCTCGAGGACCAGGCGCGCGCGGTCCGGCCCACACTGGGCGACGGGCCGTGGTCCGCGGCGGCGCTCGCCGCGTTGCCGCGGGCGCTGCGGACCCGGGTCTGGCGCCTGCTCGCCGTCGAGGCGGGCTCCGGCGCGGGCCAGCTGACCGCCGCCCACGTCGAGTCCCTCGACGCGCTGCTGACCTCCTGGCACGGGCAGGGTCCGCTGCACCTGCCGGGGCACGTGCAGGCCAGCCGGGTCGGTGACGAGGTGACCCTCGCCGGGGTCGAGCGGGTCGGATAGCCTGCGCGCGTGGACGCCGAGGACATGGGGAACGACCTCCAGAAGGTTCTGCTGACCGAGGAGCAGATCCTCGCCCGGGTCCAGGAGATGGCCGCCGACATCTGGCGCGACTACGAGGGCAAGGACCTCCTGCTCGTGGGCGTGCTCAAGGGCGCGATCCTCGTCATGGCCGACCTCATGCGGGCGCTGCCGGGTACGGCGCCGATGGACTGGATGGCGATCTCGTCGTACGGGTCGGGGACCAAGTCGTCCGGCGTCGTGCGGATCATCAAGGACCTCGACACCGACATCACCGACCGGCACGTCCTCATCGTCGAGGACATCATCGACTCGGGCCTGACCCTGTCGTGGATCCGGTCCAACCTCGAGTCCCGGTCGCCGGCGTCGGTCGAGATCTGCACCCTGCTGCGAAAGCCTGAGGTGGCCAAGGTCGACATCGACGTGCGCTACGTCGGTTTCGACATCCCCAACGAGTTCGTCGTCGGCTACGGCCTGGACTACGCCGAGAAGTACCGCAACCTGCGCGTCGTCGGCACCCTGAACCCCTCCGTCTACTCCTGACGCGGTCGCGCCTTCCCCGCTTGCGGGGAGACTTTTCGGCGTCATCACCCCCATTTCTCTCCCCATAGCGACTCTGTGGACAGCCCGGAGCCGGATCGAGGCGTCGCGCCAGGCTGGCGGGATGGACGTCGTTCCGGCTGCCCGACACGCGGACGCTCGGCGCTCCGGTGCCGCCGCGGGACCTGGCCGACCTCGCTCGCGTCGCGAAGGAGCAGTTCGACCTGCTGACCCGCCGGCAGTGCCTCGGTGCCGGCATGTCCGACGACGCCGTCACGTGGCGGTTGCAGCGGGGCTGGTGGGTCACCGATCCACCCCGGCGTCTACCTCACCGTGCCCGGTCGCGACGACTGGTGGATGCGAGCGCTGGCGGCGCAGCTGGCCATCGAGGACGCCGCCTGGTCCCACCACACCGCGGCGTTCGTCCACGGCCTGCTCAGACCCCACCACGCACCCTCGAGCTGCTCGTCGGCCACGACCGGCGCGTCGTCCACCCCGCGTGGCGTGCGTCGTTCACCGCCGGCGGGGCGACGTCAACCGGTTCGTGGACGAGCTCCACTGGCCGTGGCGCACCACCGTCGAGGAGACGATCCTCGACGTCTGCGCCACGGCCTCGATGGACGAGACCTTCGCGCTGCTCGGGCGGGCCTTCCAGCGGCGGCTGACCACCGAGTCGGCGCTCCGGGGTCACCTGTCGCTTCGGACCCGCCACCCTCGGCGCCGGCTGCTCGAGCTGGTGCTCGCGGACGTGGCCGACGGCGCCGAGAGCGCAATGGAGATTCGGTTCGTCCAGGACGTCGAGCGCGCTCACGGCCTGCCCGTGGTCGCCGGCAGCTGTCGGTCCACCCCGGACGGGCGGCAGATCCACGACGTCGGCTACGTCGAGCACCGGGTCTGGTCGACCTCGCGGTCGGCGCGGTACGGGGCCCGGTCGCGCACTCGACGACAGTTTGCGCGACCGCCGGGCCAGGTCCGCTGGCTGACCATGCGGGCGTTCTGGCGGGACGTCGCCGGGTTCCCCTGCGACCTCGCGCTCGAGACCGGTGCGGTCCTCACACCCGGGGGTGGCACGACCGGCGTACATCCCTGCCGTCGCCGGCCCTGCGCCGTCGCGCAGGGGTCGCTACGGGGAGACAAATGAGGGTGATGACGCCGAGAAGTCTCCCCACAAGCGCGTGCCGGCGCCGGCCGGGTCGACGGGTGACCTGGGTCACGCGTACCGGCCGCCGCAGATGCGCCCCGGAACAGGAGTCTCCGGTTGCACGTTCACCTGCGAGAATGAACGGGAGACGGGTCCCCGACTGTCCCGTCGCGTCAGCACCCAAAGCAGGAGGGCCGGGGTTCGCCCCGCACGCACATGGACTTCAAGCGCATCCTTCGCATGCCGATGCTGTGGATCGTCGTGCTCATCGGCGCGGCGATCCTCGTCCTGTCGTTGTCCGACAACGGCGGCTTCACCCGCATCGACACGTCCAAGGCCCTCGACCTGGTCAACAGCGGCAAGGTCGACTCCGCCAAGCTCATCAACAACGAGCGGATGGAGCTCACCCTCAAGCAGGGTGAGTCCTTCTCGGACGGCGACAAGGTCAAGAACGCCACCAAGGTGTACTCGTACTACGTCACCGCCCGCGGGACCAACGTCGTCGCCGCCCTCGACGCCCACGTGCCGCCGAACGGCTACACCGACCAGATCGACGAGACCAACTGGTTCGGCTCGATGCTGGTCAGCCTCATCCCGATCATCATCGTGCTCGGCCTGTTCTGGTTCCTCATGGGCCAGATGCAGGGCGGCGGGTCCCGCGTCATGCAGTTCGGCAAGTCCCGGGCGAAGCTGGCGTCGAAGGACACCCCGAAGGTCACCTTCGCCGACGTCGCGGGCTGCGACGAGGCGGTCGAGGAGCTCCACGAGATCAAGGAGTTCCTCCAGGAGCCGGCGAAGTTCCTCGCGGTCGGCGCCAAGATCCCCAAGGGCGTGCTGCTCTACGGCCAGCCCGGTACCGGCAAGACCCTGCTCGCCCGGGCCGTCGCCGGTGAGGCCGGCGTGCCGTTCTACTCGATCTCCGGCTCGGACTTCGTCGAGATGTTCGTCGGTGTCGGTGCGTCCCGCGTCCGCGACCTGTTCGAGCAGGCCAAGGCCAACGCGCCGGCCATCGTCTTCGTCGACGAGATCGACGCCGTCGGCCGGCACCGCGGTGCGGGCCTCGGTGGTGGCCACGACGAGCGCGAGCAGACGCTGAACCAGCTCCTCGTCGAGATGGACGGGTTCGACGTCAAGACCAACGTCATCCTCATCGCCGCGACCAACCGTCCCGACATCCTCGACCCGGCCCTGCTGCGTCCCGGTCGGTTCGACCGCCAGATCGCCGTCGACACCCCGGACATGCTCGGCCGCAACCGGATCCTCCAGGTGCACTCGCAGGGCAAGCCGATGGCGCCCGACGTCGACCTGCTGGCCGTCGCCCGCCGGACCCCTGGGTTCACCGGCGCCGACCTGGCCAACGTCCTCAACGAGGCCGCGCTGCTCACGGCGCGCACCAACGGGAAGTTCATCGACGACCACACCCTCGACGAGGCCATCGACCGCGTCGTCGCCGGCCCGCAGAAGCGCACCCGGATCATGTCCGCCGCCGAGCGGAAGATGACCGCCTACCACGAGGGCGGCCACGCCCTGGTCGCCGCGGCGCTCAACCACACCGACCCCGTCACCAAGGTGACGATCCTGCCGCGTGGCCGCGCCCTCGGCTACACGATGGTGATGCCGCAGGACGACAAGTACTCCACCACCCGCAACGAGATCCTCGACCAGCTCGCGTATGCGCTGGGCGGCCGGGTCGCGGAGGAGATGGTCTTCCACGACCCCACCACCGGGGCGGCGAACGACATCGAGAAGGCCACGGCGATGGCCCGCAAGATGGTCACCGAGTACGGCATGTCGGAGCGGGTCGGCGCGATCAAGCTCGGCCAGAGCAACGGCGAGGTCTTCCTCGGTCGCGACATGGGCCACCAGCGCGACTACAGCGAGGAGATCGCCGGCGTCGTCGACGAGGAGGTGCGCAAGCTCATCGAGAACGCGCACGACGAGGCGTGGCACGTCATCAACGACAACCGCGACGTCCTCGACCGCCTGGTCCTCGATCTGCTCGAGAAGGAGACCCTCGGCACCGCGGAGCTCGCCGCCCTGTTCGGCGACGTCCGCAAGCGGCCGATGCGCCCGACCTGGCTGTCCAGCGAGTCCCGGCTGCTGAGCGACCTCCCGCCGGTGCTGACGCCGGCCGAGCGCGACGCGGTCCGAGGCGGCCACAACGGCTCGAACGGCTACAACCGCAACGGCTACGGCACCAACGGCCAGAACGGCAACGGCCAGAACGGCGCCAACGGCCAGAACGGCCACACGCCCCAGGACGCCAGCGGCGACGCCGACATGGAGCACAAGATCGACGAGGCCGCCGAGGCCGGCGCGCACCCGCTCGCCGACGAGGAGCCCCGCACCCAGGTGATCGAGGTCCCGGACGGCGGTCGCATCGACACCTCAGAAGACCACTGAAGGGATCGCTGACCTTCGATGGCGGTCGACCACGACCGCGCTGCCGCGGCCGTGCGTGAGCTGCTGATCGCGGTCGGGGAGGACCCCGAGCGCGAGGGGCTGCGCGACACCCCCGACCGGGTGGCGCGGGCCTACGCCGAGACCTTCGCCGGCCTCGACGCCTCGCCCGAGAGCGTGCTGAAGACGACCTTCGCCATCGACCACGACGAGATGATCATCGTGCGCGACATCGAGGTCTACAGCACCTGCGAGCACCACCTCGTCCCGTTCCACGGCGTCGCGCACGTCGGCTACATCCCCGCCAAGGACGGCCGGGTCACCGGTCTGTCGAAGATCGCCCGCCTCGTCGACCTCTTCGCCCGCCGCCCCCAGGTGCAGGAGCGGCTCACCACCCAGATCGCCGACGCCCTGGTCACGCACCTGCAGGTCCAGGGCGTCATCGTCGTCGTCGAGTGCGAGCACCTGTGCATGTCGATGCGCGGCGTCCGCAAACCGGGTTCCCGGACCATCACCTCGGCCGTCCGCGGCCAGCTGCGCAACCCCGCCACCCGAGCCGAGGCGATGTCGCTGCTGCTCGGTGGTGGCCGATGAGCGCCGGCCTCCCGACGGCACAGGCGCGCCCGGTGATCATGGGCGTGGTCAACGTGACGCCCGACTCGTTCAGCGACGGGGCTCCTGGTTCGAGCCGGCGGCGGCCATCGCCCACGGCCGGGCCCTCGTGCGTGACGGCGCGGACCTCGTCGACGTCGGCGGCGAGTCGACCCGCCCCGGCGCCGAACGGCCCAGCGTCGAGGAGGAGCTGCGCCGGGTCCTGCCCGTGGTCGAGGCCCTCGCCGCCGAGGGCGTCGTCGTGTCGGTCGACACCATGCGGGCCGCCGTCGCGGCGCAGGCGCTGGACGCCGGGGCCGCGATGGTCAACGACGTCAGCGGCGGACTCGCCGACCCCGACATGGTGCCGCTCGTCGCCGAACGCGGCTGTCCCTACGTCGCCATGCACTGGCGCGGCCACAGCACCCGCATGCAGGACCGCGCGGTCTACGACGACGTCGTGCGCGAGGTATGCGACGAGCTCGCCACCCGGCGCGACGCCATCCTCGCGGCCGGGGTCGCGCCGGACCGGCTGGTGCTCGACCCGGGCCTCGGGTTCGCCAAGCACGCCCCGCACAACTGGGCGCTGCTCGCCCGCCTCGACGCGCTCCTGGCGCTCGGGCCGCCGGTCCTCGTCGGCGCCTCGCGCAAGACGTTCCTCGGCCGGATCGGCGTCGCCGCCGGAGGCGAACCGCGGCCGCCGCTGGACCGCGACGTCGCCACCGCCGCGACCAGCGTGGTCTGCGCCACCGCCGGCGTGTGGGGCGTCCGGGTCCACGACGTCGCCGGCACCCGCGACGCCTTCGCGGTGCTGCGTGAGGTGGCGGCGCACCGATGACCGACCGCATCCACCTGCGTGGCGTCGAGGCGTTCGGCTACCACGGCGTCCTGGCCGACGAGAAGCGCGACGGCCAGCCGTTCGTCGTCGACGTCGTCATGGCGCTCGACCTCGCGCCGGCCGGGACCAGCGACGCGCTCGACGACACGGTGTCCTACGCCGAGATCGCCGGTGAGGTGGTGGCCCGCATCACCGGCCCCTCGTTCGACCTCATCGAGCGCCTCGCCGAGGTCATCGCCGACGACGTCCTCGGTCACGCCCTCGTCGACGAGGTGACCGTGACGGTCCACAAGCCCCAGGCGCCGGTCGGCCACCCGTTCTCGGACGTCGCCGTCGAGGTGCAGCGGACCCGCGGCGTGCCCGTCGTCGTCGCCCTCGGTGCCAACCTCGGCGACGCCCGGTCGACCCTCGAGGCCGCCGTCCGCGAGATCGCCGCCCTGCCCGGTATGCGGGTCCGCGCGGTGTCACCGCTGGTCGAGACCGACCCCGTCGGTGGACCGGACCAACCCGCATACCTCAACGCCGTGCTGGTCGGCGACACGACCCTCGAACCCGAGGAGCTGTTGGGAAAGATGCACGACATCGAGGCCGAACACGGTCGTACCCGTGAGATCCGTTGGGGCGCAAGGACGCTCGATCTGGACCTCATCCAGGTCGGTCGGCCCGGCTCCCACGCCGAGGTCCGGCGCGACGACGCGGTGCTCACCCTCCCGCACCCGCGGGC
Source organism: uncultured Actinomycetota bacterium (assembly GCA_963770005.1). Taxonomy (GTDB): domain Bacteria; phylum Actinomycetota; class Actinomycetes; order Actinomycetales; family Dermatophilaceae; genus Lapillicoccus. Next base: position 129,917 of record CAVYNX010000002.1, on the reverse strand, counting down.
GCACGAGCGCGGCTTCGTCCTCGTCCCGTGGGCCCAGGCCGACCCCGCGGCGACGGTCCGCACGACCGAGGGGACGCGGTCGGTGACCGATCTCGTGAGCGGTATGGACACGAGCGGCGTGCGGCCGGGGCCGGACTGGAGCCCGACGTGGTGAACCGGGCCGCCGGCATCCGCGCACGGGTCCTCGTCGCCGTCGCGCTCGTCGTCGGCGGCGCGTCGTGGGTCGTCCTCAAGCTGCTCGAGGGCGGTGGGCGCGACCTGCCGTCGACGAGCTGGCTGGCGGTGCTCATCTTCGTGGCGCTGGGGCTCGGGCTGCTCCTGGCCGGTCGCCCGGTCAAGCGCCTGCTCGCCGGCCGCGCCCCTCGCCCGGTCAACCCGCTGTATGCGGCCCGCGTGCTCGCGATGGCGCAGGCGGCGGCCCTCGCCGGTGCGGCGTTCGTCGGCTGGTACGTCGCGCAGATCCTGCTGCTGGTCCCGGACGCCGACATCCCGTCGCAGCAGCAGCAGATCCTGGTGCTCGGCGTGCTGGCCCTGGCCGCCGCCGGGATCGCCGCGATCGGGCTCCTCGTGCAACGGTGGTGCCGGCTGGACGAGCCCGACCCGCGCCAGGACGAGCGGCTCGGTCAGACCTCCGACTGAGGGCCGGCCAGGACCCGCCCCAGCAGGTCGCACAGCTGCTCCAGCTCCTCGCCGGTCAGCATGCCGAACCAGTCCGCGAGCGCGGCGTAGTCGCCCTCGTTGCGCTGCCCCCAGTAGTCCTCGCTGAGCCGCGTCGTGGTGAGGACCCGTCGGCGGCTGTCGACCGGGTCCGCGTCGACCCGCAGCATCTCCTTGCGCTCCAAGGCGGCCACCAGCTGGGTGACGTTCTGGCGCGTGCTGCCGATCGCCGCCGCCACGTCGCTGACCGAGGGCGACCCGAGAGCCGACACCGCGGTGAGGACGACCGCCTGCTGGGTGGTGAGGTCGTCCGGCCGGAGCCGCGCGTCCATCCGCCCGCGCAGCCGGTGACCGGCGGCCAGGACGAGGCGGAAGGCGCGGACGGCGTCCGGCAGGTCGGACCCGGGTCCGAGGTCGAAGACCGCGACCGCCGGCGGGCCGGGCGGCGCGGGAGGCGATCGCGTGACATACGCAATATATTGCCTTACTCTGGTCGCGGAAGCGAGGAGGTGACGCCGTGATCGCTGTCGTGCCGCACTGCGGCTACCTGTCGGAGACGTCGCGGATGCTGGAGATCCACCGCGTGCTGCGGGAGCGCGGCGTGCCGGTGCGGATGGCCACGCACGGTGGCACCCACGAGGGGCTCCTGGGCCGGGCGGGCGTCGACTACGACCGGATCGAGCCCGGCCTGACCCCGGAGCGCTGCGCCGAGCTGGTGCGGCTCGGTCCGGGACTCGGGCCGCCGGACCAGAGCATGTGGACCGACGAGGAGCTCCTGGCCCACGCGGAGGGCGAGGCGGCCTACTTCCGCGAGCACGACGTGACCGTCGTCGTCACGGGCTTCGCGCTCACCACCCTGCTGTCCACCCGGCTGGTGGGCGCCCGGCTCGTCACCGAGCACGCCGGCTCGTTCGTGCCGCCGCTTGGCCGAGCGCGGCCTGCTCCCGCTGCCCACCGGACCATCGCTGCCTCAGACGCTGCGCGACCTGCCGCCGGACGTGGCGCGCCACGCCTACAACCAGGCGTTCGGGACGCGCGAGCTCTACGTCGCCGGGTTCAACCGGGTGGCGGCGCGGCTGGGCGTGGAGCCGGTCCCGAGCCTGCCGGCACTGCTCCTCGGCGACCTGACGCTCGTCACCGACCTGCCCGAGGTGGTCGGCGTGTCCGCCGAGGAGATGGAGGCGTGGCGTCCGGGTCCCGGCTACCGCTCGTCGACCCGGCTGGCCTACGCCGGACCGGTCCACGCGCACCTCGACGTGCCGGTGCCGCCGCGCGCCGAGGCGCTCCTCGACGCCCCGGGGTCCACGGTCTACGTCGCCATGACGTCGACGCCACCGGGGCTGGTCCGCGAGGTCGTCGCCGACGTCGTGGCCGCCGGTGACTGGTCGGTGCTCGTGGCGGCGACGGTCCACGACCTCCGCGACCTGGAGGACCTCGCGCCGGGCCGGGTCGTCGTCGAGGGCGTGCTGCCCAGCCACCTGGTGCTGCCCCGGGTCGACGCCGCGGTCGTCACCGGCGGGCAGGGGAGCGTCCAGGCCGCGCTGTCGTCCGGGACGCCCTTCGTCGGGATCCCGCTGCAGGCCGAGCAGGACCTCAACGTCCACCTGGCCGCCCGGCTCGGCGCGGCAGTGATCCGGCCGGCTCACGAGGTCGCCGGACACGTCGGCGCCGACGTGGGACGGGTGCTGGCGGAGCCGACGTTCCGGGCGGCCGCCGAGCGCTGGGCGGCCCGGTTCGCCGCCGTCGACGGACCCGCGGTCGCCGCCGACCGGATCGTCGCCCTGCACGCCGAGCTGCCCTGCGTGGTCGGGTGACTAGCGGTAGACCTCGCCGCCGATGGTCCCGAGCGTCGGGTTCAGCACTGCCGGCGGCCACCCAGTTCGGTCCGCCGTGGACGTACTTGGTCGTGGCCAGCGCCTGGGTCAGCGCGCCGAGCTTGGCCTCGGCCGTCGGCGTGAACCACAGGTAGACGGCCTCCTTGTCGGCGAGGGCGCTGGCGCAGACCACCGCCTCGGGCGCCGCCGGAGCGGTGGCGCCGCTGGCCGGGATCGTCGGTGGGATGCGGATGGGAGTGACCGCGGCCGGGCACTGGAACACCGACGGGAGGTCGTTGGTGGACCGCAGGGTGGCCGGGTCGACGGGGGACGGGCCGACCGAGAGCGGGACGGGCATGCCCGGGAGGGCGGTCGTGGCCGACGTGGTGGGCTTGCCCTTCGCCGTCGTCGTCGACGGGCTGGGGACTGCGGTCGCCGCGGTCGACGTGGCGGCCGGGGTGACCGGTGGCGCTGTGGGTGCTGGGTCCCGGTCGGCGCAGGCGGCCAGTCCCACGGCGCAGGCGACGGCCGAGGTGGCGACCCCCACCGCACGCATACCCGCTCTCACTTGTCGATGTCCCCCACGACGAAGAACATCGAGCCGAGGATCGCGACCATGTCGCCCACGACCTGGCCGGGCAGCATCTCGGCGAGGACCGCCACGTTGTTGAACGACGCCGACCGCAGCTTGAGCCGCCACGGCGTCTTGTCGCCGCGGGACACGAGGTAGTAGCCGTTGAACCCCAACGGGTTCTCGGTGGCGGTGTAGAGGTGGCCCTCGGGCACCCGCAGCACCTTCGGCAGCCGGACGTTGATCGGCCCCTGCGGCAGGCCGCGGAGCCGGTCGAGGCAGGCGTCGGCGAGGTCGAGGCTGACCTCGGTCTGCTCGAGCAGCACCTGGAGGCGGGCCTGGCAGTCGCCCTCGGTGCGGGTGACGACCCGGCCCGGACCACCCTCGGCGAACAGCTCCGCGTACGCGAGGTAGGGCTGGTCGCGGCGCAGGTCGACGTCGACACCGCTGGCCCGCGCGATCGGACCCGAGACGCCGTATGCGTGCACGGTCTCCTTGCTGAGGATGCCCACGCCACGGGTCCGAGCGAGCAGGATCTCGTTGCCCACCAACATGTTTCGCAGGTCCGACATGCGCCGCCGGACCTCGGAGACGGCGTGCTCCACCCGACCCAGCCAGCCCGCGGGCAGGTCGGCCTTGAGACCGCCGACCCGGTTGAACATGTAGTGCATCCGGCCGCCCGAGGCCTCCTCCATGACCGCCTGGAGCTCCTCCCGCTCGCGGAACGAGTAGAAGATCGGCGTGATGGCGCCGAGCTCGAGCGGGTAGGAGCCGAGGAACATCAGGTGGTTGAGCACCCGGTTCAGCTCGGCGAGGAGGGTGCGCGCCCAGACCGCGCGCTCCGGTACCTCCATGCCGAGCATCTGCTCGACGCCGAGCACCACGCCCAGCTCGTTGGAGAACGCCGACAGCCAGTCGTGCCGGTTGGCCAGGACGAGGATCTGGCGGTAGTCGCGGACCTCGAAGAGCTTCTCGGCCCCGCGGTGCATGTAGCCGATGATCGGCTCGGCCCGGAGGATGCGCTCGCCGTCGAGGACGATCCGCAGCCGCAGCACCCCGTGCGTCGCCGGGTGCTGGGGGCCGATGTTGAGCGTCATGTCGGCCGTGGCCAGGCCGCCCGCGCCGAGCCCGACGGTGACCTCGCGGCCGCCGGCGACGGCGGACCGGTCGGTGGTCGAGGTCATGGCCGCCAGTCTGCCGCATGCCCTGGGCTCGGAGCCGCTGCCTACGCTGACGTCCATGATCGCCGTGGACGCCGCCGAGCTGCTGGACCTGTCGGACCCCGCGGTCGTCGCCGACCCGTACCCGGCGTTCGCCGCGCTCCGGGCCGAGGCTCCCGTCGCGTGGCACAGCGGGCTCGGCCTCTGGGTCGCCACCAGCCACGCGGCCTGCAGCCAGGTGCTCCGCGAACGGTCGCTGGGGCGGATCTTCCGGGCGCGCACGCCGCAGGACGAGTGGGACACCTTCAACTGGCTGCACGCCGACTCGATCCTCGACAGCGAGCCGCCGAAGCACACCCGGCTGCGCCGCCTGGTCCAGAGCGCGTTCAGCCGCGGCCACGTGTCGCGGCTCGCGCCCCGGATCGAGGAGCTGACCGCCGGCCTCCTCGACGGCTGCGACGCGCGGCTGGCCGCCGACGGTTCCTTCGACGTCATCGCCGAGCTGGCCGAGCCGCTGCCGGTCCTCGTCATCGCCGAGCTGCTCGGCTGGCCCGAGGCCGACCGCCCTCTCCTGCGGCCGTGGTCCCAGGCGATCGTCAAGATGTACGAGGTCCACCGGACCCCCGCGCAGGAGGCGGACGCGGTCGCGGCGAGCGCCGAGTTCGCCGCGTACGTCGAGACCCTCGCCGCCGAGCGGGCGGCGGACCCCGGCGACGACCTGCTCTCCGACCTCGTCGCCGTCCGCGACGGCAGCGACCGGCTGTCGACCCACGAGCTGGTCGCGACCGCCGTGCTGCTCCTCAACGCCGGCCACGAGGCGAGCGTCAACGGGTTCGGCAACGGGCTGGCCTCGCTGCTCGCCTCTGGAGCGGACCCGGGCGCCGTCGAGCCGCTGGTCGAGGAGATGCTGCGCCACGACTCCCCGTTGCAGCTGTTCGAGCGCACCGCGACCCGGGACACCACCGTCGGGGACGTCACCGTCGCCGAGGGCCAGAAGGTCGCCGCCCTCCTCGGCGCGGCCGACCGCGACCCGGCGGTGTTCGAGGCCCCCGACGAGTTCCGCCCGGGCCGGGACCCGAACCCGCACCTCGCGTTCGGAGCCGGCATCCACTTCTGCATCGGCGCGCCGCTGGCCCGGCTGGAGCTGCAGACCAGCGTCGCCGCGCTGCTCGCCCGGTTCGGGCGGCTCGAGGTGGTCGAGGCGGTCCGCCGCCCGACCTTCGTCCTGCGCGGCTACGAGCGACTCTCGGTCACACCCGCGCGATGACCCACCAGAAGTCGCCGAACCCGTCCGGGCTCCGCAGCGCGGCCACCGCGCTGCGGTCGGCCAGCGCCTCGAGATAGGCCGCCGGGTCGGCAGCGGCCAGCGCGTGGTCCGGCGCCGGCGCTGGCCTCGACCGCGTCACGCTGGCGCATCCGGTCCGTCTGTCGGAGCGAGTCGACGGCGACGTGGGCGGTGAGGTCGCAGGAGCCGTCCGGCACCGGGTCGACCAGCCGGCCCTCCCGGTATGCGACGAGCGTCCCCGTCCGGGGCCGGTCGTCGACGGTGTGCCCGTAGTCCACGGCGAGCGCCACGGAGCCCGGTGCCAGCCGGTCCAGCAGCGCGGACCAGGCGTCGTCCCGTTGCCGACCGACCTCGACGCGGTCGCCTGCTCGCGCCTCGCTGGCCAGCGCCGAGGGCCAGAACCGTTGGCACCACTGATGATCCGCGCCGGACAGTGGTGTCCCAGCGACTCGGTGCCGGTCGCGGGGTCGACGAGCACCTCGCGCAGTGAGCCGTCGGGCCCGACCTCCGCGATGGTGCACGGGACCACGTCGAGCCACTCGTGGGCGACGACCAGTGCCAGCGGCGGGACCCAGTCCTCGGGCAGCGACCCACCGCCCGGTGACTCCACCCAGCCGACGTCGTCCGGCAGGTCGTGCGGCCGGGGGACGACGTCCAGCCCGCAGAGCGGGCGTCCCGGTGCGAGCGCATACAGGTGGCGCAGGAGCTCGCCCCGGCCGGCGCCGACGTCGACCACCCCGGGGAGGTCGTACCGGTCGGCCAGCTCCCAGAGCGTCCGGGCCAGCGCCCGGCCGGTGGCGCCGTGCGTCGCGGTGGTGAAGTGGCCCGCCGGTCCGGGGTCGCCGCGGTAGAACCCACGCTCGCCGTAAAGCGCGGACTGCCAGGCCGATCGCCACGACACCGCCTCGCTCACCGGCCCATCCTGCCGGGGTAGGTTCGTGCGTCGTGAGTGCATTCGACGACTCGACCCGCGAGGACCGCCCGCCGCGGTTCACCGTGGGCGTCGTGGGCGCCGGTCGGGTCGGTGCCGTCCTCGGTGCCGCGCTGCACCGGGCGGGCCACACCGTGACCGCGGTCGCCGCGGTCAGCGAGGAGTCGCAGGCCCGCGCCGCCGAGCTGCTGCCGGGGGTGCCGGTCCGCGAGGTGCCCCAGGTCGTCGTCGGCGTCGACCTCGTCCTGCTGGCGGTCCCCGAGGACACCCTCCCCAGCCTCGTGAGCGGCCTGGCCAAGGTCGGCGCCTTCCGACCGGGACAGGTGGTCATGCATACCTGCGGCCGGTTCGGCGTCGGGGTGCTCGAACCGGCCCAGTTCGTCGGTGTCCTGCCCCTGGCCGTGCACCCGGCGATGGCCTTCACCGGGACGGCGATCGACCTCGACCGGCTGAGCGACGCCTGCTTCGCGGTCACCACCCTCAAGGAGCTGCAGCCGCTCGGTGAGGCGCTGGTCCTCGAGATGGGCGGCGAGCCGATCCTCGTCGAGGAGGAGGACCGGCCGCTCTACCACGCGGCGTTGGCGCTCGGGGCGAACCACCTCACCACCCTCGTCGCCCAGGCCACGCAGCTCCTCGAGGACGCCGGCGTCGACGAGCCCGGCCGGGTGCTGGCCCCCCTGCTCGGCGCGGCCCTCGACAACGCCCTGCGCGGCGGCGCGTTGACCGGCCCGGAGGCGTCGGGCGACGCCGGTACGGTGGCCGAGCACCTGGCGGAGCTCGCGACCGAGCCCGCGATCCGGTCGACGTACCGCGCGCTCGCCCGCGCGACCGTCGACCTGGCGCGGCAGCGAGGCCGGCTGCGTGCGGCCGACGCGGAGTCCGTCCTCGCCGTCCTGCAGGACACCGACGTCGCCGACGGCGACGCGGACGACCGGGAGCCACCCGGGGATGCGGAGGACGACCGCTCGTGACCGACCCGCTGCACCTCCCGCGCCGGCTCGACGCCTCGGCGCCCGGCTGGGTCATCGACGTCGACGTCATCGTGGTCGGCTCGGGCATCGCCGGCCTGACCGCCGCGCTGCGACTGCGGGAGCAGGTCGACACCGTCCTGCTCGTCACCAAGACGGTGCTCAACGAGGGCTCGACGGCCTGGGCGCAGGGCGGGATCGCCGCCGCGATGGACCCGGCGGACTCCCCGGAGGAGCACCTGCACGACACGCTGGTGGCCGGGGTCGGGCTGTGCGACGTCGAGGCGGTCACCGCCCTGGTCACCGAGGGCCCGCCGCGGGTCCGCGAGCTGGTCGCCCTCGGCGCCGAGTTCGACCGCGACTCCGCCGGCGAGATCCTGCTGACCCGGGAGGGCGGCCACCACCGCGACCGCATCGCCCACGCCGGTGGCGACGCCACCGGCCGGGAGATCAGCCGGGCGCTCATCGAGGCGCTGCACCGGGTGCAGTCCGACCCGGGGATCCAGGTCGTCGAGCACGCGCTCGTCGTCGACCTGCTCCAGGCCGAGGGTCCGGACGGGCAAGGGCCGGGTCTGCGGCGCCACGGTGCACGTCATCGGCGAGGGACAGGTCGACGGCGTCGGCGCCGCGCACGCCCGGGCCGTGGTGCTCGCCACCGGCGGTCTCGGCCAGCTGTTCACCGCGACGACGAACCCGGCGGTCTCCACCGGCGACGGGATGGCCATCGCGCTGCGCGCCGGTGCGGTCATGGCCGACCTGGAGTTCGTCCAGTTCCACCCCACCGTGCTCTGGCTGGGGGAGGCCGCCAACGGCCAGCAGCCGCTCATCAGCGAGGCGGTCCGCGGTGAGGGCGCGTTCCTCGTCGACGGCGACGGCGTCCGGTTCATGCAGGGCGTCCACGAGCTGGCCGACCTGGCGCCTCGCGACGTCGTCGCCCGCGCCATCGTCGCCCGGATGCGCGAGAGCGGTACGGACCACGTCTACCTCGACGCGCGCCACCTCGGTCGCGAGTTCGTCGAGCGCCGCTTCCCGTCGATCGTCGCCAGCCTCAAGGAACACGGGTTCGACCTCGCCACGGACCTCGTCCCCGTCGCTCCGGCGCAGCACTACGCCAGCGGCGGCGTCAAGGTCGACCTCCACGGCCGGTCGTCCCTCGACGGCCTGTACGCCTGTGGCGAGGCCTCGTGCACCGGCGTCCACGGCGCCAACCGGCTCGCCAGCAACTCGCTGCTCGAGGGACTGGTCTTCGCGCACCGCATCGCCGACGACATCACCGCGCGGTTCGCGGCCGGCGAGCTCCAGCCGGTCCACGCCACGGACGCGACGGGTGACAGCGCGCTCCTCAGCCCCGAGCACCGCCGCGACGTGCAGCGGGCGATGACCGCCGGGACCGGGGTGGTCCGGTCCGCCGAGTCGCTGGCCGGCGCCGACCACGAGCTGGCCACCCTGGCCAAGGCGGCGGAGTCCGGCCGCGCCCACCCGGAGCCGGCCGCCTGGGAGGCCACCAACCTCCTGCACCTCGGCCAGGTGCTGACCGCCGTCGCCGCCCTCCGCGAGGAGACCCGCGGCGGTCACCTCCGGTCCGACTTCCCCGACCGCGACGACGAGCACTGGCTCGGTCACCTGCTGGCCGTCCGGCGACCGGACGGCACGGTCCAGACGTCCTACCACCCGCTGCCCGACACCACCGTGAGCGAGCCGACATGACCGCCGACCTCGGGTTCCCCGCCGGTGACGCCCGCCGGGTGGTTCGAGCCGCCCTCGACGAGGACCTCGGCCCGCAGCACCTCGACGTGACGACCCTCGCGACGATCCCCGCCGACCAGGTCCGCAGCGCCGAGATCGTCGCCCGGGCGGCCGGGACCGTCGCCGGTCTGCCCGCCGTCCCCCTGGTGTTCGACGCCGTCGCCGCCTTCGTGGGGACCGGGACGGTCCAGACCGAGCTGCTCGTCGCCGACGGTGACCAGGTCGAGCGGGGCGACGTCGTCGCCCGGGTCCGCGGCCCGCTCCGCACCGTCCTCATCGGCGAACGGACCCTGCTCAACGTCGTGTGCCGGCTCTCCGGCATCGCGACGCATACCCGTCGCTGGGCCGACGCCCTCGAGGGGACCGGCGCCATGGTCCTCGACACCCGCAAGACCACGCCCGGGATGCGGCAGCTGGAGAAGTACGCGGTGCGGGCCGGCGGCGGCACGAACAAGCGGATGGGCCTCTACGACGTCGCGATGATCAAGGACAACCACAAGCTCGCCGCGGGCTCGGTGGCCGCCGCCTACGCCGCGGTGCGGGCCACGTTCCCCGACGTCGACGTGCAGGTCGAGGTGACGACGGTCGACGAGGCGCTCGAGGCGTACGCCGCCGGGGCCCGGTTCGTCATGTGCGACAACATGTCGGTCGAGCTCCTCGCCGACACGGTGCGGGTGCTGCGGGACCAGCCCGAGGACGTCGAGATCGAGGCGACCGGGGGCCTCACGCTCGAGGTCGCGCGCGCATACGCCCTGACCGGGGTCGACTACCTCAGCGTCGGCGGCCTCACGCACTCCTCCCCGATCCTCGACCTGGCCCTCGACCTCGCCGACCTGACCCCCCGGGGTTCTCCGCTTCCAGACACGCGTTGTTGTCGATTCCGGCCGTGTTGAGCGGCTGAAATCGACAACAACGGGTGTCTGGAAGGCGGGCCAGCCGGCTCATCCATACTGGACGGTGTGAGCGAGGAGCCGTCGACCCCACCCGCGGACGAGGTCGACGACGTCCCGGAGCAGATGCGGATCCGTCGCGACAAGCGCCAGCGCCTGCTCGACAGCGGTCGCGAGCCGTACCCCGTCGAGGTGGGCCGCACGCACACCCTCCAGCAGGTCCGCGAGCAGTGGGGCCACCTGGAGACCGGGCAGGAGACCGACGATGTCGTCCGGGTCGCCGGCCGGGTCGTGTTCGTGCGCAACACCGGCAAGCTCTGCTTCGCGACGCTCCAGGAGGGCGTCGGCACCCGCCTCCAGGTCATGGTCAGCCTGGCCGAGGTCGGTGAGGAGGCCCTGGCCGAGTGGAAGGCGCTGGTCGACATCGGCGACCACGTCGCCGTCGAGGGCCGGGTCATCTCGAGCCGGCGCGGTGAGCTGTCGGTGCTCGCGACGTCCTGGTCGATGGCCAGCAAGGCGCTGCGGCCCCTGCCGACGCTGCACAAGGACCTGTCGGAGGAGACCCGCGTCCGCCAGCGCTACGCCGACCTCGTCGTCCGCCAGGAGGCGCGCGACATGGTGCGGACCCGGGCCCGCGTGAACCAGGCGGTCCGCGACGAGCTCGCCCGCCAGGACTACGTCGAGATCGAGACGCCGGTCCTGCAGCTGGTCCACGGCGGGGCCGCCGCCAGGCCGTTCCGCACCCACCTCAACGCGTTCCAGCAGGACATGACCCTGCGCATCGCGCTGGAGCTCAACCTCAAGAAGGCAGTCGTCGGCGGGGTCGACCGCGTCTACGAGATGGGCCGGATCTTCCGCAACGAGGGCCTCGACGCGACGCACAGCGCGGAGTTCACGATGCTCGAGGCCTACCAGGCCTACGGAGACCAGACGACGATCGCCGGCCTCATCCGCGACCTCTACCTCGCGGTCGCCGACGCGCTCGGGTCCCGGCAGGTGGAGACGCCGAAGGGGGTCGTCGACCTCGACGGGGAGTGGCGCTGGCTGCCGGTCTACGACGCCGTGAGCGAGGCGGTGGGGGAGGTCGTCACCATCGAGACGCCCCTGGAGACGCTCCAGGAGTATGCGGCGAAGCACGACGTAGCCGTCGACCCCTCCTGGCACGCGGAGAAGGTCGCGACCGAGCTGCTCGGCGAGCTGGTCGAGCCCCACCTCCTGCAGCCGACCTTCCTCTGCGACTACCCGGCGTCGGCGCAGCCGCTGGCCCGGCGGCACCGCAGTGCGCCCGGGCTCATCGAGGCGTGGGACCTCATCATCGGCGGCGTCGAGCGGGGGACCGGCTTCTCCGAGCTGGTCGACCCGGTCGTCCAGCGCGAGGTGCTGACCGCCCAGTCCCGGCTCGCGGCCGGCGGCGACGAGGAGGCCATGGAGCTCGACGAGGACTTCCTGCGGGCGCTCGAGTACGGCGCCCCGCCGATGGGTGGGCTGGGCCTCGGGATCGACCGGATGGTCATGCTGTTCACCGGTGCGAACATCCGCGAGACCATCCTGTTCCCGCTGCTCAAGCCCGAGGCCTGAGGGCCCGGCCATGTGGGACGCGGTCTTCCCCTATCTGGCGGCACTCCTGCCGACGGTCGCCGTCGGCGTCCTCTTCTATTTCCTCATCAAGACCATTCTCGAGGGCGACCGGCGCGAGCGGCTCGCCCAGTCGAAATGGGAGAAGGAACACGAGAAGCAACAGGACCGGGACACCCCGGAAAACTCGGCATAATTCCCGAGATGCCACGAGATGAATTACGCTGTGATGGTTCCTGCGAAATTCGGAGTGGGAACGGTCAACTACATCAATCCCTGCTGATGTAACCGAAAGGAAACTAACCCCATGGCACAACGTGTCCAGATCGTCCTCGAGGACGACCTCGACGGAGGGGTGGCCGCCGAGACGGTGACCTTCGGTCTCGACGGCGTGAGCTACGAGATCGACCTGAGTGACAAGAACGCCGGAAAGCTCCGCGACGAGTTCGCCACGTGGATCGGCCACGCGCGCCGGTCCGGTGGCCGTCGCGCCGCGGGACGTCGTTCCGGGAGTGGCTCGTCGAGCACCTCCAGTGCCTCCAGCCGCCGTGACCTGTCGGCCGTCCGCGCCTGGGCGCGGTCCAACGGCCACCAGGTCAGCGACCGGGGTCGCGTCTCCGCCGCCGTCCAGGAGGCGTACGACAAGGCTCACTGAGCCGTTTCCGGCACCGGATCTGGGGGGACACCGGGCAATAGTCGGCACGAAAAGGACACCTCGGATATCCGGGGTGTCCTTCTCAGTCCACGGTGCTCGTGAATTTCACGATTTCTGGGGCTTTTCAGCAAGGGTGGCCGCGAGATCACCGAGATCGTCCAGCCGGTCGAGCACGTCGGTCATCAACAGCTGCTCGAGCCGCTCACCGGCGGCGCCCGCCTCGACCTCGTCCCACGTGCGAGGCGCGGCGACGTAGGGCGCCGCCTTGCCGCGGAGCGAGTAGGGGCAGATCGTCGTCTTCGCGGCGGTGTTCTGGCTCCAGTCGACAAAGATCTTTCCCGGCCGCAGCGACTTGGTCATCTTCCACACGACGAGGTCCGGGTGCTTCTTCGTCATCTCCTGGGCGAGGTCCTGCGCGAGGGCACGGATGTCGTCGGCCGAGTGCCGCCCCGGCAGCACCGCGTACAGCTGCATGCCCTTGCTGCCGCTGGTGACCGGCACCGTCGTGGTCAGGCCCATCTCGTCGAGCCGCGGCTTGACCCACATCGCCACCTGCGCGCACTCGGTGAGGCCGGCGCCGGACCCCGGGTCGAGGTCGATGACGAGGCGGTCCGGGTTGAGCGGATGCTCCTCGGTGTCCACCTGCCACTGGTGCACGTGCAGCTCCAGGGACGCGAGGTTGACGAGGTAGGTGAGGTCGGCCAGGTCGAGGACCAGCGGGTAGGTGAGCCGGTCTCGCTCCGGGTGCGCGTCCGCGTCGCGCCCGTGCGATGACACGGTGACCCGCGGCAGCCACGACGGGGCGCCCGAGGGGAGGTTCTTCTCGAAGAACATCGGCCCCTCGACCCCGTGCGGCCACCGGATCCGGGTGACCGCCCGCCGGCCGATGAGCGGGATCATCACCGGCGCCACCTGGGCGTAGTAGCTGAGCACCTCGCCCTTGGTGGTCTCCGTCGCGGGGTACATCAGCTTGTCGAGGTTGCTCACCGTCATCCGGCGGCCGGCCACCTCGACGGTCACCCGCTGCTCCGCGGGCTCGCTCCGCTTGTCAGGCACCGGGCACGTCCTCCAGGGTCACGTCGTCGGCGACGAGGTCGGGCCGACGGCCCCGGTATGCGGGTTGCCGCAGCCGGCCCTGAGGGGTGAGTCCCAGCGCCTGCACCTCGCAGACCAGGACCGGGTCGACGAACGTCGCCCCGAGCGCGTCCTCGCGGGGGACCACGCCGGCGAACGGCGACATCGGCAGGGCCAGCCCGGCCAGCTCCTTGGCGAGGGCGACCCCGGCCTTGCCGGCGATGCCGCTGCCGACCCGGCCGAGGTAGCGCAGGCCCTCGGGTCCGGGGGCCCCGACCAGCACGGCGCCCAGCCGGTCGGTGCTGTCGGTCTCCGGCCGCCAGCCGCCGATGAGGACCGAGATCGAGCTCCGGTGCGGGAACTTCAGCCACTCCTCGCTGCGCAGTCCCGGGTGGTAACGGGACGACAGCCGCTTGCTGACGATGCCCTCGAGGCCCTGGTCGCGGGTCGCGTCCCGGAGCACCTCGCCGTCGGCGAAGGTCGGCGGCACCTGCCAATGTGGGCCGGCCAGCTCCAGCCGCTCCAGCGTCGCCCGCCGGTCGGCCAGGGAGCGCTGGGTGAGGTCGACGCCGTAGAGCCGCAGCAGGTCGAAGGCCATGAGGGTGGCCGGGTTCTGCGCGGCGAGGGTGACCGCCCGCCGGTGGTTCGTGACGTGGAACCGTTCGGCGAGCGCCGGGAACGACGGGACGCCGGCGCGCATGGCGACGATCTCCCCGTCGAGGAGCATGTCCTCGAACTGGTCCGCGAGCGTCGCGAGCTCGGGGAAGGCGACGGTGACGTCGCGCTCGGTCCGGCTGGTCAGCGTCACCCGGCCGCCGGCGACGTCGGCGAGGACGCGCATACCGTCCCACTTGACCTCGTGCACCCAGTCCGCACCGGCCGGCACGCGCGCGGCCGACATCGCGAGCATGGGGCGCATGGCCTCATCCTGGCAAGAAAGTCGGCGGCGGGCGGTCCTGCCCGGGTTGGCCCGTTCGTGGTGTTGGTGAAGGCTTCCCCACATCACGACCGCGAGGAGTTCCCCATGAAGCTCACCGTCAACACCTTCGTCTCCCTGGACGGGGTCATGCAGGGTCCCGGCGGACCCGACGAGGACCGCACCGGAGGGTTCGACCGCGGCGGCTGGCTGATGCCGCTGACCGACGACGACTTCGGCCGGATCGTCAGCGGCTGGTTCGACACCGCCGACGCGCTGCTGCTGGGCCGCACCACCTACCAGCTGTTCGCCGGGTTCTGGCCGCAGGTCACGGACCCCGACGACGCGGTCGCCGCGGCGCTCAACTCGCTGCCCAAGCACGTCGCCTCCACGACGCTCACCGACCCGACGTGGGCCAACACGCACGTCATCGAGGGTGACGTCGTCGCGGCGGTGCGGACGCTCAAGGAGCAGCCCGGGCGCGAGCTTCAGGTGCACGGCAGCTGCGGGCTGGTGCACACGCTGCACGACGCGGGGCTGGTCGACGAGTACCGGCTGATCGTCGCGCCCGTGGTGCTCGGCTCGGGCAAGCGCCTGTTCCCCGACGGGGCAACGCCCACCGGCTTCGAGCTCGTCGCCTCCGAGGCGACCGGCGCCGGCTGCCTGTATGCGGTGCTGCGCCCCACCGGAGACCTCCGGGTCGGCGAGGCGACCGTCGAGGACGGCAAGGACGTCGTCCGCTGAGCCCCCGTAGTTGACACACTCACCACCACCGAAGGAGCACACCATGCCGAAGTACCTGTTGTCCGTCTGGAGCCGCGAGGACGACCCGACGCCGTCCGAGGCCGAGATGGAGGAGATGTTCGCCGCCGTCGGGCGGTTCAACGAGGAGGTGCAGCAGGAGGGCGCCTGGGTGTTCGCCGGCGGCCTCCACCCGGCCAGCACCGCCACCGTCGTCGACGGGCGCGGTGGCGACATCGTCACGACCGACGGCCCCTACGCCGAGTCCAAGGAGCAGATGGGCGGGTTCTGGGTGCTCGAGGCCCCCGACCTCGACGCCGCCCTCGACCTGGCCCGACGCGGCTCGGCCGCCTGCGGCGGCAAGGTCGAGATCCGTCCCTTCCAGGACGACGTCTGACGCGTCGCGTGACGACTCCCACCCCCGGCGACGACCCGGCCCGCCTCGCGACCCTCCCGATCGAGCACACGGTCGAGCAGGTCTTCCGCGAGGAGTACGGCCGGGTCGTCGCGGGGCTGGTGCGCCGGTTCGGCGACATCGAGCTCGCCGAGGACGTCGCCCAGGAGGCGTTCGTCGAGGCGCTGCGGCGCTGGCCCGAGTCCGGTCTGCCCCCGAACCCCGGGGCCTGGCTGACGACGACCGCCCGCAACCGCGCCATCGACCGGCTCCGCCGGGAGTCCACCCGCGACGCGCGACACGCGCAGGCGACCGCCATGATCGGTCCCTTCGACGACGACGTCGTCGACCCCGACGCCACGAGCTCGGTCCCCGACGACCGGCTCCGGCTCATCTTCACCTGCTGCCACCCGGCGCTGGCCCGGGACGCCCAGGTGGCGCTCACGCTGCGGCTGCTGGGCGGGCTCACCACCGGTGAGATCGCCCGGGCCTTCCTCGTCGACGAGGGGGCCATGGCCAAGCGCCTCACCCGCTCGAAGCAGAAGATCAAGGCCGCCCACATCCCCTACCGCGTCCCGCGGGACCACGAGCTGCCGGCCCGGCTGGCCGGCGTGCTGGCGACGCTCTACCTCGTGTTCAACGAGGGCTACCTGCCGTCGTCCCCGGACGTCGAGGTCCGGACCGACCTGTCGGCCGAGGCCATCCGCCAGGCCCGGCTCCTCGCCACGCTCATGCCGGACGAGCCGGAGGTGCTCGGGCTCCTCGCCCTCATGCTGCTGACCGAGGCGCGGCGGCCGGCCCGGTTCGCCGGCGGCGTCCTCGTGACGCTGCCGGACCAGGACCGCCGCCGGTGGGACGCGTCGCTCGTCGCCGAGGGCCACGAGCTGGTCCGCGCCTGTCTGCGCCGCGGCCGCCCGGGGCCGTACCAGATCCAGGCCGCGGTCAACGCGGTCCACACCGACGCCCGGCGCGCGGAGGACACCGACTGGCGACAGGTGGTGGCGCTCTACGACCAGCTGCTGCGCGATCACCCCCACTCCCATCGTGGCCCTCAACCGGGCCGTGGCCGTCGCCGAGCGTGACGGCCCGGAGGCCGGCCTGGCCCTCCTGTCGGACGTCCACGGGCTCGACGGCTACCACGCCTACCAGGCCGCCCGGGCCGACCTGCTGCGGCGGGTCGGCCGGCTGGACGAGGCGGCGGAGGCGTACGCGGCGGCGGTCGAGCTCAGCACGAACCCCGCCGAGCGGGCGTTCCTCGAGGGCCGGCGCGCCGAGCTCAGCGGCGCGCCGGGCTGAGCAGCGCCTCCACGGCGTCGGCGCCGGCCGGCGCGCCTCCAGCAGCGGCGAACCCGGCCGCGACCCGCTGCGCCCCGGCCTGCTTCGTCGCGGCCTCCCGGACGGCGTCGCGCAGCCGCTCGGGGGAGAGCCGCTTGGCCGGCACCCGGGTGCCGGCGTCGGCGTGGACCGTCCGCGCGGCGACCTCCAGCTGGTCGCGGCCGAACGGCACGACGCATACCGGTATGCCTCGGGCCAGGGCCTTCTGGGTCGCGCCCATGCCGCCGTGGGTCACCGCGACGGTGGTGTGCTCCAGGACGTGGCGGTGCGGGACGAAGTCGAGGACCCGCGCGTTGGCCGGCAGGTCGCCGAGGCCCTGGACCCCGGCCGGCATCGTCGCCACCACGGTGTAGGGCTCGTCGCGCAGCGCCTCGAGGGCGACCCGGACCAGGGCCTCGTCGGCCTGGTACTCGGACGACGTGGTGACGAGGACGACGGGGTGCTCGAGCTCGTCGAGCCAGCCGGGTCTTTCGGCCGGCGGATCCCACGGCATCGCGCCGATCATCCGGATCCGGTCGCCCCAGTCGTCGTGGTGGTACTCGAACGGCTCGGCGGTGGCGACGAGCATGAGCGGCGCACGGCGGAAGTACTCGTCGGCCGAGTGGACCGGCGCCAGGCCGTAGTGCGGACCGGAGGGCGTTGATCTTCGGGGTCAGCGTCTTCTCCGCCGCGCCGGTCACCAGCGGCCGGACGACGGCGTCGCGCAGCCGCCCGAGCGGGCCGGACCTCGGCACCAGCCCAGGACCGAACGGTGGGGTCCCGGCCGAGCTGATGGGCGGCGTGTAGGGGCTGAACACGGTCCAGGGGCCGCCCCAGGCCTCGGCGACGTTGAGCGCACCCCAGGCGTTGATGTCGACCAGGACGGTGTCCGGTGCCACCGCGTCGAGGGCGCGCTGGAAGTCCGGGCCGTCGGTCACCGCGCGCTCCGTGAAGGTGGAGATGGCGACCTCGAGCGCCTGCTTGGGGTTCGAGGCCTCCCAGTCCGGGTGCGCGATGTCGTGGACCGCGGGGTCGACCGCCTCGGTGCGCAGGCCGAGGCTGCGCATCAGCTCGACCTGCGAGCCGAGGGTCCGGAGGTGGACGTCGTGGCCGCGCGCCTGGAGCTCGAGGAGCAGCGGGGTCATCGGGAACAGGTGCCCGATCGCGGGTGAGGTGTAGGCGAGGATCGTTGCCATCACTGGCCTTCCGGAGATGCTGCGCGGTCGGTTGTGGGGGTGGTGAGGGGTTCCAGGAGCTCGACCAAGGCCGTCGCGACCTGTCGGGGGCTGAGGCCGGCGTCGTGGCGGAGGAGCTTCCACGTGTAGACGTCGCAGACGGCGACGAGCTGCGCGAGCCGACGCGTCCGGTCGGCGCCGCGCACGGTCGCGAGGGTGGGAGCGAAGACGCGGGCGCACCACTCACGGTGCAGGGCGCGACCCTGCGCGGTGAGCTCCGCGAGCTGGGGGACCGCCTCCTCCTCGGCGAGCAGCCGCAGCGACACCCCTCCGACGTCCTCGTAGTGGGCGACGAGGTTGTCGACGGCGGCCTCGAGGTCGCCGACCGGCGCGGCGTCGCGATGGGTGTGGATGTGCAGCTGGGCCCGGTCCGCGGCCGCGGCCGTGAGGCCCTCCTTGTCGCCGAAGCGCCGGATGACGGTCTGCACCGTGACGCCGGCGCGGTCCGCCACGTCGCGCAGGGTGAGCTGGGCGAAGGGCCGTTCGACGAAGAGCTCGACGGTGGCGTCGAGGATGCGCTCGCCGGTGGCTGCGGTCGAGCGGGCGCGCTCGGTCATGACGTAGCGCCCGAGCGGTGTTCATGTTAATGACGTTAACACCAAGTGGGGGGCGCGCGCCGGGTTTTCGTGCGCGGGCACGCTGCGGTTGTCGGTCGACTCTGGGAGAGTGGGGGAATGCCTCGCGCGATGTGGAAGGGCGCCGTCTCCTTCGGGTTGGTCAACGTCCCGGTCAAGCTCTACTCGGCCACCGAGGACCACGACATCTCGTTCCGTCAGGTCCACCGTGAGGACGGCGGCCGGATCCACTACAAGCGGGTCTGCGCGATCGACGGCGAGGAGGTGTCCTACGACGACATCGCCAAGGGCTACGAGACCGAGGACGGCGAGATGGTCGTCATCACCGACGACGACCTGAAGAACCTGCCGAACCAGTCGAGCAAGGAGATCGCGGTCGAGAAGTTCGTGCCGTCCGAGCAGGTCGACCCGATGCTGCTGGACCGCTCCTACTACCTCGAGCCCGAGAAGGGCGCGGCCAAGGCCTACGCGCTGCTGCGGGACGCGCTCGAGGCCGCGGACCGGATGGCGTTGGTGTCGGTGGCGATCCGCAGCCGCAAGAACATGGCGGTGCTGCGGGTGCGCGACAACATCGTCGTGCTGCAGACGATGATCTGGCCCGACGAGGTGCGGTCGGCGGACTTCGCCAACCTCGGCGACGTGGGCAGCGCGACCGAGCGCGAGCTGTCGATGGCGACGATGCTCATCGACTCGCTGTCGGGCGACTACGACCCCGAGGAGTTCCAGGACGACTACTCCGAGGCCGTCCACGACATGGTCGAGGCCAAGCTGTCGGGCGGCGAGGTGAAGCGCGCGCCGGAGCCCAAGGACACCGGCGAGGTCGTCGACCTGCTCGAGGCGCTGCAGCGCTCGGTGGACCGGGCCAAGGCCTCGCGCGGCGAGCCCGTGGAGAAGGCGCCGGCCAAGAAGGCCGCCGCGAAGGCGACGCCCGCCGCGAAGAAGACCACGGCGGCCAAGAAGACCGCGACCAAGAGCACCACGAAGAAGACGGCCGCCAAGAAGAAGGCCAGCTGAGTGCCCGAAGGCCACACGCTGCACCGGTTGGCGCAGTCGCTGGACGCTGCCTTCGCGGGGACGACGCCCGCGGTCTCGTCGCCGCAGGGACCGTTCGCCGAGGGTGCGGCGCTGCTGGACGGGCGACCGGTGCTGGCGGCGTCCGCATACGGGAAGCACCTGTTCGTCGAGTTCGCCGGTGAGGCCGTGCTCAACGTCCACCTCGGGCTGATCGGCAAGTTCGCCGTGGACCGGATCACCGACGCGGAGTCGGTGCCGCCGGTGCGCGGTCAGGTGCGGCTGCGGATGGTGAACGACGACTACCTCGCCGACCTGCGCGGCGCGACGATCTGCCAGGTGGTCACGCCCGACGACGTCGCCGCGACGCTGGCCCGGCTGGGTCCCGACCCGCTGCGGGCCGACGCCGACCCGTCCCGGGCGTGGACCAAGGTCTCGCGGTCCGGGCGGACCGTCGCCGAGCTGCTGATGGACCAGGCGGCGCTCGCGGGCGTCGGCAACGTCTACCGGTGCGAGGTGCTGTTCCGGCACCGGGTGAGCCCGTTCCGGCCGGGGCGGGAGATCCGGAAGCGGACGTGGGACGCGCTGTGGACGGACCTCGTGCGGCTGATGCCGCTCGGGGTGGCGTTCAACCAGATCCTCACCATGGACGACCAGGTCGCCCGGGCCGAGGAGCTCGTCGCGGCGGGGCGGGTACCCGAGCTGACGTCCACGTGGACCGACTCCGCCCGGTGGGTCGGCCGCGGACCGGCCGGCGTCGTGGCGGAGGTGGCCGAGCTCGCCGCCGAGTCCGGCGCGGTCGAGGACGCGGTCCGTGACGCCGACCTCGAGGACGACGACGAGGGTGCCGGGGTCGGCGGCTCCGGTATGCCGCGCCGCTACTGGGTCTACCGCCGCGCCGGCGAGCCGTGCCGGGTCTGCGGGTCCAAGGTGCGCACCCAGGTCGTGGCCGGCCGCAACCTCTTCTGGTGCGGCCGCTGCCAGCGCCGCCGCTGACCCGCCCGAACTGGTAGGTGGTGGCGACGGCGATCGACGACGCCGCCGACGCCACCGGCTCAGCCGCCAGCGTTCAGAACGCGGTGCGCTCCAGAATGCGGCTCCGCGAAGCCTCACGAGGTCGACCCGGAGCACGAGATCGCCGTCGAGGGTGACCGGCGTTGGCGAAGGGTGTCGCCGGCCGGGGCGAGACCCAATGGCGCCCGCACCGGACCTCTCGACCGCCCCCGCGATGTCGTGGACGAGCGCTGTGCGACGTAGGACTCCTGCGCCGCGCCCGACGAGTTGGGCGGCCTCCAAGCGTCGGAGGTACGCAGCCGTCGTACACCGCCGCCGGCCAGGTGTCGGTCGGGCGCGAGGTGTTCCGGCCCACACGGTCTCGCCGTCGACCCGGTTCACCCGGTGGATGTGGACGCCCGCGACCGCCGTCGGACGCGCCGAGTGCGACACGGAGACGTGGACCACGTCGCTGTCGAAGCCGCGCATCCCCGCGGCCGAAAGGGCGGTCGCCCCGTCGAGGGTGGCTCCGCACCCCACCTCCCACACGGCGCGCCACCGCCGGGCGATCGGGTCCAGGGGACGGGTATGCGTCGCCACGGTGCGCCGGCCGTGCACCGCCCATCGGCCCGCGTCGGCCTCTCGTTTCACGACATGGCTGTCCGCGCCGTGGGCGTTGAGCATCGGCCTCGACAGGACGCCACCGAACGGTTCGGCCGCCGCGGTGACCCGGCGACGTCGATCCTGCGCAGCGGTCATGGAGAGATGCTGGGTCGCTGGCACGCCGAGGACCAGAGCGGTCCTCGACCCCTGTGGACGACGGCCCCCTGTGGACGAGCGTTCGGGAGTCGGCACGTCGGCTCTGCGACGCGATCGCTCCCGATCGAGGCGGCGCGGGTTGTCTAGGGTTGCTGGATGAGCCAGGAGTCCGATCTCGAAACGCTGCGGGGGCAGGCCTTCGCCGCATACCAACAGGGCCGTCCGACGTTCGTCGCGCGGCTGAAGCTGACCCAGTGGGGCTCGCCCGCGGGGGAGGTGACCAACTGGATGGACAGCGTCGACGCCGTCGAGGCGGGCGGCTGGGTGCTCGACCAGTGGTCGGTGAACTTCGACTCCGGCGGCACCTTCAACGCCTTCCCGCTGTTCCGCCGCCGCGGTGACTTCGTCCCGCAGGACCGGCGCTGACGGCGCCGACGTCCCTGCGCCCGTTCACGATCCGGGTCGCCGAGGCCGACCTCGTCGACCTGCGCGAACGGCTGGCGCGGACCCGCTGGCCCGAGCCGGCGACCACCGCCGGCTGGGACCAGGGGCCGCCGCTCGACCATCTGCCGCGCCCTCTGCGACCACTGGGCCACCGCGTACGACTGGCGCGCCACCGAGGACCGCCTGAACGCCCTCGACCACCACCTCACGACCGTCGACGGCCTCGACCTCCACCTCGTGCACGCCCGCTCGGCACGGAGCCGACGCCACGCCCCTCGTCCTCACCCACGGGTGGCCCGGGTCGTTCCTCGAGTTCGAGGCGCTGCTACCGCTGCTCACCGACCCTCCTGACGGCGAACCGGCCTTCCACGTCGTGCTGCCCTCACTGCCGGGGTATGCGTGGAGCGCCCGCCCGGATCGCCCCGGCTGGGGGATCCACCGGATCGCCGACGCCTGGGCCGAGATCATGACGCGGCTGGACTACGACCGGTTCGTCGCGGGCGGCAGCGACTGGGGCACCAGCGTCTCGACCTGCCTCGGGCTCCAGCACCCGGACCGCACCAGCGGCCTGTTCCTCATCCCGCCGCTCGTCGCGCCGCCCGCCGACCGGGAGCACCTGACGCCGGCGGAGCGGCAGGCCCTCGCGGACCTCGCCGACCGGGCGGCGACCGGGTCCGCGTACTCGTCCCTGCACGCCACCCGCCCCCAGACCCTCGGGTATGCGTTGACCGACTCCCCGGCGGGGCTGGCGGCGTGGATCCTCGAGAAGGTGTGGTCGTGGGCCGACCACGACGGCGACCTCGACGCGGTCATCCCGCGCGACCGGGTCCTCGACAACATCTCGCTCTACTGGTTCACCCGGACCGCGGCCTCGTCGGCCCGGCTGTACCGCGAGAGCATCGCCGAGGTGAGCAGCTGGTTCGACGCCGACTCGCCCGACCGGCCGGCGTTCCGGGTGGAGGTCCCGACCGGCGCCCTGGTCTTCCCCGCCGAGGTGCCACGCCCGTCGCGGCGCTGGGCGGACGACCGCTTCCCGCGGATCGTGCACTGGGCCGAGCCCGACCGGGGCGGTCACTTCGGCGCCTGGGAGCAGCCGCACACCGTCGCCCGGGAGCTCCGGGCGTTCCGGCGGGCCCTGGGCTGAGCGGCCTCCGCGTTTCGCCGTGGGCGAACGTGAGCCGACCCGGCTCAACGACGGGAACAGGCCCGGAAGACGGTGCGTTCCTGTCATCGCCCCCTCTTGCACGCGCCAAGGGACATCCAGGGAACGGAAGCCGAGGGGCACTGACAGGCATCTCGCATACCATCGACAAGTCTCGGCAGTTTGTGAGAGGCCGACAAAGGTAGGGAGCTTTGGCGATGTTCGAACGGTTCACAGATCGGGCCCGACGAGTGGTGGTGCTCGCGCAGGAAGAGGCGCGCATGCTCAACCACAACTACATCGGTACCGAGCACATCTTGCTGGGGCTCATCCACGAGGGCGAAGGTCTCGCCGCGAAGGCGCTCGAGAACCTCGACATCTCCCTCGTCGCCGTGCGCGAACAGGTGCAGGAGATCATCGGCCAGGGCCAGCAGGCCCCCACCGGCCACATCCCCTTCACGCCGCGCGCGAAGAAGGTCCTGGAGTACTCGCTCCGTGAAGGCCTTCAGCTCGGGCACACATACATCGGGACCGAGCACATCCTGCTCGGCCTCATCCGCGAGGGCGAGGGCGTCGCCGCCCAGGTCCTCGTCAAGCTCGGCGCCGACCTCAACAAGGTCCGCCAGCAGGTCATCCAGCTGCTCGCGGGCTACCAGGGCGGCCAGGGCGAGAAGGCCGGCGCGGGCGTCGGCCAGGGCCAGGGACAGACGGAGGGCACCCCCGCGGGGTCCCTCGTGCTGGACCAGTTCGGCCGCAACCTCACCCAGGCGGCGCGCGAGGGCAAGCTCGACCCGGTCATCGGGCGCGAGAAGGAGATCGAGCGCGTCATGCAGGTGCTGTCGCGCCGCACCAAGAACAACCCCGTCCTCATCGGGGAGCCCGGTGTCGGCAAGACGGCGGTCGTCGAGGGCCTGGCCCAGGACATCGTCCGCGGCACGGTCCCCGAGACCCTCAAGGACAAGCAGCTCTACACCCTCGACCTCGGCGCCCTGGTCGCCGGCAGCCGCTACCGCGGTGACTTCGAGGAGCGGCTGAAGAAGGTCCTCAAGGAGATCCGCACCCGCGGCGACATCATCATCTTCATCGACGAGATCCACACCCTCGTCGGTGCGGGTGCCGCCGAGGGCGCCATCGACGCGGCGAGCATCCTCAAGCCGATGCTGGCCCGTGGCGAGCTCCAGACCATCGGGGCGACCACGCTCGACGAGTACCGCAAGCACATCGAGAAGGACTCGGCGCTCGAGCGCCGGTTCCAGCCGATCCAGGTGGCCGAGCCGACGCTGGCCCACGCCATCGAGATCCTCAAGGGCCTGCGCGACCGCTACGAGGCGCACCACCGCGTGTCCATCACGGACGCCGCGCTGGTCTCCGCGGCCAACCTCGCCGACCGCTACATCAACGACCGGTTCCTGCCGGACAAGGCGATCGACCTCATCGACGAGGCGGGCGCGCGACTGCGCATCCGTCGGATGACGGCGCCGCCGGACCTGCGGGAGTTCGACGAGAAGATCTCGCACGTCCGTCGCCAGAAGGAAGCGGCCATCGACGGCCAGGACTTCGAGAAGGCGGCGCGGCTGCGCGACGACGAGAAGCGGCTCTCCCAGCAGCGCGCCGAGCGCGAGCAGCAGTGGAAGAGCGGCGACATGGACGTCGTGGCCGAGGTCGACGAGGAGCTGATCGCCGAGGTCCTGGCGGCCAGCACCGGCATCCCGGTGTTCAAGCTGACCGAGGAGGAGTCCAGCCGCCTGCTCAACATGGAGCAGGAGCTGCACAAGCGCATCGTCGGCATGGACGACGCCATCCGGGCGCTGTCCCAGGCGATCCGCCGCACGCGCGCCGGCCTCAAGGACCCCCGTCGTCCGGGTGGCTCGTTCATCTTCGCCGGCCCCACCGGCGTCGGTAAGACCGAGCTGGCCAAGACGCTCGCGGAGTTCCTCTTCGGCGACGAGGACAGCCTCATCCAGCTCGACATGTCCGAGTACTCCGAGAAGCACACCGTCTCGCGGCTGTTCGGCTCGCCTCCCGGCTACGTCGGGTACGAGGAGGGCGGCCAGCTGACCGAGAAGGTCCGGCGCAAGCCGTTCTCGGTGGTGCTCTTCGACGAGGTCGAGAAGGCCCACCCCGACATCTTCAACACCCTGTTGCAGGTGCTCGAGGACGGCCGGCTGACCGACTCCCAGGGCCGGATGGTCGACTTCAAGAACACCGTGATCATCATGACGACCAACCTCGGTACGCGGGACATCAGCAAGGGCAGCCTCGGCTTCACCGCCGGCCCGGACACCCGCAGCGAGTACGACCGCATGAAGAACAAGGTGATCGACGAGCTCAAGCAGCACTTCCGGCCTGAGTTCCTCAACCGTGTCGACGACACGATCGTCTTCCCGCAGCTGACCAAGACCGAGATCGTCGCGATCGTCGACCTCGAGATCGCGAAGCTCGACGTGCGGCTCAAGGACAAGGACATGGGCCTCGAGCTCACGACCGCGGCCAAGGACCTGCTCGCCAAGAAGGGCTACGACCCGCTCCTGGGTGCCCGGCCGCTGCGCCGCACCATCCAGCGCGAGATCGAGGACGTCCTGTCGGAGAAGATCCTCTACGGCGAGCTGAAGTCCGGCGAGTTCGTCCTCGTCGACACTCCGTGGAGCGAGGGCGAGGGCTGGAAGGACGCGACCTTCACCTTCGCCGGCAGCAAGCGCGAGGAGACGCTCCCCGAGATCCCCGACACGCCCCCGGTGGACACCATCGTCGGGAGCGGGCCGCAGGACTCGACGGGCGCCGCCACCGCCTGATCGGCCAGCACGCACGGCCAGCACGACCGCGAAGGCCGCCTCCCCTCGGGGAGGCGGCCTTCCGCGTACCGTCGCCTACTCCGAGGTGCGTATGCGGGTCAGCCCACGAAGTCCTGCGTCACCCACCAGACGCCGCGAGCGTCGCGGTACGCCCCGATCCCGATGCCGGTGTAGCCCGCACCCAGGATGTTGGCCCGGTGCGGCGGCGAGGCCATGAAGCCGGCGACCATGTCGGCCGCGGACGCCGAGCTGTTCATCCCGACGTTCTCCGCGGCGGCGTGCGCGCCGCACCGGCTGAGGACGGGGCTCAGGGACTGGTGCGACAGCCGCCCCTCGGCGGCCATGTGCGGCGACCAGGGTTCCGCGAACCCGTCCGGACACGACTGGGCCACGAGCGGCCGCAGGCCCGCGGCGGACCGCTGCGCGTTGACCAGGGCCAGGATCTGGCTCTCGTACGCGTCGGTGCCGCTGGGTGCGGGCGGTGGCGGCGGTGGCGGCGGGGTGGAGGTCGGCGTCGGCGCCGGTGCGGTCGGTGCGGGTCGGGGCCGGGGCGACCCGGCTCGCGCTCGGTGTGGAGCGCGGGGTCGTGCCGCGCGAGGTCGTCGGAGCCCGTGACGTCACCGCGGTCGTCGACCCGGTTCCGGTCGTGGGACGCCACCGCGCTCGGCGCCGGCGGTGGGGCCGAGGTCGTCGAGGCGTCGAGGTCATCGAGGTCGCCGACGGAGTGGCCGACGGGACGGAGCCCGCCGCCGTGGCGCTCGTGGGCGACGGATCGGGGGTGGCGACGGCGGCCGCCGGGACGGCGCTCTCCGGCGCCGGAGCGGGCCCGCTGCAGGCGCCGACGCCGCCGAGCAGGCACGCGGCGCCGAGCGCCGCCGCCGTGAACCGACCCCGAGCACCCGACATGACCGGCGAAACTACCGCACCGGTCCACGCGGCGGCGCGAGCAGGTCCCGCTGCGGTGTCGGCGCGGTCCGGTGCACGTCACGGCGCCGGAGGTCGTAGGCTGTACCCGAGCGCGCCGCAACATGTGTCTGTCCGCATCGTCGCCGGCCGCGCCGACCACCTCCGGCGGATGCCGGCGCAGCGGAGACCGGGAAGCCCCGGCCGCGGCGCCCACGGACGCCGCGAGCCCCTCGCCCGAGCGGCGACCCGAGGTGGAGACCAGTCGAACACAGCTGGAGGAGTATGCCGACCACCGACCGCCGTCGGTCGTCCCGTCGTGCGTCCGCGCCGTCGGCGCAGACCGCACCGGGGAACGGCTCGCCGTCGAACGGCACCCGCAACGGGTCCACGAACGGCGGCCGCCGCCCACCAGAGCCGGCAGCGCACCGGGGACGACCCGGCGCCGATCATCCCGATCCTCGCCCGCCGGGTCCGCGAGGTCGAGGCGAAGTCGATGGAGGGCAAGGTCGGCCCGGCCAAGCGCACGAAGTTCCAGGTGATCGCGCTCCTGGTCCGCGAGGAGCGCGCCCGGATCAAGGCCGACACCACGATCACCCCCGCCGCCCGCACCGAGCTGCTCAAGCGGCTCGACGGCGTCGCGACGATCCTCGCCAAGACCGCCGCCCACGACACGACCCTGCTGCGCCTGCTCGACGGCGGCACCCCGCCCGGACCGGCGGCGCAGCGGATGCGGCTCGAGTGGCTCATCGAGTCCGGGGCGGAGGTCACGCCGGAGGAGATGGCGATCGCGACCAGCGCGCCGCCACGCACGCCGACGGTCTCGGCCGAGCTGGCCGCCAAGCAGGTCACGCCGGCGTCGGTGCCGGCCCGCGTGCGCGCCAACCCGTTCCTCGCGCCCGACCTCAGCCACGTCCGCGACGAGGACTACCGGCCCGGGCTGCTCGCCCGCTGGGACCTCATGGACCCGCTGTACCGCGCCTTCGAGCAGGGCGCGGGTGGTGGCTCCGCGTCGATGGAGCTCCCGCCGCTGCCGTCGATCGACCGCTACTCCCCACCCGGGCTCGAGCTGATGCCCCACCAGATCCGGATGATCGAGTCGGTGCGCGAGGGGCACCGGACGTTCCTCCTGGCCGACGAGCCCGGTCTCGGCAAGACGGCGCAGTCGGTGATCGCGGCGTCCGTCGCGAACGCATACCCGCTGCTGGCCGTGGTCCCCAACGTCGTGAAGATCAACTGGGCCCGCGAGGTCGAGCGGTGGACCCCGCAACGCCGCGTCACGGTGATCCACGGCGACGGGGTGGACGTCGACGCCTTCGCCGACATCTTCGTCGTCAACTACACGGTCCTCGACCGGCACCTGTCGTGGCTGTCGACCTTCGGCTTCCGCTCGATGGTCGTCGACGAGGCGCACTTCATCAAGAACCTCAGCTCGCAGCGCTCGCAGCACGTGCTCGCGCTGTCGCAGCAGATCCGGGACAACACCCCGGGCGGCGACCCGCTGCTGCTGGCCCTCACCGGTACCCCGCTCATCAACGACGTCGAGGACTTCAACGCCATCTGGCGGTTCCTCGGCTGGGTCAAGGGCGACCAGCCGACGCCGAAGCTGATGCGCCGGCTCGAGGCCAACGGGCTCACCCCGGCCGACCGCGGGTTCTACCCGGAGGCGCGCTCGGCGGTCATCGACATGGGCATCGTCCGCCGCCGCAAGGTCGACGTCGCCAAGGACCTGCCGGACAAGCGGATCGCCGACATCCCGGTCGAGCTCGACGACGAGGCGGCCCGGTCGATCCGGTCCTCCGAGCGCGAGCTGGGCCAGCGGCTGCTGGCCAGCTACCGCCGGCTGCTGGTGGCCCGCGAGGCGGAGCAGGGCGACGACCAGGACGGCGTGCTCGCGGTCTCGGCCGCGGCGTCCGTGGAGGTCGACGAGGACCTCATGCGCCGGGTATGCGTGCAGGAGCTCGAGTCCTCGCGGTCCAGTGGCCAGAAGGGCGAGAACGTCTTCACCATGGTCCGCCGCATCGGCCAGGCCAAGGCGCCGCTGGCGGCGGACTACACGGCCCAGCTGGCCCGCTCGGTCGGCAAGGTGGTGTTCTTCGCCAAGCACATCGACGTCATGGACACCGCGGAGCGGATCCTCAAGGAGGCCGACCTGCGGACCGTCTCGATCCGGGGCGACCAGACCGGTACGCAGCGCCAGCAGGCCATCGACGCGTTCCAGAAGGACCCGGAGGTCTCGGTCGCGGTCTGCTCGCTGCTGGCCGCCGGTGTCGGGCTCAACCTGCACGCCGCGTCCAACGTCGTGCTCGCCGAGCTGTCCTGGACCGCCGCCGAGCAGCAGCAGGCGATCGACCGGGTCCACCGGATCGGCCAGGACGAGCCGGTGACGGCGTGGCGGATCCTCGCGGCGCAGACCATCGACAGCAAGATCGCCGAGCTCATCGACAGCAAGCAGGGGCTGGCCGCCCGTGCGCTCGACGGCAGCGACGAGCAGGTCGGGTCGGGCGACTCGGTGCAGCTCGACGCCCTCATCCACCTGCTGCGCCAGGCGCTGACCGGCCGCTGATGGCCGGTGAGGTGCTGGTGCGGCGGGCCCGCACCCCGGACGTCCGCGCGATCCGGTCGCTGGTCGAGCCGATGACCGAGTCGGGGCGGATCGTCACCAAGGACGCGGTCACCTACTACGAGGCGGTCCACGAGTTCCGGGTCGTCGAGGTCGACGGCGAGGTCGTCGGCTGCGGCGCGCTGCACGTGATGTGGGAGGACCTGGCCGAGGTCCGCACCGTCGCGGTCCGGCCCGACCTGAAGGGCCACGGGCTGGGCTCCGCGGTGCTCGCCGAGCTGCTCCAGGACGCGCGCGACCTCGGCGTCCGCCGGGTCTTCTGCCTCACCTTCGAGACCGCCTTCTTCGGGCGGCACGGCTTCGAGCGCATCGACGGGCAGGCGGTCGAGCCGGAGGTCTACGCGGAGCTGCTCCGGTCCTACGACGAGGGCGTGGCCGAGTTCCTCGATCTCGAGCGCGTCAAGCCCAACACCCTCGGCAACACGAGGATGCTGTTGACGTTATGAGCTTCGTCAGCCTCCTCACCGGCTCGTTCTCGACCCCCGCGGCCGACAACCCGACGGTGGCGGTGATGGAGGCGGCCTACCGGCACCACGGTCTCGACGCCCGCTACCTCAACTGCGAGGTCCCGCCGGAGGGTCTGGGCGACGCCGTGCGCGGGGCGCGGGCGATGGGCTGGGCCGGGTTCAACTGCTCGATCCCGCACAAGGTGGCGGTGATCGAGCACCTCGACGGACTCGCCGACTCGGCCCGGATCATCGGGGCGGTCAACTGCGTCGTCATCCGCGACGGCCGGATGACCGGCGAGAACACCGACGGTCAGGGGTTCGTCGGCGCGCTGCGGACCATGCGGGAACCCGCCGGCGCGCAGGTATGCGTCCTCGGCGCCGGTGGTGCCGCGCGGGCGATCGTCGTCGAGACGGCGCTCGCCGGGGCCGCCCACGTGACGGTGATGGCGCGTCGGCTGGGAGAGGCGGAGCGGCTGGCGGACCTGGTGCGGCACGCATACCCCGGCCTCCGCCGACGCCGTCGCGCTGACGCCGTCGGCCGGGGTGCCCGAGGGCACCGACATCCTCGTCAACGCCACCAACGCCGGTCTGCGACCCCATGTCGAGGCCATGGTCGACCTCGACCTGGCCACACTGACCGGCATCGACCTCGTCGCCGACGTCGTGCCGAACCCGCCGCAGACCCGGTTGCTGCGGGAGGCCCAGGACCGCGGCGTGCCGCACCCTGGACGGCCTCGGGATGCTGGTCGCCCAGGCGGCGGTCAACATGGAGCTGTGGACCGGCGTCGTCGCCGACCGCCCGGTCATGCGCCACGCGCTCGAGGCGGCGCTGCGGATCTGAGCATTACCGGCGGGTGCTGACCGGTGTCGGCAGGCTGGTCGCCCCGACGTGCTCACGGATCCAGTCGACCATCGGCCCGATGGCCCTCCAGTCGTCGCGGACGTGACGCACGACGGAGCCGGTGCTCATCCACGCCGGCGTCCCGCGGTCGCGCCAGGCGATGAGGCTCTTGTGGCGCATCAGCTCGAGGCGCGGGTGGTCCGCCGCCACACCCTTCGGTCGGGTGGCCAGTGTCTCGCCGCCGATCTGGAAACCCTTGCGCCGCAACGTGTCCAGGATGCCGGTCAGCTGGTCACCGGTCGAGTCGGTGTCGACCGCCGCGCGGTACCGGGCGACCTGGTCGGGCATGGCGTGCATGTAGCCACCGCCGGTCGTCAGCCCGTCCGCGCCGACGCGCACGTAGTAGCCGGTGCCCTCCGGACCGGAGGCGATGGCGCCCTGCTCGGTCTTGTAGGGCGTCTTGTCCCTGGTGAAGCGCACGTCGCGGTAGGGGCGGAAGACCCGGGCCTCGCCGAACTCGTCGGCCAGCGCGTCGGTCATCGCGCTGAACGGCTCGCGCACGGACCGTTCGTAGCGCTCCTTGTTGGCCGCCCACCATTCCTTCGTGTTGTTGGCCTCCAGCTCGGCGTAGAAGGCGACGGCGTCGGCGGGGATACCGGCGGGGCTCATCCGGCCAGCGTAGGAGCGTCGTCGTTCCGGCGGCGGGCGACGACGGCGAACAGCGGGTCGCCGCGGTAGCCGGTGCCCGGGTCGGGCGTCCGTCGGGTGGTCACCGGGTCGTCGAAGCCGGGCACCGCGCGTACGTAGCCCTCGACGATGGCCGCGTGGCCGGCGTCGTCGGACGTCAGCCAGCCGTAGACCGCCTTGGTGGGGAAGCACCGGTTGGAGAACGTCACCACCAGCGGCGCACCCGGCCGGAGCACCCGCGCGGCCTCGGCGAGGACCTCGACCGGACGGACGAGGTAGTCGACCGACACGCAGCACAGGACCGCGTCGAAGGAGGCGTCGGCGAAGGGCAGGCGCGGGTCGCGGTTGAGGTCCTGGACGACGCGCTCGGTGGCCATCGGGTTGGCGGCCAGCTCGGCGGCGTTGAGGCCGAGGACCACCAGCTCGTCGGGTGCGGTCCGCAGGTGGGAGACCCACGACGACATGAGGTCGAGCACCCGGCGCGGCCCACCGGAGCCGCCGTCGACGCCGAGCTCGGCGTAGAGCGCTCCGACGGCGGCGATCGCGTCGTCGTCGATGTGGGTGACGAACCGGGGAGCGCGGTAGAACGCGGCGTCGTCCGACTCGTCCTGACGGCGCAGGAAGGTCGGCGGGAGGTCGGCGCTGCTGGACGGGCTCACGTCGACAGTCTGCGGTGTCACCGAGTCGCGCGCGGGCGCGGCATCGCTAGGGTTGCGGACATGGAGGCCTCCCGGCCGGGGCTCGACCCCGACATCGTCGTCGTCATGGGCGTGGCCGGGTCGGGCAAGACCACGGTGGCCAAGGGCATCGCCGTGAGCATGCACTGGATCTTCGCCGAGGGCGACGCGTTCCACCCCGAGGCCAACGTCGAGAAGATGCACAGCGGCACGCCGCTCACCGACGAGGACCGCTGGCCGTGGCTGCGGCTCATCGGCGACTGGATGAACGGCCAGGTCGAGGACGGCCGGTCCTCGGTCGTCACCTGCTCGGCGCTGCGCCGCGTCTACCGCGACCTGCTGCGCGAGGGCCGCCCCAACGTCCGGTTCTGCCACATCACCGCACCCGAGGCGGCCATCGCCGACCGGCTCGAGCACCGGGCCGGTCACTACATGCCGCCGTCCCTGTTGCCCAGCCAGCTGGCCACCCTCGAACCGCTCGAAGCCGACGAGCCGGGTGTGACCGTGTCGGGCGAGGGTAACGAGACCGAGGTGCTCGACCGCGCGCTTCACGCCCTGGGACTCACGCCGCCCGTCTGAACCACCCCGCCACCTGGAGGTCGCATGTCCGCAACCGGAGCCGTCCTCACCGCTCTCCCCGCCGCCGACCCGATCTCCAAGGCGGGGAACACCCAGCTCGTCATCGCCTGCCTGGTCGGCATCGCGGTCATCGTCGTGCTCATCAGCTGGCTGAAGATGCACCCGTTCCTCGCCCTGATCCTCGGCTCCGCGGCGCTGGCCGCGGTGGCCTGGATCTCGCCGACGGCGGCCCTCACCAGCTTCATCAACGGGTTCGGCAGCACGGCGGGTGCGGTCGGCATCCTCATCGCCCTCGGCGCGATGCTCGGCAAGATCCTCGCCGACTCCGGCGGTGCCGACACCATCGTCAACCGGATCACCGACCGGCTCTCGGGCAACAAGCTGCCGTGGGGGATGGCGCTGATCGCGGCGATCATCGGGCTGCCGCTGTTCTTCGAGGTCGGCGTGGTGATCCTCGTCCCCGTCGTCATCCTCGTCGCCCGCCGCACCAAGTCGACCCTGATGCGCATCGGGATCCCGGCCCTGGCCGGCCTGTCGGTCCTGCACGGCCTCGTGCCGCCCCACCCCGGACCCCAGACGGCCATCGCCCTGCTCAAGGCCGACCAGAGCCAGACCCTCATCTTCGGGCTCATCGTCGCGATCCCGACGCTGGTCATCGCCGGCCCGCTGCTCGGGCGGCTCATGGACCGCTGGGTGCCCGTGTACGCCCCGGCGAGCCTCGGCGAGTCGGCCATCGACGCGCGTACGCAGGACCGCGAGCTGCAGACCGCGTCGGTCGGTGGCGGCGGCACCGCCGACGCGGGTCCGGTGGAGCAGGAGAGCCGGCGCGACCGGCACGCAGGTCCGCGGCCCGGCGAGGACGACCCCGGACTGGTCGGCACCCAGGGGATCGGCTCCAGCGCCCCGCGGCTCGACCAAGCGACCGTCCTTCGGGGCCGCGCTCATCACCATCGTGCTGCCGGTGCTGCTCATGCTCCTCAAGGGGATCAGCGACCTCGCCACCCCGAGCGGAAGCCTCGCCCGCCAGGTCTTCGACACCATCGGAGCCCCGACGGTGGCCCTGCTGCTCGCCGTGCTGCTGGCCTACTTCACCCTCGGCAAGGGCGCCGGTATGCGTCGCGAGCAGACCAACGAGTCGCTCGGCTCCGGCCTGCCGGGCATCGCCGGCATCCTGCTCATCGTCGCCGCGGGTGGCGGGTTCAAGCAGCTGCTCGTCGACGCCGGCGTCGCCAACGTCATCGCCGACTGGGCGACGGGCGCCAACATCTCGGTGCTCCTGCTCGGCTGGCTGGTCGCCGTGGGCATCCGGCTGGCCACCGGCTCCGCGACCGTCGCCACGACCACCGCCGCCGGCATCGTCGGCGCACTGGCGGGCACGTTGTCGACGACCCACCTGGCGTTGCTGGTGCTCGCGATCGGCTGTGGCTCGCTGTTCTTCAGCCACGTCAACGACGCGGGGTTCTGGCTCGTCAAGCAGTACTTCGGGCTCACCGTCGGTCAGACCATCAAGACCTGGTCGATCATGGAGACGGTCATCTCCGTCGTCGGGCTTCGTGTTCGTGATCCTGCTCAGTCTGGTGTTCTAGCGACGCCGCCTGCTCAGGCCGGCAGCCGGTAGCGGTTGCCGGCCAGCGGCTCGACGAGCCCGTCCGCGACGAGCGAGTCGAGGCACCGCATCCGCTGCTGGTCGGCGGGCCAGGCGGGTCGCAGGTCGTCCTCGCCGACCGGCCCGGAGGCCGCGCGGAGGACGCCGAGCAGGGCGCCGCGGGCCTGCCGGTCGGTGCCGGACCAGGCCTGGGTCCGGCGCACCGGCCCGTCGTACGCCGGCCGGCCGGCCCGGTTCCACGCGCAGAGGTCGGCGACGGGGCACACGTCACAGCGTGGTGAGCGCGCGGTGCAGACCAGCGCGCCGAGCTCCATCGCGGCGACGTTCCAGACGACCGCGTCGCCCCGGTCCGGTGGCAGCGCCGCGACCGCGAGCTCGTGCTCGGCCCGGTTCATGGCCGGCGCCGCCTGGGCCTCACCGAGCAGGGTCCGAACGAGTACGCGCCGGACGTTGGTGTCGACGACCACCGTCGGCCGGCCGAAGGCGAAGCACGCCACCGCCGCTGCGGTGTAGGCGCCGATCCCCGGCAGCGCCCGCAGCTCCTCCTCGCTGCTGGGCACTTCCCCGGCGTGCCGCTCCACGCATCGCCCGAGCGGCCTCGTGCAGGCGCAGCGCGCGACGCGGGTAGCCCAGCCGTCCCCACGCCCGGACCGCCTCGCCGGCCGGGGCGGCGGCGAGGTCGGCCGGGGTCGGCCACCGGGCGAGCCACTCGCGCCAGACCGGCTCGACGCGGGCCACCGGGGTCTGGTGCGACATCACCTCGGAGACCAGCACCGCCCAGGGCGAGGTCCCCGGGAGCCGCCACGGCAGCGGCCGGGCGTTGGCGGCGTACCAGCCGTTGACCCGGTCGTGCAGGACCGGCAGCGGGGGAGCGAGCGAGGGCACCAGCCGGTCAGACGTACCGCTCGAGGATGCTCGACTCCGCGAGCCGGGACAGGCCCTCGCGCACCGCGCGGGCCCGGCTCTCGCCGACCCCGCCGACGCTCATGAGGTCCTCGAGGTTGGCCGCGAGCAGCCGCTGCAGCGACTCGAAGTGGTCGACGAGGCGGTCGACGATGGCGGGGGGCAGCCGCGGGACCTTGGTCAGCAGCCGGTAGCCGCGGGGGCTCACGGCGCTGTCGAGGGCGTCGCCGCCGACGGTGAACCCGACCGCTCGGGCGCCGGCAGCGAGGTCCAGCAGCTCGGCGGAGGTGAGCTCCTGGAGCGCGTCGAGCGCCTCGTCGACGGTGCGGCCGGACTTCGCGCTGTCGATGTAGTCGCGAATGACGAGCTCGCGGTCGTTGCCGAGCCCGCCGGCCAGCTCCTCCAGCTGCAGGCCGAGCAGCCGGCCGTCGTCGCCGAGCTCGACGACGTAGTCGGAGATCTCCTCGCTGATCCGCCGGACCATCTCCAGGCGCTGGAGCACGCTGGCGACGTCGCGAACCGTGACGAGGTCCTCGATCTCCAGCGCCGACAGGGTCGAGGTGACCTCGTCGAGGCGGCCCTTGTAGCGCTCCAGGGTCTGCAGGGCCTGGTTGGCCTTGGACAGGATGTTGGCGCTGCCCTCGACGACGTGCCGCCGGCCGCCGACGTAGAGCGCGATGATCTGCATCGACTGGCTGACCGAGACGACGGGGATGCCGGTCTGGATGGCCACCCGCTCCGCCGTGCGGTGCCGGGTGCCCGACTCGGAGGTCTCGATGCTCGGGTCGGGGACCAGCTGGGTGTTGGCCCGCAGGATCCGGTTGACGTCGCGGTCGAGGACGATCGCGCCGTCCATCTTGGACAGCTCGCGCAGCCGGGTGGCGGAGAACTCGATGTCGAGCGGGAAGCCGCCGCTGCTGATGGAGTCGACGACCTTGTCGTTGCCGAGCACGATGAGGGCACCGGTGCGGCCGCGCAGGATCCGCTCCAGCCCGTCACGCAGGTCGGTACCCGGCGCCACGGCCGCGAGCGTCGCCCGCAGCAGGTCGTCGTAGCCGCGCTGCACGGGTGCCGCCACGTCCCCTTGTCCTCCCACTCGACGGCCGACCGGCGGTGTCCCCTGTGCCGGTCGGCTCGCGGGGAGTCTAACCGTGGGCGCCGCCGCGGGCCGGGACGTCCAGCGCCGCGACGACGGCGCGTCGCCACGTCCGGCACCTCGACGACGCGCAGCCCGTCGGGGATCGGCCCGGAGCCGACGACGCCGCGCGGGGTGAACGCCGTGCGGAAGCCCAGGCGCGCGGCCTCGGCCAGGCGGCGCGGCATACCCGAGACCGGTCGGAGCTCCCCGGCGAGGCCGACCTCGCCGAAGGCCACCGCGTGCGGGGGCAGCGGCGCGTCGACCACCGAGCTGGCCACGCTCAGAGCGCCACCGCGAGGTCGGCGGCCGGCTCGCGCGAGCGCGCACCCCGCCGACGGTCGAGACGTAGGCGTCGCGGGCGCCGATGGGGATCGCGGGCCCGGCGTTCGAGCACCGCCATGATCATGGCCACCCGGCTGGCGTCGAGGCCGTGGGTGGCGCGGCGGGGCGACGGCAGGTTGCTCGGCGCGATGAGCGCCTGCACCTCGGCGACGAGCGGCCGGCGGCCCTCGAGGGTGACCGTGACGCAGGTCCCCGCGACGCTGACCTCGCGGTGCGACAGGAACAGCCCGCTCGGGTCGGCCAGGCCCGACGATGCCGACGTCGGAGAGGTCGAAGCAGCCGACCTCGTCGGTCGGCCCGTAGCGGTTCTTCACCGCGCGGACCAGCCGCAGCCGGGAGTGCCGGTCGCCCTCGAACTGGACCACGACGTCGACGAGGTGCTCGAGGGTGCGGGGTCCGGCGATCGACCCGTCCTTGGTGACGTGGCCGACGAGCAGGACGGCCACCCCGCGGCTCTTGGCCGCCTGGATGAGGCTGGCCGCCACCTCGCGGACCTGGCTCGACGTTGCCGGCCGCGCCCTCCACCTGCGCACTGGCGATGGTCTGCACCGAGTCGACGATGACGAGGTCGGGCTGCACCGCCTCGACCTGCCCCAGCACCGTGGCGAGGTCGGTCTCCGCGGCGAGGAACAGGCTCGCCGCCATCGCCTCGATCCGCTCGGCGCGCATCCGCACCTGGGCCGCGGACTCCTCCCCGCTGACGTAGAGCACGGTCTGGCCGCCCCGGCGCGGCACGGGCGGCGACGTCGAGCAGCAGGGTGGACTTGCCGATGCCCGGCTCGCCCGCGACGAGGACGACGGCGCCCGGCACCAGGCCGCCACCCAGCACGCGGTCCAGCTCGCTGACCCCCGTGCTGCGGGCCGCGGCGTGCTCGACGTCGACCTGGCCGATCCGCAGCGCCGGCCGCGCGACCGACGTCGCCGCGGTGGTGCGGATCGTCGGGACGCCGACCTCGGCGACCGACCCCCAGGCCTGGCACTCGCCGCACCGGCCGACCCACTTGACGGTGGTCCAGCCGCACTCGGCGCAGCGGTAGCCGCTCGCCCGCGCCGACGCCCTGGATGCCATGCGCCGAACGCTAGGCGACGGCGCCGACAGACCTCGGGAGGCGGGCCTGCAGCCGTCGACGCGTGCGGAACGGCCACCCGACGGCCAGCCCGGCTGCATCGGCTCGGTCCGCCCGGGCTCGATGTAGAACTCGGTGCCGAAGATCGCCGCGAAGTCCTCGTCCGGCATACGCGCGCATCCACGCGGTGTCGGACTGGCTGGCGTGGGCGCGGACCGCCGCCCGGCGCTGCGCGATGTAGCCGGACACGTCGACCTCCCAGGAGATCTCCTCCTCGGCCGAGCCGACGCGGGTTGCCGTCGTCCATGGGTGCGCTCGGGGTCCCAGTCGACCTGCTCGCCGCGCTCCAGCCGGACCTTGCGGTCCTGGCCGCCAGCCGGGTGCGGTTCATCGTCGACTCCAGCAGCCGCGGCCGCCGGGCGGCCAGCTCGGCGGCGCGGCGCGCGACGTGGTGCACCTTGACGTGGTCCGGGTGGCCGTAGTTGCCGTGCCAGTCGTAGCCGACCAGGACGTCGGCGTCCTCCTCGTCGAGGATCGCCGCCAGCCGGCTTGGCGACCTCGTCGAGGTCGGCGCCGTGGAGGGCGCCCTCCGCGCCGTTCTGCTCCCAGCCGCGACATCCCGGAGTCGGCGTAGCCCAGCCAGACCACCTGCTGGGTGCCGGTCGCCCGCGCCGACGCCTCGGCCTCGGCCCGCCGCCGGTCGACGACCGTCTCACCCTCGGCGAGGTCCTCGGGCGCATCGCCGTGGTCGCCGTTCGTCGCATAGACGACGACGACGCGGTCGCCCTCGGCGCTGGCGCGGGCCATGGACCCGGAGGTCTGCGTCGTCTCGTCGTCGGGGTGGGCGTGGACAAAGACGATCGTTGTCATCGGGTCATCACGCGTCATCATGCCGGCGACCACCGACGCCACCAGAGGTTGACCGCGTAGTCGACGCCGCGTGCGACCGGGCTCGCGCGGCGACGATCTCGTCGGCGACCGGCCGGCGGCAACTCGATGCGCAGCACCCTGGCGAAGTCCGCCGGCGGAGTCGAAGGTCCAGGCGATGTCCAGCGGCCGGCGCCGCCAGCCCTGCCGGCCCCAGAACCGCTCCACCGCCTCCGGGTCGTACCGCGGCAGGCTGCGCCGGAACCACGCCCCGAACGTCGACCGCGTCGCGTCGTTGTCGATGACGAACGCGGTCCCGCCCGGCCGCATCACCCGGTCGAGCTCGGCCAGGCCGGGCTCGCAGCCCGGGCCCGAAGAAGTACGCCCACCGGGCGTGGGCCACGTCCACGCTCGGCGTCCGGCAGCGTCGTCGCCTCGGCGGAGGCCTGCACGACGCGCACGCGACGGCAGGTGCGGCCGCCCGCTGCCGAGCGCGCCTGCACGACCAGGGGCGGGTGCGGCTCGACCCCGACGACGCGCCGCGCCGGTCGCGGCGAAGCGCGGCAGGTGGAACCCGGTGCCGCAGCCGATGTCGAGCGACGTCGCGCCCGGCCCAGTCCTGGACCTCGCGCATCGCCGCCTCGATGACGCCCGGCGCGGTCGACGGCGAGGTTCTCGAGCTCGTAGACCTCCGGGCGACTCCCAGATGTTCGGGCTGGGGATGGCCGCGGGCGGTCACCGGCGCGGGCGCTTCTTCCCGGCTTCGCCGGCGACTGGCGCGGCCGCGAGCTTCTCGACCTTGGCCGCCGACGCGCGCTCCGCGCTGCGCACGTCCTGCGCGGCGAGCGTCGCCGGGTGGACCAGCAGCGGGAGCAGCTTGCGGTTGCCGATCCGGCGGGCCGCCGTGACGGCCCGCAGGTGGGCCTCGCAGCGCACGACGAGCTCCTCGTAGGCGCCCTCGCCCATGAGCTCGACGAGCTCGACCTTGCTCGACCGGTAGACCGGCTCCCGGCCGACGTGCGCCTCGGGGTTGCCGGAGCAGTACCAGTCGAGGTCGTGGCCGCCCGGCCCCCAGCCGCGGCGGTCGTACTCGGTGATCGTCACCTCGAGGTAGCTGGTCTGGTCGGCGAGCTCGACCGTGCGGTAGCTGCGCCGGATCGGCAGCTGCCAGCAGACCTCCGGCTTGAGCGACGTCGGCGGCAGGCCCTGCAGGACGGCGTGCTGGTGCAGCGCGCAGCCCTCGCCGCTGGGGAAGCCGGGGCGGTTGAGGAAGATGCAGGCGCCGTCGACGACCTTGGTCTTGCGTCGCGCCGTCCTCCGGCTCGGTCCAGGCGTCCTTGCGCAGCGCGCCCTTGCGGTAGGCGACGTCGCGGTACTGCCACTCGTCGGGCCCCAGCTGCGCCGCCACCGCGGCGACCCGCTCGTAGTCGTCGTCCTCGGTGAAGTGGGCGCCGAGCGTGCAGCAGCCGTCGTCGGGACGGTCGGCGTAGATGCCCTGGCAGCCGTTGCCGTAGATGCACATCCAGTTCGACGTCAGCCAGGTCAGGTCACACCGGAACCGCTGGTCCGCGTCCTCCGGGTCGGTGAACTCGACCCAGATGCGGGGCATGTCCAGCGGAACCTCGGCCACCGGGCCAGCGTATGCGGACCCGTCCCGGCGGTCCCGTACGCGGTCCATGTCGGACAATGGCGCCCGTGACGCACGCGCATCGGGCTGTCGACGGCCTCGATGTACCCCGAGAACTGCGCGGCGACGTTCGCGATCGGCCGGACGGCTCGGCTACGACGGGGTCGAGGTCATGGTGTGGACCGACCCGGTCACCCAGGAGCCGGGCGCGATCCAGGCCCTCAGCGACCTGCACGGGCTCCCGGTCCTGTCGATCCACGCGCCCACCCTCCTTCTCACCCAACGGGTCTGGGGCACGGACCCCTGGGAGAAGGTGGACCGCTCCATCGACATGGCGCTGACCCTGGGGGCGCCGACGGTGGTCGCTGCACCCGCCGTTCCGCTGGCAGCGGGAGTACGCCGCGGGCTTCGTCGACGGGATCGGCGATCCGCGAGGAGGAGACCGGCATCCGGCTGCCGTCGAGAACATGTTCCCGTGGCGGGCCGCGGCAGCGGGAGATGCTCGCCTACCTGCCGCACTGGGACCCGGTGGACCAGCCCTACGACCACGTCACCCTCGACCTCTCGCACACCGCGACCGCCGGCTCCGACGCGATGGCGATGGCCCGCGCCCTGGGCGACCGGCTCGCGCACATCCACCTCGCCGACGGCAGCGGCTCGCCGCGGGACGAGCACCTGGTACCCGGACGCGGGACCCAGCCGTGCGGCGAGCTGCTGGAACACCTGGCGGGCAACGGTTTCGACGGGCTCGATCGTCGTGGAGGTCAGCACCCGACGGCTGGTGGCCGAGGTGCGCGAGCTGGACCTCGCGGAGGCGCTGGCCTTCGCGCGGCTCCACTTCGCGGCCGTGGCGCAGCCGTGAGCGACGCGGCGACCGCCGGCCCGACGCGGCCGTCGGCCGGCGGGGGAGGACACCCGCGGGCTCATCACCGAGGCGGCGCGCAGCGAGTTCGCCGACAAGGGGTACGAGGGCACGTCGCTGCGGGCGGTCGCCCGGGTGGCCGGGGTCGACCCCGCGCTGGTGCACCACTACTTCGACGGCAAGGCCGACCTCTTCGCGCAGTCGGTGGTGCTCACCCGGGTCAACCCGGCGGTGATGGTCGACCGGCTGCTCGCCGGACCGATGGACACGCTCGGGGAGCGGCTGGTGCGGACGTTCCTCGGGGTGTGGGACGACCCCGAGAACCAGGAGCGCCTCGTCGCGCTGGTCCGCGCGCTCCCACCAACGACGAGGTCGCCGTGCTGATGCGCGAGTTCGTCACGCGGGAGATCGTCGGCCGGGTCACCGAGCGCACCCAGGTCTCCGAGGCGTCGCTGCGCGGCGCGCTGGCGGCGGCGCAGATCATCGGGCTGGCCACCACCCGCTACGTCGTCCGGCTGCCGGCGATGGTGGAGGCCAGCCACGACGACCTGCGCGCGTGGCTGGGTCCGGCGCCTGCAGCGGTACCTCGTCGACCCGTGAGCGTCGCTCGTGCGTCGAGGGCCTACCAGTGCACCTGGACGCCGGCGCGCCAGTGGTCGAGCAGCGCCGGGTCGGTGCAGGTGGCCTCGTCGCCGCGGTTCCACAGCGCGAGGTAGACCTGCGCCGCGGTCCCGCTCAGCTCCACGACAGCCGGTTCGCCCGCGTCGGGCTCGCCGACGCCGCGAGGTGGTGCGACCCTCACCGACCCGCAGCGTCCACGCCTGCCCGGTGTCGGTCAGTGCGCACCACGACCGTCCTGGGCTCGGGCAGCTCCAGCCCCGTCCGGCGCCGCGGCACGAACCCCATGAGCAGCTCGTCCACCCCGTCCGCCGCCAGCCCGGCGTGGATCCACGTCTCCCGCGCCGGCGGCACCGACCCGCGCGCCGCCGCCATCGCGTCCACCGCGTGGATCGTCGTCTCGTGGCACTGGCGCCGGGCCCAGCCCTGCCGCGGGCCGGCGGAGTCCGGAGGAAGAACCAGGCGTCGAGATCGGCCGGGGCGAACGCCAGGGCGGCGAGGAGGTCCTTGGCGCCCTCGTCCAGCCACGCCAGCGAGGTCCGGTGACGCCAGGCCCTCCGCTCGACGCCGACGCAGGCCTCGTCGTCGCGCCTCCCCGCGGACGCAGCCGGCCGCCCAGCGGTGCACCATCCCCTGGTGGGCGACCAGCTCGCGCACCGTCCAGCCCGGGCAGGTGGGCACCGCGGCCGCCGAGCCCGGCCCGGGCGGCGTTGTCGCGCAGCACCGTCCAGGCGTCGCCCTGCCCCTCGCCGTGCTCCTCGAACGTCAGGGACGTAGGCATCCTCGAAGCCTAGGTCCTGCCTCCTCAGCGGGACACCGACCCGAGAGACCTCGGCCGGCGACGGATAGATTGCTCTCGTGGAGCCCAGTGACCTGCTGCGCAACGGCATGCTGCAGCTCGCGGCGTCGACGACGGTGCGCGACGCCGTCGAGCGAGCGCCCGTGAGCCGCAACGTCGTCCATCGGTTCGTGCCCGGAGCGGGCACCGCGGACGCCGTGCGCGCCGCCGGCGGGCTCGCCGCGCCGGCACCGGATGTCGACCATCGACTACCTCGGCGAGGACACCACCGAGCTGAGCCAGGCCCAGCACACGCGTGACGCCTACCTCGCCCTGCTGGCGGCGCTCTCCGAGGCGGGCCTGACCACCGACGGCACCGCCGAGGTCTCGCTCAAGCTCTCCGCGCTGGGCCAGGCGCTGCCCGGCGACGGCCACCGGATCGCGCTCGACCACGCCCGCCAGATCTGCCAGGCCGCGGCCAACGCCGGCACGACGGTGACCCTCGACATGGAGGACCACACCACCACCGACTGCACGCTGGAGACGCTGCGCGAGCTCCGGCAGGACTTCCCGACGGTCGGGGCGGTGCTCCAGGCCTACCTGCACCGCACCGAGGCGGACTGTGCCGACCTCGCCGCCGAGGGCAGCCGGGTCCGGCTGTGCAAGGGCGCCTACAAGGAGCCGGAGTCCGTCGCGTACCAGTCCTCCGGGGACGTCGACAAGTCCTACGTGCGCTGCCTCAAGGTGCTCATGGCCGGCCAGGGCTACCCGATGGTCGCCAGCCACGACCCCCGCCTCGTCGAGATCGCCGGCGCGCTGGCGGCCAAGAACGGGCGCGACCCCAAGTCGTTCGAGTACCAGATGCTCTACGGCATCCGCCCCGAGGAGCAGCAGCGGATCGCCGACCGCGGCGACCAGATGCGCGTCTACATCCCCTACGGCGAGGAGTGGTACGGCTACCTCATGCGCCGGATGGCCGAGAAGCCGGGCAACCTGGTGTTCTTCCTGCGCGGCGTCGCGACGAAGGGCTGAGCGCCGATGGCCACCACCGCGATCTTCGGCGCCGGCGTCATGGGCGAGACCCTGCTGTCCGGGCTGGTCCGCTCGGGCCGGGACGTCGCCGACCTCAGCATCACCGAGAAGCGCACCGACCACGCCGAGGCGCTGAACGCCAAGTACGGCGTGAGCGTCCTCGACAACGCGACCGCGGCGCAAGACCGCCGACGTCCTCGTCCTCGTCGTGAAGCCGCAGGACATGGACGGGCTGCTCGCCGAGATCCGCGACCACGTGGTGCCCGGGAACCTCGTGGTGTCCCTGGCCGCCGGCATCACCACCGAGCTACCTCGAGTCCCGCCTGCCCGAGGGGTCGTCGGTGGTGCGGGTCATGCCCAACACCCCGGCCCTGGTCGACCAGGGGATGGCGGCGATCTC
The DNA here is from genome assembly GCA_963770005.1 of uncultured Actinomycetota bacterium. Classification (GTDB taxonomy): domain Bacteria; phylum Actinomycetota; class Actinomycetes; order Actinomycetales; family Dermatophilaceae; genus Lapillicoccus. The sequence continues at coordinate 86,277 of CAVYNX010000002.1, read as the reverse complement.
GCCCGGCCGGCACTGCACGCCCGAGCACCTCGAGGAGGCCGAGGCGCTGCTGCGCTCGTGCGGCCGCGTCGTCCAGGTGCCCGAGAAGTACCAGGACGCCGTGACGGCGATCTCCGGCAGCGGACCGGCGTACATCTTCTACGTCGTCGAGGCGATGATCGAGGCCGGCGTCGTCCTCGGCCTGCCGCGCAACACGAGCACCGAGCTGGTCGTCCAGACCCTGTTCGGCGCCGCGACGATGCTCAAGGAGACCGGCGAGCACCCGACCGTGCTGCGGGAACGGGTCTCGTCACCCGGTGGGACCACCGTGGCCGCCCTCCGTCAGCTCGACGACCACAAGGTGCGGGCGGCGTTCATCACCGCCATCGAGGCGGCCGCCCAGCGCTCGCACGAGCTGGCCGCCGGGAACCCGTGACGGGCCCGTGAGCCTCACGCTCCACCGCGTCACCCCGGACGACTGGCGCTCGCACCGCGACCTGCGGCTGGAGATGCTCAGTGCCGCCCCGGACGCCTTCCTCACGCGGTACGACGACGTGGCCGGCTTCGACGAGGCGACCTGGCGCGAGCGGATCGCCACCCAGTGCCACTTCCAGGCGCGGCTCGACGGGGAGGTCGTGGGCTCGGTCGGCGTCTGGGACGACCCCCGGACGCCGGACGACGCGGCGACCCTCGTCGCCATGTACGTCACCCCGCGGGCGCGCGGCACCGGCGTCGCGGAACGGCTGGTCGAGGCGGTGTTCGAGGAGGCCGCCCGCGCGCGGCCGCAGCCGGGTCGTCCTCGAGGTGACCGAGGGCAACGAGCCGGCGATCCGGCTCTACGAGCGGATGGGGTTCGCCTACGACGGCACCCGCCACCCCCTTCCGCACAAGCCCGAGCTCTACGAGCGAGGCATGGAGAGAGCCCTCGAGACCCCGCTCCCGGGGGCGGCCACCGGCGTGGGAGGCTGACGCCATGACCGACGTGACGGTTCGCTCGCTCGGCGAGGAGGACTGGCGGGAGTTCAAGGCCATCCGCCTTGCGGCGCTTCGGGACTCGCCGGACGCGTTCGTCGCGAGCGCCGACGACGAAGAGGGCTTCGAGGAGGACTTCTGGCGGCTGCGGCTGCGCCGGTCCACCCGGCTCGTCGCCGTCCGCCAGGCGGCGGAGGGCACCGGCAGCCAGTCCCGTCGGGGTCGTCAGCCTCGGCGAGGGCAAGGACGAGGAGGGCCGGGTCGCCGAGATCTTCGGGCTCTGGGTCGCGCCCGCCGCTCGGGGCACCGGGGTCGCGACGAAGCTGGTCGAGGCCAGCGCCGACCGCGCCCGCCGCGACGGGCGTACGCACGTCTCCTACTGGGTCGGCACCGACAACGGCCGGGCCGTCGCCTTCGCCAGCGGGATCGGGTTCCGCCCCACCGACTTCCGCCGGCCGATGCGGGTCGCCTCGACCAACGGGGCCGAGCCCGACGACGACCTCCCCGAGGAGATCGCGATGGTCCTGCCGCTGGGCGAGGACCGCGGCCGGCCCGACGTCCTCTGAGCGACCGCAGCAAACCTCGGTAGCCTCACGCCCATGCCGACTCAGGCGGAGGTCGTGTGGGACCCGGGCTTCACGCGGTACGACTTCGGTCCCACGCACCCGATGTCGCCGGTCCGGCTGGACCTGACGGCCCGGCTGTGTGACGCGTTCGGGCTCTTCGACCACCCCGACGTCGACCGGGTCGACCCGGAGGTCGCCTCCGACGAGCTCCTCCAGACCGTCCACAGCGCCGCCTACGTCGCCGCCGTCAAGGCCGCGTCCACCGATCCGGAGAGCGCGCACGGCGCGCACGGGCTCGGCACCGACGACGACCCGGCCTTCCCGGGGATGCACGACGCGAGCGCCCGCATCGTCGCCGGGACGCGCGAGCTCTGCGAGGCGGTCTGGACCGGCCGGACCGCCCACGGCGTGAACTTCTGCGGCGGCCTGCACCACGCGATGCCCGACGCCGCCTCGGGGTTCTGCATCTACAACGACGTCGCCGTCGGGATCCGCTGGCTGCTCGACCACGGGGTCGAGCGCGTCGCCTACGTCGACGTGGACGTCCACCACGGCGACGGCGTCGAGCGGATCTTCTGGGACGACGAGCGCGTCCTCACCGTCTCGATCCACGAGTCGGGGCGGGCGCTGTTCCCGGGCACCGGGTGGCCCGGCGACATCGGCGGTGGGGACGCCCAGGGGTCGGCGGCCAACATCGCGCTGCCGCCGGGAGTGGCCGACGCGGGCTGGCTCAGGGCCTTCCACTCGACGGCGCTGCCGCTCGTGCGGGCGTTCCGGCCGCAGGTCCTCGTGACCCAGCACGGCTGCGACACCCACGTGCAGGACCCGCTCGCCCACCTCGCGTTGACGGTGGACGCCCAGCGGGAGGCCGCCGAGGCGTTGCACCGGCTCAGCCACGAGGTATGCGACGGACGCTGGGTCGCGCTCGGCGGGGGCGGCTACGAGATCGTCGACGTCGTGCCGCGGGCGTGGACCCACCTGACGGCGATCGCGACGCATCGACCGATCGCGGTCTCCGCGGCGGTGCCGGAGGACTGGCGCGAGCACGTCCGCGAGCTCACCGGACGGCCGGCGCCGTTCCGGATGGGCGACCGCGCTCCCGACGCCGGACCGCTGTGGTGGCGGTCCTGGGACCTCGGCTACGACCCCGAGGACCCGGTCGACCGCGCGGTCATGGCCACCCGGCAGGCGGTCTTCCCCCTGCACGGCCTCGACGTCTACTTCGACTGACGCGCGACGCATACCGGCGTGTCGGCTTGACGGGGCCGCGACCGCGCGGCTCACGGCTTCCCCAAGCGTCACACCTGCCCCTAGAGTGACCTCTTGCACCCGCGTAGTCGTTCGCCGGAGGGGAAGCCGGCGCTGGGCGGGGCAGATCGAGGGTCACCATGTCCACTGAGCGGCAGCTCGCCGAGGTGCGGTTCCTGACCGTTGCCGAGGTCGCCTCGATCATGCGCGTGTCGAAGATGACGGTCTACCGCCTCGTCCACGCCGGGGATCTCCCTGCGGTCCGCGTCGGTCGCTCGTTCCGGGTCCCGGAGGACGAGGTGCACAAGTACCTGCGCACCTCTTTCGTCGACACCGCGTGACTCTCCACGCCGTTGGCCGGGCCTGGCTCGGCCAACGGGGGTGACTCCTCACCTCGCCGGCGTTTGGGTGGTCGTGCCGGCGAACGCTACGATGGCGGACGATCTGTTCGGCGTTAGCTCTGACTGCCCGCCGACACCACGGTAGGCACGACGACAACGCGAGGACGGTCCATGGGCTCGGTCATCAAGAAGCGCCGCAAGCGGATGGCGAAGAAGAAGCACCGCAAGCTGCTGCGCAAGACGCGTCACCAGCGTCGCAACAAGAAGTAGCCGCACCAACGACGTGCGCCGACAAGCCTCCACCCCGCACGGGGTGGGGGCTTTCGTCGTCTCGCTAGGATCGACCGCGAACGTCGATGTGCCGCCCGGCACGGTGGGAAGGGGGTTGTCATGGCCTCCGTCGTGCTCGTGACCGGCGTCTCCCGCTACATGGGTGGTGTCTTCGCCCGAGCCCTCGGCGCCGACGACTCCGTCGAGCGCATCATCGGCGTCGACGTGGTGCCCCCGCCGCACCCGATCGGGCGCACCGAGTTCGTACGCGCCGACATCCGCAACCCGATGATCGGCAAGATCATCGGCCAGGCCGAGGTCGACACCGTCGTGCACATGAACGTCATCGCCACGCCTCTCTCCGCCGGCGGCCGGGTCTCCCAGAAGGAGATCAACGTCATCGGGACGATGCAGCTGCTCGCGGCGTGCCAGAAGGCCGACAACCTCCAGCGCCTGGTGGTCAAGTCGTCTGCCGCGGTCTACGGCTCGTCGCCGCGCGACCCGGCCATGTTCACCGAGGAGATGAGCCCGAAGTCGTTGCCCCGCGCGGGTTTCGGCAAGGACTCGGTCGAGGTCGAGGGCTACGTCCGCGGCTTCGCCCGTCGTCGGCCCGACGTGGGGATCACGACGCTGCGGCTGGCCAACATCATCGGCTCCGGCATCCGCACCTCGATGACCGACTACTTCGCGCTGCCGGTCATCCCCGCGCCGCTGGGGTTCGACGCCCGCCTGCAGTTCGTCCACGAGACCGACGCGGCGGCCTGCCTGGTGCTCGCCACCACGGCGCCCGCAGCGGTCGGCAACGTCAACGTGGCCGGTGACGGCGTGATCACGCTGATGCAGGCCGCCGCCATGGTCGGCCGCGTGATCCTCCCGGTCCCGCTGCCGGCGGCCGGCTTCCTCGGCGGCATCGTCAAGCGTGCCGGGCTCGCCGACTTCTCCGACGACCAGATGCAGTACCTCGCCTTCGGTCGCGGGCTCGACACGACGCGGATGCGTGAGGTGCTCGGCTTCGAGCCGCTCTACACCACCCGCGAGGCGTTCCTCGACTTCGCTCCGCACGTCACGGCGGTCGTACCCGGGGCGGCCACGGCGGTCAGCGTCGTGCAGGGCGCGGCCGGTACCGCGGCCAGCGCCGTCGCCAGCGCCCTGAGCGGGAGGGCCGGCTGATGGCCCCGCCGAGGAAGCGCGCGAGCTCGGCCGCGGCCGCGCAAGACGGCCAAGACGGCCAAGACGGCCAAGACCGCCAAGACCGCCAAGACCGCCAAGACCGCCAGGAAGACCGCGAAGACCGCGACGCCAAGACCAGACCACGACCAGACCCGCGACCAAGGCCGCCGCGACGCCGCCGGCGAAGAAGACCGCCGCCGCCACCGGCTCGGCCCGGCGGACGACCACCCGGGACGCGCTGGCCGCCGGCGCCGCTCGCGCCACCGGCGAACGGGCCCGGCGGCGCGGCACCCCGCTGATCGCGGTGCCGAACCCACCAGCCGACGGTCTCGAGACCGCCGCGACCGCCGAGACCGCCGAGACAACCCCAGCCGCGTACGTGACGGTGACCCCCGACTCGGCCACCCCGACGACGCCACGACCACCACGGCGCCGGCCGCCGCTCGGCCGGCGCCGGGCGCCGGTCGCAAGCACCGCCCGCAGCCGGCCCCCCGCGCCACGAAGCCCACCGCCCGGGTCATGGCCCGCGAGGGCGGACGCCGGCGCACCGACCCGCCGCGACCGGTCCGTCCGCTCCGCACCGTCCCCGACCACCCGGCGCCGACGCATACCGACGAGGTGCCGACGCCGCTGGCGGCCGCGCCGGCCCGGCCCGAAGCGGTACGCCCGGGCGAGGCGACCCGGTCGGTCGTGCCCGGCGTGGAGGACCTGCTCCAGGCGGGCGTCGCCGCCCTCCGTGCGGTCGTCGCCGCCTCGGGGGTGGCCCCCGAGGACGTCGAGAAGCAGGTCGCCAGGACGCTGGCGTTCCTCCGCCGCCGGCTGACCGGCGACTTCGAGGTCGACGACTACGGGTTCGACGAGGACTTCACGACCAACGCCTACCTGCCGCTGCTCCGGCCCCTGTACAAGACGTGGTTCCGGGTCGAGGTGCGCGGCATCGAGAACATCCCCACCGACGGCGGCGGCCTCGTGGTCTCCAACCACTCGGGCACCCTGGCCATGGACTCGCTGATGACGCAGGTCGCCGTCTTCGACGAGACGCCGACCCGCCGGCACCTGCGGATGCTCGGGGCGGACTTCGTCTTCCAGACCCCGATGGTGTCGCAGATCGCCCGCAAGTCCGGCTCGACGCTGGCCGCGAGCTCCGACGCGGAGCGGCTGCTGCGCGGCGGTGAGCTCGTCGGGGTGTGGCCCGAGGGGTTCAAGGGCATCGGCAAGCCGTTCAGCGAGCGCTACAAGCTCCAGCGGTTCGGCCGCGGCGGCTTCGTGGCCTCGGCCATCCGGGCGGGGGTGCCGATCATCCCCTGCTCGATCGTCGGCGCCGAGGAGATCTACCCGATGATCGGCAACCTCAAGACGTTCGCCCGCCTCGTCGGCGCGCCATACGCGCCGGTCACGCCGACCTGGCCCCTCCTCGGTCCGCTCGGGCTCATCCCGCTGCCGAGCAAGTGGATCATCGAGTTCGGCGTCCCGGTCCAGACCGCCGACCTCGGGCCGGGGGCCGCCGACGACCCGATGCTCATCTTCGACCTGACCGACCAGACCCGCGAGACCATCCAGCAGACGCTGTACTCCCTGCTGATGCAGCGCCGTTCCGTGTTCTTCTGACCGCCATGACGTCGCCGCGGATCACCCTGATCGGCCGCCCCGGCTGTCACCTCTGCGACGACGCCCGCGCGGTCGTCGAGCAGGTGGCCGGCGAGCTGGGGGTCGGCTGGGAGGAACGCTCCATCGAGGACGACGTCGAGCTGCGCGCGCAGTGGGCGGACCACATCCCGGTGACCCTCGTCGACGGGCGGCCGCACGACTTCTTCCGCGTCTCGCCGGAACGGCTCCGGTCGGCCCTGAACCGGCCGCGACGACCCGGTGACCCGGCCTCGGGGTGACCCCCGTCACACCGTCGGCGTAGGGCCGTCCACGGGGTGATCCCGCCGTCGTCGTGACTTTGTGCCGACGTTCACAACCGCATACGCTGACATCACCACGCGCTCCATTGCCACCGGGTGACACTCTCCGGCCGACCTCGCTGGTCGGCCCGGCGTTCGCCTGAGGCCACAGCTGAAAGGAGCCGGTGAGCAACCATGTCCGCCGACGCCGCGACCCGCCGGGAGATCCCCGACGCCACTGTCGCCCGGCTGCCGGAGTACCTGCGCGCCCTCACCGACTTCGCCGAGCGCGGCACCAAGAGCGTGTCATCCGAGGAGCTCGCGACGGCCGCCGGGGTGCGCTCGACCCAGCTGCGCAAGGACCTCAGCCACCTCGGCTCCTACGGCGTGCGCGGCGTCGGGTACGAGGTCGACCACCTGGCCGTCGAGATCTCGCACGCCCTGGGCCTGAGCCAGGAGTGGCCGGTCGCCATCGTCGGGATGGGCAACCTCGGCCGGGCGCTCGCCGCCTACTCCGGGTTCACCTCGGGTGGTTTCCACGTGGCCGCGCTCTTCGACGACGACCCGACGGTCGGCGGTGGCCAGGTCGGTGACATGGTCATCAGCCCGATGAGCGACCTACGCCGCCTCATCCGCAGCCGCAAGATCGCCATCGGCGTCATCACCACCCCGGCCCCGTCGGCGCAGCAGGTCTGCGACGCGATGGCCGCCGCCGGCGTCCGCTCGATCCTCAACTTCGCCCCCGCCGTGCTGACCTCGCCGCCGGGCGTCAACGTGCGGCGGGTCGACCTCAGCACCGAGCTCCACGTGCTCGCCTTCCGTGAGATGCAGGTCGACCACCTCGAGCAGCCCGTGGAGGTTGCCCGGTGAGTCTGCTCGTCATCGGCCTGTCCCACCGCACCGCGCCGATCGCCCTGCTCGAGGCTGTCGCCGGCGCGCCCGTCGGCACCCTCGCGGAGCGCGTCGCGGCCGCCGACGCCGTCGGCGAGTCCGTCGTGATGACCACCTGCAACCGCCTCGAGGTGTACGCGGAGGCGCTCACCTTCCACGGGGCGGTCGCCGCCATCGGTGAGGCCATGGCCGACGTCACCGGCGTCGACCGCAGCGAGCTGACCGCTCACCTCTACGTGCACTTCGAGGACCGCGCCGTCGCGCACGCCTTCTCGGTGGCCGCCGGTCTCGACTCGATGGCCGTCGGCGAGGCACAGGTCCTCGGCCAGCTGCGCGACGCCCTGCGCGCAGGACAGCGAGCCGGCACGGTCGGCGAGTCGCTCAACTCCCTTCTGCAGCAAGCACTTCGGGTCGGCAAGCGCGCCCACCACGAGACGGCCATCGACACCGTCAGCCGGTCCCTCGTCGAGGCGGGGCTCGACGAGGCCGAGCGGGTGCTCGGCGACCTCCGCGAGCGGACCGTCCTCGTCGTCGGCGCCGGTGGCATGTCCAGCCTGGCCGCTGCGACCGCCGCCCGGCGGGGGATCGGCGGCCTCCTCGTGGCGAACCGGACCGTCGCCCGCGGCGAGCGCCTCGCCGAGACCACCGGTGGCCGCGCCGTCGGCATGGACCGGCTGGTCGACGCCATCGCCGAGGCGGACGTCGTCGTCTCCTCGACCGGCTCGGCGCAGTACCTCATCGGCGCCGACCTCGTCGCTGCGGCGGCCGAACGGCATACGCACCCGCGGGTGTTCGTCGACCTGGCGCTGCCGCACGACGTCGACCCGTCCGTCGGAACGCTGCCCGGCACCACGCTCGTCGGGCTGGGTGACCTCGGGGCGATCCTCGCCGAGCGGGCCGACGTCGAGACGCTGCCCGAGGTGCAGGCCGTCCGCGACCTCGTCACCGGGGAGGTCGCGGCCTACCTCGCCTCCCGGATGGTCAAGTCCGTCGCCCCGACCGTCGCCGCGCTGCGCTCCCGGGCGGCCGCCGTCGTCGCCGGTGAGATGGAGCGGCTCGACCACCGGCTGCCCGACCTCGACGAGGCCACCCGCGAGGAGTTCCAGCACGCCGTCCACCGGGTCGTGGAGAAGCTGCTCCACACCCCGACGGTGCGGATCAAGGAGCTGAGCAGCGACGGCCACGGCGAGGACTACGCCGCCGCCCTGCGCGAGCTGTTCGACCTCGACCCGCACAGCGTCGCGGCGGTGTCGACGCCACCGACGTCCGTGCACCACGACCTCGGGAGCGCGCCGTGACCACGCTGCGGCTGGGTACCCGCCGCAGCACGCTCGCGCTCGCCCAGGCCACCCAGGTCGCGGACCGGCTGGGCGAGCTCGGCCACCAGGTCGACCTCGTCCCGATCACGACCCTCGGTGACCGGTCGGCGCACGCGCTCACCACCATCGGCGGTACCGGCGTCTTCGCGGCCGCCATCCGCCGCGCGCTGCTCGACGGCGAGATCGACCTCGCCGTGCACTCGCTCAAGGACCTGCCGACGACCCCCGAACCCGGCCTCGTCGTGGCCGCCACGCCGGCGCGGGAGGACCCGCGCGACGTCCTCGTCGCCCGTGACGGTCTCACCCTGGGTGAGCTGCCCGCCGGGTCCGTGGTCGGGACGGGTTCCCCCCGGCGGGCGGCGCAGCTGGCCGCGCTCGGCCTCGGGCTCGAGGTCGTGCCGGTCCGCGGGAACGTCGACACCCGGCTCGAGCTGGTCCGCTCCGGCGCCGTCGACGGCGTCGTCCTGGCGCGGGCCGGGCTGGCGCGCATCGACCGGCTGGCCGACGTCACCGAGACCCTCGACCCCCTGCAGATGCTGCCCGCCCCCGGCCAGGGTGCGCTCGCCGTCGAGTGCCGGGCCGACCGCGACGACGTCCGCGCGGCGGTCGCCCCGCTCGAGGACGACGACACCCGGGTGTGCGTCACCGCCGAGCGCGCGCTGCTCGCCGCCCTCGAGGCCGGCTGCACGGCTCCGGTCGGCGCGCTGGCGGAGGTCGTCGAGGGCGAGTCGGGTCCGGAGCTCTCGCTGCGGGCCTTCGCCGGCTCTCCGGACGGCTCCGCCGAGCTGCGTCGCTCGATCGTCGCCCCGGTCGACGACCCGGTCTCGGCCGGTCAGCGGCTGGCCGCCCTCCTCCTCGAGGACGGCGCCGCCGACCTCGCCGCCATCGGACGTCCCGTCCTCGACGAGGACACCGACGAACCACCCGATGGCATACCTCGACCGCTGTCGACGTTGACCCCTAACCACCAACACCAGACGGAGCAGGTCTCGTGACCCCCACTGCCACCACTCGCGCCGGCAAGCCAGTCGGCCGCGTCGCCTTCGTCGGGGCCGGCCCCGGCGATCCCGGACTCGTGACCCTGCGGGCCCGCGACCGGCTCGCGGCCGCCGACACCATCGTCCTGGACCGCCAGGGCCGACAGCTCAACCGGGACGAGATCCTCTCCCGGTTCGCGCCGCCGGACGTCCCCCTCGTCGACGCCGGTCACGGGGAGCACGGCGAGGAGCTGACCCGTGCCTCGCGGGCCAAGCTGCTCGTCCGGACCGCCAAGGCCCTCGGCGGTGCCGGGCTCGTCGTCCGCCTGCTCGACGGCGACCCCAGCCTGTTCAGCGGCTTCGCCGAGGAGGCCCTGGCCCTGCACAAGGCCGGCATCCCGTTCGAGGTCGTGCCGGGCGTCAGTGCCGCCTCCGCGGTGCCGATGTACGCCGGTGTCCCGCTGACGACGCAGCAGGCCACGGCCGTGCACGTCGTCGACGCCGGTGACCGCCGTCACGACTGGGCGCCGGCGGTGCCCGACCACGTCACCGTCGTGGTCCTCGGCGCCCCCGAGACGCTGGCACCCGCCCTCGTCGGCCTGCTGGCCGCCGGTCGGGCGGCCGAGACGCCGGTGCTGCTGACCGAGCGCGGCACGACGACCCAGCAGGTCAGCCGGGTCACCACCCTCGGCGAGGCCGAGGCGGTGCTCGCCGGCTCCACGGTGCACTTCCCGTCGCTGGCCGTCGTCGGCCACAGCGTCGCCCTGCGCTCGGAGCTGTCCTGGTACGAGACCAAGCCGCTGTTCGGCTGGACCGTGCTGCTGCCGCGGACCAAGGACCAGGCCGGCGCGACGAGCGAGCGGCTGGCGTTCTACGGCGCGCACGCCGACATCGTGCCGACCATCTCCGTCGAGCCGCCGCGCACGCCGCAGCAGATGGACCGGGCGATCAAGGGCCTCGTGACCGGGCGCTACGAGTGGATCGGGTTCACCTCGGTCAACGCCGTCCGGGCGGTGCGCGAGAAGTTCGAGGAGTCCGGGCTCGACGCGCGGGCGTTCTCGGGGCTCAAGATCGCCGCCGTCGGCGGGGTCACCGCCAACGCGCTGCGCGACTGGGGCCTGGTGCCCGACCTCGTCCCCTCGGGCGAGCAGTCGACCGCCGGCCTCCTCGCCGACTGGCCGGAGTTCGACGACCTCCTCGACCCGATCAACCGGGTGTTCCTGCCGCGGGCCGACATCGCCACCGACACGCTGGTGGCCGGCCTGCAGGACATGGGCTGGGAGGTCGACGACGTCACCGCATACCGGACCGTCCGGGCCGCCCCGCCGGCCGCGGAGGTCCGCGACGCGATCAAGTCGGGCGCCTACGACGCCGTCGTCTTCACCTCGAGCTCCACGGTCCGCAACCTCGTCGGCATCGCCGGCAAGCCGCACCCGTCCACCGTCGTCGCGGTCATCGGGCCGGCGACGGCCAAGGCCGCCGAGGAGGCCGGGCTGCACGTCGACGTCATGGCGCCCGAGGCGTCCTCCGACGCGCTGGTCGACGCGCTCGCGGCCCACGGGCTCGGCCTCGCGGTCGCGGCCCAGGAGTCCGGGGAGCCGGTGCGCCGGCCCAGCGAGACCAAGTCCACGGCTCGTCGCCGGGCCCGCTGACGCCGGGCGAGGCGTCGATGGCTCTCGAGCTCCCGGTGGTCCGCCCGCGGCGGCTGCGCCAGAACGCGGCCGTCCGGGCGCTCGTCGCCGAGACCCGGCTGCACCCGCGCGACTTCGTGCTGCCGGTGTTCGTCAAGGAGGGCGCCGCCGAGCCGGTCCCGGTGTCGAGCATGCCGGGCGTGGTCCAGCACACCCTGGACTCCCTCGTCGACGAGGCCCGGGCCTGCGTCGCCGCCGGCGTCGGCGGGTTCATGATCTTCGGGGTGCCGACGACCAAGGACGCGATGGCCTCCGGTGCCGACGACCCCGACGGCATCCTCAACGTCGCCGTCGCCCGGGTGCGGGAGGCGGTCGGTGACGACCTCGTCGTCATGGCCGACCTCTGCCTCGACGAGTTCACCGACCACGGCCACTGTGGCGTGCTCGACGACCGCGGCCGCGTCGACAACGACGCCACCCTCGAGCGGTATGCGTCGATGGCCGTCGCCCAGGCCCGCGCCGGGGCCCACGTCGTCGGGCCCAGCGGGATGATGGACGGCCAGGTGCGGGTCGTCCGGTCGGCCCTCGACGAGGCGGGGTTCACCGACACCATCGTCCTGGCCTACTCGGCGAAGTACACGAGCGGCTTCTACGGGCCGTTCCGGGAGGCCGTCGAGTCGTCCCTGGTCGGTGACCGCGCGACCTACCAGCAGGACCCGGCGAACCATGTCGAGGCGATCCGCGAGGTCCAGCTGGACCTCGACGAGGGCGCCGACCTCGTCATGGTCAAGCCGGCCCTGCCGAACCTCGACGTCATCCGCGCGGTGGCCGAGATCGCCACGGTGCCGGTGGCGGCGTACCAGATCAGCGGGGAGTACTCGATGATCGAGGCCGCCGCCGAGCGGGGCTGGATCGACCGGCGCCGCTGCGCGCTGGAGACCCTGACGTCGATCAGGCGGGCGGGCGCCCAGGTGACGCTTACGTACTACGCCCTCGAGGCCGCCGCCTGGCTTGCTTGACGAGCAGTGCCTGACGTCGGCGCCGCGCGTCGACCCCGACGGCACCGAGCATGACCGCTCCGACGAAGAGCCCGCTGCAGATCGCCGTGGCCGCCAGGGCGTTCTCCTCCGCCACGCCGGTGAGGGCGACCATCAGCCCGACGACCCCGAGCGTCAGGGTGAACCAGCCGAGCCACAGGAACACGTCCTGCTGGAAGACCATGCGGAACACCAGCCAGTGCACCCCGAGCACCGTCGCGACCCACGGCAGGGACGCGCTCGGCGTGTCCAGCACACGGATGAACAGCTGCGTCCCGCCGACGATGAGGACCACCTCGAGGGCGACGACGATCCAGAACGCCTGCATCTGCCGCGCGTCCGGCCGGTAGGCCTGGTCGTCCTCGGGCACCCGGAGGATCGACCAGAGCACCCAGAGGAACCAGACGACGCCGACCGCGATGGCGATGGGCTGCCAGGTCTCGCCCAGCGACCACGCGTTGAACACCACGAAGGCCAGCCCGCCGACCGCCCCGATGAGGGCGCCGATGCGGGCGCCGTTCCACTGCACCGAACGCTTCGCCACCCCGCCATTCTCCGGTATGCGACCGATGTCGGCCCACGCGGGGACAATCGGGCTTCATGGACGAGCTGTCTCCAGACCCGGACGAGGCGACCCACCAGCTGGCCGCCGCCCGGTCCGGTGAGCCCACCGCGTGGTTCGACGACCTCTACCGCGCGGCCGGCGACGGACGGGCGGAGGTGCCCTGGGACCGGCCCACACCGAACCCGCTGCTGGTGGAGTGGGTCGAGCGTGAGGGCCTGCCGACCTCGGCCAGGACGATCGTCGTCGGAGCGGGGTACGGCCGGGACGCCGAGTACCTCGCCGGGCTGGGCTACCCGACGACGGCGTTCGACATCTCGCCGTCGGCGGTGGAGCAGACCCGGCGACGGCATCCCGACAGCCCGGTCGACTACCGGGTGGCCGACCTCCTGGCGCTGCCCGACGCCTGGCGCGGAGCATTCGACCTGGTGGTCGAGAGCATGAACGTCCAGGCCCTGCCGGAGCCGCCCCGCGCCGACGCCATCCGCGGCGTGACCGAGCTGGTGGCCCCGGGCGGCACCCTGGTCGTCATCGCCTTCGGGGCCGACGGCGGCACCGCCGAGCGTGACGCCCGGCCCGGCCCGCCGTGGCCGCTGGTGCGCAGCGAGGTCGACGCCTTCGCCGTCGACGGGCTCGACCTGCTGTCCGTCGAGCGGGTCTACCCCGACGAGGACCTCCGGTGGCGGGCGACCCTGCGGCGCCGCCCTGACGGCGCTGACCGGAGCGTGACCGGAATGCCACCGATCCGGCAGCCGTTGGACAGTAGATTGAGGGCAACAGGGAAGGGACGACGGTGAGCGCGCAGCGTGGATGAGACTCGCTGGCTGAGTGACGGCGAGCAGCAGTCCTGGCGCGCCTACCTGCGCGGAAGCCGGTTCCTCGAGGAGGCGCTCGACCGCGACCTCCAGGCCCACGGGCTCCAGCTCACGGAGTACGAGATCCTCTCCATGCTCAGCGAGAGCGACGGCGGGCGCCTGCGGATGTCCGAGCTCGCCGACCTCGTCGTCCAGTCCCGCAGCCGCCTTACGCACACCGCGGCCCGGCTCGAGAAGCGCGGGTGGGTGGAGCGGCAGTCCTGCCTGTCCGATCGCCGCGGGCGTCGAGCTGGTGCTCACCGACGACGGCTGGGAGCGGCTCAACACCATGGCCCGGACCCACGTCGAGAGCGTCCGCCGGCACCTGCTGGACGTCATGGCGCCGGAGGAGTTCGCGGCGCTGGGCGTGGCGATGGGCAAGGTCCGCGACGCCGCCCTCGGTATTCACGAGGCGGTCGTGGCCGAGGCGTGCGCCGAGGCCGAGCTCCAGGAAGACCTCGACGCCGCCGCGTTGACGGCGTCCCAGCGGTGAAGTAAGCCTGCTTCCGGGCCTCGGCGGTCGGATTCCCGTTCGTCTCGGCCCATTCCCAGGTCAGCGGACGTCGAAAGGGTTGGCATGTCGGAGTCGTCGCCGATCACCTTCACCGCGGCGCTGTCCCGCATCGACGACACGTCCCTGGTGCGCCTGCCCCGTGCGGCGAGCGAACAGCTCCCCTCTCGAGGACAGGTCGCGGTTCTCGCCACCGTCGGCGGCTACGAGGTCGAGACGGTCGTGGAGCCCGATGGACGCCGCGGCCACTGGATGCGCGTCGACGAGAAGCTCCAGAGCGCCCTCGGGATCGGACCGGGCGACCGCACGGACGTGACGTTGTCGGTGGCGTCCGCGTGGCCCGAGCCCACCGTGCCCACGGACCTCGCCGACGCCTTGTCGTCGTCGTCGACCACGGTCCAGGGGCTCTGGGAGGACATCACCCCGATGGCCCGGTGGGAGTGGGTCCGCTGGGTCCAGGCGACGGGCAACGCGGACACCCGGCAGCGGCGTGTCGAGGTCAGCGTGTCGAAGCTGGACGGCGGTAAGCGGCGCCCCTGCTGCTTCGACCTGGCCTCCTGCACGGACCCCGAGCTCGCCAAGAGCGGCAAGCTCCGCGACCCCACCTAGGACCGGGCTCTGCACGAGGCGCCAGCGGCGCTTGCGACAATGCCGGGGTGACCTCGACGCATACCGACCTGCCCGCCTACCCCCGGGAGGCGCCGGCGTCCGCCGCGCTCCTGGAGCGCGCGCAGGCCGTCATCCCCGGAGGCGTCAACTCGCCGGTGCGGGCCTTCCGGGCCGTCGGCGGCACGCCGCGGTTCATGGCCAGCGCCTCCGGGCCGTGGCTCACCGACGTCGACGGGCGCCGCTACGTCGACCTCATCGGCTCCTGGGGCCCGATGATCCTCGGCCACGCCCACCCGTCCGTGCTCGCGGCGGTGCAGGAGGCGGCGACCCACGGGTTCTCCTTCGGGACCCCGTCGGAGAACGAGGTCGCGCTCGCGGAGGAGATCGTCGCCCGGACCGCCGCGGAGCAGGTCCGCCTGGTCAACAGCGGCACCGAGGCCACGATGACCGCCATCCGGCTGGCCCGCGGGTTCACCGGCCGCAGCGCGGTCGTGAAGTTCGCCGGCTGCTACCACGGGCACGTCGACTCGCTGCTCGCGGCGGCCGGCTCCGGCGTCGCGACGTTCGGGCTGCCGGACAGCGCCGGGGTGCCCGCGTCCTCCGCCGCGGAGACCATCGTGCTGCCCTACAACGACCTCGCCGCGGTGGAGGCGGCCTTCGCCGCGCGGGGGCACGAGATCGCCTGCGTCATCACCGAGGCGGCGGCCGGCAACATGGGCGTGGTCCCACCCGGTGACGGCTTCACCGAGGGGCTGCTGCGGATCGCCCACGAGCACGGCGCGCTGGTCGTCAGCGACGAGGTGATGACGGGGTTCCGGTGCTCGCCGTCGGGGTGGTACGGGCTCGAGGGTCCGTATGCGTCCGGCCCGCCGGACCTCTTCACCTTCGGGAAGGTCATGGGCGGCGGGTTCCCGGCGGCGGCGTTCGGCGGCCGGGCCGAGGTCATGGCCCTGCTCGCGCCGACCGGCCCGGTCTACCAGGCGGGCACGCTCTCCGGGAACCCGGTGGCCACGGCGGCCGGCCTCGCCACGCTGCGGGGCTGCACGCCCGACGTCTACGAGCGGCTCGGCGTCGTCAGCGGCACCATCGCCGACGCCGTCGCGGACGGGCTGGCCCGAGAAGGCGTGCCGCACACCGTGCAGTGGGCCGGGTCGATGTTCAGCGTGTTCTTCCGCGACCAGCCGGTGCGGAACTACGACGACGCGAGAGCACAGTCGACCGAGGCCTTCGCCGCCTTCTTCCACGCGATGCTGAGCCAAGGCGTCCACCTGCCGCCGAGCGCGTTCGAGGCCTGGTTCGTCAGCGCCGCGCACGACGACGAGGCGGTCGACCACGTCCTGGCGGCGGTGCCGGACGCGTGCCGGGCCGCGGCCCGGGGGTTTGCGACAATCGACGCATGAACCCCCCGGTCACCGTCGTGCACCTGATGCGGCACGGCGAGGTGCACAACCCCGAGGGGATCCTCTACGGCCGGCTGCCCGGCTACTACCTGTCGGAGCTGGGCCGGGAGATGGCCGAGATGGTGGCCCGGTTCCTCGCCCCCAAGGACGTCGTCCGCGTCGTCGCATCCCCGTTGGAGCGGGCGCAGGAGACCGCCGGCCCGATCGCCGCGGCCTTCGACCTGCCGATCGAGACCGACGACCGGCTCATCGAGGCCGGCAACTACTTCGAGGGCAAGACCTTCGGGGTCGGCGACGGCGCCCTGTCGAAGCCGTCGACGTGGCCGCGCCTGGTGAACCCGTTCACGCCGAGCTGGGGCGAGCCCTACGCCCACATCGCCGACCGGATGCTCGGGGCCATCGCGGACGCGCGGGCCGCCGCATACGGGCACGACGCCGTGCTGGTCTCCCACCAGCTGCCGGTCTGGACCGTGCGGAACCGGCTCGAGGGCCGGCACCTCTGGCACGACCCGCGCAAGCGCGAGTGCTCCCTGGCCTCCCTCACGTCGTTGACCTACTCCGGTGACGACCTGACGTCCATCACCTACACCGAGCCCGCCGCCGAGCTGCTCGCCCGCGCCGCCAAGAAGGCGGGCGCGTGACGGTTCGCTCCCCCCGGCGAGTGGCGTTGGTCTCGGCCGGCGCGCTCGCGCTCGCGCTGGTCACCGGTGCGTGCACCGAGGACCCCAACAGCGTTGCGGCGCAGGCCAAGGCCGGTGACGGCAAGGGCTACGTCGCCGGCGACGGCACCGTCGAGCAGCTGCCGGTCGGCGAGCGTGCGGACGCGGTCGCCCTCAGCGGGACGACCGTCGACGGCAAGGCGTGGTCGATGGCCACCGACGCCGCCGGGAAGGTCGTCGTCGTCAACGTCTGGGGGTCGTGGTGCGCCCCCTGCGTCGACGAGACGCCGCACCTGCAACAGGTGTGGCAGGCGTACTCGACGGCAGGGAAGGCGGTCGCCTTCGTCGGCATCGACATCAAGGAGGGCGCCGCGACGGCGGCCGGGTTCCTCAAGGCCAACGGGGTGACCTACCCGTCGCTCAGCGACAGCCAGAGCGGCGGCCAGCCGATGCTGGCGTTGCAGGGCAAGGCCAGCGCGACCCCGAGCACGCTGGTGCTCGACCGGAAGGGCCGCATCGCCGCCCGGGTGCTCGGCGCGACGACGGCCGGCACGCTGACCGCGCTGGTCGACGACGTGCTGGCCGAGCAGACCTGAGCCGCCGCCCGTGACGTCGGTCCTCCCCCTCGCCGCTGCCGCCGACGCCACCGTCGCGACGGCGGCGCTGCCGATCGCCGTGGTGGTCGCCCTGGCCGCCGGACTGGTGTCGTTCGCGTCGCCCTGCGTGCTGCCCCTGGTGCCCGGGTTCCTCGGCTACGTCACCGGGCTGTCCGACGTGGCCCTCGAGCAGCGCCGCCGGTCCAACCTCGTCCTCGGCGCCCTGCTCTTCGTGCTCGGCTTCACCGTCGTCTTCATCGTCCTGGTCGCCGTGGCGTCCGCCGTGTCGTTCGCGCTGCGGGAGCACCTCGACCTGCTGACCCGCATCGGCGGCGCGGTCGTCATCGTCCTGGCCCTGGTGTTCCTCGGGGTGGGCTCGGGGATCGGCCTGCAGCGCACCACCGTCCCGCGGTGGAAGCCGGCCGCCGGCCTCGCCGGTGCGCCGCTGCTCGGCGCCGCCTTCGCCCTCGGCTGGGCGCCGTGCACCGGGCCGACCCTCGCCGCGATCCTCGCGCTCACGGCCCCGTTGAGCGCCGACGGCGGGGCCGTCGGCCGCGGCGTCGTGCTCGCGGTGGCCTACTCCCTCGGTCTCGGCGTCCCGTTCATCGTCATCGCGGCCGGCTACTCGCGCGCGGGCCGCGCGGGCTCGTGGCTGCGTCGGCACCGGCGCGGCATCCACGTGTTCGGCGGGGTGCTGCTGCTCGCCGTCGGGGTCCTCATGGTCACCGGCGTCTGGACCGACCTCGTCGCGTGGGTGCAGACGCACCTCGTCGGCGGATTCACGACGGTGCTGTGATGGCCACCCAGTCGCCGCCGCGGACCCAGGTCACCCAGCCGAAGCTCGGCCCGGTCGGGTGGGCCCGGTGGGCCTGGCGCTCGCTCACGTCGATGCGTACCGCGCTGTTCCTCCTGCTGCTGCTGTCGATCGCCGCGGTGCCGGGTTCGATCTTCCCGCAGCGGTCGATCGACGCCGGCAAGGTCAACGACTTCATCGCCACCAACCCCACCACCGGACCGTGGCTCGACCCGCTCGGCTTCTTCGAGGTCTACTCGTCGGTCTGGTTCTCGGCCATCTACCTGCTGCTCGTCATCTCCCTCGTGGGCTGCATCGTCCCGCGCAGCCGGCTGCACTGGCATACCCTCCGCGCGAAGCCGCCGCGAGCCCCCCGCAACCTCGCCCGGCTCGACCAGCACGTCGAGCTCACGTATGCCGGTGACGTCTCGTCCGCGCGGTCAGCCGCGACGGAGGCGTTGCGGCGCAGGCGTTTCCGCGTCGTGTCGCACGACGACGACACGGTCAGCGCCGAGAGCGGCTACCTGCGCGAGACCGGCAACCTCGTCTTCCACACCGGGCTCTGCGTCGTCATCGTCGGCGTCGCCATCGGCCACCTCCTCGGGTGGCGCGGCGACGTCATCCTCACCGAGGGCGAGACGTTCTCGTCGACGCTGTCGTCCTACGACACCTTCCTGCCCGGGCCGATGACCGACCCGGAGAAGCTGCCGCCGTTCACCATCGACCTGCGGTCCATGAAGGCCAGCTTCGAGGACCAGGTCGGTGGCGCGCAGTTCGGGGCGCCGCGCAGCTTCACCGCCGACGTCACCACCACCGAACGGCCCGGCGGCCCGGCCACCGACGCGCAGATCAGCCCGAACAACCCCGTCACCCTCGACGGTGCCGACGTCTTCCTCCTCGGCAACGGCTACGCGCCGGTGGTGACGGTCCGTGACGGGTCCGGGGCGGTGCTCTACCAGCAGGCGACGCCGTTCCTCGCCCAGGACAACGTCTACACGTCGGTCGGCGCGATCAAGGTCGGCGCGGCCCGCCCGAAGGCGCTCGCGTTCAGCGGGTTCTTCCTGCCCACGGCCGAGCCGACCTACGTCAACGGCCCGGTCTCGCTGTTCCCCGACGACCGGAACCCCGAGCTGGCGCTGTCGGTCTGGGAGGGCGACCTGTTCCCCGGCAACCGGCCGCAGTCGGTCTACACCCTCGACACCACCGACCTCACCCAGCTGCTCAAGCCCGACGGCACGCCGGTGCTCATCCGGCTGAAGCCGGGGGAGACCTACCAGCTGCCGGACGGCCGGGGGTCGATCACCTTCGACCAGGTCGACCGGTTCGCCGGGCTGTCGGCGCGGGTCGACCCGGGCAAGGAGCTCACCCTGGTCGCCGCGATCGCGACCATCCTCGGGCTCGTGGCGTCGCTCCTGGTCCGCCGGCGCCGCATCTTCGTTCGGGTCCGTCCGGCCGAGGACCCCTCGCGTACGCTCGTCACCATCGGTGGTCTCGCACGCACGTCGGACCCCGGGCTCGGCACGCTGTTGGCCGGGCTGCGCACCGAGCTCAGCAAAGGATCCTAGGTATGCCCTCGGCCGAACTAGTGGGGTACTCCAACCTCGCGCTCTACTCCGCGATGGCCATCTTCACCGTCTCGATGCTGCTGTTCGCGGCCTACCTCGCGGCCCTCGGCCCGGTGGCCGCCGAGCGCGGGACGAAGCGGCGCTCCCGGCAGCTGGTGGCGGCCCGCTCGGGTGCGGCCGGGGCCTCCGCCTCGGCGGACGCTGCGCCGCCGGCCGATGCCGCCGCTGGCCGGCGGGCCGTCTCCGGACGCGCTGTCCGAGCCGCCGTCGCCGCGCGCGGCCAGGACCGGCAACATCGCCCTCTCCCTCGCCTGGCTCGGCACGCTGCTGCTCATCGCCTCGGTCGTCGATGCGCGGCCTCGCGGTCATGCGGCCGCCGTGGGGCAACATGTTCGAGTTCGCCACGGCCGGAGCGGCCGCGGCGGCGCTGGCCTACTGCCTGCTCGCTCGCCGGCGCCACTGGGAGTGGCTGGGCCTGTTCGTCATCGGCCCGATCCTGCTGATCCTCGGGCTCGCGATGTTCGCGTTCTACACCGAGGCCGCCGAGCTGATGCCCGCGCTCAAGAGCGTGTGGCTGGTCATCCACGTCGTCGTCGCGATCCTCGCCGTCGCGGTGTTCACCATCGGGTTCTCGATCGGGATCGTCTACCTCGTCCGGCGGCACCGGGAGGAGCACCCGCCCGCCCGCCGCAACTTCGTGGAGTCGCTGCCCCCGGCGGCGTCGCTGGAGCGCGCCGCATACGGGCTGAACATGGTCGGCTTCATCCTCTGGACGTTCACGCTGGTGGCCGGCGCGATCTGGGCGCAGAAGGCGTGGAGCGCCTACTGGACGTGGGACCCCAAGGAGGTCTGGACCTTCGTCATCTGGGTGGTCTACGCCGCGTACATGCACGCGCGCGCCACCGCCGGGTGGGAGCCGCGCAAGGCGATGTGGATCGCGCTGGCGGGCTACGTGCTGCGTCCTGCTCAACTTCACCGTGGTCAACCTGCTGTTCACCGGGTTGCACAGCTACTCGGGGCTCAAGTAGTGCTCCGCTACACGCTCTACCGGCTGCTGATCTTCTTCGGCTGCCTGCTGTTCTTCTGGCTCGTCGGGCTGCGCAACGACCAGGTCCTGCTGCTGCTGGTCTCCGCGGTGGTGTCCGTGGTGCTGTCGTTCTTCCTGCTCCGCTCGCAGCGCGACCAGTTCTCCGCCCAGATCGCCGACCGCATGGAGAAGCGCCAGGCGGCCAAGCGAGAGGCCCAAGGCCCCGCCGACCCCGACCCCGACTCCGACGAAGCCGTCGAGGACGCCGAGATCGAGGACGCCCGGGTCGAGGACGCGAGATCGACCACCGCCCCGACCGCTAACCCCCGGCGCTTTCCCGCTTCCAACCCGAGGAAGTGCCAAGTTTCTCGGCCCACGATTGGCCGTGAACTCACAACAACGTCAGGTCGGAAGCTGACGGTATGCGGAAGTGGCCGGCGAACCGACCCGGGGAGCCACACGCTCGACGAGTACGGATCGTGGACCGCACCCTCTGTTCGTGACGAAGCAGGTCCGTCAGGTCGAAGCGCACCCGCTCGAGGCCGAGATTCCCCAGCCGGTCGTACCTCGCCTTCTCCAGCTTCCATGCCGTGCGGGTCCACCACTCCGTCCCTCGGCAGGCCGTACTTGCTCTCCCCGTCGAGCTCCACCACCGTGGCCTGCTCTATCCACGCGCCATCGGTCCTCGCGACGAACTCCCCGAACTCGTCGAACACCTCGACCTGCGGCTGTGGCAGCGGCACTCCCCACTCCGCGAAGCGCACGAACGCGAACGACTCGAGCCATGTCTCCCGGCGTCCGTCCACCAACGGCGCCACCGCGTCGACCTGGTCCGTCCGCCCCAATGGCACTGCATCGCCATCTCGGTCAACAGCCGTGGTTTGGCGACCAACCCTCGATGGAGCGCGGCGTCGGCGATCGGCACGCTCACGCGCGCACCGAAGAGGCGAAGGCAGTCGGCGACCGTTGTCGCCACGGAGGTCGTCGGCAGTCCACGACGTCGATGACGTCCACGCGTACGAGTCGACGCTGTGCACCCACCACCCCCGGCGCGCGCCTGGTCTTGTCGGGGCGACAGGTCGAGCAGGTGCACGGTGCCGAGCGGACCGAGCGGCAGCGGCAACCCGTGGGCCGCCGCCGCCGTGACGTGGCACAGCGCGAACCCGTCGCCGTACTCGCCCAGGATGGCGCGGGCGAGGTCGAGATATGAGGCGGCGCGCTGTTCGGGCGGCGGGCGTCCGGCGCGGACGAACAGTCCACGACGCTCACGGATCAGCTCACCTCGGCTGACCAGCTGTTGACGCCGGAAGTCGCTCAGACCGAGAGGCGAGCGACTGCCGTCGGGTGAAGGCATACGGCAAGGCGTCGATCTCATGACCGCCGACCATGTCGCGAACGATCGCCACCGTCGCCGTCCAACCGGCTCCTGTGGACCATGGGACGAAGTGAGCGGACCATGTGGACAACCCCGCTTCCCGCCTTCCAACCCGAGGAAGTGCCAAGTTTTCGGGCCGATCAGGCGCCAGACTGCTCACTTCCTCGGGTTGGAAGCGGGAACCGGGCCGTTAGAGGTGGTGGTGCACGGCTAGGCCGATGGCCAGGAGGACGGACCAGAGGAGCTGGAACTGGCCGGTCCGGGCCAGTACCGGGATCAGGTCCCGCCCCGTCGTGCCGGAGAGCAGCGACCGCAGCGCCGGCCACAGGAAGGCGTACGCCGGCAGGGCCAGCAGCGCGAACCAGGACCCGGTCACCGCGCAGGCGACCACCACGGCGACCGAGACCGCCACCAGACCGGCGTACAGGACGCGCGTGCGCCGGTCCCCGAGCCGTACCGCCAGCGTCCGCTTGCCGGCCGCCGCGTCGGAGGGGATGTCGCGCAGGTTGTTGGCGACGAGCACCGCCGCGGCCAGGGCACCGACCCCGACCGAACCCAGCACGCCCGCCACCGTCACGACCCCCGCCTGCGTGTAGAGCGTGCCGAGCGTCGCCACCAGCCCGAAGAAGACGAAGACGAACACCTCGCCGAGCCCGTTGTAGCCGTAGGGCCGGCGCCCGCCCGTGTAGTACCAGGCCGCCACGACGCACAGCGCGCCGATCGGCAGCATCACCCACGCCTCGCTGAGCGCGACCAGCGCGAACCCCCACAGCCCCGCGAGGAAGAACGCCACGAACGCCGCGAGCCGCACGTCGGTCGGGTTGGCCAGGTCCTGCCCGACCAGCCGCACCGGCCCGACCCGCCCGGCGCCCGGCGAGTCGGTCCCGCGGATGCCGTCGGAGTAGTCGTTGGCGTAGTTCACCCCGACCTGGAGGGACAGCGCCACGACGAGGGCCAGCAACGCATACCCCCAGGTCGTCTCACCCAGCGCGTATGCGGCGCCGGTCCCGACCGCGACGGGGGAGACGGCGACCGGCAGGGTGCGCGGACGGGCACCCTGGACCCACTCGGTGAACGTGGCCATGCGGGACTCGGCTCGATTCGTCAATGCCTGCGGGGATCCGAGTCAGAGGTTACGCAGGAAGTCCGGGTCGTCCTCCGGGCCACGCGGGCCGGTGATCGGCCTTTTCCGGTTCCACCGGCCGGGCGGCAGCGACCGCTCGTGTCCGGCCAGCAGCCAGGCCAGCGGGCCCACCCACGGGATGATGACGATGAGGACGACCCAGGCGATCCGCGGCAGGTACTTGACCCGCTCGTCATCGGTCTGGAAGCAGTCGACGACGGCGTAGATGGTCAGCGCCAGACCGGCGACGAGCAGCAGCACCCGCATCGGACCGACCTCCCGTCACGCACGTCGTCGAACTCTCACAGTGTCTCACCGAACGCCGCGACCAGCGCACGCCGGTCGGGCTTCCCGGGACCTCGCTCGGGGATCGTCTCGAGCACCAGAAGGCGTTGCGGCAGTGCGTGGTCCGGCACCGCGCCGCGCAGCGCCGACCGGGTGTCCCGCAGCGTCGGCGTGGGGGCTCCCCGGCGCAGGGTCACCACGGCCGAGACCGCCTGACCCCATGTCGTATGCGGGGTGCCGACGACGACGGCGTCGAGCACCCCGGGCACGAACCGGACGATGGCGTCCTCGACCGGACCCGGCGCGACCTTGAGCCCGCCGGTGTTGATGAGGTCGTCGGCCCGCCCGCGGATCTCCAGGCGGCCGTCGTCGCCGAACGCGCCGAGGTCGTCGGTGCGGAACCAGCGCACGCCGTCGGAGTCGACGGTGAACGCGTCCGCGGTCAGCCGCGGCTCACCGAGGTAGCCCAGCGCGACGGTCGCCCCGCCGAGGACGACGTGGTGGTCGTTGTCGATGTGCACCTCGCTCACCGGCAGCGGTACCCCGTCGTAGACGCACCCGCCGGCGGTCTCGCTCATGCCGTAGGTCGTCACCACCTTCACGCCGGCGGCCTTGGCCCGGTCGCGGTCGCCGGCCGAGGTGGCCGCGCCGCCGACGAGGACGCCGTCGAACAGCCGCAGCGCCCGGATGCCCGCCGGCTCGTCCAGGAGCCGGGTCAGCTGCGTCGGCACCAGCGCCGTGTAGCGCCGTCCCGTTCCGGCGGCCAGCCGCTCGGACACCTCGGCGAACCGCCCCACGTCGAACCCGCCGTCGAGGTCGAGGACCTCCGGCGTCGTCCCCGCGACGACCGAGCGGACCAGCACCTGCAGCCCGGCAACGTGGTGGGCGGGCATGGCCAGCAGCCAACGTCCCGAGCCGCCGAGCACCTCGTGGGTGGAGGACGCCGACGCGATGAGGCTCGCGGCCGTGAGGATCGCCCGCTTCGCCGTGCCGGTCGACCCCGAGGTCCCGACGACGACCGCCACGCCGTCCGCGACGGTGTCAGGGCCCACCCCGGCGGGAGAGGTGGCCTCGTCGGACACCGGCTGCACCGCGTCGCCGCCGTCCAGCGCCTTCTCCAGGTCGCCGATCACCGAGAGGACCGCCGGGCCGCGCGGCATGGCCAGGCGCCGCAGTCCGGTCATCCGCCGATGCTACGTCGCGGTATGCGCCGCCGAGGCCGAGTCAGCGGGCCAGCAGGAACCGGGTGACCTCGGCGCCCACGGCAGCGCCGCCGCCGCGGGACTGGACCGAGTGGCCGGAGCCCGGGACGACGACCAGCCGGCTCCCCGGCATCGCCGCGGCGGTGGTCTGCGCCCACACCAGCGGCGTCGACAGGTCGCGGTCGCCGGCGAGGATCAGCGTGCGCGGGCCGCTGCGGGCCAGGGCCGGGAGCTCGGTGGAGGGGTCGACGTCCACGAAGGGATCGGGGGTGCGCGGCCAGTAGCGACACGTCGCCACGAACCCGTTCCCCGCTGCCGTCCCGGCCCCGAACGGCGCCAGCCGGTCCGCCGGCAGGGCGGCCACGGCGCGGTCGACGGCGTCACCGCGGATGCTCGGATCGGTGTCCGCGCCGCCCCACGGGAACGGGAAGTCGAGGCACAACGTGCTCGCGTGGAGGCCTTGGCTCAACACGTCCGCGGGCGCCGCCTGCCGCTGCTTCCACGCCGCCACGAGGGCGCGGGCCGGGCGGTCGTCGCCGTTCGCCCCGGCCTTCACCGCGTCCAGGAACCCCGCCGTAGGTCGGGTCGACGACCGACATCGCGGTCAGCGTGTCGAGCAGCGCCGGCCCGAGGTCGGGCCACCGCCGCACCGTGGCGGCGACGTCCGCGGACGGGTCGCGGCCACACGCCGCCGCGTCGCAGACGGCCGTGAGCACCCGCCTCACCTCGGGGAACACGGCGGTCATGAGGGGGTCGAAGCCGGTGACCGGCACGACCGAGTCCAGCACCAGCCGGTCGACGCGGGTCGGGTGGGCGGCGGCATACCGCTGGGCGACGTAGGTGCCGTAGGACACGCCGTCCAGCGACAGCCGCTCGACGCCGAGTGCGCGCCGCAGGTCCTCGAGGTCGGCCACGGTGTCGCTGGTCGCGTAGAACGCCCGCTTCGGGCCCAGGGTGTCGCCGCAGGCCCGCACGGCGTCGGGCGTGGGCACCGTGAGGTCCGAGGTGCCCACCTCGTCCTGCAGCCGCGGGCAGCTGAGGGCCAGGCCGCCGGTCCCGCGCTGGTCCACCAGCACGATCCGCAGGCCGGCGGCGGCTCCGCCGAAACGGGTGACGATGCGTTCGGCGGCACCGGTACCGCCCTGACCCGGCCCGCCGGTGAGGAAGACCAGCGTGCGGTCGGCCTGGAGGTCCCCACCGGCGACGACCAGCAGCGGCAGCCGTTCCGAACCGGCGGTCCTCCGGTCGAGCGGCACGGCGAGGAACGCGCAGCGGTATGCGGGGAGGTCCCCGGGGCAGGTGCGCAGCCCGGACCAGGCCGTACCGCCACCGATCTCGGTCGGCGTGGCGTCGGCCAGCGGACCGCCGTCACCGGCAGCGGCGCCGCCGCTGGCAACGGCGGTCGGCACGCCGGCCGACGGCTGCCAACCGTGCCGGTGGCCGGTTCCGCCGGACCGGCACAGCCGGCAACAGCGGCCAGGAGCGTGGCCGTCAGCCCCGCCGCGGCCACCGTCCGGCGCATCAGCGGACTTCTCGCGCTACTCGGGCCGGCGGGTCATCGCCATGACGTCGAGCGCGTCGTCGAGCTGCTCCTCGGTGAGGTGGCCGGAGTCGAGGTACCCCTCGTCGATGACGACGTCGCGGATGGTGCGGCCCTCCTTGAGGGCCTTCTTGGCGACCGCCGCCGCGTTCTCGTAGCCGATGTGCCGGTTGAGCGGCGTGACGATGCTCGGCGACGACTCGGCGAGGTGCCGCATGTGCGACTCCCGGGCCTGGATGCCGTCGACGCACCGGTCGGCGAGGAGCCGGGTCACGCTGGTGAGCAGCCGGATCGACTCGATGACGTTGCGGGCCATCACCGGCATCATGACGTTGAGCTCGAAGTTGCCGGCGGCGCCGGAGTAGGCGACGGCGACGTCGTTGCCGATGACCTGGGCGCAGGCCATCATCGTGGCCTCGCAGATGACCGGGTTGACCTTGCCGGGCATGATCGACGACCCCGGCTGCAGGTCGGGGATGAGGATCTCGCCGAGCCCGGCGCGCGGCCCCGAGCCCATCCAGCGCAGGTCGTTGCAGATCTTGATGAGGCTGACGGCGATGGTCCGCAGCGCCCCCGACGCCTCGACCAGGGCGTCCCGCGAGCCCTGGGCCTCGAAGTGGTTGCGCGCCTCCCGCAGCGGCAGCCCGGTCTCGTCGACGAGGAACCCGATCACCTTCTGCGCGAACCCCGCCGGCGTGTTGATGCCCGTGCCGACGGCGGTGCCGCCGAGGGGCAGCTCCGCCACCCGGGGCAGGACCGCCTCGAGCCGCTCGACCGAGTACCGGACCTGCGCCGCATACCCCCCGAACTCCTGCCCCAGCGTGACCGGGGTGGCGTCCATGAGGTGGGTGCGACCGGCCTTGACCGCCCCCGCGAACTCGACCTCCTTGCGCTCCAGCGCCTCGGCGAGGTGGACGAGCGCGGGCGCGAGCTCCTGGACGAGGGCCTCGGTCGTGGCGAGGTGCACCGCGGTGGGGAAGACGTCGTTGCTGCTCTGGGAGGCGTTGACGTCGTCGTTCGGGTGGATGCGGGTGCCGTCCCGGGAGGCCAGCGTCGCGATGACCTCGTTGGCGTTCATGTTGCTCGAGGTGCCCGACCCGGTCTGGAAGACGTCGAGGGGGAACTCGCCGTCGTGGCGGCCCTCGGTGACCGCGGCGGCGGCGGCGACGATCCGGTCGGCGATCTCCGGCTTGACGACGCCGAGCTGGCTGTTGGCCCGGGCGGCCGCGCCCTTGATCCGGCCGAGCGCGTGGACGACGGCCGGCTCGATCGGGGTGCCGGAGATCGGGAAGTTCTCGATCGCCCGCTGGGTCTGCGCCTGGTAGAGCGCGTCCCGGGGCACCCGGACCTCGCCCATGGTGTCGTGCTCGATGCGGTAGGCGTCGGCGTCCGGCTGCGTCGTCGTCAGCTCGTCGGTGGTCATCGTCCTAGTCTGCCGCGTCCGGCCCGCGAGGGGGCGACCTGGGTGACCGACCCGACCACCGGCAGACGGCAGGATGGACGCCATGGACTCGACCGCATCGCCCGGCGGGCCGTCGGAGCCGCTCCGCCGGCTGGCCGCCGCCTACGGCGTCTCGACCGACTACTGGGACTGGCGCGGGCAGCACGCGCCGATCTCGGCGAGCACGATCGAGGCGGTCCTCGAGGCCCTCGGCGTGCGCGCGCACACCCCCGAGGCGGTCGAGGCGTCGCTGGCCGAGCTCGACGACCGGTACTGGCGCCGGACGCTGCCGGCGACCGTGGTGACCCGCGAGGGCTGGACGCCGTGGGTCTTCGTGCACGTCCCCGACGGGACCGGCGTGCGGCTGACCATCGACCTCGAGGACGGCCGCGAGTGGGAGGTCCGGCAGGTCGAGCACCTCGTGGCGCCCCGCTCCGTCGACGGCCGGGTGGTCGGTGAGGCGGCGTTCGAGCTGCCGTGGAACCTGCCGCTGGGGTGGCACCGGCTCGTGGCGCACGTCGACGCCGAGCCCCTGGACCGGTCGACGACCACGGCGACGGTCATCGTCACGCCGCACCGGCTGACCCTGCCCGGCGGCCTCGAGGAGCGCCGCGCCGTCGGGGTGGCCACGCAGCTGTACCAGGTGCGCTCGGAGGGCTCCTGGGGCATCGGCGACCTGGCCGACGCGGCGCGGCTCGGCGCCTGGGCGAGCGAGGCGCACGGCGCGGACTTCCTCCTCGTCAACCCGCTGCACGCCGCGGAGCCGGTCGCCCCGATGGAGCCCTCGCCCTACCTGCCCACCACGCGCCGCTTCCTCAACCCGCTCTACCTGCGCGTCGAGGACGTCCCCGAGGTGTCCGGGCTGGCGCCCGAGGACGCCGCCCGGCTGGCCGCCCTGGCCGCCCACGGACGGGCGCTCAACGCGTACGACGGCATCGACCGGGACGGGTCCTGGGAGCTGAAGCGGGCGGCCCTGGGCCTGCTCCACACGGTCCCGCTCACGGGCGCCCGCGCCGACGCGTACGCCGCGTTCCTGGCCGAGGAGGGGGAGGGGCTGGTCGCCTACGCGACCTGGTGCGCGCTCGCGGAGGCGCACGGCCTGCCCACCACCGGCTGGCCGGCGGAGCTGCAGGACGCGCACGGTGACGCGGTCGCCCAGTGGCGCACGGAGCACGCCGAGGAGGTCGACCTCTACTGCTGGCTGCAGTGGCTGCTCGCCGAGCAGGTCCGGAGCGCCCAGGACGCCCTGCGCGGAGCGGGTATGCGGGTGGGCCTGGTCGAGGACCTCGCCGTCGGCGTGCACACCCGGGGTTCCGACGCCTGGTCCCTCGCCGACGTCCTGGCCATCGGGGTGTCGGCCGGGGCGCCTCCGGACCAGTTCAACCAGCTCGGCCAACGGTGGGACCAGCCGCCGTGGCGGCCGGACCGCTTGGCGGAGCAGGGGTACCGGCCGTTCCGCGAGATGGTGCGGACGGCGCTGCGCGACTCCGGCGGGGTGCGGATCGACCACGTCATCGGGCTGTTCCGGCTGTGGTGGATCCCGAGCGGGATGACCGCCGACCAGGGCACCTACGTGCGCTACGACCACGAGGCGCTCATCGGCATCCTCGCCCTGGAGGCCCACCGCGCCGGCGCCGTGGTGATCGGGGAGGACCTCGGCGTCGTCGAGCCGTCCACCCGGGACTACCTGCTCGAGCGCGGCGTCCTCGGGACCTCGGTGGTGTGGTTCGAGCGGGACGGGTCGACGCCGCGGCCCCCGGAGCGGTACCGCAGCCTCTGCCTGTCGGCGGTGACGACGCACGACCTGCCGCCGACGGCGGGGTTCCTCGCGCTCGAGCACGTCACCATGCGCGAGCGGCTCGGGCTGCTCACGCAGTCGGTCGAGGAGGAGCGGGAGGCCGAGCTCGGCGCGATCGGGCACGTGCGGTCGGCGCTGGTGCTGCGCGGGCTGCTGGAGCCGGAGGCGTCCGAGGACGACTTCCTCGTGGCCCTGCACGCCTGGCTGGCCCAGACGCCGAGCCGGCTGGTCGTCGTCGGCCTCGCCGACCTCGTCGGCGACCGGCGCGCGGTGAACCAGCCGGGCACGCTGGACGAGTACCCCAACTGGCGGGTCCCGCTGACCGACCCCTCGGGTCGGCTGGTCCGGCTGGAGGACGTCACCGGCGCGGGCGAGGACGGGCTGGCCGGGCGCATCTTCCGCGCCCTCGGCACCCGCTGACCGCCTTCCAGACTCGCGTTGTTGTCGATTTCAGCGGCCGGGACGGCCCGGAAATCGACAACAACGCGAGTCTGGAAGCGGGAAGGCCGGGCTCAGAAGTACCAGGGGAACGGGGACCAGTCGGGCTCGCGCTTCTCGAGGAACTGGTCGCGGCCCTCGACGGCCTCGTCGGTCATGTACGCCAGCCGGGTCGCCTCGCCGGCGAACACCTGCTGGCCCATGAGCCCGTCGTCGACGAGGTTGAACGCGAACTTGAGCATCCGCTGGGCCATCGGCGACTTGCCCATGATCTCGCGGGCGACCTGCAGCGCCTCGGCCTCGAGCGAGGCGTGGTCGGCGACGATGTTGACGGCGCCCATCCGCTGCATGTCCTCGGCGGAGTAGGTGCGGCCGAGGAAGAAGATCTCCCGGGCGTTCTTCTGCCCGACCATCCGGGCGAGGTATGCGGACCCGTACCCGCCGTCGAACGAGCCCACGTCGGCGTCGGTCTGCTTGAACCGCGCGTGCTCCCGCGAGGCGATGGTGAGGTCGCAGATGACGTGCAGCGAGTGGCCGCCACCGGCCGCCCACCCGGGGACGACGGCGACGACGACCTTGGGCATCGTCCGGATGAGGCGCTGCACCTCGAGGATGTGCAGGCGCCCGCCGGCGGTCTGCGTCAGCGCGACGTCCACCGTCGAGGCGGTCTCGCCCGACGCGTACTGGTAGCCGGACCGTCCGCGGATCCGCTGGTCGCCGCCGGAGCAGAACGACCACTGCCCCTTGGCCGACGGACCGTTGCCGGTCAGCAGGACGACGCCGACATCGGGGGACTGGCGCGCGTGGTCGAGCACCCGGAACAGCTCGTCGACGGTGTGCGGCCGGAACGCGTTGAGCACGTCCGGCCGGTCGAAGGCCACCCGTACCGCGCCGAGCCCGCGGGCCCGGTGGTAGGTCACGTCGGTGAGGTCGAAGCCCGGCACCTCGTCCCACGCGGACGGGTCGAACAGCTCGCTGGGGGAGTCCGGCACGGCCCGAGGATACGGCCCGGCCACCGCGCGGCGGCCGGTCCGGCCTCCCGCGGTGACCGGGCCGGGCGCTCAGCCCTCCTGCAGCGTCGTCGGCGCCCCGTGGACGGCGGGGACGCGCCCGAGCTTGCCGTCCTGGAAGTCCTCGAACGCCTGCAGCACCTCGGCCTTGGTGTTCATGACGAACGGTCCGGCCCAGGCGACCGGCTCGCGGATCGGCCGGCCGCCGAGCACCAGCACGTCGAGACCGTCGAGACGGCTCTCCTGGCTGCGGTCGGCGCTCACGCTGACGAGGTCGCCGGCACCGAGCACCGCGAGGTTGCCCGGTCCCACCGGCGTGCGGTCGGGTCCGACGGTCCCCCGGCCGGAGAGCACGTAGACCAGCGCGTTGAAGTCGGTGCGCCACGGCAGGTCGAGGGACGCCGTCGGGGCGAGGGTCGCGTGCACGAGGGCCATCGGCGTATGCGTGGAGCCCGGCCCCTCGAGCCCGGCGACGTCGCCGGCGATGACCCGGACCAGCGTCCCACCGTCGGGGGTGGTCGCCAGGCCGACGGAGGCGGCGCGGATGTCCTGGTAGCGCGGGGTGACCAGCTTCTGGCTCCGCGGCAGGTTCACCCAGAGCTGGATGCCGTGGAACAGGCCGCCCTGCGTGACCAGCCACTCCGGCGGCGCCTCGATGTGCAGCAGGCCGGAACCCGCGGTCATCCACTGGGTGTCGCCGTTGGTGATCGTCCCGCCGCCGCCCTGGCTGTCCTGGTGGTCGAAGACGCCGTCCATGATGTAGGTGACGGTCTCGAAGCCGCGGTGCGGGTGCCACGGCGTGCCCTTGGGCTCGCCCGGCGCGTACTCCACCTCGCCCATCTGGTCCATGTGGATGAACGGGTCGAGCCGGCTGAGGTCGACGCCGGCGAACGCCCGCCGGACGGGGAAGCCCTCGCCCTCGAACCCGCTCGGGGCCTCGGTCCGCTGGACGACCGGGCGGGAGACCGCCGCGATGCCGGGAGCGGAGACGCGGGGCAGGACGCTGGTGTCCGGGACGGTGACGGCAGGCACGGGACCCACTCCTTCGGTCGGCAGTTGATCCGTCAACGAGTGTACGTCCGGTGGCATTCCGGCCGCCCCGGCCGGCCCCCGTACCCTCGGAGGGTGCCGATCCCCGAGTTCGTCGCCCGGCTGCGCGAGCACGTGGGACCGGACCTGCTCTGGCTCCCCGGCGTCGCCGCCGTCGTGGTCCGCCCGAGCCCGGTCGACGGGACCGACGAGGTGCTGCTCGTCCAGCGCGCCGACAACCTCGCGTGGACCGTCGTGACCGGGATCCTCGACCCGGTCGAGGAGCCCGCCGTCGGCGCGGTCCGCGAGGTCCTCGAGGAGACCGGCGTCGTCGCCCGCGCGGACCGGCTGGTCTGGGCGCACACGACACCGGTGGTCGAGTTCCCCAACGGCGACCGCTCGGCGTTCCTCAGCCTGTGCTTCCGCTGCTCGTGGGTCGCGGGCGAGCCGGTGGTCGCCGACGACGAGTCGGTCGACGCGCGATGGGTCCGCGTCGACGCGCTGCCGCCGATGTCCGACGGACAGCACCGCCGGATCGAGCTGGCGCTCGCGAACCGGCCCGAGGCCGTCTTCGCCACATGACGCTCCCCCCTCTCGACGAGCTGCTGAGCGGTATGCGGGTCGTCAGCCTGCCGCTGCACCTCCGGTTCCGCGGGGTCGACCACCGCGAGCTGGCCCTCGTCAGCGGACCGGCCGGCTGGGGCGAGTTCGCGCCGTTCCTCGAGTACGGCCCGGCCGAGTCGTCCCGGTGGCTGGCCGCGGCGGTCGAGGCGGCGTGGGACGGCTGGCCGCCCCCGGTCCGGGACCGGGTCCCGGTGAACGCGACGTTGCCGGCGGTGCGCCCCGAGCAGGTGGCCGGCGT
This sequence comes from uncultured Actinomycetota bacterium, assembly GCA_963770005.1. Taxonomy (GTDB): domain Bacteria; phylum Actinomycetota; class Actinomycetes; order Actinomycetales; family Dermatophilaceae; genus Lapillicoccus. The sequence continues at coordinate 53,311 of CAVYNX010000002.1, read as the reverse complement.
CCTGGCCCGCTACGACGGCTGCGACACGGTGAAGGTCAAGGTGGCCGAACCGGGCCAGTCGCTGGCCGACGACGTCGACCGGGTGGCGGCCACTCGTGAGCTCGTGGGCCCCGCCGGGAAGATCAGGGTCGACGCCAACGCCGCCTGGGACGTCGACGAGGCGCTGCGTCGCCTCACCGCGCTGGCCCGCTACGACCTCGAGTACGCCGAGCAGCCCTGTCCGTCGGTCGAGGACCTGAGCGAGCTACGAAAAAGGCTGGCCCGCAACGGGATCGGCGTCCTCATCGCCGCCGACGAGTCGATCCGCAAGGCCGAGGACCCGGTCCGCGTCGCGCGCGAGGGGGCGGCCGACGTCGTCATCGTCAAGGTGCCGCCGCTCGGTGGTGTCCGCCGGGCGCTGGAGATCGCGGCGGAGTGCGGGCTGCCCACCGTCGTCAGCTCCGCCCTCGACTCGTCGGTCGGCATGGCCGCCGGCGTCGCCCTCGCCGCCGCGCTGCCCGAGCTGCCGTACGCGTGCGGTCTCGGCACGGTGGAGCTGCTCGCGGCCGACGTCGCCCACGCCCGGCTGGTGCCGGTGGGCGGCTCGGTGTCGACGGTGCGGGTCAGCGCCGACGAGGACCTCATGGACGCGGCCGCGGCCACTCCGGACCGGGTCGCCTGGTGGCGCGACCGCGTCGCGAGCTGCCACGCATACCTCGCCGCCCGGCCCCCGTCGGGGGCCTGACCGGTGCTGCAGGTCTGCCTCAACGGCAGCCGGGCCCCGCACGAACGCGTCCCGACCACCCTCGCGGAGGTCGCCGAGTCGGCCGCGCAGGCGGTGGCCGCCGGGGCCGAGTCGGTGCACGTCCACCCTCGCAGCGACCTCGGCCGCGAGACGCTCGACGGTGACCTCGTCGCGCTGACCGTGGAGGCGGTGCGCCGCGCCGTCCCCGGTGTGCCGGTCGGCGTGACCACCCGCGAGGGGCTGGTCCGCGACGGGGTGGAGCGCCTGGCCGTGGTCAGCCGCTGGCCGCGGCCCGAGGACGGCGGCCCGGACTTCGCCAGCGTCAACTGGCACGAGGGGATGGCCGTCGACCTCGCCACCGTCCTGCGCACCCGGCACATCGAGATCGAGGCCGGCATCTGGACGCCCAGCGCCGCAGCGGACTTCGTGGGCCGCCGGTGGCCCTGGCAGGTGCTGCGGGTGCTCGTCGAGACGGTGCCCGGACGCACCCCGGGTGGCTACGGCACCTGGGCCGCCGAGCGCATCCTCTCCGCGCTGGGCTCGCAACCCGCTCCCGCACTCGTGCACGGCGAGGACCAGTGGGCCTGGCCGGTGCTGCGCTGGGCGCAGGACCAGGGGTACGACACCCGGATCGGCCTGGAGGACACCCTGTTCGACGAGGCCGGCCTCCGGGCCCGCAGCAACGCGGCGCTCGTCCGCGAGGCGCTGACGGGACGCGCCGGGGGCTGACCTGAGGTCCGACCTCGGGGGTCCCTGTGCGTCGGGTGCCGGGGGCTGGTTACATGAGGGCCGTGCCCCTGGCTGCCCCACGCCCGGTCGGCGACGAGCGGCACCGCGCCGCCACCGCCCGCCTGCTCGACGACCTGGCCGCCCTCCCGCCGGACGCCCCCGTCCGGCTCGGCAAGCGCACCTCCAACCTCTTCCGGCAGCGGACCACCGACTCCGCGCGGCTCGACGTCTCCGACCTGAACCACGTCATCGACATCGACCCGGTGTCGCGGACCGCCCGGGTCCAGGGCATGACGACCTACGAGGACCTCGTCGCGTCCACACTGCCCCACGGCCTGATGCCGCTCGTCGTCCCGCAGCTGCGCACGATCACCCTCGGTGGCGCGGTCACCGGACTGGGATCGAGGCGTCGTCGTTCCGCGTCGGGTCTCCCGCACGAGTCGGTCCTCGAGGCCGAGATCCTCACCGGCGACGGGGAGATCGTCGTCGCCCGGCCGGACGGGGAGCACGAGGACCTGTTCCGCACCTTCCCCAACTCCTACGGCTCCCTCGGGTATGCGCTGAGCCTCACCATCGAGCTCGAACCGGTCCAGCCGTTCGTGGCCCTGCAGCACGTCCGGTTCGGCTCGCTGACCGACGTGCAGGACGCCATCGGCGAGATCATGCGCACCCGCACCTGGGAGGGCGAGGCGGTCGACTTCCTCGACGGTGTGGTGTTCTCGCGGGACGAGACCTACCTGACCCTGGGCCGGTGGGCCGAAACCGTTGTGGGACAGGCCAGTCCGAGTGACTACACCGGGCAGCAGATCTTCTACCGGTCGCTGCAGCAGCGCGAGCGTGACGTCCTCACCGTGCTCGACTACCTGTGGCGCTGGGACACCGACTGGTTCTGGTGCTCGCGCGCCTTCGGGGCCCAGCAGCCGGTCGTCCGCCGGCTCTGGCCCCGGAGCAAGCTGCGCAGCGACGTGTACTGGAAGATCGTGGCGTTCGAGAACCGGCACCACGTCATGGCGCGGCTCGACGCCCGTCGTGGCCGGCCGGCGCGGGAGCGGGTCGTGCAGGACGTGGAGATCCCGCTGGCGCGCACGGCGGAGTTCCTCGACTGGTTCCTGCGCGAGGTTCCCATCGAACCGGTGTGGTTGTGCCCCATCCAGTTGCGTCCCGCGACTAGTGTGGGAGCCGGAGAGACACCGTGGCCCCTCTACCCGATGGCGTCGGGCCACCCCTACGTCAACGTCGGCTTCTGGTCGACCGTCCCGGTCGAGCCCGGTCGCGTGGACGGCGATGTGAACCGCGCCATCGAGGACGAGGTCGCCCGGCTGGGCGGTCACAAGTCGCTCTACAGCGATGCCTACTACGACGAACCCACCTTCGACCGGCTCTACGGTGGGGCGGACTACCGCCCCGTCAAGAAGCGGTACGACCCGCGGGGGCGCCTTCCGACCCTCTACGACAAGGCGGTGCGCAGACGATGACGACCCTGATGAACCGGACCAGCGACACCATGACCGTCGGTGACGCGTTCTCACGCGTCTTCGGCCCCACGGTGCCCGTCCGCTTCGAGGCCTTCGACGGGTCGGCGTCCGGGCCGGGCGACGCGCCGTTGCACCTCGAGCTGCGCAGCCGGCGCGGCCTGGACTACCTGCTCACGGCCCCGAGCACGCTGGGCCTGGCCCGCGCATACCTCCAGGGTGACCTGGTCCTCGCGCCGATCGACGAGGGCAACCCCTACGAGGTGCTCAAGTTCATCGAGGACAACCTCGTGCCCAGTCGACCCTCGCTGCGGGAGCTGCCCGAGCTCGCACGGTTCTTCCGCGCCTACCGGCCGCACCTGCCCGAGATCCCCAAGGAGGAGACGCCGGGGCAGCTGCGCCGGCTGGCCCGCGGCTTCACGCACGGGCGCGCTCGCGACGCCGACGCCATCCACCACCACTACGACGTGTCGAACCGGTTCTACGAGCTGCTGCTCGGGCCGTCGATGGCCTACACCTGCGCCGTCTACCCCACGCCGGAGGCCTCGCTCGAGGAGGCGCAGGACGAGAAGTTCGACCTGGTCTGCCGCAAGCTCGGGCTCGAGCCGGGTATGCGGCTGCTCGACGTCGGCTGCGGCTGGGGCGGCATGGTCCGCCACGCGGCCATGCACTACGGCGTCACCGCGGTCGGGGTGACCCTGTCGAAGGAGCAGGCCGCCTGGGGGGCGGAGCGGCTCGCCCGCGAGGGCCTGACCGACCGGGCGGAGATCCGGCACGGCGACTACCGCGACGTGCGTCGAGACCGGGTTCGACGCCGTGTCGTCGATCGGGCTCACCGAGCACATCGGCGTCCCGAACTACCCCGCGTACTTCCGGTTCCTGCGCAGCCGGCTGCGGGAGGGTGGGCGCCTGCTCAACCACTGCATCACCCGGCCCGACAACCTGCACCCGGGACTTCCCTCGCGCGGCTTCATCAACCGCTACGTGTTCCCGGACGGTGGCCTCACCGGCTCCGGCGACATCGTCACGGTGATGGAGGACGAGGGCTTCGAGGTGCGTCACCAGGAGAACCTGCGCGAGCACTACGCGATGACCACGCGCGACTGGTGCGACAACCTCTCGGCCAACTGGGACGCCGCCGTCGCGGAGGCCGGGCTCGGCGTGGCTCGGGTCTGGGGGATCTACCTCGCCGGCTCGCGGCTGTCGTTCGAGCGCAACCGGATCCAGCTGCACCAGGTCCTCGCGTCGAAGACGTCGGCGCAGGGCGAGTCGGGCTTCGGTCTGCGACCCACCTGGGCCAGCTGACCCGGCCGCGCGTGCGGCAACCCGGAGGGACTGCCGGTCAGGCGGCGGTGCTCTCCCGGCCCTTCCACCAGCGCCAGGCGGCGGTCACGACGAGGGCGCCGACGACCGACCCGATGATGCCGCTCGGTCGCAGCTCCAGGCCGTCACCGCGCACCAGGCTGATCAGCAGGCCGCCGACGAACGACCCCACCAGCCCGGCGACGAACGCCATGGTCCAGTCGATGCCCTTGCCGCCGCGGCCCAGGATGAGCTGGGCGGCCGCGCCGACCAGCATGCCGAAGAGGATGATCGCGATGATGAGCACGGCCGCAGCGTAACGCGGGAATCCCCTCTCCCCACCGGAGGTTGTCGCCACCGTGAGCCCCGACCCGTTGCGCCTGTCCGTCCTCGACCTCGTCCCCGTCCGCACGGGGCAGACCACCTCCGACGCCCTCGCGGCGTCGGTGGCGTTGGCGCAGGTCGCCGACCGGGCCGGCTACCACCGCTACTGGGTGGCCGAGCACCACAACATGCCGGCCGTCGCGGCGACCAACCCGGCGGTGCTCATCGCGGTCATCGCCGGTGCCACCGAGCGGATCCGGGTGGGCTCCGGCGGCGTGATGCTGCCGAACCACGCCCCGCTGGTCGTCGCCGAGCAGTTCGCCCTGCTGGAGGCCGCCCACCCGGGCCGGATCGACCTCGGCATCGGCCGCGCCCCGGGCAGCGACCCGGTGACCAGCTGGGCGCTGCGCGCCGGCGGCAGCGTGGAGGCCGACGCCGTCAACCGCTTCCCCGAGTACGTCGAGACGGTCATGGCGATGATGGACCCCGCCGGCCTGCCGCTGGACCTCCAGGGTCGCCCCTACCTGCTGCACGCGACCCCGTCGGCGGCGTCCACGCCGCCGGTGTGGCTGCTGGGGTCCTCGGACTACTCGGCCCGGCTCGCCGCGCAGCTCGGCCTCCCCTACGTCTTCGCCCACCACTTCTCGGGGCAGGGCACGGCCGAGGCCCTCGCCCTCTACCGCGAGACCTTCCAGCCCAGCGAGTATGCGTCCGCGCCGACGACGTTCCTCACCGTCAACGTCTGCGTGGCCGAGACCGACGAGGAGGCGCGCCGCCTGGCCCGCCCGCAGGAGCTGGCGATGGTCGCGCTGCGCACGCGCGGGGAGCTGCGGCCGCAGCTGACGGTCGAGGAGGCGGCGGAGGTCGTCCTGCCGCCCGAGCACGAGGCGCTCGCCGGCGCGATGCGCGACCGCTGGGTGATCGGCTCTCCCGAGACCGCCCGGCGCCGGCTCGAGGAGCTGGTGGCGGCCTACGACGTCGACGAGGTCATGGTCCACCCGGTCGCGGGGGCCGCCGGCGGGCACCGACCCCCGCCGGTCGCCGGCGCGCGAGGCGACGCTGGAGCTGCTGTCCCGGGTACCCGTCGCCCGCTGACCGCCGGGGTCCAGCGCTATCAGCGGCGCGCGGCCTGACGTTTCAGCTCGGCCCGCGCCAGCGCGTTCTTGTGGACCTCGTCGGGACCGTCGGCGAACCGCAGGGTGCGGATGCCGGCCCACGCCGCCGCGAGCGGGAAGTCCTGGCTGAGGCCGCCGGCGCCGTGCGCCTGGATCGCCTTGTCGAGGATCCACTCGACGGTCGCGGGAGTGGCGATCTTGATCGCCTGGATCTCGGTGTGGGCGCCCTTGTTGCCGACGGTGTCCATGAGCCAGGCGGTCTTGAGCACCAGCAGCCGCAGCTGCTCGAGCCGGACGCGCGACTCCGCGATCCAGTCGCGGATGACGCCCTGCTCGGACAGTGGCCGGCCGAACGCCGTGCGCTCCGACACCCGGGCGCACATCAGCTCGACCGCTCGCTCGGCCACGCCGATCGAGCGCATGCAGTGGTGGATCCGCCCCGGCCCCAGCCGGGCCTGCGCGATGGCGAACCCGTCGCCCTCGCCGCCGACGAGGTTGGACACCGGCACCCGGACGCCGTCGAACCGCAGCTCGGCGTGACCGCCGTGGTCCCGGTCGTCGTAGCCCATGACGTGCATCGGCCGCACCACGGTCAGCCCGGGGGCGTCCCGCGGCACGAGGATCATGCTCTGCTGCCGGTGGCGCTCCGCCGAGGGGTCGGTCTTGCCCATGACGATGAACACCGCGCAGTCCGGGTTCATCGCGCCGGTGATCCACCACTTCCGGCCGGTCACGACGTAGGCGTCGCCGTCGCGCTCGATCCGGGTCGCGATGTTGGTCGCGTCCGACGACGCGACGTCGGGCTCGGTCATGGCGAACGCGGAGCGGATCTCGCCGCGTAGCAACGGTTCCAGCCACTGCGCCTGCTGCTCCGGCGTCCCGAACTGGGCCAGCACCTCCATGTTGCCGGTGTCGGGTGCGGAGCAGTTGAGGGCCGCCGGCGCCAGCTGGATCGCGCGCCCGGTGATCTCGGCGAGCGGCGCGTACTGGAGGTTGGTCAGCCCGGCCCCGTCGGGCCCGGGCAGGAACGCGTTCCACAGCCCCCGCGCGCGGGCCTCGTCGCGCAGGGCGGCCAGCACGGGCGCCCGGCTCCACGCCCACGGGTCGTCCAGCTCGGTCAGCTCGCGCGCGAAGACCGCCTCCGCCGGGTGGACGTGGGTCTCCATGAGGTCGAGCAGCGACGCCCGGAGCTCCTCGGTATGCGGGTCCCAGCCGAAGTCCATCAGCCCTGCCTCCCGGTCTCGTCCTGCCCCAACGACGCGATGCCCATCTCGACGAGGGGTTCGACCATGGCGCCGATGCCGGCGAACCCCTCGCCGACGGTCTGGCCCTGCGCGTGGCGGTAGTAGATCCCCTCGAGGATGACCGCCAGCTTGAAGCACGCCAGCGCCTCGTGGAACCCGAGGTGCCCCAGGTCGCGCCCGGTCCTCCCCGCGTACCGCTCCATGACCGCCTCCCGCGACGGGAAGCCCGGGGCGCTGGGCGCCGTCGAGACGCCCGCGCCGACGCCGAGCGCGCCGATCCGCTGGTAGGTCAGCAGCAGCGCCACGTCGGTCAGCGGGTCGCCGAGGGTCGCCATCTCCCAGTCGACGACCGCCCCGATCGTGTCGTCGGGCGTGACGAGCACGTTGTCGAGCCGGTAGTCGCCGTGGACGACGGTCCCGGGCGCGTCCGGCGGGAGGTGCTCCGCCAGCCGGGTGCGCAGCTCGTCGATGCCGGCCACCTCGCGGCTCCGGGAGGCGTCCAGCTGCTGGCCCCACCGTCTCACCTGTCGGCTCACGAAGCCCTGCGGGCGACCGAAGTCCGCCAGCCCCACCGACGCCACGTCGACGTCGTGCAGGTCGGCCAGCGTGTCGGTCAGCCGGTCACCGATCGCTCGGGCTCGCCCTTCTCCCAACGCTTCCAGCTCTGCGGCGGAGCGGTAGGGCACACCCTCGACGAGGGACATGACGTAGAACGGCGCCCCGAGCACCGAGTCGTCGGCGCACCACGCATACGCCTCGGGTACCGGGACCGGCGTGTCCCGGAGGGCGGAGATGACGCGGTACTCGCGGCCCATGTCGTGGGCCGTCGCCAGGACGTGCCCGAGGGGCGGGCGTCGCACGACGACGACCCGGTTCCCGTCGCAGACCCGGTAGGTGAGGTTGGACTTGCCGCCGGCGATCAGCTCGCCGGTCAGCGGCCCGTCCAGCACCCCGGGCGCCGCGGCGTCCAGCCATCGCCGGAGCGCGGCGAGGTCCAGCCCCGGCGGGTCCTCGGTCACAACTCCCATACGACCCGCCCGACGGTCTGGCCGTCGGCCAGCCGTTGCACGCCCTCGGCGAGCCCGTCGAAGCCCACCCGCTCGCCGACCACCGGCGCGATCTCGCCGCCGGCGACCAGCCCGACCAGCCGGTCGTGCGCCGCCCGCACCCGGTCGGGGTCCAGCTGCGCGTAGAGCCCCCAGTGCAGCCCGACGATCGCGTAGTTCTTCACCAGCGCGTGGCCCAGCGGCGGATGCGGCATCGTCCCGCTGGCGAACCCGACCACGACGATGCGGCCCTCGAAGGCGACGCACTTCGTCGACTGCGCGTAGGCCTCGCCGCCGACCGGGTCGAAGACGACGTCGGCGCCGCGGCCGCCGGTCGCCTGCTTGACCGCGGCCACGACGTCCTCGGTACGCCGGTCGACGACGACGTCCGCCCCGCACCGGCGCGCGACCTCGGCCTTGGCCTCGCCACCGACGACGGCGACGACCCGGGCGCCCGCGGCCTTGCCGAGCTGCACCGCCGCGGTCCCGACGCCGCCCGCGGCGGCGTGGACCAGCAGCGTCTCGCCGGGCTGGAGGTGGGCCCGCTCGTGCAGGGCGAACCAGCCCGTCTGGTAGGCGATGACGAACCCCGCGGCCTGCGCGTCGTCCAGTCCGGGCGGCGCCGGGAAGGTGACGGCGGCGTCCATCACGGCCTCCTCGGCGAAGGACCCGTGGGGGAGGACGCAGGTGCCGACGACCCGGTCGCCCACCGCGACCGTGGACACCTCCGACCCGACCGCGAGCACCTCGCCGCAGGCCTCGACCCCGGGCGTGAACGGGAGGTCCGGCCGGACCTGGTACTCGCCACGGCACAGGAGCACGTCCGGGAAGTTGGCCGGGGCCGCCAGCACCCGCACGCGCAGCTGCCGTGGCCCGATGTCGAGCGGCGCGACGTCGGCGACCCGCAGCGCCGAGCGCGGCTCGCCGACCTCCGTCACCTGCCACGCCCTCACGGCCGGCCACCCGCGTCGAGCTTGGCCTGGAGCCGACCCATGCCGGCCAGCCAGGCGTCGGTGTCGGCCACGCGGGCCCGGTAGTAGCCGGCGACCTCCGGGTGGGGGAGCACGAAGAACGCGTCACCCTGCAGCGCCTGCCACACGACGTCGGCCACCTCCTCCGGCTCCAGCGCCCGGTCGCGGCTGAGCAGCTCCTTGAGCGGGCCGGCCTGGTCGAGCATCCGGGTGCGCACCCCCTGGGGGCAGACGGCCTGGACCACGATGCCGCGGTGGCCGTAGGTGGCCCGCAGCCACTCGGCGAAGGCCACGGCGCCGTGCTTCGACACCGAGTAGGGCGCGCTGCCGATCATCGTCAGCAGGCCGGCCGCGGACGCGGTCACGACGAACCGCCCGCCCTGGCCCTCGTCGAGCCAGCGCGGCACCAGCAGCCGGGCCGCCCGCACGTGGGCCATGACGTTGACCTCGAGGGCGGTCGCCCAGGCGGCGTCGGGGGTGTCGAGCCCGCGACCGACGTCGGTGCCGGCGTTGGCGAAGAAGACGTCCACGCGCCCCAGGTCGGCCAGCGCGGTGTCGACGAGGCGGCCGACCCCGGCCTCGGAGGCGCAGTCCCCGACCACCGCGGTGGCGCCCAGCGAGGCCGCCACCGCCTCGACGGCGGGGTCGAGGTCGGCCAGGACCAGCCGGAACCCCTCCGCGGCCAGCCGGCTCGCGATGGCCCGGCCGATACCGCCCGCGGCCCCGGTCACGACGGCGGTGGAGCCCGACGCGTACACCTCAGACGCCACCCGGTCAGCAGGAGGCCGCCGTCGAGGACGAGCGTCTGCCCGGTGACCCAGGAGGCGTCGGACGACAGCAGGTAGGCGACGGCGCCGGCGACGTCGGCCGGCTCGCCGAGGCGCTTGAGCGGGTAGGCGGCGGAGACCTGCTCCTCGCGGCCCTCGTAGAGCGCCGTGGCGAACACCGTCTTCACCACGGCGGGCGCCACGGCGTTGACCCGGACCGTCGGGCCGAGCTCGACGGCCAGCTCCTCGGTCAGGTGCACCAGCATCGCCTTGCTGGCGCCGTAGAACCCGATGCCCGGTGCCGGCTTGAGGCCGGCGACCGACGCGACGTTGACCACCGCGCCGCCGTGGGCGCCGAGCCACGCCGCGTGGGCCTGTTGGGTCCAGGACAGGGCGGCGATGCAGTTGACCTCGACGATCTTGCGCGCCGCACCGAGGTCCAGCTGCATGAGCGGTCCGTACGCGGGGTTGATGCCGGCGTTGTTGACGAGCAGGTCGAGGCTCCCGAACGCCTCGATGACCCGGGCCACGGTGTCGCGCTGGTGCTCGACGTCGTCGGCCTTGCCGGCGACGCCCATCGCGTGCTCGGGGCCGCCGAGCTCCGCCACGGCCGCCTCGAGGGCGTCCGGTCGGCGGGCGGTGACACAGACGCGGGCCCCCTCGTCGACCAGCCGGCGGGCGACGCCGAGACCGATGCCCCGGCTCGCCCCGGTGACGAGGGCCACCTGTCCGTCGAACCGTCCCATGCAGGTCTCCTCCGTCGGCCGCCCCGAGGTAAGCGCTCGCTTACCCTGGCTCACCGGAGTCCGTGCCGTCAACCGCGCGCGTGCCGTCCCCGGGGGCGTCCGCCGGGGAGCCGTGCGTACCACCGGTCGCCAGCAGGTCGCCCACCTCGGGGACCCGCATCAGCAGGGTGAGCGCGACGTAGACCACCCCGAACACCACGCCCCCGACGGCGAGCTCAGCGAACGCCCCCACCCGTCCCGTCGGCCCGTCCACGCAGCGGGGTCGTGGCGAGGTAGGCCACCGCCGCGCCGACGAGGGCCGCGGCGACCATCCGGGCCCAGCTCGAAGGCCACCTGGCCGAAGCCGAACGACCCGACCTCGCCGCCGGACGAACCACATGCCGAACGCGGCGCGCAGATGTTGCTGAGGACCAGCCCCACCGACACACCGCCACGGTGATCTCGGGACGCACGCAGGGCCATGAGGGCGATCCCGGAGGCGACGACGACAGCACGACCTGCTCGCAGAAGACCATCCGGCCGTCGTCGTGGGCGAAGAAGAACCGCTGGTTGAGCACGTCGATCCCGAAGGGGACGATGCCGGGCGCCATGACGGCGAGCACCAGGGCCATCGCGGGGATCTCCCGGGGGTCCCGCGACGAGAACAGCAGGGTCACCACCGGCAGCGCGAAGACGACGAGCGCGAACGTCGCGGGGATGGTGAGGACGGCGGCAGCACCAGCCCGCGGCGGTACTCGGTGCGCAGGAGGTCGTGTGTCCGCGTCCTGCACCGACCGGGACATCCGCGGGTAGATCGCGGTGATGATGGAGAGGGTGACGAACCCGTGCGGGACCATGAAGATGAAGAAGGCCGAGGCGTAGACGGAGATGCCGGCGACGAAGTCGGTGCTGGGCTGCTTCGTCGCGTGCCAGATCACCTGCGAGGCGACGAGGTAGCCGACCTGCGAGACGAGCAGGGCGATGAACGCCCAGCCGGCGACCTTGGACGTCGTCCGCAGCCCCACGCCGCGGATCCCGAACCGGGGCTGTCCACCGGAACCCGGTGCGCCAGAGGGCCACGACGAGGAGACCGCCCTGCGCGATGATGCTCAGCGTCGCGCTCCCGGCGAACAGCCACACCATCCCCGCGGTCCACTCGCCCGGGTTGGCGTGCCCGTCGTACAGCGCCATGAACGACAGCAGGCCCGCGATGGCGAAGACGTTGGCGACGCCGGCGCCCAGGCGAAGGCGGCGAACTGGCCCGGGCGTTGAGCACCTGGCCCAGCAGGGCGTACAGCCCGTAGAAGAAGATCTGCGGCATCGTGAGGACGGCGAAGAAGGTGGCCAGCACAGCCCGGTCCGGCGGTGAGGTCGCCGGCGTAGAGCCGATGAACCAGCCCGCCCCGGCGGTGCAGACGACGGTGACGACGAACATGCCCGCCGTCGACGAGGGTGATGATCCGGTCGGTGTACTCGCGGCCCGCCGTCCGGCAGCCGCATGGCCTTGACGATCTGCGGGACGAGCACGGAGTTGAGCACGCCGCCGGCGATGAGCATGTAGATGACGTTCGGCAGGTTGTTCGCCGTCTGGAACGCGTTGCCGACCAGGCCCTGGCCGATGGCGAAGACGATGAGCGACTGCCGGACCACGCCGAGCACCCGGGAGGCCATCGTGCCGACCGCGAGGGTCAGGCTCGACCGCGTCAGGCTCGGCGTGGAGGTGGTCATCGCCCCGATTGCCCCTGCGCCGGCACCAGCGCGGCGATCGCTGCGGCCGTGGCGCGCCGCCGGGTGCGGTCGACCCGGGCCTCGACCACCCGCATACCGGCGTGGTCGGCGGCCAGCGCGGCGCGCAGGCCGGCCACCGTGTCGACCCGGACGTGGGCGGTCCCGCTCGCCGCGCAGAGGGCCTCGAGGTCCACGCCGTGCGGGGTGCCGAACACCCGCTCGAACCCGGCGGTGTAGGCGTCGGCGCCCTGCTCGAGGGTGGCGAAGATCGAGCCGCCGTCGTCGTTGACGACGACCAGCGTGAGGTCCGGACGCGGCTCGCCCGGCCCGATCACCAGGCCGTTGGCGTCGTGGAGGAAGGTGACGTCGCCGAGCAGGGCCAGGGTCCGAGCGGCGTCGCGGCGGCCGAGGGCGATCCCGACGGCGGTGGAGACGGTGCCGTCGATGCCGGCCAGCCCGCGGTTCCCGACGACGAACCGGTGCTCGTGCGGCGGGTACGGGGTGGTCATCAGGTCGAGGTCCCGGATCGGGTTGGACGAGCCGGCGACGAGGGTGGTGTGGGGGCCGACCGCGGCGGCGACCTCGCGGGCGACGTGGAGCGCGTCGAGGCGCGGGCAGGTCGTCGACGACCGCGTCGAGGCGGGCGGACAGGTCCCGGTCGGCCGAGCGCCACGCCTCGAGCCAGGCGACGTCACCCGCCGTCGGCGCCGCCGACTCGACGGTCGGCACGTCGCCGAGGTGGCGCGCGACCCGGCCGGGGTCGGTGACGACCCCTCCGGGTCCCGGGGCGGCCAGCACCTCGATATCCGCTCGCGAGACGAGCCGGGTCACCGGCCGGGAGAGCGTCGGGTGGCCGAGGACGACGACGCGTTCGATCGTCGGCGGCCAGCGGACCGGCGAGGAGCAGCCGGTAGGTGCGGACCGCGTTCGCGCCCACCCGGGCGCCCGAGGTCGGTTCGGCCAGCAGCGGCCAGCCGGCCCGCTCGGCGAGGATGCGCGCTCCCGAGCCGGCGTCGTCGCCGGCCACGACGACGGTGCGCGGCCCCCGCCGGAGCACCTCCGCCCCGGGGCGACGGGCTCCGGGGTCCCGGCGCCTCTCCTCGGGCGCAGCAGCGGTCGCCCCGGTCGTGGCGCCCGGCCACCACGGCTCGGCGGCCGGCAGCAGCGGCTCCTCGAGCTGCAGGTTCAGGTGGGTCGGCCCGGGTCGACGGGCGGCCACCGCGGCGGCCGCGTCGAGCTCCTCCGGGGTGGCGTCGACGCCGAGGTCGAAGCACGGCGCGAAGACCCCGAAGATCCCGTCCTGCCGCGTGGTCTGGTTGGCCCCGCTGCCCCGCATCGCGGCCGGCCGGTCCGCGGCGAGGACGACGAGGCGGCGCCCCGAGTGGGACGCCTCCATCACCGCGGGCAGCAGGTTGCCGACGGCGGTACCCGACGTCGTCACCACGACCACCGGCGACCGCGACCCGATGGTGAGGCCGAGGGCGAGGAAGCCGGCCGACCGCTCGTCGACGCGCACGTGCAGGCGCAGGTCGCCGGCGGCGTCCGCGGCGTACAGGGCGAGGGCGAGCCCGGCGGACCGCGAGCCGGGCGCGAGGACCACGTCGCGGACCCCGCCCGCGACCAGGGCCGTGAGGAGGCGGGTCGCGCGCTCGGCGGAGCTCACGGCGTCCTCACCCCGCCGAGTATGCCCGCCGCTCAGCGCGTCGATAGCGTGGGCGGGTGACCTCGACGCCCTCCACGACGCCCGCCACGAACCACGACCGGGACTGGTGGCGGCAGGCCGTCGTCTACCAGATCTACCCGCGCAGCTTCGCGGACGCGAACGGCGACGGCATCGGTGACCTGCGCGGCATCATCGACCACGCCGGGCACCTGGTCCGGCTCGGCGTCGACGCCGTCTGGCTGAGCCCGTTCTACCCGTCGGCGCTCGCCGACGGCGGCTACGACGTGGACGACTACCGGGCGGTCGCCCCGGAGCTGGGCACCCTCGAGGACTTCGACGAGCTGGTGTCGGTGCTCCACGGCGCCGGGATCCGGCTCATCGTCGACATCGTCCCGAACCACACGTCGAACCGGCACGCCTGGTTCCGCGAGGCCGTCGCGTCCCCGCCGGGGTCGGCCGCCCGCAACCGCTACGTCATCCGGCGGGGCAACGGCCCCGACGGTGCCGAGCCGCCGACCGACTGGCGCTCGTACTTCGGCGGCCCCGCCTGGGAGCCGCTCGGCGACGGCGACTGGTACCTCCACCTCTTCGCCCCGGAGCAGCCGGACCTCAACTGGGCCAACGACGAGGTGCGCGCCGACTTCCTCAGCACGCTGCGGTTCTGGTCCGACCGCGGGGTCGACGGGTTCCGCATCGACGTCGCGCACCTGCTGGTCAAGGACTCGTCGGTCATGGCCGGCCTGGCCGCCGACCTGCCCACGCAGGAGCGCATCCAGGCCGGGTTCCCCGACGGGGAGCACCCGTTCGAGGGCCGTGACGACGTCCACGAGATCTACCGCACCTGGCGCGCGCTGTTCGACGAGTACGACCCGCCGCGGATGGCGGTGGCCGAGGCCTGGGTCGCGGCCCACCGCCGCGTCGCGTTCGCGCGCCCGGAGGGCCTGGGGCAGGCCTTCAACTTCGACCTGCTGCTCACGCCGTGGGACGCCTCGGAGTTCCGCAAGGTCATCGAGGAGAACCTCGCCCTGGCCGCCGACGCCGGCGCCTCCTCGACGTGGGTGTTCTCCAACCACGACGTCATCCGCCACGTGACGCGGTTCGCCCTGCCCAACGGCACCGACCTCGTCGCCTGGCTGCGGGAGGGCGGGCACGACCCCGAGCCCGACCTGGAGCGCGGCCTGCGCCGCGCCCGGGCGGCGACCCTGCTGGCCCTCGCCCTGCCCGGGTCGACCTACGTCTACCAGGGCGAGGAGCTCGGCCTGCCCGAGGTGACCGACCTCCCGGCCGGCGTCCTCCAGGACCCGACCTACGCCCGCTCGCAGGGCGCCGAGAAGGGTCGCGACGGCTGCCGGGTCCCGTTGCCGTGGACCGAGACGGGGGAGTCCTTCGGCTTCGGTCCCGGTGCGGCGTCACACCTCCCGCAGCCGGCGTGGTTCGGCGACTACGCCGTCGAGCGCGAGCTGAACCAGCCGGCCTCCACACTGCACTTCTACGTGGACGCCCTGGCCGCGCGGCACTCGCTCCAGGGCGCCGAGGAGCTGACCTGGCGGGCGTCGCGGCCGGACGTCGTCGAGTTCGAGCGGCCCGGTGGCTGGGTGTCGGTGACGAACTTCGGCGAGCACCCGGTCCCGATGCCCGAGGGCCGGCTCGTCATCGCCAGCCGCGCGGTCGACGGTCCCGAGCTCCCGGCCGAGACCACGGTGTGGCTGCAGACCACCGGGGTGGGTGCGTGATGGACCTGCGGATCTTCATCGAGCCGCAGCAGGGCGCGAGCTACGACGACCAGCTCGCCGTGGCCCTGCGCACCGAGGAGTGCGGCTTCTCGGCCTTCTTCCGCTCCGACCACTACCTGGCGATGGGCGGCGACGGCCGGCCCGGGCCGACCGACTCGTGGGTGACCCTCGCCGGCCTGGCCCGCGAGACGTCGACGGTACGGCTGGGCACCCTCGTCACCTCGGCCACCTTCCGGCACCCCGGCCCGCTCGCGATCAGCGTCGCCCAGGTCGACGTGATGAGCGGCGGACGCGTCGACTTCGGCCTCGGGGCGGGGTGGTTCGAGGCGGAGCACACCGCATACGGGCTGCCGTTCCCCGACACCAAGGAGCGCTTCGACCGGTTCGAGGAGCAGCTGGCGGTGATCACCGGGATGTGGCGTACCCCGGAAGGGGAGACGTTCTCGTTCGACGGCGAGCACTACACGGTCACCGACTCGCCGGCGCTGCCCAAGCCCATGGCGCCCGACGGGCCGCCGATCATCGTCGGCGGGCACGGCAAGCGCCGGACCCCGCGGCTGGCCGCCCAGTACGCGGCGGAGTTCAACGTCGGCTTCTCCGCGGCCGACGTGGTGGGCGCCCAGTTCGAGCGGGCCCACGAGGCGTGTGACGCGATCGGCCGCGACCCCGGCACGCTGGTCTACTCGGCGGCGCTGACGGTGTGCTGCGGGCGCGACGACGCCGAGGTGGCCCGGCGGGCGGCGGCCATGGGCCGCGACCTGGACGAGCTGCGCGAGACGGGCGTCACGGGCACGCCGGCCCAGTGCGTCGAGACCATCGGCCGGTATGCGTCGGTCGCGACCGAGCGCCTCTACCTCCAGGTCCTCGACCTCGCCGACCTCGACCACCTCGACCTGCTGGCCGCCGAGGTCGCGCCGCAGGTCTGACCGCGCCGTCGGGCAGCGGCCTGGTCCGGTTCACCAGTCTCAACCGGACTCAGATGTTTCCGGGTTTTCCGGGGTCATCGGCCGGTAACCGGCAAGGATCTGAGTCCGGTCGCCACAAGGCCTGGTTCGTTCGTGCGGGGCTAGGTCGAGGTCAGGGCGTCGCGCATCGGGAGGAACTTGGCCTCGGCCTCGGCGGCCTCGGCCTCCGGGTCCGAGCCGGCGACGATCCCGCACCCGGCGAACAGCCGCATCGCGCTCGGGTCGGCGTCGTCGAAACGCCCGCAGCGCAACGCGATTCCCCACTCACCGTCGCCGGACGCGTCCATCCACCCGACCGGCCCGGCGTAGCGACCGCGGTCCATGCCCTCGAGCTCGGCGATGAGGGGGACCGCCACGGCGGCCGGGGTGCCGCCCACGGCGGCGGTCGGGTGCAGCGACGCAGCGAGCGCCAGCGACGTGGCGGTGTCGGCCGCGACGCCGGCCACGTCGGTGGCCAGGTGCATGACGTTGCTGAGGTGGAGGACGAACGGCGTCTCGGGCACGTTCATCGAGGAGCAGTGCGGCGCCAGCGAGTCGGCGACCGAGCGAACCGCGTACTCGTGCTCCTCGAGGTCCTTGCTGGACCGCGCGAGCGAGGCGGCGAGCGCGAGGTCGCGGGTGTCGTCGCCGGTGCGCCGGATGGTGCCGGCCAGCACGCGGGAGAGGACAAGTCCCTGGTCGCGGCGGACCAGCAGCTCCGGCGTGGCGCCGACGAGGCCGCCGACCGCGAACGTCCAGGTGCGCGCGTAGCGCTCGGCGAGCTGGCCCAGCACCCAACGGGCGTCGATCGGCGCCGATGCGCGGACCCGCAGGTCGCGCGCGAGCACCACCTTGTCGACCTCGCCGCGGTTGATCCGCTCGACCGCCCGGCTGACCGACTGCTTCCAGTCCGACGCCGTGAGTGCGCCGGTGCCGAACGCCACGTCGACCGGAGCCACCCCGGGCGCGGTGGGCCCGAGCGTCGGGATCGGTGGCAGCTGCGCGTCGTGGCCGATCGTCGTCACCCACCAGCGGTCACCGCGTCGGCCCACGACGACCTCCGGAACCACCATCACTCCCGGGTCGGCGGAGTCGTCGGCGAACGGCAGTGACCCGAACACCACTGGGCCCGAACCGGGTTGGTGCACCTCGTCACGGACGACGGCGTGCGCGACGATGTCGCGCCACCACTGGTCGGCCAGGGCGAACCGGTCCGGCCCGGACGCGGTGAACGTCGCCGCGCGGCCCCAGCCGACGAGCCCCTCGCGGTGCCGGACCCACGACACGAGCTCCTCGGGCGCCGCCTGCGGCAGCAACGCGAGCAGGGCTCCCGGGTCCGGGATGGAATGGGTGCGCACGACGAGCGGCGACCCGCTGGGCGGGGGCGTCGCCGTCGCGGCGGTCCCGGGAAGGCTGGACATCGCGGATCACTCTACGTCCGTGCGCGGAGGGTGGCCGCGACGCGGGACCCGGCGCCCGGCTGCGCCACAATGGGCCGTGTGAAGCGCGCCACCCTCGACAAGGACCCGTCCGACGTCGCGCAGATGTTCGACGGTGTGGCGGCGCGCTACGACCTCACCAACGACGTGCTCTCCCTCGGCCAGGACCGGCTCTGGCGCAAGGCGACGATCACCGCGCTCGGCGCCCGGCCGGGGGACCGCGTCCTCGACATCGCGGCGGGCACCGGCACCAGCTCGGAGCCGCTCGCCGACCTCGGGGTCGACGTCGTCCCCGCCGACTTCTCGCTCGGCATGCTGCGCGTCGGCCGCCGCCGCCGCCCCGACATGCCGTTCACGGCGGCCGACGCGATGCACCTGCCGTTCGCCGACGGCGCCTTCGACGCGGTGACGATGTCGTTCGGGCTGCGCAACGTGGCCGACCCGGCTGCCGCTCTGGCGGAGTTCCGCCGCGTGACCCGGCCCGGGGGCCGGCTCGTCGTCTGCGAGTTCAGCCGGCCGGTGAACGGCCCCTTCCGGGAGGTGTACCTCCGCTACCTCATGGCGCGCGCTGCCCCGCGTGGCGCCGCCGGGTGTCGTCCAGCCCCGACTCCTACGTCTACCTCGCCGAGTCGATCCAGGCCTGGCCGTCCCAGCGCGAGCTCGCGGTGACCGTCCAGGACGCCGGCTGGCGGGACGTCGCGTGGCGCAACCTCAGCGGCGGGATCGTGGCGCTGCACCGCGCCACCGCGTGACGCGAGGTTTAGGTCCGCCGATCCGGGTTAGGTATGCCTGAGCAGACAAGGCTCTCCACGCGGGCATAGAGTGCTGTGGAGTTCGTGAACATCTTCACAAGCACTTCGACGGACGGAATGATGGGCGCCATGGACGCAGCCGCGCAGTCGGCCGCTGGGCCGGTCGCTGGGCCGGCTGACGATCCGGTCACCGGGCCGCTCGTGGGGTCCGAGGCGGGCACCGCCGACGTCATCGTCGTGGGCGCCGGTCCCGGCGGCTCGGCCACGGCCGCCTACCTCGCCATGGCCGGCCTCGACGTCCTGCTCCTCGAGAAGACGACCTTCCCGCGCGAGAAGGTCTGCGGCGACGGCCTGACGCCGCGCGCCGTCCGCGAGCTCGTCACCCTCGGGATCCCGCACCCGGAGGACGACGGCTGGGTCCGCAACAAGGGGCTGCGGATCATCGGCGGCGGCTTGACCCTCGCCCTCGACTGGCCCGAGACCTCGGAGTTCCCGCCCTACGGGCTGGTCCGCACCCGGATGGACTTCGACGACATCCTGGCCCGCCACGCGGTGAAGCACGGGGCCCGGCTGCTCGAGGCCACCAACGTCACCGGCCCGGTCCTCGACGGGTCCGGACGGATCGCCGGCGTCACCGCGCGCGCCGTCGACGAGAACGGCCGCAGCTCCGGACCGGTCCTCACCTACCGGGCGCCCTTGGTCGTGGCCGCCGACGGCAACTCCTCCCGGCTCTCGCTGTCGATGGGCCGGCAGAAGCGCGACGACCGGCCGATGGGTGTCGCCGTGCGCACCTACTACACCTCGCCCCGCACCGACGACGACTACCTCGAGTCGTGGCTGGAGCTGTGGGTCGACGACCCGAAGAACCCGGGTCAGCGCGTCCTCCTGCCCGGCTACGGCTGGGTCTTCGGCGTCGGCGACGGCACGTCCAACCTCGGCCTCGGGATCCTCAACACCTCCAAGGCGTTCGGCAACGTCGACTACAAGGACGTCATGCGGCGCTGGGTCGCGACGATGCCCGAGGAGTGGACCTACAACGACGAGACGATGGTCGGCCCGATCCGCGGCGCCGCCCTGCCGATGGGCTTCAACCGCCAGCCGCACTACGCCGACGGGCTCCTGCTGGTCGGCGACGCCGGCGGCATGGTCAACCCCTTCAACGGCGAGGGCATCGCCTACGCGATGGAGTCCGGCCGGCTCGCGGCCGAGGTGATCGCCCAGGCGTTCGCCCGCGCCGACGACGCCGGCCGTGAGCGGGTGCTGTCGTCCTACCCGCGGGTGATGAAGGATGCCCTCGGCGGCTACTACACCCTGGGCCGCTGGTTCGCCCGGGCCATCGGCAACCCCGAGGTCATGCGGCTCGCCACGAAGTACGGGCTGCCGCGCACGACCCTCATGCGGTTCCTGCTCAAGATCATGGCCAACCTGCCCGAGCAGCACGGCGGGCGGGCCGACGACCGGATCATCCAGGCGCTGTCCACGATGGCTCCGGACGCGTGACGAGAGCCGACCCTAGGATGGAATCGTCCGGCAGTGGAGAGCTCGTGAGACCCGTGGAACGCCACCGCGGTGACCAACGGAAGGGGTATGCGCGATGACCAACTCCTACATCCCGCTGCTGTTCCTGCTCGCCCTGGGTCTGCTGTTCGCGGTGCTCTCCGTGGGCACCAGCCTCGTCGTCGGGCCGAAGCGCTACAACCGCGCGAAGATGGAGGCCTACGAGTGCGGGATCCAGCCGACCCCGCACCCCGAGGGCGGCGGCCGCTTCCCGATCAAGTACTACCTCGTGGCGATGCTCTTCATCATCTTCGACGTCGAGAGCCTGTTCCTCTATCCCTTCGCGGTGGCCTTCAACCAGCTCGGCCTGTTCGCCCTCGTCGAGATGGTCCTGTTCATCGTCACCGTGTTCGTCGCCTACTCCTACGTGTGGCAGCGCGGCGGGCTCGAGTGGGACTAGTCCCCAGCACCCCCAGCAGCATCCGGTACCGACGCACGGCTTGACGAGAGGCACGACATGGGCATCGAAGAGAAGCTCCCGGCAGGCTTCCTGCTGTCGACGGTCGAGGGTCTCGCCGGGCTACATGCGCAAGAGCTCGATGTGGCCGGCCACCTTCGGCCTCGCCTGCTGCGCCATCGAGATGATGGCCGTGGGCACCCCCGACTACGACATCGCGCGGTTCGGCATGGAGCGGTTCTCCGCGACCCCCCGCCAGGCCGACCTGATGATCGTCGCCGGCCGGGTCAGCCAGAAGATGGCGCCGGTCGTCCGCCAGGTCTACGACCAGATGCCCGACCCCAAGTGGGTCATCTCGATGGGCGTGTGCGCGAGCTCGGGCGGGATGTTCAACAACTACGCGATCGTCCAGGGCGTCGACCACATCGTGCCCGTCGACATCTACCTGCCCGGCTGTCCGCCGCGACCGGAGATGCTGCTCAACGCGATCATCACGCTGCACCAGGAGATCCAGGCCATGCCGCTCGGCGTCAACCGCGAGAACGCGGCGCGCGCGGCCGAGCAGGCGGCGCTCAAGGCGACCCCGACGCACGCCATGAAGGGACTGCTGGCGTGACGAGTACTCCGGGCACTCCGGGTTCCGGCGCGGCGCGCCCGAGGGTTTCACGAAGCCGCCCTCGGACGGTCCCGAAGGCGCCACCGGCACCGACCCCGCCGCCGCTCCGCCGCGGGAGGGCTCGGTCCCGCCGGCGACGGCGGGCAGCCAGGAGGCGGCACAGCAGTACGCCGGCAACCTGCCCGGCGGCGCCGGGCACCACCCGGACCCCGTCGTCATCGGCGAGCGGGTCGGGATGTTCGGCGCGTCCAACGGCCAGGACACCACCGGCTACGGCGGGCTGAGCAGCCCGATCCTGCTGCCGGGCGCGGCTCAGCGGCCCTACGGCGGGTATTCGACGAGGTGGCCGACACCCTGGAGCGCGCGCTGGTCGGCGGCTCCGCCTCCTTCGCCGAGGCGGTCGAGAAGGTCATCGTCGACCGCGGCGAGCTGACGCTGTTCGTCCGCCGCGAGCACCTGCCGGCGGTGGCCCGGGCCCTGCGCGACGAGCCCGGCCTGCGCTTCGAGATGTGCCTCGGCGTGAGCGGCGTGCACTTCCCGCACGAGACCGGCCGCGAGCTGCACGCGGTCTACCACCTGCTCTCGATCACCAACGGCGGCCGCCGGATCCGGCTCGAGGTGACCTGCCCCGACACCGACCCGCACATCCCGTCGATCGTCGAGATCTACCCCGCCAACGACTGGCACGAGCGGGAGACCTGGGACATGTTCGGGATCCTCTTCGACGGCCACCCGGCGCTGACCCGGATCCTCATGCCGGACGACTGGCCCGGCCACCCGCAGCGCAAGGACTACCCCCTCGGCGGCATCCCCGTCGAGTACAAGGGCGCGAGATCCCGCCGCCCGACCAGCGCAGGTCCTACAACTGACATGAGCACGACGACGAACCGACAGGCACGGTCGCGGCAGCGACCCCTACGGCACCACCGGCCGACGAGCGGCCGCCGAGGGTGCCTTCGTCGTCAACGCCTCCGGCGGCGGCGACTGGGACGACGTCGTCGACGAGGCGACGTCGCTCGGCGAGGAGCGCATCGTCGTCAACATGGGCCCGCAGCACCCGTCGACCCACGGCGTGCTCCGGCTGATCCTCGAGATCGACGGCGAGACGGTGACCGAGACCCGGGCGGGGATCGGCTACCTGCACACCGGCATCGAGAAGAACATGGAGTTCCGCAACTGGACCCAGGGCGTGACGTTCTGCACCCGCATGGACTACCTCACGCCGATGTTCAAGGAGACGGCCTACTGCCTCGGGGTCGAGAAGCTGCTCGGCATCACCGACCAGATCCCCGAGCGGGCCACGACGATCCGCGTCCTGATGATGGAGCTGACCCGGATCTCCTCCCACCTCGTGGCCCTCGCCACCGGCGGCATGGAGATGGGCGCGACGACGGTGATGACCGTCGGCTTCCGCGAGCGCGAGCGCATCCTGCGGGTCATCGAGATGATCACCGGCCTGCGGATGAACAACGCCTACATCCGCCCCGGCGGCGTCGCCCAGGACCCGCCGCGCGGCGCTACAACGACATCCGCGACATGGTGCCCCAGGTCCGCCGCGGCCTGAGGGAGCTCGAGGCGCTGCTCCACGAGAACCCGATCCTCAAGGGCCGCACGGTCGACGTCGGCTACCTCGACCTGACCGGCTGCATCGCGCTCGGCATCACCGGGCCGGTGCTCCGCTCGACCGGCCTCCCGCACGACCTGCGCAAGGCGCAGCCCTACTGCGGCTACGAGACCTACGACTTCGACGTGGTCACCCGCGACACCTGCGACGCCTACGGCCGGCTCCGCATCCGCCTCGACGAGATGTACGAGTCGCTGCGCATCATCGAGCAGGCCGCCGACCGGCTGCAGGCCGACGAGCCCGGCGCCCCGGTCATGGTCGCCGACCGGAAGATCGCCTGGCCGGCCCAGCTGGCCATCGGCGGCGACGGCATGGGCAACAGCCTCGACCACATCAGCAACATCATGGGCACCTCGATGGAGTCGCCTGATCCACCACTTCAAGCTGGTGACCGAGGGCTTCCGGGTGCCGCCGGGCCAGGTCTACGTCGCGGTCGAGTGCGCCAAGGGCGAGCTCGGCTGCCATGTGGTCTCCGACGGTGGCACCCGGCCCTACCGCGCGCACTTCCGCGACCCGTCCTTCAACAACCTGCAGGCCACGGCGGCGATGTGCGAGGGCGGCCAGATCGCCGACGTCATCGTCGCGGTCGCCTCGATCGACCCCGTGATGGGAGGTGTCGACCGCTGATGTCGAGCGACTACGCGACCGCTGGCGCCCAGGCCTCCGGCCACTTCCGGGTGAGCCCGGACAGCAAGACGCCCTACCCCGACGACGTGCTGGCCCAGCTGCATACGGACGCCGACGCGGTCATCGCGCGCTACCCCCAGGCGCGCTCGGCCCTGCTGCCGCTGCTGCACCTGGTGCAGAGCGAGGAGGGCTACGTCACCGCCGCGGCATCGAGTTCTGCGCCGAGCTGCTCGACCTGAGACCGCCGAGGTCAGCGGGGTCGCGACCTTCTACACGCAGTACAAGCGGCACCCCAACGGCGAGTACACCGTCGGCGTCTGCACCAACACGCTCTGCGCGATCATGGGCGGCGACCAGATCTTCGACGAGCGTCAGCGACCACCTCGGCGTCGGCCACGACGAGACGACCGACGACGGCGGATCACCCTCGAGCGGGTCGAGTGCAACGCCGCCTGCGACTTCGCGCCGGTGGTGATGGTCAACTGGGAGTTCTTCGACAACCAGACGCCGAGTCCACCGCCGAGCTGGTCGACGACCTGCGGGCCGGGAAGACCGTCGAAGCCGACCCGGGGCGCCGACAGCGTCGCACCTTCAAGCAGGTCTCCCGGGTGCTCGCCGGGTTCTCCGACGGCCGGGCCGACGAGGGCGTCGGCGCGCCGGCGCGACCTCGGTCCTCGGGCTGCGGCTCGCCACCGGCGCGGGTGGACGGCCCCGCTCCGCCGACGCCGTCGGCGACGAGCACACGGCCGAGCGAGTCCGCTCCGGCCGGCGGCGCCGCGTCGGCGCCCGGTCCCGGCCGACGTGCCCGTGGACTCGTCCCGCCGCACCGGGTCCACCGACAGCCCCTCCAACGAGCCGGACGAGCTCCCGGCCGACGCGCTCCGCCGCAACCGCGGCGGCCGACGGCAGCGAGAAGAAGGGCGGGACCGCGTGAGCCACCAGCTGACCCCGATCCTCACGAAGTTCTGGGACGACCCCGAGTCCTGGACGCATGAAGACCTACGAGGACCACGACGGGCTACCGGCGCCTGCAAGGCCGCCTTCGGCATGAGCCAGGCCGACCTGGTCGCCAGGCCTCAAGGACTCCGGCCTGCGCGGCCGTGGCGGCGCCGGCTTCCCGACCGGCATGAAGTGGGGCTTCCTGCCGCCCCCGGACGGCGGCCCGCGCTACCTCGTGGTCAACGCCGACGAGTCCGAGCCCGGCACCTGCAAGGACATCCCGCTGATGCTGGCCACGCCGCAGTTCCTGATCGAGGGCGTGATCATCACGTCCTTCGCGATCGGCTGCAACCACGCCTTCATCTACGTCCGCGGCGAGGTCGTCCACGTCTACCGCCGGCTGCTGCGCGCGGTCGAGGAGGCCATAGGCCAAGGGCTACCTCGGCAAGAACATCCTCGGCTCCGGCTTCGACCTGGAGATCACCGTGCACGCCGGCGCCGGCGCCTACATCTGCGGCGAGGAGACCGCGCTGCTCGACTCGCTCGAGGGCCGCCGCGGCCAGCCCCGGCTCAAGCCGCCGTTCCCCGCCGTGGCCGGCCTCTACGCCCGCCCGACGGTCGTCAACAACGTCGAGTCGATCGCCTCCGTGCCGCTCGATCTGTCCGCAAGGGCGCCGACTGGTTCGGCTCGATGGGCACCGAGCGGTCCAAGGGCTTCGGGCTGTTCAGCCTGTCCGGGCACGTCACCCGGCCCGGGCCAGTACGAAGCGCCGCTCGGCATCACCCTGCGCGAGCTGCTCGACATGGCCGGCGGCATGCGCGGCGGCAAGAAGCTGAAGTTCTGGACGCCCGGCGGCTCGTCGACACCGCTGCTCACCGACGAGCACCTCGACGTGCCGCTCGACTTCGAGTCGGTGCGCGCCGGTCACCCCGGACAACCCGGACGCCCCGCTCGATGCTCGGCACCCGGGCGCTGCAGATCTTCGACGAGACCACCTGCGTGGTCCGCGCGACCTAGCGCTGGACCGACTTCTACGCGCACGAGTCCTGCGGCAAGTGCACGCCGTGCCGCGAGGGCACCTACTGGCTCAAGCAGATCCTGCACCGGCTCGAGCACGGCCAGGGCGACCGAGGAGGACCTCGACAAGCTGCTCGACATCTGCGACAACATCTTCGGCCGCTCGTTCTGCGCGCTGGGCGACGGCGCGGTCAGCCCGATCGCCAGTCGAGCATCCGGTTCTTCCGCGACGAGTACCTCCAGCACCTGACCGAGGGCGGCTGCCCGTTCGACCCGGCCGCGTCCACCCTGTTCGCCCAGCACGACCGAGAGCGGTGACGCGCCTGATGACCACGACGTCGACCGACGACCCGCCGGCGGCACGCCGACGCCGGCGGCGCCGCCCGGACGACCTGGTCTCGCTGACCATCGACGGCGCCGAGGTCAGCGGTGCCCAAGGGCACCCTGGTGATCCGGGCCGCCGAGCAGGTCGGCATCGAGATCCCGCGGTTCTGCGACCACCCGCTGCTCGAGCCGGTCGGCGCCTGCCGGCAGTGCCTGGTCGACATCGCGACGCCCGGCCCGGACGGCCAGCTGCGCCCGATGCCCAAGCCGCAGGCCTCCTGCACGATCGAGGTCACCGCCGGCATGGTGGTCAAGACCCAGGTGACCTCGCCGGTCGCCGACAAGGCCCAGCAGGGCGTGATGGAGCTGCTGCTCATCAACCACCCGCTGGACTGCCCGGTCTGCGACAAGGGCGGCGAGTGCCCGCTGCAGAACCAGGCGATGTCGCACGGCCGCGGCACCTCGCGGTTCGAGGACGTCAAGCGGACCTACCCCAAGCCGATCAACATCTCCAGCCAGGTGCTGCTCGACCGCGAGCGCTGCGTGCTCTGCGCGCGCTGCACCCGGTTCTCGGCCCAGATCGCCGGCGACCCGTTCATCGAGCTGCTCGAGCGCGGCGCGCTGCAGCAGGTCGGCATCTACGAGCAGCAGCCGTTCGAGAGCTACTTCTCCGGCAACACCGTGCAGATCTGCCCGGTGGGCGCGCTGACCGGCGCGGCGTACCGGTTCCGCTCCCGCCCGTTCGACCTGGTCTCCACGCCCGGCGTCTGCGAGCACTGCGCGTCCGGCTGCTCGATCCGCAGCGACCACCGCCGCGGCCAGGTGCTGCGCCGGCTGGCCGGCAACGACCCGGCGGTCAACGAGGAGTGGAACTGCGACAAGGGCCGCTGGGCCTTCACCTACTCCCGCGCCGCCGACCGGCTCACCCACCCGATGGTGCGCGACGAGGAGACCGGCGAGCTGCGGGTCGCGTCCTGGCCCGAGGCGCTCGAGGTCGCGGCGCGCGGGCTGGCGGCCGCGAAGGCCCAGGGCGTCGGCGTGCTCGTCGGCGGCCGGGTCACCCACGAGGACGCCTACGCCTACGCCAAGTTCGCCCGAGTCGCGTTGGGCACCAACGACATCGACTTCCGGGCCCGCGCCGCACTCGGCCGAGGAGGCCGACTTCCTGGCCTCGTCCGTGGTGGGCACCGGCCCGGCCACCGGCGGCGTGACGTACGCCGACCTCGAGGCCGCCAAGACCGTGCTGCTCGTCGGCTTCGAGCCCGAGGAGGAGTCGCCGATCGTCTTCCTGCGGCTGCGCAAGGCCGTCCGCAAGCACGGCACCGCAGGTCGTCTGCGGTCGCGCCCTGGGCGACGCGCGGCCTGACCAAGCTCGCCGGCCGGCTGGTCGCCGGCGCGCCCGGGCACCGAGGCCGAGGTCGCTGCAGGCCCTCGCCGCCGGCTCCAAGGCCGGCCGACGTCGGCGTCGACCTGCTCCGGCCGACGGCGCGATCGTGCTGGTCGGCGAGCGGCTGGCGGCGGCTCGCCGGGCGCCCTGTCCGCCGTACGCCGCGCTGGCCGAGGCCACCGGCGCCGCGGCTGGCCTGGGTCCCGCGGCGGGCCGGTGAGCGCGGTGCGCTCGAGGCCGGCGCGCTGCCGGACCTGCTGCCCGGCGGCCGCCCGGTCGACGACGCCGCAGCCCGGGTCGACTCCAAACCGCCTGGGAGACGACGAGTGTGCCGGCCGCAGCCGGCCGCGACACCGCCGGCATCCTCGCCGCCGCGCGCCGGCGAGCTCGGCGGCCTGGTCGTCGGCGGGGTCGACCCCGCCGACCTGCCCGACCCGCAGGCCGCGCTGGCCGCCCTGGACGCCGCGCCGCTTCGTGGTCTCGCTGGAGATCCGCGCAGAGCGCGGTCACCGCGCGGGCCGACGTCGTGCTGCCGGTCGCCGCGGCCGAGGAGAAGGCCGGCACGTTCCTCGACTGGGAGGGCGCGCGCCGCCCGTTCGCAGGCCGTCCTGAGCTCCAACGCGATGAGCGACTACCGCGTGCTCGACCTGCTGGCCGGCGAGCTGGACGTGCACCTCGGGCTGCGCGACCTGGCCTCGATCCGGGCCGAGCTCGCCGCGCTCGGGCCGTGGGACGGCGCGCGCGGCGCGGCGCCCGACGTCGGCCGCCGGCGAGCCGCCGCAGCCCGAAGCCCAACGAGGCCGTGCTGGCCACCTGGCGGTTGTTGCTCGACAACGGTCGGCTGCAGGACGGCGAGCCCTACCTCGCCGGCACCGCGACCCGCGCCGGTCGCCCGGCTCTCGGCCGCCGACCGCCGCGCGAGATCGGCGTCGCTCGACGGCGCCGACGTCGTCGTGTCGACCGCGGCCGGCCAGATCACCCTGCCGGTCGTCGTCGACGACCTGCCGGACCGCGTGGTCTGGCTGCCGACCGACTCCCAGTCCGTGCACGGTCCACGAGAGCCTGCGGGTCAGTGCCGGCGCCGATCGTCGGCATCGCCCGACCGTCCACCGTCGGCGGATGTGGTCGCATGAGCCTGCTCGCCGCACGACCGTCGGCTCGACGGCTGCCGCGGCCATCCGACAACCCCGGCGGTCAGCTTCGCCCAGGACAACGGCTGGATCGTCCTGGTCAAGGCGCTGGTGATCTTCGTCTTCCTGGTCGTCACCACGCTGCTGGTGATCTGGTTCGAGCGCCGGGTCATCGGCCGGATGCAGCAGCGCCCGGGCCCCAACCGCACCGGCCCGTTCGGCCTGCTGCAGACCCTGGCCGACGGCATCAAGCTGGCCCTGAAGGAAGACATCATCCCCAAGGGCGCGGACAAGATCGTCTTCATCCTCGCGCCCGGCCATCGCGGCGGCGATGTGCTTCGTGTCGCTTCGCGGTCATCCCGTTCGGGCCCGACGGTCGACGTGTTCGGGCACACGACGCCGCTGCAGCTCTCCGACACCCCGGTCGCCGTGCTGTTCATCCTGGCCGTGGCCTCGGTCGGGGTCTACGGCATCCTGCTCGGCGGCTGGTCCTCCGGCTCGACGTACCCGCTGCTGGGCGCGCTGCGCTCCTCGGCCCAGGTCATCTCCTACGAGATCGCGATGGGCCTGAGCCTGGTCGCGGTCTTCCTCTACGCCGGGTCGATGTCGACCTCGCAGATCGTCAGCCGAGCAGAAGCCGCCTGTGGTTCATCATCCCGGCGTTCTTCTCGTTCGCGGTCTACGTCGTCACGATGGTCGGCGAGACCAACCGGCTGCCGTTCGACCTGGCCGAGGGCGAGGGCGAGCTGACCGGTGGCTTCCACACCGAGTACTCCTCGCTGAAGTTCGCGCTGTTCTTCCTGGCCGAGTACGTCAACATGGTCACCGTCTCGGCGCTGGCCACGACGATGTTCCTCGGCGGCTGGCGGGCGCCGCTGGCCGATCAGCCTGATCAACCACGACATGTTCAACACCGGCTGGTGGCCGATCATCTGGTTCGTCGTCAAGCTCTGGATGTTCCTGTTCTTCTTCGTCTGGCTGCGCGGCTCGCTGCCGCGGGTGCGCTACGACCAGTTCATGCGGTTCGGCTGGAAGGTGCTCATCCCGGCCTCGCTGGTCTGGATCGTCTGCGTGGCCGCCATCCGCGGCGCCCAGCTGTTCACCGACAGCATCGTGACCATCGCCGGCCGCAACTTCCCGTGCCCATCCTCGTCGCCATCGCGGTGATCGCCATCGTGGCGCTGGGCGGCTCGTGGCTCTTCGACACGAGGCGGGCCGACAAGGAGGAGGCCGAGGCGGCCTCCGGCCCACCGAGGGTCGACCCGTTCGCGGGCGGCCACCCGGTGCCGCCGCTGCCGGGCCAGACGCTCAGGGCCGGCGCGACGCCCCGCGCCGTCGGTGCTCGCGGCGGCGGCCCGTCCGACGACGACACGCATACCGAGGAGAACGTCCGTGGCTGACGACTCGACCGGCCGCGACCTCTCGGAGCCGCAGGGCGAGCAGCCCCGCCCGAGGGCGGTCCGTGCTTCTCCGAGGCTGAGCCGCACCCGCCGGCCAAGCGGGTGCCCCCACGGGCGCCGGCCAAGCCGTCGCCGGCCGAGCGGCGGGCGGCGGCGGACGACGAGCCGGGCTTCCTGCAGAGCCTGCTTCGCCCCGATCGCCGGCTTCGGCGTGACCTTCTCGACGATGTTCCGCAAGCTGGAGACCGAGGAGTACCCCGAGGTCAAGCGGCCGACGGCGCCGCGCTTCCACGGCCGGCACCAGCTCAACCGGCACCCCGACGGCCTGGAGAAGTGCGTCGGCTGCGAGCTGTGCGCCTGGGCCTGCCCGGCCGACGCGATCTTCGTCGAGGGCGCGGACAACGACGACACCGAGGGCGGCGCCGGCCGGTACTCGCCGGGCGAGCGCTACGGCCGCGTCTACCAGATCAACTACCTGCGCTGCATCTTCTGCGGCCTGTGCATCGAGGCCTGCCCGACCCGCGCGCTGACGATGACCAACGAGTACGAGCTGGCCGACCACAGCCGGGCCGCGCTGATCTTCGAGAAGGACCAGCTGCTCGCCCCGCTGCAGGCCGGCATGCTCCCGGCGCCGCACCCGATGGTCGACGGCATGGAGGAGCGCGACTACTACCAGGGCAAGGTCGACCCGGCGACCCCCGAGCAGCAGGAGTGGGTCGCGCCCACCGGCGCCAGAACGAGGACCTCGACGGCACCGCCGGCGACGTCACCGACGAGACGGTCGGCCTGGGGCCACCGGCACCCGCAGCCCGTCGCCGACGACGGGGCGTTCGGCGCCACCGCAGACGCTCGGTGTGAGCGCCCCGAACATCGGAGGCGCCGATGACCTCGACCGGCGAAGCGGTCTTCTTCTGGATCCTCGGGCCGCTCATGGTGATCGCGGCCCTCGGGCTGCTGTTCGCCAAGAAGGCCGTCCACGCGGCGATCTGCGTCGCGCTGGTCATGGTGATCCTGGGCGTGTTCTACATCGTCCAGGGCGCCGAGTTCCTCGGCATCGTGCAGGTGTTCGTCTACACCGGCGCGGTGATGATGCTCTTCCTCTTCGTCCTGATGCTGGTCGGCGTCGACTCGTCCGACTCCCTCGTCGAGACGATCAAGGGCCAGCGGCGGCCGGCTCGTCCTGTGCTTCGGCCTCGGCGGCCTGCTGTTCGCCGCGATCGGCTCGGTCACCCTGCCGGCCCCGAAGTGCCTGACGCCGTCAACGAGGACCCCGGCAACGTCACCGGCATCGCCGACGCTGATCTTCGGCAAGTACGTCTGGGCCTTCGAGGTCACCAGCGCCCTGCTGATCACCGCCGCGCTCGGCGCGATGGTGCTGGCGCACCGCGAGCGGCTGGTCGAGAAGGTCACCCAGCGGGCGGGTCGCAGCGCCGGTTCCGCCGAGCGCGGGCTCGTCCAGGCCGGCCTGCCCGCCCCCGGCGTCTACGCGCGGCACAACGCGGTCGACACCCCGGCCCTGCTGCCCGACGGCACGCCGGCCGAGGCTGTCGGTCTCCCGCGTGCTGCACGTCCCGCGCGCAGAACCTGCGCCCGACGACCTACGAGGAGGCGACGGCGCGATCGAGCGCGAGGTCGAGGAGGGGAGCGCAGCGATGAGCCTGACCAACTACATCTACCTGGCGACGATCCTCTTCGCGATCGGCGCGACCACGGTCCTGTTGCGCCGCAACGCGATCATCGTCTTCATGGGCGTCGAGCTGATGCTCAACGCCACCAACCTGGCGTTCGTCACCTTCGCCCGGATCCAGGGCACGCTCGACGGCCAGGTGGTCGCGCTGTTCGTGATGGTGGTCGCCGCCGCCGAGGTCGTCGTCGGCCTGGCCATCATCATGGCGATCTTCCGCGCCCGCCGATCGGTCTCGGTCGACGACGCCGACCTGTTGAAGCTCTGAAGAGGAGCCACCCACGTGCTGACCCTCGCCACTGCTGACGGAGCGGCTGCCGCCGCGACCGGCATCACCGCGTACGCCTGGCTGCTCGTCGCGCTGCCGCTGCTCGGTGCGCCGGTCCTGCTCGTCGGCGGGCGCGCACCGACGCTTCGGCCACGTCCTCGGCCGTCGGCCTCTCGTGGGCGTCCTTCGTCGTGGCGTCCGTCATGATCCTGTCGATGCTCGGCCGCGACACCGCCGGAGCGGGCGATGCACCAGCACCTGTTCAACTGGGTGCCGGCCGGCCCGTTCCAGCTGTCGGCCGGGCTGCGGATCGACCCGCTGTCGATGGCGTTCGTCCTGCTGGTGACCTTCGTCGGGTCGCTGATCCACGTCTACTCCGTGGCCTACATGGAGCACGACCCGGACCGGCGGCGGTTCTTCGCCTACCTCAACCTGTTCGTCGCCTCGATGCTGCTGCTGGTCCTGGCCGACAGCTACCTGCTGCTCTTCGTCGGCTGGGAGGGCGTCGGCCTCGCGTCGTACCTGCTGATCGGGTTCTGGAACTACAACCCGGTCTACGCGACCGCGGCCAAGAAGGCGTTCGTGGTCAACCGGGTCGGCGACATCGGCCTCGCCGTGGCGATCATGCTGATGTTCTCGACAGTTCGGGCGGGTCGACTTCGCGTCGGTCTTCGCCGGCGTCGGCCAGGCCAGCCAGGGCGCGGCCACCGCGATGGGGCTGCTGCTGCTCCTCGGCGCCTGCGGCAAGTCGGCGCAGTTCCCGCTGCAGTCCTGGCTCGGCGACGCGATGGCCGGCCCGACCCCGGTCTCCGCCCTGATCCACGCCGCGACCATGGTCACCGCGGGCGTCTACCTGATCGTGCGGTCCAGCCCGTATCTACGAGGCGGCGCCCGACGCCGCGGCTCGGGGTGGCCATCGTCGGCGCGATCACGCTGCTGTTCGGGGCCGATCGTCGGCTGCGCCAAGGACGACATGAAGAAGGCGCTGGCCGCCTCGACGATGAGCCAGATCGGCTACATGACGCTGGCCGCCGGCCTCGGCCCGGTCGGCTACGCGTTCGCGATCTTCCACCTGCTGACCCACGGCTTCTTCAAGGCCGGCATGTTCCTCGGCGCCGGCTCGGTCATGCACGGCATGAACGACCAGGTCGACATGCGCCGGTTCGGCGGGCTGCTGGTTCTGATGAGGATCACCTGGGTGACCTTCGGCCTCGGCTGGCTGGCCATCCTCGGCGTCCCGCCGTTCTCCGGCTTCTGGAGCAAGGACAAGATCATCGAGGCGGCGTTCATCGGCGACGGCTGGCGGCCGTGGGTCTTCGGCCTGGCCGCGCTGCTCGGCGCCGGCATCACGGCGTTCTACATGTCCCGGCTGTTCTTCATGACCTTCCAGGGCAAGAAGCGCTGGACCGAGGAGCCGCAGCACCCGCACGAGTCGCCCGCGCTGATGACGGTGCCGATGATCATCCTGGCCGTCGGCTCGGCCTTCCTCGGCCTCGTCGCTCGGCGCCGACCCACGCGATCAACCACTGGCTGACCCCGGTCGTCGGTCGAGGAGGCCGCCGAAGAGCGACCCGGTCATCTCGCCGCTGGTCTCACCATCGCTGACCCTGGTGCTGATCGCCGCCGGCGTGGCGCTCGCCTGGCTGCGCTACGTGCGCGAGGAGGTGCCGAGCGTCGCGCCGGCCGGCTCGGTGCTCACCCGGCCGCCCGCAAGGACCTCTACCAGGACGACGTCAACGAGGCGCTGCTGATGCGGCCCGGCGAGTACCTCACCCGCTCGCTGGTCTTCGTCGACGGCAAGGGTGTCGACGGGGCGGCGGCCGGGCTCGGCCGCGCTGGTCGGCGGGACCTCTCGGCACGATTGCGCAGGCTGCAGAACGGCTTCGTCCGCTCCTACGCCCTGACCATGCTGGTCGGCGTGGTCGTCATCCTCGGCGCCCTGGGGTGTGCCGGATGAGCGCTTCCCCTGGCTGACCGTCATCGGCGCCGTGCCCGCTCGTCGGCGCGACCGTCGTGCTCGCGCTGCCGCGCCGGCGTCGCCGCGCGGGCCAGCAGATCGCGCTCGGCTTCTCGCTCGCTGACCCTCGTCGCCGGCATCCTCGCCGCCGTCGCCTACGGCGGCGTCGACCGAGGACGGCCAGTTCCAGTTCGCCGAGGTGCACCAGTGGATCCCGCAGTTCGGCGTCAGCTACGCGCTGGGCGTCGACGGCATCGGGCTGGTGCTGATCGCTCTGTCGCTGTCCTCACGCCGATCTGCCTGCTCGCCGCCTGGCACGACGTGCCCGAGACGTCGCGCCGGCCCGCGCAGCAGAACTACTTCGCGCTGATGCTGGTCCTGCAGACGTTCATGGTCGGCGTCTTCGCCTCGACCGACGTGTTCCTGTTCTACGTCTTCTTCGAGGCCATGCTGATCCCGGTCTACTTCCTCATCGGGTCAGTTCGGCGGTCCGCAGCGCCAGTACGCCGCGGTGAAGTTCCTGCTGTTCTCGCTCGCCGGCGGGCTCTCATGCTGGCGTCGGTGATCGCGCTCTACTTCGCCGGGCCCGGGCGGTGCCGACGGCTTCCTGCTCGAGAACCTGACCGGGCTCACCTCGACCCGACCACCGGACGGCTGATGTTCCTCGGCTTCTTCTTCGCCTTCGCCGTCAAGGCGCCGATGGTCCCGGTGCACACCTGGCTGCCCGACGCCGCCGCCGAGGCCACGCCCGCGACGGCCACCCTGCTGGTCGGCGTCCTCGACAAGGTCGGCACCTACGGGATGATCCGGCTCTGCCTGCCGCTCTTCCCGGAGGCGTCGCAGTGGGCCACGCCGGTGGTCATCGTGCTGGCGGTGATCTCGATCCTCTACGGCGCGCTGCTGGCGATCGGCCAGACCGACGTCATGCGGCTGATCGCCTACACCTCGATCAGCCACTTCGGCTTCATCGTGCTCGGCATCTTCGCCATGACCACGTCCGGGTTCGCGGGCTCGACGCTCTACATGGTCAACCACGGCTTCTCCACGGCGGCGATGTTCCTGATCGCCGCGATGATGGTCAACCGGCGGGGCAGCAAGCGGATCTCCGACTTCGGCGGCTGGCAACGGGTCACGCCCCTGCTCGCCGGGTCGTTCCTCGTCGCCGGGCTCTCCGGCCTCGCGCTGCCCGGGCTGGGCGCCTTCGTCACCGAGTTCCTCATGCTGGTCGGCACGTTCCAGCGCTACCAGGTGCCGGCGGTGTTCGCGACGGTCGGCATCATCCTGGCCGCGCTCTACATCCTGCTGATGTACCAGCGGATGACGACCGGGCCCGGGCCCGAGAGTGCCGCCGGGACGCGTGACCTCGGCACCCGGGAGAAGTGGGTCGTGGCGCCGGTCATCGCGCTGTTCCTCGTGCTCGGGTTCTTCCCGAAGCCCGTCCTCGACGTCATCAACCCCGCGGTGTCGGTGACGCTCGACCACATGGGGGTCGTCGACCCGGCGCCCATCGTCCCGGTCAACGCGGAAGGAGGCGCGAAGTGAGCGCCATCTGCTCTGCCCGGCTGCCCACCCAGTTCGTCCCGGCGACGCTCGACTACTCCGCGCTGCTGCCGCTGCTCGTGGTCTTCGGGTTCGCCCTGATCGGCGTCCTCGTCGAGGCGTTCGTGCCGCGGACCAACCGGTACGCCGTGCAGGTGGCGGTCACCATCGTCGGCCTCGTCGGCGCCTTCCTCGCCGTCGTCCTCGTGGCGGTCAACCACCAGACGTCCACAGCCGGGCTGGCGGTCGGCGCCGGGGTCAGGGCTCCGTGGTCATCGACGGACCGGCCCTGTTCCTCCAGGGCGCGGTCATCCTCCTGTCCATCATGGGGGTCCTCACCATGGCCGAGCGCCTCGGGGGAGTCGGCTCCGACGCGTTCACGCCGCCGGGCGCGGCGACCCCGGGTTCCGGGCAGGAGGCGCTCGCGGTGCGGGCCGGCCTGGCCACCACCGAGGTCTTCCCGCTGGCGTTGTTCTCGGTCGGCGGGATGATGCTGTTCCCCGCGGCCGGCGACCTGATCACCATGTTCGTCGCCCTCGAGGTGCTCTCCCTGCCGCTCTACATCCTCGTCGGCCTGGCCCGGCGACGCCGCCTGCTCTCGCAGGAGGCGTCCCTGAAGTACTTCCTGCTCGGGGCGTTCTCCTCGGCGTTCTTCCTCTTCGGCACGCGCGCTGCTGTTCGGCTACTCCGGCTCGGTCTACCTGTCCGACATCGCCGACGCGATCGGCACCGGCCAGTCGATGATGAACGGGCTGCTGCTGCCCGGGATCCTGCTGGTGGCCGTCGGGCTGATGTTCAAGATCGGCGCCGTGCCGTTCCACGCCTGGACGCCCGACGCCTACCAGGGCGCACCGACCCCGGTCACCGGGTGCATGGCGGCCTGCACCAAGCTCGCCGCGTTCGGGGCGATCCTGCGCGTGGTCTACGTCGGCATCGCCGGCGACCGCTGGGACTGGGCCCCGGCCATCGCCGTGGTCGCGATCCTCACCATGGTCGTCGGCGCGGTCCTGTCGGTCACCCAGACCGACATCAAGCGGATGCTCGCCTACTCCTCCATCGCCCACGCGGGCTTCATCCTCGTCGGCGTCCTGGCCTTCGACAAGACCGGCGTCAGCGGGGTCATGTTCTACCTCGTCTGCTACGGGCTGCATCACCATCGCCGCCTTCGGCATCGTCGGTCTGGTCCGCGACCGGTCGAACCAGTCCGAGGCGACCCAGCTCACCCAGTGGGCCGGCCTGGGCCAGTCGGCACCCGCTCACCGCGGCGATCTTCGCGTTCCTCCTGCTGGCGTTCGCCGGCATCCCGCTCACCTCCGGCTTCACGGCCAAGTTCGCGGTGTTCGAGCCGGCGCTGCGCAGCGGCGGCATGGGCACCGTCATGGTCGTCGTCGGGCTGCTCTGCAGCGCGATCACGGTCTTCGTCTACGTGCGGGTCATCGTCCTGATGTACTTCAGCGACCCCCAGGGCGACACCGTCGGCGTCGTCACGCCGTCGGCGCTGACCCAGGTGGCGATCGGGGCCGGGGCGCTGTTCACGCTGGTCCTCGGCGTGGCCCCGTCGTCGCTTCTGCTCCTCGCGGGGAACGCCTCCCAGTTCCTTCGATGATGTCGTCGCCTGCGATGATGGACGGGTGAACGCCTCACCGCCCGTGCTCGCCGTCCCGGGCCTGTCGCCCGAGCTGGCGTCGCGGGTCCAGGACGGGCTGACCCGCGTCGACGACCTCATCCTGGCCACCGTCGACCACGAGGACCCGCTCATCGCGCAGGCGTCGGCCCACCTCACGGAGGCCGGCGGCAAGCGGCTGCGGCCGTTGCTCACGCTGCTCGCCGCGGAGCTCGGTACCGGCGCGAACGACCACGTCGTGGCCGCCGCGGCCGGGGTCGAGCTGACCCACCTCGCCTCGCTCTACCACGACGACGTCATGGACGAGGCCGAGGTGCGCCGCGGCGTCCCGAGCGCCAACGCGAAGTACGGCAACTCGACCGCGATCCTCATCGGCGACCTGCTCTTCGGCAAGGCGTCGGAGCTCGTCGCCGGGCTCGGCGCCGAGGCGGTCCTCATCCAGGCGCGCGCCTTCGTCCGGCTCTGTGCCGGGCAGATCCGCGACGACCGGCCCTGCCCCCCGGGGGGCGACCCGGTGGAGTACTACCTGGGCGTCCTGCACGACAAGACCGGGTCGCTCATCTCGACCGCCGCCCGCTACGGCGCGATGTTCGCCGGCTGTCCCCAGCCGGTCGTCGAGCTGCATGGCCGCCTACGGCGAGCAGATCGGCGTGGCGTTCCAGCTCGCCGACGACCTCATCGACATCTCGTCCGACGCCATGGACTCCGGCAAGACCCCGGGCACCGACCTGCGCGAGGGCGTCGACACCCTGGCCGTCCTCTACGCCCGCCGCAGCGACGACCCCGCCGACGCGCGGCTGCACGAGCTGCTGGCCGGCGACCTGCGCGACGACGACCGGCTGGCCGAGGCGCTGACCCTGCTGCGGGCGAACGCCGCCCTGACGCACGCCCGCGAGACGACGCGCGGCGTCGGGGCCGAGGCCGTCGCGCTGTTGGGCCCCCTGCCCGACTCGGAGGCCAAGGCGGCGCTCACCTCGCTCGTGACCTCGGTCGTCGACCGGGTCGGCTGACCGCCCCCTCGTGGCTGTCCTCCGCTCGGTCAACGTCGGCCGCCTGCAGCCGAACGCCAACCGCCGCAGCCACCGCCTCACCGGCATCGACAAGCGCCCCGTCACCGATGCCGTCGAGATCCGGGCACCTGGGGACAAGCGCGAAGGAGCCGGCAGCGGCCTGGTCGGCGACGAGATCGGCGACCACGGGCACCACGGCGGCGACGAGCAGGCGGTCTACGCCTACGCCCGCGAGGAGCTCGACGACTGGGAGCAGCGCCTGGGCCGTGAGCTGCGGGACGGCATGTTCGGCGAGAACCTCACCACCAGCGGCCTCGAGGTGAGCGAGGCGGTCATCGGCGAGCGGTGGCGGGTCGGTGACACCGTCGTTCTCCAGGTGACCGGCCCGCGCATCCCCTGCGGCACGTTCCGCGACCACATGGCCGAGAAGGGCTGGCTCAAGACCTTCGCCGTGGCGGCCCGGTCCGGCGCCTACCTCTGCGTCGTCACGCCCGGACCGGTGCGAGCGGGTGACGAGGTGACCGTCGTCCACCGGCCGGACCACGGCGTCACCGCGCGGCTGGCCTTCCGCGCGCTGACCCGGGAACGGGAGCTGCTCCCCGAGCTGCTCGCCGCCGGCGACGACCTGCCCGACGAGCTGCGCGACATGGCCCGCGGCCGGGGAGACCTACCACCTGTCCTGACCGGTCAGGGTGCGGGTTCGCACACCCCGTCGTCGGCGGCGTCCCGCTGGCGGCGGTGGCGCACGCCGAGCACCGAGTCGACGGTGAGGATCACCAGCGCGACCCAGACGATCCCGAACCCGACCCAGCGCTGCGTCGAGATCCGCTCCCCGAGCAGCACCACGCCGCAGAGCAGCTGCATCACCGGCGTGACGAACTGCAGCAGCCCCATCGTCACCAGCGGGACCCGCCGGGCCGCGGCGGCGAAGAGCAGCAGCGGCGCGGCCGTCACGGCGCCGGAGAGCACGAGCAGGGACGTGTGCACCGGCCCCTCGGTCGTGAAGGTCTGCTGCGCCGGTGAGCCCGAGCCAGACGACCAGGCCGATCGCCACCGGGGT
Organism: uncultured Actinomycetota bacterium; assembly: GCA_963770005.1. Classification (GTDB taxonomy): domain Bacteria; phylum Actinomycetota; class Actinomycetes; order Actinomycetales; family Dermatophilaceae; genus Lapillicoccus. The sequence continues at coordinate 14,472 of CAVYNX010000002.1, read as the reverse complement.
GAGGACCGTCGTCTCGACGGCGAGGCCGTGCAGCGCCGGCAGGGTGGCGCCCAGCCGCTTCTTCAGCAGCCCGTAGCCGGCGAAGCTGCCGGCGAGGGCCAGCGCCACCCACGGCACCCGGCCGGCGGCGATGGACAGGTACAGCGCCGCGGCGAGACCGATCCCGACGGCCACCCACTGCAGCGGTCGCAGCCGCTCCCGCAGGACGAAGACGCCGAGGCCCACGGTGACGATGGGGTTGAGGAAGTACCCCAGAGCCGCGTCCGCGACGTTCCCGGCGGCCACCGCGGCGACGTAGACCACCCAGTTGACGGCGATGAGCACGGCGGCCACGGCGATCCCGCCGACGAACGCCGGGCGTCGCAGCAGCGGCCGGATCCACGACCAGTCGCGCCGGATCGTGAGCACCAGCCAGCAGAACACCAGCGTCCACAGGATCCGGTGCGCGAGGATCTCCCACGCCCCCGAGGGCGCCAGGGCGTGGAAGTACAGCGGGAACAGGCCCCAGACCAGGTATGCGGAGAACCCCTGGATCGCGCCCTTGCGCTGCTCGTCGAGCGGAGCGTCGGTGGCCGCCGCCGGTCGGGTGGCTGCGGCGTCGGTCACGCCCTGGGGCCGTCTCGACCATCCAGGAGTCGCGCCCGGCGAGGAGGTCGGCGAGGTCCTGGTCGGTCGCCGGGCCACCGGCGCCCGTGACGGTGCCGTCGATCTGGGCGCGCACGAGGTCGTCGTAGCTGGAGCGCTCCACGTCCCGGAAGATGCCCATCGGCACGTGGGCCAGGGTCGGGTCGTCGAGCCGGGACAGGGCGAACGCGACCGACGGGTCGTCGGCGTGCGCGTCGTGGCGCACGATGCGGGCCGGGTCGGCCTCGTCGCGGGGCACGACGTCGAGGGTGCCGTTGTCGCGCCGCACGACGACGTTGACGCCGGCGGCCACCTCCTCGCCGTGGGCGAGGTGGAGGATCCGGGCCTGCCCCTCGGAGCGGTCCTTGAGCACGTCGAAGACGCCGTCGTTGAAGATCGGGCAGTTCTGGTAGATCTCGACGAGCGACGTCCCCCGGTGCGCGGTGGCCGCGCGCAGCACCTCGGTCAGGTGCTTGCGGTCGGAGTCCATGGTGCGGGCCACGAACGTCGCGTCGGCCCCGAGCGCGAGGCTCGACCGGGTTGAACGGGTGGTCGACCGACCCGAGCGGGGTCGACTTGGTGACCAGGCCGACGCGCGACGTGGGGGAGTACTGCCCCTTGGTCAACCCGTAGATCTCGTTGTTGAACAACAGGATCGTCATGTTCACGTTGCGCCGCATCGCGTGGATGAGGTGGTTGCCGCCGATCGACAGCGCGTCGCCGTCGCCGGTGACGACGAAGATCGACAGGTCGGGACGCGATGTCGCGAGGCCGGTCGCGATGGCCGGCGCGCGCCCGTGGATGGAGTGCATCCCGTAGGTGTCGAGGTAGTAGGGGAACCGCGACGAGCACCCGATCCCGGAGATGAAGACGACGTTCTCGCGGCGCAGCCCCAGCTCGGGCAGGAACCCCTGCACGGCGGCGAGGATGGCGTAGTCACCGCAGCCCGGGCACCACCGCACCTCCTGGTCGGAGGTGAAGTCCTTGCGGGTCTGGGGCGTGGCGTCCGCGGGGAGGGTGGGCACTCCGGCGAGCCCGTGCCCCGGCATACCCAGGTCGGTCGTGGTCGGTGTTGCGGTCATTCGGTCACTGCCTTCTGGATGACGTCCTCGAGGTCGGCGGCGCTGAACGGCAGCCCCCGCACCGAGGTGTGCGACTGGACGTCGACGAGGTACTTCGCGCGCAGCAGCATCGAGAGCTGCCCGAGGTTCATCTCGGGGACGATGACGTGCCGGTATGCGGACAGGACCTCACCGGTGTTGGACGGGAAGGGGTTGAGGTGGCGCAGATGGGCCTGCGCCACGGGAAAGCCTTGCGCCCGAAGGGATCTCGCGGCGGCCGCGATCGGCCCGTAGGTCGAGCCCCAGCCGACGACGAGCACCTCGGCGGTGCCGTCGGGGTCGTCGACCTCCAGCGGGGCGACGGTCTGGGCGATGCCGTCGATCTTGGCCGCCCGCAGCCGGGTCATGAGGTCGTGGTTGTCGGGGTCGTAGGAGATGTTCCCGGTGATGTTGGCCTTCTCGATGCCGCCGATGCGGTGCTCGAGTCCCGGTGTGCCGGGGACGGCCCACGGACGAGCGAGGGTGTCCGGGTCGCGCAGGTAGGGGTGGAAGACCTCGTTGCCGTCGGCGTCGACGCCGTTGCGCTCGGTGGCGAGCCGGACGCCGAGCTCCGGCAGGTCGGCGACCGCGGGGATCGACCAGGGCTCGGAGCCGTTCGCGAGGTAGCCGTCCGACAGGATCAGCACCGGCGTCATGTAGGTCGTCGCGATGCGTACCGCCTCGATGGCGACGGCGAAGCAGTCGGCCGGCGACCGGGGCGCGACGATCGCGACCGGCGACTCGCCGTTGCGGCCGAACATCGCCTGGAGCAGGTCGGCCTGCTCGGTCTTGGTCGGCAGGCCGGTCGAGGGACCGCCGCGCTGGATGTCGCAGACGACCAGGGGCAGCTCGAGCGAGATGGCCAGGCCGATGGTCTCGGCCTTGAGCGCGAGGCCCGGACCGGACGTCGTCGTGACGCCGAGGGCGCCGCCGAACGAGGCGCCCAGGGCGGCGCCGACGCCGGCGATCTCGTCCTCGGCCTGGATCGTCGTCACGCCGAACCGCTTGAGCGCCGGCCAGCGTGTGGAGGATGTCGGAGGCCGGCGTGATCGGGTAGGAGCCGAGGACCAACGGGCGACCGGTCCGGTGCGCCGCGGTGACCAGGCCGTAGGCCAGCGCGACGTTGCCGGTGATGTTGCGGTAGTGACCGGCCGGCATGGGGGCCGGCCCGACCTCGTAGCGGTGGGCGAAGTCCTCGGTGGTCTCGCCGTAGTTGAACCCGGCCCGCAGGGCGGCGAGGTTGGCCGCCAGCACGTCGGGCTTGGCGCCGAACTTCGTCGTGAGGAAGCGCTCGGTCAGCGAGATCGGCCGGGTGTAGAGCCACGACAGGAGGCCGAGCGCGAACATGTTGGTCGCGCGCTCCTTGTCCTTGCGGCTCAGGTCGAACGACGCGAGGGCCTCGACGGTGATCGACGTCAGCGCGAGCGCGTGGACGTGGTAGCTCTCCAGCGTGCCGTCCTCGAGGGGGCTGGCGGGGTAGCCGACCTTCGCGAGGTTGCGCTTGGAGAACTCGTCGGTGTTGGCGATGATCGTCGCGCCGCGGGGGAGGTCCGCGAGGTTGGCCTTGAGCGCGGCGGGGTTCATCGCGACGAGCACGTCCGGCTCGTCGCCCGGGGTCAGCACGTCGTGGTCGGCGAAGTGCAGCTGGAAGCTGGAGACCCCCGGGAGGGTGCCCTGCGGCGCCCGGATCTCGGCCGGGAAGTTCGGCAGGGTGGACAGGTCGTTGCCGAGCAGGGCGGCCTCGGTGGTGAACCGGTCGCCGGTGAGCTGCATCCCGTCGCCGGAGTCACCGGCGAAGCGGATGACGACACGGTCGAGCTTGACGGTGTCGGGGGTCGAGGGGTTGGACGCTGTCGACGTCGGGGTGGGCATTGCTGGGATCACCAGAATTCGTCGGGCACCTGGGGACGGCCACGTGGTGGCCTCTCCCAGCATCGTATGTCGCGCTCGCCGTTGCGCGTCGGAGGCTCCCACCATCAGAGCGACGGACGGCAGGAACCCACGTCAGACCGGGCGGCCGGACTCCGTGAAGATCGCGCCGCTGCCGTCGACCGCGGACAGCGCGGCGTCGACCCGGCGAGCGGTGTAGTCGGCCGCTCGGGCGTGCACGGTATCGCTGGTGCAGAACGCCGTCTCGCGGATCTCGCGGGCCTGCAGCACGACCCGTCGAGGACCGAGACCGGATGCACGCCACCGTCGAAGACCAGGCACATGGCGTCGTCCCAGCCACCCCACGGCGGCAGCCAGTCGGCGAGCACCAGCCGGCCCATGGGCAGCCGCAGCCCGAGCTCCTCGAGCACCTCGCGTCCGGCCGCCTCGCGCGGGGACTCGCGCACCTCGACGACCCCGCCCGGCAGGTCCCAGTCGTCCTTGTAGGTGGGGTGGCACATCAGCACCCGACCGGACTCGTCGCGGACCAGCGCCTGGGCGATGACCCGTTTCCGCGGCAGGAACGAGTTGAGCAACGCCCGGAACCCACCGTGCTCGGTCGGCGACGGGTCGTCGCGCAGCCGGCCCAGCAGCGCGTAGTCCGCGGCGTCGACGTCGAGGGCGACCCGCACGACCCCCTCGTTGCGCAGCCCGGCCCGCCGGGCCACCCGGACCGCGGCGGCGTTGTCCGTCGCCACCCGGGCCTGCACGCGGCCGAGGCCGAGGGCACCGAACGCGTACTCGACGAGCAGCCGGACGGCGCGCGTCGCATACCCCCGGCCGCGGGTGCGCGGCCTCGAGCGCGAAGGTGATCTCGCCGGTCGAGTCGCCGACGTCGCGGACGCGCACCGTGCCGACGACGCGGCCGCCGACCTCGACGGCGAACTCCTCCCGCTCGTCGTCGGACACCGGCCGCAGGGTGACGACGCCGTCGGACAGCGTCCGCTCAGGCGTCATCGGGCTCGCCGACCTCGGGCGTCTCGTGGCCGGCCCGCTCGTCGCGCTCCGCCCACTCCAGCAGCTGGTCGAGGCGGTAGGCGGTGTCGTCGATGGTCGCGTGCAGGTCGCCCTTCTCGGCGAACCGCGCCGGGACGGTCGCGATGGTGAAGTCGCCCGGGACGACGTCGTCGATCTCGTCCCAGAGGATCGGCGTCGACACCGTGCCGTCGGGGACCCCGCGGACCGAGTAGGCGCTCGCGATGGTGTGGTCGCGGGCGTTCTGGTTGTAGTCGACGAAGACGACGTCGGGCTCGCGGTCCTTGCGCCACCACGTCGTCGTCACGTCGCCGCCGGCCCGGCGCTCGACCTCGCGGGCGAACGCCAGCGCCGCGCGGCGGACGTCCTGGAACCCCCACTCCGGGACGATGCGCACGTAGACGTGCAGCCCCTTGCCGCCGGAGGTCTTGGGGAAGCCGGTCGCCCCGAGCTCGTCGAGCACCTCGTGGGCGACGTGGGCCACCCGCCGCACGGTGGCGAAGTCGCACTGGGGCATCGGGTCGAGGTCGATGCGCCACTCGTCCGGGGACTCGGTGTCGGCCCGCCGCGAGTTCCAGGGGTGGAACTCGACGGTCGACATCTGGACGGCCCAGATCACGCTGGCCAGCTCGGTGACGCACAGCTCGTCGGCGGTGCGGTTCCACCGGGGGAAGGTCAGCCGCACCGTCTCCAGCCACGGCGGCGCCCCGTGTGGCACCCGCTTCTGGTGCACCTTGTCGCCGGCCAGGCCCTCGGGGAACCGGTGCATCATGCACGGCCGCTCGTAGAGCGCCCGGACGATGCCGTCGCCGACGCTGAGGTAGTAGTCGACGAGGTCGCGCTTCGTCCAGCCGGTCTTGGGGAAGTAGACGCGGTCGGGGTTGGTCACCCGGACCGTGTGCGGACCGACCTCGATCTCGACAGCGGGTGACGTCCCCTTGGCGGCGGCCATGGCATCAACCTAACCGGCGGGCGCCCGGAGGGTGGTGCCCGGAGGTGGGGACCGCAACAACTGACATCCCTGTCGCTCGTTGTGGCCGATCGGCGTCGGTCACCGCAACGACTGACATGCACGGTCAGTTGTTGCGGGCTGGCCGCATACGGTGGCCCCATGGCCGACCTCGAACCGCACCGTGGCGACTTCTACGCCTACGAGACGCTGCTGCCGGCCGACGAGCAGAAGGAGATCCTGCGGCTGCGCGAGTTCCTCGAGCGCGAGGTGCGGCCGGTCGCCGACGAGTACTGGGCCGAGGCGGAGTTCCCGCGTCACCTCATCGCGCCGCTGCGCGAGCTGGACATCGTCGGCGGGTCGTACGAGGGGTTCCGCGACCCGCCGTTCTCGCGGCTGTTCAGCGGCTTCACCTCGCTGGAGATGTCGCGGGTGGACCCGTCGTTCGGCACCTTCTTCGGGGTGCACGCCGGACTGGCGTTCGCGAGCATCTACCACTGCGGATCGCCGGAGCAGCGCGACCGTTGGCTGCCGGGCATGGCCGACCTCACGGCGGTGGGGGCGTTCGCGCTGACCGAGCCGGACCACGGCTCCGACATCGCCGGGGGACTGGCCACGACGGCGCGTCGCGACGGCGACCACTGGGTGCTCAACGGCCAGAAGCGCTGGATCGGCAACGGGACGTTCGCGGACCTCGTCGTCGTGTGGGCGCGCGACGTCGAGAGCGAGGAGGTCCTCGGGTTCGTCCTCGAGAAGGGCACGCCCGGGTTCACCGCGACGAAGATCGAGGGGAAGATCGCGCTGCGGAGCGTCCAGAACGCCGACATCACCCTCGAGGACGTGCGGCTCCCGGACGACCAGCGGCTCGAGAACGCCCGCTCGTTCAAGGACACCGCCAACGTCCTGCGCATCACCCGCGGCGGCGTCGCCTGGGGCGCGGTCGGCCTCCAGATGGGCGCCTACGAGACGGCCCTGGCCTACACCCTCGAGCGCGAGCAGTTCGGCCAGCCGCTCGCCGGCTTCCAGCTCGTGCAGGACCACCTGGCCACGATGCTGGCCAACATCACCATGTCGCTGGGCATGGTGGTCCGCCTGGCCCAGATGCAGGACGCCGGCGTCGAGAAGGACGAGCACGCCGCGATGGCCAAGGCGACGGTCTCGAGCCGGATGCGGGAGACCGTCGCCATCGCCCGGGAGGTCATGGGCGGCAACGGGATCCTGCTCGAGAACGGCCTGGTCCGGTTCTTCGCCGACGCCGAGGCGGTCTACTCCTACGAGGGCACCCGAGAGGTGAACCAGCTCATCGTCGGTCGCGCGATCACGGGGACCGGCGCGTTCGTCTGACGCGCCCGGGTCAGGGGAGGATGACGAGCTTGCCGCGGGTATGCCCGGTGAGACCTTCGCGGTGCGCCTCGGCGGTGTCCTCGAGCGGGTAGGTCGCCTGGATCGGCAGCGTCAGGTCACCGGAGGCGAGCAGCCGGGCCACCTCGGGGCGGGCCGCGTCGCGGATCTCGGTGCCGGGGTCGCCACCTCCGCCGATGAGGAAGATGCCGGTGTCCCGCCGTCGGTACCCGGCGATGCTGACGACCCGGTGGGGGTCGCCGACGAGGGCCAGCGAGACGTCGATCGCCTCGTCGGTGCCGACCGTGTCGATGGCGGCGTCGACACCGTCCGGCGCGAGGGCGCGTACCCGGTCCTCGAGGCCCTCGCCGTAGGCGACCGGTTCGGCGCCCAGGGACCGCAGGTAGTCGTGGTTGCGGGTGCTGGCCGTGGCGATCACGCGAGCGCCGCGCCGCCGCGGCCAGCTGGACGACCAGGCCGCCGACACCACCGGCCGCTCCGTGGACGAGGACCGTCCCGCCCTCGCCGACGCCGGCCGCCTCCACCGCGTGGGCGGCGGTACCGCCGGCGACCGGGACGCTCGCGGCCAGCTCCCACGAGAGGCCCTCCGGCTTGGCGAGGAGCCCGGCGGCCGGGACGACGGCCGCGTCGGTGTACGCGTTCCCGGGTACCTGAGCGGCGATGACCTCGTCGCCCGACGCCCAGTCCGTGACGCCCGTCGCCCACGGCGTCGACGACGCCGGCCAGCTCGAACCCGATGCCACCCAGGGACTGTGGGTCGCGGCCCAGGGCGCCGCTGTAGATCTTCCAGTCGATCGGGTTGACACCGATGGCGCGCACCGCGACCCGGACCTCGCCGGGACCGGGCTCCGGGGTCGGGACCTCGGTGAGGACGAGCTGTTCCGGGCCGCCGAAGTCGGCGGGCGCGACGATGCGAGTCATGGCGGCGTCAACGGTGCCGCGGGATGGGCGATTCCCTGCCCTGGCGAGTCGTACTGCCGGTCAGGAGGCCGGACTGAGCTTCTGCACCGCCCAGGGCAGTGCGTCCTTGAGGCCGGCGCTCCAGTAGGTGTGACTCGTGCGCTCCGGGAAGCTGTCGGAACTCGACCGTGAACCCTTGGGCCTGGAGCTTGGGCAGGTCGCCTGCATCTCAGCGATGATCGGCGGGTCACCGGTGCCGCTGCCCAGGTAGATCGCCGGGCCCTTGCTGCCGTCGAGCGTCGACACGTACTTGCTGGGGCTGTTCGCGTCGGCCTTCGCCTGCCAGTCCGACCCCCGTAGAGCGCCTGGTTCCCTCCCGGGAGGGTGTCGGGCTCGGACGCCGTCTCTCCGGACAGGTCGATGACGACCGAGTAGAGGTCCGGGTTCTTGAGGCCGAGGTTGAGGGCACAGAACCCGCCCATCGACAAGCCGCCGACGGCCCGCCCCTTGGCGTTGGTGATGGTGCGGAAGTTCTGGTCGATCGCCGCGATCACGTCCTTGGTGATGTACGTCTCCGCGTTGCCCTGGCTGGCGCTGTCGACACAGAGGCTGTCCCCGCTGATGTTGTTCTGGATGTCCTCCGGCATGACGATGATGGCCGGGTGGCCGCTGTTCGCGACGTTGAGGAACGTCGCCGCCCCGCCGGCCGAGGTCAGCCAGTCGGTCGGCTGCCCGGGGTTCCCGTGCAGGAGGTAGACGACGGGGAAGTGCTGGCGCGTGTTGGTGAAGTACTGCGGCGGAAGCCATACCTGGGCCTGGTACGTCCCGAACTTGCTGGCGGTGTCAGGGACGGTGATCTGCGTGGTCGCGCCGTTGGGCTGCGGTTTGACGTCGGGTCCCGAGACGTTGCCGGTGATGGTGGGGTAGGTCGGCATGCCCAGCAGGTCGGCGGCGTTGTCGTAATAGGCGAAGTGCATGTTCACGGCGGCTGCGGCGGTGCTGACGCCGAACACCAGGAAGAGCGCGATGAACAGCGAGCTCCACACCTTGTGCTTCCGCCACAGCAGGAACACGATGATGAGGCAGCTGACGGTGATCGCGGCGACGGTGATGAGCGGCCCCCACCCCAGAAGGGGGATCTTCGCGAGCACGTCCGTCACGCCAGCCTCTTCTCTCGACACCGTCGTCGCACGGCTTGCGCTCACGGTACCGGCCGAGCAAGCGACACCGACGTAATCGCGGCCGAACCGATATGTGGCGGTTCGGACTCGTGCCGCCACGTTCACAGCCACCGGTGCCGGCGTCGGACCGCTCGAGTCGAGTGGGCCACCGCGGCGGGGCGCTCGCTAGGGTGGCTCGCATGACCGGGACGCGCGGCCGTGGGAGGCGCGGCTGATGGGCGGCTACGTGGTCGTGGGTGCCGTCGTCCTGGCCGGGATCCTGCTCGTCGTCGCGGCAGGACAGGCGCGCCGGCTGCTCGCCCCGCGGGCGCCGACGCGGGCCAAGCTGACCACGTACGAGTCGGGCGTCGACCCGGTGGGGCTCGGCTGGGGCCAGACCCGGGTCCGCTACTTCGTCTACGCCTACCTCTACGTCATCTTCGCCGTCGACGCGGTCTACCTCTTCCCCTGGGCGACGGTCATCCGCGACGTCGAACCTCGGCAAGGCCAGCCTCGTCGAGATGGGCATCTTCATCACCGTCCTCGTCGTCGGCCTGGCCCATGCGGCCCGCCGCGGTCTGCTGCGCTGGGTCTGACGTGACGGTCGACCTCCCGTCCCCGCGCGTAGGTCCGCTCGCCGAGCACGCTCCCGAGCCGATCAAGGTCGTCCTCAACTGGGGCCGTCGCTACAGCCTGTGGGTGTTCAACTTCGGGCTTGCCTGCTGCGCCATCGAGTTCATCGCCGCGTCGATGGCCCGTCACGACTTCATCCGCCTCGGAGTCATCCCGTTCGCCCCGGGCCCACGCCAGGCCGACCTCATGGTCGTCTCGGGCACGGTGACCGACAAGATGGCGCCCGCGGTCCGGCGCCTCTACGACCAGATGCCCGAGCCGAAGTACGTCATCTCGTTCGGCGCCTGCACCGCGGCGGGGATCTGAGGCTCCCATGACCGACACCGCCCCCACCGCGGAACCGCTCGAGTTCCGCTCCGCGACGAAGCGCTACCCCGGCGCCGAGGGCGCCGCCGTCGACGCGCTCTCGCTCGAGGTCCCGGCCGGGGAGATCTGCGTCCTCGTCGGGCCGTCGGGCTGCGGCAAGACGACCGCCATGCGGATGGTGAACCGCATGATCGACATCACCGAGGGCGACATCCTCCTCGGCGGCCGGTCCGTGCGCGAGCGCGAGCCCGCGGCGCTGCGCCGCGACATCGGCTACGTCATCCAGCAGATCGGGCTGTTCCCGCACCGCACGATCGCGCAGAACATCGCGACGGTCCCCGAGCTGCTCGGCTGGGACAAGGCGCGCCGCGCCGAGCGCGTGCGCGAGCTGCTCGAGCTCACCGGCCTGGACCCGGACGCTCGGTTCGCGCTACCCCGCGCAGCTCTCCGGCGGCCAGCGCCAGCGCGTCGGCGTGGCCCGCGCGCTGGCCTGCGATCCGCCGGTCATGCTCATGGACGAGCCGTTCGGGGCGATCGACCCGATCAACCGCGAGCGGCTGCAGAACGAGTTCCTGCGGCTGCAGGAGCGGGTGCGCAAGACGATCGTCTTCGTCACGCACGACATCGACGAGGCGATCAAGATGGGCGACCGCATCGCGATCCTCGAGCGCGGCGGCAAGCTGCAGCAGTACGCGACACCCGCCGAGCTGCTCATGGCGCCGGCGAACGACTTCGTCCGCGACTTCGTCGGCGCCGACCGCGCGCTGAAGCGGCTCGCGCTGCTGCGCGTCCGCGACGTCGACCTCTGGCAGGCCGACGACATCGCGCCCCACCGGCTCGACGTGGACGGCGACGGGCGCCCGGTCGCCTGGGTCGACGGCGAGGGCCGCCGGACGACGTCGGTCACGACGGTCGAGCGCGACGACGTGCTGCGCGACGCGCTCTCCGACCTCCTGCAGAGCGAGACGCAGTACGGCGCCGTCGTCGACGAGCACGGGCGGCTGGAGGGGATCCTCTTGGTCGAGCTGATCCACGACTTCCTCGTGCCCGAGGTCGTCGCCGCCGCCGAGGGGCCATGAGCCTCCCGGTCCTCCTGGCGCAGAGCGACGGGTTCTTCCGGGACCGGTCGTCGTCGGCGAGCTCCTGCGTCGAGAGCAACGGGTTCTGCCCCGGCTGGTTCTTCGACAACATCGACCGCTACACGACGCCGTTCCTGCAGCACGTCGTGCTCACGGTGGTGTCGGTAGCGGCGGGCTTCGTCATCGCGTTCGCGCTCGCGGTGCTCGCGCACCGGCGCCGGTGGCTCGTCGGACCGGTCACGAACGTCACCGGGATCCTCTACACGCTGCCGAGCGTCGCCGTGTTCTTCCTGCTGCTGCCGATCACGGGCCGAGGCAGCCTGACGGCGATCATCGCGCTGACGTCGTACACGCTGCTCATCCTGTTCCGCAACGTGCTCGCCGGCCTCGACGGCGTGCCTCCGGACGCGCGCGACGCGGGGCGCGGCATGGGCTTCACCGAGCGCCAGCTGCTGTGGCGCGTCGAGCTCCCGCTCGCCCTCCCGGCCATCATGGCCGGCCTGCGGATCGCCACGACGACGACCGTCGGCCTCGCCGCGCTCGCGTTCTTCGCCGGCGCCGGCGGGCTCGGCGAGCCGCTGGAGGCGCAGAAGGCCTTCAAGACGAACGTCGTCTTCGCCGGCGGGCTGTGCGTGCTGCTGGCGATCGCGCTCGACGCGATCATCCTCGTCGTTCAGCGGACGATCACGCCCTGGACCAGGCGGCGGCGACGTGACCGTCACCGCGAGCGTCGTCTCCACGTTCGGCGACGGGCTGAACTTCATCGTCGAGCCCCGCACCGGCCGTGGCGGCGGCGAGGTCGGCGGACCGTCGGCGAACGGCGGCTCCTCTGGGAGCACCTCAAGCTCTGCCTCGTGGCGATGCTCGCCGCGTGCGCGATCGCGCTGCCGATCGGGCTCTGGCTCGGGCACACCCGCCGCGGCGCGTTCGCCGCCGTGAGCATCGCGAACATCGGGCGCGCGGTGCCCGCGATCGCGCTGCTGTTCATCTTCTTCGCGTTCCTCGGCGCCGGCTTCGCGAACGTCGCGCTCGCGCTGACGCTGCTCGCCATCCCGCCGATCCTCACGAACGCCTACGTCGGCGTGCGCGAGGTGGACCCGGACGCCGTCGACGCCGCCCGCGGCATGGGCATGACGGGCCTGCAGATCCTGTGGCGGGTCGAGCTGCCGCTCGCGCTCGCCCTGGTGTTCGGCGGGATCCGCACCTCGGCGGTCAACGTCGTCGCCACCGCGACGATCGCGCCGCTGGCGGGGGTCGTGACGCTCGGCGACCCCATCATCAACCCGAGCATCTACGGCGAGGAGGGCCGCCTCGGTGCTGCCATCCTCGTCGCCCTGCTCGCCGTACTGACCGAAGTCCTGCTGGCGGCCGTGCAGCGCGCCGTGAGCCCGAAGGGGCTCGAGACGCGGGCCCCGCGGGGCAGGCTCATCGCATCACCCCGAAGGAGGGTCACGACCACCCCATGACACCGACACGCACGATCCGGGCGGCTTTGGCCGCCGTCGCCGCGCTCGTCCTCGCGCTGGGCCTCGTGGCCTGCGGGGACGACGACGAGGGCGGCTCCGCGGGTGGTGGCGGGACCGCGACCCAGGAGGAGTCCACCGCCGCGATCCAGAGCAACCCCGACAACGCGAGCACGACGCTCACCATCGGCTCGAAGAACTTCACGGAGCAGAAGGTCCTCGGCGAGATCTACGCCCAGGCCCTGCAGGCGGCCGGCTACAAGGTCGAGAAGGAGCTCAACCTCGGCGACGAGCAGACCGCGCTGAAGGCCCTGGAGAGCGGCGACATCTCCGGCTACCCGGAGTACACGGGCACCGCGCTGCTGTCGTTCTTCGAGGTGCCGACGAAGGACCTGCCGAAGGACGCGGGAGCGGCCTACGACGAGGTCAAGTCGCGGTTCGCGGAGGACGGGATCACCGCCTTCCCGGCCACCCCGTTCACCTCGTCCAACGAGGTCGCGGTGACGCAGGAGACCGCGCAGGAGCTGGGCCTGGAGAACATCTCCGACCTCGACGGCAAGGCGCAGGACCTCACGCTGTACGGCTCCCCCGAGTGCCGCGGCCGTGACGACTGCCTCCGCGGCCTGGAGAACGTCTACGGGCTGGACTTCAAGCGCTTCGTCCCCGTCGACATCGCCCAGCGCCACGAGGTGCTGACGAACGGCGACGCGGACATCTCGATCGTCTTCACGACCGATCCGCAGATCGCGCGCAACAAGGAGGTCCTGCTCAAGGACGACAAGGGCATGTTCCCGCCTACAACTCGACCTTCCTCATGAAGACCGAGACGGCCGAGGCCGCGGGGCCGGACCTGCCGAAGGCGATCGAGGCGGTCAACAAGAACCTCAGCGCCCGCGTCATGCAGGAGCTCAACGCCCGCGTCGACCTCGACAAGGAGACGCCGGAGGCGGCCGCTGCCGACTACCTCCAGCAGTTCGACCTCGTGACGGCCGGTTAGGACTGCTCGCGCTCTGCCTCGAGCTGGGCGATGTACTCGTCCAGCTCGGGCACGTGCGTGCGCAGGCTGGGGAGGTTCACGACGATCCCCTCCTGCGTGGAGCGGGCGAGGACGACGACCGCCTCCTCGTCTCCGACGGGTTCTCCTCGCGGTGCGGAACCCAGGGCGGGACGTAGACGTAGTCGCCGGGCTGGGTCTCGATCCGGCGCTCGCGGCCGTCCTCGAGGAAGACGAACACCGGGTGGCCGGAGACGACGTAGATGCCCGTCTCCGCCTTCCGTGGTGGTGGTCGGAGGACACCATCCCGGGGCCACGATGGCTCTTGCCCATCCAGATGTTGCGCGAGCCGGACATGCGGCCGGAGATGGCCTCGAAGCGCCGCATGCCGGGGGTCTGGGCGGTGTCCTCGGACAGCTCGTCGTGCCCGGTGTGGTGCAGTTGGCGTGCCAGGCGGCGGTTCCGGCGTCGAGTTCCTCGCTCACGGGGCGAAGGATAGGACCGTGACGTCGACGGAGAGGGTCGCGGTGAGGGTCTCCGGCAGCTCCCGCGTCTCGCGCTCGTGGAAACCCGCGGGGCCCATGCGGGCCGCGGCTCGGCCTCGTGCGCGGTCAGCGTGAGCGTCCGCTCGATCGTGCCCGCCCGCGCTCGGCGAGGCCGAGGTCGTCGGCGAGCCGCGCGGCCTTGCCGGGCTGCACGTCGAGCATCCCCAGGGGCTCGCGCAGCTCGTGCAGATGGCGCTCGGTGGGCGTGACGGCGACGACGAGGCCGTCCTGGGCCAGGACCCGCCGGATCTCGGGCGCGCCGCGGGGGGCGAAGACGCTGAGCACGACGGCGGCCGAGCCGTCCTTCAGGGGCAGCTGCGACCACGCGTCGCAGGCGACGGCGGCCATCCGCGGGTGCGCCCGGGCGGCGCGGCGGAGCGCCGGGGCCGAGGAGTCCAGGGCGATGCCGGTCCTCAGCCCGTGACGCTCGAGGACGTGCGCGAGGTGGTGCCC
>CAVYNX010000001.1:0-403096 GCA_963770005.1 uncultured Actinomycetota bacterium | reverse complement strand
GCCGGCGTCGAGGATGACCACGCGCTCGCCGGCGTCCCCCTCGAGGTCCCCCTCGACCGGGAGGCCGAGGGCGTCGCGGTAGAACGCGAGGGCCGACGCGAGGTCCTGGACCTCGACCACCAGGCGGAGCTGTTGGACGGGGGGGGCTGGTCGGTGCTCATCCGGCAGTCTGGCCCCGCGCGTCGCATCCGCGCCAGAGGCGTAGTACGGACGGGCTGAGGGCCCGGGCTCGCCACCAGTGTCTTGACGCCGGCGCGGCGAGGCCCGCTCCGGCGGTGTTGAGCAGGACGTCGTCCACGGAGGACACGCGGTCCAGCCGAAGGACGTACTGGGAGACCTCGATGAGGATCGAGCCCGCGGCGGCCAGCGTCAGGATCCGCGGCACCGACGCGAGCGACGAGAACCGCTGCGGTGCCAGAAAACCCAGTGCCGCGAAGACCAGCAGGTTGCCGATGACCTGACCTGTGGGCATCGTCGCGAGGTCCCGCAGCGGGCACCAGGCTCACCCGCCCGGGAACCATGCCCGCGCCACTTCCGGGCAGCATCGTCAGCCAGACGAACGGAACCGTGCCGTAGACGATGCCGACCTCCGTCAGCGACGTGCGCCACGCCACCGGCTGGGGAGCCGCGGCCGGTCCGCGACCGCGCGAGCGCGCCAGGTCACCGCCACCGCCACCGGGAGTGCGGCGATCGTCAGCAGCGCGACGCCGGTGAACGTCCCGAACAGCCGGTGCCATCCCGCGATCATCGCGCTACGTCCGTTCCCTGGTCGGCAGCGCGGCTCACGGCTGCATCCGCGGATCGTAGGTGGGGTCCGCATACATCGCGGGACACCCTCGCGCGACCGTGGCCGAACGCCGCTGGTCGTGCCACGGCTCGTTGCGGTAGATCGGGCAGAGTCCGTATGCGGCGCCGCGTGGCTCCAGCCACGCGGCGGCCGCGGTGCCGAGGTCGACGGCGTCCCCGGACCACGTGCGGAGACGTGTCCGCCGTGGCGACCCATCGGGCCGCCTCCGCCGCCGAGCCGTACTCCGCGACCGCCTCGCGCAACAGCTGGTCCTGGTACGCCCGTGACCGCCAGCCACTGTTGACCTGGAAGATGACGCCTTCGGCGGCGGCGTCGGTCGCGGCAGAACGCAGGGCGGCCAGGAGCGCGCCCTCTTGGTCGGCGACGCCGGCGTACCGGTCGTCGAACACCGTGACCCCGTCGGGGACGAACCCGTCGGCAACGGCGGCGGTCGTGCTCGCGCCACCACGGACCACCTCGCTGTTCGAGGTAGAAGGCGTCGAGAACGCCTGGTAGCCCAATACCGCGACGACCGCCGCCGCGAGCACCAGCAGGCCGACGGCGAGAGACCCGACGCCGGTGCGTGACTGACGATGCGCTGCCGCTGGACAAGCCATGGCGCCACTGAACGCGGGCTCGGGTTGCCAGCCCGTATGCGGTTCTTCGTACGCGGACGATATGCGCCGGCTCGTAGCATCGTGCGGGTGCGGGTGCTGGTGGTGGAGGACGAGCCGTTCATGGCCGAAGCCATCCGTGACGGCCTGCGGCTGGAGGCGATCGCCGCCGACATCGCCGGCGACGGGAGATCCAGCGCTGAAGATGTTGAGCATCAACGCCTACGACATCGCCGTCCTCGACCGCGACATCCCCGGGCCCTCCGGTGACGCCGTCGCCGCGAGCATCGTCGCTTCGCGCAGCGGCATCCCGATCCTCATGCTCACGGCCGCCGCTACGACCGGCTCGACGACAAGGCGTCCGGGTTCGCTTGGGAGCCGACCAGCTCCCTCACCAAGCCGTTCGCCCTGCACCAGCTGGTCTTGCACCTGCGGGCGCTTGAACTCCGGCGGGCGTACAGCCGGCCGCCGGTGCGGGAGATCGCCGGGCTGAGCCTGGACCCGTTCCGCCGGGAGGTCTACCGCGACGGCCGCTACATCGCCCTGACCCGGAAGCAGTTCGCCGTCCTGGAGGTGCTCGTCAGCGCCGAGGGCGGCGTCGTCGGCGCGGAGAACCTGCTGGAACGGGCGTGGGACGAGAACGCCGACCCCTTCACCAACGCCGTGCGCATCACCGTGTCGGCACTGCGCGAACGAGCTACGGCGCTCCGGCGCTGATCGCCACCGTGCCCGGGGTCGGCTACCGCATCATGGCCGCGCCGGAAGCCGAGCAGCGCACCGGGATGGACGCGGGTGGATAGGGAACCGGGCTGGAGCGTCCGCGCCAAGCCCGCCCTCAGCTACGCCGGCTTTCTCATGCTCGCCGGGTCCGTGATCCTCGGCGCGGTGTGGATCTTCCTGATCCGGGTCCCCCACGTCGGGCTGGTCTTCGAGCCGAGGTACCAGCTGGCCGTCGTCCGCGCCTTCGCCCCGTTCGCCGTGATCACGCTCTCGGGCCTGCTGCTGGTCGGGCTGGTCGGAGGCTGGCTGTTGGCCGGTCGGATGCTCGCTCCGCTCACGCGGATTACCGCGGCGACCCGTACCGCGGCGACCGGGTCGCTGTCCCACCGGATCGACCTGGAGGGCCGTGACGACGAGTTCCGTCGAGCTGGCCGACCAGCTTCGACGCGATGCTGGCGCGGCTCGAGGCCCACGTCGTGGGACAACGGCAGTTCGCCCTGAACGCCTCGCACGAACTTCGCACACCGCTCGCGATCACGCAGACCCTCCTCGACGTCGCCGCCAGCGACCCGCACGTCGACACCGTGGAGCTCCACGGACACCTCCGCGCCGTCGACGCGCGGGCGATGAGAGCCGCCGAGGCGTTGCTGCTCCTGAGCCGGACGGACCAGCGAGCCTTCGGACGCGAGGACGTGGACCTGTCCCTGGTCGCGGAGGAGGCGACCGAGACCCTGCTCCCGCTCGCCGAGAAGCACGGGGTGGCGGTCGAGACGTCCGGCGACGTCGCCCCGACGACCGGCTCGGCCGCGCTGCTGCTGCAGATGACGAGCAACCTCGTGCAGAACGCGATCGTCCACAACCTCCGCGAGGGGGGCGCGGTGCAGGTCACGACGGCGGTGCGGCCCGGGTCCGCCACCCTCACGGTCGAGAACACCGGCGAGCACCTGAGTCCCGCAGGCTCGTGGCGACCCTCACCGAACCGTTCCAGCGTGGTACCGAGCGGATCCGCAGCGACCATGCCGGGGTCGGTCTCGGGCTGGCCATCGTCGCGAGCATCGTCGTCGCCGACGACGGGGCGCTGACCCTCGCTCCGCGCGCGGACGGCGGGCTCCGCGTCACCGCGCGCTTGCCGGCCGCGGTCCGGCACCCGGCCGGCATACCGGTACCGGCAGTGAGCCCGGTCAGTCCCGTGGTCCGGTCGGCGCTGCGTCGAGCGAGCGAACTCGGCCAGTACCGCGCTTGAGTTGCTCAGGGTTCTCCTCGGCCATGTGGTGCCCGCTGTCGATCCGGGCGGACGTGATCGGCGCGTCGACCCAGCGGCGCCAGATGGCGACCGGGTCGCCGTAGAGCTCTCCAGGTCGTCGCTGCTCGGACCAGGCGACGAGGGTCGGGCACGGATCGTTCGGCCCGACGCCGCGCTGCCTCGGTCGTCCTCGACGTCGACGGGACAGGCCGGCCCGGTAGTCCTCCAGCATCGCCCGCACGGTGGCGGGGTCGTGGACGGCGGCGCGGGACGTAGGCGTGGCTCTCGGGGGCCATCTGGGCGCTCGTCAAGCTGGTACCGCGCGTCGGGGTCGGCGGTGACGACGCGTTCCGCATGCGGGGGAGCCGGCGAAGAAGAACCAGTGCCACCACGCGACGGCGAAGTGGGTGTCGACGCGCTCCGCCGAGGTCCAGGGCGGGGACGCCGTCCAGGCGCGCCAGGGCCGAGACGCGGTCCGGGTGGTCCAACGCGCACCGGTAGGCCACGCCCCTGCCCGCGGTCGTGCCCCACGACGACGAACCGGTCATGGCCGAGGCGGTCCCATGAGGCTGACGACATACTGCGCCATGGCCCGGTCAGCCGTAGGTCCGGTGGTCGGCGTGCGGCTCGGGGTTGGACGAGCACGTACCCGCGCAGGTCCGGGCAGACGACCGTGAAGCCCTACGTCGCGCAGCCGGGGTGCGACCCGGTGCCAGGTCGTGTGCGCGCGGGGATGGCCGTGCAGCAGGACGACGGCGGGGCCGCTCCCGCCGGAACGGCCGTGGATCACCACTCCGTCGTCGACGGCGTGGTCCCACTAGAGGAAGCCGGGGAAGAACATGCCTCCCAACCTGTCAGCCGGCCTGGCGGCTCACCACCGCGGAGCGGCCACGATGGCGCCATGGTGGAGAGCGAGAGCAGGCGGCCGGCGGCCGTCCTGACCGTGGGCGTCCTGACTCCGCACGTCACCCCCGGACCGGAGACGGAGATCCCCCTCATGTCGGCGGGCCAGGTCGCCACCGTGGTGTCCCGCATCCCCCTCCCGGAGATCGGCGAGGCCGGCTCGGCGCGGCAGCAGCTGGTCGCCGGTATGCGTCCGGACGTCGTCGACCGGGCGTCGGCCCTTTTCCGCCGGCTCGATCGACGCCCTCGCGTACGCGTCGACCAGCTCGGGCTACGCGGCCGGGGTCGAGGCGGAGCGGTCACTGGTCGAGCAGCTCCAGGACCGGTTGGCGATTCCTGTCGTCTCCAGCAGCCTGGCGACCGTGCGGGCCCTCCGCGCATACAGGCTCGAACGGGTCGTGCTGGTCCATCCGCCGTGGTTCGACGACGAGACCAGCGAGCTGGGTGCCGTCTACTTCCGGAGCCAGGGACTGGACGCCCGGGCCGTACGCGCGGACACGCTGCCGGACGACCCGGCGAAGGTGCAGGCTGCCGACGTCGTCGAGTGGGTGACCCGTCACGTGAGCGACGCCGAGGACGCCGTCTTCTTCGGGGGCAACGGGTTTCGCGCCGCGGCCGCCGTCGACGAGCTCGAACGCCGCACCGGACGGCTGGTCCTCTCGGCGAACCAGGTCCTGCTCTGGGCGGTCCTGACCGCGACGGGGAGCCCGCTGGCGGTCACCGGGTACGGGCGGCTGCTGCGCGACCATGCCCCGTTGCGGGCGTGAGCCGACGACGGGGCCAGGTCGAGCGGACTGCTGTGCTCAGATGTCGTCCTCGGGCATGAGGAACCAGTGCCGGCCGCGGGGGCAGCGAAGCTTGACGTGGACCACCGGACCGCTGGTGCCGGCGACCATGTCGCGCCACTCGACGACGGCCGGCTCGCCGCAGGCCGGGCAGGAGAGCTGGGTCTCGGTTGCGGAGGTCTGCCCGGCCGGAGCCGAGGTCGTCACCGGGGCGGTACGGCGGTGGGTCGACGGGTGACCAGTCGTGCGGGGAGCGGGGGCGACCAGGGTCGGCATGATGTCTCTTCCTTGTGCTGTCGGGGGTCTGGGGCGACCACGACAAGAATCACCCGGCGGGCCCGGGCGACCTGTCGACCGGACGGCGTACCGGCCGGACGAATCCCGTTGTCCCCCGACCGGGGGACGTCGTCGGCCCGGTTGACACCTCGCGCGGGCTCGCGTGCCACAGTGGGCTCGACCACCACCCCCCGTAGGAGGCCCGAGTGACCGCAGCGACCTGGGTGTTCGGCGGCGGTGGCGTGGGCGGGATCGCCTGGCAGATCGGGGTGCTCGCCGGTCTGCACGACGAGGGCGTCGACATCGCACCGGAGTCCTCGTTGCTGGGCACCAGCGCCGGCGCGGTCGTGGCGGCCAAGGTCGGCAGTGGTCGTCCGCTCGAGGAGCTGTACGAGGAACAGCGCGCCGGCGTCCACTACGAGGTGGCCAAGGGGCTGTCGCTGCGCATGCTGCTGACGATGACCGTGCAGGGGATCCGGTCCCGGACGGCGGCGGACTTCGGACAGCGCATCGGCCGGCCGGCGGTCGCGTTCGGGCAGCACGAGGCGGCCGTCCGGCGGCGGGTCATCGAGGCCCGGCTACCGAGCCACGAGTGGGGCGACCGCGATGTCCGGGTGGTCGCCGTCGACGCGGACACCGGCGTCCACCGCGTGATCGCCGCGGGGCAGGACGTGCCGCTCGTCGACGCGGTGATGGCCAGCTGCGCGATCCCGCTGATCTGGCCGGTCGTGCCGATCGACGGGCACCGCTACATGGACGGCGGGATGCGGTCGCCGGTCAACCTCGACCTCGCCCCCGGTGACGGCGCCGTCGTCGCGCTGGCTCCCACCACGCGCTGGCAGCGGTGGGCGCGCCTCGACGACCAGCGAACGGCGTTGGGCCCCAACCGTCCAGCGCACGTGCTCACCATGGCCAAGGACGTGCGTCGCGCGCAGGGCCGCAACCCGCTCAACATCGGCACGGTGCCCGCCGGTCGTCGAGGCCGGGCGGGCCCAGGGCCGTCGCGACGCGGCGACGGTGGCCGCGGCGCTGCGCGCCGCCAGGCGCGCCTAGTCCGCCGCCCGGTGCTGTTCGAACAGCACCCGGATCCGGCGACGCGCATACAGGACCGAGAACCACGTCGTCAGCGCGAGCACCCCGACGGCCGTGGTGGTCTGCCCGGCGGAGAGGAACGCACTGGCCGCGGTGCCGCACACCGCGGGGACCAGCAGCGGGACCGAGTACCAGAGGACCATGATCGGCACGCCGGCGTTGGGCGAGAAGATGCCGGCCGGCGGCAGCCCGCGGAACGCGGCCATCAGCTGGGCCGCCAGCAGCAGCCCGGTCATCAGCAGGGCCCAGACGATGCCGACCACGGTGGCGTGGGCGAAGAGCACGGACAGGCCTCCGACGACGAGGACGGTCACGACGTAGCCGACGCCCGGGCAGCACGAGGTGGGCGTTGGCCTCGGCCGACGGGGGCAACCCGAGCAGCGGCGGAGTGCCGGCGTTGTCGCCCTGCAGGCGCAGCCCTTCGGACCACGCACTCACCCCCAGGTAGGCCAGCAGCAGTCCCGCCAGCGCGATGATGCTCGGCGTCCCGGGCGTCGCCGACTGGACGAGCGCGTACGCGCCGGCGAGGACCAGCACCAGTCCAGCCACTCCGGCGCCCGCGGTCCGGCGGAGACCGAGCCAGTCGCGCGCGACCATCACCGACGTGCGGCCGAACGCCCGCAGCCGCCAGCGGCGACCCCGCGTCGTCCGGCGAGCCGACGTCGAGGCGGGCCGCGCGCAGGTCACCGGCGAGCACCGCCCCGCCGACCGTGACGGCGCTCGCGGCCTGGGTCCGCAGGGCGGTCAGGTGCAGGGCGCGCAGCGAACGGCGTTGCCGCAGAAAGACTCCCGGGCCGCGGGACCCGGTCGGCCAGCCGCGTACCTGGCCGTGCAGCCAGCTCCCCGCGACCAGCAGCCCGACCACCGTGCCGACGCCGACCGCCGGCAACAGCACCCACGCCGACGCCAGCGCGGCGATCGCCAGGCCGGCGCCGATGACCAGGCCGATGAGCAGTCCGCCGACCAGACACCCGAAGAGTCCGAGCCGCCACCAGGGTCGCAGGACCAGCGCCCGGTCGATGGGGCTCGCCGCGACGATGTCGAGGTAGGGCAGCGGCGGCACGACCGGACCGCGGACCCGCCCGAGCCGGTAGGCCAGTGCCAGCGCGGCGACGAGGACCGCCGCCCCGAGCAGGACACCGCGGAACCCGCTCAGGTGCGACGCCAGCCACTCCGGGTCGACGAACCGGAGCAGCGCCTGTGCCGCGGGTACGCCGTAGGCCCCTGCGGCGATGACGGCGACGTAGACGACGTAGACCGCGTTCTGGCTGCGTTCCCGCTCCTCGCCGGCCAGGACCTCGCGGGCGTCGGCGAGCCGTTGCGCGTCGGAGCTCACGCCGGGACGACGTCGACCACGCGGTCGGCGATCCGCTCGGTCAGGTCGGGGTCGTGGCAGGCGACGACGAGAGCGGCACCGCCCTCCTTGCGCGCGACGAGCAGGTCGCCGAGCAGGCCGCGCTTGTGGGTGTCGAGGCGCTGCTCCGGCTCGTCCAGCAGCAGGACCCGCGCGGGTCGGCCCAGGACCATGGCCAGGTGGAACAGCTGCTGCTGTCCGGACGACAGCTCGTGGGGGAAGCGCTCGGCGAGGTGTCCGATCTCGAGCGAGTCGAGCAGCTCCTCGGCGCGGTCCTCGGCGTCCTCGCCCCGACCCCAGGTGGCGTCGATGAGCACGAGGTGGTCGAAGAGGGTCAGGTCGCGGTATGCGGTCGGCGCGCCGATGAGGGCGGCGACGGTGTGCCGGACCGCCGGGTCGCGCTCGTCGGCGTCGAGGCCGTCGACGGTCGCGCCGCCCTCGGACGGCTCCATGGTGCCGGCGAGGATCCGCAGCAGGGTCGTCTTCCCGCTGCCGTTCTCGCCCCGCAGGACCACGCACCGGCCGGCGGACACCGACAGGTCGACCGGGCGGAGCAGCACGTTGCCGTCGATGGCCTTGCCGACCTTGGAGGCCACGAGGACCGGCGGATCGACCGGGCTGCTCGCCTCACGTTTCGGGCGCCGACCGGCCACCGCGACTCCCTTCGTCGCGGGTCATCGTCGCATTCGACGCTGAGCAGCGGGGTACGCGGGTACCGTGCGCCCTGAGGGACCGCACGCGACCGCGAGCAGATGGGCTGGGTGGCTGATGGGCTCGTCCGCCGACCTGGGGGTGCCGTCCTCAGGGGTTGCTCGAGCCGTGGTGCTCGTCGCGTGCGTGGTGGCCGCCACCTCGGCCCTGTCCGGGTGCGCAACCAGCCCGTCCGAGCCACCGGCCGGCACGTCGTCGAGCGCCGCGCGCCCGGCCGCCGCCCCGTCCGGGGACGTCGCTCGGTCGGTCGACATCGGCGGTGGCCGGTCGATGTTCCTGACCTGCAGCGGCGCCGGCAGCCCGACGGTCGTGCTGGTCAGCGGGCTCGGTGAGCGGGCCGACAACTGGGCGGTCACGACGGATCCGGCCACCTCCGGCCAGGCGGTCTTCCCGCAGGTGGCCAAGGTCAGCCGGGTATGCGCGTACGACCGCCCGGGGACGGAGACGACCACGGCCGCCGGGCGGCAGGAGAGCCGGTCGACGCCGGTGCCTCAGCCGACCACCGGGACCGCCGCCGCTGCCGACCTCCAGGCCCTGCTGGTCGCCTCCGGAGAGCCCGGGCCCTACGTGCTCGTCGGCCACTCCTACGGCGGGGACGTGGTCCGCCTCTTCGCCGCCGCCCATCCCGCCGCCACCGCTGGGATGGTCCTCGTCGACGCCCTCAGCGAGAACCTGCCCGACCGCCTCACCCCTCAGCAGAGCGCGGACCTCGAGAAGCTCAACAGCCCGTCCACCCAAGGGCGTCCGCCGGGCGCCGAGGAGTTCCGGTTCGGCGTCGTCTTCCCCGAGCTCCGGGCGATCACGTCGACGCCTCGCGTGCCCACCGTCGTGCTGAGCGCGGACCGCAAGGTGATCTCCTCGGCCGACATCGCCACCGGACAGCTCCCGCCCTTCGTCACCCAGGAGTTCGCGGACGCTCTCTGGGCGGCGCAGCTGGCCGCACAGGACGAGCTGGCGGGGAAGTTCCCGGGCTCCACGCACGTGACCAGGACCAACGCGGGTCACTACATCCACATCGAGCAGCCACAGGTCGTCGTCGACGCGATCCGCCAGGTGGTCGACGCCGCCCGGGGCACGCCCCGACCCAGCTGACCCGAGGCGCTCAGAGGTAGAGGCAGAAGGGGTGACCCGCCGGGTCGAGCATGACCCGCACGTCGGCCTGCGGCTGGAACTCGGCCGCCGTCGCCCCCAGCGCAACCGCGTCCTCGACCGCCCCCTCGAGGTCGGTGACCTGGAGGTCGAGGTGCAGCTGCATCTGCTGCTCCCCGGGACCGCCCGGCCAGACCGGCCGGACGTGGTCGGCCTCGGTCTGGAAGGCCAGGTTGACCGGCGCGTCCGGCATGCCGATCGTGCACCAGTCCGGCTCGTCGGTGGCCACCTCCCACCCGAGCAGGTCGCGGTAGAAGTACGCCAGCTCGCGCGCGCTCGGTGCCCCGAGCACCACGCCGAGCCAGCCCCGTCGTTCTCGTCCACGGATCGCCATCCCGGCACCCTGCCAGCGCCGCCCGACACCCGCACCCGCTGGCCGGCGCTGGCAGGATCGGGGCCGTGGCCGACGCATACCCCGCCTTCGAGCTGCCGGAGAAGGCCGAGGAGGTCCTCGAGATCGTCGACCAGATCCCCGAGGGCAAGGTGCTCACCTACGGCGACGTCGCCGAGCTCGTCGGCAGCCGCGGGGCGCGGTTCGTCGGCAACGTCATGAGCCGCTACGGCAGCGACGTGCCCTGGTGGCGGGTCGTCCGCTCCGGCGGCTGGCCGCCGCGCGGGCTGGAGGCCCGGGCCCGGGACCACTACCGCGAGGAGGGCACACCCATGGTCCGCGGCACGCTGGACGGCCTCCGGGTCGACATGTCGCGGGCGCGATGGGACGGGCCCGCGAGCTGACGCAGCGGTGTCGCCCGCCCGTGGTGGGATGACGACGTGGTCCTCCTGCGACGAGCTCCGGCCCTCGTCGTCGACGCCCCCCGCCTCGACGACGAGCAGCAGGCCGTGCTCGACGCCCGGGGTCCGCTGGTGCGGGTCCTGGGGGCCCCGGGCACCGGCAAGACCACGACGGCGGTCGAGCTGGTCGTCGACCGGGTCCTCTACGGCGGCCTCACCCCCGACCAGTGCCTCCTGCTCACCTCCACCCGGCTCGCCGCCGCCCGCCTGCGGGAGCGGGTGACGGCCCGGCTGGCCCGCACCTCGACCGAGCCGCTGGCGCGCACGCACCAGGCGTTCGGGTTCGGCATCCTGCGACGCGAGGCGGCGCTGCGGGGCGACGACGCGCCCCGGCTGATCAGCGGCCCCGAGCAGGACGTCATCCTCCGCGAGCTCCTCGCGGGCCACGCCGTCGGCGACGCGACCGCCCCGCCGTGGCCCGAGCACGTCCTCGTGGCGCTCGACAAGCGCGGCTTCCGGGCCGAGCTGCGCGACCTGCTGATGCGGGCGGTCGAGCACGGCATCGAGGCCGACGCGCTGGCGGCCCTCGGCGACCGGCACGGCCGCCCCGAGTGGGTGGCCGCCGCCCAGGTGCTGCGCGAGTACGACCAGGTCACCGCCTTCTCGCGACCCGGGGCCTACGACCCGGCGTGGATCCTCACCGCCGCCGCCGATCGGCTCGAGGACGACCCCGAGGCGCTCGCGCGGGTATGCGCGGACGTGCGGCTCGTCGTCGTCGACGACGCCCAGGAGCTCACCGTCGCCGCCGCCCGGCTGCTGCGGGTGCTCACCTCGGCCGGCCCCGACCTGGTCCTGGTCGGCGACCCCGACGCGGCGGTGCAGACCTTCCGCGGCGCCGACCCGCGCATCCTCGCCACCGCCTGGACCGACCTCGGGCGGCCCGACCCGACCTGCCGGTGAGCCGCCCACCGTGCTGCTGCGCACCGCATACCGGCAGCCGACGGCGCTGGTCGAGGTGCAGCCGGACCATCACCACGCGGATCGGAGCGCTCGGCGGAGGCCGGCAGCGGTCACCGGAGCCGGTCCACACGGGTGGCCACGTCGAGGTCGCCCTGCTGCGGTCGCCGGCGCAGGAGGCGGCCCACATCGCGGCCCGGCTGCGAGCGGCCCACCTGCTCGACGGCGTCCCGTGGGGCGAGATGGCCGTCGTCGTGCGCAGCGAGGGCCGCGACGAGGCGCTGCGCCGGATCCTCATGGCCCACGGCGTGCCGATGCTGCCGTCGGCCAGCGAGAGCCCGGTCCGCGACGAGGTGGCCGTCCGTCCGCTGCTGGCGCTCGTCGACACCGTGCTCGAGGTCGCGCTGGACCCGGAGCACCGCGTCGAACCCGAGCGCGCCATCGACCTCGTGCTGTCGCCGCTGGGCGAGTGTGACGCGGTCGGGCTCCGGCGGCTGCGTCGGTTGCTGCGGCGCGAGGAGCTCGACAGCGGCGGGGAGCGCTCCAGCGACGAGCTGCTGGCCGCGGTCCTGCTCGAACCCGGGCACGCCGCGTCGCTCGGTCACGACGCCACGCCGGTACGTCGCCTCGCGCACGCCATCGACGCGGGGCTCGACGTGGCGCGCACGGTGGACGGCGACGACGGGGCCCGCACGTGGGCGCCGGGGGTGAGTGCGGAGACGGTCCTCTGGGCGGTGTGGGACGCCCTCGACGTCGCCGACCGCTGGAACCGCCTGGCGCTCCGCGGCGGCAAGCGCGGCGCCCGCGCCGACCGCGACCTCGACGCCGTCGTGGCGCTGTTCGACGCGGCCCAGCGCTACGTCGACCGGCTGCCGGCCGCCGGCCCCGACGCGTTCCTCGAGCACATCCAGGGCCAGGACGTCCCGGGTGACACCCTCGCCGCCCGCGCGCAGTCCGGCGACGGCGTCGCGCTGGTGACCCCGGCCGGTGCCGCCGGACGCGAGTGGCGCTACGTCGCGGTCGCCGGCGTGCAGGAGGGCGCGTGGCCGGACCTGCGGCTGCGCGGCTCGCTGCTCGGCTCCGAGGAGCTGGTCGCCGTCGTCACCGGTCGGGACCGGACGTTCCGGGCCGCGCAGACGGCGGTGCGCTACGACGAGACGCGGCTGTTCCTGGTGGCGGTGTCGCGCGCGTCGGAGCGGCTGCTGGTGACGGCGGTCCGCAGCGAGGACGAGCAGCCGCTCGGTCTACCTCGACCTCGTCGACCCGCTGGTGGCGCCGCCGCTGTCCGACGGGGTACCGGCCGAGGCGCCGCCCGAGCAGCGGGAGTTCACCGAGCTCGGGCGCACGCTGTCCCTCCCGTCCCTCGTCGCCGACCTCCGCCGCCGCCTCGTGCTCGACGACGCCGAGGGGCGGGCCGCCGCCGCCGCGGCGCTGAGCCGGCTGGCCGCCGAGCGCGTCCCGGGGGCCGACCCCGAGCAGTGGTGGATCCAGCGGGTGCTCACCGACGACCGCCCGCTCCGGCGTCCCGACCAGCAGGTGCGGCTGTCGCCGTCCAAGGTGGAGAGCTTCGGCGACTGCCGGCTGCGGTGGGCGCTGACCAGCGCCGGCGGCGACGCGCCCAGCCAGGGCTCGGCCAACCTCGGCACCCTCATCCACGACATCGCGCACGACCTCGGCGACGACGTCGACGCCGAGACCCTGGTGGCCGAGGTCGAACGGCGCTGGGGCCGGCTCGGCCTGCCGCCCGGCTGGAACACCGAGCGGCAGCGCGAGCAGGCGCACCTCATGGCCTACCGGCTGGCCGCGTACTTCGCCGATCCTGACCGCCCCGAGAAGGTCGACAGCGAGGTGCCGCTGCGCGTCGACGTCGGCCGGGCCACGATCACCGGCCGGGTCGACCGGCTCGAGCGCGACGCCGACGGCGGCCTGCGGGTCGTCGACTACAAGACCGGCAGCAGCAAGCCCCGCGCCGACGACGTGGCGACGCACCCGCAGCTGGGCACCTACCAGCTGGCGGTCGAGCACGGCGCCTTCGGCAGCGAGGGCCGGACGTCCGCGGGCGCCGCGCTGCTCCACCTGGGCAAGGCCGCCGGCGCCGCCAAGGGGCCGGTGGTGCAGCAGCAACCGCCGCTGGAGACACAGGACGACCCCGGGTGGGCGGCCGAGCTGGTGGCGGAGACCGCCGAGGGGATGGGCGCCGCGGACTTCGCGGCGACGCCGGGTTCGTGGTGCACGTTCTGCCCGGTCAGGACGTCGTGCCCGGCCATGCCCGAGGGGAGCACGCTGCGATGACGGGGCACACCGCGGTCGACCTGGCCGCCGCGCTCGGCCTGCCGCCGCCGACCGACGAGCAGCGCGCGGTCGTCGAGGCCGACCCCCACCGGCCGGTGCTCGTCGTGGCCGGCGCCGGTTCGGGCAAGACCGAGACGATGGCCTCGCGGGTCGTCTGGCTGGTCGCCAACGGCCACGTCGAGCCGGACCAGGTGCTCGGCCTGACCTTCACCCGCAAGGCGGCCACCGAGCTGGCCGAGCGCATCGGCCGCCGGCTGCGGCGGCTCACCAACGCCGGCCTGTGGACGCCCACCCCGCTCGACGAGGACGGAGCCGAGCCGCTCGGTGGCATACCGGTGGTCTCCACCTACCACTCGTACGCCGGTCGCCTCGTCCGCGAGCACGCCCTGCGGCTGGGCTACGAGCCGGAGTCCCGGCTGCTGTCCGAGGCCGCGGCCTGGCAGTACGCCCACGAGGTGGTCAGCCGCTACGACGGCGACGTGGAGGAGCTCACGTCCGCCGAGTCCACGGTCACCGAGGCGGTGGTCTCGCTCGCCGGGGAGATGGCCGAGCACCTGCTCGACCCCGAGGACGTGGGCCGCTACATCGACGAGTTCGAGGTCGCGATGCAGGCGGTGCCCAAGGGGGTGACGCGCCGAAAGCTGCAGCCGATGGAGACCGAGAAGGTGCTGCCCACGCTGCGCAACCGGCGCGCGATCCTGCCCATGGTGCGCGCCTACCTCGACCTCAAGCGGTCCCGCGACGCGATGGACTTCGGCGACCAGATGGCGCTGGCCGCCCGGCTGGCGAAGACCGTTCCGGGCATCGCGGTGTCGGAGCGCACCCGGTTCCGGGCGGTGCTGCTCGACGAGTTCCAGGACACGTCGGAGGCCCAGCTGGAGATGCTGCGCTCGCTGTTCGGGGTGTCGTCGGCGAGCGGCGACGGTCTCGGCTCGTGGCGGTCTCGGCGACGGTCTCGGTGGCGGTCTCGGTGGCGGCATCGGGGTGACCGCCGTCGGCGACCCGAACCAGTCGATCTACGGCTGGCGCGGCGCCAGTGCGACCACGCTGACCCGGTTCCCCCGGGAGTTCGCCGACGGGCACGGTGAGGCGCAGGTGCTGCCGCTCCGGACGTCGTGGCGCAACGACCACGCCATCCTCGACATCGCCAACACCACCTCGGGACCGCTGCGCTCGGAGCTCGTCGCGCCGCTGCGCGCCCGCCCTGATGCCGGGATCGGGCGGGTGCACGCGGCCCGGCTGGTGACGACCGAGGAGGAGGCGGCCTACGTCGCCGACTGGGTGGCCGCCCGGTGGCGGTCGCCGAGCGGGCGGCGGACCAAGCTCAGCGCGGCCGTGCTGTGCCGCAAGCGCGCGCAGTTCCCGCTCGTGGTCGAGGCGCTCAAGGCCCGCGACCTGCCGGTCGAGGTCGTCGGGCTCGGCGGGCTGCTGCTGACCCCGGAGGTCAACGACCTGGTCAGCCTGCTGTGGGTCGTCCAGGACCCGTCGCGCGGCGACCGCCTGATGCGGCTGCTCACCGGGCCGTTCTGCCGGCTGGGACCGGCCGACCTCGACGGGCTCGCGTCGTGGGCGCGGGTCCAGCAGCGGACCAACGGGGCGCTGCCCGGCGAGGCCCAGGTGCTCCAGCTGCCCGGGCTGGAGACCGCGCCGGACGAGGACTTCGAGGAGGCGGGGGAGTTCGACCCGTCCTCGCGCGGGAGCGACGAGTCGGGGCTGGTTCGCCACCCGGCGCAGGGAGAGGTACGCGACCAGGCGCCGGAGAGCTCCGACCGCGCCAGCATCGTCGAGGCGCTGGACGACCTGCCGCCGGCCGCCTGGCGGGGCACGGACGGGCAGCGGGTCTCCGAGGCGGGGCTGTTGCGGCTGCGGGCCCTCGGCCACGTCGTCAAGGAGCTGCGCCGGCTGACCGGGCTCCCGCTCGCCGAGCTGGTCGGCGAGGGGGAGCGGGCCCTCGGGCTCGACATCGAGGTCCTGGCCCGTCCGGAGCACACCGTCGCCACGGCGCGTGCGCACCTCGACGCGTTCGCCGAGGTCGCCGCGACGTTCTCGGCGTCGGCCGACCGCCCCACCCTCGGCGGGTTCCTCGCCTGGCTCGACGCGGCGATCGAGCAGGAGCGCGGGCTCGACGCCCCCACCATCGAGACGTCGCTGGACGCGGTGCAGGTGCTGACGGTGCACGCCGCCAAGGGGCTGGAGTGGGACTGCGTGGCCGTTCCGGGTCTGGTCGAGGCGTCGTTCCCGGCTCGCGAAGGGGGCGCTCCCAGCTCCTGGAAGGGCGACCACTGGGAGGTGTCGGAGCTCAAGGACAAGGGCTGGTGCGTCGGCGCCGACGGCGTGCCCTACGACCTGCGCGGTGACGCCGACGGGCTGCCCCGACTGCACTGGCGCGACGCCGTCGACTGGGAGGCGCTGGTCAAGGACTTCAGCGAGTTCGCGCTCGAAGGCGGCCGGCACGCGACCGCCGAGGAGCGGCGGCTGGCCTACGTCGCGTTCACCCGGGCACGCTCCGAGCTGCTGCTGACCGCGCCGGTGTGGGCCGACGCGGCGACACCGAAGGTGACGTCCCAGTTCCTCGAGGAGCTGGTCGACGCGCCGGGTCTGGTGCGCGGACCCTGGGCCGACATGCCCGTGGCCGACGAGCAGGGCAAGGCGGTCAACCCGCGGCTCGTCGAACCGGTCCGCCACCCCTGGCCCGACGACCCGTTGGCGCTGCGCCGTGAACAGCTGGCCGGCGGGGTCGAGCTCGTCGCGAGCGCCCTCGTCTCGCCCGCCAACGCCGCCCCGGTGGACGCCGAGACGGAGGCGGAGCTGGACCTCCTGCTCGCGGAGCGGGCCGAGGCGTCGGCTCGGCGCGAGGTCGTGGTCGAGGTGCCGCGCCACCTGTCGGCGTCCGACGTCGTGCAGCTGGCGACCGACCAGACCCGGTTCGCGCTCTCGCTGCGGCGGCCGATGCCGGCGGCCCCGGCGCTCGCGGCCCGGCGCGGGACCGCCTTCCACGCGTGGGTCGAGCAGCACTACCACCGCGCGGCGATGGTCGACGTCCTCGACCTGCCGGGCAGCGCCGACGAGACCGCCCCCGACGAGATCACCGGCGCCGAGCTGGCCCGGATGAAGGAGCTGTTCCTCGCCAGCGAGTGGGCCGACCGGGTCCCCGAGGCGGTGGAGATCGCCGTCGAGACGGTCCTCGACGGCTTCGCGATCCGCGGCCGCATCGACGCGGTGTTCCCGCGCGACGGGTGGCGGCTTCACCATCGTCGACTGGAAGACCGGCATCGAGCCCGACGCCCGCGCCGCCCGGCACCGGACGCTGCAGCTCGCCGCATACGCGCTCGCGTATGCGCGGCTGCGCGGCCTCCCGCCCCGCGACGTCGACGCCGCCTTCTACTACGCGGCGACCGGGGCGACGGTGCGGCCGGCCCTCCCGCGGGAGCGGGCGCTCCGCACGCTCCTGGCGACCGTCCCGGATTAGCGCGAGACTCGTCCGATGGGGAAGGTCCTGCTCGACATGGCGGTCTCGCTCGACGGCTACATCGACGGGCCGGACGGCGCCGACGTCGGGCTCTACGACTGGTACGCCGAGACGTCCGGTCCCAACGCCGACCTCGCGGCGGAGGTGGTCGAGTCGACCGGTGCGATCGTCATCGGGCGCGGGGTCTTCGGCCGGGATGACGACGCGACCGGCTGGGACGAGACGCCGTACGAGGTGCCGCACTTCGTCGTGACCCACCGGCCGCCCCGGGCCGCATCGGCTGGCCCGGTGGACTTCCGCTTCGTCGAGGGCGTCCGGGAAGCGGTCGCCGCGGCACGGGAGGCAGCCGGGGACCGCTACGCGACGATCGGGGGTGGCGCCGATGTCGCCCGCCAGGCCCTCGACCTCGGGCTGGTCGACGAGATCCAGCTGCACCTGGTGCCGGTCATCGTGGGAGCCGGGACGCTGCTGTTCGCGCCGGGCTCCGCCGGGTGGCGGCTGTCACCGGTCCGGGTCGTGGAGACGCCGGAGGTCACGCACCTGCGCTACCGGGTCGAGGGACCGCGGGTGGCCGCCGAGGGCTGACGCACGGAGCGTCAGCGGCTCGGCTGGTCGGCGTCCGGGCGGGACCGGCGCAGCGGCGCAGTGGTGTCCGAGTCGTCGAGCGCGCTGCCGGGCTCGTCCTCGGACCCTGCGGGCTCCTCCGGCTCGACGTCGGTCGCGTCGGCCGGCTCGGGCTCGGCGTCCGGATCGGGCTCGGCGTCCGGCTCGGCGTCCGGCTCGGGCTCGGGCTCGGCGTCCGGCTCGGCGCCCGGTTCCGGGTCGGGCGTCTCGCTGGGGGCGGCCTCGAGCACCTGGAACCAGGACTCGGCGTCCTGCTCCGGCTCCTCGGTCGGCGGTCGCTCGCGGAGCCGGGCGAGCTCCTCGGCGGGGATGACCGCCGTGGCGTCGGCGGCGGTACCGGTCTTGAGCAGCTGGGTGTCGTCGTCGCGCGGGCCGGGGATATCGACGCCGGCGGTGGCGCCGGCCGCGGCGGACGAGGCTACGGGTGGCGGGAGGGGCGGCGTCGGCTCCGCCACGACGAGGTCCGGCTCGGTGGCGGTCCGCTCGTCGAGCGCCCGCAGCTCCGCCGCCCGCCGCGTGATGAGCGGCGGGTCCGCCGCGTTCACCGCGTCGAGCAGCCGGGTCAGCAGGCGCAGCTCGGAGCTGAGCCGCGCCCGGTGGCGCAGGTGCCGGTCGGGCCGCTCGATCCGAGCCAGGGAGTACGCCTCGACGATGCTCTCGAACGTCTCCGGGGAGCACTCGGCCAGGATCAGGCCGAAGTCGTCCGCCGGGTCGCCGACGCGGGCGTACTCCCACCCGGTCACCGCCCGGACCGAAGCCGTCTCCGGGTCCTCCTCGTCGACGAACGTCACGAGGAACCGCCCACCACTGAGGTCGCCGTGGACCGGCGTCGGCGCGAACCGCCAGGCCGAGACGTCCTCCAGCGCGCGCTCCCACCGGGACAGCAGCGCGGTGGGCACGTGTCCCGTGGCGGCCCCCCGGTCGAGGTCGGCGAGGTGGCGGGTCCGGCAGGTCTCGGCGTCGTAGACCGGCGTGCCGGCCTCGTCGAACACCGCGCGCTCCACGTTGTGCAGGGCCGCGACCGCCCGGCCGATCTCGGCGGCGACCCCTGGCCCGGGCGTCACCTCGCCGAGGACGACGGAGCGCCCGTGGAGGTACGGGTAGACCACCGCCCGGCCCTCCGGGACGGCGAGGAACCCGCGCGGCATGGGGACGCTGAAGGGGACGCGGCGGTTCAGGAGGGGAAGCAGGTCGGCGGCCGCGTCGAGCTGGGCGCCGACGGCCGGCGAGGTCGGCACGCGCACGACCCAGGCCCGCCGCTGGGTGTCGGTGACGAACCCGACCTCGCACCGGTTGCCCGGCGCGCCCCGGGCCGCCCGCACCGCGACCGCGTCCAGGCCGGGCACGGCGGAGCTCGCCACCGCGGCGAGGTAGGCGGGCGTGCGCGTCACGCCCACACGGTATTCGGTTCCGTCGTCCAGCCAGCGGACCTCGCCGCCCGTCGGCGGGTATGCGTCGCGCTCCCGCCCAGCCGGGTCGACGCAGCGTCGAGGCCCTTGACGCGGCTTACAGGGGGCGTCAACCGGCTCGACGCTGCGTCAACCGGCGCAAACGGGGGCTTGACGCTGCGTCAACCGCCCGAACGCCCGTCAACCGGGCGGACGGGGCGCGCGGGCGCCCGCGTAGGGTGACGAACGTGTCCCAGCTGACCGCGTCGATGCCGCTGGGCGACCTGCCACTCTCCCGCGGGAGCCTCGACCGGGCGGCCCACCGCAGGAGCGAGCCGGACCTCGTCGCGACCCTCCTGGCCGACCCCGCCACGAGGGTCGCGGTCATCGTCGCCGAGAGCATGGAGGTCCTTCCGGACGGTGGGCTGGCGGTCCGCCCGCCGTCGACGGACGACCGTCACCGCCTCGCGTTCTTCCTCGGCGAGGACGTCGAGGAGGCCCCCGGGACCGGACGCGTCGCATACCTCGCCGTCGTGGGTGACCCGACCGAGGCCGGCCACGGCGACTGGGAGACGCTGCGCAACGCGGGGGAGCGGCTGAGCGCCCGCGACGCCGGGATCTTCACGACCACCCAGGCCCTGGCCAACTGGCACGCCGCCCACCAGTTCTGCCCGCGGTGCGGGGCGCCGACGACGCCGGAGCAGGCGGGGTGGATCCGCCGCTGCAGCCGCGACGGCACGGAGCACTACCCGCGGACCGACCCCGCCGTCATCATGGCCGTCGTCGACGACGACGACCGCCTGCTCCTCGGCCGCAACGCGCAGTGGCCGGAGGGCCGGTTCTCGGTCCTGGCCGGGTTCGTCGAACCGGGCGAGTCGTTCGAGGCGGCGGTCGTGCGGGAGGTCGAGGAGGAGGTCGGCATCGCGGTCACCGACGTGACCTACCTGGGCAACCAGCCGTGGCCCTTCCCGTCGTCCGACATGATCGGCTTCCGGGCCCGCGCCACGACGACCGAGCTGCGCCCCGACCAGGTCGAGATGGCCGAGGCGCGGTGGTTCACCCGCGACGACTACACGCAAGCGTTGCGGGACAAGACGATTCGCACGCCCAGCGGCATCTCCATCGCGCAGCGGCTGATCGAGCACTGGCTCGGACAGCGCGTCGCCGATGTCGTCGGCGCGGACGCCGCATCCTGGCGCTGACGCTCTGACAGACTGCCCGGCATGGCGAAGACCGCATCCGGGACGAAGAAGCTGTCGACGGCCGTCTACGAGAAGGAGCTGGCCCGTCTGCAGTCCGAGCTCGTCGTGATGCAGGAGTGGGTACGCGCCACCGGGGCCCGCGTCGTCGTCCTGTTCGAGGGCCGTGACGCGGCGGGCAAGGGCTCGGCGATCAAGCGGATCGCCGAGGTGCTCAACCCGCGCGTCGTGCGGATCGCGGCGCTGCCGACGCCCACCGACCGCGACAAGACCCAGTGGTACTTCCAGAAGTACATCGCCCACCTGCCGTCGGCCGGCGAGATCGTGCTGTTCGACCGCAGCTGGTACAACCGGGCCGGCGTCGAGCACGTCATGGAGTTCTGCACCGACGAGGAGTACGAGCGGTTCCTGCGGCAGGCGCCGCTGTTCGAGCAGATGCTCATCGAGGACGGCATCCTGCTGCGCAAGTACTGGTTCTCGGTCTCCGACGTCGAGCAGGAGGCACGGTTCCGGGCCCGCGCCAAGGACCCCATGAAGCGCTGGAAGCTCTCGCCGATGGACCCGGAGTCACTCCTGCGCTGGGAGGACTACTCCCGCGCCAAGGACGAGATGATGGCGCACACCGACATCGAGATGTCGCCGTGGTGGGTCGTCGAGTCCGAGGACAAGAAGACCGCTCGCATCAACGTCATCGCGCACCTGCTGGACTCGATCTCCTACCACGACGTCAAGCAGCCGACGATCGTCATCCCCAAGCGGCCGGAGCGCCAGGAGGCCGAGCGGCCACCGAAGAGCACCCAGCGGTTCGTGCCCGACGCGGCGGGTCAGCTCAAGCGCTGAGGCGCTTCTTGACCTCGATGACGCTGGGGTTCGTCGCGGCCGACCCGTCCGGGAACAGCACCGTCGGGACGGTCTGGTTGCCGCGGTTGACCTCCTCGACGAAGCGGGCGCTCTCCGGGTCGCGTTCGATGTCCACCTCGGTGAAGGGGATCCCCTCTCGGTCGAGCTGGGTCTTCAGGCGCCGGCAGTAGCCGCACCACGATGTGCTGAACATCGTGATCGAGCCGGCCTCGGGAGTCGCAACGGTCATGGAAGGGTCAACCACCCGCCCGGGCCCCTTCTTCCCGCTCTCCGCGCCCGTGGTGTGATGCCGGTATGCCCGTGGTCCCCGACGACATCGCCGCCCTGGTGGCCTCCCGCCAGAACGGCACCCTCGCCACCCTGCGCCGGGACGGGCGACCGCAGCTGTCGGTGGTGACGTACGCGTGGTACCCCGACGACCAGGGCCGCGCGCTGGTGCGGGTCTCGACCGTCGACGGCCGGGCCAAGGTCGCCAACCTGCGCCGCGACCCCCGCGCCAGCATCCTCGTGGCCGACGAGTCCGGCTGGTCCTACGCCGTCCTCGAGGGCACCGTCGAGCTGTCCCCGGTGGCGGCGGCCCGGGACGACGACACCGTGGAGGAGCTCATCCGGCTCTACCGCGACGCCAACGGCGAGCACCCCGACTGGGCGGACTACCGGCGCGCCATGGTCGACGACCACCGGCTGGTCGCCCGGCTGGTGGTCGAGCACGCCTACGGGCTGGTCCGCTCCTAGCGGCTGGGGACGGGCGCCGCGCCGTCGGCGGACCGACCTAGACTCGCTCGCGTCATGACGGAGGTCGCCGCGCTCACCGAGTCACCCGGCCGGCGTCCCCACGCCGGACGAGGTGCTCGCCGCGCTCGACCCCGAGCAGCGCGAGGTCGCCGGCAGCCCGATGGGCCCGATGTGCGTGCTCGCCGGAGCCGGCACCGGCAAGACCCGGGCGATCACCCACCGGATCGCCTACGGCGTGCACTCCGGCGCCTACCAGGCGCAGCGCGTGCTCGCGGTCACCTTCACCGCCCGGGCCGCCGGGGAGATGCGCACCCGGCTGCGGACGCTCGGGGTCGGCGGCGTCCAGGCCCGCACCTTCCACTCCGCGGCGCTGCGTCAGCTGCACTACTTCTGGCCGCAGGCGGTCGGCGGGGCCGCTCCGGAGGTCCTGCCCTACAAGGCGTCCGTCGTCGCCGAGGCCGCCTCGCGGCTGCGGATGCAGTTCGACCGGACCGCCATCCGCGACCTCGCCGCCGAGGTCGAGTGGGCCAAGGTCAACCTGCTCACCCCGGAGTCGTATGCGGCGCGCGCCCGGCCCGCGGGCCGCGACCCGGCGGGCATCGACCTGCGCGAGATGGCGCGGCTGTTCGAGACCTACGAGGAGTGCAAGACGCAGCGGGGCGTCATCGACTTCGAGGACGTGCTGCTGCTCACCGCCGGCATCCTCGCCGAGCGCGAGGAGATCGCCCGGACGGTCCGTGGCCAGTACCGCCACTTCGTCGTCGACGAGTACCAGGACGTCAACGCCCTCCAGCAGCGGCTGCTCGACCTCTGGCTCGGTGAGCGCGACGACGTGTGCGTCGTCGGCGACCCCGCCCAGACCATCTACTCGTTCACCGGCGCCTCGCCGGACCACCTGCTGCGGTTCCCGCAGCGCTTCCCCAAGGCCCGCGTGGTCCACCTCGTGCGCAACTACCGGTCCACGCCGCAGGTCGTCGCCCTGGCCAACCTCGTCTCCCGCGCCGCGTCGGTGCGGACCGACCCCGGGGTACGCGGCGGGTCGCCCACCCCTCGCGCCTACGTCGAGCTGGTGGCCGAGTCGCCGGCCGGGCCGAACCCGACCCTGCGGCAGCACCCGGACGACCCGAGCGAGGCCGGCGCGGTGGCCGAGGACATCGCCCGCCTCGTGCAGGAGGGCCACCCGGCCGCGGAGATCGCGGTGCTGTTCCGGACCAACGCCCAGTCGGAGGCGTTCGAGGCGGCGCTGGCCGCGGTCGACGTCCCCTACCTGGTCCGCGGCGGCGAGCGGTTCTTCGCCCGGCCGGAGGTCCGCCAGGGGGTGCTGCTCCTGCGCGGTGCCGCGCGCGGCGACGACGGGTCCCGGCCGCTGCCCGAGCTCGTGCGCGACGTCCTCGGCGGGGCCGGCTGGACGCCGGTGCGCCCCGAGCGCCGGCGGGGCGGTCCGCGAGCGGTGGGAGTCGCTCACCGCGCTCGCCACCCTGGCCGACGACCTGGTGGCGGTGGCGCCCGAGGCCCGGGTGCCCGACCTGGTCCGCGACCTCGAGGAGCGGATCGCCGCCCAGCACGCTCCGGCGGTCCAGGGCGTCACGCTGGCGTCGCTCCACGCGGCCAAGGGCCTGGAGTGGGACACCGTCTTCCTCGCCGGCTGCAGCGACGGGTTCATCCCCATCGCCATGGCCGAGGGACCGGCGGCGATCGAGGAGGAGCGCCGGCTGCTCTACGTCGGCGTCACCCGTGCCCGACGCGACCTGCGCCTGTCCTGGGCCGCCTCGCGGAACCCCGGAGGCCGGGCCTCGCGCCGCACGTCCCGGTTCCTCGACCCCGCCGCCGCGGTGCTCGGGCCGGGCGCCAAGGCGCCCGAGGCGGGGTCCCGGCGGCGCCGGGAGCCGGCTCCCACCCGCAGCACGCCGGCCACCTGCCGCAGCTGCGGCACCGAGCTGACCACCGCCGCCCAGCGCAAGGTCGGACGCTGTGACGCGTGTCCGCCGACCTACGACGAGACGACCTTCGAGGCGCTGCGTACGTGGCGGGTGACCGTCGCCCGCGCGTCGTCGGTACCCGCGTACGTCGTCTTCACCGACGCCACCCTGGTGGCGATCGCCGAGACCCGGCCCGCCTCGCTGGCCGAGCTGGCCGGGATCTCCGGGGTGGGCGTGCGCAAGCTCGAGACCCACGGCGCCGCGGTGCTGGAGGTCCTGGCCGGCGGAGACCCGGAACTTGTCGCCCAAAGCGGCTCTCCCACAACGAAATCCGCGCCAGAGGCACCCCCGGCCGAAAAGAAGTCACGGAATCGCAATAAATAGTGTGGTGGTATCCCGAGGCTCCCAGTAGTCTCTTCACGTCGTAGCCGCGTGGCTTGGCACCCACGCACCACACTGAGCATCGGAAGGAGGGGTGACCCTGATGGAGAGCAACAGCACGATGACGATCGGCGCGGTCGAGATGACCTGCGCCGACACGCGCGTCTGGCGTGACCGTCTGCAGCCGGGCACCCGCCTCCTCGCAGATGCCATCGCTCCGGTCCAGGGGACGACCCTGCCCATCGGCGGCCAGGCCGTCATCGGGCACACCGGCGCTTTCGCCCCGGCCTCCGCCCCGCAGACCTACAAGTCCATGGATGTCCCACCGTTCCGCACCGGTAGACCACCCGTCTGAGCTCCAGACACCGGTCTCCCTCCAGGCCGCGGAACCCGACATCCGGGATCCGCGGCCTTTCTGTTTGTCCGGCCGCCACACGAAGAAGCACCGCACCACCACCAGCCGCAGCACCAGACGCAGCAGAGGGCCCGACATGACCAGCACCGCACGGCGCACCCACCACCAGGGGCGGGCGCCGCACCGAGAGGGAGACGACCGCCGCCACCGGCACCACGGTGGCGCCGGACCGCAGAGGGAGACCTCGGCGGAGACATCTGGACAGAACAGAAGGGAGGTGACCGGAGAGATGACCACGCTCAGCCTGACCGAGCTGCTCGACCTGCGTTCCGACGCGCAGGCGGTCGGCGAGGCCGTGCCCTGCCGTGAGTACGACGCCGAGCTCTGGTTCGCCGAGAGCCCGGCGGACGTCGAGTTCGCGAAGTCGCTCTGCGGCACCTGCCCGGCACTCCAGGAGTGCCTCGCCGGTGCGCTCGAGCGGCGCGAGCCCTGGGGCGTCTGGGGCGGCCAGCTCTTCGTCCAGGGAGTCGTCGTGCCGCGCAAGCGGCCGCGAGGACGCCCCCGGAAGAACGAGATCGCCGCCTGACCCGGCCGGCTCACCACCACCCACCCGAGACCACACCTACCTCAGTTACAGGAGAAGCGGACATGTACACGAACCAGACGTATCCCGATCTGGCCAAGGCCACGATCGACGAACGCCTGCGTCGCGCTCCGCAGACCGGCATCCGCCGCAGCGCCCGACTGATCTCGCTGGAGATCCGTCGCTCGCGCCAGGCGGACCACGGTCGGCACGAGCGGTGACCCGCGCCGTCGCGGGACGGCCGACGCAGACCGAACCACCCACCAAGGGGCAGGACGGAGGGCGGGGAGCGCAAGGGGCTCCCCGCCCTTCTGTCATGCCCCTGACCGTCCGGACGCCCGTCGCCCCGAGGTAGCGTCCGGCCATGACCGAGCCCGTGACCCGCGAGCAGACCCGCGACCGCGCCGTCGCCGCGCTCACCGCCCACGACCTGGCCGCGATCGTCGACCTCGTCCTCTGGGTCGAGGACGTCGACGGGCGAGCGGGTCGCCCACGCCGCCAACCACCTCGGCACCGTCCGGCTGCGGCCGGGTGGCGGACCACGAGGTGCTGGACGGGACGGACCCGGTCGCCACCGAGGACCCGATGGCCTTCCTGCCCTATGCGCGCGAGGTCGAGGCCGAGGGCCCGCGGGTCAGCACCGACAACGCCTACCCGTATGCGGCGGAGCGGATCCTCTCGTTGTTCGCCGACCCCACCCGCAGCCCCGACCTCGCGGTGGTCCACACCCCGCGGCACTACTTCCCCGACGAGGGCGGCCACCACGGCGAGCACGGGTCCCTCGACGTCATCCAGTCGAGGGCACCGCTGGTCCTCGCCGGTGCCGGCGTGGTCCGGCGCGGCTACGTCGACGACCACGCCCGGCTCGTTGACGTCGGTCCGACGCTGGCGGCGCTCGCCGGCGTCCCGCGCGACGACCTGCGCGACGCGGCGGGCGAGCCGCTCGACGGGCGGGTGCTCGACGCATACCTCGACCCGGCGGTCACCCCGAGGGCCGTGGTCGGCATCCTCTGGGACGGCGCCCACTGCGGCGACCTGCTGCACCTCGCCGAGGCGGGGGAGCTGCCGTCCGTGGCGCGGCTGGTCGAGCGTGGGGTGGCCCTGCGCGGCGGCGCGGTGGCGCAGTTCCCGAGCGTCACGCTGACCAACCACACCTCGATCCTCACCGGGCTGGGACCCGGCCGGCACGGTGTCCTCGGCAACGTGTTCTACGACCGTGAGACGGGGGAGCGGGTCGTCCCCAA
This sequence comes from uncultured Actinomycetota bacterium, assembly GCA_963770005.1. Classification (GTDB taxonomy): domain Bacteria; phylum Actinomycetota; class Actinomycetes; order Actinomycetales; family Dermatophilaceae; genus Lapillicoccus. The sequence continues at coordinate 376,723 of CAVYNX010000001.1, read as the reverse complement.
CGACGAGACGACGTGGCACCGTTCGGCGGAGTGGCTGCGTCCGCCGGTGCGGACGGTGTTCGACATGGTGTCGGACCACGTTGCGTTCCAAGGGTTTCCGCGGACCGCGTGCATCGACGAGGCCATCGACCGCGGCTCCGACTACTCGACGATGAACGTCATCCGGGAGAGCGGCAGCGGCACCGGGGCGGGGGGCCTCGGCGACCGGCTGCCCCCGGCCGACCAGTCGCCGTTCCTCGGGGACCGGGCGTTCCTCGACGACGGCTACTTCCGGTGGGGCGTCAGCGTCGACGACCTCGGCCTCGCCCAGGTCGGCGAGCTGTTCGCCGACGCGACCCGTATGCCGCGGCTCACCTGGTGGGCCAACGTCGTCACCGACGCCGGTCACCACGGCGCCGGGCCCCGGTCGGCCATGGCCCGCGACTCGCTACGGCAGTCCGACGCCCGGCTCGGGGTGTTCCTCGACCGGCTGGCGGGGCTGGGCGTCCTCGACGACGTGGCGTTCGTGCTGACGGCGGACCACGGGTTCGAGGGCGCGGACCCTGCGGTCACCGGCTCGTGGCGGCCGGCGCTGGAGGCCCTCGGCGTCCCGTTCCGCGACGAGGGCCCCGGCTTCGTCTACTTCCTCTGACCGCCTCCGCCCTCCCCGACCGAACTCAGATGTTTGCCGAGTTTCCGGCTCTGAGCGTCGCAACCCCGCAAACATCTGAGTCCGGACGGCCCTGGTGACCGCCCGTAGGGTGGCGGGCATGAAGGCGTCGCTGCACATCGCCCAGGACCCCGCTGCCGACGAGGTGCTCTCGACCGACGCCTTCGGGCTCCTGGTGGGCATGCTGCTGGACCAGCAGTTCCCCATGGAGCGGGCGTTCGCCGGCCCGGCCAAGATCCTCGAGCGGTTCGGGACCCTCGACCCCGCGACGATCGCCGAGGCCGACCCCGAGGAGTTCGCCACCCTCTGCGCGACGCCGCCGGCGATCCACCGCTACGGCCGCTCGATGGCCGGCCGGGTCCAGGAGGTCGCCCGCGCCGTCGTCGCGGACTACGGCGGCGACGCCGAGCGGCTCTGGACCGAGGCGTCCTCCGGCGCGGACCTCCTGGCGCGGATCAAGAAGCTCCCCGGCTTCGGCGAGCAGAAGGCCAAGATCTTCACCGCGCTGCTCGGCAAGCAGCTCGGCGTCCGCCCCGACGGCTGGGAGGCCGCGGCCGGCGCCTACGCCGAGACCGGCTCGCACCGCAGTGTCGCCGACGTCGTGGACCAGGACTCCCTCGACCGGGTGCGGGCGTTCAAGAAGGAGCACCGGGCGCCGGCCGCCCGCTGATGGCCGACCCGCCGGAGGAGCTGGTCTGCGCGACGTGCGGCCGCACCGCACCCGCCGACGGAGCCGCCCTGCTCTCGTGGGGGCGAGGTGTCGAGCACGGCCGCGACGTGTGGACCTGCGACGTGTGCAGCCGTCAGTACCTGCGCAGCATCGAGGGGAAGCTCGACCCCGGCTGGTGGTGAGCGGTCGCTAGCCCACCGGGTCGCCGAGCGGCGGCAGGTCCACGCCCGGGAGGTACGTCGCGACCAGCTGGCGACCGTGGACCTCGCCACCGATCTGGCAGAGCACCCCGATGCCGCCGAGCCAGACCCGGTGGATGAGGAGGTACTCCGCGGGGAGGTTGAGCCGCATACCGACCGCGTAGTTGGGCCGGCGCGGGTCGTTGATGTGCTGGAACACGTCGCGCAGCCACGGCCGGGAGAAGCGGAACGTGTCGCTGCGCAGCGGGACGATGAACGGCTCGAGGTACTCCAGCAGGCGCTCCGCGTCGACCTCCATGCCGGGCCGGACGAACCCGGTCTCCCGCAGCCCGGCGAGGGTGCCGTCGGCGTCGCCGTCGACCGCGAGGGTGAGGAACCGGCCCATCTCGTCGGGTAGACCGTGCGGAAGTCGTTTGACCGCACCGAAGTCCATGATCCCGAGCCGGCCGTCCGGCATGAGGCGGAAGTTGCCGGGGTGCGGGTCGGCGTGGAGGAGCCCGACCCGGCCGGGGCCGACGAGGAGGAACTCCATGTAGCGCTGCGAGGCGGTGTCGCGCTGCTCCTCGGTGCCCTCGCTGATGATCCGCGACAGCGGCTCGCCGTCGATCCACTCACTGACGATCACCCGCTCGCCGAACTTGACGACGTGGGGGATGAGGAAGTGCGGGTCGCCGTCGAACCCCTTGGCGAACTTCTCCTGCGACCGCGCCTCGAGCCGGTAGTCCAGCTCCTCGGCCATCCGGCCCTTGAGCTCGGCGAGGATCGGGCCGATCTCGATGCCGGGTACCCAGGCGGTCGCCAGCCGAGCGACCCGGGACACCTGGGCGAGGTCGCTGAGCAGCGCCGGCCCGGCGCCGGGGTACTGCACCTTGACGGCGACGGTGCGCCCGTCGCGCCAGACGCCGCGGTGGACCTGCCCGATGGAGGCGGCCGCGACCGGGACGTCGTCGAACTCGAGGAAGCTGCGCCGCCACCGCGGGCCGAGCTGCTCGGCCAGCACCTTGTGCACGGTCTCGGCCGGCAGCGGGGGCGCGCTGTCCTGGAGCTTGGTGAGCATGGCGCGGTAGGGGGCGGCCATCTCCTCGGGGAACGCCGACTCGAAGATCGAGAGCGCCTGCCCGAACTTCATCGCGCCGCCCTTGAGCTGGCCCAGCACGCTGAACAGCTGCTCGGCCGTGCGGGCCTGCAGCTCGGCGGCGACGAGCTCGGCGGGCTTGCCGCCGACCCGCTTCCCGAGACCCCACGCCGCGCGGCCGGCCATGCCCATGGGCAGGCTGGCCAGCCGGGCCGCCCGGACCACGGCGTTGCGGGGGAGGTCGCTCACCGCCTCATTGTCACCCGCGCGGTATGCGGTTGCGGCCACCCCCCGGCGCGAGCCGGTGTCAGGCCAGGATCTGCTCCGCCAGGGTGCCCACCCACCACCGCTCGAGCCGGTCCGGCGCCCACCCGCGTTCGCGGGTCGCGATGTCGTAGGACTGGAGGGAGACGGTGAGCGCGTAGACGTCCAGGGCCCGCTGCAGGGTGACCCCGCGCCGGCGCGCCGACGAGGGCCACGCCGCGAACACCTCCCGCCTCGCGGTCTCCCCCGCCCGCGACCCTCCTCGTACGCCGCGGCCAGCGCCGGCTCGTTGCGCATACCCTCCACGATCACCCGGAGGCCCTCACCGCCCTGCTCGAACAACCTCCGGTCGAACCCGATGAACGCGGCCAGCTGCCGCCTCGGGTCGCCGTCCGCCCGAGCCAGCTCCCGCCGCACCCGGTCGACGTCCGCGGCGTCGTCGGCGCTGTCGACGAGCGAGACGGCGAGGCCGGCCTTGGTGCCGTAGACCGCGTAGACCGTGGCCTCGGACACCCCGGCCGCCTCGGCGACCGACCGGACGCTGGTGCCGGCCCACCCGGTCGCGACGAAGCGCTCGCGAGCGGCCCGGGCGATCAGCAGCTTGGTGCGCTGGGCCTGCTCCTCGCGGAGGGCCGACCGGTACGGGCGCCCGCCCGCGACCTCTTTCACGAAAGCACTGTACCAGTCAGGTGAGTGTCGCTATATTGACTGAGTATCACTCAACGAAAGGGAGACCATGACCACGGAACAGATCGCCCAGGACGTGCTGGCTCGGCTGGAGGAGGCCTGGAACGCCGGAGACGGTGACGCCTTCGGGCGCCCGTACCGGGACGACGCGTCGTTCGTCACGATCCGTGGAGAGTGGGTCCACGGCGGCGAGATCGGCGCCGGCCACGACCACATCTTCCGGACCATCTACGCCGGCAGCACCAACCGCATGGAGCTGGTCGAGGCCCGACGGGTGAGCGACGACGTCATCATCGCGACGTCGCGAAACACCCTGACCGCCCCGCACGGCCCGCTCGCCGGCGTCCACGCGGCGATGTCCACGTCGGTGTTGGTCCGGGCCGGCGACGAGTGGCTCATCGCCACCTCGAACAACACCCTGGTCGCCGAACGCTGAGCGCCCGGTCTCACTCCACTCCAGCCCATGCGTGGGCGAGGCGCGGTGGTGCGGACAGTCCGGGTGCACCTCCCAGCGACGGTGGTCGACCCGGGGCCACGGCGCAGCCACCTCGACCGACACCCCGGCCGGTACCGCTCCACGATGGAGACCGGACCGGGCGACCATGGCCGCCATCCCGGCGCCCACCGTCACGAGCGCCTCGTCGGCGTCCGGGACGGGGAGCGGGACCGCAGCCGCGGTGCGGCGGGCCGTCGCCAGCGCCACCTCGGGGACGAGCCGCGTCAGCCGGAGGCACTCCAGACACGGCCCGGTCGGGTCACCGGAGATCCAGGGCCCGACCACGACGCGGTCGGGGTCGGCCACCACCGGCAGGTGCGGCACCGCCCGCCGGCGCCACGGCTCCCCGGCGCGGGGGTCGACGCCACCGTCGCTCACGAGGACCACGAGGTCGGGTGGGTCGGCGCCGCCCGCCCGCAGGTCGGCATCGGCGGCGTCGGCGGCCCCGACGACCGCCGTCGACGCGACCACCGTCGACGCGGCTGCTGGACGCGCGCAACAGGGCGGCGATCGACGACGCCAGCGCCCCGGACCCGTCGACGACGACGTAGCGCACGCCGCCGCCGCGGCGCCCGGCCGAAGGTGGCCGGTCGGCAGGGAGGACGCCGTGGTGCCGCAGCAGGGCCAGCAGCTCGACGGTCCGCCGGCGGGAGACGCCGGCGTCGACCGCCGCCGCGTACAGCTCCATCTCGGTGCGCCGGCCGTCCAGCCGGTCGAGGAACGCCAGCTCAGCGGCGGTGAGGCCACTCAGCAGGACGGCCTCCGACTCGGTGCCGCGACCCAGCTGCACGACGCCGCCCGCTGGTACGAGCGGGCGGAGGGCGGACGCGAGCCGGGGACGCGGGGCCATCGGGCAGGCCTCCTGGGGACGGCGCAGGCAGTGGTTCGGCTCGCGAAATCTCGCACAGCCGGCCCGTGCCGGCTCGCGGTCGTCCACAGGGCCGCAGGGCCCGGGCACGTTGAAGGGGCGGGACCCCGATGGTCCCGCCCCTTCCGGACGTCGTGCGGTCGGACGCGGCCCCCGGCCACGCCCGGGTGGATCAGGCCTTGCCGAGGATCCGGTTGAGGTTGGTGCCACACACGGGGCACACCGCCTTGGCCATGCGCCGGCCGTTCTCGCTGACGACGACCTTGCCCTCCGCCTCGCGCTTCTCCTTGCACTTGACGCAGTAGAACTCGCCTGCGTAGGTCTCGTTGCTCGTCATAGGGGTTTGTCTCCTTGTCTGCCGCGCCACAGGTGGTGGTGCTGGACCATGGTCACCCTAGCCTGACCTGAGCACGAAACCACGAATCCTGAGCACGAGGCCGTGCTCGCGCCGAGGGTGATCCGGCCTCCCGGAAAGCCGCTTTCGGCATACGCTCGGACCATGGCCGTGGCGCGATCCGGGAAGGGAACGGGATCGTCGCCGGGCCGCCCCGCGGACGCCCCACCCGGCTCGGCGCTCGGGCCGCCGGCGGTCGAGGTCCGGCGCAGCGGGCGCCGCCGGCGCACCGTCAGCGCCTACCGGGAGGGCGGGCGCACCATCGTCCTCATCCCGGCGCGGTTCACCAAGGCCGAGGAACGGCACTGGGTCGACACGATGCTCGGGCGGTTGGCGGCGGGGGACCGGCGCCGCCGGCCGGACGACGCCGAGCTCTCCGCGCGGGCTCGCGCCCTGTCGGCCCGCTACCTCGACGGCTCCGCTCGGCCCACCTCCGTGCGCTGGGTCGGCAACCAGATGAGCCGCTGGGGTTCGTGCACCCCCGCCGACGGCACGATCCGGGTCTCGGAGCGGCTGAAGGGCATGCCGGGCTACGTCCTCGACTACGTGCTGCTGCACGAGCTGGCCCACCTGCTGCGCCCGGCACACGACCGCGAGTTCTGGCGGCTGCTGTCGGCCTACCCCCGCGTGGAGCGGGCCCGCGGCTACCTCGAGGGCGTCGCGTCGGCCGCCGGCCTGGGGGCGTCGTGGCAGGAGGGCGACGACACCGGTGAGGTCGCCGACCCTGAGGTCGACGAGGTGCTCGTGGAGCCGACCACGTTGTTCTGACAGGGTTCTCGACCGCTCAGGCCAGTACGCGCCGCGCCGCCGCCACGAGCCCGCCCAGCTCCTCCGCGTGCCCGGGTGGCAGGTCGTCCACCGGCCACCACCGCACGTCGAGGGACTCGCCGCTGACCCGCGGCGGCACCCCCGGCGGCGCGGTCGCCGCATACCGGATGTCGAGGTGCTCGCGGCACCGCCCGAACTCCCCGGCGAGCACGTGCCGGTCGAGGTGCACCGGCACCGGCGTCACCCGGAGGCCGAGGATGCCGGACTCCTCCGTCGCCTCGCGCTCGGCCGCCGCCCGGACCGAGCGGTCCACCGGCTCGAGGTGGCCACCGAACTGGAACCACCGGCGCGCCTTGCGGTGGTGGGTCAGCAGCACGCGACCGAGGCCCTCGTCGAGGACCAGGCAGCTGGCCGTGAGGTGCTCCGGCGGCCCCGCCTTCCAGACGCCGTCCGGGTGGTCGGCGAGGAAGGCGAGGTACTCCAGGCGCAACGCCTCCTGCGTCCGGTCGACCGGCTGGTATGCGTGCAGGACGCGGGTCGCGTCGGCGAGCAGCAGGCTGGGAGTCGTCGCGGGGACGGGTCAGCCCCCGTCGTTCGGGCGGGAGCCGCCGTCGCCACCGTCGTCGCGCAGCAGCTCGTCGAGGGCCGAGTCCACGTCGTCGCTGCCCCCGTCGTCACGGCGCTTCTCGACGTAGCCCAGCGGGTCGTCGAGGTCGGCTCCGGTCGGCGCGATGTCGGGGTGCTCCCACGGCGCGTCGCGGAACTCGGCGCCACCGGCGTTCTCCAGGGCCGCCCAGAGGTTCTTGGCGTCCTTGAGCCGGCGCGGGCGCAGCTCGAGACCGACCAGCCCGCTGAACGTCTTCTGCGCAGGACCGCTGACCCGGCGGCGGCGGACCGCCTCGCCGAGCGCGTCGGCGTGCGGCAGGTGGGCGGTCGTGGCCTGCTCGGTGACCAGGTCCACCCAGCCCTCGACGAGGGCCAGCGAGGTCTCCAGGCGGTCGAGGGCCGCGCGCTGCTCCGCGGTCGGCGTGGGCGAGAACAGCTTGTCCCGCAACGACTCCTGGATCTGGGCGGGGTTCTGCAGGTCCATGTTGCGGACCTGCTCCTCGATCGCGTCGGTGTCGATGGTGATGTTGCGCGCGTAGTCGCGGACCGCCGCCTCGAGCTGCGGGCCGAGCCACGGCACCTGGGCGAACAGCCGCGCCCGGGCCGCCTCGCGGACGGCGAGGTAGAGGCGTACCTCGCCCGCCTCGACGCCGAGACCCTCGGTGAAGGCGGCGACGTTGGCCGGCAGGAGCGCGACGTCCTCATTGTCGAGGAGCGGCAGGCCGACCTCGGTGGCGCTGAGCAGGTCGGCGGCGAGCGCCCCGACCCCGCTGCCCAGCTGGGCCGAGAACATGCTCCCGGCCATCTGGCGCAGCGCCGGCTGGAGCTGGCCGATGAGGCTGCCGAGGTCGAGGTTCTCCAGGCCGGGGATCTGCGGGAAGCCCTCCGGCAGCCCGGCGCCCTCGGTCAGCCCGCTGAGGCCCTCGGACTTCAGCCGTTCGAACTGCTCGTCCATGGCCTTGGTCATCGCGACGGTGACGCCCTCGGAGACCGGCTCGACGAGACGGTGCCACGTCGGCATCGTCGCCTCGACCCACTCGGCGCGGCTCCACGCCAGGCCCTTGCCGTTCGGCGCGGGCAGGGTGGTGACGGGGTCGATCCAGAGGTTGGCGACGCGGACCGCGTCGTCGACCTCGCGCTGCTGCGCCGCGGTGACCGTCGGGTCGGTCTCCGACGCCACCGTCTTGCGGGCGACGTCGGTGGACATCTCCATCCGCGCCTCGGGCGTCTGCGCGCCGAACATCTGCTTCATCTGGTTCTGCATCATCGCCATGACGCCGGAGTCGTTGGGGTCGATCCCCATCTGCCGCCACATCCGCTGCAGCGCGTCACCGGCCCCTGCGAGACCGCCGTCGCCGCCCAGCTGGCGCATCAGCGCCTCGAGGTCGGGCAGCTGGCCGCCCTGGCCACCGGGGCCGCCGAGCTGGCGGACCAGCTCGCCGAGGTCGGGCATGCCCTGGGCGCCGCCGCCGAGCAGCTGCTGGAACATCGCCCCCAGCTGGCCGAAGTCACCGTCGTCTTCGTCGTCGTCGTCGTCGCTGTCCCACGGGTCGCGGCGGACCGGGTCCCGCGGCCCGGAGCCGCTGGAGAAGCCCATCCGTGGTCGCTCGGGCGCCCCCTCGAAGGGGTCGTCCGGACCCGTCGAGCGGTCCTGCGGGCCGTCCTGCGGGCTGTCCTGCGGCCGGTCGACGGCGTCGGACCACGCGTCCGGGCTGGGGGTGTCGGGCTCGCTGTCGGACCGGTCCGGTTCGGCGGCCTCGTCGCGATCGGGTCGCTCGGCCATGGTGGCTCCTCGGGTTCCGTCAATGCTCTGGGAGGATGTACGACTAGACAACCACGAGGAGCACCCGCTGAGTTCCCCCGTCCGTTCCTCCCAGGGCGAACCACCGGGATCACGTACGCCGGTGGTGGCGGTCGTCGGGCCCGGTGCGGCCGTCGGGGTGCCGGCGCTGCGGGTGGCCCGCGCGCTCGCCTCGACGCGCGGCCGGGCCGATGGCGTCGCCGAGGTCCGGGTGCTGGCGCCGGTCCGCGGCGACCCTCGACGGCGTGCGCTGGCGGGTCGTCGAGACCGACGGACCGGCGGTGTCGGCGGAGCTGGCCGGTGTCGACGTCCTGGTCTGGGTCGCGACCTGCACGGACCTGGCCGAGGCCCTGCACCACCGGCCCGCCGACCGGCGGGCGGCGCTGCTGCGGACCGGTCGCGCGCTCACCCTGGCGGCGTCAGCGGCCGGGGTCGGTCACGTCCTCGTCGTGACCTCGGCGGAGGTCTTCGGCGCACTTCCCCGACAACGAGGTGCCGCTACCCGACGACGCGCCGGTACGGGCGGTCCTCGACGAGGGGTTCGTCGGCGACCTGCTGGCGGTGGAGGCGCTGGTCGAGGAGAGCCGCGAGCACCATCCCGACGTCCGGTTCACGCTGGTCCGCCCGGCGGCCCTGGTCGGCGCGGGCGTCGACACCGCCCTGACGCGCTACTTCGAGGCGCCGCGGCTGCTGGCGATCAAGGGCGGGTCGCCGGCCTGGCAGCTGTGCCACGTCGACGACCTGGCGTCCGCCGTCGTCTGCGCGGTGACCGACGACCTCGGGACGGCCGCGTCCTTCACCGTCGGCAGCGAGGGAGCGCTGACCCTGCTCGAGGTCGAGCGCCGCTCGGGGATGCGCCGCATCCAGGTGGGCGAGACGACCGCCACCAGCGTGGCCACCCAGCTGCACCGGGTCGGCGTCCTGCCGGTACCGGCGAGCGAGCTGGCCTACGTCACGCATCCGTGGATAGTCGGGTCGGCTACCCTCCGTGCGCGAGGGTGGCACCCGGCGTACGACAATGGGACCTGCCTCGGTGTGCTCCTCGACGCGATCGCCGGTCGGCACGCCGTCGCCGGCCGCAGGGTGGACCGACGGGACGCCGCCCTCGGCGCGGCCAGCGCGGCCGTGGCGCTCGGGGCGACCGCCGCGGTGCTGCGCCGGGCACGACGCCACTGACACAGGGTTGACACAGCACGCGAGACGCAGACCGAGACGCGGACACGGAAGCGGGAACCGGATGACCACTGGGGCGGGGGCGTCCGGCGTCGTGCTGGCCGAGATCCGGGAGACGCCGCTGTCGGTCGACGAGGTGGTCCAGGCGGTCCGGCACCCGGCGGCCGGGGCGGTCGTCACGTTCATCGGCTACGTCCGCGAGCGCGACCACGGCGAGGCGGTGGAGGTGCTCGACTACACGAGCCACCCGACCGCCGAGGAGGTCGCCCGGGCGTTCGCCGAGCGGCTGGCCGCCGAGGGCCGGGTCATCCGGCTCGGCGTGGTCCACCGCACGGGTCATCTCGTCATCGGCGACATCGCGGTGGTGGCGGCGGTCAGCGCCGAGCACCGGCGCGAGGCGTTCGAGGTGTGCCACGCCCTCATCGACGAGTTCAAGGCGACGGTGCCGATCTGGAAGCACCAGAGCTTCACCGACGGCTCCGACGAGTGGGTGGGCCTCCCGTGAGCCGGACCGGGTCGACCCCGCCGAACGTCATCGACCCGCCCCCGGCGGCCGACCCGGCGAAGGTCTCACGCGGCCCCGCCACCGCGCTGGTCGTCGTCTTCCTCGCCCTGCTGCTCGGCGCCCTCGGCACGCTCATCCACCTGCCGTATGCGGTCATGAGCCCCGGCCCGATCTCCAACGTGCTGGGCACGACCACCCACAGCGACGGCACCACCAGCGACCTCATCGTCGTCAAGGGCCACGAGAGCTACCCGACGACCGGGACCCTCGACTTCACGACGGTCCGGATCAACGGCGGGCCGGGCTACCCCGTCAACGTGTGGGGCGTCCTCGGGGCCTGGATCGACCCCCGCCAGGACGTCTACCCCGTCGACGTCATCTTCCCGCCGCAGTCGACGGCGGAGCAGGTCCAGCAGGAGAACCAGGCCGAGATGGTCGACTCCCAGCAGGAGGCCACCGCGGTCGCGCTCCGGGCGGCCGGCGTCCCCGTCACCGAGAAGGTCAGCGTCGCCGCGGTCGCGCCCGACGCTCCGTCGGGCACGACGTTCCAGGAGGGTGACGTCTTCGTCTCCATCGGGGGCACCGAGGTCACCAGCGCCGACCTGGCGCGCCAGGCGATCCAGAAGGCCACGCCCGGCAGCACCATCGACGTCGTCGTGCTCCGCGGCGGCGGCCAGGTCGCCCTCAAGGCGAAGACCGGTTCCTCCGGCGGCCGGACGGTCCTCGGGGTGGTGCTGAAGATCGACTTCCAGTTCCCGTTCTCGGTGACCATCGACGCCGGCAACGTCGGCGGCCCCTCGGCCGGGCTGATGTTCTCGCTGGGGATCTACGACAAGGTCACCGACGGGGCGCTCACCGGCGGCCAGAACGTCGCCGGCACCGGCACCATCGACAGCGCCGGCAAGGTCGGGGGCATCGGCGGCATCCGCCAGAAGATGGTCGGCGCCCGGCAGGGCGGCGCCAGCTACTTCCTGGCCCCGGCCGACAACTGCAAGGAGGTCAGCGGGGCCGTGCCGGACGGGCTCCAGGCGGTCAAGGTCGCCACCTTCGACGACGCCCGCTCCGCCCTGGGGAAGATCGCCGCGGGCGACACCAAGGCCCTTCCCGCCTGCTGACCGGCGTACCGACGCCCGACGGGGCCGCTGGAGGGGTCGGTGGCGCCGGCTCGCGGGTCAGGTGGCCTCATGTCGCACGTCATGTCGCACTCAGGGTCGTGATCGCGACCCTCAGCGCGACATGAGCGCGACATGACCCGCGACATGACCCGCGACATGACCCGCGACATGACCCGCGCGGGTCAGTCCTCGAAGGTCGCGCGCAGGGCGGCCACCAGGCCCGGCGCGAGGTCCGGGCCGGTGGCGACCGCGTCGTCGGCGTCGTGGGCGCGCTGGCGGATCAGGCATACCGACGTGCCGTCCCGCAGCACCGCGGCGACCAGCCGGACGTCCTGACGGTCGGGGTGCTGGGCCAGCGCCTCGACGGCCGCGTCCGCGTCGCCGGGCAGGTCGCGCTCGGCGTCCGGCGGTACGACGACCCGCTCGACGACGAAGGCGCACCCGTCGACGTCCTCCGGCCAGGCGATCCGCCCGAGGATCGACTCCAGGCTCGAGGACTGGTGCAGCCCCTCCTGCTCGATCGCCGTCAGGGCGTCCGGCGCCTGGTCGCCGATCGACAGCCGGGTGAGCAGCTGTGGCTCCCGCTGGACGAGGGTCGCCGTGCGAACCAGGGCGAACAGCCGGGGCGCCTGGTCCCAGCCGTCGCCGGCCACGTGGCGTTCGGTGTCCAGCGCGACGATCGACAGGGGGTCCAGCACCGGGCGGCGGGGAGAGGTCACCCGCCAGATCCTCGCATCCGGGCCCGCAGATCACCGGTACCTGTGAACCCGACAACGATTCGGCCACCGGAGCCTGTGTAACGGGAACCGGAGCGCCGGTCGGTCGTTGGGGGATACGTATGCTGGCCGTACCCCGGTCAGTGTGCTGAGGGTTGGCATGCTGGATGACTGCAGACAGATCGGGCACCACTGGTGAGTGAACGCGACTGGTTCGGTGAGGACCCTGAGGCCGCTGGCCAGGGCAACGGAGCCGGGGGAGGTCAGCGCACGGCGACACGCGAGCGCCGGCGCAGCCCCCTGGTCACGACGCTCCTGGTGCTCGTCGTCGTCGGCATCGCCGCGTCGCTGATCGCGCAGTTCTGGACCGAGGTGCTGTGGTTCGACTCGGTGAACTTCCGCCGGGTGTTCCTCACCGAGCTCGGCGCCAAGGTGCTCCTCGGCGTCATCGGCGGCATCATCACCGCCGCGATCGTCGGCTCGAGCCTCTACATCGCCTACCGCACCCGCCCGATCTACGCCCCGACGTCGACGAACCAGGACGCGCTGGAGCGCTACCGCGCCGCCGTGGAGCCGCTGCGGCGGCTCGCGATGATCGGGATCCCGCTGGTCATCGGCCTGCTGTCCGGCCTCGGCGCCGCGGGGCAGTGGGAGACCTTCCTGCTGTGGCGCAACGCCCAGCCGTTCGGCAAGACCGACCCGCAGTTCGGCATGGACGTGGGGTTCTACGTCTTCACGCTGCCGTGGCTGACCTTCGTCGTCGCGTTCCTCAGCATGGCGCTGATCATCGGCGTATCGTCGCCGCGTTCACGCACTACATCTTCGGCGGTCTGCAGTTCCAGGCCCGCACCCGCCGCACGACCTCCGCCGCGCGGCTGCACCTGTCGATCCTGCTGGCGGCGATCGTCCTGGTCCGGGCGGCCAGCTACTGGCTCGAGCGCTACTCGCTCACCACCAAGTCGACCGACCTGATGACCGGCATCCAGTACACCGACGCCAACGCGGTGCTGCCGACCAAGGCGATCCTCGCGATCGCCTCGATCATGTGCGCGCTGATGTTCCTCTCGGTCATCTGGACCAAGTCCTGGCGGCTGCCGATCGTCGGCGTCGTCCTGCTCCTCGTCGTCTCGGTCGTCGTCGGCGGCATCTTCCCGGCGCTGATCCAGTCCCTGCGGGTCCGGCCGAGCGAGAAGTCCCTCGAGGCGCCCTACATCCAGAACAACATCAACGCGACGCGCGAGGCGTTCGGCCTGGCCAACGTCGAGACCAAGCAGTACAACGCGGCCACCACCGCCACCCAGGGCCAGCTGCGCAACGACGCGTCGACCATCCCGGGCATCCGGATCCTCGACCCCAACGTCGTGTCCGCGACCTACAAGCAGCTCCAGGCCGGCAAGAGCTACTACCAGTTCCCCGACACCCTCGACGTCGACCGCTACACCGTCGACGGGGCGCCCAGCGACACGGTGATCGCGGTCCGCGAGCTCGACCTCGACGGCATCCCCGACGGCCAGCGCAACTGGCTCAACGACCACACCGTCTACACCCACGGCTACGGCCTGGTGGCGGCCTACGGCAACCGCAAGGACAGCGACGGCCGGCCGGTGTTCTTCGAGCAGAACATCCCGTCCACCGGCAAGCTCGGCGAGTTCGAGCCGCGGATCTACTTCGGCGAGCAGTCACCGGACTACTCGATCGTCGGCGCGGCCGCCGGCGCGTCACCGCGCGAGTTCGACTTCCCCGACACCTCGCCCGCCGGCCAGGCCAACACGACGTATGCGGGTCAGGGCGGCGTCTCGATCGGGAACCTGCCGGTCAAGGTGGCTTACGCCATCAAGTACCGCGAGATGAACTTCCTGCTCTCCGACGCGGTGAACTCCGACTCGCGGCTGCTCGACCACCGCACCCCCCGCGACCGCGTCGCCCGGGTCGCCCCGTGGCTGACCCTCGACGGCAACGCCTACCCCGCGGTGGTCGACGGGCGCGTGCAGTGGATCATCGACGGCTACACCACGACCGCCGACTACCCGAACTCCCACCTCACCTCGATCGACCAGGCGACGTCCGACTCGATCACGGCGACCCGGCAGTCGGTGCAGTCCATCGCCGCCGGGCAGGTCAACTACATCCGCAACTCGGTGAAGGCCACCGTCGACGCCTACGACGGCACCGTCCACCTGTACGCGTGGGACGAGTCCGACCCGATGCTCAAGGCCTGGATGGGTGCGTTCCCGGGCACGGTGCAGCCGATCTCCGACATCTCCGCGAGCCTCATGGCGCACCTGCGCTACCCCGAGGACCTGTTCAAGGTGCAGCGCGAGATCCTCGCCCGCTACCACGTGACCGACCCCGGCACGTTCTACGGCAGCAACGACCTGTGGAAGGTGCCGGCCGACCCCACCAAGGACCAGCGGGCCAACCTCGCCATCGACCAGCCGCCCTACTACCTGTCGATCGCGATGCCGGGGACGACGGAGCCGCAGTTCTCGCTGACGACGACGTTCATGCCGTTCGGTACGCGTGAGGTCCTGTCCGGCTTCCTGGCCGTCGACTCCAACGCGGGTAACACCGCGGGCACGAGACGCGAGGGCTACGGACAGCTCCGGCTGCTCGAGCTGCCGAAGGACAGCAACGTCCGAGGCCCGGGCCAGGTCCAGAACGACATCTCGTCGTCGAGCGTCCAACCCCCCGAGGGCGGGCTGGGCCTGTCCCAGTTCCTCAACATCCAGAAGCAACAGGGGTCGAGCGTCGTGCTCGGCAACCTGCTCACCCTCCCCGTCGGTGGCGGTCTGCTCTACGTCGAGCCGATCTACGTCCAGGCCAACACCCAGTCGGCCTACCCGCTGAACCGGGCGATCATCACGGCGTTCGGCGACAAGCTGTCGTGGTCCTCGACCCTGGACGGGGCGCTGAACGCCCTCTTCGACGGCAACTCCGGCGCGAAGTCGGGGGACAACACCCCGACCACCGGCACCGGGACGCCGACGGCGCCCCCGACCGGGGGCACCACGCCGGACAACCCGGCGCTCACCAAGGCCCTGTCCGACGCCCAGCAGGCGGTCAACGACGCGGACGCGGCGCTCAAGGCGGGTGACTTCGCCAAGTACGGCGAGGCGCAGACCCGGCTCAAGGCCGCCATCGCGGCCGCGGCCGGGGCGGCGCCGTCGGGCACCGTGACGCTGACGCCGGGCGCCACGCCCAGCGCGACGGCGACGGCCACGCCGAGCGCGACGCCCACCGGCTGAGCCGAGACCGGCGCCGCGGTCGCGCCGGACGCCACGACAACGGACAGGGCCCGGCCGGTCGGCCGGGCCCTGTCGCGTTCGGGCGATAGATCGGGCGATGGAGAGGTGATCCGCCGGTGGCGGCCGGCCTCAGCTCGCCTTGCTCTCGACCGCCTGTGGCTGGCTGCTGTGCGACACGCTCACCTTCCGCGGCTTCGCCTCCTCGGCCACCGGGATGGTGAGGGTGAGGACGCCGTCGCGGTAGTCGGCGTGGATCTTGTCGAGGGCCAGGCCGGTCCCGAGGGACAGCTGGCGGGCGAAGGTGCCGGTCGTGCGCTCGCGGGAGAGCCACTTGGCGCCCTCGACGCTGTCGGCCCGGCGCTGGGCCCGGATGGTGAGGGTGCGCTCCTCGACGTCGATGTCGATGCTGTCCGGCTCGACGCCGGGCAGGTCGACGCGGGCCACGAAGGTCTCGCCGTCGCGGTAGAGGTCCATCGGCATCACCGAGGTGGCGGGACCGCGCAGGGTCTCGGTGAGCAGGCGGTCCATCTGGCGGAACGGGTCGAAAGAAGTGGTGGTCATGCTGGCCTCCGGATGGGAAGGGTTCTCGGGATCCACTGATGTTTGTTGAGTGGATCTGACTCAAGTCTACGAATCGCGTCCCCGTCGTCAAGTCCCCGTTTCCGCCTGTTCCGGCGGCGATTTGGTCGGCTGACCCCGGCCCCCTAAACTGGTGGCATACCGACGCGGGGTGGAGCAGCTCGGTAGCTCGCCGGGCTCATAACCCGGAGGTCGCAGGTTCAAATCCTGCCCCCGCTACGACGTCGAGAAGGCCTGGACCCTGGTCCGGGCCTTCTCGCTGTTCCGCGGGAACCGCCGGACCGCACGAACACCACGGCACGGGAGGCGACAGTGGGCAGAGGCGGCCTCTGGTTCGCGCTGATCCTCGCCGTGCTCATGGTCAGCCTGGCCATCCACGTCCGTCGCGCCCAGCAGCGACGTCTCGGCCCGCCCCCGACCCCGGTGGGCAGCGGGGGTGGTCCGGTCCGAGACCGCGCTCGCGGCCGCCGCGGTGCTCGCCGCGCTCGACGCCCGACCCGCCGGCGTGCCGGTCCGGTCCGCCGGCACCGACCGTCCGGGCGACCCGCACCTCCGGGAGCTGTTCCGGGTCGAGCCGGCCGCACTGCTGGTCCCGTTCGACAACACCGCCGGGGGTTCGCTGCGCGGCGTTCCCGTCGCGCACGGGACGCTGGTCGTCACGAACCAGTACCTGCAGTTCGACGGCGACCAGGCCAGCGACGTGGTCTGGCCGGTCCGCGACATCCACGAGCTGGTGGTCACCCCCGAGGGCCTGTTCCTGCGGACCGACGGCGTGTCGACCGTGCGCGGTGTCGGCGCCGGTCCCGGCTGGGCGCCCCTGCTCCCGCTGCTGGTCGAGTGGGCGTCCGCGGTCCACACCGACGACTCGCTGGAGTCGGTCCGGGCGCGGGTCCGCCGGCTGGCGACGGGCGCCACCGGGCTCTAGCCGCCTCGAGATCGACCGTTCGGCTGGTTTACGGGCGGATGAGCCGGTATGCGGCGTGGCGCCGGCCGCCGACCGACAGGCTCCTGCGCATACCGGTCCGTGGCAGGACGGACCGGCTCCCGGCGCTGCGCGCCACGAAGGGATCCCGATGACCGTGATGGACCGTCCGGGCCGGTGGGCGCCACTGACCGCGGTGCTGCTCCTGGTGACGGCGTGCTCCGCGCCGGCCGCGGCCCCGCTGGCCGCCGGGTATGCGCCCGCCGCGACCTCGTCGAGCGCCACCGCGACGTCGGCCGCACCGGCGACCGGCACGACCAGCACGACCACCCGTCGGCCCCCGCACCGGTCGAGGTCACCAGCACCGTCACCGAGGTCGTCGCGGTGCCGTTCGCCGTGCGGACCGTCGACGACGCGACGGTGGACCAGGGTCAGCGGCTGCTGCGCACCGCGGGGCGGGCGGGCAGCAAGACGGTGACCTGGCTGGTCCGGACGCGAGACGGGGTCGAGGTCGGCCGGACGGTGTCGGGTGAGCAGGTCACGGCCGCACCGGTCGACGAGGTGACGGCGGTCGGCACCAAGGTGCCGGCCCCGGCACCGAAGCCGACCACGACCACGCCGAAACCGGCGCCCGAGCCGACCCAGCCGGCCCCACCGCCCGCGGGCTGCCGGGTCTGCGACCCCAACTACTCCGGCGGCTGTGTTCCCATCGCCAGCGACGTCGACTGCGCCGGAGGCAAGGGCAACGGCCCGGCCTACGTCCAGGGCCCGGTCCAGGTCGTCGGCCGCGACATCTACGGGCTCGACGCCGACCACGACGGGGTCGGCTGCGAGGACTGAACCGCCCCCCGCGGGAGCCGTGACCGAACCGAGGCCCCCTCACGGTTGCCAGGTGTTGCCGGCGCACCTAGCGTGCAGAAGGTGCAACGCAGCCCGTCGATCTACGACGTCGCGAAGGCGGCCGGGGTGGCTCCCTCGACGGTCTCCCGGGCGTTCTCACGGCCCGGGCGGGTCAACTCGCGGACCGCGGAGCGCGTCTTCGCGGCGGCTCGCGAGGTCGGCTACCGGTCCGAGGCGCTCCACGGGCTGACCGGTCAGCGCACCCGCAGCCTCGCGCTCGTCGTCACCGACATCACCAACCCGTTCTACTCGGAGATCATCCGTGGCGCGCACGAGGCGGCGGGGGAGTCGGGCTACACGATCCTGCTCAGCCACACCCAGGAGGACGCGCAGCTCGAGCGGGACTGGACCGAGCGCGAGATGGGCGCCGTCGAGGGCGTCCTCCTCACCAGCTCGCGGATGTCGGACAGCGCCATCCGGATGCTGGCCAAGCAGAAGCCGCTCGTCATGCTCAACCGCCGGGTCCCCGAGGTGCCCTGCGTCATCACCGACAACGCCCGCGGTATGCGCCGGGCCATGGAGCACCTCGCCGAGCTCGGGCACGAGTCGGTCACCTACGTCGCCGGACCCGAGGCCAGCTGGGCCGACGGGATGCGCTGGGTGGCGATCATGGAGGCCGGCCACGAGCTCGAGCTGAAGGTCCGCCGGGTCGGGCCGTGCAACGTGCCCACGGTGCACGCCGGGTTCGACACGGCCGCCGAGGTCCTGTCGCACAAGCCGACGGCGGTCATCGCCTACAACGACGTCATGGCCATCGGCGTCATCAAGGGCATGCGGCGCGCGGGCGTCCGGGTGCCCGACGACGTCAGCGTGATCGGCGTCGACAACGTCGTGCTGTCGGAGATCGTCGACCCTGAGCTCACCACGGTCGCGGCGCCGCTGCGGGCCATGGGCATCACCGGCGTCAAGAACCTCATCGCCGCCATCGGCGGTGCGACGCCCAGCCGGGAGCCGATCGTGCTGCCGGTCAAGCTGCTGGTCCGGGGCTCGACCGCTCAGCGCAGACGGAAGAGCACCTCGCCGGCGTTGGGCACGACCAGGGTGTCCGCGTCCCCCTCGAAGGTGGCGACGTCGACGGTGGCCGGGTCGAGGTAGCCGAGGTTCGCGTCGCGGCATACCTGCTCCGGTATGCCGGTGGCCAGGGTGACCTGCACCCGTAGGCGCTCCTCGCCGGTCTCCGCGTCGTAGGTCCCGGCCCCGCGCAGGTGCGTCGAGTGGGCCAGCACCCCCCAGTGCACGTGCGAGAACCGGTCCCACTGCTTCACGAAGTAGTCGCGGCAGTGGTAGCCGATCTCGGCGATCTCGGGGTGCATCTGCGAGATCTGCGTGATGTGCGGCGCGTAGAGGATGACCTCGCCGCCGTCGGCGACGACCGGCTCCAGCTTGTAGAAGCCCTTCGCGCCGGTCCAGATGTCGGCGTACATCGCCGGGACCAGGGAGAGCACCCGGCGCACCGGGGCGTCGAGGTAGGTCACGTGGCTCTCGGCGCACACCTGGGCGGCCGCCGCCCACGAGGAGATGGTGTCGCCGAAGGAGACCGAGTGCAGGGCGGGCGACCCGTGGTCGCTCTCGGCCGCGCCGACGACGCAGAACGCGAGTCGCTCGGCGGGGATCAGCGACGCGCCCTCGTCGATGAGCGCCCGCACCGGTGTCTGCGCGGTCGTCCCGATGATCTCGGCGGACGTGATGAGCGCGCCCAGCCAGTGGGAGATGTCGATGATGTCCTGGCCCGCGACGCCCGGGAAGAAGTACTTGTTGCCGCCGGAGATCCCGACGACCTCGTGCGGCAGCACCGGGCCGACGACCAGCGCGATGTCGTGCTCGACGACGGCGCGGTTGAGCAGGACCGGCACGTCGACGTCGAGCCGCCCCTCGGACAGCTCGCGCATCCGGGCCGCCGGGATGGTGCCGAGGTCGGCGAAGGTGTCGGCGTCCCACCACTCGTGGTTGCGGACGGTGAGGCCGGGATAGGTGGCCTCGAGGCCGTCCTCGGCGTAGCCGAGATGGGTGGCCAGCGCCTCGTCGCTCATCGCGGCGTGGGTGCCCAGCGCCACGAGGACCGTCATCCGAGTTGCCCGCCCGGCCAACGAGGCATGAACCGCCTTGAGCAGCAACGGAAGTGGGCAGGTACGCGTACCGTCGGGGACCAGGATGCATACGCTGCGTCCGTCGACGGGGTAGGCGTCGAGCTGCTCCCGGACGAAGGCGGTCACCTCGTCGGGGGACAGGACCCCCGAGGCGTCACCGACCGTCGACGCCGGGAGGACCACCGGCTCGGGCAGGGTCGTGGTGGCGGACACGTCGGTGCTGCTCACCCTGACACTGTGGCCGCGAGTTGTGACCACCGGCAAGGGTTCACGGCAACTAGTGGCAACTTGTGGCGACCGCCCGGAAGTGGGCCGGAGCATGACTGCCATGCCCGAGCTCCCCGGTCTGCACCCTCACGACGACCGGCTCCTTCCCGCGGACCCGGCGGTGCGTGACCTGGCCCGTCGTCTCTACCAGCAGGTGCGAGACCTGCCGATCATCTCGCCGCACGGCCACGTCCCGGTCGAGTGGCTGGCCGGCAACGTCCCGTTCACCGACCCGACCGCCCTGCTGATCTCGCCGGACCACTACATCTTCCGGCTGCTGCACGCCGCCGGCGTCCCGCTCGGGGCGCTCGGTGTCGGCGACGCCGGGCTCGACGAGGCGCAGAGCCGGGCCGCGTGGCGGACCTTCTGCGAGCACTGGGCGCTGTTCCGCGGCACCCCCAGCCGGTTCTGGATGGAGAGCGTCCTCAGCGAGATCTTCGGCGTCACGGTGCGCCCGAGCGCGGAGTCCGCCGACGCTCATCTACGACCGGGTGGCGGAGTGCCTGACGCGGGACGAGTACCGGCCGCGCGAGCTGTTCAAGAGCTTCGGCATCGACGTCCTCGCCACCACCGACGACCCGTGCGACGACCTGCGCCACCACGCGGCGCTGGCCGCCGACCCGGCGTTCGACGGCCGGGTCGTCCCGACCTTCCGCCCCGACCGCTACCTCGAACCCGGCCGTCCCGGGTTCGCCCAGCTGATGACCCGGCTCCAGGAGGCGTCCGGCGAGGACACCGGAGACTTCCGCGGCTACCTGCGGGCCCTGGCGCAGCGCCGGCGCCACTTCCGCGAGCACGGCGCGGTCTCGGCCGACCACAGCCACGCCGACGTCGTCACCCTCGAGCTCGCCCCGTCGGAGGCGGCCCGCATCTACGCCGCGGCGCTGCGGGGGGAGACCTCGACCGAGGAGTCGACCGCCCTGCGCCGCCACATGATGATCGAGATGGCGCAGATGTCGGTCGAGGACGGCCTCGTCATGACCCTGCACCCGGGCGTCCACCGCAACCACCACGCGCCCACGCTCAAGGAGTACGGCCCCGACACCGGGCACGACATCCCCGTGGCCGTCGAGTTCACCCGCTCGCTGCAACCGCTGCTCGACCGGTTCGGCACCGCGCCCGAGCTGCACCTCGTCCTGTTCACCGTCGACGAGACGGTCTTCTCCCGGGAGATCGCGCCGCTCGCCGGCTTCTACCCCGCGGTGTACGCCGGGGTGCCCTGGTGGTTCCTCGACGCGCCGGAGGCGATCCGTCGCTACCGCGGTGCCGTCACCGAGACGCTGGGCTTCTACCGGACCTCCGGCTTCATCGACGACACGCGGGCGTTCTGCTCGATCCCGGCGCGGCACGACATGTCCCGACGCCTCGACAGCGCCTACCTCGCGGAGCTCGTCACGCAGCACCGGCTCGACGAGGACGAGGCGTTCGAGACCGGCGTGGACCTGGTGACGACCATCCCGCGCGGGGTGTTCAACCTGTGACCGAGGTCGAGGCCCCTGCGCGCCACCTGAGCCGGGACGCCGACGGTCGTCCCGTCGCGCCGGTGCGGGTCGTCCACCTCGGCGTCGGCAACTTCTTCCGGGCCCACCAGGCCTGGTACACCGAGCACGCCGACGACGCCGACCGCTGGGGGATCGCCGCGTTCACCGGCCACTCGCGCCGTACCGCCGACGAGCTGTCCGCCCAGGACGGCCTCTACACGCTGCTCGTCCGGCACGAGTCGGAGAGCGTCCCCGAGGTGGTCGCCTCGCTCAGTGCCGTCCACGTCGGGGCGGACCTGGCCGCGCTGCAAGGCCATCTCGCCTCGTCCGACGTCGCGGTCGTCACGCTCACCGTCACCGAGGCCGGCTACTGCCGCAACGAGACCGGCGGCCTCGACCTGGAGTCCGAGGCGGTGCAGGCCGACGTCGCCGCCCTCCGCGAGGGCTCGGCCGAGAGCCTCGACACCGTGCCCGGACGGCTGGTCGCCGGGCTGGCCGCCCGCCGGGACGCCGGGGCCGGTGGGCTCGCCGTGGTCTCCTGCGACAACGTGCCGCACAACGGAGCGATGGCGCGCCGCGTCGTCACCGAGCTGGCGCAGCAGGTCGACCCGGACCTGGCGGCGTGGATCGAGAGCGACGTCTCGTTCGTGACGACGATGGTCGACCGGATCACGCCGCGGGCCACCGAGGAGGACGCGGCCGACGCCCGGGCGCTCACCGGGGTCGACGACCCGGCACTGGTCATCACGGAGCCGTTCACCGAGTGGGTGCTGGCCGGCGACTTCCCGGCCGGGCGTCCCGCGTGGGAGACGGCTGGGGCTCGGTTCGTCGACGACGTGCGAGCCGTTCGAGACCCGAAAGCTGTGGCTGCTCAACGGGGCTCACTCGATCATGGCGTATGCGGGGTCGATCGTCGGGCACGAGACGGTCGCCGACGCGATCATGGACCCCGAGGTCTTCGGCTGGGTCGAGGACTGGTGGGACTGTGCCGCGCGCTACCTGACCCTCCCGGAGGAGGAGGTGGCCGCATACCGGCAGGCGTTGTTCGACCGGTTCGCGAACCCCAACATCCGGCACCGCCTCGCGCAGATCGCCGCGGACGGTTCCCAGAAGGTGCCGATCCGTGCGCTGCCGGTGCTGCGCGCCGCCCGCGATGAGGGCGAGCTGCCCAGCGGCGCAACGCGGTTCGTCGCCGCGTGGATCGCGCACCTGCGCGGTCATGGCGCGCCCGTGCAGGACGTCGAGGCCGCGACCCTCACCGCGCTGGCCCAGGGCCCGGTCCGGGAGGGTGTGGCGGCGGTGCTCGAGTGGCTCGGGCTCGACGACCTCGAGGTGAGCGCCCTCGTCGAGCAGCAGGTGGCCGACCTCGAGAGCCGGAGCGCCGGCCGGTGACCGGTCCGGTGCGGGCCGCCGTCGTCGGCTGCGGCGACATCTCGGCCGTCCACCTGGCGGCGCTGGGTGACCTCGACGGCGTGGAGCTGGTCGGCGTCTGCGACGTGTCCGAGGAGCGAGCGGCCGCGGCGGCCGCAGCGCACGGCGTCGACGCCTACACCGACCACCGCGCCCTCCTCGAGGCCCTCGAGCCCGACGTGGTGCACGTCTGCACGCCGCACGACCAGCACGTGGCCGTCGCCGTCGACGCCATCGAGCGAGGCGTCCACGTGGTGCTCGAGAAGCCGGTGGCGCACACCCTGGCCGCGGCCCAGCCGCTGCTCGACGCCCACCGTGCGAACCCCGACGTCAAGGTGGCGGTCTGCTTCCAGAACCGCTACAACCGGGCGGCGCAGGAGGTTCACCGGCTGCTGGCCGACGGGTCGCTCGGCGCGGTCCGCGGCGCGTCCGCGACGGTCGCCTGGCACCGCACACCGGAGTACTACGCCCGCGGCCCGTGGCGCGGCGAGCGCCGTCGCAGCGGTGGCGGGGTGCTGATGAACCAGGCGATCCACACCCTGGACCTCGTCCAGTGGTTCCTCGGTCCGGTCACCCGGGTCCGGGGCCAGGTCGGCACGCTCGCGCTCGGCGACTACGTCGACACCGAGGACACGGCGCAGCTGGTGCTGGACCACGAGTCGGGTTCGCGCAGCGTGCTGTTCGCGACGCTGGCCAACGCCGTGGACTCGCCGGTCACCATCGAGATCGACACCGAGCACGCTCGGCTGACGATCCGTGGCGACCTGACCGTCACCTACGCCGACGGTCGCGGCGAGGTCGTCGAGGAGCGCCGCGCCACCTCGACCGGCCGGGCCTACTGGGGCGTCTCCCACGAGCTGCTGGTCGCCGACTTCTACCGGACACTCGGCGACCCCGAGCCGTTCTGGATCGGGCCGGCGGAGGGCGTGGCGGCGCTAGCGGTGCTGGACCAGGTCTACCGGGACGCCGGTCTGGCCTCCTAGCGTAGGGACATGGAGACGTCCCACGCGCACATGAGCATGAACAAGACCATCCATCGAGCCGTCCGCCGGGACCTCGCCCGGTTCCGCTCCGCCCTCGACGCGTTCGTCGACGGCGACCGGGAACGAGCCGCTGCCCTGCACCGGGCGTGGCAGAACTTCGACGCCCAGCTCACCGACCACCACGAGGGCGAGCACGCCATCGCGTGGCCGGCGCTCGAGGCGATCGGCGTGTCCCCGACGATGATCGAGACGTTCGACACCGAGCACGAGGCGATGGCCGCCGACCTCGCCTCGGCTCGTGACGCGATGGCCCAGCTCGGCCGGTCGGCGAGCCGCGCCGACGCCGACCTCGCGGCGGCCGCCATGGAGCGGCTGCAGGCGACGACGGTCACCCACCTCGACCACGAGGAGGCGGAGACCGAGGAGCGAGTCACGTCCAACGAGGACGACCCGGCGATGAAGCAGATGGGCAAGCAGTTCAGCCGCCGGTCGAGCCCGGCCAAGGCGGGGGCCTTCCTCGCGTGGATGCAGGACGGGGCCACGCCGGAGGAGCTGGCGGCCTTGCGCGCCAACGTGCCCGGCCCTCTCGTGACGGTGCTCGGCGGCGTCTTCGGCCGCGGTTACCGCCGCGAGGTGGCGACCGTCTGGAAGGCCTGACGCGGGTCGGCGCAGGGCGAGCTGCTAGTCGTCCTCCGGATCGTAGGGCGGCGACCCGAAACGCCAGCAGACCGCTCCGACCGGGGGCTCGACCAGCGGAGGGCCGTCGTTCTGGCTCTCTCGGCGACCTCGTCCACGGGAACGAAAGAGCTCCCGTCGTCCCGGTACTGGCCGTTCTCGATGAGCTTGCCACCCTGGTAGGCCACGTAAGCCCCAGAAGTTCGGGGCGTCGATGTCGACAGAGTCCACAAGATTCTTCGTCGTGAAGCTCAGCCAGTAGGTGGCCGAGTGGACTCCGGCGCGGCCCTGGGCGAAACGCACCGTCCAGGTGCCGGGTGGGTCCTCGGCTCGGCCGAGGTAGTAGACGCGGTCGGTCATGAGACTTCCTCCCGGCTGCGACTACTCGGCTGCCGGTATGGGCAGCTCGACGAGACCCGACCACTCGTTGTCCGGGATGAGGTCGCCGTCGGTGTGAGCCACCGCTTGGACACCATTGAAAGTGAAGCTCTGGACCGGCACCCAGTGTCGCCCTTCTTGACGACGTACCTGCTGCTTTGCGTCACGGGGAGGACGGCCTTCAGCGTGGACATGAAGGCGGCCGCGTAGACGCCGCGAGCGGCGTAGGCCGCCGCCTGCGCGTTGGCGCGTCCTTCCACGTCCGCGCGGACCATGGCCGAGATCGCCAGCACGACGGCCGAGGCCAGCAGCGCTGCGGCGACCATCAGCGCCGAACGCTGGATGGCGGCCTCGGTCCCGGTGCCGAAGTCCTTCCAGAACGTCGACACCGCGGCGAAGATGGCGCCGCCCCCGCCCAGCGCGGCCGTAGCGGCGGTCCACCACTTCGTCAGCGCCGTGGACCCGGCGGTGACGATCTGCATCGACTGCGGGGTACCGGAGAAGAGGCCTACACCCTTGGCCTCGTCATCGGTGGTCTCGAGCAACCGGGAGTCCTGCAGCAGTGCGCGGAGCCCCGTCGCCAGGTCCTCTCCGGCCGCGTCGAAGGCCTTGCCCGGCCATTGCGCCTTCGGCCCGCCGTTCATGGTGTCCGCCCTTCCGGTCAAGGAGGAAACGCAGTGAGGTACGCCGCGACAACGCTCCCAGATCGGACGTCACGAGAAGGCAGGAATGACCGAAAGCGCCCGACTCCCACCGAACTCCACCGAGTCCTCTCCAGTTCAGGGGGACCGACGTCAGTCTCGCGGGACTGGCCGGGTCGGCGGCGGTGGCCCGGTGGTGAGCGCACCACTGAGGAGCGCCTGGGCGGACCACCGCATGACGTCGACGGCGTCGTCGCTCGAGAGCCTCGCGATGTCCGTGAGCCAGACCAGGGCTTCGACCCCGACGGCGCTGCGGATCGCGAGGACCAGGCGGTGGAGGGCGTCGTCGCCCAGCTGCTCCCGCAACGGCTCGAGAGCCTCGGTGATCCACGCGATGGCGCGTCCTTGCCGCAGGGGTAGCGCTCCGCTCGGCGCCGCCTCGAGGCTGAGGCGCAGCATGGTCCGTTGCTGCGCCTCGGTGCGGAGGATCATCGCGGTGAACTCCCGGATGACGACGTCCAGCCGAGCCGCCGGGTCTCGAGGCGGGTCGTCCCCGAGCATCGACGTCGTCCCGGTCTCGGGGTGAGCGGCGGCCAACAGCGCTCGCTGGGTGGGGAAGTACCGGTAGGCGGTGGTGCGGGAGATGGCCGCCGCAGCGGCAGCCTGCTCGACGGTGGGGCTGACCCCGCTCGCGACCAGCTCCCGGGCGGCGAGGACCAGGGCGTCACGCGTACGGCTCTTCTGGGCGGCTCGTCCCCAGGACTCGTAGGGCATTGACACCCGGCTGATGGTACGTCACTCTCATCATGGAACTTGAGTACCACGAACGGGAGAACTGCGATGACCGCCCCGACCACCACCCCCAGCCCCTTCGTCCGCGCCGACCACGACGGCGAGCGCCGCTGGTTCTTCGGTGGCGGGGTGCACACGTGGAAGGTGCGGGAGTCGGAGTCGAACGGCGCCTTCCTCCTCTTCGAGGACCAGATGACCCGCGGCAAGATGACGCCGCTGCACACGCATCCCGATGCGGACGAGACGATGTACCTGCTCGACGGCGAGATCCTCGTCCACCTGGACGGTGAGGAGCACCGCGTCGGGCCGGGCGGCCTGATGATGGCCCCCCGGGGCGTCCCGCACGCGTTCATGGTGCTGTCGGACAGCGCCCGGATGCTGTGCCTGCACACGCCCGGCGGTGGCGAGGCGTTCTACTGGGGCGCCAGTGAGCCGATCGACGGCGACGACGCGACTGCAGGGACGGTGGACTTCGACCGGATCCGCGCCTCCGCCCAGCAGAACGGTGGGATCCAGCTCCTCGGGCCCCCGCCGTTCAGCCGCATCGACGCCGGCGCGCACTGAGCAGTCGTGCCGACGGCTACCGGGTGAGCCGGACGCGCAGGTCGTCGCCGAGGATGCCCACCAGCCGGGCCGCTTCCTCCTCGAGCCGGTCGTCGGGGCGGCGGCGCTCGGCCAGCCAGGTGACGGTGAGCTCGTCACGCGATCGGGCCCAGGTCCCGCAGACGACGCCGCCGACGACGACCGGGTTGGCCTTGCGGGTCATGAGGTCCCGCAGCGCCGACGGGGTGACGTGGACGTCCTTGGTGCCCGGGCCGATGACCCACTGGTCGTGGCCGGGGAGGAACCGCACCGCCTCCGACGGTGATGCGGCCGTCACGGCCTCGAGATCCTCTCGGACCACGAACGCGAGCGTGCCGTCGACGTCGACGGCCGCCAGCCGTTCCTCCAGGCCGGCGAACCAGGCGTCGAGCCGCTTGCGTCCCGCGGACAGGCCGTTGCCGAGCCAGTAGTGGACGTGCTCGGGAGTGGCCGGCCCGTAGGTCCGCAGGTACGCCACGATCGCGCGCGGCCCCGCGTCGTCGAGGTCGGGGATCCCGCCCCACCGAGGGTTGGTGTCGAGCCGCTGGAAGGTGTGCTCTCCGTCGCGCCGCGGGCCGAAGCTCATGTCTCCCTGCCACGTCAGCGGCTTGAGCAGCGTCCACGGGCCCGCGTCGAAGGTCGGCTCGAGATGCCGGTATGCACGGCGCCGGGTCAGCGCCCGGCCGAGCTCGGTCACCGTCAACGGCCCGTCGGCAAGCGCGTCGCGGACCGCCGCGCGGAAGTCGACCCACTGCGCCGGTGTGAGCCCGTAGTGCTCGACCCAGCTCGGCAGCTCCCACTGCCGTCCGGCCGAGCGCAGCGCGAGGTAGACGCCGCCGTCCTCCGGCGCGAGGTAGTGCATCGACCCGCGGAACGCGAAGGCCTTGATCACCGTCCCCTTCGCCAGGGCCGTCGCCAGCTCACCGGGCCGGGAGGTGCGCCGACGGGTACGCACGGCGAGCTCGGCCAGCGACTCGTCCATGGAGAGCACCGCCCCGAGCCGGCGGACGACGTTCGCCACGGACTGCGTCCCGACCGGATCGAGCAGCTGGCGCTCCAAGCCGCCAGGACAACGCCTGCGCCCACGTCAGGGAGGCCTCGGCCGGCGAGCTCACGGCAGCAGCGTCACACAGCTCCGGCCGGCGTGCCACGCAGGGTTGCCGCGCTACCAGACGCGCGTACGGCTTCGCCCCGAGGCGAGCGTGGCCAGCGGTCCGGCCGGGTAGGCGCCCGTCAGCGACTTCACGGCGCCGAGGAGGTCGACGTCCGGCCGTGCCGGGGTTCCGTCCCGCTCCTCGAACTCGGCGTCCACGAAGCGGACCGGCTCGAGCTGCGCGCCGGTCGTCACGCCGACGCGTACGTCGTCGAACGACTCCGGCAGGACGACCTCGAGATAGACCTCGTCGCCCTCGTCGACGACCGTCACCTCGGTCGCGCCGTCGAGCACGACCGGTCGCGTCTCGCGGTCGTAGGCGCGGGCTCCGCCGCCGTAGACGTTGTCGCGGAGGTAGACCGGCTGCTTCACGCCGGCGAACCGCTCGTGGTCGCCCCGCGTCACGTCGGCCACCGCGGCGAGGAACTCCGGCAGCGAGGCCGGGTGCCCGTCGTACCCGGCGGTGCCATGGCTGACGCTCGCGCCGGCCCGACCGGTCGGCCCGTACGCCGGTGCATCGGTCCCGCCGAGGAACAGGTTGCCGACGTGGCGGTCGTCGCCGCCGTGGATGGCGGCATACCCCGCGACCTCCGTGCTGTGCGGCACGTGGAACGGGGTGGGCCGGTCGAGCACCGGTTCGAGGGAGACGGTGCCGCAGACCAGGTTGTTGACGAACGCGCCGCCCTGGCTGAACAGCTCCAGTGACGCGGGGGAGGCGAGGAGGTTGTGCTCGACGAGGTACGGACCGTGGCTGACCTCGACGAAGAGGTCGCGACGGTTGCGGTACAACAGGTTTCGCGACACCCGGGTGCCCTGGGCCTGCCAGTCGAGCCAGACGCCGAGCGTGCAGTCGTGGATGCGGTTGTGACGGATGACGACGTCGATCGCGGCGTGCAGCTTGATGCCGGCGATCTCGTAGCCGTAGAACTCGCGCTTGAGCGCGATGTCGTAGATGTGGTTGTCCTCGATGGTCGAGAACGCGCAGCCGAGGTGTCCGACGATCCCGGCCTGACCGCAGTCGTAGATGGTGTTCCCACGGATGACGTGCGAGCCGATGTGCTCGCGGTCCCAGCCGATCTGCCGGGCCGCGAAGACCGACTCGAGCTGGTACTGGTAGCCGGGCTTGTCGCGCCGCACCGTCGCGTCGTGGTGCCCGGTGGATCCCTCCTTGCCGATGGAGATGCCGGCGCACTTGGCGTCGTGGATCCGGTTGTCCTCGATGACCCAGCCCTTGGCCCAGTTCGGCCCGATGAGACCCGGCTGGTCGGCGGTCGGTGGCGCCCAGGGCGTGGCGGCGTGGGCGAGCTCGAACCCGCGCACCGTGATGAAGTCGACGTGGTGGGCCGTCGGGTAGAAGACGGAGCGCCGGACGTTGACCTCGACGGTGTGCGCGTTCGGGTCGGCCCCGCCGAAGTTGGCCCAGATCGTCGTGGCGTCGTCCTCGACCTCGGCGAACCAGACCAGCCGGGTATGCGCCGGGTCCCGCACCGGCTCGGTCACCCCGGTCCAGTGGTCGGTCACCTCGGTGCGCAGCGGTGGGTCGGCGAGCGCGTCCCTGGAGGTCACCTCGTACAGGCTGGTGCCGTCGAGGTAGACGTCGCCCAGGTGCTTCTTGGGGGTGGCGGCGTCGGCGTAGACGATCCAGTCGCCGTCGACCTCCTCCGCGAACGGGTTGGCGTCACCGAGGACCGAGGTCGGCACGGAGCAGGCCCAGACGTCGCCTCCGACCGGCCGCCACCCGGTGGCCGGCTCGGAGCCCTTGATGACCACCCGCTCACCCGGAGCGGCGGTGTAGGTGATCCGTCGCCGGTCGCTGAGGCCGCCCCGCGGTGGGCGGACCCACTCGCGGTACTCCCCGGCGTGGACGACGACGGTGTCACCGGCGTACGCGAGTCGGGCCGCGGCGCTGATGGTCCGCAGCGGGCGCTCGGGAGAGCCGTCGGCCCGGTCGGACCCGGTGACCGCGACGTGGAGCTCGATGGGTGACGAGCCTAGGCGGTTCAGCGGACGCCCAGGAGGTGCTCGAGGGCGTAGCGCTGGATCCGGGCGAACCCGTAGCCCTTGGTCCGGGCCGCCTCGATGTCGTAGGTCTCGAACGCCGTCGGGTCGGCGAGCAGCTGCTCGTAGCTCTCGCCCGGGTCGAGGGTGGGGGTGGCCAGCTCGGCGACCTCGGCCTCCGCGAGGGCCTCCTGGACGCGCGGGTCCGCCCGGAAGGCCCGGGCCTTGTCGCGGAGCGCCAGGTAGAGCTCCATGTTGGCCAGGGCGGACTCCCAGACCCCGTCCATGTTCTCGGTGCGCAGCGGCTTGTAGTCGAAGTGCCGGTCCCCGTCGTACGTCGGGCCGCCGCCGGGTGCGCCGTTCTCGAGGAGGTCCACGGTGGAGAAGGCCTGCAGCAGGTCGCCGTAGCCGAAGACGAGGTCCTGGTCGTAGCGAGGGCCCTTCTGGCCGTTGAGGTCGATGTGGAAGAGCTTGTCCTGCCAGAGCGCCTGGGCGATGCCGTGGGTGTAGTTGAGGCTGGCCATCTGCTCGTGGCCGGTCTCCGGGTTGATGCCCACCATCTCGTGGTGCTCGAGCTGGGAGATGAACGCGAGCGCGTGGCCGATGGTCGGCAGCAGGATGTCACCGCGGGGCTCGTTGGGCTTGGGCTCGATGGCGAACCGCATCCCGTAGCCCTTGTCGATCGAGTACTGCGCGAGCAGGTCGATCCCCTCGCGGTAGCGGTCGAGGGCCGCGCGGACGTCCTTGGCGAAGTCCACCTCCGAGCCCTCGCGGCCGCCCCAGAACACGTAGATCTGCGCCCCGAGCTCGGCGGCCAGGTCCATGTTCTGCATGACCTTGCGCAGCGCATACCGGCGCACCCCGCGGTCGTTGCTCGTGAAGCCGCCGTCCTTGAAGACGGGGTCGCCGAAGAGGTTGGTCGTCACCATCGGCACGACCAGGCCGGTCTCGGCCAGCGCCGCCCGGAACTCGTCGATGATGCGTTGCCGCTCGGTCCCGCTCGACCCCGGCGGGATGAGGTCGTCGTCGTGGAAGGTGATGCCGTAGGCCCCCAGCTCGGCCAGCTTGTGCACCGCCTCCACGCCGGCCAGGACCGGCCGGGTCGCCTCACCGAACAGGTCGCGCGCCTGCCAGCCGACGGTCCACAGGCCGAAGCTGAACTTGTCGTCGCGGGTGGGAGTGGGAGCCACGTGGCCTCCTCGGTGGGGACGGGGTCAGGACGGTAACCGGCTGGGGGTCAGGTGGTGAGCGGGGCCAGGCCGTGCTGGGCCCACTCGAAGGCCATCCGGTGCGACTCGTAGCGCGACTCGACGCTGGGCTCGTCGATCTCGATCATGAAGTCGCCGTCGTAGCCGTCCGGGAGCGCGGCCAGCACCGCGTCGAAGTCGACGACGCCGAGGCCCGGCTCGGCCCACAGCCGCTTGGTCGCCGGTCAGCTCGTGGTAGCTGCGCCCGTCCGCGGCGTCGAGGCGGCCGTCGAGGAAGTCGGGGAAGCAGTCCTTGATGTGGATGCCGCCGATCCGGTCGGCGTAGCGCGCGATGAACGTCGCCGGGTCGATGCCGGCCCAGCGCAGGTGCCCGGTGTCCGGCCCGACGCCGATGACGTCCGGGCCCGAGGTCGTCGAGCAGCCGGACGATCTCGGCCTCGGTCTCGAAGACCCCGCCGATGTGGGAGTGGTGCAGCGGCCGGACGCCCGCCGGCCTGCAGCACCTCGGCAGACCCGTCCGCACCGCTCGATGGCCCGGGTCAGCCGGCCCTCGTCGAAGTCGGCGCCGACCGCCGGCCGGGCCAGGCGGGCCGGCACGGCCATCGAGGACACCATCGTACGGTCCAGGCCGAGCGACGCCTGGGTCGTCGGCGAACCGCTTGGCCGACTCCAGCTCGTCGGCCACGTCGACCGTCTCGTCGAACGGCGAGTTGAAGAGGCTGAGCGCCGGCGCGAGGCCGTAGCCGCCGATCCAGTCGAGGTACTCCGCCGCCGTCATGCCCTCGGGGATGTCGGCCTTGACCGCGGTGAAGCCGATGTCGGAGAAGTCGCGGAACGCCTGCTCGAACACCTCCCGGGACTTGCCGGCCTTGGCCCAGTAGGGGATCGGGTTCGCGGCGATGCGAGGGGCGCTCACGTGAGCTTCACCGGCTGTCCGGTCCGGGCCGACTCGTAGGCGCCGGTGATGACCGCGATCGCCTGCCGGTTGGTCTCGAGGTCGACCCGCAGCTGCTCGGTGCCCTGGAGCGCGGCGAGGATGTTGAGGTACTGCGCCCGGTGGGCGTCGGACAGCTGCCCGGGGTCGCGACCGGCTCCGACCGTCGCCTTGTCGGGCAGGTCGAGGCTGTCCTTCTGGTTGTCGCTCGCCGAGTTCGCCCCGTAGGAGACGTCGCGCTGGTCGCCGGCGTGGCCGCCCGGTGGATGTAGGCCAGCTCGTCGTTGTCGATGACCACGGAGCCCCTGTCGCCGTGCACCTGCAGCCGGGCGCTCAGCCCGGGGTATGCGGCGGTCGTCGCGTGCAGCACGCCGAGCGCACCGCTCTCGAACCGCACGACGCCGACCGCGACGTCCTCGACCTCGATGCGCTCGTGCGCGAGCGTGCCGGTGTAGGCGAACACCTCGACCGGCCGGCCCAGCGCGGCGACCAGCAGATCGACGGTGTGGACGCCCTGGTTCATCAGCGCGCCGCCGCCGTCGAGCTCCCAGGTCCCGCGCCAGTCGCCGGAGTCGTAGTAGCTCTGCCCGCGCCACCAGTCGATCGACGCGATGCCGGAGGTCAGCCGGCCGAGCTCGCCGGCCTCGATGGCCGCGACGGCGATGTCGGTGGCCGGGTCGAAGCGGTGCTGCGAGATGACCGAGACCAGCGTGCCGGCCTCGCGCTGCGCCGCGATGATCTCGTCGGTCTTCTCGACCGTCACCTCGGCGGGCTTCTCGATGATGACGTGCTTGCCGGCGGCCAGCGCCTCGATGGCGACCTCGCCGTGCAGCCCGGTCGGGCGTGCAGACCACGACGACGTCGATCTCCTCGGCGGCCAGCGCGTCGGCCAGCGAGGCGTAGGGCCGGCCGCCGCGCTCGGCGGCCAGCGCCTCGGCGCGGGGCAGGTCGACGTCGGCGACGGCGACCAGCTCGACCTGGTCACCCAGCTCGGTCATCACCTTGCCGTGCTGCTTGCCGATGACGCCGGCGCCGACGATGGCGAACCTGGGCCGGTCGGTGTGGTCCGGTGCGGCGTTGCTCATGCGTACTCGATCCCTTCGGTCTGCAGCAGCCCGGTGAAGGCCGCGTGCGCGCGGGTGAACAGCTCGGGGCCGGAGAAGCCGCCGAGCGCGTGGACGTCGCCGAGGTGCGGTTCGAGCGAGAAGAACCCGTCGAAGCCGTCGTCGCGCAGCGCGCGGATGGTCTCGACCACCTCGCCGTCGCCGTCGCCGGCGGCACGCACCGTGCCGTCGGCGGCGTGGGCGTCCTTGATCTGCATGTACTCGAGGTGCGGACGCAGCAACGCGTACCCCTCGGTGAACGGGCCGGACGCCGACCTGGACGAAGTTGGCCGGGTCCCAGGCCAGCCGCAGGTGCGGCGAGCCGACCGACTCGACGATGTCGAGGCAGCGGTCCGGGATGTCGCCGTAGATCTCCTTCTCGTTCTCGTGCAGCAGGATCACGCCCGCGGCCTCGGCCGACCTCGGCCAGCGCGCGCATCCGGCGCGAGCACCTCGTCGCGGTGGTCCTTGGGGTCGTCGCCCGGGCGGATGAAGAACGAGAAGAGCCGGATGTACGGCGCCCCGAGGAGCTGTCGCGACCTCGGCGGCGTGCCGCAGCCCGCTCCAGGTGCGGCGCGAAGTCCTCGTCGATGAAGATCTTGCCGATCGGCGAGCCGATGCTGGACACCTCGCAGGTCGTGCTCGGCGCAGGGTCTCCTGCACGGTCGGCCAGCTGGTCGTCGTCGAGGTCGAGGATGTTGACGCCCCAGGCGCTGCGGATCTCGACGTACTTCAGGCCGAGGCCCGCCGCCACCGAGCACTGCCGGTCGAAGTCCGGCGAGATCTCGTCGACGAATCCGGAGAGGGTCCACATCGGGTCACTTCACGCCCCCTGCGGTCAGTCCGCCGACCAGGTAGCGCTGGAAGACGAAGTAGAGGATGACGACCGGCGCCGCGCAGACCAGGGCGGCGGCCATCATCTGCGAGTAGACCGGGATCGCGCCGCCCTCCTGGCTGGCGCCGAAGACCTGGCAGCGCGACCGCGGCGGTCTGCGTCTCCGGCCGGGTCATCACCGAGGCGAACAGGACGTCGTTCCAGCCGAGCAGGAAGGCGAAGATGCCGGAGACGACGATCGCCGGCCCGCTGAGCGGGATGATGATCCGGGCGAGGATCTGCACGTTGGACGCGCCGTCGATCCGGCGCCGCCTCCTCCAGCTCCCGGGGCAGCCCGCGCAGGTAGGTGACCATCACCCAGGTGGAGAACGGCAGGGCGAAGGTCAGGTAGGCGATGAACAGCCCCCAGCGGGTGCCGATGATGGTGACGCCCAGGTAGTTGCCCGCCGAGGAGAACAGCACGAAGACCGGCAGCAGCATCAGCGTGCCGGGGATGCTCTGCAGCCCGAGCAGCCCGCGCAGGATGGTCAGCCGGCCCCGGAAGGCGTAGCGGACCAGCACGTACGCGGTCGGCACCGCCGAGCAGCGCCGAGGCGATCGCCACCGCGCCGGCGACGACGAGGCTGTTGACCAGGCCGGTGCCCAGGCCGACCGTGGACCAGATCTGCGTGTAGCTGTCCAGGAGAACGCTGCTGGGCCAGAACTCGCCGGACGCGACGCCGACGTCGGTGTTGAGCGACGCCAGCACGATGTAGGCGACCGGGATCAGGACCATCAGGCAGCAGGACGCGTCGTGAGCGATCGCCAGCAGCGGCGTGGGCAGCAGCCGGTGCGCCTCGCTCGGACGCCGCCGGCCCTTGCCCGCGCGGCTCGCGGCGCGGCAGCGGCGGCGGCGGTGGCGCGGTGGCTCATCACTTTCCTCCCTCTTCGTGGACGTCGAGCCGGACCGCCCGCAGGTAGACGAACAGGGGGATGGCGATGAGCATCAGCGAGACGATCGCCATCGCGGCGACAGAGCCCGAACCGCAGGCTCTGGAAGCTGGTGACGTAGACGAGCATCGGCATCACGTTGACGGACGTCCGGGGCGGGCGCGCCGAACAGCACGAACGGCAGGGTGAAGTTGTTGATGTGGTTGAGGGTGGCCAGCAGGAAGGCCAGCAGCGACCGGGCCGCGCAGGTACGGCAGCACGATGTAGCGCAGCTTCGGCCACCAGTTCGCCCCGTCGAGCGCCGACGCCTCGTGCACCTCGCCGTCGACGCGACTGCAGGCCGGCCAGCGCCATCAGGTAGATGAACGGCCAGGCCGCCCAGATCTCCACCAGGATCAGCGTCCAGTAGGACGTCGGCCCGCTCAGCCAGAGCTGCGCCGTCGATGCCCACCTTGTCCAGCAGGATGTTGACGATGCCGTCGGGCTGCAGCATGGTCCGCCAGACCGTCGCGACGACGAACGACGGCAGCACGTACGGGATCAGGAAGATCGCGCGGACCAGCGCGCGGCCGCGGTACCGGTTCTGGGTGGCGATCGCGGCGGCCACCCCGATCGGGACGGTCACGACGGTGCTGATGCACCGCGAACGAGACGCTGATCCAGATCGCGTGCGGCAGGCCGGCGCTGGAACGCCTCGATGAAGTTCTGCAGGCCGATGAACGGGGCGTCCGAGCCACCGGCGCAGCGTGTACTGGTCGAGGTCGATCAGCGAGATGCAGACGCCGAGCAGCAACGGGATGACGATGATCAGCGTCATCAGCACCCCGCCGGGGATCAGCATCCACAGCGGGCGCTGCCGCTCGGTGACGCCGCGGCTTGACCCGTCTTCGGCCCGGCCGGGTTGCCCGGCCGGGCCGGGGGCCGGCCGGTGGCGGCCGACACCCCCTGCCCGGCGACGGGCGCCTGTGGCGTCTGCTCATGGCGGTCTCTTCCTACTTCGCCCGGTCCAGCGGCCGACTGGGCCGCCTTCTGCGCGGCGGCGAGCCGGGCTGTCGAGCTCGCGCGTCGCGAGACCGAGCCCTTGGACAGGTCGGGGATCGACTGCACGACCACGTTGGTCAGCGCCAGCTGGATGTCGCCCCAGGCGCCGGTGAACGGCGTCGCCACCGACTTGGCCGCCGCCTCGGCGACCACGGCGAGCTTCGGGTCCGACTTCAGGGCCGCCGCCGCCTGGGCGTTGGCCGGCAGGTTGCCGAAGATCTTGTAGTACTCGTCAGCTGCACGGCCTGGTCGGTGATCAGCTTGACGAACTGGAACGCCAGGTCCTTGTTCTTGGCTGTAGTCCGCGACGACGCAGGTTGTCGCCGGACAGGATGCTGGCCGCGTCCTTGCCGCCCGAGGGCAGCGAGGTCGCGCCCGGCGGGCACCGTCGGCAGCAGCGCGTACGCGTACTTGCCCTTGACCGTCGCCCTTGTCCAGGGTTGGCGCGGACGTGTACGTCGTCATCGGGAAGTACGCCGCCTTGCCCTTCGGCGAACGCGGCGAGCGCCTGCGCGTTCGCCCAGCCGATGGACGCCGGGTCGACGACCTTGTCCGTGGTCAGCCAGCCGAAGTAGGTGTCGTACGCCTTCTTCGTCGTCGGGTCGTCGAGCTTGGCGGTCTTGCCGTCGATGAGCGGGTTGCCGGCCTGGATCGACATGCCCCAGACGAACTTCCACGGGTCGAAGCTGTCCTTGTAGGCGATGGCCAGGCCGTAGGTGCCGCCGGTGGTCAGCTTCTTGGCCTGCTGGGCCAGCTCGTCCCAGGTGGTCGCCGGCTTGTCGATGCCGGCCGCCTTGAGCAGGTCCTTGTTGTAGGCCATGACGAACGGCCGGCTGGCGAACGGGATGCCGACCTGGTTCTGCTGGCGTCCGGGCCGGAGATGCCGAGCGTGGCCGGCACGAACTTGTCCTTGCCGCCGATCTTCGGTCCACTCCTTGTCGGTGAGCTTGACGAACGCGCCGGTCCCGTAGGCGGTCGGGGTGAAGGTGGTGCCGAGGCGTAGACGTCCGGGCCCTGACCGGACACCACCGAGGTCTGGATCTTGGTCAGCTCGTCGTTGGCCGAGGCGAACGTCTCCCACTTGACGGTGGCGCCGGTCTGCGCCTTGAACTTCGCGGCCGTCGACTCGAACCAGGCCTTCTGCTCGTTCGGGTACTGCGCGTTGGTGCCGATGAAGACGTTGAGGGTCTTCCCGGCGCCGGAGTCGGTGCCGCCCCCGGAGCTGCTGCCACCGCTGCTGCTGCAGGCGGCCAGGGCGACGGCCACGAGGCCGACGCTCCCGAGGGCCGCGACCGAGCGCATCGTCGTGTGAACCATGGGTCTGCTCTCCTTTAAGCAAAGGCCCTCGGTAACAGATGACATCCGGCCATCCATAGGGCGTTACCGGATGGTTCCGCGCTGCCGTGGCGGGCAACAATGAGTTGCCATTTGTTGTCTTGGTCGCCGGGGTGCCCGCGCCGTCCCGCGCGGTGCGGAGAGACTGCAGGGTGAACACGTCCGCCACCGCCCAGATCGGGGTCACCGGCCTCGCGGTCATGGGCCGCAACCTCGCGCGCAACTTCGCCCGGCACGGGCATACCGTCGCGCTGCACAACCGCACGCAGAGCCGGGTCGACGACCTGGTCCGCGACTTCGGCGACGAAGGGTCCTTCGTGCCGAGCACGTCGACCGAGGAGTTCGTCGCCTCGCTGGAGAGAGCCGCGGCGGATCGTCGTCATGGTCAAGGCCGGTGCGGCCACCGACGCGGTCATCGACGAGCTCGTCGCCGCTGCTCGAGGAGGGCGACATCGTCGTCGACGGCGGCAACGCCCACTTCGAGGACACCCGCCGCCGCGAGAAGGCGCTGCGGGAGAAGGGCCTGCACTTCGTCGGGAGCCGGCATCTCCGGCGGTGAGGTCGGCGCGCTCGAGGGCCCGTCGATCATGCCGGGCGGCTCGAAGGAGTCGTATGCGTCGCTCGGGCCGCTGCTCGAGTCGATCTCCGCCCACGTCGACGGCGAGCCGTGCTGCGCGTGGATGGGCCCGGACGGGGCCGGCCACTTCGTCAAGATGGTGCACAACGGCATCGAGTACGCGGACATGCAGTTCATCGCCGAGGCCTACGACGTGCTCACCGCCGCCGGCCTGTCGGCCCACGAGTGCGCCGACGTGTTCCGCGAGTGGAACGAGGGCGACCTCGACTCGTTCCTCGTCGAGATCACCGCCGAGGTGCTCGACCAGGTCGACGCCGGCACCGGCGCCGCCGCTGGTGGAGCGCATCCTCGACCGCGCGGAGCAGAAGGGCACCGGCCGCTGGACGGTGCAGATCGCCCTCGAGCTGGGCGTCCCGGTGCCGTCCATCGCCGAGGCGGTCTTCGCCCGGTCCGCCTCCGGCGACACCGCCATCCGCGAGGCGAGCGAGCCGGTGCTCACCGGGCCGGAGCGCCGCATCCCCGCCGACGACCGGCAGCGGCTGGTCGACGACGTGCGGGACGCGCTGTGGGCGGCCAAGGTCGTGGCCTACGCCCAGGGTCTGGAGATGATCCGCAAGGCCAGCGAGGCGTACGACTGGGGCGTCGACATCGCCACGGTGGCGCGGATCTGGCGGGGCGGGTGCATCATCCGCGCCCGGCTGCTCGCGCAGATCAGCGACGAGTACGCGGGTTCGCACCTGGCGACCCTGCTCGTCGCGCCGAGCATCGCCGCGGGGCTCGGGGACCGGCAGGCGGCCTGGCGCCGCGTGGTCGGGGCCGCGACGACGGCGGGGGTGCCGGTGCCCGGGTTCTCGTCCGCGCTGGCCTACTTCGACACCGTGCGGGCCGCCACGGCTGCCCGCAGCGCTGATCCAGGGGCTGCGCGACAACTTCGGCGCGCACACCTACGAGCGCACCGACCGGGACGGCTCCTTCCACACGCTGTGGTCCGGTGACCGCACCGAGATCGACGCCGACGCCCACCCGAAGCCGCGCGAGGCGGGCTCGTGACCGTGGACACGAAGCGCGCCGTGACGCTCGACGAGACGGTGGCCCGGCTGGCGCCGCTGCTGGCCGGCGTGCGACCGGCTCGGCGTCGCCTACTCCGGCGGCGTCGACTCCTCGGTCCTGCTCGGGCTCGCGGCGCGGGTCCTCGGCACCGCGGACGTCGTGGCCGTCCTGGGGGTGTCGGCGAGCCTCGCCGGCGCCGAGCGGGAGGCGGCCCACGACGTCGCCGCCGGGCTCGGACGTCCGGGTGGTGGAGGTGCCCACCTTCGAGGGCGACGACCCCGCATACCGGGCGAACGGTCCGGACCGCTGCTTCCACTGCAAGGACGAGCTGTTCACCCGCATCTCCGACGAGGTGGTGCGGCCGGCTCCGGCTCGACGCGGTGGCCTACGGCGAGAACGCCGACGACGCGCGTGCGGCCGGACCGCCCGGGCAGCCGGGCGGCGACGGAGCACGCCGTCCTGCGCCCGCTGGCCGACCTCGGCCTGACCAAGTACGACGTCCGGTCGCTGGCCCGGCAGCTCGGCCTGCCCAACGCCGACAAGCCCGCGGCGCCGTGCCTCGCGTCCCGCATCCCCCACTTCTCGGAGGTCGACCCGGAGAAGCTGGCCCAGGTCGAGGCCGCCGAGAGCGCGGTGCGGGCGCTCGGCTTCGCCGACTGCCGGGTGCGGCACCACGGCGAGGTGGCCCGGGTCGAGCTGCTCGAGACCGACCTGGCCGGGTCGCCGCCGCGGACGTGCGCCGCGACCTCGTCGACGGCGTGCGCGCGGCGGGGTTCCGGTTCGTCACGGTCGACCTGGCGGGGATCCAGTCCGGGGCGTTCACGCTTCCCGCTGGTGGCCGTGACGCATGGCTGACCTGGACGGGATCGCGGAGCTCGACCTCGGGCGCGCGTCCCGCCGGGGGTACCCCGAGGCGGTCTACTGCGAGGGCAAGTCGAGTCGCAGCTGCGGGCGATCGCCCGGGCGCTGGTCGGACGGCCGGGGCCCGGTGCTCTTCACGCGCTGCTACGCCGGAGCAGGTCGCGGTGCTGCGCGAGGTGCTGCC
The DNA here is from genome assembly GCA_963770005.1 of uncultured Actinomycetota bacterium. Lineage (GTDB taxonomy): Bacteria > Actinomycetota > Actinomycetes > Actinomycetales > Dermatophilaceae > Lapillicoccus. The sequence continues at coordinate 336,585 of CAVYNX010000001.1, read as the reverse complement.
CGACGCGACGGTCGACGAGGTGGCCCGGCTGGTCGCCTGGCCGGCCGCACCCCCGGAGCCGGCCGGGGGCCGCGTCCTCGTCCTCTGCGCCGGGACGTCCGACCTGCCGGTCGCGCGGGAGGCGCTGCTCACCGCCCGGCACCTCGGCCGCGACGCCGAGCTGGTCGTCGACGTCGGGGTGGCCGGGCTGCACCGGGTCCTCGGCCGGCTGGAGCTGCTCCGCGACGGCCCGCGTCATCGTCGTCGTGGCCGGGATGGACGGCGCCCTGCCGAGCGTCGTGGCCGGGCTGGTGTCGGCGCCGGTCGTCGCGGTGCCGACCTCGGTGGGTTACGGCGCGGCCTTCGAGGGGCTCGCGGCGTTGCTGGCCATGCTCAACGCCTGCGCGCCGGGGGTGGCGGTCGTCAACATCGACAACGGGTACGGCGCCGGCCATCTGGCCGCCCAGATCGCGGCTCCGCTGTAGCGTTGACCCGGGTCCGCGGCGGCAGCAGGATGGGGCCGGGTCGCGTCCCGAGGCTGCCCGGCTCGCCCGTCCAGGCGTCGGGCGCAGATCACGGGCACGTCGCCTCCGGCGGTCAGACCGGCGTGCTCGGCGGCCGCGACCGCCGCGGCGAGCACCGTCTGGACCGGCCGGTCGAGCTCGGCGGCCAGCGCCGAGACGTCCTCGAACTCCGGTGTCGCATGGACGACCACGCCGTCACGGTGGGCGACCTTGACCGCGACCGGTCCCCGTCGACGGTCGACGTCGGCCCAGCCCGCGCTCCAGCGCCCACCGGTCGACGGTCGTACTGCCGGACACCGATCGTGCTGGTGAGCTCGCAGCACCCGGTCGCGCAGCGCCGGCGCCAGCTCGGGGTCGGCGAGGACCGACAGGGTGTGGGCCGGGCGGCCCTTCTTCATGAGGATCGGCGTCAGCCACGCGTCGGCGGCGCCGGCCTCCATGAGGGCGGCCAGCACGGTCGGCCAGACCCGCGGGTCGAGGTCGTCGACGTTGGCCTCGAGGACGACCATCGCGCGAGAAGCGGTCCGCCGCCGCGGTCCGGCGGCCGAGCACCACGCGGACGACGTTGGGCCGCTCGGCCGGGTCGCGCGTACCCGCTCCGATCCCCGACCCGACGACGTCCAGCGCGGGCAACGGGCCCTGCGCCGTCGCATACGTCGTCACCAGCGCCACCCCGGTCGGTGTCGCCAGCTCCCCCTGGCCGCCGGCCTCGACCGCCACCCGTCGACCAGCGCCGAGCACGGCCGGAACGGGCACCGGCAGCACGCCCGTGCGCCGCGCGAACAGTGCCGGATCCCAAGGCCATTCGCGTCGCCACGACCTCGTCCACGCCCAGCAGGTGGAGGGCGGCGCAGGTCCCGACGACGTCCGCGACGGAGTCCCAGGAGCCCGACCTCGTGGAACTCCACGTCCTCGACGGGTACGCCGTGCGCCGTCGCCTCGACCTCGGCCAACCGCCGGAACACCGCCGTCGCCCGCTCGGCCACGGGCTCCGGCAGCCCGGCGTCGGCGATGCGCGCGCGGATCTCCGCCCAGCGTCGGTGCGGGATGGTCCTCGACCATCGAGTGGACGTCGACCTTCGTCGCGCGCAGGCCGGCGCGCTGCACGCACGGCGGCGTCGAGCCGCACCGTCTGCGGCAGCACCCGGTCGACCAGCCGCTGGACCTCGGCGAGGTCGGCGCCCGCGTCGACGAGCGCCCCGAGCAGCATGTCCCCGGCGACCCCGGCCGTGACGTCCAGCCACGCCACCACACCCGCTCCCGGCATGCCGCTCACGCTAGTGCGCAGGCGTCGATCCGCCGCTCCTCCGGGCCTGACGAAGGGGGTGTCCGCCCCTCCCGAAAGCGGGGAGAAAACCGCCTTCAGGGGGGTGACGGAGGTCGCATACCGTTGCGGAATGACCGGTTTACGACCGCGGTTGCCCTGGATGTGAGCGCTGTGCACGCAGACCACCACCCCTTCGACCAGCACGTCCACCCGGCAGCGGGTGGTCATCATCGGGTCCGGGTTCGGCGGGTTGTTCGCCGCGCGGTCGCTGAAGCGCGCGGACGTCGACATCACCCTCATCGCCCGCACCACCAGCCACCTGTTCCAGCCGCTGCTCTACCAGGTGGCGACCGGCATCCTCTCCGAGGGCGAGATCGCCCCGGCGACGCGGGAGATCCTCCGCAACCAGCCCAACGTGACGACGATCCTCGGCGACGTGACGGACATCGACATCACCGCCCGGACGGTCACCTCGGACAGCCTGGGCCGCACCGCGGTCACGCCCTACGACACGCTGATCCTCGCCGCCGGTTCCGGGCAGTCCTACTTCGGCAACGACCAGTTCGCCCGGTACGCGCCGGGGATGAAGGACATCGACGACGCCCTCGAGCTGCGCGGGCTGGTGCTCGGCAGCTTCGAGCAGGCCGAGCTGGCGGCGATCCGCGGCGACAAGCAGGAGGCCGCCCGGCTGATGTCGTTCGTGGTCGTCGGCGCCGGCCCGACCGGGGTCGAGATGGCCGGCCAGATCGCCGAGCTGTCCAAGCGGACGCTGAAGCGCGACTTCCGGCACATCGACCCGACGATGGCCCAGATCACCCTCCTCGACGCCGCGCCGCAGGTGCTGCCGGCGTTCGGCGACCGCCTCGGCGAGATCGCCCAGCGGCGCCTCACGAAGATGGGCGTGGACGTGCAGCTCGGCGCCAAGGTCGTCGACATCGACTCGACCGGCATCGAGGTGCAGGACGTCAACGACCCGTCCGGCTACGTCCGACGCATCGAGGCGGTGGCCAAGGTGTGGGCGGCCGGCGTGCAGGCCAGCCCCCTCGGCGGCACGGTGGCCGCGTCAGGCCGGCGTCGAGACCGACCGCGCCGGCCGGGTGAAGGTCAACCCCGACCTCACGCTGCCCGGGCACCCGGAGGTGTTCATCGTCGGCGACATGATCGCGCTGGACAACCTGCCGGGCGTCGCGCAGGTGGCCATCCAGGGCGGCAAGTTCGCGGCCAAGCAGGTCAAGCACCGGCTGAGCGGCCGGCCGACGGACCCGGCCTTCCACTACTTCGACAAGGGCTCGATGGCCACCATCTCGCGGTTCTCCGCGGTGGCCAGCGTCGGCCGGCTCCGGTTCGGCGGGTTCGTCGCGTGGATGCTCTGGCTGGTGATCCACCTCTTCTACCTCATCGGCTTCAAGTCCCGGATCACCACGCTGCTCCACTGGTTCATCTCGTTCCTCGGCCGGGGCCGGTCCGAGCGGGCCATCACCGAGCAGCAGGTCTTCGCCCGCGAGGCGATCGAGGCCCTCGGCGAGGCGCACCAGCCGCACCTCCCGTAACACCCCCCTCGCATACCCGCTTCCAACCCGAGGAAGTGCCAAGTTTCGGGCCGGACGGGCGGCGAAAAGTGGGCACAACCTCGGGTTGGAAGCGGGAAACCCGGGGGTCGGCGGGGTCGCGTATCGTCGCCCCGTGGCTGACATCGCGTACCCCATCGCCGAGCGCACGCTGGCCAACGGCCTGCGGGTGGTCGTCTCCGAGGACCACACCGTCCCGACCGTCACCGTGAACCTCTGGGTCGGCGTCGGGTCGCGGCACGAGCCGGCCGGGCGGACCGGGTTCGCGCACCTCTTCGAGCACCTGATGTTCCAGGGCTCGCGCAACGTCAAGAGCGGCGAGCACTTCAGCGCGCTCATGGCCGAGGGCGGGCGCCTCAACGCCACGACGTGGTTCGACCGGACCAACTACTTCGAGACCATCCCCAAGGGCGCCCTCGAGCTGGCGCTCTGGCTCGAGGCCGACCGGCACGGGCACCTGCTCGACGCGCTCACCCAGGAGAACCTCGACAACCAGCGCGACGTGGTCAAGGAGGAGAAGCGGCAGCGCTACGACAACGTGCCCTACGGCAACGCGCTCGTCGACGTCTACGCCACCGTCTTCCCCGACGGCCACCCCTACCACCACCCGACGATCGGGTCGATGGAGGACCTCGACGCCGCGAGCCTCGAGGACGTCCACGCCTTCTTCCGGCACTACTACGGCCCCAACAACTCCGTGCTGACCATCGTCGGCGACGTCGAGCCGGAGGACGCCTTCGCCAAGGTCGAGAAGTACTTCGGGCCGCTGCCGGCGTCGGCGCAGCCGCCCCCGCACGACGAGCACCACCTCGACCCGCTCACCGAGCCGGTCCGGCTCGAGCGGTTCGAGGACGTGCCCAACGACCGGCTGCACCTCGCCTGGCGGCTGCCCGTCGACAGCGACGAGGACTACCTCGCCTGCTCCCTCGCGTTCGACGTGCTCGGCGGCCTCAGCACCTCCCGGCTCGTGCAGCGCCTGGTCCGCGACGAGCAGTCGGCGACCGCCGTCCACGCCCACACCATGGGGTTCGTCGACGGGGTGTCCCTCGGCCTGCTGATCCTCGACATCAGTGCCGGCACCGACGCCGCGGCCGTGGAGGCGGCGGTCGTCGAGGAGCTCGAGCGGCTCATCGCCGAGGGACCGACCGACGTCGAGATGGAGTCGTCGATGGCGGAGACCGAGCGCTCCTGGCTGAGCTCGCTGGCCAGCCAGGAGGAGCGCGCCGACCTCATCTGCCACTACACGCTGCTCGCCGACGACACGCCACTACGTCAACACCCTGCTCGACCGGGTCGGCGCCGTCGGGCGCGGACCGGGTGAGGGCCGCCGCCGCCGCATACCTGCAGCCACGCTCGCGAGCCGTCGTGTCCTACCTCGTCGACGAGGCGGAGGCCGCGGCATGAGCACCCCCGTCGTCGACCTGCCCGCGCCCCGCCGTCGAGCCGCGCGCAGCCCTACACGTTCCCGGAGGCCGAGCGCCGCACCCTCGCCAACGGCCTCGAGGTCGTCGTCTACGACGTGCCGGGCCAGTACGTCCACTCGGTACGCCTGTCGCTGCCGCTCCCGCTGTCCCGCGAGCCGCGCGACAAGGAGGGCATCGCGACGATCATGGCGCGCACCCTCGACGAGGGCACCGCGAACCACACGTCGAGCGAGTTCGCGCTGCTGCTCGAGCGCAAGGGCGTCGCCCTCGGCGCCGGCGCGTCCGAGGCCGGGATCAGCGTCGACGTCGACGTCGCCAAGCGCAACCTCGAGTACGCGTTGGACCTGGTGCGCCAGGCGCTCACCGAGCCGGCGTTCCCGGCGGCGGAGGTGGCCCGGCACGTCAAGCAGCGGCTCGCCGAGATCGAGCAGGAGCGGTCGGTCGCCGCCCAGCGCGGGGCGATCGAGCTGATCGCCACGTTCTTCGACGCCGCAGGAGCGGGCGAGCCGACCCGACGGCCGGCACCCGCGACACCGTCGCCGCGATCACCCGCGACGACGTGGCGGACGTTCCACGCGCCGCGAGGTGTCGCCGGTCGGGACGACGCTGGTGCTCGCCGGCGACCTCGACGGCGTGGACGCCTTCGCCGTCGTCGAGGCGGCGCTCGGCGGGTGGACGGCACCGGAGGGCTGGGAGGCGCCGCCCGCGCCGGTGGCGGCGCAGACCGCCGCCGACCGGGGGCGGGTGGTCCTCGTCGACCGGCCCGGCTCGGTGCAGACCGAGTTCGTCGTCGCCACGCCCGGACCGGACCGCCGGGTCGACGGCGGCTGGTCGCCGTTCCCGGTCCTCGGCTTCGTCCTGGGCGGCTCGCCGAACGCCCGGATCGACGCGGTGCTGCGCGAGGAGAAGGGCTACACCTACGGCATCCGGTCGACGTTCCGGCCGCGCCGCCGCGGCGGGCTGTTCCTCACCAGCGGCAGCGTCCGCGGCGACGTCACGGTCGAGGCGCTCGACATCCTGCTCACCATCCTCGACGGGGCGCGGCAGGGCTTCACCGAGGGGGAGACCCGGCAGGGCGTCGACTACATCGCCATGACCGCGGCGAGCCGCTACGCGACGGCCGACGCCATCGCCGACGAGGCGGCGACGCTGGCGTTCGAGGGGCTCACCACCGAGTTCACGACGGCGACGCTGCGCGACCTGGCCAACGTCGACCCGGAGCGCCTGACCGACGCCTACGGCCGGTTCGCCGACGGTCGGTGGACGGTCATCGTCGTCGGCGACGCCGCCGCCCACGCCGACGGGATCCGCGCACTGGCGCATCCGGTGGCGCAGGACGTCACCGTCGTCACGGGGTGAGCCCGGTGGCCGAGGTCGTCGTCGACACGCCGATCGGGCCGCTGCTCCTCGTCGCCTCCGAGGGGGCCCTGACGCACGTGTGGTTCGACGGGCTCGGCCGGGCCTCCACCGCGGAGGCCGACCTGCCTCCGCGAGGACGCCGAGGTCCTCGCCGCCGCGACGGTGCAGCTGGCCGAGTACTTCGCGGGGGAGCGGCGGGTGTTCGACCTGCCCCTGCGGGCGGCGGGTACGGCGTTCCAGAAGGCGGTCTGGGACCAGCTCTCGGCCATCCCGTGGGGGACGACGACGACCTACGGCGCCATCGCGACCGCCCTCGGGATGCCGCTGTCCGCCTCCCGGGCGGTCGGCGCGGCCAACGGCGCCAACCCGATCTCCATCATCGTCCCGTGCCACCGGGTGATCGGCGCCGACGGGACGCTGACCGGCTACGGCGGCGGGCTGCCGCGGAAGTCGGCGCTGCTGCGCATCGAGGGCGTACCCACCGAGCGCGACCAGCTGGTGCTCTTCGACTGACCGGCGGCGTCAACCGCGCGGGGGTCGGAGCGGGACCAGACCCTGCGTGTAGGCGATGACGACGGCGTGGGTACGGTCGCGCGCGCCGAGCTTGCGCAGCACCGCCGCCACGTGGGTCCGGACGGTCTCCACGCCGACGGTCAGCCGTTCCGCGATGGCCGCGTTCCCCAGGCCCTCGGCCACCAGGCCCAGGACCTCGCGCTCACGGGTCGTGAGCGGTGTACCCGAATACCGTTCCGGCACAACCGACTTCAGCGCCATCTCGCGGACCGCCGCGGGGTACAGCAGGCTGTCGCCGGACGCCACGGCCCGGACCGCCGCCACCAGCTCGTCGGCGCTCGCGCGCTTGAGGACGAAGCCTGACGCCCCGGCGCGCAACGCCCCGAAGACGTAGTCGTCCGACGAGAACGTCGTGACCACGAGCACGCGTGGCGGGTGCGGCAGCGCGAGGACCAGCTCGGTGGCGCGGATCCCGTCGACGTCGGGCATCCGGACGTCCATGCAGACGAGGTCGGGGGCCAGCCGGCGGGTCTCGGCCAGCGCCTGCGCGCCGTCGCCCGCCTCGCCGACGACCTCGAGGTCCGGTTCGCTGTCGATGATGGTGCGCAGCCCGTGCCGGACCAGCGGCTCGTCGTCGACGACCAGGACGCGGATGGTCACGGCCGCGCCCCGCTCGGGAACGTCGCGTGCAGGTGCCACCGGTCGGTCGCGTCGGGGCCGGCCGAGGTCGTCCCGCCGAACAGCCGCACCCGCTCCTGCACGCCGTCGAGCCCGTGCCCGCCATGTCGGCCGCGGGACGGCGCGACGGCGGAGCGGAGGGGGTTCCAGACGTCGATGCGCACCTGCCCGCCGGTGCCGTCGACGTGCAGCTCGACCGGCCCCTCGGCCCCGTGCCGCTGGGCGTTCGTGAGGGCCTCCGACACGATCCGGTATGCGGTCCGCGAGGCCAGGGCCGGCGGCTGGTCCAGCCCGGCGAGCTCGGCGGTCACCCGCATACCCGACCGGCGGTGGACCGCGAGCGAGCTCCGGCAGCCGGCCGAGGTCCGGCTCGGGGGTCCGGGACGCCGGCTCGTCGCGCAGCAGGCCGAGCATGCCGTCCAGCTCGGCCAGGGCGGACCGGGCCGTGGACTGGATGGTCTCCAGCGGGGCGTCGAGCGCGTGGGCGTCAGCGGGCAGCGTGCGCCGGGCGGCCGCGGCCTGCACGCTGATGATCGTCAGCGAGTGGCCGATGCCGTCGTGCAGCTCGCGGGCCAGCCGGGCGTGCTCGGACTCGCGGGCGAGGCGCGCCTCGGCCATGAGCAGCCGGTCCGCCGACGTCGGGCCGAGGAACACCGGCGCCCACCGGCTGGCCAGCACCCCGATGAGCGCCGTCCCGACGACGGCCAGGGCGGCCGCGGCGACCGACGCGGCCAGCAGGAGGAGCGGTCGCCCCGGTGCCGGGCGGGTGTCGACCGAGAGGCCCGCCATGGACAGGTCGGTGCCCGCGATGCCGGACCAGGCGGTCACCGCGGCGCCCGGGATCACGCCGAAGAGCAGGGTCGCGACGAGCAGGCCCATGACCAGGTGGAGCACCACCCAGGCGGCCGAGCGGCGACGGTGGTCCGGCGCCGGGTGCTCGGGGTCGACCAGGTCGCCCTCGACGTCGAGCATCGACCGCGCCGACTGGACCTCGAGACCGCGCACCCCGGGAACCACGCCGAGGAGGCCGACCGGCAGCAGGCAGACGGCGACGAGCACCGGGCCCGGGAGGGGCAGCACCTCGCCCAGCACCGCGGCCAACGACGCGGCGAGGAGCACGGCGGCCAGACCGATCGCGGCCCCGAGCAGGAGCCACGCGGTCCGGCGCGCCACTCGTGACGCTCGCCCCGGCATGCCGGTCATCCTGTCAAGGTCGGGCGGCGGCCGGTATGCGGGCGTCGTCGCCCCGCCGGTGGGCGACGTAGCCCCACACCGCGAGTGCGAGCATCGGGCCCCACAGCCAGAACGGGAAGACGAGGGCCATACCCACCTTCTCGAGGACGGTGCTGACGCCCAGCCCGTGACCCGGCGTCGGTGAAGCTGAGGTCGTGGAGCATCGGCAGGGCCGCGGTGCAGAGCACGGCGGCGACGATCCCGCCGGGCACGGCGGCGACCGCGACGGGGACGGGACGGCCCGCCACGCGGGGCATCCACCGGGGGAACCGCTCGCTCCACGGCCGGACGAGGCCGAGGGTGAGGACGAACCCGAGGAGGGAGCCGCTGCCGAGCAGCAGACCCCAGAGGCGGATCTCGCTGGTCAGCGCCTCGCTCCTGGCCGAAGAGCGGCCACGGCGTCAGCCACGTCATCCGGATCAGGCCGTAGGGCAGCGCGCAGCACGCGGCCACGACGGTCCAGGCGGTGCGGTGCCGCACGACGAACGCTCCCGCCCGCCGCCACCCGTCGGTGTCGCGGACCTCGGCGAGCAGGAGCAGGCCGAAGGACAGCGCCGCCGCCGTGGACAGCACCGCCACGAGGAGCCGCGGGCCGGCGGAGCCGAAGCCGGTGACCAGGCCGGCACCGAGCCGGCCGAGGCTGTCCGGGCGCAGCGCCGCGGTGACGAGCCCCCAGGCGACGAAGCCCGCGGTCGCGGTGAGGGCCACCCAGCGCAGCCGCCGGTAGCGCCGGACCGCCTGGACCACGAGCAGCACGAGGATGACGGGCATGGCCAGGGCCACGAGGTAGCCGGCGAGGGCGATCGAGGCGACGCTGCCCAGCCCGAAGCCCAGGACGACGACCTCGACGGCGAAGAGCGCGACGAGCAGGGCGCCGAGGCGTGTCGTCCGGCGCCGGCCAGGCCGGCCAGCACGCCGAGCAGGCCGGCGACCCCGACGACGGTGGTGACGACGGCGAGGACGGTGGGGGCCAGCAGCGAGGCGGCGATGGGCCCGTCGACGGCGGTCAGCGGGCTCGTCGTCGGGTCCCGCCAGGCGGCGACGCCCAGGACGACGGCGCCCGCGGAGGCGAGCGCCGCGACGAACGCCGGCAGCCACGACGGCCGTCGTGGCGCCGCCGCGGTGGTGGGCGGGGGGCCGGAGAGGGTGGTGTGCGTCATGACCGCCACGCTTCCGCGGCGCGGCCGCCGCATACCTCACCCGTGCGGGTGAACCCGGCGCCCGGCCGGGGGAGCTACGCCGGTGCCGATCCGGCCGAGCACCTCGTCGTGGAGCAGGCCGTTGGTGGCGACGCGCGTTGCCGCCCCAGCAGCCGTCGCGGCCGTCGAGCGAGGTGAACCGGCCGCCGGCCTCGGTGACGATCGGGCACCAGGGCGGCCATGTCGTAGACCGCGAGGTCGGGCTCGGTCGCGATGTCGACGGCCCCCTCGGCGACGAGCATGTAGGACCAGAAGTCGCCGTAGGCGCGGGACCGCCAGCAGGTCTCGGCGAGGCCGAGGAACTCGTCGTAGCGGCCGACCTTCCGCCACGAGCCGGTCGAGGCGTACGACATGCGACGCGTCCTCGAGCGCGGCGACCTTGGAGACGCGGATCGGCTTGGCCGACGACAGGGAACGGCCGGTGTATGCGCCGGAGCCGGTCGCCGCCCACCAGCGCCGCCCGAGCGCCGGAGCCGAGACCAGCCCGACCACCGGCATACCGTCGTCGACGAGCGCGATGAGGGTCGCCCAGACCGGCACGCCGCGGACGAAGTTCTTGGTCCCGTCGATCGGGTCGATGACCCACCGGCGGGGACCGTGGCCGGTCGTGTCGAACTCCTCGCCCTCGACGGCGTCGCGCGGACGGGTCCGCTTGAGCTGGGCGCGGATGTGCTCCTCGGCGGTCCGGTCGGCGTCGGTGACCGGGGTCAGGTCCGGCTTGCTCTCGACGACGAGGTCCTCGGCGCGGAACCGGGCCATCGTCACCCGCTCCACCGCGTCGGCGAGGACGTGGGCGAGGCGGAGGTCGTCGTCGTAGTGGGGAGTCGAGGGCACGAGACGACAACCTAGACGAGACCTAGAGCGCGGGTCTAGGCCCCGGACCGGTCCTGGCGCGCTGCGCCCGTCGGTGTTGGAGGCGCAGCAGCAGCCGGTGGGCGAGGATCACGACGATCGCCCAGGCGGTCCCGGCGATGAACCCCGCGACGACGTCGGTGAACCAGTGGTGCCCGAGGAAGACCCGGCTCAGCCCCATGGCCACCGCGTAGAGGGCGAGCAGCGACACGGTGACGACGCGGCCGAGTCCGGCTCTTCACGTGCAGCAGGACCAGGTAGGCGAGGACGATGGCGATGACCGTCGAGTTCAGGGTGTGCCCGCTCGGGAACGACGGACTGGTCTCGTACGGCGGCACCGCGAGCGCCTGCGGTGGCCGGGCCCGTCCGGCGAGGTCCTTGCCGGCCTCGGTCATCGCCACGATCGACCCGGCCGCCGCGACCGCCATGAGCACGACCGGGGTCCAGCTGCGCCACCACCAGGCGAGGCCGGCGACGACCAGGGTCACGAGGATCGGCAGGATCGTCGTGCCGCCGATGTTGGTGAAGAACGAGACGACGCTGTCGAGCGCCGAGGAGCGATGGCCGACCATCCAGTCCAGCAGCGGCTGGTCGACCCGAGCCAGGCCGTCGTTCTCCTGGACCGACTCGTAGGTCTCGTCGAGGCTGGCGATGAGGACGGTCAGCAGGACCGCGCCGGCCGCGGCGGTCAGCAGGCTGAGACCACCGGCGACGGGTTCCGGTGCGGCCTTGCCGGCCTCGACCTGGGACGCGGGCGCCGGCTTGTCGGCCTGGGTGGCTCGGCTCTCCTCGGCCGACGTCATCCGGTCAGCGTCCATTACCCCCATACCGAGCGCGCGCCGGCGTCACCGGTCCGGACCGTCCAGTAGACCGACGGCGATGGCGGCGAGGATCGAGACGACGACGGAGATCGGCCCGAGGGCGCGGTTCCGGCTGGTCCCCGCCACGGCCGCCGAGGCCACCGCCAGCACGAGCACGAACCACGGCAGCACGCTGCCGAGCTGGCCGTGCTCGATGGCCAGCTGGCCGCCCTTGGCCTGCTGCAGCGCCTCGCCGCTCTGCTTGGCGACGAGGGTGACGAGGAACAGGCAGGCGTTCGCGCCGGCGACCCACCAGCTGTACTTCTCGCGAAGGTTCTTGCGGACCGCCACGAGGATGGTGAGGACCGCCATCGGCCGGGACCCCGACGACGACAGCGTGGATGACGAGGGGGTGGACGGGCAGACCGGTGATCGTGTCGAACATGGGTCGCTCCTCGTCGTGGACGCCGGATGGTCGGTTCGCTCCCCAGGGTGACGACAGCCTAGGGAGGTCGGTTCAGCCGCCCGGGCGCTCGTCCGTGCCCTGTCGGCCCGCTCGTCGGTGCGGTCGTCGTGCCGAGGCGCGCGCGCAGCAGCCGGCGCAGCGAGTCGAGCCGCGAGGCGCCGGCCGGCCCGGCGGCACCGGTGGCGACGTAGGCGTCGAGCGCGCACTCCTCCTCGTCGTGGGTGCAGCCGCGAGGGCACTCGGCGGTGCCCGGGTTCGAGGTCGGGGAAGAACGTGATGATCCGGGCCGGCTCCACGTGGGCGAGCCCGAACGAGCGGATGCCGGCGGTGTCGATGACCCAGCCCTCGGGCCTCGCGCGGGCAGCGGCAGCGCCACCGTCGACGTCGAGGTGTGCCGGCCGCGGCCGGTGACGGTGTTGACGACCCCGACCGCGCGCTCGGCGTCGGGCACCAGCCGGTTGACCAGCGTCGACTTGCCGACCCCGGAGTGACCGATGAGCACCGACACCCGGCCGGCCAGGTGGTCGCGGACCTCCTCGATCCCGTCGATCTCGGCCGGGTCGTCCGGGTTCCGCCGGGTCACCACGTAGGGGACGGCCAGGGGCGCGTAGGCGGCGAGGAAGGCGTCCGCCGCGACGAGGTCGGCCTTGGTGAGGACCAGCAGCGGGTCGAGGCCGGCGTCGTAGGCGGCGACGAGGCAGCGGTCGATCAGCCGCGGCCGCGGTTCGGGGTCGGCCAGCGCCGAGACGACGACGAGCTGGTCGGCGTTGGCGACGATGACCCGCTCGACGGCGTCGGTGTCGTCGGCGCTGCGCCGCAGCGATCGAGCTGCCGCGGCTCCACCCGGACGATCCGGGCCAGCGCGTCCGGGCCCGCCGGCGGTGTCGCCGACGAGGGCCACGTCGTCGCCGACCACGACGCTCTTGCGCCCCAGCTCGCGGGCGCGCATCGCGGTGATGATCCGCTCGGGGGTCTTCTTCCCGCCCACCCCGGCGGCGAGCAGGACCGCATACCGGCCGCGGTCGACGCCGGTGACGAACCCGGGCACGGCGTCCTCGTGGGCCGGCCGGGTCTTGGTGCGGCGCCGAGACCCTCGCGGGTTCGGGCGGACGCGGATGTCCGACTCGTCGAGGTGCTGCCAGCTCATCGGCGGTCAGGTCCGGCGGCGTTGGCGCCGAGCATGGCGGCTCCAGAGGCCGGTGAAGTCGGGCAGCGTCTTGGCGGTCGTGGCGATGTCCTCGACGACGACGCCGGGTATGCGCAGCCCGAGGACCGCGCCGGCGGTCGCCATCCGGTGGTCGTGGTAGCTGTGGAACCGCCCGCCGCGCAACGGTTTCGGCGTGATCCGGAGGCCGTCGTCGGTCTCGGTGACCGACCCGCCCAGCGCGTTGAGCTCGGTGGCCAGGGCCGCGATCCGGTCGGTCTCGTGGCCGCGGATGTGGGCCACGCCGCGGATCCACGACGGGGACTGCGCGAGCGCGGCCAGGGCGGCGACGACCGGGGTGAGCTCGCTGGCGTCGTGGAGGTCGACGTCGATGCCCTCGATCTCGCCGGTCCCGGTGACGGTGAGGCCGCGTGCGGTCGAGGCTGACGTCGGCGCCCATCGCGTCGAGGATGTCGCGCAGCGCGTCGCCGGCCTGGGTGGTGTGCTGCGGCCAGTCGGGCACCCGGACCCGGCCGGCGGTGACCAGCGCCGCGGCGAGGAACGGCCCGGCGTTGGAGAGGTCCGGCTCGATGAGGACGTCGAGCGGAGCTGATCTCGCTGGGCTCGACCCGCCACGTGTTGGGCTCGGAGTCGTCGACGACCACGCCGGCGTCGCGCAGCGTCTCCACGGTCATGGCGATGTGGGGTTCGCTCGGCACCGGCTTGCCGTCGTGGTGGACGGTGACGCCCTCGTCGTAGCGGGCGCCGGCCAGCAGCAGGGCCGAGATGAACTGCGACGAGGAGGAGGCGTCGAGCGTGACCGCGCCGCCGCGGACCGAGCCGGTCCCGTCGACGACGACCGGGAGGGTGCCGCGGCCACCGTCGTCCAGCGCGACCCCGAGGGTGCGCAGGGCGTCGAGGACCGGGCCCATCGGCCGCACCCGCGCCTGCGGGTCGCCGTCGAACTCGACCCGGCCGTGGGCGAGCGCGGCGACCGGCGGCAGGAACCGCATGACCGTGCCGGCCAGCCCGACGTCGACGCGGACGCCGCCGCGACAGCGTCGGCCGGGGCCGGACCACCCAGTCCGCGACCGCCGGGCACCTCGTGCACCGGCATACCCGCGCCGTGGTGGCCCTCGGCGGGGACGTCCTCGATCTCGACCCCGAGCGCGCGCGAGGCCGGCGGCCATCAGCAGGGTGTCGCGGGAGCGGAGCGGCTGGCGGAGCCGCGACCAGTCGCCGGCCAGCGCGGCGAGGACGAGGAACCGGTTGGTGAGCGACTTGCTGCCGGGCAGCGCGACCGTGGCCTCGACGGGCCGCCGCGCGGTCGGGGCGGCCCAGTCGCCGGGATGGCTGGGGTCGCCGGTGGCGGCGGTGGCGGACACGTCACGGTTGCTCGACCCGCGTCAGCTCGAGCGCGTCCTGGACCTTGATCTGGGCGCCCTGCTGGGCGATCTTCGCCTCGCGGGCCGGTGGTCTTCAGGGCGTGCTTGGCCTCGCGCTGGCCGCGGTTGGCGAGGTTCTGGGCGCGCCAGGTCAGATGCCCGGCTTGCCCGCGGTGTCGACGGCGGCCAGCAGGACGCCGCCCATCATCGCCATGTTCTTGAGGAACTGGACCCGCTGCGCCTTGCGCTTGGCGGGGTCCTCCTCCTTCCAGAACGGGTGACCGGCGAGCGTGGTCGGCACCAGCGAGGCGGCGATGGCCAGCGCCCCGACGCGGGGCAGGAACCCGGCGGCGAGCATGGCGCCGCCGACCATCTGCGTCACGCCGTTGGCGCGGACGAGCAGCTCCTTGTCGTCCGGCAGGCCGAGCAGCGGGAATCGCCTTGTCCAGCAACGGTGAGGAGCGTTGGGCCAGGGTCCCCGGATGACGGAAGGCGTCGAGCCCTTGGACGATGAAGATGGCGGCGATCATGGGGCGGGCGACACGTCGGACGATGCTCATCGCAGCGGCAGTTCCTCACGGGGTCGGGTGTGGGGTCCACCGTAGTTGTTCCCGCTGGTTCCCGCCGGGGGGCGGGGGCCGCCGGCCGTCGGGAGCCCGCCCCTACAGTGGCGCCCATGTGTGGTCGGTACGCCGCGACGAAGAACCAGGCCGACCTCGTCGAGGAGTTCGAGGTCGAGGTCGACGCCACCGGGCGAGCCCACGCGGGCGGTGATGGCCCACGCGCAGAACCCGCCTGCCGGGCAGCCGGACTACAACGTGGCGCCGACCAAGAAGGCGCCGGTGGTGATGGCCCGTCCGCCGCGCGGGTCCGAGGACGGGCCGCTCCGGTCCGCCAGCTCCGGCTGGTCAACTGGGGCCTGGTCCCGAGCTGGGCCAAGGACGTCAAGATCGGCAACCGGATGATCAACTCCCGGGCCGACTCGGTGCTGGAGAAGCCGGCGTTCAAGCGGGCCGCGAAGTCGCGGCGCTGCCTGGTGCCGGCCGAGGGCTGGTACGAGTGGCAGAAGTCCCCGACCGAGATGGACGCCAAGGGGAAGCCGCGCAAGCAGCCGTTCTACACGCACCGCGCCGACGGCGAGGTCATGGCGTTCGCCGGGCTCTACGAGTTCTGGCGCGACAAGGCGGTCGAGGACCCCGACGACCCCGAGGCGTGGCTGACGTCGTTCACCATCATCACCACCGACGCCGAGCCGGGGCTCGACCGGATCCACGACCGGCAGCCGCTGGTCCTCGAGCGCTCCGACTGGGCGGCGTGGCTCGACCCGGAGACCGACGAGGACACGGTCCGGCGGCTGCTGGCCTTCGAGCAGCCCGGCCGGTTCGACGCCTACCCGATCTCCACCGAGGTCAACAACACCCGCAACAACGGTGCCGACCTGCTGCTGCCGCTGTCCGCCGACGAGCTGCACGGGGTCGTCGACCTCGTCACCGGTGAGGTGGTCGGCGCCCGATGACGGCCGGTACGCGTGCGGCGCCGGTGGTCGTGGAGGTCCCGACCCCGGGTGGTCCGGCCCGAGTCCACGTCCGCCGCCCTCGTGGCGCCCGCGGGACGGTCGTGCTCGGCCACGGCGCCGGCGGCGGGCTGAGGTCGGTCGACCTCACCGCGGCCGTGTCGATTCTCGACGCCGAGGGCTGGGCCACGGCGCTGGTCGAGCAGCCCTGGCTGGTCGCCGGCCGCCGCGTCGCCGGTCCTCCGCCGATCCCTCGACGCCGCCTGGGTCCCGGTCGTGCGGGCGCTGCGCGTCGCGGGGCGGCGCGCTGGCCACGGTCCGAGGGCCGCTGGTGCTCGGCGGGCGCAGCGCGGGTGCGCGGGTCGCCTGCCGCACCGCCGCTGAGCTGCGGGGCCGACGCGGTGCTGTGCCTCTCGTTCCCCCTCCACCTCCCGGGCTATGCCGACCGGCCGGAGAAGTCCCGGGCGTCGGAGCTGCGGCTGGTCACCGCGGCCGGACCGCCCGATCGCCTCGGTGCAGGGCGTCAACGACCCGTTCGGCACGGCGGCCGAGCTGGCCGCATACCTGCCCGAGGGCGCCGTCTACCCGGTGACCGGGACGCACAGCATCCCGCGGGGGAGCGCGGCCGCGGTCGCTGCTGCGGTGCTCCACTTCACCGGGCCGCTGCGCCCGCCGCGCACCTCTTCGCCGTAGCGGCCGGCCCGGGGAATGGGTCGCGCGCCGGTGGCGTTGACGCCATCGTGCTCATGCTCTCCGTCCCCGCCGTCGGCGGCCCGATCAGCCCGGGAACCGGCGTCGTCCAGACCGCCCGCCTCCCGCGACTAGGCTGGGGAGGGATGACCGACACCAATACAGAGCAGGGGCTCGCGGTGGACGACGCGACGGTCGACGTCGCCACCGAGACCACCGACGAGCGGCGCGCGCGCTTCGAGCGCGAGGCGATGCCGCTGCTGGACCAGATGTACTCCGCGGCGCTGCGCACGACGCGCAACCCGTCCGACGCCGAGGACCTCGTCCAGGAGACCTACGCCAAGGCCTACGCCGCCTTCCACCAGTACCGGCCCGGGGACCAACCTCAAGGCGTGGATGTACCGCATCCTCACCAACACCTACATCAACACCTACCGCAAGCGGCAGCGCGAGCCGCAGCAGTCGGACGCCGCCGAGGTCGAGGACTACCAGCTGCACCGCGCGGAGTCGCACAGCTCCGCCGGGCTGCGCTCCGCCGAGGACGTCGCGCTGGAGCACCTGCCCGACAGCGACGTGAAGCGGGCGCTGCTGGAGATCCCGGAGGAGTTCCGGCTGGCGGTCTACTTCGCCGACGTCGAGGGCTACGCCTACAAGGAGATCGCCGAGATCATGGGCACGCCGATCGGCACGGTGATGTCGCGGCTGCACCGCGGCCGTCGCCAGCTGCGCGAGCTGCTCAGCGAGTATGCGACCGACCGCGGGATCTCGGGCGCGCCATCGAGCACTCGGCCGGCAGCGACGCCGCGCCGTCCACGGAAGGATCGGACTCATGAGCGAGCAGGAGCCTCCGCCTGCCGACGGGTTGCGCGGACAGCCCGCTCGGCGGCCAACGTCACGGACTGCACCGAGACCGTGATGCGGATCTTCGAGTTCCTCGACGGGGAGATGAGCCCCGACGACTGCCGGCGGATGCAGACGCACCTCGACGAGTGCGGGCCGTGCCTGCGCGAGTACCACGTCGACCAGGCGCTGAAGATGGTCGATCAAGCGCTCCTGCGGCAGCGAGACCGCGCCCGATCGAGCTGCGGACGACGATCCTGCACCGTCTCACCATGGTCCGCATCGAGACCGGCGACTGACCGAGCGCGCTGGCTGGCTCGATACGACCTACAACGCACGAGTGGAGCGTCCGGATCTCCGGACGCTCCACTCGTGCGTTGAGACGGTGTCGAACCGCTCGTGACCGCCGCGGTCAGGCGTTGGGACGCCGACCGTGGTTCGCCGAGCTGGTCTTGCGGCTGCGCCGCTTCCGGGACCGCTTGCTCATGTGGGGCACCTTCCGCTGGAGGTCGAGACCGGCGTTTTGCCGGATTGGACGAGCTCTCGGGACCAGTGTTCCACAGCCGCGGACCGGCGGCGGTTGCATGACGCCCACACGATGGCGCTGTCGGCTCGCCGACAACTGGTTCAAATCTTGGTAAATACCAGCATTCCACCATAGCGCTACGGCGCTTTGCGACGGCCCGCTGTGTGACCCTGATGAGTGCACGAAGCGTGCAACGCCGCAGGTCAGCGGCGTATCCCCGTCAGGCCGCCGCCCCCCCGCGGCCAGAAGGAATGACCCCTGCCATGAAGACCATCGCCAAGGTACTCGAGTCCATGCTGTCCAAGCCCGCCACCCCCTCCTGGGACGCCGACGTCGCGGTCCTCAAGCCGCAGATCGGCCCGACGCAGGGCTGGGGCTGGGGTCCGTGACCGACCACCGCCGTCCGACCCCTCCGGCGCGGGTCCGCGCCACCACTCCCTCTGCTCACAAAGGTCTCCTCATGTCTCGTCACGCCGCTTCGTCCACCACCGCCACCTCCGTCGTCGCCCTCGCGCCCCAGGTGGGCCCGGAGTTCGGCTGGGGATGGGGGCCGTGACCGCCTCTAGCACTTACCGTGGAGGCATGACGCAGGCGCCCGCGCAACGACCGGCCTGGTCGCGCGGCGTCCAGCTCTACGTCTGTGCCGTCGCCGTGCCGCGGTGGTGGCATTGTCGACCACCGCCGGACGGCTGGGATCGGACGCCAAGCTGGGTGGCCTTCGGCGTGCTGCTGGCTCTGGGACTGGTCAGCGTCGCCGTCCGCGAGCCCGACGTCGGGTCCAAGGTGACGTTCTCGTTCCTCAGCATCATCGTCATCTCCAGCGTGGTCCTCACCGGCCCGGCCGGCAGCGCCATCATCGGCGGGCTGTCGATGGCGCTTGGAACGCGGCCGCCGACCGCTGATCGCGCGGCTGTTCAACGCGAGCATGTTCGCGCTGCAGGGCGTGGTCGGCGGCCTGGTCTACGTCGGCTCGCCGGGCGCAGCACCGAGACGTCGCCGACACCAGCGGAGCCGGGGAGCTGCTGCTCCGGGTCGGCGTACCGCTGCTCGTCGCGGACGTCGCCCAGATGCTCGTCAACGCCGTGCTGCTCGCCGGCGTCGTGCGGCTCAGCACCGGGATGCCGCCCCGGCGGTTCATCACCCAGATCGTCTCGAGCTCCGGGCCGTCCTACATCGGTTACGGCGTCATCGGCTTCCTGCTCATCGTCCTCTGGCTCCCCGCCGAGGTCGGACCGTTCAGCGCGGTGCTCATCCTCGCGCCCCTCTACGTGGCGCGCTGGGCGTTCGTGCAGTTCGGCGAGGAGCAGCGGGCCCACGAGCGCACGCTCAGCGCGCTGGTCACGGCGGTGGAGACCAAGGACCCCAACGCCGCGGGGCACAGCGGCCGGATCGCCACGCTCGCCGAGTGGATGGCCGAGCCGCTTGTCGATGGGGGCGCAGGACGTGCAGTCGCTGCGGTACGCGGCGATGCTCCACGACGTCGGCAAGGTCGGCGTGCCGACCCGGATCCTGCGCCGGCCCCGTGAGCTGGACCCCCGCCGACCTCGAGGCGCTGACCCACCACTCGGCCCTCGGGGTGGTCCTGGTCCGCGAGATCGAGTTCCTGCGCGGCTCGCTCGACGGCATCCGCCACCACCACGAGCGCTGGGACGGCCTCGGCTACCCCGACGGCCTGGTCGGTGACGAGATCCCCCTCGTCTCCCGGGTCATCGCCGTCGCCGACGCCTTCGACGCCCTCACCACCGACCGCGTCGAGCGGCCGGCCGCGCACCCCGACGGAGGCCCTGCGGCAGATCGAGCAGCGCCGCGGCCGCCAGTTCGACCCGCAGGTCGTCGCCGCGCTGGCGACGGTGCTGGAGCGGCACGAGTGGTCGGTCACGACGTTCGACGAGGAGACCCTCGAGCGGATGCGCGGCTACCTCGACCACGACGACCCGGTCGCCTGGGAGCGGGTGTGGACGCCGCCGCCCAAAAGCGCCCTCGACATAGTCCGGCCGAGGTCGACCCGCTGCCACCCCGTGGCCGACGACGCCGTCGCCCGAGGTGCCGGCCGGCATACCGACCGAGACACCCGTCGGTGAGCAGGTGCGGGCTCCGTGACGCGGTGAGCCCGGCGCTGCGCGACCTGCCGAGCCGGCTGCGGCTGCACCGGCTGCTGCCGGTCCTCAGCATCGCGGTGGCGCTGGGCGCCGTCGCCGCGGCCGTGGCGAGCCCGCCGTTCCCGCTGGTGGACTGGTGGACCCTCGCGGTCTTCGCCGTGTTCATCGCGGTCGGGGAGGTCAACCGCATCATCCTGCCCGGCGGCCGGGAGACGGCACCGATGTCGCTGGCCGCCGGCTACGCCCTGGCCATGACGTACGAGGTCGGCGAAGGGCACCAGGTCGGGTTCGGGGCCGGCGTGGTCGTCGCCGCGACGAGCGTCGGCATGCTGGCGGGCGCGGTACCCGCCCTGCTGCGGCGCTCACCGGTCCGGGCCGACGACCTCGCCGCCCGGTTCCTGTCCGTCGCCGTCGTCGCCCTGCTCTTCCGCCACTTCGACGTCTGGAACGGCGAGCCGCTGCTGGCGCTGCAGGACGACTGGTTGACGCTACGCGGTGGGTCACCGCCGATCTCGATGGTCCTGGTGTCGGCGATCGCCCTGCTCGCGCAGGCGTTCTGCGTCGCGCTGGCGACCGCGTCGCGCGACCACCGGCCGTTCTGGCGCTCGCTGGCCGACGAGGTGCGCCAGGGCGCCGGTCTCGGCGCGGCGCTCGCCGCCTCCGGAACCCTCATCGCGCTGGCCGAGCGCCCGATGGGCCTCGTCGCGCTGCCGGTGTTCCTCGTCCCCCTCGTGCTCACCCAGTTCGCCATCCGCCGGTTCGCCGGCGTCCGCGAGACCTACGGCCAGACCATCCGGGCGCTGTCCCGGCTGACCGAGATCGGCGGCTACACCCGTCGTGACCACCCGGCCCGCGTCGCCGCCCTCAGCGTGGCCATGGGCCGGGACCTCGGCATGTCCGACCGCGACACCCTCGACCTCGAGTACGCCGCGCTGCTCCACGACATCGGCCAGGTGGCGCTGCGCGAGCCCATCCCGGGCGGGGCGACGATGATGGCCGCCCCGGCGGACCAGGACCGCATCGCCCGCGACGGCGCCGGCATCGTGCGCCAGACCGGCGTGCTCGACCACGTCGCCGTCATCCTCGAGTCGCAGGCCAAGCCCTACCGGCAGGTGCGCGAGCTCGGCGAGGACCTGCCGCTGGCCAGCCGGATCATCAAGGTCGCCAACGCCTACGACGACCTCGTCGGCGAGGCCCGCGCCCGCCGCGCGCGCAAGCACGCCTCGGCCATCGAGCGGATCCACCTCGGGCTGGGCTACGAGTACGACCCGCGGGTCGTCGAGGCCCTCATCCGCGTGCTCGACCGCCGCGCGGCCGTCGTCGACGCCGGCTGAGCGGCGCTGACGGCGGCGGCCCGGACCGTCTCAGCGGCCACGCGGTCAGATCAGGCCGCGGCCGCGCAGGTTGTCGATGATCCGGGGCAGGGCGTCGACGTCGGTCTGGAACGACATGTGCATGAGGACCACCGAGCCCGGCCGGGCCTGGCTGGTGACGATCTGCGTGATGGTGTCGGCCGAGTTGCCCTTCCAGTCGTTGGTGTCGATGCTCCAGCCGCAGATCGAGTACCCGCGACCGGTCACGACGGCGCGGCTCGTCGCGTCGTTGGCGCCGTAGGGGAACCGGAACACCTTGGTCGGGTGGTAGCCCAGGTCCACCTGGCGCCCCAGCTCGGCCGCGCCGAGCGACGCGAGCATCTGCGGGTGCGAGTAGGAGTGGTTGCCCATCATCTGGCCGTCGGCGAGGAGCCGCTGGATCATGGCCCCGTTGGCGTTCGCCCACTGGCCGGTCGGGAACCAGCGGGCCTTGATGCCGTAGCGGTCGAGCACCGCGAGGATCGCGCCGGCCTTGGGGCCGCCGTCGTCGAAGGTCAGCAGCACCTTGCCCGGGTTGGGGTTGCCGCAGCCCGAGACGGCGCTCCCGGTCACCGGTACCTGCGGGGCGGTCGGCTTCGGGGCGGCGGGCGTGGGCTTGGGGGCCGGCTTCGGCGGTGGTCGGCTTGGGTGCCGGCGTGGTCTTCGGCGTGGTCTTCGGTGTGGGGGTCGCCGTCGGCCTGGGCGGGCTCGAGGTCACCGTGAGGGTCGGCGGCACCGAGGTGACGGTGAGCGTCGACGGGCTCGGGCGCGGCGGTGACGGTGCCGGTCGCCTCGGGCAGGGGACTGGTCGTCCGGCTGAACGGCGGCTCGGTGGTGGACGTGGTCGACGGGCGGCCGCGACCGGGATGGCCCCGCTGCCCGGGACGGTGCATCCGGCGAGCGTCGCGAGGCTCAGGGCGGCGACGCCCAGGGCCAGGGCGCGGGACACCCGCGGGCGCGGAAGGGTCAGCCGGCGCACGGAGACGCGGGAGGCGTCGGACGAGGACGGCACGGTGAGCACGGTAATCGATGGCGAGGCCCGTTCGGTCCGGTATGCGCCCGACGCGCGGGTGGGCGGCATCCGGAGCACGGTCGGCTAGCCGGGCACAGCCGGACGCCGAAGGGGGCGGCGACCGCTGCTCGGTCGCCGCCCCCTTCTCGGCCGGTCAGGCGCTGCCGGTCAGGCGGCGGCCTTCTTGGTCTCCCAGAAGATCTCGGCGATCTCGTCGATCTTGCCGAGCAGCTGGTCGGCGACCTTGGGGTCCCACGAGGCCTTCGTGCCGCCGCCACCGGCGAGCTTGGTGGCCTCGTTGAACAGCTCGTTGAGGTTCGGGTACTTCTCGAAGTGCGGCGGCTTGAAGTAGTCGGTCCACAGCACCCAGAGGTGGTGCTTGACGAGGTCGGAGCGCTCCTCCTTGATCGCCCGCGCGCGGGCCTTGAAGTCCGGGTCGTCGTTGTCGGCGACCTTGGTCATGCACGCCTTGACCGACTCGGCCTCCAGCCGGGCCTGCGCGGGGTCGTAGACACCGCACGGCAGGTCGCAGTGGGCGGAGATCAGGACGGTGGGAGCGAGGACGCGGGGCATAGGGGAATCCCTTCCGTGAGTGGAGACCGGTGTGCAGCAGCCTGTCCCGTTCAACCTACGCCCGCCGCGCGCCGCGGGTGAAGGCGGGCAGGCGTACCAGCACCCGCCCGAGGACGTCGGAGGTCCGGTATGCCGCCGACGTGCCAGGAGTCGACGCCCTCCGCCGGGTTGTCGCGCTCGACCCACCAGGCTCCCGGGCTCGCCGGGCGCCGGCCCGGTCACCCGCTTGACCGAGAGTGGTCGCGGTCCGCGGTCGGACGGCGGGAGCCGGACCACGGCCATCCGCCCGGTCCGCGGCCGACCGCCCCACAGCACGAGGACGCGGTCGCCCTCGTGGAGGGTCGGCTCCATCGACCGGCCGGTGACGACGGCGACGCCGAGCCGCCGGCCGGTCACGCCCGGAGCGCCGCGAGGTACTCGGTGAGGTACTCCGTGCCGGCCGTCGTCGTCGCCGTCGCGGCGCATACCGATGAAGCGGTCGGGCCGGACCGCAGGACGGTGAGGCCGTCGACGCCCAGCTGGGTCGCGGTCTCGGCGGCCATGGTGCCGACCCTGCGGGTCGCTCGTGCCGCCGCGGTCACCGGCGACGAACCCGTATGCGGCGTCGACCTCGGCGGCCGGTACCGACGAGAGCCGGTCGAGGACGGCGGCCACGTCGTCCGCGGCGGTGCCCGGGCCGCCCAGGACGAACAGGGTGTGGCCGAGCCGGCGGGCGAGGTCGTGCAGGGCCGGGCTCGAACCGTCCGGCGTCTCCACCGGCGCGGTCAGCGGCAGCAGCCGCCCCGCGGCGGGTCCGGCCAGTCCGGCCTGGTCGACGCCGGACACGACCGGTGACCGGTCGTAGTAGCGGTCCACCTCCGCGCCGGACGCCGCCTCGAGCTGCACCGCGTCCGGGTCGCTGAACGTCGCCGCCACCTGCGGCGTTCCGGTTAGCCCGCTCGACCCGGTCCAGCCGCGCCTGGGCGGCGTCGGCCATCGCCCCGGTCTCGACGATGCGCTGCGCGACGGGGCGGCGCTCGGCGTCGTAGCTGTCGAGGAGCACCTCGCCGGCCTCGCCGCGGCATACCGAGGCCAGCTTCCACCCGAGGTTGTAGGCGTCCTGGAGGCCGGTGTTCATCCCGTGCCCCTCGGTCGGGGAGCAGGCGTGCGCGGCGTCGCCGGCGAGCAGCACCCGCCCCGAGCGGAACCGCTCGGCGACCCGCGAGTGGCAGAGGAACCGGGTGGGGTTGCGGACGTCGGTGAAGGTCACGCCGGGGGAGTACCGGTCGAGGACCGCTCGCGCCTCGGCCTCGAGGTCCGTCTCGCGCGACTGCGGCCGGCTGTAGACCCGGAACCGGCGGCCGGGCAGCGGCGTGATGATGACGAGCGGGTCGTCGAAGAACGCCTGGACCAGGTCCCACTCGCCGGCCCACCCCGACAGGCCCGCGTCGAACACCGCCCACGGCTCGTCCGGGACGCTGCCCTCGTAGGCGATCCCGGCGAGGTCGCGGACGGTGCTGCGGTAGCCGTCACAGCCGACCACCCAGGACGCGGAGACCACCCGGCGCTCCCCGTGCGACTCCAGCGTCGCGACGACCCGGTCCGCGCGCTGGTCGAGGTCCACGAGCCGCGTGGACCGGTCGACGCGGCCACCGACGCCCTCGAGGTAGCGGGTGAGGAGGTGCTCGGTGCGGTCCTCGGACAGCCCGAGGTCGAACGGGTAGCGCGTGCGGTTCTCGCGGTAGTCCATCTCGCCGAGCACCGTGCCGTCGGCGTGGATCCGGCAGCCGCGGATGTGCACCCCGGTCGTCCGTGAACTCGTCGACGATCCCGAGCGACTCGAAGATCTGCAGCGAGCGGGGGTGGATGACCGTCGCCCGGTCCCAGCCGAGCGGCTCGTCGTACGCGTCGACGAGGACGCAGTCGACGCCGCGCCGGCGCAACGAGCAGGCGAGCAACAGACCGGTGGGACCGGCGCCCACGACGAGCACGGCGGTGTCCGGGGCCGGGCGCTCGTCCATAGGTCCCGGAGTCTAGGGACGTCGCAGCGGGCGTGCCCTTCGCACTCGACGCCTACTTCGACGCCTACTCGACGCCTACTCGACGCCTACTCGACGAGGCCCTGACGCATCCCCTCGGCCACCGCGGCGGCCCGGTCGGAGACGCCGAGCTTCTGGTAGAGCCGCTGCGCGTGCGTCTTGACGGTGCTCGAGCCGAGGAACATCTCCCGGCCCAGCTCCGGGATGGACAGCCCCCGGGCGAACCCGCGCAGCACCTCGAGCTCGCGGGGGCTGAGGACCGGCCGGTTGGGCTCGGCCCGCATCCGGATCTGGTTCACCAGCCCGGCCGCGAGCTCCGGGGGCACCACCGTCCGGCCCTTGCTCACCGCGATGACCGCCTCGACGATCTCCTGGCGGCGGGCGTCCTTCGAGAGGTACCCTGCGGCACCGGCCTCCACCGCCGCATACACGATGCTGCCCTCGACGAGCGCGGACAGCATGAGGACCCGCGTGGGCAGCTCGTCGCGCACGACGGCGGACAGGACCTGGAGCCCGGTGAGGTCGGGCATCTGGTAGTCGACCACCGCGACGTCCGGCGTCAGCTCGGCGATGAGCTCGAGACCGTCGCGGCCGTTCTCGGCCTCGCCGACGACCTCGACCCGGCCGCTGTTGGTCAGGCCCGCGGGTCAGGCCGTCCCGGAAGAACGGATGGTCGTCGATGACGACGACCCGCACACGAACATCCGACGAGACCACGAGGAGACTCCTTCACCGCTGGTGAGCCAGCGACCACGACAATAGTTGCCTGACCCGTCACGGAGGTGCCGATGAGTGAGACCGTCGCCGGTGTGGCGCGCGTCCACGACGTCGTCGCGGAGGTCATGACGACCCACGCCGCGCGGGGCGAACGCCTCCAGGCCGGCGCTCCGCGTCGGCGTCATCGTCTTCGTCTGGGCCTGCCTGCTGCTCGAACCGCCCACGCGTGGCCGTCGCCTGGTGCTACGCCGTCGCCGTCGCCTACCCCGTCCTCTGGGCCCTGAGCATGCCGCTGGACCCGCCGGCCGCGGCCGGACGGGCGCGACCTGGGCTGGGTCCCGCTGGTGCTCGACATCGTCGTGCTCGGCACCGTCACCATCCTCGCCGGCCTCTCCGGCGACGACGTCTGGACCGGCTACGTCGTCGTCAACGGCTTCTTCCTGCTGCCGATCCTCGCCGCCACCCAGCTGCGGCCCGGGGTCGGCGTGGCCCTGGCCGTCCCGACCGTCGGGGTCTACGTCGTCGCCAGCGTCGGCGCCCGCGACGCCAACAACGAGCCGTGGGCGTCGCTGCTGGCTGCGGGTGTTCGTCCTCATCGGGGTCTCCCTCGGGTCGATCGCGCTCTCGCAGATCCAGCGGTCCCGCGTCATGGAGATCGTCACGCTTGGCCCTCGAGCGCGGGCCGGCCTGCTCGCCGAGCTGACCGACGTCGAGGAGCGGGAGCGCCGCCAGCTCTCGGAGGCGCTGCACGACGGCGCGCTGCAGTACGTCCTGGCCGCCCGGATGGACCTGGAGGACGTGCGCGACGGCGACGCCGAGGCGGTCGAGCGGGTCGACCACGCCCTGACCACCTCCGCCGGGCTGCTGCGGCGGACCGTCAGCGAGCTGCATCCCGGCCGTGCTGGAGCAGGCCGGTCTGGTGCGGGCGGTCGAGGACATCGCCGAGGGGCTGCGGCGGGCGGGGCTACGCGGTCGACGCTGCGCGCCGACGGTATGCCGGTACGCCCCGCCACGGACGCCGACCGGGTGGTCTTCGGTGCGGTCCGGGAGCTGGTCACGCAACGTCGTCAAGCACTCCGGAGCGTCCACGCCGTCGGGCTCGAGCTCGGGTCGCTCGACGGCCGGATCGTCGCCGAGCGTCACCGACGACGGCACCGGTTTCGACGAGGCCCGAGGCCGGCGAGCGCAGCTGGCCGCCGGGCACATCGGCCTGGCGTCGCAGCGGCTGCGGATCGAGGCGGCCGGCGGCCGGCTCGTCGCCACGCCCGGTCGAGCCGCACGGTCTGCGGATGACCGTCTCGGTGCCGGGCTGACCTAGGGCACGATGTGCCCGTGACCGGTGACCACCGCTCGGCTGGACCGCAGTTCCACCACCTGCGCGCCGGGGGGGTCAGCGTCGTCGTCGACGGCCGTCGCGGGTCCTGGACTGCCGCGGATCCTCTACTGGGGCGCCGATCTCGGCGAGCTGTCCGACGACGCTCTCCGCGAGCTGGCCGTCGTCTCCGTCGCGCCGGTGACGTCCTACGTCCTCGACGAGCCCGTCCCCGCGGCGATCCTTCCCGAGCACGCGCTCGGGTATGCGGGTTGGCCGGGCGTCACCGGACACCGTGACGGCCGCGGCTGGTCGCCGCTGTTCACCGTGACCGATCTCGAACGGGCGACCGGCTCGCAGGCCGTGGTCGTCCGGGGGAGCGACGCGGACGCGGCAGCTCGACGTCGTCGTCGAGGTCGAGGTGACGCCCTCCGGGCTGGTCCGCGCCCGCGCGACCCTGACCAACACGCATACGTCCGAGCCCTACTGGGTGGATGCGGTGCACGTCGCGCTGCCCGTGCCACCGGTGGCCGACGAGCTGCTCGACCTCGCCGGCCGGCACACCCGCGAGCGGGCGCCGCAGCGGCAGCCGTTCCACGTCGGCACCCGGCTGCGGGAGAGCCGGCGCGGCCACGGCGGCCACGACGCGTCGCTGCTGCTCGTCGCCGGGACGAGCGGGTTCGGCTTCCGGTCGGGCGAGGTGTGGGGGCTGCACGTCGCGTGGAGCGGCAACCACCGGCGTGTATGCGGAGCGGCTCCCCACCGGCGGGCACGCGGTCCTGGGCGGCGGAGAGCTGCTGCTGCCGGGCGAGGTGCGCCTGGCGCCGGGTGAGTCGTATGCGAGCCCGTGGGTGGTCGGCGCCTACGGGGCGTCCGGTCTCGACGAGCTGTCCGGCCGGCATCCACGACTGGCTGCGGGCTCGGCCGAACCATCCGACGACGCCGCGGCCGGTCATCCTCAACACCTGGGAGGCGGTCTACTTCGACCAGGACCTCGACACCCTCCGGGGCTCGCCGACCGCGCGGCGGCCATCGGTACGGAGCGGTTCGTGCTGGACGACGGCTGGTTCCGCGGGCGGCGCGGCGAGTCGGCCGGACTCGGGCGACTGGTACGTCGACGAGGAGCGTCTGGCCGGACGGGCCTCGCCCCCCTGGTGGACCACGTCCGGTCGCTCGGGATGCAGTTCGGGCTGTGGGTCGAGCCGGAGGCGGTCAACCCGGACTCCGACGTCGCGCGCGACCACCCGGACTGGATCCTCGCGACCGGCGGACGGATGCCGCCGCTCTCCCGGCTCCAGCAGCTGCTCGACCTCGGCAACCCCGAGGTCGCCGCCTACCTCCTCGAGCGGATCGACGCGCTGCTCACCGAGTACCCCATCGACTACCTCAAGTGGGACCTCAACCGCGACGTCGTCGACGGTGGCCGGCATCCCGGTGGCGAGGCGGCCGTGCACCGCAGCACCGAGGCCCTGTATGCGTTGCTCGACGAGATCCGCCGTCGGCACCCGGGCGTGGAGATCGAGAGCTGCGCCGGCGGCGGTGGCCGCATCGACCTCGGCATCCTCGAGCGGACCGACCGCGTCTGGACCAGCGACAGCAACGACCCGCTCGAACGCCAGCAGATCCAGCGCTGGACCGCCCTGCTGGTCCCGCCGGAGCTGCTCGGTGCCCACGTCGGTGCCGCGCACGCGCACACGACGCACCGCACGCATACCGTCGCGTTCGCCGCCGGCACCGCCCTGTTCGGCCACTTCGGCATGGAGCTCGACCTCACGGCGATGTCGGAGGTCGAGCTGGCCGAGCT
Organism: uncultured Actinomycetota bacterium; assembly: GCA_963770005.1. GTDB lineage: Bacteria > Actinomycetota > Actinomycetes > Actinomycetales > Dermatophilaceae > Lapillicoccus. The sequence continues at coordinate 307,738 of CAVYNX010000001.1, read as the reverse complement.
CGGCGAGTGGGTCGCGCTGGCCAAGAGCATGAGCGGCCTGGTCCACACCGGGCGGACCGTCCGCGGCGACCACCCCGACCCCGCGCTCTGGGTGCACGGCGTCGTCGCGCCGGACGGCGGCGAGGCGCTGTTCGCGCTCGTGGCGATGCAGACCGGGCTGACCCAGCCGCCGGGACTGGTCCGGCTGCCGGGCCTGGACCCGGACCGCACCTACCGGCTACGGCTCCAGCCCCCCGGTCACCGGCTCACGCCGACCCGGGTACTGCCTCCGTGGGCCGTCGAGGCGGCGCCGGGTGGTCCGGGCGTACTCCTGCCCGGACGGGTCCTGGCCACCACGGAATCCAGGCGCCCCAGCTGCACCCGGCAACGCTGGTCCTGCTCCACCTCGAGGCGGTCTGACGGTCATGTCGCACGGCATGTCGCGCTCAGGGTGGTGATCACGACCACGACCGCGACAGGACCTGCGACATGACCTGCGACCATGACGATCCGGGAGACCTTCGGATCGACGCCGTAGGGGTCGTCGGGCTGGCTACAGTCGGGCCGAGGCGCCGACGACGACGGTAAGGAGGCTCGCGTGCCGCTGGGCGTGGTCTCGACGGTCGTGCGCACCGCGTGCGGACCCATCGAGTACGCCGTCGTGGGAACCGGGGCGCCGGTCCTGGTCCTCCACGGCAGCCCCGGGGGCATCGACGCCGCACAGCTCATGGGCCAGTTCCTGCCGAAGCAGGACTTCGCCGCCGTCCTCGTCTCGCGCCCGGGCTACATCGACACCCCACTGGGCCCGACCCGTCGATCGACGCCGAGGCGGACCTGCTCGTCGCGCTGCTCGACGAGCTGGGGGTCGACCGGGTGGGCCTGCACTGCTGGTCCGGCGGGGGACCGTCCGCATACCGGCTGGCCGTCCGGTACCCCGAACGGGTGCGGTCGCTGGTCGCGTTCGCCGCGGTGAGCGAGGCGTACCCCACGCCGAAGCTGAAGTTCATCGACCGCCTGCTGCTGCAGACGCGTCCCGGCAACAAGCTGCTGAGCTACCTCGCGGCGAAGCAGCCGGAGCAGTTCGTCTCCGGCGTCCTGGCGTCCGAGGGGTCGCTCAGCAAGCCACTGCTCAAGGAGCGGGTCGCCCACGTCATGGCCAACCCGCAGAAGCGGGACTTCGTCGTCGGTCTGGGGCTGACCGCCGAGCAGACGGCGGAGCGCCGCATCGGCTACGACAACGACGTCCGCCAGTTCGACGGCATCACCAGCCTCGAGCTCGACCGGATCACCGCGCCGACATTGGTGATCCACGGGACGGCCGACTCCGACGTCCCCTACTCGCACGGGGAGTTCGCCGCGGCCCAGATCGCCGGCGCCGAGCTGCTGTCGCTCGACACCGGAACCCATCTGGCCTTCTACACGCACCCCGACTCCGACGCGGCCCAGCGGCGGGCGATCGAGGTCCTCGCGGGCGGACCGTGAGCGGCTTTGGCATGATCGGTCCGTGGTGCTCGGGGCCGTGACGCGGCCGCCCGCCAACCCGCTCGCGGGCCGGTGGCGGCTGGCGAGAGTGGCGAGCCTGGGCGTGGCGACCTACGGACTCGCGGCCGGCGCGCACGTCATCGCCGGCGGCGGCTAGCCCGGCTGGCCGGTCACGCGCGCTCCTCACGGCGCTGCTGGGCGTCCTCGGCGGTCGCGTTCACCACGCGCCGTCGCCGCCTGCCGCGCGCTGTTCGCGGTGCTGGCCGTCGGGCAGGCGGCGCTGCACGTGCTGTTCTCGCTGCTGGAGACGCCCGCGGCCTCCTGCTGCCGGCGGGCGGCGGTCACCACGCCGTCGCCGTGACGTGCGTCCCCGGGGACGGCGTCGGCGACGATGGCCGATGCCCAGCCTGACGATGCTGCTGGCCCACGTGGCCGCCACCCCCGCGACGGCCTGGGTGCTCGCGCGGGGCGAGGCGTGGCTGTGGCGCACCCTCCGCAGCGTCCTCTCGTTGCCCGTGCCCCGGGCCGGTCGACGCCCCCCGACGGCTTGGCGTCGTTGCTCGCTTGGAGGTGCGCCGGGCGATCCGGTGGGTCGGACCGGACGCGCCTCGCGGACCGCCGTCGACGTCACCGCTCCTCGCGAGCTGACTCTCTCGGCCGGGCTCCGAGCCCGGTCCTCCCGCCGGCCCCGGCCGCGCCTCCGTGCGCTGCGCCGCAAGGGCCGCCACCTCGTCGTCGACTCCGTCCGAAAGGACTCGTTCGTATGCTTCCCCGCTCGTCCCACAGCTCACCTCCACGCCCTCGTGCGGCGATACGCCGGCTGACCCTCGCGGCCGGTGTCGCCGTCGTGCTGGCGGGTCTCACCGCCCAGGCCGCCCAGGCCCACGTCCGCGTCCACGCCGACTCCACGGCAGTCCGGCTCGTTCAGCCAGCTGACTTTCCGCGTGCCGAACGAGGAGGACGGCGCCGGCACCGTCACCGTCCAGGTGACGCTGCCCCAGGACACGCCGTTCCTCTACGTCAGCACCAAGCCCATCCCCGGGCTGGACGGCCACCGTGACCGAGCAGCCACTCCCGACACCGGTCACCGTCAGCGGCACGACGGTGACCAAGGCGCCGCGCACCGTGACCTGGCAGGCCCAGGCCGGGACCCGGATCGAGCCCGGTCAGTACCAGGACTTCGACATCTCGGCCGGGCCTCTGCCCGCCGCGGGGACGGTCGCTGCTGCCGGCCACGCAGACGTACTCCGACGGGACCGTGGTCGCCTGGGACCAGCCGACGCCCGTCCGGTGGCGCGGAGCCGGAGCATCCGGCCCCGGAGCTGGTCGTCACTGCCGCGGCGGCGTCCACGGGCGGGGCCGGCACCAGCACGCCGACCAGCACCGGCCGCGCGACCGGTCGCCGTCGACCGCAGCCGCTACGGGTGATCCGGCGGCCGTGGCCGCCCCGCCGGCGCCGCCACCGCGGCGAGCGACCCGGTGGCCCGTCTGCTCGCCGGCGCGGCGCTCGTCGTCGGCCTGGCCGCCCTGGTGCTCGTCGCCCTCCGGCGGCGGCGACCGGCGGGTGCGCCTGTGACCGCCTCAGCCGACGGCCCCGGGCGCACGTCGCCCTCGCTGGTGGTCGTCGACCGCCGCTGGCCGGGTCGGCGCTGCTGGCGACGGCGGTCCCCGCCTCGGCGCACGACGTCCTCCGCTCGACGAACCCGGCCGACGGCGCCACCGTCGACCGCCTTCCCGACCGGGTGGTCCTCACCTTCGACGAGCCGGCGCTGGCCATCGGCAGCGAGGTCGTCGTCACCGGTCCGGCCGGCCCGGTCTCCGACGGGCCGCCCTCAGCTGGTCGACAACGAGGTGCGCCAAGCGGTCCGCGCCGGCCCGGCCGGCCGCTACACCGTGCTGTGGCGGGTCACCTCCGCCGACGGGCACCCGGTGTCCGGCACCTTCGCGTTCACGACGCAGCAGGCCAGAGTCCGACGCCCACGGCTCCGACGTCCACGGCCCCGGCGTCCTCGTCCTCGGAGCCGTCGGCGTCGGCGTCCTCGTCGGCGTCGTCGGGGGTGACATCCTCGCCGGCGACGACTGCCGCGCCGCCCACTGCCACCGTGGCCGCGCAGCCCGCGACCGCTCCGACCTCCGGGTCGCCGGTCGCCGTGGTCGCGGTGGTCGTCGGCTGCTGGTCGCTGGCGGCGCTCGGCGGGTGGTGGTGGCGGCGCCGGGCGAGCCGTCCCTGACCGGTCCTTCGCCGCCTCAGTCCTCGCGTGTCGCTCGTCGCTGGTAGGCATGAGCGGTGCGGACCCACCAGCTGTCGCGGCGCCAGGCCCGGCGGATCGCCATCCGGGCGCAGCTGCTCGACGACACCACGCATACCGATCTCCTCGACGTCGTCTGGTCGCTGACCCTGCTGCAGGTCGACACAGACGGCGGCGGTGGCGCCCAGCGCTGACCTCGTGCTGTGGAGCCGGATGGGGTCGGCATACCGGCCGGACGACCTCCAGCGGGCGCTGGCCGACCGCCGGCTCGTCGAGCTGGACATGATGATCCGGCCGAGCGAGGACCTCGCGCTCTACCGCGCGGAGATGGCCGACTGGCCCGGCGAAGGCCCGCTCACCGACTGGGAGGAGGACGTCGTCGCGTGGGTCGAGGCCAACGACGCCTGCCGGCGCGACATCCTCGACCGGTCGCGGCGGCCGGTCCGCTGCCGGCGTCGCGACCTGCCGGACTCCTGCGTCGTCGCCGTGGCGGTCCAGCGGATGGAACGACCACCGCAACGTCGGCCGGATGCTCACGCAGATGGCCCGTCGCGGCGAGGTCGCGGTGGCCGGCCGTCGCGGGCCGTGACCGGCTCTGGGACCTCGCCGACCGGGTGTTCCCGCACGACGACGTCGTCCCGCTCGAGGACGCGCTGCACCTGCGGCACGAGCGGCTGCTCGGGTCACTCGGCCTCGCCCGCCCCCGGGTGCGTCGGCAGCGCCGGGCGAACCCGCGGTCGTGGACAGGTGTCCCGGGCGTCTGGCGGGTCGACCCGGCGCAGCTCGACGACGAGTTCGAGGGCCGCACCGCGCTGCTGTCGCCGCTGGACCGCCTGGTGTTCGACCGCAAGCGGATGGCCGAGCTGTTCGAGTTCGACTACCAGCTGGAGATGTACAAGCCGGCGGCGACGACGGCGGTGGGGCTACTGGGCGCTCCCGGTCCTGCACCACGACCGGCTGGTCGGCAAGGTCGACGCCACCGCCGACCGCAAGGCCGGACGCTCAGGGTGGCCGCCGTCCACGAGGACGTCCCCTTCAGCGCCCGGCTGACCACCGGCGGTGCGGGCCGAGCTCGACCGGCGCTGGCGCAGTGGCTCGGCCTCGAGGCGCCTGCGTCCTCGCCGTCGACCGCGTGCGGATAGAAAGAGGCTCATGCCTCCGGCTCGGGACGACCTCGCTGCCCAGCGCCGGGCTCGGACCGGTCAACCCGCTGCCCCCACTGACCGGCGCGCCGCAGCTGCACGCCAACGTCGAGGCGGCCGACCTCGACGACGAGATGCGCACGAACCTCGAGCACGGCCGCGTCGCCAGCCTGCTCCCGTACCTGCTCCAGGACCGGTACGACCGCACCCTCGTCCCGCGTGAGCACCGGGTGGCGGTCCTCGAGAACGACCGGCTCGAGCGGAGTTCCTGCTCGACCTCGGCGGGCGGCTGCGCTCGCTCGTCGACCTCTCCACCGGACGCGAGCTCCTGTATGCCAACCCGGCCTTCCAGCCCGCCAACCTCGCGCTGCGCGAGGCCTGGTTCGCCGGCGGCGTCGAGTGGAACATCGGCATCCGCGGGCATACGCCACTGACGTGCTCGCCGGTCTTCGCGGCGCGGGTGGACGGGCCGGGCGGCGTGCCGGTGCTGCGGATGTGGGAGTACGAGCGGATTCGCGAGGTCGTCTACCAGATCGACTGCTGGCTGCCCGGACGGGTCGCCCGCGCTGGTCGTCGCGGTCCGCATCGTCAACCCGAACGACCACGCGGTGCCGATGTACTGGTGGTCCAACATCGCGGTCCCCGAGTCGGACGGACGTGCGCGTGCTCGCGCCGGGCGACGCGCGCGTGGCGGTTCGACGAGACCGCGACCGTCGGGGTCGTGGACCTGCCGGTGCCGACGGGCACGGACCGCACCTACCCGGCCGCGTCGCCGGGCGCGGCCGACTACTTCGTGCGGCTCGACGCCGGACGCCGGCCGTGGGTGGCGGCGGTCGACGGGAACGGGTTCGGCCTGGTCCAGTCCTCCACGCCGGAGCTGCAGGGGCCGCAAGCTGTTCGTCTGGGGCGGCGGTTCCGGCGGGCGGCACTGGCAGGAGTGGCTCTCGCCGCTCGGTGGCCGCTACCTCGAGATCCAGGCCGGCCTCCTGCGCACCCAGCTGGAGCACGTCGCGATGCCGGCGCGGGCCGAGTGGTCCTGGGTCGAGACCTACGGCGCCGTGCAGGCCGACCCGGCGGTCGTCCACGGCTCCGACTGGGCCGGCGGCCCGCGGGGCGGTCGAGCGGTCGCTGCTGGCGTCGGTGCCGGACGCCTGGCTGGCGGAGCGCCACGACGAGGCGGCCGAGCTCGCCGGGTCAGGCCCCGGCCGAGCTGCTGCACCTCGGGCTCCGGCTGGGGCGCGCTGGAGCTGCGGCTGCGCGGCGGGGGCGCCGGTCTGGACCGGCCGGCCACGCCGTTCCCGGCCGACAGCCTCGGACCCGGAGCAGGCGGACTGGGTCGAGCTGCTCGACACCGGGCGGCTTCCGGCGGCCGACCCCGGCCCGGCCGCCCGCGTCCTACCAGGTGAGCGCCGGCCTGGGCCGACCGGCTGGAACGCTCGCCGGCCGACGACTGGCTCACCTGGCTGCACCGCGGCGTGGCGCGGCACCACGCCGGCGACGTCGACCGGGGCGGTGGCGGCGTGGCAGCGTTCCGTCGACGCGGCCCCCAACGCCTGGGCGCTGCGCAACCTCGCGGTCGTCGCCGACGACGCCAGCGGCTGCGCGGACCTGCTGCGGCGTGCGGTGTCGCTGGCGCCCGACCCAGCCTGCGCTGCTGGTCGAGCTGCTCGAGGCCCTGCTCGGCGGCCGGCCGGCCAGCCGAGGCGCTCGCGGCGGTGGAGGCGGCGCCGCCGCCGGTGGCGGCGGACCCGCTGGTCCGGTTCCTCGAGGCGCGGGCGGCCGTCGACACCGGTGACGCTCGAGCGCGCGGAGCGGGTGCTCGCCGAGGTGACGATGCCCTGGGTGCGGGAGGGGTCCAGGTCCGTCGACGACCTGTGGTTCCGGCTCGAGGCCGCTCGGGTGGCGCGCGCGACGTGGCGTTGCCGGTCGACGACGCCCTCCTCGCCGGGTGCGCCGAGAGACGCGCGCTGCCGTACGCGTACGACTTCCGGATGTCCGCCGGACCGCCCGCGGAGGCCGGGCCGTAGGGTGGTCGCGCTCCGCCGCCGACCTGGCCCAAGCTCCGTCCGTTCGAGGAGAACCCGATGCCCTTCGTGGCCGACAGCCACCTGAACCGTGAGGTGGCCGGTCAGCCCGACGACTGGGCGGCGGTCGTCGGCCGGCTCGACGAGGTGGCGCCGGCGCTGCCGCCGACGCGGCGTGCGGCTCGCCGTCGTCGGGTGCGGCACGTCGTTCTTCATGGCCCAGTCGTATGCGTGGCTGCGCGAGTGCGGTGGTCACGGGGAGACCGATGCGTTCGCGGCCAGCGAGAACCGGCTGGGGCGCGCCTACGAGCACGTCCTCGCCCTGACCCGTTCGGGGACCACCACCGAGGTGCTCGACGTGCTGCGGGCGCTGCGCGAGCGAGGGGTACCGACGACCGTCGTCACCGCCGTGCCGGGCAGCCCGGCCGCCGAGCTGGCCGACCAGGTCGTGCTGCTGCCCGAGGTCGACGAGCAGTCGGTCGTCCAGACCCGGTTCGCGACGTCGGCGCTCGCGCTGCTGCGGGCGTCGCTGGGGGAGGACCTCAGCCCTGCGGTGGCCGACGCCCGGACGGTGCTGGCCGAGCCCGAGGAGTCGGCGCTGGCCGGGCTGGTCGACGTCGAGCAGGTGACCTTCGTCGGGACGGGGTGGAGCGTCGGCCTCGCCGAGGAGGCGGCGCTCAAGCTGCGCGAGTCGGCGCAGTTCTGGACCGAGTCGTACCCCGCCATGGAGTACCGCCACGGGCCGATCGCCATCGCCGCTCCGGGCCGGGCGACCTGGGCCTTCGGTCCGGTCCCGGAGGGGCTGCGCCGAACAGGTCGCGGCGACCGGCGGCCGACTTCGAGCACCGCGACATCGACCCGCTGGCCGAGCTGGTCCGGGTGCACCGGCTCTGCATCGCCAAGGCGCGCGCGGCCGACGTCGACCCGGACCACCCGCGGCACCTGACCCGGTCGGTGGTCCTCGACGCAGCCATGACCGACGACCGTCAGCGCGAGGTGGTCGCCGCGGTCGACCTCGGCGGCACGCGCACCAAGGCGGCCCTGGTGGACCGCGACCTCGAGGTCGTCACCCGCGTCGTCGAGCCGACTCCCGCCGACCTCGCCGCGAGCATCGGGCCAGACGGTCGCCGGCGTCGTGGAGCGGCTGATGGCGACCGCGCCGGGTATGCGGCTGGTCGGCTGCGGTGTCGTGGTGCCCGGCCTGGTGGACGACGCGACGGGGACGGGCGTCCTGTCGGTCAACCACGGGTGGCGCGACCTGCCGATCCGCTCACTCGTGGACCGAGGCGACGCGGCATACCGACCGTCGTCGGCCACGACGTTCGCGCCGGGCTGGTCGCCGAGGCCCGGCTCGGCGTCGCCGGTCGGGGCGTCGCGACGCCCTGTTCCTGCCGCTTGGGCACCGGGATCGCCGCCGCCCTCATGGTCGACGGGCACGTGCTCAGCGGCGGCGGGCTGGGCCGGCGAGCTGGGCCACGTCAGCGTCGACCCGACGGGTCCGCCGTGTCCCGTGCGGCGGTACCGGCTGCCTCGAGGTCATCGCCTCGGCGGCGGCGGTCGGGCGCGAGTACTGCTTCTCGCACCGGCGAGCTCGTCGATGCGCAGACCGTGGCGGAGCGCTTCGTCGAGGGCGACCCGGTCGCGGTGGCGGTGTGGGACCGAGCGGTGTCGGCGCTGGCCCGCGCCGTCGTCGCGACCATCACGCTGACGGGCATCGACCTGGTCTCATCGGCGGTGGGCTGGCGCAGAGCGGGGAGACGTTGCTGGCGCCGCTGCGGGCCGAGATCGAGCGCTGCGGACGTTCCAGCGGCCGCCGCGGATCGTGACCGCCGGTCCTGGCCGACTGGGCCGGCTGCCTCGGGGCCGCCTGCCTGGCATGGGACGCCGCGTGATCCTCACCGTCACGCTGAACCCCGCCCTCGACACGTCGTACACGGTGGACGCGTTGGTCGCCGAACGGAAGTCACCGGGTGCGCTCGGTCGTCGAACGCGCCGGTGGCAAGGGGGTCAACGTCGCGTCGGTGCTGCACGACGTCGGGATCCCGTGCGTCGCCCTCGTGCTGGCCGGCGGGGAGCAACGGCGGGTGATCACCGCGGATCTCGAGGCGCGAGGCATCGCGCACGACGTGGTCCTGGGGGCGGGGGAGTCGCGGCGGACGGTCAACGTGGTCTCGCAGGACACCGGTGACGCGACGATCTTCAACGAGCCGGGCCCGTCCGCCTCCGCGGCCGAGGTGGCGGAGGTCGTCGCGCGCGTCCAGGAGCACGTCGTCGCCGGAGCGACCGTGGTGGCGGTGTGCGGCAGCCTCCCTCACGAGCGTGAAGTCGGACGCGTATGCGCTGGTCGTCCTCGCCGCCCGGGCCGCCGGCGCGCAGACGATCGTCGACGCGGAGGGTTCCGCGCTGCGGGCGGCCTGCGCCGCCGGCGCGGAGATCGCCATGCCGAACCGTTCGGAGCTGCTCGCGGCGACCGGACACCGACGAGGAGATCGCGGGGTGAAAGCGTTGCAGGCGCTGGGCGCTCGAGCACGTTCTGGTGTCGGCCGGGCCGGAGGGTATGCGGGCGATGCTGGCCGACGGCCGCACGCTCGTCGCGCGTCCGGGTCGCGGCTGCGCGGCAATCCCGACCGGGGCCGGCGACGCAGCGACGGCGGCCGTCGCGTCCGGGCTGGCGACCAGGCGCGACTGGCCGGACCTCCTCCGCGACGCGGTGGCCTGGTCCGGTGCGGCCGTGCTTCAGCCGGTGGCCGGTGCGGTGCACTGGGGCGACATCGTCCGGCTGCGCGAGAGCGGCCACGGTGACCGAGGTCATGACCCTCGCGGGGCTGGACGTCGTGCTCGCGGGAGGCGGACCGCGGTGGGGTCGCCGTGGGCGCGTTCAACGTCGTCCAGCTGGAGAACGCCGAGGCGCTGGTGGCGGCGGCCACGGCGACCGGACTGCCGGTGGTCCTGCAGATCAGCGAGAACTGCGTGCGCTACCACGGTGCGCTGGCGCCGATCGCGTTGGCGACCAAGGCTATTGCCGAAGCGGTCGTCGGCGCTGTGCGTGCTGCACCTGGACCACGCCGAGGACGAGGCGCTGGTCGACGAGGCGGTCGCGCTGGGGTTCACGTCGGTGATGTACGACGGGTCCCGGCTCGACGACGCGACCAACCGCCGCACGACGCGCGCCGTGGTCGGAGCGGTGTCATGCCGCGGGAGTCAGTGTCGAGGCCGAGCTCGGCGAGGTCGGCGGCAAGGACGGGGTCCACGCTCCCGTCACGTCGCGGACCGACCCGGACGCGGCGGCGGCAGTTCGTCGCGGAGACCGGCGTCGACGCGCTGGCCGTGGCCGTCGGGTCGTCGCACGCGATGACCAGCCGGACCGCGGAGCTCGACCTGGACCTCGTGGCGCGGCTGCATCGGACGGTTCCGGTTCCCCTGGTGCTGCACGGCTCGTCCGGTGTGCCCGACGACGTCGCTCGTGGCGGCGGTGCGGGCCGGTATGCGGAAGGTCAACATCGCGACGCACCTGAACGCGGTGTTCACGGGGGCGGTCAGGGAGTACCTCGCGGCGCATCCCGACGTGGTGGACACCCGGAAGTACCTCGGGCGCCGGACGGGACGCCGGCCGCCGCGAGGCGGCGCGGCTGCTGGAGCTGCTGGCGTTGCGGGATCCGGTGCGGTGCCGTGAGCCCGGTGGGACGGGTGGGACGAAATGAACAGAGGATGTGGATAACTGTCGGCCTGAATTCGGTTGTGGATGAACGGGATTGGCTGTCGGGGGCTGTCGGTGGTGGGTTCTAGGGTCTGGGTATGGGCACGGGGTGCGGACCTACGGCGAGGAGCTGGTCGCCGTGCTGTCCGCTGCGACCGCGGTGTTGAGGGAGCTGCCGGCGCGGGTGCACCGGCTGACCGGTCCGGACCTGGATGTGGTGTTGCCGGTGGTCGACGCGTTGGCGGCGGCCGCGGGGGCGGGCCGGTTCACGCTCACCGCGGAGGCGGTCGCCCGCGGTGAGGTCGCCGGCGTCGCAGGCGGGGTCGACGCCGCAGTGGGTGGCCGACCGGTGCCCGTCGTTGGACGGGCGGGAGGCCGGGCTGGTCGCCAAGGCGGTCCGCGAGCTGACCGGCCGGGCGTCGGGCACGCCGGTCGGCGTCGGCGTTGGCGGGGGCGCGGGCGGCGGTGGAGGAGGGGCGGCTGTCGGTGTCGGCGGGGTGCGTGGTCGCGTCCGAGCTGGCGCAGCTGACCCCGCTGATCGAGCCGGCCGCGGTCGACGCGGTCGCGGCCGGGTTGGTGGCGATGGGTCAGGTCGACGGCCCGGCCGGGGTCCGCCGGGTCCGGCCCGCGCTGCTGGCCCGGTACGGCCTCGGTCTGCTGTTGCAGGAGGTCGAGGACCGGCACCGCGGGCTGACCGTCCTGTCCTGTGGGCACGACATCGGCGGCGGGATCACCGAGTACCGGCTCCGGCTCAACCCCGAAGCCCGCGCCGTCGTCGAAGCCGCCATCAACGCCGCCTCCGCACCGCAACCGCGCTGATCGACGGGGCACGGGACGTGCGGACCATCGACCAACGCCGCGGCGACGCCCTCGTCGACCTGTGCCGCCGCGCCGTCCACGCCAGCCACGCCGGCCACGCTGCGCCAGCGGCGTCGGCTGCCGGCCCGGCCGTCGGACCCCGGCGGGGTCAAGGCCACCGTGCTGGTCACCATCGGCCTGGACGACCTCCGGAACCGGACCCGACCGGGGGTGGTCCTGGCCGGCGTTGGACGGTGGCGCGCTGCTCGGGCCGGAGACGGTCCGGAAGCTGGCCTGCGACGCCGCCGTCATCCCCGCCGTCCTCGACGCCGACGGACACGTCCTGGACCTCGGCCGGACCCGGCGGCTGTTCACCCCCGCGCAGGTCCAGGCGCTGTGGCTACGGGACCGGCACTGCACCTTCCCCGGCTGCCACGACCCCCGCCACCTGGTGCGACGCCCACCACGTCACCGCACTGGGTCGACGGCGGACCCACCGACCTGACCAACGCCGCCCTGCTGTGCGGACGGCACCACACCATCGTCCACCGCGACCGCCTCACCGCCACCCTCACCACCAGCGACACTGCACGCGCACGACCAGAACGGGGCGACCGGGCCACACGTGGTCTGGGACCGGCGACCCGGCAGCTACGACCACGCCCTCGCCCGCGCACCCTCACCCTCAGCCGGCGGGCCGGCACCGTAGTCGGCGGGTCGAGATCACGGATTCACGCACTCGGTGCGGACGTCAGGAGCATCATGGACGAATTGCGTGAGGTCGGCACGCTCGTCGTGCCCATCGCTGCCGGCGTGACGCCAGCCGTCAGGAACCTTCAGGGGAGGATCTGAAATGGCCTACGAGACCTACACCGCGGTCGCCGACGCGGCCCAGGCGCGCGACATCGCCGCCACCGCGTCACCGTTCACCATCGAGGTGCGCTTCCTCGGCGGGCTTGAACACCCGGCAGAAGGCCGCGTTCACGGCCGCCGCCGACCGCTGGGTCACGGCCATCGTCGGCGACCTGCCGCCGGTACGCATCGGCGACGACGTCATCGACGACATCCTCATCGAGGCGCAGGGCCGTCCCATCGACGGGCCCGGGCAAGATCCTCGGCCAAGCCGGCCCCACCCACGTCCGGCCCGAGGGCTCGGGCGCCGCCGCGCTGCTGCCGGCCAAGGGCATCATGACCTTCGACACCGACGACCTGAAGAAGATGCAGACGGAGGGCACCCTCAACGACGTCATCACCCACGAGATGGGCCACGTCCTCGGCATCGGCACGATCTGGCCGCTGAAGAAGCTGCTCAAGGGCGAGGGCACCGACAACCCGACGTTCTCCGGCAAGGCGGCGATGGCGGCGTACAAGAAGCTGCGCGGCGCGACCCGCGCGGTCCGCGTGCCCGTCGAGAACACCGGCGGTCCCGGCACCGCGGGCGGTCACTGGCGCGAGACGGTCTTCCGCAACGAGCTGATGTCCGGCTTCATCGCCGCGCCCGGGAACCCGATGAGCGCCGTCACCGTCAGCAGCCTGCAGGACCTCGGCTACGTCGTCGACCCGAAGGCCGCCGAGCCGTACACGCTGCCCGACCTGCTGTCGCTCGCCGAGGAGGGCCGGCTCGTCGCGCCTCGCGGTCCGTTCGCCGACGGGGTGGTCCTCACCAACCTCCCGGTGGTGCTGCCCCGGGAGAGTCTCGTCTAGGCGCGACCTCGTGACCGAGGGGTTCATCCGACCGGAGGCCAAGGTGCTTCCCGGCGAGAGCCTGGTCCCGGCGGGGAGCCTGATCCGGCCCCCGCCCAACCGGTTCACCCACGAGACGGTGGCGCGAACTCCGTTCTCGTACAGCGCAACTGGTGACACCGAGTGCGACGGACGGTTCGCTCGCGGCGGGAACCAAGGTCGTCCTGCTGCGCTCCGAGGAGCACGGTCGGGCGAGCGTCGTCGACGCCAGCGGGCTCTACGTCGTCGTCCCCGTCTCGGGCCTCCGCCGGCTCGACGACTCCGCCCCCTGACCGCCGGGCCGTCGACCCGGACCCGACCCGGATCGCGGATCGCGGACCCCGTTACGCGATGCGGCGCTCGGCGTCCTCGTAGGCCGCCTCGACCGCGGGGTCCGGACCCGGTACGTAGCCCACGAGCTCCCCGCCCACCCAGAGCTCGACGTCGTACTGCCGTTCCCGCGAGAGCCAGACGAGCGGATGCGGCTGGCTGATCCCGTCCAGCCAGCTCACCGGGCGCGCGCCGGTCGGCGACCCGTCGATGTCGAGGGTCGCGTCGCCGTCCGACGTCACGTTGAGCTCGATCCGCACGGGACAAGCCTGCCAAACCGACCTGTCCCACCGCTCGTAGTTAACCCAGAGTTCACGTGAGGGAACCGCGAGCCCGCCACCCACCGCTAGTCGATGCGCAGCGCCTCGACCACGGACCCCTCGGCCGGCAGTCCGGAGTCCCGCAGGCGGGGCTCCGCCTCCCCGCGCACCCATTCGAGGAAGGGACGGAACGAGACCGGCAGCCCTCGCGCGCTGGCCATCTCCGGCCCGTCGGTGACCTGGAGGTGGACGTGCGGCTCGGTCGAGTTCCCGGAGTTGCCGCACTCGGCGAGCACCTGGCCGGCGACGACCGCGGACCCGACCGAGACGCTCAGGGACGCCCGCCGCAGGTGGACGAGCGCCACGAACGCCCGACGGTCCGCGAGGGCGATGACGACGTGGTTGCCGGCCACCGCCGCCGGCCCGGCCCGCAACCGCGCAGCCTGGCCGAGCGCGTACGGCACGAGGGCCAGCTGTGACCGCCGTCCCTCGTGGTCGACCTCGCCGTCGTGGGTCCGGACGACGATCCCGTCCGCGGGCGCGAGGATCGGCCGGCCGAAGCCGACGTAGCGCTCGACGGGCTCGGTGGCGAGGAACGTGCGCCAGTCGCGGTGGTATGCCGTGCGGTTCCGCTCGTCGACGGCGACGAAGTCGATGGCGTAGGTCGACCCCAGCAGGTGCGTCCCGTGGCTGGGTATGCGACGCGCCGGGCTGTTCTGCGTCAGCCACCGTCCGGTGAAGGGCAGGGCGAGGACGACCGCCTCGGGCTCAGGCACGCGACCGACCGGGTCGACGAGCCTTCGGCGTGGCGTCGGGGTTCGTGCCGAGCGTGGCGTGGAGCACGGCGGCCAGCACCCGGGGAAACGGATCCGACGCCGGGGTCAGGTCGGTGACGCCCGCGAGTGCGGCGACCAGCCGCGGGTGGCGGCCGCCGTCGAGATGGCCGAAGGCGCCCGGGCTCGCGCCCGGGCCGGCGTTGGCGAAGAGCGCGGCGATCCCGTTGGCCAGGGCCAGCGCCTCCAGCTTCTGGCCGTCGGTGGCGTGGACGTCGGTGAGCACCGCCAGACCCCAGTCCAGATGGTCGAGGACGTGGGGACCGAGCGCTCCGGTCCCGTTCAGGGCAGCGGGTCAGCCACGGATGGGCGCGGAAGACCGCGCGCTGGCTGTCGGCCACGGTCAGCAGGTCGGCCAGCCAGTCCCCGGTCGGCGGCCGGTGCTCGACCGCGGCCGACACGAGGTCGACCATCTGCGCCCAGCAGCTCGTCCCGCGAGGCGACGTAGCGGTAGAGGCCGGGGGCGCTGGTGCCGAGCGCCGCCGCGACGGACCGCATCGTCACCGCGGCCAACCCGTCCCGGTCGGCGAGGGACACGGCCGCGGCGGCGATGCCCGGCACCGTCAGGGCGGGTGGGGGCCCGGGACGGACCCGCTCCCGGTCGCCGGTGTCGGCAGGTGGAGGCACGCGTCCACTCTATCTGTTAACGTTGTTCGCAGTTCAGTCGAACAAGGAGCGGACGATGGATGAGGCACTGCGCTACGCGGACAACGGCGACGTCCGGATCGCGTACGAGACGTTCGGCGACCTCGAGCGTGGCGAACCGCTGCTGCTCATCATGGGCCTGGACTTCCAGATGGTGTGGTGGCCCGAGGAGCTCATCGACCGGCTCGTGGCCCTCGGGTTCGCGGTCGTCCGCTTCGACAACCGGGACACCGGCCTCTCCACGCACTACCAGCCGGTCGACCGGCCCAACCCGTGGAAGGCCCTCATGGGCCGCGTGCCCCCGGCGTACACCGCTCGCGACATGCTCGACGACGCGCTGGCGGTCATGGACGCCGTCGGGTGGCAGAGCGCGCACGTGATGGGCGGCTCCATGGGTGCGGCGCTGGCCCAAGGACTGGCCCTCGAGATTCCGGACCGGGTGCGGTCCCTGGTCAGCGCCATGGGGCTGCCGGTCACCGCCGGGGCGTGGCGCACCCTTCGCTACATCCGCCCGGGCGTCTTCCGCACCCTGCGCGGCATCCGCCCCGGCGAGTCCGACGAGGAGCAGGTGACGGCGCTGGTCGACATCTACCGCGCCATCGCGTCCCCGGGCTACCCCTTCCCGGAGGAGTGGGCCCGGGCCGTGGCGCGGATCAGCCACGCCCGCCACCCTCGGGACCCCTCGACCACGCAACGACAGCTGGCCGCCGGTCGAGCCCACCACTACCCACCGCTGGCCACCATTGCGGTGCCCACGCTGGTGATCTCGGGACGGGACGACCCGCTCGTCCGGTGGCAGGGCGGCCGCGACACGGCGGCGCAGATCCCCGGCGCCCGGCTGGTCGTCTACCCCGGCATGGGTCACAACATCCCGACCGAGCTGTATGCCGCGGTGGCGGAAGAGGTTCGCCACAACGCCGACCGCGCCGCCACGGTGCGCTAGCCGCGCAGGTCGACGATCTGCCGCAGCACGGCACCGTCGGCCAGGCGGTCCATCCCGTGGTTGACGTCGTCCAGCCCGATGTGGTCCGACACCAGCGACTCCAGGGGCAGCTTGCCGGCCCGCCACAGGTCCACGAACCTCGGCACGTCGCGGGACGGGACGGCCGAGCCGAGGTAGCTCGCCGACGACCGCGCGGGCTCCACCGACCAGCCAGGTCGGCGACACGGCGGCGGTGGCCGCGGCCGGCGGCAGACCGACGGTGACCATCGTCCCGCCGGGTCCCGTCAGCCGGACGGCGGTCTCGAACGCCCGGACGCTCCCGCCGGCCTCGACGACCAGGTCCGCCTGGAGCCCCTGTTCGGCTGCGGCCGCCGGGTCGAGGGCCTGGTGCGCACCGAGATCGGAGGCCGCGCTCAGCTTCGCGTCCGCCACGTCGACGCCGACGACGGTCACGTCGTCGAGGGCGAGGGCGGTGAGCAGAGCCGCCATGCCGACGCCGCCGAGACCGACCACGGCCACGGTCTGACCGGGCTGGGGAGGCGCCACGTTGAGCACCGCACCACCTCCCGTGAGGACCGCGCAGCCGAGCAGGGCGGCGATCTCGGGCGGCACGTCGTCGCCGACCGCCACGACCGAGCGCTCGTCGACCACGGCGTGGGTGGCGAATCCGGAGACGCCCAGGTGGTGGTGGATGCGCTCCCCGCCGCGGGACAGCCGGAAGCCACCGTCCAGCAGGGACCCGACCTCGTTCGCCCGGCTGCCGGCGACGCACGGACGCCGACCACCGGTCGCGCACCCCGCGCACTCCCCGCAGCGGGGGAGGAAGGTCATGACGACCCGCTGGCCGACGGCGATCTCCCGCACGTCGGGGCCGGTCTGCAGCACCCGGCCGCTCGACTCGTGACCGAGCAGCATGGGCAACGGCCGCGGCCGGTTGCCGTCGACGACCGACAGGTCGGAGTGGCAGATGCCGGCGACCTCGATCTGGACCAGCAGCTCTCGCGGGCCGGGCTCGTCGAGCTCCACCCGCGAGATGGTGATCGGCCGGCTGGACGCATACGGGCGCGCCGCGCCGGACTGCTCCAGGACCGCACCGCGTGCCTCCACGTCGAGGAGTGTAGAGCCGCAGACTCGGACCGACACCGCGCCCAGCGCGCTGGGTAGGCTCCGGACCGTGGCGACCACCGCGCTCATCACCGGTGGTGCCGGCTTCATCGGCTGCGTGCTCGCCAGCCGGCTGCGGAAGCGGTTCGACCGCGTGGTCGCGATGGACTCCCTGCACCCGCAGGTCCACCCCGCGGCGACCCGCCCGGCGGCTCTCGACGCGGACGTCGAGCTGGTCGTCGCCGACGTGACACAGGCCGCGGCGTGGGACCGGTTGCTCGACGATGTGCACCCCGACGTGGTCGTGCACCTCGCCGCCGAGACCGGGACGGCACAGTCGCTCACCGAGGCCACCCGCCACGCGTCGGTCAACGTGGTCGGGACGACGACGATGCTCGACGCGCTCACCCGCCACGACGCCTTGCCCGAGCGCGTCGTCCTCGCCTCCAGCCGGGCGGTCTACGGGGAGGGGGCCTGGCAGGACGGGTCCGGCACCGTGGTCCTCCCCGGGCAGCGCTCGCACGCCATGCTCGCCGCCGGCACCTGGGACTTCCCCGGGCTGACGCCGATGCCGGCCTCCGCGTCCCGGGTCGAACCGCGGCCGAGCAGCGTGTACGCGGCGACCAAGCTGGCGCAGGAGCACCTGCTCCGCGCGTGGGGGCTCGCCGTCGGCGTGCGGCCGGTGGTCCTCCGGCTCCAGAACGTCTACGGCGCCGGACAGTCGCCGGGCAACCCCTACACCGGGATCCTGCCGCTCTTCGGGCGGCTCGCGGCCGCCGGCGAGACCATCCCGGTCTACGAGGACGGGCGGATCGTCCGGGACTTCGTGCACGTCGACGACGTCGCTCGGGCGCTGGAGTCGGCGGCGGTCGGCGACGGCGCGGGCGACCCGGGCGTTGCGGTCGACGTGGGCTCGGGCCGGCCGGTGACGATCCTCGAGGTCGCGCGCGTGATCGCGCACCGGTACCAGGCGCCACCGCCGACGGTGACCGGCCAGTTCCGGGACGGCGACGTCCGGTACGCCTGTGCCGACCCGTCCGAGGCATACCGGCTGTGGGGGTGGGAGCCGCGGGTCGACCTGGCCGTCGGCCTCGAGGCGCTGTGCGCCTGGCTGGACGAGCTCGGCTCGACCGGCCGCCCCGGCTCGCCGTGACCGAGATCGGGTCCGACGCCGACTACGCTGTCCGCGACCAACCGGGGTCGGCGAGATGCGAACGAGGAGGGCAGTGATGACGGAGAGCACGACGTCCGGCACCTACCGCACCGGCTACTTCGCGACCCGGCTCGCGGAGAACGCCAACCGGGCACCGGTGTGGCGGCACATCTGCGACTACCTCGCGCGGTGGATCCCGGAGGACGCGGACGTCCTGGAGCTCGGTGCCGGATGGTGCGACTTCGCCAACCTCGTCCAGGCGCGGTCGGTGACCGCGGTCGACCTCGAGTCCGTCGTCCTCACCGCGGCGGCCGGGCACGTCCGGGCCGATCGTGGGCGACTGCACGGACCTCACCGAGCTCGACGACGCGACCTTCGACGTGGTCTTCGCCTCGAACCTGCTCGAGCACCTCGAGCGGCCGCAGAGCGACCGCCTCCTCGCCGAGGCGATGCGGGTGCTGCGGCCCGGCGGCCGGCTGATCCTGCTCCAGCCGAACTTCCGCCTGCAGCCCGGCCGCTACTTCGACGACTACACCCACGTCGCGATCTTCACCGACGTCTCGCTCGCCGACTACCTGACCGCGAGCGGCTGGCAGGTCCAGCACGTCGCGGCCCGCTTCCTGCCGTTGAGCATGCGGTCGCGTGGGTCGTCGCTGTCCTTCCTGGTGCCCTGGTACCTCCGTTCCCCGATCAAGCCGCTGGCCGGCCAGATGCTCGTCGTGGCGACCCGGCCGCAGCACGGCGCCGCATGACATCGACATGACAGCGCGAGGAGGCCCGGACCGTGTGGCGGGGTAGGACGGTGTCGGTGGTGCTGCCGACCTACAACGAGAAGGACAGCATCGCCGCGGTCATCCAGGGGTTCGAGGAGCTCGGGGTCGTCGACGAGATCCTCGTCGTCAACAACAACGCCGCCGACGGCACCTCCGAGGAGGTCGCGCGCACCAGCGCCCGCGAGGTCGTCGAGACCACCCAGGGCTACGGGGCGGCGATCCGCCGCGGGCTGCGGGAGGCCACCGGCGACCTGATCTGCGTCTGCGAGCCGGACGGCACGTTCGAGCCTGACGACCTGTTCAAGCTGCTCACCTACACCGGCGAGTCGGACTTCGTGGTCGGGTCGCGAACGGTGTCGACGTTCATCTGGACCGGCGCCAACATGGGCTGGTTCCTCCAGTTCGGCAACTGGGCCGTCGCCAAGATGATCGAGGCGTCGTTCAACACGACGTCGCTGTCCGACGTGGGCTGCACGTTCCGGATCCTCACCAAGGAGCTCGCCCGCACGCTGGAGCCCGAGTTCCAGCACACCGGTTCGGCGTTCGGCCTCGAGATGCTGCTGCTCGCGACCCGACGTCAGGTCCGGGTCGTCCAGATCCCCGTCAACTACCTCCCGCGGGTGGGTGAGTCGGCGGTGACCGGGGACTTCGGCAAGACGGTGCGCCTGGGCGCGACGATGATCGGCATGGTCGCCAAGGCCCGCGCCAGCCGCGTCGCTCCGCTGCCGCTGCAGTACCGGCGTCCCGCGCGGGCGTCGAAGCGGCAGGGTCATAGCTAGCCGCCAGCCGAGCTAGCCGAGCGACCGGCGGTAGGCCAGGCAGTCGTCGTACGACGGCAGCATCCCCTGCTGCTGCGCCGTGGCGAACGACGGTGCGGCCGCGTCGCGGTCGGACACCACCGCGGCGAAGCCCTCGGGGAGGACGAGCCCGATGTCGCCGTCGAGGGGGCTGACCGCCCGCTCGCGCTCGGGCGCGTACACCTCCGAGCAGAGGTAGACCGCGGTCCCGTCCTCGACGCACGCCAGGACGTGGCCGAGGCCCTCCGAGAGGTAGACGGCCCGCCGGTCGACGGTGTCGAGCACCACGCTGTCCCACGTGCCGAAGGTCGGCGACCCGACGCGCAGGTCGACGACGTAGTCGACGAACACCCCGCTGGTGGCCGTGACGTACTTCGCCTGGGAGGGCGGCACGTCGGCGTAGTGGATGCCGCGCAGCGCGCCGGCGGTGGACACCGAGATGTTCGTCTGCCGCACGGCCAGCTCGTGCCCGATGTGCTTCGCGAGGTGGTCGACCCGGAACCCCTCGGTGAACAGGCCGCGGGGGTCGGGGAAGAGTCGCGGGGTGACCTCCCACGCGCCCTCGATGGCGAGCGGTCGGATCTCCATCAGCGGCGCCCCTCGGCGAGCAGCCCCTCGAGGTAGACGCCGTAGCCGCTCTTCTCCAGGTCCTTGGCCAGCAGGAGGAGCGCCTCGTCGTCGATCCAGCCGTTGCGCCAGGCGATCTCCTCGGGGCAGCCGATCTTGGTGCCCTGCCGGGCCTCGATGACGTGGACGAACTGGCTCGCCTCCAGCAGCCCCTGGAACGTCCCGGTGTCGAACCACGCCGTCCCGCGGGGCAGCACGCTGACCGTCAGGTCGCCGCGAGTGAGGTAGGCGTCGTTGACGGCGGTGATCTCCAGCTCGCCCCGCGCGCTGGGCCGCAGCGACCGCGCGATGGCGACGACGTCGTTGTCGTAGAAGTACAGGCCGGGGACGGCGTAGCTCGAGCGGGGCCGCTCCGGCTTCTCCTCGATCGACAGGACCTTCCCGTCGTCGTCGAACTCCACGACGCCGTACGCGGACGGCTCGCCCACCTGGTAGGCGAAGATGTGGCCGCCGGTCAGCCGGGTGTTGCCCCGCAGCGCCGTGCCGAGCCCGCGCCCGTAGAAGATGTTGTCGCCGAGGACCGAGCGCGACGGTGTCGTCCCCGATGAAGTCGGCGCCGATGATGAACGCCTGGGCGAGCCCGTCCGGGGAGGGCTGGACGGCGTACGAGATGTCGACGCCCCAGGCGGAGCCGTCCTCGAGCAGGCGCCGGAACTGGTCGATGTCCTGCGGTGTCGTGATGACGAGGATCTCGCGGATCCCGGCCATCATCAGCGTCGACAGCGGGTAGTAGACCATCGGCTTGTCGTAGACCGGCATGAGCTGCTTGCTGATGCCGCGGGTGATCGGGTGCAGCCGCGTCCCCGAACCGCCGGCGAGCACGATCCCCTTCACGGCGGCGACCCTACCTGCCGGAGCGGGGCCGTATGGTCAGGCGATCCAGGCGACGGTCCCGTCCGGACGGTAGACCGAGACGCGGCCGTCGTTGCGGACCGCGGCCCACGCGCCCGGGATGCCGGAGGTCCCCGAGGCCCAGGTCGCCCGGTTCTGCGGGGTGTAGACGACGAGGTTGCCGTCGGCCTGGAGGACCACCCGGGAGCCGGGGACGAAGGTCGCCGACGACCACCGGGCCCGGCCACCGGCGTAGTGGACGAGGTTGCCGTCGGTCTGCATGGCGAACACGTACGCGCCGTTCGGCGACGTGCGGGTCTGGCCGGCGTCGAGGGTGCCGACGAGGGCCTTGTTCGGCGGGATGGTCGTCGTCGGGTGCCGGGTGTTTCCCCGGCTGTCCCACAGCGGCACGTTGGCGCCCGAGTACAGGACGAGGTTCCCGTCGTCCTGCATCTCGAGGTGGACGTTGATGCCGGACGTGTTGGCCGCCCAGAGTGGTGAGCCGTCCGTGTTGTCGTACATGACGACGTTGCCGTCGCCCTGCACCGCCGTGAAGGCGTACGGGATGGCGGTGCCGGAGGCCCAGACGGCGCCGCTGGGCCCGTAGACCACGAGGTTCCCGTCGGTCTGCTGGACGACCTGGTAGCGGCCGTCGGGGGACCGCTTGGCGGTGCCGGCGGTCAGCAACGTCGAGGGGGCACTGCTCGTCGCGATGTAGGTGCGCACCGCGCGCGGCGAGGTCGTTCAGCCGCGGGTAGAAGGCGTCACCGGGGCAGCCGGTGGCGTCGACGTCGCGATGACCCGACACGGTGCGCACGGTGACGGCTGTCCCGAGCGGCCACTGCGTGGCCGGCCCGCCGCCCGAGACCAGCACGGTCGTGGCCTGCGGGTCGACCCCGCTGAGGCTCAGCTTCCAGCCGAGGACGGCGGTGTAGGCGGAGAGCATCGCCTCCGTGGGCTGGACGCTGGTGAAGTCGCCGATCCCGGAGACCCCGAACGTGTAGGTGTTGAAGCCGCCGGCGTGGGCGCCGATCACCGGCCGGTCGACCCCGCCGAAGCGGCCCTCGAAGATCGTCCCGAACCGGTCGACGAGGAAGTTGTAGCCGATGTCGCACCAGCCGTTGCCGTTGACGTGGTACGCGTAGATCGCCGCGCACGAGACCGGCCGAGTCGGCCGGCTGGTAGTTGTTGCGAGTTGACCGTGTGGTGGACGACGCCGGCCTTGATGGTGGAGGAGTACGACGGCGTGCAGTCACGCATGCTCTCGTCGGCGCCCCACTGTGCGCGGGTCACGATGGCCGGCTTGGCGGCGGATGGCGGCGGCCGTCGCGTCCGTGGCTCGCAGCCGTGGCCGTCGCGGCGACGGACGCGTCGGCGGTGGACGCCCCGGGGTCGACGGTCACCAGCTGGAGGTCCTCCGGAGCCGGCTGTCCGCCGGTGTCGACCCGCACCTGGATCGCGTCGGCGGAGGCGGTCGTGATCGGCTCGGTGGCGACGGTCGACCCCGCCTTCGCGGTGTCCTGACCACCCTGGTCCGGGGCGTCGGCGACGTCGAGGGCCTCCCAGTCGGACCACTGACCGGCCTCGCGGATGCGCACCTGGACGACGACGTCCTTGGTGCTGCCGCCCGCGGTCCAGCTGACCCCGGCCGCCTCGAACCTGCTCGGTCCCGAGCTCGGTGGTGAAGACCGTCGGCCGCCGGTCGGCGGCGGCCCGGCCGACGGGGCCCGACTGACTCGCGTCCGAGGCCGACAGCGCCGAGGGGTCGAGGGCCGCGGGAGTCCGCGCCAGGGCGCCGGCGTCCACGCCGGTGAGGGCGGTCTTGTGCACCTTCGGGGCGACCGGATGGGCGCTGGCAGCCGGCGCGGCGGGCGTCGCTGACGTCGCTGACGCCCCCGGAGGCACCGCCCTGGACACGACGAGGGAGAGCGCCAGTGACAGGGCCATGGTGGCGCCGAGCGCGACCGGATGGCGGACCGAGTTCATGTGTGAAGACCCCTTGCGAGAGACAGTGCCGCGGACCGACCGTCGCACAGGTCCCTGAAGCATCACAAGCAACACCAGTCACAAAATGGACACGACCCGCCGTTGGGTAGCCTCCACCGTCATGACGGTCACGGTGCTCGGTGGCACGGGCATGCTCGGCCGGCACTGGTGACCGCCGCCCTTCGCGGCGCGGGCTACGAGGTCCGCTCCTACGGCAGCGCCGAGGTCGACGTCACCGCACGAGCGGACTGCGGTCGCGCCGCGGCATGACGCCGACCTCGTCGTCAACGCCGCCGCGTTCACCCAGGTCGACGACGCCGAGTCGGCCGAGGCGGCGGCGTTCGCCGTGAACGCGGTCGGCCCCGGCCTCCTGGCCCGGGCCTGCGCGCGGAACGGGCGCACGCCTGGTCCACGTCTCCACCGACTACGTCTTCGACGGCACGGCCACCCAGCCCTACGCGGAGACCGCGCCGATGCGGCCGCGCTCCGCATACGGGCGCACCAAGGCCGCGGGGGAATGGGCGGTTCGCGCCGAGCTGCCCTCCGCCTACGTCGTGCGCACGGCGTGGCTCTACGGCCCGGGGGGCGGCAAGCTTCGCGGCGACCATCCTGCGGCTGGCCGACGAGCGGGAGACCCTCGCCGTCGTCGACGACCAGCGCGGCCAGCCGACGACCACCCGCGACGTCGCCCGGTTCGTCGCCGACCTCGTCGAGGCGGACGCACCGCCGGGCACCTACCACGCCACGAGCGAGGGCGAGACGACGTGGTTCGGGTTCGCGCGAGCCCTCTTCGAGGCGGCCGGGCTGGATCCGGACCGCGTGCGGCCCAGCGACACCGCCTCCTTCCCACGGCCGGCGCCGCGACCGGCATACTCCGTGCTCGGCCACGACCGGTCGGTCGCCGCCGGGCTCGGCCTGCTGCCGCCCTGGCGGGAGGCCTTGACCGAGACCCTGAGCGACCTCGTCGGGAGGACCGTGTGACCGCTGGGCCTCGTCACGGGGTGCCTCCGACCGCGGACCCCGACGAGGCGCTCCGCGCGTGGCTGGAGCACGTCCAGTCCCGCACCGCCGCCTCGACGGCGTCGAGGCGCTCGTTGCGCCGACGGGCCGCTCTCCCGCTGCGGGCGGCTCGACGCTTCCGGACCCTCGTCGCCGAGCTCGGGTTCAGCCCCGCGGTCGAGGTGTCCGCCGAGTACGCCGGTCGCCGGCTGAGGCGGCGCCCGTGAGCGCCGCCGTCGCGCCGGCCGGGGCGCGGACCGCGCTCGAGCAGGCCACCGCCCAGCGGCTGGCCGTCGTCGCGCCCGACGATTCTCGGGCGTACCGACCGGCCGTCGCGGGACCCGCCGGACGGGTCCCCGGGCGAGCTCCTCGACGAGCTGGTCCGCTCGGTCGTGGGCAACCCGACGCTCGACCGGGTCTGGCGCCTCGTCGTCGCCGTCACCGGATGCTATCCCGACCCGGCGACGGTCCACCTGGTGCGGCGGCGCCTGCGGCTGGCGTCACCGGGCACGGAGCTGGTCAACGCTCCTCGACGCGTTGCTCGAGTCCGGGGTCACGCGGTACGACCCGGCTCGACGGGCCGAGCTGGTCGACGGCGGTGTGGTCGTCGACGTCGACTTCTGCGCCGGACCGGCCTGCACAACACCGGGATCCAGCGGGTGGTCCGCCAGACGATGCGGAGGTGGGCCGAGGCCCGGCCGATGACCCTCGCGGCGTGGAGCGGCCCGGACGGCGGCCTGCGCACGGTGACGCCGGCGGAACGGGCCCGGGTCGTCTCGTGGGGCGATCACGAAGCCGCCCTGCCCGACGACGAGACCGACTGCCCACTGCTGGTGCCCTACCGCTCGGTGGTGTTCCTCCCGGAGGTGGCCCGGCAACCGCTGTGTGCGCCGCTGGAGGCCGTGGCGTCGATGTCGGGCAACGCCGTCGCGATGATCGCCTACGACTGCATCCCCATCAGCAGCGCCGACACGGTGCCGGCGCCGGAGTCGGAGCGGTTCACCAAGTACCTCGCGGTGGTCAAGGCGGCGTCGGTGGTCGCCGGGATCAGCGACACGGCGGCGGCCGAGTTCCAGGGCTTCGCCGACGCCGTGGGCGCACAAGGCCTTCCGGGCCCCCGGGTGATCAGCGTGGTGCTGCCGGTCGACGCTCCCGACTCCGTGCTCGCGGCCGGCCGGACCCCGGTGCCGGGCGCGGACGACCCGCTCGTCCTCGTCGTCGGCAGCCACGAGCCCCGCAAGAACCACGACGCGATCGTCTACGCGGCCGACCAGCTGTGGGCGGAGGGACTGCGCTTCCGGCTGCGGTTCATCGGCGGCGGCAGCCTGCACGTCACCCGCCGCTTCGACAAGCGGGCGCGCGCGCTGGCCAAGCGCGGTCGACCGGTCGAGGTGTGGCGCAAGGCCCAGGACGCCGACCTGCTGACGTCGTACCAGGAGGCCCGCTTCACCGTGTTCCCGTCGCTGCACGAAGGGTTCGGGCTGCCCGTCGCGGAGTCGCTGGCGCTCGCGGTTCCGGCGGTCACCTCGGACTACGGCAGCACCGCCGAGATCGCGCGTGACGGCGGCTGCCTCGTCGTCGACCCGCGCAACGACGACGCGATCACGGGGGCCATGCGGGCCCTGCTCACCGACGACGAGCTGCACGCGCGGCTGGTGGCGGAGTGCTACGCCCGACCGGCGCGGACCTGGTCCGACTTCGCCGAGGACCTGTGGGACCGGGCGGTCGAGCCGTTGCGGGGGACCGCGCGGTGATCGCCCGGAGCACCGACGAGCGGGTCCGCCTCGTCCTCGCGACGCTGACCGAGCCCGAGGGCACCGGCGCCTCCGTCGACTGGGCGACGCTGGCCCGGGTGCTCGCCGACGGCCGGGACGACGCCGTCTGGCTGACGTTCTGCGTGCTCGACGGTCGCTTCCCAGACGCCGAGCAGGTGCGCACCGCGCGCCGCCAGATCGGCAGTGCCGGCGCTGCGGCGTTCCTGCGCCGGTGGTCCCGGCCGCGCCCTGTCCTTCGGAGACGCCCGCCGGTCGAGGTGGTGGTCAACGGGACGGTGCTCGACGTCCACCACACGGCCCGGACCAGGCTCGGCACCGGTATCCAGCGCGTCGTGCGGCAGATCCTCCAGCACTGGGAGGGACCCGCGACGCTCGTCGGCTGGACCCCCGGCCTGACCGCGCTGCGGTCGTTGTCCGCGGCGGAGCGCGACAACGCCACGTGGGGCGGGACGGATCCGGCCCGCCCGACCGACAGCCACGTCGTGGTCCCGTGGCGCAGCCGCTACGTGCTGCTGGAGCTCGCCGTCGAGGACGCGCGAACCGCCCGCCTGGCCGCGATGGCCGAGTTCTCGGGCAACGCGACCGCCGTGATCGGCTTCGACTGCGTCCCGCTCACCTCGGGCGAGACGACGGGCGCGGGGATGGGCGCCGCCTTCGCCCGCAACCTCGTCGCGGTGTCCCACGTCGACCACGTCGTCCCCATCTCCGCCGCCGCGGGCCAGGAGTATGCGGGCTGGCGCGCAGATGCTCGCCGGCACCGGGCTGTCCGGACCGCGGATCACCCCGCTGGAGCTGCCCTGGGAGATGCCGGGCGGCGCCGGCGACCCGGCCGCCGCCGCGTCCGCCTTCGCGGTGGACGGACTGCCGCTGCTGCTGTGCGTCGGCAGCCACGAGCCCCGCAAGAACCACATGGCCGTCCTCTACGCGGCCGAGGCGCTCTGGCGGGAGGGGTGCCGGTTCTCGCTGGCCTTCATCGGCGGCAACAGCTGGAACTCCGAGCACTTCGAGACCGAGGTGGCGCGGCTCCAGGCGCAGGGTCACCCACTGCGCACGGCCAGCGGGGTCCCGGACGACGTGGTCGCCGGCGCCTACCGGGCGGCGACCGCGGTGGTGTTCCCGTCCCTGAACGAGGGTTTCGGGCTGCCGGTGAGCGAGGCCCTGTCCGCTGGGACCCCGGTCGTCACGTCCGCGTACGGCAGCATGCGGGAGATCGGGGCGGGGCGGGGCGCGGTCCTCGTCGACCCGCGGGACGACGACAGCGTGCTCGAGGGCATCCGGGCGGTCCTGTTCGACGAGCCCACCCGCGCCCGGCTCCACGCCGAGATCGCGGCACAGACCTTCCGGACGTGGGCCGACTACACCCGCGAGCTGCAGGCCCTCCTGGTCGGCGACCGGTGACGCCGGTGGACGTCACCGTCCTCGCGACCCAGCTGTCCGCCCGCGTCCCGGGGGGCACCGGTCGCTACACCTCCGAGCTGCTCCGCGCGCTGGTCGCCACCCTCCCGACCGGCGACCGGCTCCGGGTCGTCCGGCTGCCGGCGCCCGCCGCCGCGGTGGCCGAGCTCGAGCGGCTGGCGGTGCCGGTGGCCGAGCTACGCCTGCCCTTCCCCCTCGTCTCCCGGCTGTGGGCTCGGGGCCTGCCGCCGCACCCCGCCGACTCCGGGGTCGTCCATGCCCCCACGCTGCTCGTCCCGCCCGCCCGGCCGGGCACCCGGTTGGTCGTCACCGTCCACGACGTCGTGCCGTGGACGCACCCGGAGACCCTAACCCCGCGCGGGGTCGCCTTCCACCGGGCCATGGGCGCCCGAGCCGCGACCTCCGCGGCGGTGATCGTCACCCCGACCGAGGCCGTCGCCCGAGCGGTCCGCGAGCACCTCGACCCGCGCTGCCCGGTGGTCGGCGTCCTCTCCGGTGCCGCCATCCGCCCGGTTCCCGACGACGCCCCCCTCCGCCGTCGCCGGCTCGGTGCCGCCGATCCCTACGTGCTGTTCGTCGGCACCGCCGAGCCTCGCAAGGGTCTGGACGTCCTGGTCCGCGCCATGGCCGACGCCCGGCTCGCGGGGCTGACCCTCGTCGTCGCCGGCCCGCTCGGGTGGGGTGACGTCTCCGTCCAGGTGCTCGCCCAGGACGCCGGCGTCGGCGACCGGACCGTCGTGACGGGTCGGGTCCCGGACCCCGACCTGGCCGCGCTGTACGCGGGCGCGCAGGTCGTCGTCATGCCGAGCCGTGCGGAGGGGTTCGGTCTGCCGGTCGTCGAGGCCATGGCCCACGGCGTGCCCGTCGTGACCAGCGACGACCCGGCGCTCGTCGAGGTGGGGCACGGGTCGACCCTCACCACCCCCGTCGGCGACCCCACGGCCCTCGCTGCCGGCATCGCCCGGGTCGTCGACGAGGCGGACCTCCGCGCCACGATGGTCCGGGCCGGGCGCGACCGGGCCGCGGAGCTCACCTGGACCACCACCGCCGAGCGGATGTGGCGGGTCTACGCGCAGGCCGCGGGCTGAGGGCCGGTCACCGCCAGGTCACGGAAGCGTCACAAACGTTCCCCTTCCGGCGTGTCCGGGCCATGCTGACGCGGTGATACGCCTGTGGCCGGTGGGACTCCCGAGCCGACCTGCCCGCCGCCGGCTCGGAGTCGGGCTCCGGTCCGGGCTCGTCGCCCTCCTCGTGGCGGGAGGACTGGTCGGCCTCACCGCTGGTCCGGCCGAGCGCCGACGAGATCTACACCCGACCGGCGAACGGCGTCTGGACGGTGTCCGGCCACGGCTTCGGGCACGGCCACGGGATGTCCGCCTGGGGCGCCTACGGGGCCGGGTACCTCGGCAAGGGGTACCCCGAGATCCTCGCGGCCTACTACCCGGGCACGGCCACCTCGACCGTCGCCGACCAGAACATCCGGGTGCGCCTCAGCGCGGACGCCGGAGCGCTGCGGGTCAGCGGAGCCGCCGGCCTCACCGCGGTCGAGAGCTCGGGGGCGCGGACGAGCCTGCCCGCGGCGGACCAGTGGCGGCTGGTGCCGTCCGGTTCGGGCCTGCAGCTGCAGTCCCTCGCCGGCGGCGCCTGGACCGCGTTCGCCCTCAGCGGGAGCACCACGCTCGCCAGTCCCGTGCGGTTCGAGGGCCCCGCCCGCATCCGGGTCTGGAAGGCCGACAACAGCTCCACGGACTACCCGGGCTCCGTGGCGGCGGTCCTCGCCTCCGGCACCCTCACCACGGTGCTGACCCTGCCCCTCGAGACCTACGTCGGCGGCGTCCTCGCCCGCGAGATCATCCCGTCCTGGCCCACCGCGACCCTGCGGGCGTTCGCCATCTCGGCGCGGTCGTGGCCGTCCAGTTCATCAGCCGCAAGGGCGCGACCTACGACATCTGCGACACGACACAGTGCCAGGTGTTCACCGGCCCGACGAGCTACTCGAGCGGCGGCACGGCCACGGCCATGTGGTACGCCAGCACCACCGCCGCCGCCGCCGACACGGCGGGCCAGGTGCTCACCTACCAGGGCGTCGTCGCGACCACGCAGTACTCCGCGTCGAACGGTGGGTGGTCCACCGACGGAGGGCTGCCCTACCTCCCCGCCCGCGCCGACCCCTGGGACGGGGCCGGGCCGGGCGACCCGGTCCACTCGTGGCAGGCGAGCCTGCCGGTCACCGCGCTCGAGTCGGCCTTCCCGTCCGTCGGCACCCTGCAACGCCTCGTCGTCACCAGCCGCGACGGTAACGGCGAGTGGGGCGGCCGCGTCCTCACCGTCCGCCTCGAGGGCACCGGCGGGACCCAGTGACGACGACCGGCGCCGGCGTCATGAACGCCCGGACCTACCCCGCGTACAGCAACGGCCTACGCTCGAGCTGGTGGTCCCTCGGCACCCCGACGCCGCCGCGTTCCCCCGTTGCCCCCGGTCTCCTTCACCCAGCCGCTGTGGTCGCCGAACCGCGCGTACTGGATGGTCATGCAGGGCGACGGCAACCTCGTGGTCTACGACGCTGCCGGCCGGCCGAAGTGGGCGACCGGCACCTCGGTCGCCGGGTCCTACCTCGTCCTCCAGAGCGACGGCAACCTCGTCATGTACGACCCCTACAACTCGCTCCGTCTGGACCACCGCCACCTCGGCGCCGGGCGCGACCCTGGCCATCCAGGACGACGGCAACCTCGTCCTCTACAGCGGCTACGGCAACGCCCTCTGGGACAGCGGCGGGTATGCGGGTCGTCGGGCGACGTACCTCCCGGTCACCGTCGTGGTCAAGGAGATCGCCTCCGGCGCCTCGGTGACGTCGCCCAAGGGCGGCTACCGCCTCACGATGCAGCCCTCCGGGGCAGCCGTCGTGACCTCCACGACCGACGGGCGGGTGCTGTGGAGCACCCGCACCACCGTCGCCGGCTCCCACTTCGCCGCGCAGTCGGACGGCAACGTCGTCGTCTACGCGCCGGACAACCGCCCGGTGTGGGCCGCCGGCGTCTACTGCGCCGGGCGCGCGGCTGGTGTTCCAGGACGACGGCAACCTCGTCATGTACGCCGTGGACGGCCGGGCCGTCTGGGACTCGATGGGCTACGTCCGCCGGTAGCGGGACACGGAGCCGCGACGTGCACGGCCCGACCACCGTCCACCCGTGGCTTAGAGTTACCTCGCCCTGATGCCGCGCGGCTCGCCGCCGGGACGACCACGAGGATGGTGCATGACCGACAGTTCGTCCGACCTGTCACGTCCTGCGCGATGGGGGTCGGCGTCGGCCTCGGCCTGGCGGTCTCGCGCTCTCCGTCCTGACGGTGCTGCGCTACACCGTCGACTTCCTGCAGGCCGACGGCGTGCAGCAGTCGGTGATGTCGATCCAGGACGTCGACCTCTTCTTCTGGGGCCAGAACCGGTTCGCGGCGTTCGTCTCCGCGCTGGCCAGCCCCATCGCGAACCCCGATGCGAACCTCTTCGCCTGCCTGCTGATCAACGCCGTGTCCTTCCACGTGTTCCTCCTGCTGCTGGCCTACATGGGCACCTGGCTGGTGTCCGGCACGCGTAGCCTGCTGGCGACCGCGGTGACGTTCCTTGTGCTGGCCGTGACCTGCCACCTGGTCATCTCGCCCCAGGCGCTGCACATCCTCTCCCTGGAGAGCCAGCCCTACTCGATGTCGTGGTCGCTGACCCTCGGCGCGTTCCTGCTGTGGAAGACCGGCCGCTGGTGGTGGTGGGTGCTCGCCGCCCTTGCGTCGGCGCCGCTGTCGGCCTCAACCAGTCGACGATCCTCGTCGCGGCGTTCCTCGCCCTGGTGGAGCTGGCTCGCCGCCGGCAGTGGGTCCGCTGGCCGCTGTTCGGCGTCGTGTGGGTGGGCTGGTTCGTGGTCTGGGCGGTGCTCGCGAGCCGCTACGGCGGCAACGCCGGGCCGGTGCCCGACGCCAACCAGGACTACTTCAGCTTCAGCCTCAGCACCTTCCTCAGCGAGGCGCCCCGCTCGCTCGCGTCGGTGCTGGCAGCTTCCGCATCCCGCGGCTGGCGGTCATCGCGATCGTCTCGGCCGCTGCTGCTGCTCCTGCTGACCGCGGAGCGCAAGGGCGGCGTTCCTCGCCCGCGGCGCGGCGGCGTTCGCCTTCGTCGCGGTCTACTGGGTCGTCTTCACCGGGAACCCCTGGGTGCTGCTGAACGGGTATGCCCTGCGCTACTTCTTCCCGACCATCCTCTTCGTCGCCGTGGCGGTGGCGGCTCCGGCGGCGGCCGTGCTGTGCGCGCTGGTGATCCCGTCGACGGCGCTCGTCCGGGTCCGGGTGCCGTCCGGTATGCGTCCCGTCGCCGTCGCCTCGCCGTGCTCCTGCCGGTCGTCGGGCTGGGTATCGCCCTGCGCGGGCCGTTGAGCTCACCCTCCGATGCGCCGGTGCTCGCCAACACCCGGGCGACCGCCGACTACGCCCGCGCCAACCAGGTGACGTTCCTCAGCGGCTACTACTGGGACATGTGGCCGACCCTGCACCGCGCCCTGGACGACGGCCGGCACGCCGCCTTCGTGACCGCGTTCAAGAGCGGCGGCGACCCCGCGGCCTACAAGCAGGCGTTCGACGACGAGATCAAGGCCGGGCGGACGCCGACCGCGTTGTGCATCAACGAGACCGACGCGTTCTGCCG
Source organism: uncultured Actinomycetota bacterium (assembly GCA_963770005.1). GTDB lineage: Bacteria > Actinomycetota > Actinomycetes > Actinomycetales > Dermatophilaceae > Lapillicoccus. Next base: position 275,486 of record CAVYNX010000001.1, on the reverse strand, counting down.
CACCTACCTCGACTACTGGACCCAGAAGGGCTGGACCGCGACGGCGACGACCTGCCCGGTGCCGGGAAACGTCCCCCAGCTGGGCAGCCCGGCCGAGCGCACCTGCCGGGTCATGGCCTACTCAGGTCAGTGACATCCGCCGGTCGGGACCGCCACGGTCGCTGGCGTCGACGCGGGCCAGGTGCGGTCCGAGGGTGAGGAAGCCGACCTCCGAGCCGTCTCCGGCGACGACGAAGCGGGCGCCCTCGCGCAGCCGGTGCAGCTCGGCGCCGGCGCGGTCGGCGACCGCACCGTGGATCGTGTAGGTGCCCGCCCCGAGCGGCAGGCGCGGGATCTCGAACTCGAACTCCGCCGTCCCCTCCACGGGCCGGAGGCGCACGCCCATCAGCTTGCTGTTGGTGCCGTAGATGACCTGGCCGGTCGCCGAGTCGAAGCCCATGCCGAGGATCCAGTCCTCGAGCCGCTTGCGCGCCTCCAGCGTCACCCGGACGGTCATCGGCTCTCCCGGCTCGACGGTCTGGACGACCCGGCCCTGGCTGAGCGCCTCGATGCTCTTGACCTGGACGAACGGCTCCGGTGCCTCGCCGTGCTCGACGTTGGCGCGGCTCAGCTCCTCCGACCGGATGTGGTCGAACTCCGAGCGCAGCACCCGCAGGGCGATCGCCGGCACGTCGTCGACCTTGACGTGGCCGTGCTCCAGGACGATCGCGCGGTCGCACAGCTCGGCGACCTGGTCGAGGCGAGTGGGTCACGAGGACGATCGTGCGGCCTTCGTCCTGGAAGCTGCGGATCCGGTCCATGCACTTGCGCTGGAACGGCTCGTCGCCGACGGCCAGCACCTCGTCGACGAGCAGGATGTCGGGGTCGACGTGCACCGCGACCGCGAAGGCCAGCCGCACGTACATGCCGGACGAGTAGAACTTCACCTGGGTGTCGATGAACTGCTCGATGCCGGAGAAGTCGACGATCGCGTCGAAGTAGTCGTCGGTCTGCTCGCGGCTGAGCCCGAGGATCGAGGCGTTGAGGTAGACGTTCTCGCGGCCGGTGAGGTCGGGGTGGAAGCCGGCGCCGAGCTCGAGCAGGGCGGCCAGCCGGCCCCGCGCGCTCGACCGTACCCGGTCGTCGGCTGGATGATGCCGCCGATGAGCTTCAGCAGCGTGCTCTTGCCCGAGCCGTTCGGGCCGATCAGGCCGACGGTCGTGCCGGCCTCGATCTCGAAGTCGACGTCGCGCAGGGCCCAGAAGTCCTCCTTGTGCAGGTTGGACCGGCCGAAGTTGACGACGCGCTCCTTGAGCGACTTCTCCTTGCGGATGACGAACCGCTTCGAGACGTCGCGGACCTCGACGACGACGGGGGCGCTCATCAGAGCTCCTGCGCGAAGTTGCCCTGCAGCCGCGCGAACACGCGCTGCGCCAGCCACAGCAGGAGCACGCCGACCAGCAGCGCGATGACCAGCGCTGACGCCGAGGTGTCGGGGGCGGCGTGCTCGGCGTCGCCGCTGCACCCAGAACGCGTGCTGGAACGCCGAGCACCGCCAGGGTCATCGGGTTGCGACAGGTAGATGCGCTCGAGCCGGTCGCCGCTGGACAGGTGCGGTTGGCGACCAGCTGCCACGAGTAGACGATCGGGCTGGCCCAGAACGCGATCATCAGCGCGATCTCGACGAGGTACTGGATGTCGCGCAGGTAGACGTTGATGGCCGAGAGCAGCAGCGACCAGGCGGTGGCCGTAGACGATGACACCACGAGCGACAGCGGCACGTAGAGCAGACCGGATCCCGGTGGGGATGTCCCGCGAGATCGACCGTCGCCGCGATCAGGATGACGATCTGGATGACGAAGTTGAACAGCGCCGAGCCGACGGCGCTCAGCGGGAAGATCTCGCGCGGGAAGTAGACCTTCTTGATCAGCCCGCCGTTGCCGACGATCGAGGCGGTGCCGGCAGTGACGATCTCGCGAGAACAGGCCCCAGACGGTCAGGCCGGTGAAGATGAAGATCGCGAAGTCGGGGATCGACCGGGCGGCGCCGAGGAACTGGCCGAGGGCGATGTAGTAGATGAGCAGCTGCGCCAGCGGGCCGCAGCAGGCTCCAGAAGAAGCCGAGCGTGCTGTCCTTGTAGCGCGCCTTGAGTTCGCGCCGGGTGAGCAGGACAGCAGCTCGCGGTGGCCCCAGATGTCGCGGAACTGCCCGACCATCGAGTCACCGAAGCTGCCGCCGGGGCCCGTGGCCTGCAGCGGGAGGGTGGCGAGGTGCTCAGCGCGTACCTGGCTCTCAGTGTTCGTCACGTCGTCAAGACCTTTCGCCCGGCGTCCGCTCGACGGTTCCGGCTGATCGTCGGGGCCTTGGGGAATCTACCGGGGACCGGCCTCAGGACTGGAATCGTCGCCGTGGGCGAGCCGCCACAGCACGTCGGCGTAGTCCTCCCAGCTGGCCGACGTCCGGGCCCGGCACTCGGCGGTCAGCGCGGCGTGGGTGCGGTCGTCGGTGAGCACGGTCCGCAGCGCGGCGGCCAGGGCGTGGTCGTCCCGCGGGTCGACCATCAGCGCCCCGCCCCCCTCGGCGATCTCCCGCATACTCCCGAAGTTCGAGGTGATGGCCGGGGTGCCCGCCGCGATCGACTCGCCCACCGGCAGCCCGAACCCCTCGTTGAGCGAGGGGAAGACACTGACCCGGGCGAGTCGGTATGCGGCCCACAGCGTCTCGTCGTCGAGCTTGGACAGCGCCTCGACCGGTCGGCCGGCGTCCGCGAGCTCCTCCAGCCGTTCCATGAACTCGACGCCACCCCAGGAGCTGCCGCCGACGAAGGTCAGCGTGAACCGGAGCCCCGTGCGCCACAGCAGCTCCGCGGCATGGAGCACGGCGAGGTGGTTCTTGCGGGGCTCGTGGCTCCCGACGACCAGGACCATGGGCAGGTCGGCGACCAGGAGCAGCCGCCGGGCCGCCTCGAGGGACTCGGCGGTCGCTTGCGGGGCCTGGACAGGGAGGGACAGCGCCGCGATGTCGGGACCGGCGAGGCCGGCGCCGGCGAGCATCCGGCGCCAGCCCCGGTACTCGTTGGCCGCGGCCTCGGAGATCGCCACGACGGTGTCCATCTGCGACACCGCCGCCAGGTTGAGGGCGAAGACGGCGGGGAAGCCTTCGGCGGTCGTCTCGGGCGAGGTGAGCGGCACGCAGTCGAAGCCGATGACCGCCGTCCGGTTCCCCGAGAACCGCGCCAGGGCGTTGAGGGCCAGGCACCGGGTGGGCTGGATGGCCAGCTCGGGCAGCACGTAGGTGCAGTGCCAGGGCCATGACGACGCTGTCCCGGCGGGCCTGCCCCGCGCGAAGGGCAGCAGCCCCAGCGCGCGATCGCGCTGCTCGTCGTCGAGCAGCACCATGGCGTCGAGGTCGGGGGTCCAGCCGACCATCCGGTGCGGATGGCGCTCGCGCCACGAGCGCCCGACCATGCGGGCGACGCGCTGGATGCCGGTGCCCAACGGGTAGAGCACGAGGTCTCCGATGTCCACCACGGTGGTGTCGGTGATGACCTCGACGTGCCGAGCCGCCGACTCGGCGGTGCTCGCCTGACGCACCCGCTGGAACAGCGCCTCGCGACCGTGCAGCTCCATGTCGCGGCGCGCGTCGGTGACCTCGTCGGGCGTGGGCAGCCGGGCGCCGAGGACCGCCAGCGCGAGCCAGACCGAGGCCGGGTCGCCGGTGGTCAGGTGGCGTTCGACGGTACGCGTCGGGTCCGCGCCCGCCGCGGGCTCGAGGGCGTCGGCCAGCGTCGCCATCCGGAGCCTGCCACGTGGCGGCGGACAGGCGTGGGCGCAGGGTGCGGGGCGCTCGGACCCGCTCGGAGAGCGTCGTCACGCCGGACCTCCCTGCACCAGGGCGTCCCAGACACCGTCGGCGTAGGCGCCCCACGTGTCGACGGGTCGACGGGACGCCTCCTCACGGAGCCGGGCCAGCAACCGCCGGTCGGTCAACATCCGCCGGAAGCCCTCGGCGACCGCCGCGTCGTCCCGCGGGTCGACGGTGAGGCAGCCACCGGCCGCGGCGATCTCGCCCTGGCTCCCGTACGCCGTCGTCAGCACCGGCGTACCGCAGGCGAGCGACTCCGCGACCGGCAGGCCGAACCCCTCGTGCAGCGAGATGAACGCCGTGAACGACGCGTCGCGGATGAGCTGCCAGAGCTCGTCGTCGCCGACGCCGCGCATCCACGTGACCGTCGCCCCGAGGCGGTGCAGCGCGGAGAGCTGCCGCTCGACGCGGTCGGTGGTCCAGCCGGGCCCGCCGACGATCCGCAGGTCGAAGCGCAGACCCTCGCGCCACAGCCGCTCCGCCGCGTGGAGGAAGGTGTCGTGGTTCTTGTGCGGCTCGAGCCGACCGACGTAGACGACGAGCGGCGCCTCGCGCTCGGCCCGGACGTAGCCGGCCGGCGCGGCCGGGACCGTCACCGGCTGCACCACCTCGGTCACCACCGGACCGGTCACCCCCTGGCTGGCCAGCGCGTCCACGAACCCGGCGAACTCCTCCACGGCGGAGGTGCTGATGCCGGCGACCCGGTCGGCGTGCTTGACCACCGTGAGGTACTGCGCGAAGGCGTTGGGCTCGCCGAACGGCCGCAGGTCGGCGCTGACGAAGGGGATGGCGTCGTAGCCGATGAGCCCGACCTCGTTGCCGGAGTACTGCGCGAGGGCCGCGAGCTGCGGACAGCGGTCGGCGAGCGGCACCTCGGCGAGGACCACCGTGGTGCGCCAGGGGATGAGGAGCTCGGTCACGTCGTCGCGCACCGGCGGCGGACCGTCGCCCGGCCGGCCGTGACCGTCGTGACGCCCCCACTCGACGACCCGCTGCTGCTCGTCCGCGGCGAGCGTCCGCAGCGTCCCCGCCGTGCTCGTCCAGGCGCCGAGGACGACGGGCCGGCGGCCCCACCAGTGGCCGACCACCTCGCGGACGACGCGCTGGATCCCGTTGTGCATGTCGATGCGGGCCGACATGTCGACGTCGACGACGACGTCCGACACCACCCGTGCGGGCCGGTCGACACCGCGGGACCAGGCCCGCTGCTGCGCGCGGTCGAGCAGAGCGAGCGTCAGCCCCGCGGGACCGTGCAGGTCGCAGGCCCGGATGACGAACTGCACGTCGCCGGCCAACGGGGTATGCGCCGGCGAGGGCGGTCAGCACCAGCCAGGCGAGCGCGGGATCTTCGCTGGCGGAGAGCTCGTCGACCAGGGCCGCGAGGCAGGCGTCGCCGTCGGCGGCCGGGTCCTCGAGGGTCGCCGGTGGCTCGCTCAGGGCGGCGTCGGCGGCGGCCCGGAGGCGCTGGGCCACCACCTCGAGGAAGCCGGTGGCGTCCTCGCTGTCCACGACGGTCGTGGCCGTCACGGGCGCATCCTGGTCCGGACCTTCCGGAGCGGCGCCGTCACCCGCCAGCTCACCGTCTGGCGCATCGCCTGGAGCTCGCGCTCGACCACGCTCTGCCGGCCCGGCTGGGATCCGGTGGCGACCGCCCACCGGCCGAGGGCCGCCGTGCGCCAGCGGACCACCTCGTCGACCAGGTCGTCCCACGCCGTCGCGTCGCCGGCGGCGAGCGCCGCGGGGAGGTCGCCGTGCTCGGGGTGGACGAAGTAGCGGGTCCGGCCGTCGAACACCACCAGCAGGTAGCCGGCCTCGCCGAGCTCCCGCTCCCAGTCACCCACGTCGTCCCGGTCGGTGCGCAGGAGGACGACCCACGGGCAGACGTGCGCCAGCCGGCCCGACCGCGATCCCTCGGCGCCGGACTCCGAGGAGCAGGACGTGCACGTCGTCGGCGCTCGCCGCGCCCGCGTCGACGACCTCCCACCGCGCCCGGGACCGCACGGATGCGGGCGCCGAGTCGCTGCTCCCGAGCCCCGGCTGGTCACTCGTGGAGCCGTCCACGACGACGCGGATCACCCCGTTTGAAGCCAGCCCGCGGCCCAACACCACCTGCTCGTTCGGCGTGGCCAGGGTCCTCGGATCCAGGGACGTCGACACCCTGCCGATCCTACCGAGGCGCGGGGATCGCGCTCGGCGTGGCCTGTAGGCTCCCGACCCATGCCCAGCGCGCTCATCACCGGAATCACCGGTCAGGACGGTCTCTACCTCTCGCAGCTGCTCCTCGAGAAGGGCTACGACGTCTACGGCCTGATCCGCGGGCAGAACAACCCGAAGCGCGACACTGGTCGCAGGCCACGCGTCCCTGAGGTGAAGCTGCTCACCGGCGACCTCACCGACCTCTCCTCGCTGATGCGGGCGTTGGAGCAGGCCGGCCCCGACGAGGTCTACAACCTGGGCGCGATCTCCTTCGTGGCGTACTCGTGGGAGAACGCCATGCTGACCACCGACGTCACCGGCAAGGGCGTCCTCAACATCCTGGAGGCGGTCCGGCTCTACAGCGCAAGACGACCCGACCAGGGTGCCGCTTCTACCAGGCGTCGAGCTCGGAGATGTTCGGCAAGGTGCAGGACGTCCCGCAGAAGGAGAGCACGCTGCTGTGGCCGCGCTCGCCCTACGGCGTGGCCAAGGTCTTCGGCCACTACATGACCATCAACTACCGCGAGTCCTACGGCATGCACGCGTCCTCGCGGCATCCTGTTCAACCACGAGTCGCCGCGCCGCGGGCCGGAGTTCGTGACCCGCAAGATCTCCAGGCCGTCGCGCGGATCGCCCTCGGCCTGCAGCAGACGCTCTCGCTGGGCAACCTCGACGCCCGCCGCGACTGGGGCTTCGCCGGCGACTACGTCGACGCGATGTGGCGGATGCTCCAGCAGACGGAGGCCGACGACTACGTCGTGGCCACCGGCGAGACGCACTCGATCCGCGAGTTCCTCGACCTCGCCTTCGCGCACGTCGGCATCGACGACTGGGAGAAGCTACGTCGTGCAGGACCCGCGCTTCTTCCGCCCGGCCGAGGTCGACCTGCTCATCGGCGACCCGAGCAAGGCCCGCGAGGTGCTCGGCTGGAGCCGACCGTCGGCTTCCCCGAGCTGGTCGACGATGATGGTCGACAACGACCTGGCTCATTGAGGGCGCGGCCACTGCAGGTGCGTTCTTGACCCGAGCGCTGGTCACGGGCATCACCGGGCCAGGACGGCACCCTGCCGGTACGCCGGCTGGTCGCCGAGGGCTCGGAGGTGCACGGCCTGGTGCACCCGGGCGACCGGCAACGGGCGTGGGCCGACCTGGCGGCGCTGCCGCCGGTCGAGCTGCACGTCGCCGACCTCGCCGACGAGGCGCGGGTCCGGCGAGGTGGTCGCCGAGCGTGTCGCCGGACGAGATCTACAACTTCGCCGGGCATACGCTCGGTGGCCTCTCGTGGGAGCGACCCGGTGCTGCACGATCCGCGTCGACCGGCCTCGGCGCGGTCACCGTGTTCGAGCCGGCTTGACCCGCCAGGAGTCGCGCGGGTCGCGCGGTCCGGTTCTGCAGGCCTCGCAGCGCCGAGATCTTCGGGTCGGCCCAGGACGCGCCGCAGACCGAGCTCGACCCCGCTGCGACCGATCATCGCCCTACGGCGCCGCCAAGGCGCTGGCCCACCAGCTGGCGGCATCTACCGCTCCCGCGGCCTGTTCGTCGGCACCTGCATCCTCTACAACCACGAGTCGCCGTTGCCGCCCCGACACGTTCGTCACGCGCAAGATCACGGCCGGGCGCCGCTCGGATCTCGGTGCACGGTGGCGAGGCCCTGCGGCTGGGCAACCTCGACGCCGTCCGCGACTGGGGCTGGGCCGAGGACTACGTCGACGCCATGGTCCGGGTCGCTGCGCCACGACAAGGCCGACGACTTCGTCGTGGCGACGGGGTCCACGCATACCGTCGGGGACTTCGTCGCGCGCCGCCTTCGCGCGGGCGGGCATCGAGGACTGGGAGAGCCGGGTCGAGATCGACCCGGCCTTCGTCCGGCCCGTGGACGCCAACGTCCAGGTCGGCGACGCGAGCAAGGCGGCCCGCGAGCTGGGCTGGCGGCCGACGGTGACGTTCGAGGAGGTGGTCGGCCGGATGGTCGACCACGACCTCAGCCTGGTCCGCGGCTCCGGCGGGTCCTGACCCCCGGCCGCCAAGGGTCAGACCTGCGGTCGGCGCACCGCGTCCATCGTCAGGTAGACCAGCCGCATGTTCTCGTCCTTGAGCCGCTTCAGCGCGCTCAGCTGCAGGCCGAGGAAGTAGACCAGCAGCGCGACCAGCTCGACGACCGAGGCCAGCACCGCCGTGGGCAGCCGCGGGACCAGCCCGGTCTGGAAGTACTCGATGAAGATCGGCAGCCCGAGGAGCAGGCCGATCACCGCCGAGCGCCCCGGCGACGACGGAGTGGAAGAGGACCGGACGCTCGACCCGGGCGAGGTGCAGGATCAGGGTGAGGATCTTCCAGCCGTCGCGGTAGGTGCGCAGCTTGGACACCGCGCCGTCGGGTCGGTCGCGGAAGTCGACCTCCATCTCCACCTGCGGCACCCGGAGGTTGGCGGCGTGGACCGTCAGCTCGGTCTCGATCTCGAACTCACGCGAGACCGCCGGGAACGACTTGACGAAGCGGCGGCTGAAGATCCGGTAGCCGCTGAGCATGTCGCGGACCTCGACCTCGAAGATCTGCTTGACGACGACGTTGAACATCCGGTTGCCGAGGTCGTGCCCCGGCCGGTACGCCCCGTCGGCCACCTGCCGGCGGACGCCGAGGACGTGGTCGTAGGGGCCCTCGAACAGCTTGGCGATCATGTCGGGCGCGGCCGAGACCTCGTAGGTGTCGTCGCCGTCGATCATGAGGTAGACGTCGGCGTCGATGTCGGCGAAGGCCCGACGGATGACGTTGCCCTTGCCCTTGTTGGGCTCGTACCGCACCACGGCGCCCGCCTCGCGGGCCACCTCGTCGGTGCCGTCGGTGCTGTTGTTGTCGTAGACGTAGACCGTGGCGTCCGGCGGGAGGTGCTTGCGGAGGTCCTCGACGACCTTGCCGATGGCGATGGCCTCGTTGTGGCAGGGCACGATCGCGGCGATCGACGGGTAGGTCGGTGCAGTCGTCGGGGTCGTCATGTCAGCCTCGGTTCCTTCGACATGGGCGGGCACGGGCGGGCATGGGCGGTCACGCTAGCGGGCCAGCCACATCGGGTCGTAGACGGTCTGTCCGCTCCACACCGTCGTGCCGGACGTCGGTGGGGTCGTCGACACGGTGACGCTCCACACCGGCTCGCCCTCGCGGCAGACGTTCTGCGGAGTGAAGAGAAGGGCGACCTGCTCGGAGTACGGTCCCACGCACCACGGCACCCCCATCCGGTCGAGCTGCACGGCGACGCCGGCCACGCCGGGCCACGCGGTCGGGAACCCCAGGCGCAGTCCCACGCGCTGGCCGGCTCGGGACGGGTCGTCCCGCAGGGCCACCGCCGCCTCCTGGTAGGTGCGCCCGTCGGGTGGGAGGTAGGCCATGGCCGGCGCCTGGGCCGCGACGACCACCATGACCGCGACCGCCCCGGCCGTGACGACCCGCACGATGACGCGGACCGCGGCCGGTCCGGCGGCCACCAGCAGCGAGCCCGCGGCGGTGACGGCGGCGAGCACGAGCACCAGCGGCACCGTCTTGTAGAACTCCTCGATGTAGCGCTGGTCGAGCAGGTCGACGCCCTTGTCGGCGTAGACCACGGCGAGCCCCGTCTGCAGCACCACCGAACCCAGCAGCCAGTCGTAGGCCAGCCGCTGGCGACGGTCGCGGATGACGGCGGCGGCGACCACGAGCACCACAACCGCGACGACGTAGAGCCAGATCGGCCACGGGGTCTCGGTCCAGTACCTCAGGACGAAGTCGACGGCGTCGCCGACGGTCCGCGGCTCGCGCTCGCCGGTCGCGCCGAAGTCGAGGTATGCGGGCCACGGGCCGGGGAAGTTGCGCACCGTCTGCAGCACGAGCGGCAGCAGGAAGGCGACGAGGACGCCGAGCGACAGGAGCAACGGACCCCGGGCCCGGCGGGCCTCGTCGCGGACGTGGCGCCGGTGGGCCAGCCACCAGGCGACGACGGCGACCACGGCGGTGACACCGACGAAGAGGACGAAGGACACGTGCCCGTGGACGAGGATGCCGCCCGCGAGCACGGCGAGCGGCAGCTCCCGGGTGCGGCCCGCCGCCACCAGCGCAGCGGCGACGGTGAAGGCGAGGAAGGCGGGCGCGTACAGGTAGGGGAACCAGACCGAGCTGAGCCACGGGAAGACCGACATGAACAGGAACCCGACGGCGACCGCCAGCGTCGCGACCCAGCGCGAGCGGGCCAGCCGCCCGAGGGCGCCGCCGGTCAGCACCAGGAGGGTCACCGCGTAGACCGTGACCCCGAGGATCTGCCCGTTGTAGAAGGAGGGGGCGACGTGCAGGAGGTTGTGGAAGACCACCTCGCCCGCGGTGAGCATGTAGATGAGCGCGGCCCCGGGATGGTGGAACCCGACCCGCGAGTAGTTGCCGGCGAGCTGGGAGAAGTGCTCGGCCCGGATGACCAGCAGCGAGTTGACGCCCTCGTCGCCGCCGGCGTACATCGGGGTGCTGAAGATCTCGGGGTGCCGCGACCACACGACCGCGGTGAGGACGGCGATGCACCCGAAGGTCCAGGCCGCGGAGCCCCACCACCCGGACAGCCGGCCACGCGACGGGCCCCGTTCAGCGGGACGCTCGGCGACCGGTGGGAGCGGCGAGACGGTCGCGTCGGTGTCTGCTCGCGCCACGTTCCCTCGACTAGCCCGGACCGGTGCTCGTTGGCGGCTCGGTGGGTCCGGCGGTCCCTCCGTGCCCGCCGAGAATACGGCATCGGCGCATCCGTCCCGGTCGGACGCGCCATCGGCGAGCCGACGGCAACCGGGCCGTCGACGAGGGTTCAGGCAGTAGTTTGTCGCCGTGGCACCGACGCCGTTCGTCTCGTACGCACAGAACCGTGAGGACGTCGTCCTCGCTCGCGCGTTGAAGCACGTCGAGCGGGGCAGATACGTCGACGTCGGCGCCAACGACCCCGTCGCCGACTCCGTGACCTACGCGTTCTACGACCGCGGGTGGAGCGGCATCGCCGTCGAGCCGGTGCCGATGTACGCCGACCGGCTCCGTGAGGTCCGCCCCCGCGACCAGGTCGTCCAGGCGGCGGTGACCGGCGAGGGCGACGGCACCATCACGCTGCACCAGATCGCCGACACCGGTCTGTCGACGCTGGTCGACGACGTCAGCGACGACCACCGCGGGGCCGGCTGGGAGGTCGAGGACATCACGGTCGAGACCCGCCGGCTCGACGCCCTGCTCGAGGACGCGGGCTGGGCCGGCGAGGACATCCACTTCATCGTCATCGACACCGAGGGGGCCGAGCGCGACGTCCTCGAGACCGTCGACCTGCACCAGTGGCGTCCCTGGATCCTCGTGGTCGAGGCCACCCGTCCGAACGGCACCGAGCCCACCCACGAGGGCTGGGAGCACCTGGTCCTGGGGGCGGGCTACCGGTTCTGCCTGTTCGACGGGCTCTCCCGGTTCTACGTCGCCGAGGAGAAGGCCGACGAGCTCGGCCCGCTGCTCCAGACGCCGGCCAACATCCTCGACAACTACATCACGCACCGGCAGGCCGTCCTCAGCGCCGAGCTCGACGCGGTCCGGGCCGACATGATGCGCCACGACCAGACCAACCTCGCCGCCATCCTCGAGTGGCGGACCGCCGCGGTGCGCACCTGGGTGCACGCCGCGGACGGCGCCGTCACGCCGGAGCGCGAGGAGGAGCTGCTCCACCAGATCCACCTGCACGTGAACCACATCCGGCTCGTCGACGAGCAGCTCGAGACCGAGCGCGCCACGAGCGACGCGCTGCGGCGGACCCTGTCGTGGCGGGTCACCCGCCCGCTGCGGACGCTGCGGGGCATCCGGCCGGCCGCCAAGAGGGACGCTTCTTGACCGAACTCACCGGGGCGTCGACATCCGACGTCACCGCGGACGACGCTGACCTCGAACGGCAGCTGGCGGACCGTCTTCGCGTGGCCGCGACCCACCTTCTCGACGAGACGCCCGACGTCGACCACCTCGAGCCGGCCGCACAGGCCGGTGTGCTGCTCGACGCCCTCGTCCGCAGCGTGCAGGCGGACCTGGCGCTGGACCGGATCTGGTTCCTGCTGACCGCCCTCTGCGCGGCCTACCCGACGCGCGAGGAGGTCGACCACGCCCGGCGGCAGATCGAGCTGAGCGGGCCGCTGACGGCCGCCACGAACCTGCTGGCGGTCGCCTTCCCGATCGCCTACGAGGGCGGCCACATGCGCGCACCCTCGAGGTGCTCGACCAGCAGGTGCTCGTCGACGTCGACCACTCGCGAAGTACGACCTGCACACCGGGATCCAACGGGTGGCCCGCAGCCTCATGCCGGTCTGGGACCGCGACCACGACGTCGTACCCGTCGCCTGGAACCGCAGCAACCGGGCGCTGCGCCGGCTCTCGGTCCTGGAGTCGGCCCGGGTGCTGCAGTGGAGCCGGAGCGCACGTTCCAGAAGCACGTGGACGGCGCCGGCACGGACGGCCGCCGACGCGCCCCGGCGGCCCGGACCGCATCCTCGTCCCGTGGAGGAGCGTGGTCGTCACCGTGGAGGTGGCGTCGGGCCGGGCCGGCCGGACCGGCTCGCCGCGATCGGGACGTCTCGGGGAACGCGCTGGTCGCGGTGGCCCACGACGCGATCCCCGTGGTGTCGGCCGACATGGTCCCGGCCGAGGAGTCGGGCAAGTTCGTCCAGTACCTCACCAGCGTGAAGTTCGCCTCGGCGCGTGGCCGCGGTGTCCCGGTCGGCGGCGGCCGAGATGTCAGGGCTTCGTCACCGCCCTGCGGACCCAGGGCCTGTCCGGTCCGCTGGTGACCGAGGTCCCGCTGGGCTCACCGGAGGTCACCCCGTCGGCCGCGGGACCCGCCGCGGGAGTCCCCGACGTCCTGGTCGTCGGGTCGCACGAACCGCGCAAGAACCACCTGGCCGTCCTGCATGCCGCGGAGGTCCTGTGGCGCGAGGGATCTCGTTCTCGCTGACGTTCATCGGCGGCAGCGGCTGGGGCGACGAGTTCCCGAGCCGGGTCGCCGAGCTGCAGGACGCAGGCCGTCCGGTCGTCGTCCGCCGTGGTGTCTCCGACGACGACCTCGCGGCCGCCTACCGCACCGCCGCGTTCAGCGTCTTCCCGTCCCTCCACGAGGGCTTCGGGCTTCCCGTCGCGGAGTCCCTCGCGTTCGGCACCCCGGTGATCACCGCCGACTTCGGCGCGACCGCCGAGACCGGGTTTGACGGTGGCGCCGTCCTCATCGATCCTTGGGACGATGGCGCTCTCATCGACGCGATGCGCATCGCTGCTGACCGACCCTGTGGCCCTGCGCCACCTTCGAGAAGAGGCTCGTCATCGCGCTGTCCGAGACTGGCACGAGTACGCCGCCGACCTGTGGGCATGGCTGGTCGAGCCCGAGCTCGGAGGCGCTCGGTGGTGCCGGTCAGCGCTGACCGCCGGCGCGGAGCGCCGGTTGCGAGGACCGAGCTGATGGCGAACCCAGGGCAGGGGGGCGCAGGGAGCCGCTCGATAGGGGGTGGTCGAGGTGGCACGGCCCGAACCCGAGACGCGTGAACCCCTCGACGAGGCGACCGTCGCGGCGTTCCGCAGCGGCTGGGCGAGATCCTCACGGTGCTGGCGCCGACCCGCGCCGCCGGTGGAGACCGACCGACCTCGAGCGCCGCCTCGGGCTCGACGACCTCCTCGACGCGGTGTCCGAGGTGCTCACCCCGCTCGACGCCGCCCGCGCCTGGCTGCTGCTGGCTGCCGTCCCCGGCCGGCTGCCCCTGCTCCCGAGGTGCGCACGCTCGTGCGGCACGCCGCCCTCGAGGGGACCCGGGCGGCGGTGGACGCCGTCCTCACTCGTGGTCGCTGGATCTGGCCGCCCACGGCGACCGTCGACGGAACCTCCGGCGCGCCGAGGAGCACCGACGGCGAGGCCATACCTCCGGGTCTCGGATCGTGGACCGGGCGGTCCTCGTCGACCTGCACCACACCGTCGGCGCCGAGTTCGCGACCGGCATCCAGCGGGTCACCCGCGAGGTCAGCCGGCGCTGGGTCCGGACTGCCGACCCGGTGCTCGTGGGCTGGCGCGACGACCTGACGCGCCATGCGGCTGCTGTCAGCCGGACGAGCAGCACCCGCGCGCTCCACGGCGGCCCCGCCGTCGACCCGCCCGAGATCGACACCGTTGTCGTGCCCTGGCGGTCCACCTACATCCTCCCGGAGCTGGCCGCCGAGGTCGCCCGTGCCGACCGGGTGCTCGCCATGGCCGCGTGCTCGGGCACCGACGCTCAACATGATCGGGTACGACCTGGTGCCCGTGACCACGGCCGAGACCAGCCACGTCGGCCTGGTCCCCGGGCTTCGCCCGCAACCTCGCGGCCGCCCGGTATGCGCGGGTCGTCGCCCCGATCTCGGACGCTGCCGGCGACGAGTACCGGGGCTGGACGCAGATGCTCGCGGGGACGGGTTTCGACGGCCCGCGGATCGAGCCGGTCCTGCTGCCGGCTGAGGTGCCCGACGCGGACCCGCAGCAGACCGCGCGAGCCGCGCGCCGGCTGCTCGTCGGCAACCTTCCGCTGGTCCTCGTCGTCGGCAGCCATGAGCCGCGCAAGAACCACCTGACCGTCCTCCACGCCGCCGAGCTGCTGTGGCGGGAGGGGCACCAGTTCAGCCTGACCTTCGTCGGCGGCAACTCCTGGAACAGCAACGCCTTCCAGGCCACCCTGGCCGGCCTGGCCGCCGGCGGCCGGCCCGTCGAGTCCATCTCGGCCGCCAGCGACGACCTGCTGTGGGGCGGCTACCGGGTGGCCCGGTTCACCGTCTTCCCCTCGCTCAACGAGGGCTTCGGGCTGCCGCTCGCGGAGTCGCTGGCCTGCGGCACCCCGGCAGTGACCTCGGACTTCGGGTCGATGCGCGAGATCGTCGAGGGGGGCGGCGGAGCGCTCCTGGTCGACCCGCGCGACGACCACTCGGTGGCCGAGGGGATGCGGTCGCTGCTCACCGACGACGACCTGCTCCGGAGCCTTCGCGAGCAGGCGCTGTCCCGGCCGGAACGGACGTGGGACATGTATGCCCGCCAGACGTGGGAGCTGTTCACGACGCCGTGAGCGTGCACGACCTAGGGGTGCCGGTGCCATAGGATCGCGGCGCCGAGGCCCGTGGACGAGACCTCAGGGGCAATGGACACCGGCATCGAGCGTGAGGGCTGGAGCGGTATGACGGCGGAGGACTTCACGTACGACGTCGTCGTCGTCGGCGGCTGCCGGCCACGTCGGCCTGCCGCTGGCGATCGCCTTCGCCTCGCGCGGTCTGCGCGTCTGCGTCTACGACATCAACGCAGGCGGCGGTCGACACGGTGCTCGGCGGCGCGCTGCCGTTCCGCGAGGACGGCGCCGCAGGAGGTGCTGACCGAGGTCCTCGGCGCCGGCCGCCTTCACGCCACCACCGACAGCAGCGCGATGGGCGACGCCGAGAACGTCGTCGTCGTCATCGGCACGCCCGGTCGACGAGCACCTCAACCCCGACCCGCACGCGGTCCCCAGGGCGCTCGAGGCCGGCCAGCACCTGCTCCGGCCGGGCCAGCTGGTCGTGCTGCGCAGCACGGTCTACCCCGGCGTCACCCGCCGCGTCGAGCAGCTGCTTCGCCGACGCGGGCGTCGACGTCGACGTCGCCTTCTGCCCCGAGCGCATCGCCGAGGGCAAGGCGATGGAGGAGCTGTTCGACCTGCCGCAGATCGTCTCGGCCCGCACCCCGGAGGTCCGCGAGCGGGCCGCGACGCTGTTCCGCCACCTCACCGACTCGCATCGTCGAGCTGGAGCCCGAGGAGGCCGAGCTCGCCAAGCTGTTCACCAACACCTGGCGCTACATCAAGTTCGCCGCGGCCAACCAGTTCTACGTCATGGCCAACGACCACGGCCTGGACTACGACGCGATCCGGCACGCGCTCGCCTACGACTACCCGCGCGCCGCGGACATGCCGGGCGCCGGCTTCGCCGCCGGTCCGTGCCTGTTCAAGGACACGATGCAGCTGGCCGCGTTCACCGACAACTCGTTCGTCCTCGGCCACTCGGCGATGCTGGTCAACGAGGGCCTGCCGCTCTACCTGGTGTCCCAGCTGGAGAAGAAGTACGACCTGGCGAACCTCGACCGTCGGCATCCTGGGCATGGCCTTCAAGGCCGAGAGCGACGACATCCGCTCGAGCCTGTCCTACAAGCTCAAGCAGATCCTGCAGTTCCGCGCAGGCGACGTGCTCTGCACCGACCCGTACGTCACGATCGACGACTCGCTGCTGCCCCTCGACGACGTGCTCGAGCGGGCCGACATCCTCGATCATCGGCGCGCCGCACCGGCAGTACCAGACGTCTGGCGATCGGTCAGCCGGTCGTCGACGTGTGGAACCTGCTCGGGCAGGGCGTGACGCGTATGAGCGTCGCGCGTCTCGGTCGTCATCCCCGCCTACAACGAGGGCGACGGCGATCGTCCCGGTGCCTCGACCGCATCTTCGACGCCGTGGAGTCCGAGCTGCGAGATCTTCGTCGTCGTCGACTCCGAGGAGGACACGACGATGCCCGGTCGCTGCGGCAGTACGCGCGAGCACGAGCCGCGTCTGCACCCCGCTCGTCAACACCTACGGCCGCGGTCCGGCCAACGCCATCCGCTACGGCATCGACCAGGTCGAAGACGCCGGTCGTCGTCGTGACGATGGCCGACGGCAGCGACGACCCCCGCCAGATCGACGCCGCTGGCGCGCCTGGTCGACCGCGGCGTCGTCGTCGCCGCCGCCTCGCGCTACACGGCCGGCGGCCAGCAGGTCGGCGGGCCGCTGGTCAAGGGCATGCTGTCGCAGGACCGCCGGACGGTCGCTGAACGCGCTCGCCCGCGTCGGCACCCACGACGCCACCAACAGCTTCAAGGCCTACTCGACCGACTTCGTCCGCGAGGTCGGCATCGACAGCCGCAGCGGGTTCGAGATCGGGCTCGAGCTCACCGCCAAGGCCCGCCGGCTGCGCCGGCCCGGTCGCCGAGATCCCGACCATCTGGCTCGACCGCACCATCGGCGACTCGAACTTCGACCTCGCGGCTGGATCCCGCAGCTACCTGCGCTGGTACCGCTTCGCGTTCGGGCCGCAGCTGTCCGTCGACGAGGTCCAGCGCGAGGCCGCCGAGATCGCGCGCCTCAACAACGAACCGACCAAGAAAGTGCGTCCAGCATGAGTGAGAACAGCAAGCAGAAGGTCCTCGTCTCCGGCTCGGCCGGCTTCATCGGCGGCTACGTCGTCGAGGAGCTGCTCGGCCGCGGCTACGACGTCGTCGGCATCGACAACTACAGCAAGTACGGCAAGGTCGCGAAGTCCTACGACGACCACCCGCGACTACGACTTCTACGAGGACGACGCCCGCGACGTCCAGACTGATGACGAAGCTGCTCGCCGGACTGCGACCACTTCATCGCCGGCGCCGCGCTGATCGGCGGGATCTCCTACTTCCACGCCTACGCCTACGACCTGCTCGCGACCAACGAGCGGATCATGGCCTCGCAGTGCGACGCGGCCATCGAGGCGCACCGCAGCGGCAAGCTGAAGAAGGTCACCTACCTGTCGCAGCTCGATGGTCTTCGAGTCGACCGAGCACTGGCCGTCCGACGAGGGCGACGAGCGGAAGATCCCGCCGCCGCTGTCGTCCTACGGCTTCCAGAAGCTGGCCGTCGAGTACTTCGCCAAGGCCGCCTGGGACCAGTACCAGCTGCCCTACACGATCGTCCGGCCGTTCAACTGCGTCGGCATCGGCGAGGGCCGGGCGCTCGGCGACGTCGAGGTGCCTCGGGCAACGTCAAGCTGGCCATGAGCCACGTCGTGCCCGACCTCGTGCAGAAGATCGTCAAGGGCCAGGACCCGCTGCACATCCTCGGCGAGGGCGACCAGATCCGGCACTACACCTACGGCGGCGACCTGGCCGAGGGCATCGTCGACGTGCATGGAGCACGAGGCCGCCTACAACAACGACTTCAACATCTCCACCGCCGGAGTCGACCAGCGTCCGCGAGCTGGCCGAGGTCATCTGGCGCAAGATCAAGGGCGACGCGCCGCTGACCATCGTCAGCGACCCGGCCTACGAGTACGACGTGCAGAAGCGGGTGCCGACGTCGACCAAGGCCAGCGAGGTGCTCGGGTTCGAGTGCCCGACCTCCCTCGACGACGATGCTCGACGAGGTCATCCCGTGGGTCACCCAGGCCGTCGCCGACGGGCGGCTCTGAGCGAAGGAGCTCCGCCGATGAACGAGACCAACGAGGACCCGCTGACCCACCAGCAGGTGGTCTGGGAGAGCTGGGCCCAGGCCGACCCGCTCTGGGCGATCCTCAGCGACCCGGCGCGGCGCGGCCGGCGGTGGGACGTCGACGAGTTCTTCGCCACGGGGAAGCCGGACATCGACCAGGCGCTGGCCCAGGCCGGCGAGCACGGGCTGCCGGCCAAGCGGTCACGGGCGCTGGACTTCGGCTGCGGGGTGGGCCGGCTCACCCAGGCGCTGGCCGCCGAGTTCGAGCACGTCGACGGCGTCGACATCTCGCAGACGATGGTCGACCTGGCCCGCGACTACAACAAGGTCGGCGAGCGCTGCGACTACCACGTCAACCTCGCCAGCGACCTGGCCCTCTTCCCGGACCGCACGATGGACTTCGTCTTCTCGACCATCGTGCTCCAGCACGTGCCGCCGGAGCACGCGGCCACCTACATCTGCGAGTTCGTCCGGCTGCTCGCGCCGGGCGGCGCCGCGGTCTTCGACATGACGGCGGCGCTTCCGCACGGTGGTGCTGCCCGCGGGTGCGCACCACGCGTCGATCGCCGCCGTCGAGTCCCGCGACGTCTTCGGTCCCGGGCAGAGCGCGATCCTCACCGTCACCGTGACCAACGTGTCCGACCAGACCTGGCCGGCCGGGTCGCTGACCCGGCTCGCCAACCACTGGCGTACGCCCGACGGCGACCATCGTGGCGATGGACGACGGCCGCACCTCGCTGGTCACGTCGGACGTCGCCCCCGGCGCCTCGGTCACCGTGAACCTCACCGTCGCCGCCCCCGAGCAGCCCGGCGCCTACGTGCTCGAGCTCGACGTGGTCGAGGACGGCGTGACGTGGTTCGCCCAGCAGGGGTCCGCGCCCCTCGGACTGCCGGTCCAGGTCGCCGGAGCCGCAGTCCGGGCCGCACCGGCTGGCGCGACCGGCTGCCGTGGTCGCCGGCGCGGCCCGCACCGCGTGCGGAGCGGAGCACCGGCAGCGACCGAGGCCGATCCCGAGCCCTTCTCGATGGCCGGGGTGCCGCGAGCCGAGGTCGAGGCGCTCGTCACCGCCGCCGGCGGCGACGGTGGTCCACGTCGAGCCCTCGGGCAGCTCCGGTCCGGAGTGGGAGGCATACCGGTATGTCGTCACGCGCGACTGAGTTCGCCGCGCGCCGGGACGTCGGTGCGTAGCCTGCTCGACGCGACGGCACTGCCGGAGAACCACGGCGGGGTCGGCCGCTACGTCGACGAGATCCTCGCCCGGCTGCCCGGGCTGGGCGTCGACGCGCACGTGCTGGCCCAGCCGCGCGACCGGGCGCGCTACGCCTCGATGCTCGGCGACGACCGCGTGCACCTGGCCCCGGGCTGGGCGGCCGGGGCCGCCCCGCGGCTGGCCTGGGAGCAGAGCGGGCTGCCGCTGGTCGTCCGCCGCGTCGCAGCCGGACGTGCTGCACTCGCCGCACTACACGATGCCGCTGGCCACCAGCCTCGGGACGACGCCGCGGCAGGTGGTCACGCTGCACGACGCGACCTTCTTCAGCCACCCCGAGCTGCACCTCGGCGTCAAGGCGCGCTTCTTCCGCGGCTGGACCCGGCTGTCGGCGCGGCGGGCCGACGCGCTCATCGCGCCGAGCGAGGCGACCCGGTCCGAGGTCGTGCGGCACACCGGCGCCGACCCGGCCCGGATCACCGTCATCCCGCACGGCGTCGACCACGACCGGTTCCGGCCGGCCGACCGCCGACGAGAAGGCCCGGGTACGCCAGTGGCTCGGCCTCGCGCCCGGCGCGCCCTACGTCGCCTTCCTCGGCACGCTGGAGCCGCGCAAGAACGTGCCGGCCCTGGTCCGGGCGTATGCGAGTGCCTGCGGCGAGCGCGCCGACCCGCCGGCGCTGGTCCTCGCCGGCGGCAAGGGCTGGGACGACGGCATCGACCCGGCCGTCGCCGACGTGCCGGCCCACCTCGAGGTGCTCCGGCCCGGGCTTCGTCCCCGACGACCTGGTGCCCGGGCTGCTCGGTGGCGCGGAGGTCGTCGCCTACCCGGCGTTCG
Organism: uncultured Actinomycetota bacterium; assembly: GCA_963770005.1. Taxonomy (GTDB): domain Bacteria; phylum Actinomycetota; class Actinomycetes; order Actinomycetales; family Dermatophilaceae; genus Lapillicoccus. Next base: position 255,148 of record CAVYNX010000001.1, on the reverse strand, counting down.
GCGAGGGGTTCGGCCTGCCGGTGCTGGAGGCCATGGCCTGCGGTGCGGCGGTGCTGACCACCGCAGGGGCTCTCGCTGCCCGAGGTGGGCGGCGACGCGGTCCGCTACGCCCTCAGCCCGGACGCCGACGACCTCGCCGCGGCGCTCACCGCGCTGCTGGACGACCCGGACGAGCGGCAGCGGCTGGGCGCGGCCGGCGTCCGCCGGGCGGCCGAGTTCACCTGGGACACGGCGGCGCAAGCAGCACGTCGAGGTCTACGAGCGGGTGGCCGCCTCGATGAGCGACGCGGCGCCGGTCCGGCTCGTCGTCGTGACGTACTCCCCCGGCGACTTCCTCCACGAGTTCCTGGCCTCGGTGCCCGCCGCCTCCACGTCCACCGTGCCGGTGACCGTCGTCGACAACGGGTCGACCGACGGCACGGTCGAGTGGGTCCGGACCCGGCCGGAGCTCACGCTGGTCGAGACCGGCAGCAACCGCGGCTACGGCGGCGCGGCCAACGTCGGCGTCGCGACCGCCGCCGAGGAGTGGGTGCTCGTCGTCAACCCGGACATCACCTTCGAGCCGGGCTCGATCGACGAGCTGCTGACGGTCGCCGCCCGCTGGCCGCGCTCCGGCGCGCTCGGGCCGCGGATCCACACCGACGACGGGCTGCTCTACCCCTCCGCCCGCGAGCTGCCGTCGATCGGCCGCGGTGTCGGCCACGCGGTGTTCGGGTGGGTGTGGCCCGCGAACCCGTGGACCGCCGCATACCGGCGGGAGCGGGGCACGCCCCGCGAGGGGACCGTCGGCTGGCTCTCCGGCGCCTGCCTGCTGCTGCGCCGCGAGGCGTTCGACGCGGTGGGCGGGTTCGACGAGCGCTACTTCATGTACTTCGAGGACACCGACCTCTGCGCGCGGATGGCCGAGGCGGGGTACGACATCGTCTACGCGCCGTCGGCCACGGTCGTGCACCACGGCGGCCACGCCACGGTGCGGGACTCGGCGCGGATGTCCAAGGCCCACCACGACAGCGCGTACCAGTACCTCGCCGGCCGGTACGCCGGCCCGACGTGGGCGCCGGTGCGTGGGCTGCTCAAGGCGGGGCTGTGGGGCCGGTACCAGCTGTCGCTGCGGGTCGGCCGCGTCCAGCACGGTGCCCGCCCGACCCGCCACGTCTGACCTGTCGACGCGGCGGTCAGGCGGCGGGGACCCAGAGCTCCCAGCGGCCGGCGGGGACGAGCCGGTAGTCCTCCTTGGGCCGCGGCAGGGTGGCCGCACCCTTCTCGACGGCGCCGGCGTCGTAGGCCTGGGCCACGTGGTCGGGCGGCGTCGCCTCGGCGCGGGTCACGTCGTCCGGCAGCCGCTGGACGATGTCGGGCCAGGAGTCGAGCTGCCCCTTGGCGTAGTAGTCGAGGACGTAGACCGTCCAGTAGTCGCCGCGGACCGCGGTGATCCCGCGCTGCTGGAGGTCGACGACGGCGCGCTCGGCGGCTCGTGTTGGGGTCCTGCCACGTCCAGCCGACCGAGAGGTGCAGCGACGGCACGCAGGCGAGCAGGCCCCAGACCACCGGGACGGCGGCCGCGAGGAGGAGCGGCGGCCGGGCCCAGCCCGGGCGGACGCGGGTCCAGCCGAACAGCCCGACGAGCAGCGCCGGCATGAACGCGACCGCGTAGCGCCCGTCGGCGCTGAAGGAGAGGGCCGGAAACACGGCCAGCGCGGGGACCGCGCCCAGGCCGGCGACGGTGAACGGCAGGGCCGAGCGCCGCATCCGGGCCGCCAGCACGACGAGGCCGGTGAGGGCGCCCACGATGAGCACCGCGGCAATCACGCCGGTCACGGTGACCGGCTCCAGCCACAGGCCGTTGGGCGCCCGCAGGCCGAAGCCGCTGGGCAGCAGCTCGGTGAGGATGATCCGCACCCGCCCGAGGTAGGTCGACGGCCGGTCCGACTGGGCGATGCGCGGGGCGCCGTGGCCGTAGAGGTAGACCAGCCAGGGCAGGGCGCCGAGGACGGCGCCGATGACGGCGAGAGCGGCCGACCGCGGCCGCCGCCAGATCACGCCGAGCACGGGGAGGCAGGCCAGCGCCGCGACGATGCCGAAGATCGGATGCCCCCAGAGGGCCACGCCGGCGCCGAGCCCCGCACCGAACGCCAGTCCGGGGGTGGGCCGGGTCATCAGGCGCACCGCGCAGCCGAGGGTCACGACCATGGCGATGGCCCCGCTCGCGTACCCCATGTAGCTGATCGACCAGAGCTCCACGGCGGCCCCGGAGCTGACCCAGCTGACGGCGCCGACGACGAGGGCGACCCGGCGGCCGAGGAGCGGGAGCGCCGCCCAGGCGAGGACCAGGCCGGCGACGAAGGACAGCACGATCGGCACGGTCTTGAGCGGGACGGTGCCGCTGGCGACGAGGAGCAGGGGCGCCGTCAGGTAGGACTCGAGCGCGCCGCCGTAGTCGTTGCCCTCGACCATCGGGGAGAAGTGCCCCTGCAGGACGTTGTACGCCTGCAGCCCGGTCAGCGCCTCGTCGGAGTTCACCCGGGCGGCCGGCGACATCACGGCCCAGAGGTGCAGCCCCAGGCTGACCAGGGCGGCGGGCAGGAGGATGACGACCGCGTCGCGGACGCGCCCGACCGGGCGGGTCCGGTCCGGCGTCGTCGGCGTGACGGCGGGGGAGGAGCGCTCGCCCGCCTCGGCGCGGCTCATGGGTCTCCTGAGGGCGGGCTGCAGTTCGGGGTCCAAACTACCGTTTCGCCTAGGGTGGGCGGATGCTCGCCGCCTACGCCGCCCGCACCGACGCGAACGACCCGCTGAGCGCGCTGGAGGTCGGCGAGCGGCCGGATCCCACGCCACCGTCCGGCTGGACGACGGTGTCGGTGCGCGCCGCGGGGCTCAACCACCACGACGTCTGGTCGCTCAAGGGCGTCGGGCTGCCGGAGGACCGGCTGCCGATGATCCTCGGCTGCGACGGCGCCGGGGTCGACGCGGAGGGCAACGAGGTCATCGTCCACGCGGTCGTCCCGAGCGACGGCTGGACCGGCGACGAGACCCTCGACCCGCGCCGGACGCTGCTGTCGGAGCTGCACGACGGGACGCTGGCCCAGCAGGTCACCGTGCCGGCGGGCAACGTGGTCCCGAAGCCGGAGGGGATGTCGTGGGAGACGGCCGCGTGCCTGTCGACGGCGTGGCTCACCGCCTACCGGATGCTGTTCACCAACTCCGGCGTGCAGCCGGGCGGCACGGTGCTGGTCCAGGGCGCCGGCGGCGGCGTGGCCACGGCGCTCGTCCAGCTGGGCTCGGCCGCGGGGTACCGGATGTGGGTCACCTCGCGCGACGAGGCCAAGGGCGCGCGGGCGGTGGAGATCGGGGCGGACCGGGCGTTCGAGTCCGGCGCGCGGCTGCCCGACAAGGTCGACGCGGTGATGGAGACGGTCGGCGCCGCGACGTGGACCCACTCGATCAACTGCCTGCGGCCCGGCGGGATCGGTCGTCATCTGCGGCGCCACCTCGGGCGACGCGCCCGCCGAAGGCCGAGCTGACCAAGATCTACTTCCGCCAGCTCAAGGTCGTCGGCTCGACGATGGGCAACCGGACCGAGCTGGAGCGGCTGGCCCGGTTCGTCGCCGACCGCGGCATCGAGCCGGTGGTCGACTCGGTGCACCCGCTGGCCGACGCGCGCGACGGGTTCGCCCGCATCGTCGACGGCGAGGTCTTCGGCAAGGTCGTCATCGCGGTCGGCTGACCGTCGCGACCTGGATCCGCTCGACGCCGCGCGGGCCGACCAGGATTCCCCGGCCCGGGACGCGGACTCGGGCTCTCCGTGCCGCCGCTGCCGGGTCCGAGGACCGCCGACCCGGCCGCCGGCCACAGCACCACGCCGGTATGCGCGCGGGCCAGGTCCGCACCGAGCGCCGGTCGTCCGGCTGTCCAGGGCCAGCGGTGACGTGGCGGCGACGATGACGCCGCGGTCCTCGTCGACGCGGCGCGCGATCTCCAGCAGCACCGGCTCGATCGGCAGTCCTGACAGGCGCTCCGCGTCATCGACGAGGACGACGAGGTCGGGGTGCGCCCGCCGGACCGACCGAGGCGGTCGACGTCGTCATCCCCGTGACCGGTGAGAGCCAGCACGTCTCGGGTCGCGAGGTTCTGGTGCTGCGCCGACCGAGCGCGATCCGGGCCGCGGCCGCCGCCAGGCCCGTCGGCGAGCGTCCGGAGCGCGGTGGTCCGCCCCGAGCCCGGGGGTCCGACGACGAGGATCCGGCGCTCCCCGCGCGCCGGATGGAAGCCGACCGTGGCCAGGTCACCGTCTCGGACCCCGACCGACGACCAGACCGTCGTGCTGGGACTCGTCGGGCCGCCGGGCGGCCAGGTGACGGTGTCCGGGAGGCGACGGATCGGCCGGGGCCAGCCACGACGGGTGGTCGCCGAGGCGGCATCGGGCCCAGCGCTCCGCGACGACACCCGCCGCTGCGGTCGGGTCGCCCTCCAGCGTGGCGATGTGCACCTCACGGTGCGTGCGCGCGTCGAGCGCCCGGCCCGGCGGCTGCCTCACCGGCACGGCCCTTCCGGGGATGCCGGCCATCGCCAGCTCCACGGGGTCACCCAGCGCGAGCACGAGCCGCTGCGGCAGGACCGGCACCAGCTGCCCGGCCAGGAGCGCGCGCCCACCGGTGACGACCGCGCGCAGACCCGTGGTCCCGGAGCCCTCCAGCAGGGACCGGACCTGCGCCGCCAGGCCACCGTGGCCGTGTCCCGCCGAGCCGCTCCCAGCCGTCCACGAGGAGCACCGGGCGCGCTGCGTGGTCGTCATGTCGAGGCAGCCCGGCGAGGCGCTCGACGACCAGGCGCACCTGCTCCGGGTCGTCGATGTCGGCCACCGCCGACGGTGTGCGGCAACGCCGCGAGGGGTGACGAGGTCGGCCGGCCCGATGGCGTACAGGTGGAGGGCTGCGGGGGACAGGCCGGCGGCCAGCTGTACCGCCACCGTCAGCACGGCGGTCGTCCGGCCGCTCCGGCCACCGCCGGCGATGCCCAGATGACCGTCGGCGACCGACCAGGACCACACCGACTGCCGCTGCTCGCTCGGCACGTCCTCCAGCCCGAGGGGGACCGTCGCAGCGGTCGGCGTCCTCGCCCAGGGCCCGGACGGTCAGGCGGTCGGGTAGGGGCGGCAACCAGGGCTTCGGAGGTTCGGCGATGCCCAGGGTGACGCTGGCCTCGCGGGCGGCGGCGACGATGCGGTCGAGATCGCGGGCTGCGCCGTTCGGACCGCTCGTCGCGTCGGGCCCGTGATGAGGACGCTCGGCCGCCGACCTCGGCGGCGGGCGCCCCACCCGCGCGACCGACCTCCGTCACCGTCAGGAGACTGGACCGGGCCCGGACCACCGGTGACACGAGCCGACTGGAACCGCGTCAGCGGGGTCGCCGCTCCCTTGAGCGTGGCGCGTCCGGGCGTGGTGGCGTCGATCGACGCGGCGTCCGGGTCGTCGAGGACGTCGATGGAGTCGGTCCGGTCGCGGACGCGCAGGGCGATCCGCAGGCTCACGTTGGCGCGGATGTCGGCCGACACGATCCCTCCGGGACGCTGGGTGGCGAGGACGAGATGGACACCGAGCGAGCGACCGACCGCGGCGAGCCGGACCATGCCGTGCACGAAGTCGGGCAGCTCCTCGGCGAGGACGCGGAACTCGTCGATCGCGATGACCAGCCGCGGCAGCGGCGGGCCGGCCGGGGTCGCGCGCCCGTATGCGGCGGTACTCGTCGAGGTTGCCCGCTCCGACGTCGGCCAGCAGCCGTTCGCGCCGTCGCAGCTCGGCCGCCAGCGACGTGAGCGCCCGCGCCGTGAGGTGACCGTCGAGGTCGGTGACCACACCCACGACGTGCGGCAGGCCGGCACAGCCCCGGAACGCCGCCCCGCCCTTGTAGTCCACGAGGAGGAAGGTCATCTCGTCCGGGCGGTTGGCCAGCGCCAAGGAGCAGACCAGGGTCTGCAGCAGCTCCGACTTGCCCGCGCCGGTGGTGCCCGCGATCAGCGCGTGCGGCCCGTCGACAGCGAGATCGACCTCCAGCGGCCCGGTCGCGGCCACGCCGAGGACCGCCCGGGTCGAAGCCCCACCGGCGCGCCAGCGCGCGGACGACCGACGCGGTGTCCACCTCGCCGACGAGGTCGAGCAGCCGGACGGACTGGGGAGCTCACCGGACGCCCCTGACCCCGAGCCGCACCCCGGGACCCTCCCGCAGTGGTGCCAGAGCGCGGGACATCCGCGCGAGCCAGCGCGGCGAGGGAAGGTCGGGGACCAGCACCTGCGGCGCGTCGTCGGGACCGTCCGCGGCCCCGGCGAGCGACAACCGCGCGGTGGTGGCCTCCAGTGCGAGCACCGCACCGCACGCGGGCAGCTGGCGTCGGGTCGCGGCCAGCACGACGGCGACGACGCCCACCGCCGGACCGCGCCGCAGGACCGCGTCCAGCCGGTGGGCGGCCGCTCCGGCGGGCCAGCCGTCGACGATGACGACCACGACGGGATGCTCCGGCGGAGCACGCACCCGGTCCGCGTCCTCGCGGCGAGCGATCTCGGCCAGAACCGCGTCCACGGGCGCCCGGCTCTGCGCCGCCCCGGCCACGAACCGGCTGTGCGGCAGCCGAGCGACGAACTCCCAGTCGGCGTTCGTCGGCCGGCTCGGCGACGACCACGGCGAGCTGCAGCCGGCTCGGGGGCGCAGTCGTCGCCAGTCGAGCGATGATCCCGCCGGCCGCCGCGCGTAACGAGAGCTCGTTCGCCGCATACGCCCAGAACGCCCACCACGGACAGGTCGACGGTCACGGGGGCGTGCTGCGTGCGAGGGCGGCGGGGGCGCCGTCTCTCCGTCCAGCCGTCACGGCGCTGAGACGCGGGCCGACGCCGACTCGTACCTGGACGTCGCTGCCCCGCCACAGCGAGCCCGACCTCGTCTTCGGCGACGCTGAGCACGTCGACCAGCGTTGGGTGCGCTCGCTCCAGCGCCTCCCGCTCACGGACGAGCGCCTGGTCGAGGGCCGCTCGCGCTTCCACCCCGCCGGCCCCGGGATCGGAACCGCGGGTCGAGCGCCTCCGTCGACGGCGTTCCCCGAGCCACGTGGCGAGCGAGAGCACCGGGCCGGTAAGCCCGAACAGCAGCATGGTCGGCGACCGCATCACGAGGGCCAGGACCCCTGCCAGCAGCATCGGAACCACCAGCGCCACCAACGGGAACGGCGGTCTCGCACTCGTCGGAGGTCGCGACGGAAACACCACGACCTCGTCCGGGGGAGTGCGCTTCGGTGCGGTGTTCGGGACCACCAGGTGGCCTTCACCGTCGGGTCGGAGGCGGGCGGCGCGGGTGGCCGGCCGCAACCGCAGCCGGGTACTGCCCACCTCCAGGACGTCACCGACCGCGAGCGGGGTGAGGGAGTGCGGCACGCGCGACGCCGCATACCCGCGTGCCGTTCGTGCCTCCGAGGTCGCGCACCGACACCGCCGTCCCGGACCGACATCGACCTCGGCGTGACGTCGGGACACCAGCGGGTCGGTCAACGAGACCGTCGCGTGCTCGCCGCGACCGATCGACGACCGGGCCGACGGGCAGCGGGAAGGTGAGCCCGATGTCCGGCCCGTCCTCCACGCACAGCTCCCACACCGACGTCGCCGGCGAGCCGGCGCCGCGGGGCCGTCGACGACCACCACCGCTCCCTCGAGCAACGGCGGAAGTCCTAACAGCGCGGTCGTCCGGCACGCGCCTCCCCGCCACGACGACGGACTGCCCGCGCAGGGCCGTCGCGAGGTCGTGCGGCCCGAGCACCCGCACCGCACTCGACCACCACCTCGCGGTCCGGCCCGACACCCGGACCACGGACCGTCAGCTGGATGCGCATCTGTCCCCCCTCTCTCGCCCTGGCATTCGATCGTTTCCCGGTGACAACGCCCGAGGGTTATCCACAAGGCGGTTGATCCTGTGCTTGCCCGGTCGTGCGAACGATGACGTGCCCTTACGATGACCGGCATCAACCAGGCAGGAGGGCGTCCGCACGAGCGGGCCGGGAAGGGGATCGTCGGTGACCGATGCCGTGCGGGTCGTCGAAGGCGAGGTGCGGGAGCTCATCCGCCGGTCCGGGCTCGACCCTGCGCGCCACCCCGCCGAGGTCGGCCGGCTCGTCCAGGACGTCATCTCCGACTACGACGAGCGCTCCCTGCACGGCGGTATGCCGGTGCTCGTCGACCGGCAGGACGCCGCGAAGCAGGTGCTGGACACGGTGGCCGGGTTCGGTCCGCTGCAGCCCTACTTCGACGACCCGACGGTCGAGGAGATCTGGATCAACGAGCCGTCCAAGGTCTTCATCGCGCGACGCGGCGTCGCCGAGCTGACCACGACGATCCTCACGCCCGACGAGGTGCGCGACCTCGTCGAGCGCATGCTGCGCACCTCGGGCCGCCGGGTCGACCTGTCGTCCCCGTTCGTCGACGCCACGCTGTCACGACGGGTCCCGGCTCCACGTCGTCATCCCCGACATCACGCGCGACCACTGGCACGTCAACGTCCGCAAGTTCGTCGTCCGGGCCGACCACCTCGAGGACCTCGTCCGCCTCGGCACGCTCACCGCTCAGGCCGCCCGGTTCCTCGACGCCTGCGTCGTGGCCGGGCCTCAACATCCTCGTCGCCGGCGGGACGCAGGCCGGCAAGACGACCCTCCTCAACTGCCTCGCCGCCTCCATCCCGTCGCGCGAGCGGGTCGTCACCTGCGAGGAGGTCTTCGAGCTCAAGATCCCGCTGCGCGACGTCGCCAGCATGCAGTGCCGCCAGCCGAGCCTCGAAGGCACCGGGGAGGTGCCGCTGCGCCGTCTGGTCAAGGAGGCGCTGCGGATGCGGCCGTCGCGCATCATCGTCGGCGAGGTGCGGCAGGCGGAGTCCCTCGACCTGCTCATCGCGCTGAACAGCGGAGTTCCCGGGATGTGCACCCTCCACGCCAACTCGGCGCGCGAGGCGATCGTCAAGATGTGCACGCTGCCACTGCTGGCGGGCGAGAACGTCGGGTCGCGGTTCGTCGTCCCGACGGTCGCGTCGTCGGTCGACATCGTCGTCCACCAGGCCATCGACCGTGACGGCGTGCGCCGCGTCCACGAGATCGTCGGCATCCCCGGTCGGGTCGAGGGCGACGTCGTGGAGATCGCCGACCTCTTCGTCACCCGCGCCGGGCGGCTCACCCGGGCCGACGGGTTCCCGCCGCACACCGACCGGTTCGAGCGCGCCGGCTACGACCTCACGTGCCCTCTTGGCGCAGGAGGCCTGATGCGCGGGATCGCCGTCGGGCTGCTGCTGGGCATCGGCCTGTTCTGCATCTGGTGGTCGTTCTGGCCACGGGAGGAGCAGCGCGCGCCGGCCGGTCGCGTCGGCGTGCGGGCGCGGCTGCAGGACGACATCACCCAGGCCGGCTACACCAGCGTCAGCCCCGGCAACGTCGTCACCGCCGGCGTCCTGGCCGGGCGTGCTGGTCTTCGCGCTCATGCAGGCGAGTACCCGCGTCGACGCCGGTCGCGCTGTGCTTCGCCGCGATGGCCGCGTATGCGCCGTTCGCCCTCGTGCGGATGCGGGCCCGCTCTCGTCGTGCGCACCTTCGCGACCTGTGGCCGGACGCCGTCGACAACATCGCCTCGGCGGTCCGCGCCGGGCTGGCCCTGCCGGAAGCGTTGAGCCAGCTGGCGATCCGCGGACCCGAGGAGCTGCGACCCGCCTTCGCGGCGTTCGCCGAGGACTACCGCACGACCGGGCGGTTCCACGACTGCCTCGACCGGCTCAAGGAGCGGCTGGCCGACCCGTCGGCGACCGGCTCGTCGAGTCGCTGCGGATCGCGCGCGAGGTGGGCGGCTCCGACCTCGGCCGGCTGCTGCGGACGCTGTCGACCTTCCTCCGCGAGGACGCGCGCACCCGGGCGGAGCTCGAGACGCGCCAGGGCTGGACGGTCAACGCCGCGCGACTCGCCAGTGCGGCGCCGTGGGTCGTCCTCGCGATGATGTCGTTCCAGCGCGACTCGCTGCAGGCCTACAGCTCGCCGGCCGGTGTCGCTGTCCTCTCGTCGGCGCAGCGGTCACCGTCGTCGCCTACCGGCTCATGGTGCGCATCGGCCGGCTGCCCCAGGAAGAGCGGGTGCTGCGGTGAGCGCTGTGCTGGTCGGCGGTCGTGCGCGGCGTGGCGAGCTGGACCGACTGGCCGCGGTGTCGGCCCTCGCCTGGACTGGGCGGGAGCGCTCGTCGGGGCCGCCGTGTTCTGGGGCTGGCGTTGGTCGTCGTCGGGCTGCCGCTGTCGCGTCGGCCCGGGCTGATCGAACGGCTGGAGCCGTACCTGCGCGACACGCCTCGCCCCTCCCGGCTGCTGTCACCGCACCGACCCGTCTCGGTCGCCGGCGTGGCCCGGCTCCTGCGTCCGCTCCTCACCGACCTCGCCCGCGCCGTCGAGCGCCTCCTCGGCGGTGCCGCCTCCGTCCGCCGCCGCCTGCTGCGCGCCGGACAGCCGCCCGACGTCGAGCGGTTCCGCGCCGAGCAGGTCGTCTGGGGCGCCGTCGGCGCGCTCGTCGGCGTCGTCCTCGGCGCGCTCGCGATGCTGTTCCGCGGCGCCTCCGCCGCTACCGGTCGTCCTGCTCGTCGTCTGCTTCGCGGGCGCGGGCATCGTGGCGCGCGACCTCTGGCTGACCCGAGCCGCCAACCAGCGGGAGCGGCGGATGCTGGCCGAGTTCCCCACGATCGCCGAGCTGCTCGCGCTCGCGGTCAGCGCCGGCGAGGGTGCGACCGGTGCGCTCGACCGCGTCTGCCGGCTCTCTCGCGGCGAGCTGTCGTCCGAGCTCGCGGACTGCCTCGCCGAGGCCCGGGCCGGCGCGAACCTGCCGACCGCCCTGCAGGGTCTGGCCGACCGCACGGGGCTGCCCAGCCTGTCGCGGTTCGTCGACGGGATCGTCGTCGCCGTCGAGCGCGGCACCCCGCTGGCCGACGTGCTGCGCGCCCAGGCGCAGGACGTCCGCGAGTCCGGCCGCCGAGCCGTCATGGAGGAGGGCGGCCGCAAGGAGATCGGGATGATGATCCCGGTCGTCTTCCTCGTCCTTCCCGTCACCGTCCTGTTCGCCATCTACCCCGGCGTCGCGTTCCTGCGGCTCGCCGTCTGACACCGGAGCCCCAGCACCCGAGGAGAGCACATGACCAGAACCCTGACCCGCCTTGCCGTCGACGGCGCATACCGCCGCCGCTTGTACGCCGCGCACGCGCGGCGAACCGACCGGCGCGACCGGGGCGACGTGCCCGGCTGGGTCCTCATCACCGTGATGACCGCCGGGCTCGTCTCCGCGATCTGGCTGCTCGCCGGGCCCGGCGCTGACGTCGATGTTCCAGGACGCCTTGTCCAAGGTCACCGGGAAATGACCCCGGTGCGTCGTCCTGACGCGCCGACCGGGTCGCCGCGACCAGGGCTCGGCCATCGCGGAGTTCGCCATGGTCGGCGGCCTCGTCGTCCTCCTCGGCATGGGGATCTTCCAGCTCGCGCTGGTGCTCTACGTCCGCAACGCGCTGATCTCGGACGCGTCGGAGGGCGCGCGCCTCGGCGCCCGCGCCGGTGCCTCGTTGGACGAGGGCGCGGAGAGGACGCGTGACCTCATCACCCGGGACCTCAACGGCTCCTACGCGCAGGGCGTGACCGCCACCCGGCAGACCACCTCGGCCGGCGTCCAGGTCGTCGAGGTGACCGGTGTCGCGCGCCGGTTCCGGTGATCGGTCTGGTCGGTGCCGACCGGCGTCGATGACCGTCACGGGCCGCGCGTTCCAGGAGGGCCAGTGACCCTCGCTGGAGCCTCCGGCTGGCGCGCCGGGACAGCGGCCGCGCGATCGTCGAGTTCCTCGTCGTCGGCCTGCTCCTCCTGGTTCCCGTCGTCTACTTCGTCGCCACGCTCTCGCGGGTCCAGGCCGCCGCCTTCGCCGTGTCGACCGCCTCCCGCGAGGCCGGCCGCGCCTTCACCACCGCGACCGACGACGAGGCTCGGCCTACGCGCGGGCGCAGGCCGCCGCACGGATCTCGTTCGAGGACTACGACTTCGGCGCCGACGGGGCGATCCGGCTCCAGTGCGACGGCTCGCCGTGCCTGCGACCCCAGGGCCGCGTCGAGGCCGTCGCCACCGTCGACGTCCGGCTGCCGCTGGTCCCCGACATCCTCAGCGGCGCGATCCCCGCCGTCCTGCCGGTCTCGGCGACCCACGTCGCGACGGTCGACCGGTTCCGGGGCCGGTGAGGAGCGGTATGCGTCGGTGTTCGCGGATCGGCGGGTCGGCGGTCGGCGCCGGTCGCGACGCCGGCCGCGACCGCGGCCAGGTGTCGATCCTCATCCTCGGACTGCTCGGCGTCGTCCTGCTCCTCGTCGTCGGCGGGGTGGACGTCACCGCCGCGCAGATCGCCCGCGCCCGGCTGCACGACGCCTCCGACTCCGCCGCGCTGGAGGCGGCGAACGCCCTCGACGAGGCCGCCGCGTACTCCGGTGGCATCGGGGATGCGGTCGTCGTCAGCAACGGCACCGTCGAACGCGCCGTCGAGGCCAACCTCGCCACCCGCCCGATGCCCTACGGCATCAGCAGCTGGCAGCTCGCCGGCGGCACCGGCACCACGGACGGCCGGACTGCGGTCGTCGTCCTCCAGGGGACCGCCGAGCTGCCGATGACCGGCGGGCTGCTGTCCGCGCTCGGCCAGTCGGTGACCATCACCGTCGAGTCCCGGCGCCCGCGCCCCGCTGCAGTAAGGCCGCGCGGCCCAGACGCGCTCAGCGAGCGGCCGGCGCGCTCAGGGCGATCGCGCGCTTGATGTTCTTCAGCAGCTCGCTCTCGGGCACCGACACCTCGACCTCGCCGGGCGTACCCGGCGAACCCGGAGCCCCGGCCGCACCGACCACCCGGAGCGCCGACGCGATGTAGGCGGGGTTCTGGTCGCGCGCCAGCACCCGCGGCGTCGCGGCCGCGGGGTCCTGGTCGGCCCGGGCCGGCTGGCCACCGGAGCCCGCCGGACTTGAACGTGATGAGCCGCTCGAGCAGCTCGAACCAGAACGGCGCCCCGACCATCACGAGCACCGCCGTCAGCCCCCACCCGAGCACGTGCCCGACCCACCAGCCGAACCCGTCGGGCGCCACCCCCATCCAGCCGACGGGGATCGACACCTCGGTCAGCGTGTTGGTGATCCCCGCGACGTCGCGCAGCAGCGAGGCGTTGCCGGTCTGGCCGACGTTCTGCGCCGCCGACACGACCGCCTCCCGGGTCACCGGCGCGGTCCACAGCCGGGCCACGACGTCCGGCGTCGCCGCGTTGACGACCACCGCGAGCACGAACCCCAGCGCGCCCAGCCACAGCGTCGCCTGCCGCTTGTAGGAGTCGGACAGCCGCCCCATCGCCTCGTCGAACCACCGCTCCAGCCCGGCCCGCAGCTCGAGGGCGTCGTTGCTCGACTCCTGCAGCAGCGTCTGGAGCCGGTCGCGCAGCTGCCCGGGCAGGACGGCATCGGGCGACGAGCCGGCGTCCGAGGCCAGCTCGAGCACGGCGTCCGCGAACGACTTCGCCGACAGGTAGGCGGGTGCCTTGCCGTCCGACGAGTCGGTCGCCGCCGCATACACCGAGGTCCGCTGGAGGGCCGCGAGCGCCGCCTTGGCGTCGGCCCCGCCGTTGCCGGTGCCGCCGAGCAGCGAGCCGAGGGCCGACTGGAGGTTCTTGGACCGGGTGCGGGCGAGCCGGTTGATGAGCTCGAGGATGCTCGACGTGGCGGTCGCGAGGATGAACAGCATGAGCACCAGCCCGATGGCGGTGTCCAGCGCCTGCGACCCGAACATGCCCCGACGATAGGGGCGACGACGGACAAACCCGGGAGCCGGGCCTCCACGGCCTCAGCGCAATCCCCACACCGGTGAACACCGGCACCGTCGAGTACGGTCTTCCGGTGACCGACCAGCACGCAGCCCCGGCCAAGGCGGCCGGAGGCGTCCAGACCAGCGCGACGTCCGTCCGGGACAACCCCGCCGAGCATCGCTACGAGATCGTCGTGGCCGGCCGGGTGGCCGGGTTCGCGGCCTACCTCGACCGGCCCGGGTGGCGAGGGCGGCGGCCAGCGACGGGTCTTCATCCACACCGAGATCGACGCCGAACTACGAGGGCCAGGGCCTCGGCGGAGTCCTCGTCAAGGGCGCGCTCGCCGACGTCCGCGCCTCGGGGCGTCGGGCCGTGGCGGTCTGCCCGTTCGTCGCGGCCTACGTCAAGCGGCACCCGGAGGAGGCCGACATCGTCGACCGCGCGACGCCGGCGATCCTGTCCTCGCTCTGAGCCGCCGCTGATGTCCGCACGGGACGTCGACGTCCTCGTCATCGGGGCCGGTCTCGCGCGGGATCGGCGCGGCGTGGCACCTGCAGCACGAGCGACCCGGGCACCTCCTTCGCGATCCTCGAGGCGCGGGAGGCGATCGGCGGCACCTGGGACCTGTTCCGCTTCCCCGGCGTGCGGTCCGACTCCGACATGCACACGCTGAGCCTCCCGTTCGCGCCCTGGCGGGGCACCGACGTCGCGCGCGGACGGCGACGACGATCCGCGACTACCTGAGGACACCGCCGCCGCATACGGGATCGACGACGCGGATCCGGTTCGGCCGCAAGGTGCTTCGGGCCGAGTGGTCGTCGGCCGAGGCACGGTGGACGCTCGACGTCCTCGCCGACGGGCGCCACGAGACGTGGACCTGCGCCTTCCTCTACGGCTGCACCGGCTACTACGACTACGCAGCCGGCTACACGCCGCACTTCGCCGGGCTGGAGGACTACCGGGGCCGGGTCGTCCACCCGCAGTTCTGGCCCGACGACCTCGACGTCCGGGCGAGGCGGGTCGCGGTGATCGGCAGCGGCGCGACCGCGGTCACCCTCGTGCCGGCCCTCGCCGACGCCGGCGCGGAGGTCACCATGGTCCAGCGCTCGCCGAGCTGGGTGGCCGGCGTCGACCCGCACGACCCGGTCGCCGGCGCGGCTGCGCCGCCTGGCTGCCCGACCGCGCTGGTCGCCTCGGTGCTGCGCACCCAGAACGCCGCGGTGAGCATCGGCCTGTACGAGATCTCCCGCCGGGCCCCGCGGGTCGCCGCCGCATACCTGCGCCGCGGTATGCGTGCGGTCGTCGGCGAGGCGGCGGTCGCCGAGCACTTCACCCCGCGCTACGGCCCGTGGGAGCAGCGGCTCTGCATCGCGCCCGGCAACGACTTCCTCCACGCCGTCGCCGACGGACGGGCCGAGATCGTCACCGACCGCATCGAGCGGTTCGTCCCGCAGGGGCTCGAGCTGGGCTCCGGACGCGTCGTCGAGGCAGACGTCGTCGTGACCGCGACCGGGCTGACCCTGCTGGCCGCTCGGCGGCCTCGACCTGGTCGTCGACGGCCAGACCGGTCGATCTCGGCGAGACGTTCGTCTACCGCGGGGCGATGCTGAGCGGTGTGCCGAACCTCGCCATCTGCATCGGGTACGTCAACGCGTCCTGGACGCTGCGGGCCGAGGTGACCCACGCGTTCGTCGTGCCGGGTCCTCGACTACCTCGACGAGCACGACGCGGAGTCCGCCACGCCGGTCGCCCCTGCCGGTATGCGTCCGCGTCCGGTCTTGGACCTCACCTCGGGCTACGTCCGTGCGCGGACAGGACCGGTTCCCGAAGCAGGGCGACCGCGAGCCGTGGACGATCCGGCAGAACTGGTTCGTGGACCGCCGGGCGGTGCGGCGCGCGCGGATCGAGCAGGACATGACGTTCGTGGCCCGTCGACGACGCGCGCCACGGACCTGCGCTCGGCCGCATCACGGTCGGGCAGGGCGTCGTGAGCGGGCTCCCGCGGTTCGTCTTCCGCGGCGCGGACGGCGGTCGTCACCGGCGCCGCGAGCGGCATCGGCGAGCAGGTCGCCCACGCGCTGGCGCGACGCGGCATGAACCTCGTGCTCCTCGACCGCGACGCCGAGCGGCTGCGGGCGGTGGCCTCCGAGGTGCGCTTCCTCAACGCGGACGTCGAGGTCGGGACGATCGATCGTCGACCTCGGCCGACGCGGAACGGCTCGCGGTCGTGGCCGAGGGCATCCGGGCGACCCACCCGCAGCTGCACCTCCTGGTCAACAACGCGGGCGTGGCGCTGGCCGGGATGTTCGAGCAGACGTCGCTCGAGGAGTTCGAGTGGCTGGTCGACATCAACCTCCGCGCCCCGATCCGGCTCACCCACCACCTGCTGCCGACGCTGCTGGCGGCCCGGAACGCGCACGTCGTCAACGTGTCCAGCATCTTCGGGATCATCGCGCCGCCGGGCCAGACCGCATACAGCACGAGCAAGTTCGGCCTGCGCGGGTTCAGCGAGTCGCTCCGGTCCGAGCTGCGGCCGCAGGGGATCGGCGTGACGACGGTCCACCCGGGCGGCATCCGCACGGCGATCGCCCGCAACGCGCGGGCCGCGTCCGGGGTCCGCGAGGAGGACGTGGCAGCGGGGCGGGAGACGTTCGACCGGATGCTCCGGATCCCGCCCGAGCGCGCGGCCGAGCTCGTCATGCGGGCCGTCGAACGCCGCAAGGCCCGACTCCTCATCGGCGCCAGCGCCCGGATCCCCGACCTGGCCGCCCGCATCGCGCCGGTCGGCCACTCGCTGGCGTTCCGGCCGATCATGGCCCGCGCGACCCCGGCCTCGCTGGCTCGGGTCTCCACGCGTCCCTGACCACGGCGAGCGACGAACTAGGCTGGACCCTCGTGGCTGTCGACTTCCATGAGGAGATCAAGAACCTGCGCGCGACGATGGACTCCGTGCGCGAGGTGACGAACCTCGACGCCCTCCGCGCCCAGATCACCGACCTCGAGAAGCAGGCCTCGGTCCCGGATCTCTGGGACGACCAGGAGAAGGCCCAGCAGGTCACCTCGGCGTTGTCGCGGGCCAACACCGAGCTCGAGCGGGTCGTCGGGATGGACCAGCGCGTCGAGGACCTCGAGACCCTCGTCGAGATGGGCACGGAGGACGGCGGCGACGCCGAGACGATGGCCGAGGCGGAGCGCGACCTCGCCGCCCTCAAGAAGGACGTCGGCGAGCTCGAGGTCCGAACCCTCCTGTCCGGCGAGTACGACGAGCGCGAGGCGGTCGTCACGATCCGCTCCGGAGCCGGCGGCGTCGACGCCGCGGACTTCGCCGAGATGCTCATGCGGATGTACCTGCGCTGGGCGGAGCGCCACCAGTACCCCACGACCGTGCTCGACACGAGCTACGCCGAGGAGGCCGGGCTCAAGTCCGCGACCTTCGAGGTCAAGGCGCCGTATGCGTTCGGGCACCTCACCGTCGAGGCCGGGACGCACCGCCTGGTCCGGATCAGCCCGTTCGACAACCAGGGCCGTCGGCAGACCAGCTTCGCCGCGGTCGAGGTGATCCCGCTCATCGAGAGCACCGACTCGATCGAGATCCCCGAGAACGAGATCAAGGTCGACGTCTTCCGCTCGAGCGGTCCCGGCGGACAGTCGGTCAACACCACCGACTCCGCGGTCCGGATGACCCACATCCCGACCGGCATCGTCGTCTCGATGCAGAACGAGAAGTCCCAGATCCAGAACCGCGCCGCCGCCCTGCGCGTGCTCCAGTCGCGGCTGCTCCTCGTCCGGCAGGCCGAGGAGGACGCGGCCAAGAAGGAGATGGCCGGCGACATCAAGGCCAGCTGGGGCGACCAGATGCGGTCCTACGTCCTGCACCCGTACCAGATGGTCAAGGACCTGCGCACCGAGCACGAGGTCGGCAACACCAGCGGGGTCTTCGACGGCGACATCGACGACTTCATCGAGGCGGGCATCCGCTGGCGCCGCACCGGCGAGAAGGAGAACCCGGCGTGACCGGTCATGCATCGACGCCTCTTCCGGTTCGGCAACCGCGTCAGCGTCTGGCGTCTACCGGACCAGCGGCGGCCGGATCGGCAACAAGGCCGTGGCGGCTCGCCGGTCATGATCCTCACCGTGGCCGGGCGTAAGAGCGGCACGCCGCTCACCATACCCGTCGCCGCCTTCCAGCGTGAGGGGGCTGGCTGGTCGTCGGATCGGCCGGCGGTGCTGCCGCCAGGAGCCGCAGTGGTTCCGCAACCTGCGGGCGACCGACACGGCCGGGGTGGAGGTGGTGACATACATCACGATGTCGCCGTACGCGTGCTCGAGGGCGACGAGCGCGACGCCGCGTTCGCCCAGGTGTCTGCACGAGAACCCGGGCTTCGGTGCCGTACGAGGGCAAGGTCGGGCCGCCCGATGCCCGTGGCGCTCCTCACACCCCGCTGAGGCCGAGTCGTTACACGTCCGTCACACCATCTGGCCCCACAGCGCCACGACCAGCCGCCTCCACCCCAGCAGAGCAGGCGTCCGCAAAGGTTTCGATGTAATCTCGATCTGCGTCCGGCTGGCGTTCACCTCCCGCAGTGTGTCGCCGTCAGCCCGTACTCTCGGCAACAGCGTCGGCCAGATCGGGTGGCGCGACGAGCAGGCATACGCGTGTCTATCCGTCACCGACGAGGTCGTCGGCGGCCGATGTGGTCGTACCCCAGGTACGACGTCGTCGGGGGATGAGGTGTCGGATCGAGACGGTAGTGGAACGAAACTCAGCTACGGTGAACGGAGCGAGAAACGCGATGACGGTGGACCAAGGGCTGACGCGGCCCGCCGCCAGTCCCGTCGCGCTCGCCGTCGCCCGCGAGATCGCGGGGGCGGCCGACGCCTGGCGCATTCCGGCCGTCCGCCGCGGCACCTTCGCCGGGCTGCTCATCCTCGTCGGCAGCCTCACCCCCGCCTTCCTCCCCGACGTCAACCCCTTCACCGACGTCCCCGTGTTGGGCTGGCTGCAGACCGTGCCCGGTCGCATCCTCGCCACCGCCGTGCTCATGGCCGGCGTGCTGCTCATGCTCGACTCGTGGCTGCGCCTGCGCCCGCGCGCCGGCCGGGGTGAAGCCGACCCGTCACATCCTCTGGCTGTGGTCGCTGCCCCTGCTGCTCGCGCCGCCGCTGTTCAGCCGCGACGCCTACAGCTACGCCGGGCAGGGCCGCCTCGTCCACGTCGGCATCGACCCCTACCGCTACGGGCCGGCCGCGATCGCGGAGCAGTACTCCCAGAACGTCGACCCGATGTGGCTCTACACGCCGGCGCCCTACGGGCCGCTGCAGCTGCAGATCCAGCACCTCATCGTCGACATCGCCGGGCCCAGCCACCCGTATGCGGCGGCGGTCGCCATGCGCCTGCCGGCCATCCTCGGGGTCGCGCTCATCGCCTTCCTGCTGCCCAAGATCGCGAGCCGTTTCGGCTACGACATCGGGATGACGACGTGGTTCGTCGTGCTCAACCCCCTCGTCGTCATGCACCTCGTCGGCGGCGCGCACAACGACGCGCTGATGCTCGGTCTCATGGTCCTCGGCATCTACCTCGCGGTGGAGAAGCGGACCTGGCTGGCCGTCATCGCCATCGCCCTCGCCGGCGCGATCAAGGCTCCGGGGCTCGCGGCCATCCTCGTCGTGGCCGCGCTGGAGGCCCGTCGCCGACACGGCCGGGTACCGACCATCCCCGAGGTGTTCCGCGAGCTGATCCGCATCGGTGGCGCCTGCGTGGCCGCCTTCCTCGCCATCACCGTCGCCTGCGGGCTCGGGCTGGGCTGGCTCGGCGCGCTGGGCGTGCCCGGCGCCGTGCGATCGGTCCTGTCCCCGGTGACCGTCGTCGGCATGGGCCTCGAGCACGTCCTCATCTGGCTCCAGGTGCCCAATGCGCTCGACACCACGACCATGGTGGTCCAGCGGATCGGCCAGGTCCTCGGCATCCTCGTCTGCGCCCGCATCGCGTGGCGGCTCGGCCCGGTGGCGCCGCTCCGCGCGCTCGCGTGGGTCGTCACGATCATCGTGCTGACCGGTCCGGTCGTGCACCCCTGGTACCTCATCTGGGCCGGCCTGTTCCTCGGCGTCACCGAGGGCCTCCGGTTCTGGCCGAGCCGCATCATGGTCTGGGTGACCGCCGGCCTGGTCGTCTACAGCACCGTCGACTCCGCGTTCCGCAACGGCGCCCTGGCGCTCGGCGTCACCGCCGCGCTGGCGCTGACCTGGATCGCGCATGGGCCACGACCGTGACCTCGACCGCGAGAAGGACCCGATCCGCGTCGCCACGCTCGGCCGGTGGAGCACCCTGATGAGCTGGTGGGCGTTCCTCCAGGGCGCCACGCACGGGTGGGGGAGCGCTGCGCCGCCAGCCGCCGGCGGCGGAGATGCTCGACGGCATCGAGACTGTCGACGACCGCGACGCCGAGCCCGCGTTGACCTCTCACACTGCCCCCGGATCGTCGGGAACTGGCCCGAACGGGTGACATCCGGGTGACATCCCCGCAAACGCCTTCCCTGCGCCGCTGATGCCGACTTACCGTGTTGGTGCCCGGCCCACCCCAGGTCCGGGCAGGCACGGGGGGCCAGGGCGCCACGCCCGAGTCACATCAGTAACACCCGTTTCACGGGTGCCCGGTTTACGCTCCCAAGGACGCTCGCATGCGCGACAGCCCCCGAGGGTGCCCGACGAGGGTCCCCACCGAGAGCCGAAGGCCCACGCTCACATGATCCTGTTCGACACCGTGACGAAGAAGTACCCGCGGACCACGCGGCCCGCCGTCGACGGCGTGTCGCTCGAGGTCGAGCGTGGCGAGTTCGTCTTCATCGTCGGCCAGTCCGGCTCGGGCAAGTCCACCCTGCTGCGCCTCGCGCTCAAGGAGGAGAACGCCACCTCCGGGTCGGTCTTCGTCGCCGGCCGCGAGCTGTCCCGGCTGCCCGACCGCAAGGTCCCGCAGCTGCGCCGCGAGATCGGCACGGTGTTCCAGGACTTCCGGCTGCTGCCCAACAAGACGGTCTTCCAGAACGTCGCCTTCGCGCTGCAGGTCATCGGCAAGTCCCGCTCGGTGATCCGCCAGACCGTCCCCGAGACCCTGCGTACCGTCGGGCTCGAGGGCAAGGAGAAGCGGCTCCCGCACGAGCTGTCCGGTGGCGAGCAGCAGCGCGTGGCCATCGCCCGCGCCATCGTCAACAAGCCGGCGATCCTCCTGGCCGACGAGCCCACCGGAAACCTCGACCCGGGCATCAGCCTGGAGATCGTCGGGCTGCTCGACCGGATCAACCGCTCGGGCACGACGATCGTCATGGCGACCCACGACCTGCACATCGTCAACGCCTACCGGAAGCGCGTCATCGAGCTGAAGGAGGGCCGCGTCGTCCGCGACGACGCCGGCGGCGAGTACAACTCGGGCGAGATCGTCATGCCCGGGCTGGGACACCCGCCCGTCGCTGGACGCCCTCGACGCGACGCCGTGGCCGAGGCCGCCCGCGATCGCGCGACGGCGCCCATCCGCCGGGCCCGACTCCGACGAGCTCGTCGTCGTCGGTGCCGCTGCGAAGGAGCCCCGGACCTCCCGGCTGAAGCTCCGCCGAGGCCGGTGACCTGATGCGCCTCGGCTTCCTGCTCGGCGAGATCGGCAACGGCCTGCGCCGCAACGTCTCGATGGTGGTCTCCGTCGTCCTCGTGACGATGATCTCGATGTACCTGCTCGGCATGGGCCTGCTCGCCCAGCGGCAGGTCGACACGATGAAGGACTACTGGTACGACCGCGTCCAGGTGTCGATCTTCCTCTGCGTCGACAAGTCGCTCTACCCCAACTGCGCCGGCGCGGCGACCACCCCGGCCCAGCGCGACGCGCTCAAGGCGCAGCTGGAGAGCATGAAGCCGCCGGTCAAGGAGGTCTTCTACGAGACCCAGGGCGAGGCGTACCAGCGGTTCAAGGACCAGTTCCGCAACAGCCCGCTCGGGGACCAGGCGACCGAGCGCGCCTTCGCCGACTCGTTCCGCGTCTCGCTCACCGACGCCAGCAAGTTCGACGTCATCGCCAGCTCGTTCCAGGGCGCGCCGGGCGTCGGCAAGGTCCAGGACCAGAAGCAGCTGCTCGACAAGTTCTTCACGTTCATGAACGTCGTGTCCTGGTCGGCCATCGCCCTGGCCGTGCTGATGGTCCTCTGCGCGACCCTGCTGATGGCCACGACCATCCGCCAGACCGCGTTCAGCCGACGGCGGGAGACCGGGATCATGCGCCTGGTCGGCGCCTCGAACTCGACCATCCAGCTGCCGTTCATCATGGAGACGGTCGTCGCCGCGTCGTCGGTGCCGGGCTGGCCATGACCCTCCTGTATGCGACGGTCCGCTACGGCGTCTCCGGCTACCTCAGCACCGCCCTCATCGACACCGCGTTCATCGGGGTCCCCGACGTCGTGGCCATCGCGCCCTGGGTGATCGGCGGGGTCGTCGGCCTGGCCGTGCTCACCTCCGGGTTCACCCTCCGGAGGTACCTCCGTGTCTAGCCACCTCAGCCGAAGTGCCTGCCTCGCTGCCCCGCCGCTCGGCCGCGGCCGCGGTGGCCGCGCTCTGCGCCCTGGCGCTCGGCATCACCGGCGCGGTCTCGTCCGCGGCCGACGACGGCGACCAGAAGAACGCCGTCGACCAGCAGATCCAGGACATCAAGGGCGCCCTCGACGAGACGTCCGCCGACCTCGCCAACGCCTACAACGCGCTGCAGGCCACCCAGGCGCAGCTGCCCGCCGCCCAGGCGGCGCTGGCGCAGGCCGAGGACGCCGAGCGCACCGCCAACCAGCGCAACGACGAGGTCGCCGCGCAGCTGGCCGTCGCGCAGGCCAACGAGCAGCGCGCCGCCGAGACGCAGACGCCAACCAGGTCAAGCTCGACCAGACCCAGTCGGTCCTCGACAACTTCGCCGCCGACCTGTTCCAGGGCGGCGGAGCCGGCTCGCAGATGTCGGTCGCGCTCGGGGCCACCAGCGCCGACGACTTCGCCACCCGGGTCGTCCTCGCCGACCAGGTCACCTCGCTGACCGACAACGCGCTGAAGGAGCTGCAGAACGCGCGCTCCGAGGCCTCGGCGCAGGCGGCCTACGTCACCGCCGTCAAGGCCGAGGTGACCCAGCTCAAGCACGACGCCGAGGCCGCGCTCGCCACGGCGCAGGCGGCCCGCACGGCGGCGACCGCCGCGAAGACCAACCTCGACAACCTCCTCGCGCAGCAGTACGACCTACGCGGCGCAGGTCGAGTCCGAAGAAGGCCGACGAGCTGCAGCGGCTCGCCGACGCCGAGGCCGAGCAGGCCCAGCTGCAGGCGACCCTCGCGGCGCAGGCGCGGGCCGCGGCCGCGGCCGAGGCCGCCCGGGCAGGCGGCGGCGAAGGTGGCCGGACGCGCCTACACGCCGGTCACCGGCGGCACCGGGTTCCTCATGCACGCCGCCAACGGGCCGATCACGTCGCCGTTCGGGATGCGCTTCCACCCGATCCTGCACGTGTACAAGCTCCACTCCGGCACCGACTTCGGGGTGCCCGTGCGGCACCCCGGTCGTCGCGGCCGCCGACGGCACCGTCATCAGCGCCGGCTACGGCGGCGGCAACGGCAACCGCATCGTCATCGACCACGGCATCGTCAGCGGCGTCGACCTCGCCTCGACCTACAACCACCTCACCTCGTTCGTCGTCAAGAGCGGCCAGGTCAAGCGCGGCCAGCTCATCGCCTACTCCGGCACGACCGGCTACTCCACCGGCTGCCACCTGCACTTCGAGACGCTCGAGAACGGGCAGTTCGTCAACCCGATGAAGTGGCTGTAGCGGTCCGACTCGGGAACCCCGCGCCGCCGGCCGACGTCAATCTCGCAGGAGTCGGCGCCGGCCGGCCCGGTAGCGTGTCCTCGCTCGCGGGTCGACCGCGCGCGTCGGACGGCGGCAGTCGAGCGTGACGAGCGGGGAGGCGTTAGCGGTGGCCAAGGAACGTCGGTCGGATCGGTGATCGCGAGCAACCGCAAGGCGCGCCACGACTACCACATCGAGGACGTCTTCGAGGCGGGCCTCGCGCTGACCGGCACGGAGGTCAAGGCCCTGCGGATGGGCCGCGCCTCGCTCGTCGACGGGTTCGCGCAGTTCTCCGGCAACGAGCTGTGGCTCGAGGGCGTGCACATCCCGGAGTACCTCAACGGCACGTGGACCAACCACGCGCCCCGTCGCCGGCGCAAGCTGCTGCTGCACCGCGACGAGCTCGAGAAGATCGCGACGAAGACCCGCGAGCGGGGCCGCACCGTCGTGCCCCTGCAGCTGTACTTCAAGGACGGGCGGGCCAAGGTCGAGATCGCCCTCGCCACCGGCAAGCGCGAGTACGACAAGCGCAACGCCCTGCGCGAGCGGCAGGACCGGCGGGAGGCCGACCGCGCCATGAGCACCCGGGAGTCCCGGTGAGAGTCCGCCTGCTGGCCGCTCGGGGCCCTGCTCCTCGCCGCGGCCGCCTTCGTCGGGCTGCCGGCGACGGCGTATGCGGCGGCGCAGGCCGGAGCACCCGCATACCTGCCGGCGGCGAACGCGTCGTTCGACCGGATGTCGTCGTTCCGCGCGGACTACGTGCTGGACGCCGAGGGCGGCGCGACGGTCACCGAGACCATCGACTACGTCTTCGGCACCAGCAGCGGGGCCAAGCACGGCATCCTGCGCAACATCGTCACCCGCCAGGCGGTCACCGACGCCAACGGCAAGGCGTCCGACAACTCCTACCGCTACTACGCCCTCGACCTCGAGAGCGTCACCAGCCCGAGCGGCGCACCGACGCAGACCAAGGTGACCGACCAGTCCGGCGGGACGACGCAGATCCGGATCGGTGACCCCGACGTCACGGTGAGCGGCACCGAGACCTACGTCCTGACCTACCACCTCGCCAACGTCATGAACCCGTTCCCGGACCACGCGGAGTTCTTCTACAACGTCTTCCTCGGCGACGCGGTCCCGAAGGACCAGGTAAGGTCACCGTGACCGGGCCGGGCGGCGTGACCGAGGTGAACTGCGTCCGCGGCTCCGACCCGGGCAAGCCTGTGACCGCGCCGAGGCCGGGACGACCGCGACTGTTCGTGGCCGACAACCTGCTCGGCAACGAGGACCTCACCATCGCGACGTCGCTGCCGCGGGCCGGGTTCGGCGAGCTGAAGCCCGACATGCGCGCCGACGGGTCGGCCTACGACGAGGGCCAGGCCAAGGTGCTCACCTCGCTGGCCCTGGCCGGCGGGATCGGCGCGCCGCTGGTCGCCGCGGGCGTCATGGGCGTGCTCGTCGCCACGCGCGGCCGCGACGAGTGGTACGCCGGGCGTGACCCCGGGCCTTACCCCCGGTCCGTCCGACGCGGTCGCCCCCGGTGGCGTCCCGCCGTCGCCGCAGCCGACCCTGCGGGGCGCAAGCCCGAGATCGCCGTCCAGTTCAACCCGCCGCCCGGCGTCCAGCCGGGGATGGTCGGCACGATCATCGACGAGTCGGCCGACACCATCGACGTCTCGGCGACGGTCATGGACCTCGCGGTGCGCGGGTTCATGCGGATCGAGGAGATCCAGAGCGGGACGGTCTTCTCCCGCACCGACTGGCGCCTCATCCAGCAGCCCCCGCCGCCGCGGGTCAGACGCTGCGCCCCTACGAGGCCACGGTCCTCGACGGCATCTTCGCGACCGGCCCCGACATCAAGCTGTCCGAGCTGAAGTACAAGTTCCACACCACGCTCAACCTCGCGATCCGCCAGATGTACACCGAGGTCGTCGAGCGCGGCTGGTTCCGCCGGTCGCCGCAGCGCAGCGGGACGGCTGGCAGGCGCTCGGGTTCCTGCTCATCGGCGCCGGCGTCGTCAGCTGCTTCTACCTCGGCGTCGTCACCTACGCCATCGACCAGACCGGCGGCATCGGCATCGGCGATCCCGTCCGGCGTCGTCCTCGGCCTCGGGCTGATCGTCGCCGGGCTGATCTTCCGGATCCTCGGCAAGCGGATGGCGGCCAAGACCGCGGCCGGCTCGGCGGTGTACGCGCAGTCGCTCGGCTTCCGCAAGTACCTCGAGACCGCCGAGGCCGGCCAGATCCGGTTCGAGGAGGCGTCGGCGATCTTCAGCCGCTACCTGCCCTACGCCATCGTGTTCGGCGTGGCCGACCGGTGGGCCGGGACGTTCCAGAAGGTCGCCGAGGCCGCCGCGGCGCCGGCAGCCCGCTGATCATGCCGAGCTGGTACCTCTACAGCGGCGCGATGTTCCCCGACTTCACCAGCATCGCCGACGGCGCCGGCAGCTTCGCCTCGTCCGCGGGCGGCACCTTCGCGGCCACGGCCAGCTCCGGGTCGTCGGGCGGTTCCGGGTTCGGTGGCGGCTTCAGCGGCGGCGGTGGCGTGGGCGGGTCCAGCTCCGGCTCCTGGTAGCCGGCTCCACGAATCCCGCCCGGGTCGTGCGGCTGGGGTACAGAATTCGGTGCGGTTCAGAGCACGAACCGGTGTCAGGCGGGGGTGCGAGGGTCTCGGTATGCATGTCGTCCTCGGAGCCACCGGTCATCTCGGTTCGGCGGTCGCGCGGTCCCTGCTCGACCGCGGCGAACCGGTCACCGTCGTCACCCGCAGCGCCGGCGAAGGCGCGCGGCTGGGAGGCCGACGGGCGCCGTCGCGGCCGTCCTCGACGTCCGTGACGCCGACGCCGCTGCGGGCGGTGCTCGCCGGAGGGCGGCACGCTCTTCGCGCTGAACCCGCCCGCCGACCCGACCGCCGGCGACACCGACGCCGACCGAGCACGCCACCGGTGACGCCATCGCCGCGGCCGTCCGACGGCGCCGGCCTCGAGCGCGTCGTCGCCCTGTCCACCTACGGCGCTCAGCCGGGGGACGCGGATCGGCGACCTCGGCACCCTCCACCGCTTCGAGCAGCGCCGTCGCCGCGGTCGACGCCCCCGTCGCGGTCGTCCGCGTCGCCTACCTGCTGAGCAACTGGGACGGCCGTCCTCGACCCGGTCCGCGACGGCGGCGTGCTGCCCGCCGATGCTCGACGAGGACCTCCGGCTGCCGATGGTGGCCCCCGCCGACGTGGGCGTCGCCGTCGGCCGACCTGCTGACCCGGGCCGGAGCCGGCCACCGGCCTCCACCACGTCGAGGGTCCCGAGCGCTACACGCCGGCGGACGTCGCGGCGCGCCTTCGGCGTCGGCGCTCGGCCGCCCGGTCGAGGTCGCGGTCACGCCGCGCGAGGGCTGGGCGACCGCCTTCCGGGAGCTGGGCTTCTCCGCGGAGGCGGCCGAGTCCTACGCGGCGATGACCGCGTTCGACCGTCGATGGCGGGACCGAGCTCCCGGACTCGCCGACCCGGGGCGCGACGACGCTCCAGGACTACGTGGAGGCGCTGGTCCGGCGGTCGTGAGCCGCCTCGGTCGTCGCCGCGACGCGTCCACCACGCGACCACGCCACACGCCCGTAACACGGCCGGTCAGACTGACGACCATGACCGCCCGCGAGACCGCCGACCCCGGCGTGGCGCCGCCGCCGAACGGCGGCCCCGAACGCCGCACGCTCGACGTCGCCCGCTTCGGCGGGGGAGTGGCCTCCGACTCGCAGCACGCCGCGCTCCGGGCCTCGGTACGCCAGCTGGGCCAGCTGCTCGGCGAGGCGCTGACCCGGCACGAGGGCGCCGAGCTGCTCGCCCTCGTCGAGCAGGTCCGCGCCACGGCCCGCGAGCCCGGGCGACGAGGCGCTGCACCGGCTGCTGGCCGACGTCGACGACGCCACGGCGGTCGTGCTGGCCCGCGCCTTCACCGCGTACTTCCAGCTCGTCAACGTCACCGAGCAGCTGCACCGCTACCAGGAGCTGACCACCGGCGAGGAGACGCCGCTGGAGGGCACCGTCCGCCGGACTCGGCGAGGCCCTCGCGGACGGCGTCGGTCGACCGCGAGCTCGTCGACGAGGTCCTGGCCCGCGTGGAGTACCGGCCGGTCTTCACCGCGCACCCCACCGAGGCCACCCGGCGCACCGTGCTCACCCTGCTGCGCAAGATCGCCGACGTCGTCGACGCGGGGGACGACCCGCGGCGCCCCGCCCTCAAGGGCACCGTAGCGCCCAGCGCGAGCGCCGCCTCGCCGAGCTGGTCGACCTGCTCTGGCAGACCGACGAGCTGCGCATCGTGCCGCCCGCAGCCGACCGACGAGGCGCGCACCTCGACCTACTACCTGCGCTCGCTCGCCACCTCGGTCGTCCCCGACCTGCTCGAGGAGCTCGACCGGCAGCTGGCGACCATCGACATCACCCTGCCGCTCGAGGCGCGGCCGCTGCGCTTCGGCACCTGGGCCGGCGGCGACCGCGACGGCAACCCGAACGTCACCCCGGCGGTCACCCTCGACGTCGCTCCGGCTGCAGCACCGCGCCGGGCTCCGGGTGCTCATCGACCAGGTCGAGGACCTGCTCACCGAGGCGTCCGCGTCCACCCGGGTCGTGCGCGGTCACCGACGCAGCTGACCGCCAGCCTCGAGGCCGACGCCGAGGCGCTGCCCGATCACGTATGCGGCGGTCCGGCCGCCTCAACGCCGAGGAGCCCTACCGGCTCAAGCTCTCCTTCGTCCGGGTCCGGCTCCAGCGCACCCGCGACCGGCTGGCGCGCGGGCACCGCCGCACGAGCCGGGCCGCGACTACCGCGCACCTCGACGAGCTGCTCGCCGACCTCACCCTGATCCGCGACTCGATGCTCGCCAACGGCGACCGGCTGAGCGCCGACGGCGCGATCCTGCGGCTGATCCGCACCGCCGCGGGCCATCGGCCTCGGCCTGGCGACCCTCGACGTCCGCGAGCACAGCGAGCGACACCACGCGGCGCTGGCGGTGCTCGTCGACCGCGTCGGCGAGCTCGACCGTCCCTACGCCGACCTCGACCGTCCGGCCCGGATCGCGCTACCTGTCCCGCGAGATGGCCGAGCCGGCGGCCGCTGATCGGCGCGGTCCGTGACGACCTCGACGACGAGGCCGACGGCGGTGCTCGACGTCTTCGACGCGATCCGGGTGGCCCTCGACACCTACGGCCGGGACGCGGTCGAGACCTACATCGTCTCGATGACCCACGACGTCGACGACCTCTACGCCGTCGTCGTCCTGGCCCGGGAGGCCGGCCTCGTCGACCCCGGCGGTCCGGACGACCCCGCCGTGGCCCGGATCGGTTTCGCGCCGCTGTTCGAGACCGTCGCCGAGCTCGAGGCCGCCGGCCCGCTGCTGGAGGCCCTGCTGAGCGACCCCTCCTACCGCCGCGTCGTCGCCGCCCGCGGCGACGTGCAGGAGATCATGCTCGGCTACTCCGACTCCTCCAAGGACGCCGGCATCGCCGCCTCGCAGTGGCAGATCCACCGGGCGCAGCGCGCCCTGCGGGACGTCGCCCGCGAGCACGGCGTCGTCCTGCGGCTGTTCCACGGCCGCGGCGGCTCGGTCGGCCGCGGCGGCGGTCCGACCGCGGAGGCGATCCTGTCCCAGCCGGACGGCAGCCTCGACGGGCCGATCAAGATCACCGAGCAGGGCGAGGTCCTCTCCGACAAGTACGCGCTGCCGCAAGCTGGGCCTGCTCAACCTCGAGAGCGCGCTGGCCGCGGTCCTCGAGGCGTCGATCCTGCACCGCAGCCCGCGTGCTCGAGCGCGAGGTCCTGGCGGAGTGGGACGACGCCATGGACGTCGTCGCGCAGGCCGGCCAGACGGCATACCGCGCGCTGGTGCGCGACCCGGCGCTGGTGCCGTTCTTCGTCGCCGCCACCCCGGTGGACGAGCTGGGCAAGCTCAACATCGGGTCCCGGCCGGCCAAGCGTCCCGGCGGGGCCGGCGGTCTCGACGACCTGCGCGCGATCCCCTGGGTGTTCGGCTGGACGCAGTCGCGGATCATCCTGCCCGGCTGGTACGGCGTCGGCAGCGGCCTGGCCGCCGCCCGCGAGGACGGCCGGGGTGAGGCGCTGCGCCGAGATGTACCGCACCTGGCCGTTCTTCCGGACCTTCCTCTCCAACGTCCAGATGACGCTGGCCAAGACCGACCTCGACATCGCGGCGCGCTACGTGCGCACCCTCGTCCCGACGCTCGGCGCGGCCTGTTCGACCGGATCCGCGAGGAGCACCAGCGCACCGTCGACGAGATCCTCGCGGTCAGCGGCCAGTCCAGCCTGCTCGAGACCGCGCCGGTGCTGCGGCGCACGCTCGAGCTGCGCGACTCCTACCTCGCCCCGCTGCACGCGCTGCAGTCCACCCTGCTGGCCCGGGTCCGCGAGGTCCCCGACGGCGAGGAGCCGGACAGCGACCTGCAGCGGGCGCTCCTGCTGACCATCAACGGCATCGCCGCGGGGCTGCGCAACACCGGCTGACCGGCGTCACCGCTCCTCCCTAGACTCGGGGCGGTGACCACCGTCCCCGACGTCGCCGAGGCGCAGCGGCACACGGTCCGCACGCTGGTGACGACCCAGGCCATCGGCGGGATCGGGCTCAGTGCGGCGATCGCGGTCGGGGCGCTGCTGGCCAAGGACGTCACCGGCTCCGACCAGCTGTCGGGGCTCGCGCAGACCGCGCAGACCCTCGGCGCGGCCGTCGTCGCGGCGGTCCTCGCCGCCTACATGTCCCGCCACGGCCGGCGTCCGGGCCTGACCCTCGGCTACCTCGCGGGCGCCCTCGGCGGCGGCCTGTGCATCGTCGCCGGCGTCGCCCGGTCGTTCCCGCTGCTGCTGGCCGGCATGGTGCTGCTCGGCGCCGTCACCGCCACCAACCTGCAGAGCCGGTATGCGGCCACCGACCTCGCGCTCCCGGAGCACCGCGGCCGGGCCCTCAGCACCGTGGTGTGGGCGACGACCATCGGGTCGGTCCTCGGACCGAACCTCGGCGGGCTCGGAGCCGTCGTGGCCGGGTGGCTGCACATCCCGGAGAAGACCGGGCCGTTCGTGTTCAGTGTCGTCGCCCTGCTGGCCGCCGCCGCGGTGATGGGGACGAGGCTGCGACCGGACCCGCTGCTGCTCGCCCGCTCGGTCCGCGCGCAGGAGGCCGCCGACGAGACCGACGCGGACGACGACGGTGACGAGCGGCCCTGGCCGGTCATCCTGCACACGCCGCTGGTGCTCCTCGCGGCGGTCGGGCATGGCGCTCAGCCACGCGGTCATGGTCTCGGTGATGGTCATGACGCCGATCCACATGGACCACGGCGGCGCCAGCCTGGAGGTCATCGGCCTCGTCATCAGCGGCCACATCCTCGGGATGTTCGCCTTCTCGCCGCTGGTGGGCATGCTCGTCGACCGGATCGGCAGCCCCCGCGTCGTCGGGATCGGCGGGCTCATCCTGCTCGCGTCGCTGGTCCTGGCCGGGCTGTCGGCGCCGGGCGCGAGCGCCGGCCTGGGCGCGGGACTGTTCCTGCTGGGGCTCGGCTGGTCGTTCGGGACGGTCGGCTCCTCGACGCTGCTGGTGGCGGCCACCCCGGTCCGCCACCGGCCGCGGGTCCAGGGGACCGTCGACATGGCCACCGGGTTCACCGCGGCCGCCGGCGGGGCCGTGGCCGGCGTCGTCGTGGGGACGCTCGGCTACGGCTGGCTCAGCGCCGGCGCCGCCGTGCTGGCCTTCGCCGTCGTGGTCGTCAGCGTCGTCGCCGGCCGGTATGCGACCCGCGCCCGCGCCATGGTGGAGCCGGCGAGCCAACCCCGCCCCTGACCCACCCGCTTGTCTCCCGGTTCGTGCTCTGAACCGCACCGAATTCCGTACGCCGGCCGCACGAATCCGGCGGCATGGTCAGAGCCGGACGAGCATCTTGCCGGTGTTGCCGCCGCGAAGGACCGACACGAAGGCGTCGAAGGTGCGCTCGATGCCCTCCATGACCGTCTCGCGCCACACGATCCGCCCGTCCCGGACCAGCGCGCCCACCTCGGCCTCGAACTCGTCCCGCAGGTCCTGGTGGTCCACGACGATGAACCCGCGCAGCGTGAGCCGTTTCCCGATGGCCAGCGCGAGGTTGCGGGGAGCCGACGGCGGCTCGGTGTCGTTGTACTGCGCCACCGCCCCGCACAGCGCGACCCGGCCGCCGCGGCGCAGGCTGGAGATCGCGGCCTCCAGGTGGTCGCCGCCGACGTTGTCGAAGTAGACGTCGATGCCCTCGGGCGCCGCCGCCTTGAGGCCGACCCGCACCGGACCGGCCTTGTAGTCGATGGCCCGGTCGAAGCCGGCGTCGTCGAGCAGCCAGCGCACCTTCTCCGGCCCGCCGGCGCTCCCGACCACGAGCGACGCGCCCTTGAGCCGGGCCAGCTGCCCGACGAGGCACCCCACCGCCCCGGCCGCCGCCGACACGAACACCCGGTCCCCCTCGCGGAACTCGCCGACCCGCAGCAGGCCCGCGTATGCGGTGAGCCCCGGCATACCGAGGATCCCCAGGTAGGACTGGGCGGGGGCCGCCTTGGCGTCGACGACGCGGACCGCCCGGCCGGGCAGCAGCGCGTGCGTGCGCCACCCGGCGTCGTGCAGGACGGTGTCGCCGCGCCGGACCACCCGCCCGGCGCGGTCGGTCACGTCACCGCTCACCGACTCGACGACGCCGACCGCGCCGCCGACCATCGGCGCGCCGAGGGGGAACGGCGGCACGTAGGAGGGCACGTCGTCCATCCGGCCGCGCATGTAGGGGTCCACCGACAGGAAGGTGTTGCGCACCAGCAGCTCGCCGTCGTCCAGCGGCGGCAGCGACACCTCGACCAGCTCGACGTCCTCGGTCGTCGGCTCCCCGACCGGCCGCCGGACCAGCCGCCACTCGGCGGTCACGCCGTCAGCGCTCACGTCGCCTACCAGCCCGTCGTCCCGGGGCCGCCCTTGAACGGGCCCACGATCCGGGAGGTGATCCAGCCGCCGTAGAACCCGCCGGCCTGCGGCACGACGACCTCGCCGCCCACGGTGCACTCGTCCATCTCGCCGGGCATCACCGCGACGTGGTCGACGAGGATCTCGAAGCCGGGGGAGGGCGTCGGTAGGTCCAGCCGGCGCGGCGGCCCGCCGGCCGCCGCCGACGACGTCGACGTACGACGCCGTCCCCTTGAACTCGCAGTACGTCGTCCCGCCCACCGGCACCAGCGACCCCGGGGCGAACGACGCGTAGGGCAGGTAGTAGGCCGGCGGATGGCTGGTCTCGAGCACCCGCAGCGCCGCGCGGGTCCGCGCGACGACCTCGCCGCCGAGGACGATGACGACCTCGTCGGCGCTGGGCTCGACGCGGGGAGGCCGTGGGTAGTCCCAGACCGACTCCTGGCCGGGGGCGGGCGTCACGCGGGTGGTGGGTGGCATACCCGCATCCTGCTCTCCCGCGCCGGGAATCTGGTTGGTGGGGTGGACGTTGACCGGCATACTGAGGTGTTGCACACCGCAGCGACAACTGAACAGCGTGACGTGGGTACCCCTTCACGGGGGTGATCGGTTTCGACGGTGGTCGTTTCACCAGGAGAAGCGGGCCGAGGATGCACGGTTAACTCGTTAACGCTCCGTGCAAACCCATAGGTGCCAACTCCAAGAGCACCGACCTCGCCCTCGCCGCCTGAGCGAGCGCATAGGTCCGTCAGCCTGAGCTAGTTCCCGTCTCAGTGCCTGGCGTCAGCTAGGGAACTTGCTGCGCAGTCATGTCGAGGGGCTGCGTGGGACTCTTACTCGGCTGGGCCTGTCGGAGAACGTGTGCGTGCGAGCTCCGGGGCCGAGAAAATCCACAGCGCACTGCGCCCGGAGAAGTCCTGGTCATTCGTCATCGGACGCGGGTTCAATTCCCGCCACCTCCAC
Organism: uncultured Actinomycetota bacterium; assembly: GCA_963770005.1. Lineage (GTDB taxonomy): Bacteria > Actinomycetota > Actinomycetes > Actinomycetales > Dermatophilaceae > Lapillicoccus. Next base: position 221,517 of record CAVYNX010000001.1, on the reverse strand, counting down.
CACGCGGTACCCACGTCACGCTCCACAGCAGAAGGGCCCGACCGATGCGGTCGGGCCCTTCTGGTCTGGCGGTTCCTCAGAGCTCGCGTATGCGGGTCAGCTCGCGGTCTGCTCGGCCTTGGCACCGGCCGGTCTCGGCGTCGGCCTCGCCCTTGCTGCTGGCCAGCTCGGCACGGACGGCGTCCATGTCGAGGGCGCCGACCTGCTGCACGAGCGACTGGAACGACTCCTTGGGCAGGGCCCCCGCCTGGCGGAACACGAGGATCCCCTCGCGGAACGCCATCAGGGTGGGGATGGAGGTGATGTTGACGGCGGCGGCGAGCGCCTGCTCCGCCTCGGTGTCCACCTTGGCGAAGACGACCCCGTCGTGCTGCTCCGAGACGTCCTCGTAGACGGGTCCGAAGCGCTTGCACGGGCCACACCACTCGGCCCAGAAGTCGACGAAGACGGTGCCGTTGTCGAGCACGGTCTGCTCGAAGTTCGCTGCGGTCAGCTCGGTTGTAGCCATGTCTCCTCCAACGAGACGGGTGAGGCGACTATTCCGGCCCGGAGTCGGACCATCGGACCGATCCAGACCCTAGTCGACTCGGAGTCGGTCACGGAGGAGCCGTCGAGGGCCCACGTGACGGTGACCGTGGCGCTGACGCTCTGTTCGCCGGCCTCGACCGGCATCGCCGAGTCGGCGGAGGCCATCGCCATCCGCATCATCGGGCGCGGGCCGCCGCCGGCCACCGACCCCTCGACCACGGACAGCACCGGGCCGAGCGTCGCGTCGGACAGGGCCGCATACTGGCCGGCCTTGGCGCGGGCGTCGAGGAACGCCACCGAGCGCGCCTCGTCCTGGAGGGCGGAGACGTCGCTGAGGTCGAGCTGGATGGAGTCGACCGACAGGCTGTTGCCGGCCACCCCGGCGACGGCGTCGACGACCGCACCGCACCCGGTCGACGTCGCGGACCATGACCCCGAGCCGGTGGAACGCCTGGTAGCCGACGACCCGCTGGCCGTCCCGGTCGTAGCGGGGGTGCACGCCCGCCCCGGTCGAGCTGATGTCGCTGGCGCGGACGTCCTGGGACCGTGCCGCGGCACCGATCGCCTGCACCCGCTCACCCACCTGCCGCAGGGCCGACGACACGTCGTCGCCGTCGCAGGTGACGCCGAGCGCGAGGCGCACCACGTCGGGCGTCGCACTGGACCGACCGCTCCCGGTGACCTGGACGATGCGGCGGTGTCTCGACATGCCGGCCACGCTACCGGCCGGACCTCGGCGCGATCGCACCGAACTGGTGCCATCCGTGGCGACCCGACGTACCGTGGGTGGGTCGGGTCGTGGGGACCCGACGACGGTACGCAGCGGAGGCCTCGGGGTTCCGTCAACGAAGGTCGAGCAGGGGCAGCGGTGCGGCGGTTGCGAGTAGTGCGAGTTCCGGAGTCCGAGGGGTCGCGCCGTCCTGCGCCTCCGGCCCGGCGCCCGACCGTCTCCCGTCGGGCCGGACGAGCGCGGACGCTGGTCCTGCCGGTCCTCCTCGTCGGCTGCCTGGGCGCCCTCGCCCTGCCCGCCGCGATCGCCATCCCGTATGCGAGTCGCGCCGACTCGCCGCCGCCGCCCGCGGCAGCGGCGGCCATGATGCTGCCCCCGGGGGTCCACGAGGAGTGGCCGTCGGCGGAGGTGGAGGAGCGCGGGCCGACCCGGTCCTTCGTCACGGTCACCCCGACCCCCACCCCCGTGGCGCCGGAGCCCCCGGCCGGTTCCCGCTGTCGCCCCCGACGCGGCCCCGGTCGACGTGGCCGCGGTCGAGGCCCAGGCCCAGGTCGCACTCTCCGGCGCCCCCGGTGCGACGGACGGGGCGACCGGCATCCCGGTCACCGTCCTCGCCGCCTACCGCAGGGCGGAGGCCAACCTCGCGGCCGCCAAGCCCTCGTGCCACCTGCCCTGGTGGCTCGTCGCCGGGGTCGGCCGGGTCGAGACCGGCCACGCCTTCGGCGGCCGCGTCGACGCCAACGGCAACACCCGCGGGCGGATCATGGGTCCGCTCCTCGACGGCTCGATGCCGGGCACCGCGGTGATCCGCGACACCGACGGCGGCAAGTGGGACGGCGACGCGACGTTCGACCGGGGGATCGGGCCCATGGGGTTCCTGCCCGGGTCGTGGACCGAGTGGGGCAAGGACGGCAACGGCGACAAGGTCGCCGACCCCAACAACGTCTTCGACGCCGCCACCGCCGCGGGCTACGTGCTCTGCTCGGTCGGCGACCTGTCCGACCCGGCCACCATGGCCAAGGCGGTGCTGCGCTACAACCAGTCGGCGTCCTACGTGAAGCTCGTGCTCGACCTGGGCCGCCACCTACCGCGACGGCGTGACCACCACCGCCGACTCGACCGGCACCGTCCCGGCCCCCGCCAAGCCGGCCGCCCGCCGCCGGCCGCACGCCGCCGCCCGCGCCGTCCTCCTCGGCTCCGCCGCGTCCGTCCACGTCGTCGACCACGCGTCGCGCCTCCGCCGTCGACGACCACGGCCCCGCCGTCGACGACGACCACGCGCCCCACCGACGACCACCACGACGACGACGCCCACGACGACCGACGACGACCACCACGACGTTGCCACCGGCGCCGGCGAGCACGACGACGGTGCCCACCTCCGGCTGACGGGGGCTCTCGGCGACTGCTGATAGAATGTGGTCAGAGCCAGACTTCCTGGGCGCACGGCTGCGCCCCGCCTCCGCACCTCGCGGAGGGCGCCGAGACGAAGCTGGCCGCTGACCGGCCGGGCCCACGCCCGGACCCTCCGGTCCACCGGGCGCCACTGAGCGCCTGAGGTACGTCTTGCACGGTCGCTTTCGCCAGGCGGCTCGAGGCGTGTCTGCCCGAGTCACCCGTCTGTCGATCGAAAGAGCTGAAACCCCCGTGCCCAAAACCCGTTCCGTCCCCTCCAGCGCGCCCAAGAAGGCCCGCTGGTCCACCGCACAGAAGGCGGCCGCCCGCAAGGGATCGCCGTCGTCGCGGTCCGACCGCGCCGTCCGGACCGACCGTCCGGTGCGCAACGACCGTCCCAACCGGTTCGACCGCCCCGCCCGTCCGGACCGCGCCGACCGCGCCGACCGGCCCCAGCGCAGCGACCGTGGCGAGCGTCCGGCGTACAACGACCGTCCGGCCGCGCAGCGACCGTCCGGCGTACAGCGACCGTCCGGCCCGCAGCGACCGCAGCGACCGTCCGGCGTACAGCGACCGTCCGGCCCGCAGCGACCGTCCGGCGCGCAGCCGAGCGTCCGGCGTACACCGACCGCCCGGCCCGCAGTGACCGCAACGACCGCCCGGCCCGCAGCGACCGTCCGGCGTACACCGACCGTCCGGCCCGCAGCGAGCGTCCGGCGTACAACGACCGTCCGGCCCGCACCGAGCGTCCCGCGTACAACGACCGTCCGGCCCGCAGCGACCGTCCGGCGTACAACGACCGCCCCGTGCGCACCGACCGCGGCGAGCGCCCGGCGTACACCGAGCGCCCGGCCCGTCACGAGGGCGTCGGCCCCGAGGGCGACCGTCGTCGACCACGCACCGCGACCGCGCCGGGTACCAGCCGCACGGGACCGCCCACCGCGACCGGCCCCGCGTCCCCGGTCACGCCCCCGCGGGCATCGACCCCGAGGCCGAGCGCCTGGCCGCCGACTCGTGGACCAAGTCCACCCGTCGCTCGGTGACCACCGGCCCGATCGAGATCGCGCCGGACAACCCGTTCTCCGCGCTGGGCCTGCCCGAGCGCCTCGTCGAGCGGCTCGCCCGCGACGGCATCACCGAGCCGTTCCCGATCCAGAGCGCCGCGATCCCCGACGCGCTCGCCGGGCGCGACGTCCTCGGTCGCGGCCGTACCGGCTCCGGCAAGACGCTGGCCTTCGGCCTGCCCATGGTCACCCGGCTCGCCGCCGACGCCCCGACGTCGGCCCCGCGCCGTCCGCGGGCCCTCGTGCTCGTCCCGACCCGCGAGCTGGCCATGCAGGTGTCCGACGCGCTGGAGCCGTTCGTCCACGTCATGGGCCTGCGGCACAAGCTCGTCGCCGGCGGCCTCAGCTACACCACGCAGATCTCCGCCCTCAACCGCGGCGTCGACCTCCTCATCGCGACGCCGGGCCGGCTCAACGACCTGCTCGAGCGCGGCGCCGTCGAGCTCGGCGACGTCCAGATCACCGTCCTCGACGAGGCCGACCACATGGCCGAGATGGGCTTCCTGCCGGAGATCACCGCGATCCTCGACCTCATGCCCGGCGGGCGGCCAGCGGCTGCTGTTCTCGGCGACCCTCGACCGGGGCGTCGACGGTCTGGTCGAGCGCTACCTCACCGACGCCGTCACCCACTCGGCCGACGACGCACAGGCCTCCATCACGACGATGGCCCACCACGTGCTCCTCGTCGACCCGCAGCACAAGAAGGTCATCACCGCCGAGGTCGCGAACCGCCCCGGGCGCACCGTGGTCTTCGTCCGCACCAAGCTCGGCGCCGACCGCGTCGCCCAGCAGCTGCGCGAGCAGGGCGTGCTGGCCGCGGCGCTGCACGGCGGCCTGAGCCAGGGCGTCCGCAACCGGGTGCTCGGCGCCTTCCGGGAGGGCACCCTTCCGGTCCTCGTCGCGACCGACGTCGCCGCGCGCGGCATCCACGTCGACGACGTCTCCGTCGTGCTCCAGGTCGACCCGCCGGCCGACCACAAGGACTACCTGCACCGCGCGGGCCGCACCGCCCGGGCCGGGGAGGACGGCACCGTCGTCACCCTCGCGCTCCCGCACCAGCGCCGCACCATGGAGCGCCAGCTCCGCGACGCCGGCGTGGACGCTGTGCCGGTCAAGGCCGCGCCCGGCGACGCCGTGATCGCCGACACCGGTGGCCGCACCCCGACCGGAGGCCCGGTGGCGGACGACGTCTACCGCCGGCTGCTCGAGGCCGAGAAGCGACCGCGGCGCGGTCCGGCCGGCCCTCGTGGTCCGCGCGCCGGTGGCGACCACCGCGGTGACCACCGTGGTGGTCCGCGCGGCCGTCGCCCGCGCCCGTAAGGACGGGGTGTCGGCCCGCGTACGCCGGGCCGACCGTCGGCCGCGGATGCGAGACTGACGTCGTGGTGGACGACGCGCGGGGGTTCCTCGCGGGCCGTCTCCTCGTGGCCGCACCGCAGGTCGAGGAGGAGACGTTCCGCCGGTCCGTCGTGCTGCTGCTCCACCACGACGACGACGGCGCCCAGGGCGTCATCCTCAACCGTCCCCTCGAGGCCGACATCGAGGCGGTGCTGCCCGGCTGGAAGTCGGTCGCCTCGGCCCCGCAGACGGTGTTCCAGGGCGGTCCGGTCGAGCTGAACTCGGCCATCGGCCTGGTGACCGTGCCCGGCGACGAGCCGGAACCGCTGGGCATCAAGCACCTGTTCGGCGGCCTCGGCCTCGTCGACCTCGACGCGCCACCCAACCTGGTGGCCCCGGAGGTCGCCGGTATGCGGATCTTCGCCGGCTACGCCGGGTGGTCCGGTGGGCAGCTGGAGAACGAGATCATCCGCGGCGACTGGTACGTCGTCGACAGCGAGTCGCGCGACGCGTTCTCGATGGCGCCGGAGCGGCTGTGGTCCGAGGTGCTGCGGCGTCAGAACGACAGCCTCAAGCTGGTCGCCAGCTACCCGGATGACCCGTCGCTCAACTGACGGCAAAATGAGTCCGGGTGAGCCAGCACTCGGGGCAGTACCGCGAGAGCTGGGTCGACCGGCAGATCCGGGAGGCCCAGGAGCGCGGCGACTTCGACAACCTGCCCGGTGCCGGCAAGCCCCTCGGTGACCTCGGCGACCCCAACGACGCCGAGTGGTGGGTGCGCCGCTACATCGAGCGCGAGAAGCTCGACGTCTCGGGCGCGCTGCCGACGCCGCTCGCCGCTGCGCAAGGAGGCCGCGTCGTTCCCGGACTCGCTCGTCGACGTGCGGAGCGAGGCCGAGGTGCGCGAGATCCTCGAGGACTTCAACCGCCGGGTGAAGGTCGACCGGCTCCGCCCGGCGGTCGGCGCCATGCCGCCACTGCTGGCCCGCACCGTCGACGTCGACGAGGTCGTCGAGCAGTGGCGCCGGCTGCGGGAGTCGCTGCGACCGGCGCCGCCCCCGGCCGAGGCGGCCCCGGACGCGCTCGGCATCCCGGCGCCGGCCGTGGTGGCGACGGCGCCGCGACCGCTGAGCGGACCCGCATACACTCGCGGGATGAGTGAGCCCTACCCCGAGCCGCTACGCGAGCCCGACGGTCCGCGCACCTCGACCTCCGTGCTCGAGCGCGAGGAGACCCGGGAACAGCTGGCCGAGCCCGGTGACCACGAGCGCTTCGCCCACTACGTGCGCAAGGAGAAGATCCTCGAGAGCGCGCTGAGCGGCGAGCCCGTGGTGGCCCTGTGCGGCAAGGTCTGGGTGCCCGGCCGCGACCCCAACCGGTTCCCGGTCTGCCCGGTCTGCAAGGAGATCTACGAGGGCATCCGCAAGGGCGAGGGCGCCGGCGACGACTAGCGCGCCGGCTCGACCAGCGCGTTGAGCACCGCGGCGGCCTCCTCGGCGCCGTCCAGGGACACCCAGGTGCGGGTGCCGTCGCGCTGCACGATGCGCAGCGCCTCGCCGGTCCGCGTGACGAAGGCCCGCTCCTCGGCCCGGAACCGCAGCCCCCAGCCGCCGAACTCGCGGAACGCGTGCAGTTCCGACCGCTCCGCGTAGGCGACGGCGTCCAGCGGCACGCGCAGCCACCGGACGACGCCGGCCGACGTCACGGTGAGGCCGTCGGCGTCGACGACGACCCGGGCGTGGGCGACGAGCAGGAGCAGGACGACCCCGAGGGCCGGCCCGAGTGCCGCCCACGGTGAGGCGAGGACCGCGACCAGGCACCCGAGCGCGGCGAGGCCGGCGGCGAGCCAGTACGACCCAGTGCCCGGCCGCCGTCCACCCGAACCACGCCAGCCGTTCCCCCTCGGCCCGGGGTATGCGTGGCGCGTCGGCCGGCACGGCGGTCGTCACCGGGATGGGTCGGGGCAGAACGGGGTTCAGCATCCACGCGAGGGCGCCCAGCACGGCACCGACGACGATGCCGAGGGGGAACAGCCAGGGTGAGAGCGTGGCCGCGCTGGTGTCGCTCACCCCACGCTGGCCCAGCAGCGCCCCGTAGAGGACGGTCCCGAGGAACCCGCTCATCAGCGCGACGAGGGCCGCCATCAGCCGCCGCCCGTCGCCGGGCAGGACCCACGCCACGGCGGCCAGCAGCAGTGACACGCCGAGCACCACGGCGGCGGCCGTCACCGCGAACGCCAGGCGGCCCTGGGTGCCGTCGACCCCGTTCGGTCCCCAGTGGCTCGCCACGACGGCGGGCAGCTGCGACCAGGCGGCGGCGACGAGACCGGTACCGGTCGCGACGACGAGGACCGGAGCCGCCACCACCGTCGCGAGGTAGCGGCCGCCTCCGGGCACCGACGGGCGCCGGTTCTGAGGGATGGCGGGCTGGGTCTCATCATGACCACTCCTTCGTGACGAGCGAGACGGTTTCCTGCTGGGTCAGGCCGGCGGTCGTGGCGGCGCGGACCAGGGCGCGCACCGCCTCGCCGACCTCGACCTGGGCGGCCGGCTGGCCGGTGACGACGGCGCCGCGTCCGCGACGCAGGTCGACCAGCCCCTCGTCCCGCAGCTCCTGGTAGGCGCGCAGGACGGTGTGGAGGTTGACGTCGAGGGACCGCGCGACCTCCTTGGCCGCCGGGAGCCGGTCACCGGTGGCGAGACGCCCCTCGATGACCTCGCGCCGCACGCCGGCCGCGATCTGCGCGAAGATCGGCAGGGGCGACGCCGGGTCGACGCGGATGAGCATAGTTCTAGTCTAACTAGAAATAGCCGCCGTGACCAGCGGGTCGGTCCGGTAGTCGATCCGGGCGGCCAGGGCGATGGCGGTCGAGGCGCGGATGACGTGCGAGTCGTCGACGACGAGGTCGATGACGCGCTGGAGGTCGGCGTTGTCGCGGGCGACGATGCGGATGAGCAGGTCGCCGGAGCCGGTGATCGTGTGCGCCTCCAGCACCTCCGGGATCCCGGTCAGGTGCTCGACGACCGGACCGTGTCCCCGCCCCTGCCGGATCTCCAGGGTGCAGAACGCGGTCACCGGGTAGCCGAGGGCGGCCGGGTCGATGGTCGGGGCGAACGAGCGGATGACGCCGCGTTCGGTGAGGCGGTCGAGCCGGGCCTGGACGGTGCCGCGGGCGACGCCCAGCCGGCGCGAGGCGCCGAGGACGCCGACGTTGGGCTCCTCGGTGTAGAGGCGCACGAGGCGCGCGTCGAGTGCGTCCAGGTCCGGCCGTGGGCATGGACACAGTGTCCAGCGGAAACCGGCATACGGGCAACAACCTGCGCACCGTGACCACCGTGTCGGCTACCGGTTGACCACCGGCGCCGCGTACCCGCATGCTCCGGACATGACGACGACGATGGTGTCCCGAGTCGACGGCGATCCGACCGACGACCTGACCCAGCAGGAACGCGACGCAGGCTTCGACGTCGACCAGCTGAAGCAGCTCGTCGGGCTGGTCGCCTACGACGAGGCCAAGGACGTCTTCCCCGTCACCGGGTGGGACGCGATCGTCTTCGTGGTCGGCAACGCGACCCAGACCGCGCACTACTACCAGGCCGCCTGGGGCATGGACCTCGTCGCCTACCGCGGCCCGGAGACCGGCCACCGCGACCACAAGGCCTACGTCCTCGAGTCCGGGTCGATCCGGTTCGTCGTCTCCGGAGCGGTCGACCCCCGAGAGCCCGCACGCGGACCACCACCGCACGCACGGCGACGGCGTCATCGACATCGCCCTCGAGGTGCCCGACGTCGACCGGTGCATCGCCCAGGCCAAGCGGGCCGGCGCGACGGTCCTCGAGGAGCCGCACGACGAGTCCGACGAGCACGGCACCATCCGCACCGCGGTCATCGCCGCCTACGGCGACACCCGGCATACCCTCGTGCAGCGCGTCGTCGGCGGCCACCGCTACGCCGGCCCCTACCGGCCCGGGCTTCGTCGCCCGCGTCCTCGACCGTCGCCCGCCGCGAGGGCCAGCCCAAGCGGCTGTTCCAGGCGCTCGACCACATCGTCGGCAACGTCGAGCTCGGCCAGATGGACGAGTGGGTGGGCTTCTACAACCGCGTCATGGGCTTCGTGAACATGGCCGAGTTCGTCGGCGAGGACATCGCCACCGACTACTCCGCGCTGATGTCCAAGGTCGTGGCCAACGGCAACCACCGGGTGAAGTTCCCCCTCAACGAGCCGGCGGTCGGCAAGCGCAAGAGCCAGATCGACGAGTACCTCGAGTTCTACCAGGGCCCCGGCGCGCAGCACCTCGCCGTCGCCACCAACGACATCCTGCGCACGGTGGATGCCCTGCGCGAGAACGGTGTCGAGTTCCTCAGCACCCCCGACTCGTACTACGAGGACCCCGAGCTGCGCGCCCGGATCGGCGAGGTCCGGGTGCCGATCGAGGAGCTCCAGCGGCGCGGCATCCTCGTCGACCGCGACGAGGACGGCTACCTCCTGCAGATCTTCACCAAGCCCCTCGGCGACCGCCCGACGGTGTTCTTCGAGCTCATCGAGCGGCACGGGTCGCTCGGCTTCGGCAAGGGCAACTTCAAGGCCCTCTTCGAGGCGATCGAGCGCGAGCAGGAGCGGCGCGGGAACCTCTGAGCGGTCGCACGGCACCGGTCCGGCTGGTCGGCGGCGCGAGGTCGGTATGGGAAACTCGGGAGCATGAGCCAGCGCGCCGGGTGGTACGACGACCCGGAGAACCCCGAGAACCTCCGGTACTTCGACGGGGTGGTGTGGACCAGCCACACGACGCCGAAGACCTCGCCGTCCGCGGCGCAGACGACGATCGGCCTCGCGGCAGCAGTCCCCCCAGCAGACCGCGCAGCCGGTCCCGCAGGCGCCGACCCAGCAGCTGCCCTACGACCAGCCGACCGCAGCAGTACGGCCAGCCGCCCTACGGCGCAGCAGCCGCCCCAGCAGCAGTACGGCCAGCCGCCCTACGGCCAGCAGCCGCCGTACGGGCAGCAGCCGCCCTACGGCCATACCCGCCGGCTCCGCAGTACGGGCCGCCGCTACCGCCAGGCCGACTACCGCGCGATGCCGCCGGCGTACGCGACGAACTTCGGCGTCAAGACGACCCCCGACGGCGTCCCGCTGGCCAGCTACGGCCAGCGCGTCGGCGCCTGGCTCATCGACTTCGGTCATCCAGGTCATCATCACGACCGTGGCCGCGTGGTACTGGATCTCGCAGTTCGTCACCTGGTACACCAGCTGGTTCACGCGAGCTGATGAACGAGGCCGAGACGGGCGTCCAGCCCACCGTCGACCAGAGCCAGCTGACGACGGAGATCGCCGGCCTCGTGCTCCCGATCTCCCTGTCAGCTTCCTCGTCGACGGTCATCTACCAGGTCGCCTTCCTCACCTGGAAGGGCGCCACCCCGGGCAAGATGGCGCTCGGCATCGCCGTGCGGCTGCGCGACCGCCCGGCAACCCGTCGCTCCTCGTGGCCCTCAAGCGGCAGACGGTCTACGTCGCCACGCAGCTGCTCGAGCCTCATCCCGGGGATCGGCGCCTCGTCGCCGCTCATCAAGTTCCTCGACCTGCTGTGGCCGCTGTGGGACGACAAGCGGCAGGCGCTGCACGACAAGGTCGCCACGACCAACGTCGTCGTCAAGCGTCGTGGTCGCTGACCGGAGCGACCCACCGGCTCCTTCTCGCTGACCCTCGACCGGGGTCTGCGGCTGCTCGACCTGCTCGCCCGGCCCGAGAACGCCGGCGGGCATGACGGTGACCGCCCTGGCGGCGGGCCTCGGCATGAGCCGCTCCGCCGCATACCGGCTGCTGGGCACCCTCGGGTCCCACGGCTACGTCGGCCGGCTGCCGGACGGGCGGGTGCGGCTCGGGTATGCGGTGACGCGCCTCGCCGCCGCCGTCGCGCCGCTGGTGCGGGCCGCGGCCACGCCGGTGCTGCGGCGGCTGGCCGACGAGATCGGCGCGACGGCGCACCTGACCCTGGTCGACGGCGACGCCGCGCTCGCCGTGGTCGTCGTCGAGCCGACCTGGACCGACGTGCACGTCGGCTACCGGCCGGGTACGCGGCACGAGCTCGGCCGGGGAGCGGCCGGGCGGGCGATCGTCCTGCGCCGCGACGGCGGGCGAGGGCTGGGTGACGAGCCGCAGCGAGCTCCAGCCCGGCGCGTACGGCGTGGCCGCGGCGCTGCCGGCGGGCGAGGTCGAGGGGTCCGTCGGCGTGGTCGCCCTCAGCGAGCTGGACGAGGCGCGGACCGGGCCGGCGGTCGTCGCGCGCGGCCGCGCCGAGATCGGGCAGGCGCTGGCCTAGACGTTCGGCGAGCCTGGGGCGCCGGGACGACCCGCCCGGTGACCTCGCCGACGCCGACCCGCGTGCCCCGCGGACCCGGCGCCCAGGCGGTCATCGTCACCACGTCGCCGTCCTCGAGGAACCCGCGCGTGGTGCCGTCGTCCAGCGTGAGCGGGCTCGCCGCGTTCTGCGTCAGCTCGACCAGGCTCCCGAGCGTGCCGGGCTCGTCGCCGCTGACCGTGCCGGAGCCGAAGAGGTCGCCGTCGCGCAGCGAGGCGCCGTTGACGGTGAGGTGGGCGAGCATCTGCTCGGGGGACCAGTACATGTGGCGGTACTCGGGACGGCTGACGACGGTGCCGTTGAGGGTGACCTCGAGGTGCAGGTCGAGGCCGCGGTCGGTCTCGTGGTGGAGGTAGTCGTGCGGGCGCGGGTCCTGGTCGGGCAGGTGGACCCGCGCCTCGCTGAGCGCGGCCATCGGCGTGACCCACGCCGAGATGCTCGTGGCGAACGACTTGCCGAGGAACGGGCCGAGCGGCACGTACTCCCACGCCTGGATGTCGCGGGCGCTCCAGTCGTTGAGCAGGACCACCCCGAAGAGGTGGTCGCCGGCGTCGGACAGGGGCACCGGCATACCGATGCGGCGTCGCCCCGCCGACGACGAACCCGACCTCCGCCTCGATGTCGAGGCGGGTGCTCGGACCGAACGGCGGGTGGCCGCCCTCGGGGTGCGGACGCTGGCCGTTGGGCCGGACGACGTCGGTGCCGCTGACGACGACGGTCCCGGCGCGGCCGTGGTAGCCGATCGGCAGGTGCTTCCACGCGGCGGGGAGGGTCGGGTTGTCGGGCCGGAAGATCGCGCCGAGGTTGGTCGCGTGGTGCTCGCTCGCGTAGAAGTCGACGTAGTCGGCCACCTCGAACGGCAGGTGCATCGTGACCGCGTCGAGCGGGTGCAGGTGGGGTTCGACGGCGTCGCGGTAGGCGTCGTCGCTGAGGACCGTCGTCAGCCACTCGCGGGCCGCGCGCCCACGCCTGCGGCCCGCGGGCGAGGAACCGGTTGAGGCTGGCGCAGGCCCACGTCTCGCCGGACTCCATGCCCGCCTGCTCCGCGGCGGCGGCGGCGTCGAGCACGAAGGAGCCGATGCGGACGCCGACCCGGGGCGTCGGGCCGGTCCGGCGGTCGAGAAGACGCCGTAGGGGAGCGTCTGGAGGCCGAACGGGTCGGTCTCGTCGAGGTCGAGCCAGCTCGTCATGTTCGGTAGAATATCGCGACAGCAGCGTCCGATTATCGAACACTACCCGGAGGGAGCAGCGATGGCGCACTACCAGCGGATGGGCAGCGTCCCGCACAAGCGGCACACCCAGCACCGGCAGCCGTCGACCCGGGGCAAGCAGGGCGGGCTCTACTACGAGGAGCTGATGGGGGAGGAGGGCTTCTCGTCCGACTCCTCGCTGCTCTACCACCGCAACATCCCGTCCACGATCGCCGACGCCCGCGAGTGGTCGATCGGCGACCTGTCGACGACGCCGAACCACCCGCTCGTCCCGCGGCACCTGCGCCTGCACGACCTGTTCGACGCGGCGGCGGTGCGGCGGACCGACCCGGTGACCGGACGGCGGCTGGTCCTCGGGAACGGCGACGTGCGCATCTCGTATGCCGTGTCGGCGCTCGCCTCGCCCTGGTACCGCAACGGGATCGGCGACGAGTGCGTGTTCGTCGAGCGCGGACGCGGTCGGGTCGAGACGGTGTTCGGGGCGTTCGACGTGGGTCCGGGCGACTACGTGGTGATCCCGCGGGCGACCACGCACCGGTGGATCCCGCGGCGCTCGCCGCGCGACCCGTTGCGGACGTATGCGATCGAGGCCAACTCGCACATCGCGCCGCCGAAGCGGTACCTCTCGAAGTACGGCCAGCTGCTCGAGCACGCGCCGTACTGCGAGCGCGACCTGCGGCTGCCGGCCGGCCCGCTGCTGGCCGAGGACGTGGGCGCTCGGGCCGGGGACGAGACCGAGGTGTTCATCAAGCACCGCGGGTCGGGACCCGGGGGCGTCGTCGGCACGGTGCATACCCTGCCGTTCCACCCGCTCGACGTCGTCGGCTGGGACGGGTGCCTCTACCCCTACGTCTTCAACGTCGCCGACTTCGAGCCGATCACCGGGCGCGTCCACCAGCCGCCGCCGGTGCACCAGGTGTTCGAGGCCTGGAACTTCGTCATCTGCAACTTCGTGCCGCGCAAGGTCGACTACCACCCGCTGTCGATCCCGGTGCCCTACTACCACTCCAACGTCGACAGCGACGAGATCATGTTCTACGTCGACGGGGACTACGAGGCGCGCAAGGGTTCGGGGATCGGCAAGGGCTCGATCTCGGTCCACCCCGGCGGACACCCGCACGGCCCGCAGCCCGGCGCCACCGAGGGCTCGATCGGCGTCCACTACTTCGACGAGCTGGCGGTCATGGTCGACACGTTCCGCCCCCTCGAGCTCGGCGAGGCCGGCCGCGCCGTCGACGACGGGGCGTACGCCCTGAGCTGGCTCCGCACCGCGGCCGGCCGCTGCCGCCCCCGCACCCCGCAACAACTGACAACGGCGTCAGTTGTTGCGGCCATCCGCGTCGTTCCGCCGCAACGACTGACAACGGCGTCAGTTGTTGTGTCACGCCACCTGGCGGCCGGGGAAGAACCGCCGCCACTCCTCGCTGAACGCCCGGGTCGGCGGGGCGCCCCGGTCGACGCGCGCCTGGTCGATCCGCTGCAGGGTGCGGAGCGGGTTGTCGAACAGCCCGGACGAGATGACCTGGACCACCCGCCACGCGCGTCGGTCCAGCTCCTCCCGACGGTCGATGTCAGCGGCCCAGATCTCGTCGTCGTCCCGGTGCTGCCGTCCCTCGTACTCGACGGCCACCCGCAGCTCCTCGTAGGCCAGCTCGAAACGGCGGAGCCACGCGCCGGTGTCCGGGTCCCGGATGACGTGGTTCACCGTCGGCTCCGGCAGCCCGGCCAGGACGATGAGCATCCGGAGCCGGCTCTCCGGAGGTGAGTCCACGCCCGCGCGGACCAACCCCGCCGCCCGCCGAGCGACGGCCGCCCTCGCGCCCGGCCCGGCCGGACGCATACTCGAGCAGCCGCGCCGGCGACGTGACCTCGCGTCGGACGAGCCGGTCGCCGAGGACCACCAGCTGCACCAGGTCGAGCGACTCCGCCAGGTCGACGAACGTCGCCTCCGGGCTGGTCAGCGGCAACCCTCGCCGCCACCGCACCTCGGGCGCGGCGGAACCGTGGTGCGTGCGCACCCCCTCGGCCCGGAACGTCTCACCGGGCGGTATGCGTACGTGCACCGCCGCGCTCGGCGGGACCGAGCCGCCCCAGAGCAGCGCCGCGGTCTGGTGCGAGACGACCGATCCGGGCGGTGCCAGCCTGAGCGCCGCGTGGGCCCGCAGGGCCAGTGTCCGTGGTGCCTGACGCGACACGTACACGTTCCGGTGGAGGCGGGCGAACTCCCGGCTACGCAGCTGCCAGGACGTCAGGCCGGCCGCCAACCCCTCGGCCCGCGTGAACGGCTGCAGCGGGTCGAAGCCACCCTGCGTCATGTCACACGATGCTGCCGTGTCCGGGGGGCGAGGCGCCCTGCTCATCCACAGGACCGCCCTGGCTGGGCTACGGCGCGTCCCCCAGTGGACGATCCGGAAGGCCCATCGTGGCGCGACCGCGACTTCTCTGCCTTCGCTGCGCTCTGCTACCGCTTCGGAGCTGATCTATTCCGACGGCTCTCCGCATCGCGAACCACATGTGGGCCAACCGGATTGGCGCAGCGTGACGCCTGCGGAGCGGATCTGGAGCCGCCTGACGATATCGAGTACGAGGGTCGGCAGCATCGCGACGACGACGAGATCTGGGCCGCCGACATCGAGCGCCGTGAAGAGCTGGACCGAGAGCCTGGCGCGGTCTTCAGGTCGATCAACAAGGGACTCTTCGAGACGCCGCTTCCGCACTCTGCAGCGGATCGGAGCCAGACCCGGGTGCGACCGCGGGGCTCGCCCGACCGCTCGCCTTCAGTGACGAGTGGAAGCGCTACTTCTCGCGGCCGCTGAGGCCGAGGCGCAACAACTGACCGACGTCGTCAGATCTGGTGGCCGAATCAAGCCGGTGGCCGCAACTACTGACCAGGACGTCAGTCGTTGTGGCACCGACCGCGCCACGCGCCGTGGGGCGGCAGGGGCGGGGGAGGTTGCGCGGCGGGACAAAAGGCGGAAACGTGCAGGGCGGACGGCGCCGACGGAGACCGATGACGGGCGTCACCACCCACCACCCCGACACCCTCTGGAGTGACATGACGCGCCGCGCGCCCCATCTCAGCACGCTCACCGATGCTCAGACGACCCGCCGCCAGCTGCTGGCCATGGCCACCGTGGCCGGCGTCGGCGCCGCCGGCGTCGCCACCGCGGGACCGGCCAGTGCGGCCGCGAGCCGGCACCACCGCCAAGCCGTACGACCGGCGCACCACGCTCACGGTGATCGGCACCACCGACCTGCACGGCAACGTCTACAACTGGGACTACTACAAGAACGCCGAGTACGACGACTCCGCGCACTGCGACATCGGCGTCGCGAAGGCGGCCACCCTCATCAAGGCGATCCGCGCGGAGGTCGGGGCCGGCGAACACCCTCACCCTCGACGCCGGCGACACCATCCAGGGCACGCCCCTCGCGTACTACTTCGCCAAGATCGAGCCGATCACCAACGGCACCATGCACCCGATGGCCCAGGCCATGAACGCGGTCGGCTACGACGCCGCGGCCCTCGGCAACCACGAGTTCAACTACGGTCTCGACCTCCTCCGCGCCTTCCAGAAGCAGTGCCGGCATCCGTTGCTCAGCGCCAACACCGTCGACTGGAAGAGCGGACAGCCGCTCTTCCCGCCCTTCGTCATCAAGAAGATCCGCGTCGCGCGCGGCAAGGACGTCCGCGTCGGGATCCTCGGCCTGGTCACCCCCGGCGTCGCCATCTGGGACAAGGCCAACGTCGAGGGCAAGGCCAAGTTCCCCGGCATCGTCGAGCAGGCCAAGATCTACGTCCCCCGTCTCAAGCGGGCCGGCGCCGACGTCGTCGTCGTCTCCTGCCACTCGGGCCCGGTCACCTCGTCGTCCTACGGTGACGCCCTTCCCTTCCCCGAGAACGCCAGCCGGCTGCTCGCCGAGCAGGTGCCCGACATCGACGCGATCCTCGTCGGACACGCGCACATCGACTTCAACCAGCTGATCACCAACCAGGTCACCGGCAAGCAGGTGCTCCTCGTCGAACCGAAGTACTGGGGTATGCGGGTGGCCCGGATGGACCTGCCGCTCACCGAGGTTCGTGGCGGCTGGTCCGTCGACCACGCCGCGCATGAAGGGCACGGTCTACGACTCCAACACCGTCCCCGAGGACGCCGAGATCGCGGCGCTCATCCGGCCCGCGCACGAGAAGGTCCTCAAGTACGTCAACGGCGTGATCGGCACCTCGAAGCAGGCCATGTCGGCGGCGACCTCGCGCTACGAGGACACCGCCGCGATGGACTTCATCAACTACGTCCAGGGCGACGCGGTGCGCAAGGCGCTGGCGGGCACCCCCGACGCGACCACGCCGATGCTGTCGATCGCGGCCCCGTTCAACAAGGCCGCGGCGATCCCGGCCGGGGACGTCACGGTCCGCGACGTCGCCGGGCTGTACATCTTCGACAACACCCTGCTGGGCATCAAGTTCACCGGCGCCCAGGTGCTGGCCTACCTCGAGTTCTCGGCTCAGTACTTCAAGCAGGTCGCGAGCGCCGGCCCGTTCCCCGCCGACGCCGTCACCAACGCCCCCACCGGCACGGCGCCGAACGGCACCCCCGACTACAACTACGACATCATGGGCGGGCTCGACGCGCCGCTGACGTACGACATCGACATCGCCCAGCCGGTCGGGTCCCGCATCAAGAACCTGCAGTATGCGGGCGCCCCGGTGACGGCCAACCAGGCGTTCATCATCGCCATCAACAACTACCGGCAGTCCGGCGGCGGCAACTTCCCGGGCGTGACGACGGCTCCCGTCGTCTACAACGCCCAGGTCGAGATCCGCCAGCTGCTCATCGACTGGGTGACCACCAACAAGGTCATCGACGCGTCGCTGTTCTCCACGCAGGACTGGAAGCTCGTCGCCAACGGGGTCCCGGTCACCATCACCGGCTGACGTCCAGCCCGGGTCCGGTCGTCACTCCTGTGACGACCGGATCCGGGCCTCCAGCGCGGCGAACCGCTCGTCGATGCGGGCCTCGATCCGCCGGACCGCCGCCTCCAGCTCGCCGGCGTTGGCGTTCTGCTCCGGCCGCTTCAGCGCCATGTCGAACGCGCCGCCCGGGCGCAGCGTCGCGTACTCGACCTCGGACGGGTGGTCCGCGCCGAGCCGGTGCAGCACCGTCTGCAGCTCGCTGTCGCGGATGCCGAGCCGGCGGAGCTTGCGGCTGTCGACCGTGCCCGTCCCGCACCACCGTGGTCGGCCGGCCGTCGAAGAACCGCTCGGAACCCTTGATCATGAACGCGACCCGGTCGAAGAGGTAGTCGACGACGACGAGGGTCAGGGCGCCGAGCAGCCCACCGGTGAGCGAGTTGTCGTCGCCGATGATGGCGTTCTGGACGACGTTGGACAGCAGCAGCACGACGACGAGGTCGGACAGGTTGAGCTGCGCCAGGATCCGGCGGCCGAAGATCCGGATCAGCAGCGCGACGGCGGCGTAGACCAGGACCGTGCGCAGGATCTTCTCGGTCGCGGGGATCTGGAAGGCGAACATGTCCGACCAGATCGAGTCGCCCGCAGCGGCGGCAAGGGTATGCATGAGCCGAACCTAGGCGGCAGCGGCTGGGAGTCCTAGGTCGGCTCGCGGTCCTCGAACACCGTCGGCAGCGCGACCTCTCCGCGCTGGAGCCGGAGCGCGCTGGCCGGCAGCTCGGCGCGCGAGGCCAGATGCCGAGCGCGGGCCGCCGCCAGGTCGGGAGCCGCGAGCAGCTCGCCGTCCCGGACCAGGTCCACCATCAGCGGGCGGTCGTCACCGTCGTCGGTGGGGCGCTCGTTGATGCCCACCACCTCGGCCTCGGCGACGCCCTCGGCCGAGAGCCGGCGCAGCGCCCACTTGCGGCCGCCGACCGACGTCTTCGAGGCGCTGCGCTTCTCGACCGGTCGCATCACGCCGGTGGCGTCGGACCGCGAGACCAGCTTGTAGACCATGCTCGCCGTGGGCGCCCCGGAGCCGGTGACCAGCTGCGTGCCCACCCCGTAGCCGTCGACCGGCGCCGCGGCGAGGGCGGCGATCGCATACTCGTCGAGGTCGGACGTGACGATGATCCGGGTGCCGGTGGCCCCGAGCTCGTCGAGCTGGACGACGGACCTCCCGCGCCTGCTCGAGCAGGTCACCGGAGTCGAGCCGTACCGCCCCGAGAGACGTCCCCGCCACCTCGACGGCGGTGCGCACGCCCTCGGGCACGTCGTAGGTGTCGACGAGCAGGGTGGTGCCGGGTCCGAGGGTGGCCACCTGGGCCTCGAACGCCTCGCGCTCGGAGTCGTGCAGGAGCGTGAACGCGTGCGCCGCGGTCCCGGCCGTCGGCACGCCGTAGCGCCGCCCCGCCTCGAGGTTGCTGGTCGTGGCGAAGCCCGCGATGTAGGCGGCGCGCGCGGCGGCGACCGCGGCCTCCTCGTGGGTGCGGCGGGACCCCATCTCGATGCACGGCCGGTCGCCGGCGGCGGCCGTCATCCGAGAGGCGGCGGAGGCGATCGCGGTGTCGTGGTTGAGGATCGAGAGCGCCAGCGTCTCCAGGACCACGCCCTCGGCGAACGACGACTCGACCACGAGGACGGGGGAGCCGGGGAAGTAGACCTCGCCCTC
Organism: uncultured Actinomycetota bacterium; assembly: GCA_963770005.1. Classification (GTDB taxonomy): domain Bacteria; phylum Actinomycetota; class Actinomycetes; order Actinomycetales; family Dermatophilaceae; genus Lapillicoccus. The sequence goes on along the minus strand of CAVYNX010000001.1, from coordinate 202,272 downwards.
GGCGTACCCGCTGACGTCGCCGGAGAAGCGGTAGCCGGCCAGCCAGTCGCAGGTCGCGTCGTCGACGACCCGCCGCCGGCGCAGGTCCTCGAGCTCGGCCTCGCCGAAGCGGAACTCCTGGAGGGCCTCGAGGAACCGGCCGGTCCCCGCGAGGACGCCGTAGCGGCGGCCGTCGGGGAGCCGGCGGGCGAACGCCTCGAAGACGCACCGCCGCTCGGCGGCCCCGCTGCGTAGCGCCGCCTCGAGCATCGTCAGCTCGTAGTGGTCGGTGAGGAGCCCTGTACTGCGCGACGTGCTGGCCACGGTCGACAGCCTAGGGTGGAGGCCGTGGGAGCATCGGCGTCGATCGCGCCCGTCGAGGAACGGCAGGCGGAGACCTTCGAGGAGCTGGAGGCCGACGTCCCGTGGATCACCCTGGTGTGGAACGACCCGGTGAACCTCATGTCCTACGTGACCTACGTCTTCGAGACCTACTTCGGCTACCCGCGCAACAAGGCCGAGAAGCTCATGCTCGACGTCCACACCAAGGGCAAGGCCGTCGTCGTCGCACGGGAGCCGCGAGGAGATGGAGCGCGACACCGAGGCGATGCACGGGTTCGGGCTCTGGGCGACCTTCGAGAAGGACGCCTGACCATGGCGCGGGCGTTCCGCCGCAAGGGCCAGCGCTTCGTCGCGAAGTTCGACGCGATGGAGCGGGAGGTGGTCGCCGACATCCTCGACCAGACCCGCGAGCTCGTCGCCCCGCCGGACACCGGGAAGCCCGAAGGCGGAGCACCGGCGACGAGTTCGACCAGATCGTGGCCAGCATCTCGGTCGGGCGGGACGGACCGGCCGACCCGCCGGAGGATCTCGACGACCGCGACCCGGCCCTCGACCGGCTGCTGCCGGTCGCCCACCGCGGCGACGAGAAGGTGGCCGCGGAGTTCCGGCGGCTCACCGAGCACGACCTGCGCGACCGCAAGGCGGCCAACCTCACCGCCGCGATCGAGGCGCTGCGGGGCGCGACGGGAGACCACCTGGAGCTCACCAAGGAGCAGGCCGGCGCCGTCGCCGTCGCGTTGACCGACGCGCGGCTGGTGCTCGGCGAGCGGCTCGGCCTGCGGACCGACGAGGACACGCAGTCCCTGGAGCTCATGGTGCGCGACGCTCGACCCGGAGGACCCGGTGGTCTACGCCGCCTCGATCTACGACTTCCTCACCTGGATGCAGGAGTCGCTGACCACCGCCATGCTCGGCCGCGGCCTCTTCCGATGAGCCCATGCTGACCGAGCCGCCGGACCTCCCCCCGGACGTCGTCCTCGACGTCGTGCAGCAGCACTGGGACCCCGATGCGGTCGCGGCGGCGTACCAGCCGCGCGGGGCCGGCGCGCACCACTGGGTCGTCAGCGGACGGCGGCACCCGCGCTGGTTCGTCACCGCGGACGACGTCAGCGCGGACGGACGGCTCGAGGAGCTGCTCGACACGTATGCGGCGGCGCGGGACCTCGCCGAGCGGGGGCACCACGTCGTCGTGCCCACGGTCGCTCCGCAGACGGAGACCCAAGGGGTCGGGGTCGTCATCGCCGGCGCCCGGCTGCTGACGGTCACGCCCTACCTCGAGGGCGAGCCCGGACCGGGGGAGTATGCCGACGACAACCAGCGGGCGCTCATCGCCGGGGCGCTCGGTGAGCTGCACGCCGAGCGGCCACCGGCCCGGACGCGACCGTGGACGCCGGGACCGCCCGAACGGGCCGAGCTGAGCGACCTCCTGGCGCCACCTCGACCGGCCGTGGACCGCCGGGCCGTTCGGCGAGTCGGTCCGCACGGCGCTGCGCCGCAGCGGACCGGAGCTGGGCCGGCTCTACGAGCGGTTCGACGCCCTGGCGGCGGTCGCCCTGGACCGCCGGGACACGTGGGTGCCGACGCACGGCGAGCCGCATACCGCCAACGTCCTGTGGCGGTCCGGCGGACCCGTCCTCGTCGACTGGGAGTCGCTGCGGGTGGCGCCGCGCGAGCGCGACCTGCGCACCGTGCTGCGCGGCGCCGACGGCGCCGAGCCCCTGTCGGCCTACGTCGCCCGCGGCGGCACGGCCGACCTCGACGACGACATGGTGGAGCTGTTCGACCTCGAGTGGTGGCTCTGGGAGGTCGCGGACTACGCGGTGCGCTTCCACGCCCCGCACGAGGGCGACGAGGACGACGCGCGGTTCCACCAGGCGTTCCTCGAGGAAGTGGTGCCGGCCGTGGAGCGCGCTGTGAGCAACGAGACGGCGCGCTGATGCGGCTGCCCGTCACCCGCATACCTATCCTTCAGGGGTGACGGACGCGCCGATCGGGATCTTCGACTCGGGCTTCGGTGGTCTCACCGTCGCCCGGGCGGTCCTCGACCAGCTCCCGCACGAGTCGGTCGTCTACTTCGGCGACACCGCCCGCGCCCCCTACGGGCCGCGGCCGATCGCGGAGACCCGGCAGTACGCGCTGGAGTGCCTCGACCGGCTCGTCGAGCACGGCGTGAAGGTGCTGGTCATCGCCTGCAACACCGCCAGCGCCGCGGTGCTCCACGACGCCCGGGAGCGCTACGACCTGCCGGTGATCGAGGTGATCCGACCGGCGGTGCGACGCGCGGCGGCGGCGACCCGCAACGGCCGGGTCGGGGTGATCTCCACGACGGGCACCCACCAGTCCCAGGCCTACGTCGACGCGTTCGCGGCGGCGCCCCAGATCGAGGTGTTCAGCCAGCCCTGCCCGCGGTTCGTCGAGTTCGTCGAGGCGGGGGTGACCGGGGGCAAGGAGCTGCTCGACGTCGCCCGCGGCTACCTCGAGCCGGTCGCCGAGCACCGGGTCGACACCGTCGTCCTCGGGTGCACCCACTACCCGCTGCTGACCGGTGTCATCTCCTACGTCCTCGGCGACGACGTGACCCTGGTCTCCTCGGCCGAGGAGACCGCCAAGGACGTCTACCGCGTGCTCGCCGACGCCGACCTCCTGCGCCCGGACGACCTGCCGCCGCCGACGCTCGCGTTCAGCACCACGGGCGACCCGGACGAGTTCCGCGGGCTGGCCCGCCGGTTCCTCGGCCCCGAGGTGGAGACGGTGTTCGGCAACCTCGGAGCGGTGCCGGTGGCGGTGGCCCGATGAGGTGCCGGCGTGAAGGTCACCGTGGTCGGCTGCTCCGGCTCCTTCGCCGGACCCCGCTCGCCGGCGTCCTGCTACCTGGTCCAGGCCGAGCACGAGGGCCGCACGTGGAACCTCGCGCTCGACCTCGGCGCCGGCGCGCTGGGCGCCCTGCAGCAGCACCTCGACCCCCGCGACCTCGACGCGATCTTCCTCAGCCACCTGCACCCCGACCACTGCATCGACCTCTGCGGGCTCTACGTCGTCCAGCGCTACCACCCCGAGGGCCCGTCGGAGCCGGTGCTGGTCTACGGACCCACCGGCACCCAGAAGCGGATGAGCGAGGCCTACGGGCTCGACGACGTGCACGCCATGGACAGCGAGTTCGACTACCGCGAGCACCTGGACGGTGAGCCCGTCGTCGTCGGGCCGTTCACCGTCACGCCGTATGCGGTCCACCACCCCATCGAGGCCTACGGCCTGCGCGTCGAGGCCGACGGGGTGGTGCTCGCCTACACCGGCGACACCGGCGAGTGCGACGGCCTGCTGCCGCTGATGCGCGACGCCGACCTGGTCCTCGCCGACTCCGCGTTCGTCGAGGGCCGCGACACCCTCCCGGGCATCCACATGAACGGCGCCCAGGCGGCGCAGGCAGCGACCCGGGCCGGCGGTGTCGGCCGGCTCATGCTCACGCACATCCCCGCGTGGAACGACCGGGAGCAGTGCCGGGCGCAGGCCGCCGCGCACTGGGACGGCGAGGTCGAGCTCGCCGAGCCCGGCGTCACCTACGCGCTGTAAGGGGTTCGTGAGGTGCGCGGGCCGGTGACCTGACAGGTCGCCGACGTACTCTCGGAGCGTGGTTAGCCTTGCGGCCATGACCGATCCCACTACCGTGACGCCCGCTCCGACGACCCGGCACGACGGCCGCTCACCCGACGAGACGCGCGAGATCCGGATCACCCGGAACTGGCTCGACCACGCCGAGGGCAGCGTCCTCGTCGAGTTCGGACGGACGCGGGTGCTCTGCGCCGCCTCCTTCACCGAGGGCGTCCCGCGCTGGCTCAAGGGCAAGGGCACCGGGTGGGTCACCGCGGAGTACGCGATGCTGCCGCGCTCGACCAACACGCGCTCCGACCGCGAGTCGGTCAAGGGCCGGATCGGCGGCCGCACGCACGAGATCTCCCGGCTGGTCGGCCGCTCGCTGCGCGCCGTGGTCGACACCAAGGCGTTGGGGGAGAACACGATCGTCCTCGACTGCGACGTGCTCCAGGCCGACGGCGGGACGCGGACGGCGGCCATCACCGGCGCCTACGTCGCGCTCGTCGACGCCGTCGAGGACGCCCGCAAGCGGGGGCTGCTGTCGGCCACGCGCCCAGCCGCTGACCGGCTCGGTCGCGGCCATCAGCGTCGGCGTGGTCAAGGGCCAGCCGGTCCTCGACCTCGACTACCCCGAGGACTCGACCGCCGACACCGACATGAACGTCGTCATGACCGGTGACGGCCGGTTCGTCGAGGTGCAGGGCACCGCCGAGGCCGAGCCGTTCGACCGCGAGCTGCTGGGCCGGCTGCTCGACCTCGCGACCAAGGGCTGCGCCGACCTCACGGTCACGCAGCAGGCCGCCCTCGACGCGCCCGGCGAGGTCGCGCACGTGACCGGGCGCCGGCTCGTCCTCGCGACCCGCAACGAGCACAAGGTGCACGAGCTGCGCCAGATCCTCGCCGACCTCGTCGACGAGCTCGACCTCGAGATCGTCAGCGCCGCCGAGGTCGACGGGCCGGACGTCCCCGAGACCGAGGTCACCTTCGAGGGCAACGCCCGGCTCAAGGCGGTCGCGCTCGCCGAGGCCACCGGTATGCCGGCGGTCGCCGACGACTCGGGTCTCGCCGTCGACGTCCTCGGCGGTTCGCCGGGAGTGTTCAGCGCGCGGTGGTCCGGCACGACGGGCGGGGTGGACCTGCCCCGCGCCGACCGCGACCGGGCCAACCTGCGGCTGTTGCTCGAGCAGATCTCCGACGTCGGCGAGGAGCACCGTTCCGCGGCCTTCGTCTGCGCGGCGGTGCTGGCTCTGCCGGACGGCACGGTCGAGTCGACCGAGGGTCGCGTCCACGGCGCGATCATCCGAGAACCCCGTGGCGACAACGGTTTCGGCTACGACCCGGTCTTCGTCGTCGGGTCGGGCAACGATGGCAACGATGACGGCCGGACCCTGGCCGAGTACTCCGACGAGGAGAAGAACGCGATCTCGCACCGCGGGCGGGCCTTCCGCGAGCTGGCGCCGATCCTGAGGAAACGACTGAGCGAATGACCGACGTCAGACCCCGCCCCGCCGGCACCGAGGCGACGACCACCGTGCGCAACCCGCTCGGCGGCGGTTCGACGGCGGCTCCGCCCGACCGCCGCGTCGACGAGCCGTCCCCCCGCGGCTCGACCTGGCTGGCGGCGCTGGACGGCGTCATCGCCGGTGGGGTCTCGATCGGCCTCGCCACCCTGCTGGCCGGGGTCCTCGGCGTGGCTGGGGATGGCCGGGGGCACCCCCTCGCCGATCCCCGCGGTCGCCGGGGCGTTCATCGACCGGACCCCGTCGTGGCTCAAGGACTTCGCGGTGTCCACGTTCGGGACCAACGACAAGCTGGCCCTGACCGTCGGGATGAGCGTCGTCCTGCTGCTCGTGTGCGCGGGCATCGGCGTGCTGTCCAAGCGGCGCATCCTGCTCGCCTCCACCCTGCTGGGGCTGGTGGGCCTGCTGGGGATGGTCGCGGTCCTCTCCCGCCCGGACGCCGGGGGACCCGATGTCCTGCCCACCCTGATCGGCACCGCCGTCGGGGTCGACACGCTGATGCGGCTGCGCCCCAAGGCCGACGACGACCGGCGTACCGGGCGGTGGACCCCGCTGACCCGTCGACGGGTGATCGCCGGTGGCAGCGCCCTCGTCGCCGGGCTGCTCGGCGCCGCGGCTGGACGGCGGCCGGGGTTCGGCCCGCGAGGCGCGGGCGGACACCGTGATCCCGACGCCCGGCCCCACGCCGTCCATCGACGGCGCCTCGGTCAACGTCGAGGGCGTGACGCCGTTCGTCGTGGCGAACGAGGACTTCTACCGGATCGACACGGCGTTCGTCGTGCCGCAGCTCGACACCGCCTCGTGGTCGCTGCGGGTGTGGGGCGAGGTCGAGCAGGAGGTGACGATCGACTGGGCCACCCTGCTCAAGCAGCCGCTCGAGCAGCACCTCGTCACGCTCACCTGCGTCTCCAACGAGGTCGGCGGCGACCTCGCCGGCAACGCCCTGTGGACCGGCTGGCCGGTGCGCAACCTGCTGGCCATGGCCCGGCCCAAGGCCGGCGCCGACATGGTCCTGTCGCGCAGCAGCGACGGGTTCACCGCCGGGACGCCGATCGAGGCGCTCACCGACGACCGCAACGCGATGGTCGCCGTGGCCATGAACGGCCAGCCGCTGCCGTTCGAGCACGGGTTCCCGGCCCGCCTCGTCGTCCCGGGGCTCTACGGCTACGTGTCGGCGACGAAGTGGCTGACCGAGCTCAAGGTGACCCGGTTCTCCGCCGACGAGGGCTACTGGACGCCGCGCGGCTGGTCGGCCAAGGGCCCCATCAAGACCGCGTCGCGGATCGACGTGCCGCGGGCCGGTCGCGGGCGTCAAGGCCGGCACCGTCGCGGTCGCCGGCGTCGCCTGGGCGCAGCACCGCGGGATCAGCAAGGTCGAGGTCCAGGTCGACGACGGCCCCTGGCAGCCGGCCACCCTGGCCGCCGAGCCGACCATCGACGCGTGGCGCCAGTGGGTGCTGATGTGGCCGGCGACCCCGGGCAGCCACGTGCTCCGGGTCCGCGCCACCGACGCGACCGGGGCGACGCAGACCGACCGGCAGGCTCCGCCGGCGCCGGACGGCGCGAGCGGCTGGCACACCGTCCAGGTCGACGTCACCTAGCGCCCGCGCCTTCGTAGACTGGGCCACCTCGCGGGAGTGGTGGAACTGGTAGACACGCAGGATTTAGGTTCCTGTGCCTCGGCGTGCGGGTTCGAGTCCCGCCTTCCGCACGGAGGTGGGCACGCGCATACCCGGGTATGCCGGCCGCCGGCCGCGGCTAGGTTGGGACCGTGACGACCACTCTCAAGCCCGGGGACGCCGCCCCCGACTTCACCCTCACCAACGACCAGGGCGAGGACGTGACGCTGTCCGACCTCAAGGGCCAGCGCGTCATCGTGTACTTCTACCCGGCCGCGATGACCCCGGGCTGCACCACCGAGGCGTGCGACTTCTCCGACTCCATCGACGCGCTCCACGCGCGCGGCATCGAGGTGCTGGGGATCAGCCCGGACCAGCCGGCCAAGCTGGCGAAGTTCCGCGAGCGCGACGGCCTGACGATCACGCTGCTGTCCGACCCCGACAAGCACGTGCACGACGCCTACGGCGCCTTCGGCGAGAAGAAGCTCTACGGCAAGACCGTCGAGGGCGTCATCCGGTCGACGTTTGTCGTCGACGAGGAGGGGAAGATCTCCGACGCGCGCTACAACGTCAAGGCCACGGGTCACGTCGCCAAGCTGCGCAAGGACCTCGGTCTGTAGGGTTGCCCCGACAGCCACCCCCGACGGCGCGATGACCAAGGAGTCAGGCGATGAGCAGCTCGACCCCGGCGATCCCCGCTCCGGCCACGCCCGAGGTCGCCGCGCTCGAGGCCGAGCTGGTCGAGCGGCGGGCGCACCTCAGCACGACCATCGACGAGCTGGTCACGCGGCTGCAGCCCCAAGGAGATCGTCCGCCGCGAGGTCGAGTCGGTGAGCATCCGGGTCGCCGAGGCGACGCGGACCCCTGACGGCCAGATCCGGTCCGAGCTCGTGGCCGCCGTCCTCGCCGCCACCTCCGTGGCGCTGGTCGGCGTCGGCCTGCTGCGCCGCCGCCGCAGCTGACCCCGGCCGTGTCCGCGAAGCGGGCCCGGGCCGGCGAAGGCCTGCCCATCCGCATGCTGCACGACCGGGTCCTCGTGTCGATGGAGAACGAGGGCGAGCGCAAGTCCGGCGGCGGCATCCTCATCCCGGCCACCGCCGAGGTGGGCAAGCGACTCTCCTGGGCCGAGGTCGTCGCCACCGGACCGTCCGTGCGCCAGGTCGAGGTCGGCGACCGCGTCCTGTTCGACGCCGAGGACCGGCACGAGGTCGACCTGCAGTCCAAGGACTACGTGCTGCTGCGCGAGCGCGACATCCACGCGATCGCGGCCCGCCGCGTCGAGGAGGACGGCACGACGGGTCTCTACCTGTGACCCCCAGCCTGGCCAGCCGGCTGGTCCGGTATGCGCCGAGCGTCCGCCGGGCCCACGAGCAGTATGCGACCGGGCCGGCGACGCGAGCGGCCATGACGGCGCTGCGGGCCGGACCGCCGACCTACGCGCCGCCGTCGCGGCTGGGCCGCCGGGTGGGCGTCGTCGCCGGCGTGAGCCCCGAGGGGTGGCCGGTCTACGAGGTCGCGCCCGCGGTGGCCGCACGACCGGGCACCTCGTGTTCCTCCACGGCGGCGCCTACTTCCGCGAGCTGCGTTCGTGGCACTGGTGGTTCGTCGAACGGCTCGTGCGGCGGACCGGGCTCACCGTCCTCGTCCCGGTGTACCCCTTGGCCCCGGTCGGCACCGCCGACACCGTGGTCCCCGCTGCCGTCGAGCTGGTCCGCGACGTGCTGCGGTACCCCGGGCGGTCGGTGCTCCTGGCGGGGGACTCCGCCGGAGCGGGGATGGCGCTCGCCGTGGCCCAGGAGCTGCTCCGGACGGACGACCGGCCACTGTCCGGCCTGGTGCTCGTCTCGCCGTGGGTCGACATCACCTGCGACGACCCCGGGGTCGCCGCTCGGGCGCCCCTCGACCCGTGGCTGCAGGCGCCGGGCCTGCGCGAGGCGGGCGTCGCGTACCGGGGGCCGCTGCCGCCCGACCACCCCTGGGTCAGCCCCATCCACGGGGAGCTGGCCGGGCTGCCGCCGATGCTGGTCCTCAGCGGCACCGACGACATCCTCAACGCCGACGCGCACCGGCTGGTCGACGACGTCACCGTTGTCGGCGGCGAGGCCGAGCTGGTCGAGGAGCCGGGGATGATCCACGACTACCCGCTGCACCCGACGCCGGAGGGCCGCGCCGCCCGGCGGCGCATCGCGGAGTGGTGCCGGGAGCGGCTGACCGGCTGAGCGGGGCCGCGCGTGCACACCGGGGGGCGTTGGTCGTCTCGTGAGCCGGTTCGGGGCCCGATCCGGTGACCAACGCCCGTTGCCGTGCTCGGCCCGGCTCAGCCGTGCGGTTGCACGGCGCCCAGCGGCGCGTCGGTGTCGAGGGGGACGTCCTTCCCGCGCACCAGGCCGAGCTGCACGCCCTGGCGCCCGAACACCGACTCGGTGAGCCAGCTGGCGGCGGTGCGTCCGCGGTTCCCCGGCAGCGAGTAGAGGTGGTACCCGCGGGCGACGACCTTGGCCGGCAGCCCGGACAGCGGGATGTGCAGCGGGTCGGCCGCCGAGGTCCAGCCGCCGAGGTCGACGACGAAGCCGAGGTCGTGGTGCTCGTAGGGACGTCGCTCGCCGATCCCGTACGACGCGGCGATGTTGTGGGCCGCCCGGACCCCTTGGCGCTGGGCGTGCTGCGCCGTCATGGGCGTGATCTCCCCGGGCCGGGTGAGGTCGGGCGCCGCGGCGACGTCGCCGCAGGCGAACACGTGGTCGTGTCCGGGTACCTGGAGGTACTCGTCGACGTTGATCCGGCCGTGGGTCGTCGGCGCCCCGAGACCGGAGATGAGCGGCTCCGGCCGCACGCCGACGCACCAGATGAGCGACCGGGTGGGGACCTCGGTGCCGTCACTGAGCCGGACGCAGTCCTCCATGGCCTCGGCCACGGAGGTCCCGGTCCGGATCTTCACGCCGCGCTGGCGCAGGACCCGGTCCGCGGTCCGGCTGAGGTTCTCGCCGAGCCCCGGCAGCACGGTGGGCGCCGTGTCGACGAGCATCCAGCGGGCCTGCTGCCCGGCCAGCCGGGGGTGCGCCTTGCACAGGGCCCGGGTCATGAGCACGCCCTGGGCGGTGACCTCGGTGCCCGTGTAGCCGGCGCCGACGACGACGAAGGTCAGCCGGGCGGCGCGTTCCTCGGGGTCGTCGGTGTTGTCGGCCAGCTCGATCTGCCGGGTGATGTGGTCACGCAGGTAGAGCGCCTCGGCGATGTTGCGGAAGCCGTGCGCGTACTTGGCGACGCCGGGGATCGGCAGCAGCTTGTTGACGCTCCCGGTGGTCAGCAGCACGCGGTCGAAGGCCAGCTCGCCGCGGTCGCCCTCCGGGTCGACGTAGGTGAGGCGGTGCTCCTCGAGCTGCACCGAGTCCACCGACCCCAGCAGCAGCCGCACCTTCGGCAGGGTCCCCGGGATGGAGACGGTCACCCGCCGCGGGTCCAGGACGCCGGCGGCGACCTCCGGCAGCAGCGGCAGGTAGAGGAAGTAGTCGGTCGGGTTGACCAGCACGACCTCGCTGTCGGGCATCGCCCGGGACAGGGTCCGCGCGGCGTAGTAGCCCGCGAAGCCGGCACCGATGATCGCGGTCGTGGGTCCGCTCATGGGCCAACAGCCTCGCAAAGATGCTCACCGACCGCATTCGCAGTCCGGTCACCGGCGGCCCACCGAACAGCGAGAGCCCCGACCTGGTGGTCGGGGCTCTCGCCGTGCTGGTGCTGGTGGTGCGCCGCCAGGGATTCGAACCCCGAACCCAGTGATTAAGAGTCACTTGCTCTGCCATTGAGCTAGCGGCGCAGCGAGGGTCGAGGTTACACCAGGAGCGGGGCGGTCAAGAAATTCGTTGCCGGTCCTGCGGGTCCGGCTGCGACGGCGTTCCGGTGCCGGTCAGGTGGGTCCGCCGCCGGTGCTCGTAGACCAGCAGCGCCACCCCGCCGAGGAGCAGGATGCCGGCGACGATCAGGCCCGGCAGGTGGTCGGGGTGACCGAACGTCGTCGGCTGGGTCTGCGGCGTCTTGTAGGTCGGGGTCACCCGCGGCGTCGACCCCGCGGCGGCGGCGCCGGCGACGGTGAAGGCGGACTCCCCGGAGATCGGATGCCCGTCGTCGCTGGTGGCCTGCCAGGCGACCCGGTATGCGCCGCCGCCGGCCTTCTCGGTCACCGCCGCCGTGACGACGGTCCCCTGGACGGTGGGTGGGCCGGTCTCGACCGGCCGGCCGTCGTGGGTGAGCCGGACCTTGGCGAGACCGGGGGCGATCGCGCCGTCGAAGGTGAGCCGGATCTCCGCCGGGCTGGAGGCGAGCTGCGCCCCGTCGGCCGGGGCGATCGAGACGAACGCGGCGTGCGCCGGGAGGGCCTGCGCGGACGACGCCTGGACCACCGTCGCGAGCAGCGCGAGCACCACTCCGGCGAGCAGCACGACGGTCAGGACGAGCGCGACCATGCGGTTGCGCCGCTCCTTCCCCGCATACATGCCCTGCATTCTCGCCCATCCCGCTGGTGGTCCGGGGCACCGGCACGGCTCGGGTAGCATGGTGCGCCGCTGAGCCGGAGACGGCTCGGCGCACGGTGGGTGTAGCTCAGCTGGTAGAGCACCTGGTTGTGGTCCAGGGGGCCGCGGGTTCAAGTCCCGTCACTCACCCCGATGTGGCCTGCACGCGGCGCGTGCAGGCCACTGCTCGTTCAGGGGCCGGCCGTCGCCTCGGTCGGGGCGGTCGTGGGGGTGCTTCCGTCGGGGTGCCGTTGGGGCCGCCGACGACGTGCCGCGAGGCCAGCGTCCGGGCGGTGACGCTGTCGGGACCGGGCGGCGCCACGAACACCGCCTCGCGGTAGTAGCGCAGCTCGGCGATCGACTCGCGGATGTCGGCGAGCGCCCGGTGACCGCCGGACTTGGCCGGGGCGTTGAAGTAGGCCCGGGGGTACCACCGGCGCGACAGCTCCTTGATCGAGCTGACGTCGATGATCCGGTAGTGCAGCCACGCCTCGAGCTCCGGCATGTCGCGGATGAGGAACCCGCGGTCGGTGGCGACGGTGTTGCCGCCGAGCGGCGCCTTGCGCGGCTCGGGCACCCACTCGCGGATGTACGCCAGCACCTGCTCCTGCGCGAGCTCCATGGTGGTGCCCGCGTCGAGCTCGGCCAGCAGGCCGGACTTGGTGTGCATGTCGCGCACGAACGGGTCCATCTGCTCGACCGCCTCGGCCGGCGGCCGGACGATGACGTCGACGCCGTCGCCGAGCTGGTTGAGCTCGAAGTCGGTGACCAGCGCGGCGACCTCGATGAGCGCGTCGTGGGTGAGCGACAGACCGGTCATCTCGCAGTCGATCCACACGATCCGGTCAGTCTCCGCGCGAGTGGACCGGCTCGTCGGGCTCGCGGGGGTGGTCACGCCCATCACCCTAGGGCGCCGACCAGCGCCGACGCCCGTCAATCCCCAGGCGACTGGACCGCCGGACTGGATTACCCTGCCGTGCATGTCCTTCGGCGCCCCCACCCCGTCCGGTGCCGCCTTCCAGAACTACGCGCCGCCGCCGAACCCCACCCGGCGGCCGCGGCTGCGCACCGTCGTCATCGGCGGCCTCGTCGCGACCGGGTTCCTCCTCAGCGCCGCGGTCCTCGCGGTGGAGTTCGAGACCGGGCTCGGCGTCCAGGTCACCCTGCTGGCGGCGTTGTTCGCGGCGCTGCCGTTGCTCGTCGTCGTGCCGACGTTCCTCTGGCTCGACCGCTACGAGGCCGAGCCGGCGCGGATGCTGATCCTCGCGTTCGCCTGGGGCGCGGTGTGCGCGCCCGCCGGCGCGCTGTTCCTCAACACCGGCATCGCCATCGCCATGCGGATGGCCGGCGCCGAGGACCCCGACGTCGTCACGGCGGTGTTCGGCGCGCCCCTCGTCGAGGAGGGGCTGAAGGGTTTCGGCGTCCTGCTGATCGTGCTGCTGCGCCGCCGCGAGTTCGACGGCGTCGTCGACGGGATCGTGTACGCCGGTCTCGTCGGGGCCGGGTTCGCCTTCAGCGAGAACATCCTCTACCTCGGCCGGGAGTACGTGGAGTACGGCCAGCAGGGCCTCACCGAGCTGTTCATCCTGCGCTGCATCATGGGGCCCTTCGCCCACCCGCTGTTCACCGCGTTCACCGGCATCGGCCTCGGGCTCGCCGTCGCGGTGATGCGCAGCGCGTGGAGCCGCGTGCTCGTCGCCCTGGGCGGGTTCCTCATCGCCGCGCTGCTGCACGGCATCTGGAACCTGTCGGCAGCGACGGGGAACCTCATCGGCGCCTACGTGCTGTTCCAGGTGCCGCTGTTCGTCTGCTTCCTCGCGCTCATCGTCGGGCTGAGGTACCGGGAGGGGCGTCTCATCCGGACCTACCTCAGCCAGTACGCCGACGCCGGCTGGCTCAGCCACCAGGAGGTCGCGATGCTCTCCTCGGTACCGGCCCGTCGGCAGGCCCGGGCCTGGGCCAACCAGCAGGGCGGCCGGGCGGCGCTGGCCTCGATGCGAGCGTTCCAGGACGGCGCCAGCGACCTGGCGCTGCTGCGCTCGCGCATGGTCCGCGGCAGTGCCGAACGCGACGCCGCCGTCCGCGAACGCACCCTGCTCGAGTCGATCGTCGCGCACCGCAGAGCGTTCGTCGGACACCTCGCATACTGACCGTTCGGCGGTCGGCGGTGCCGGGTCGGGCGTTCGCCGGACACCTAGACTGGTGCGGCGGTCCCGGCCCCAGTGCCGAGGCCGTCGCCACCGGCCCTCGTAGCACAACGGATAGTGCAGCGGCCTTCTAATCCGCAGGTTGCAGGTTCGAGTCCTGCCGGGGGCACGCACACCGAACGAAGTGGGCCAGCAGTCTCGACGGAGTGAGAGCACCGACGGGGGCACCGCGGTGAGTGACTGCGATGACGTGTGATGACGCGCCGAGCCATGCATTTGGAGCCGGGCTCGACGCAAGAGAGGATTCGGGCGTGACGATGACCGCCGCGACGGGGACGCAGGACCTCCTGCCGGCCGTGACGTCGCTGCGCGACGAGGTAGGCACCACCAGCCTGCCGTTCGACCTGCCCGGGGTGCACGACGCCGAGCGCGGCCGGACCGAACTGCTGCGGCAGCTCGACGACTACATCCTGCCGCGGCTCGCCTCCCTCGACGCGCCGCTGCTGGCCGTCGTCGGCGGCTCGACCGGCTCCGGCAAGTCGACGCTGGTCAACTCCCTGGTCGGGACGGTCGTCAGCGCTCCCGGCATCCTCCGCCCGACCACCCGGTCGCCGGTGCTGGTCCACCACCCCGACGACGAGCGCTGGTTCACCCCGACGCGGATCCTGCCCGACCTCGCCCGCGCGAGCGGGGGCACCGCGGTCGAGGGCCACGCGACGATGCAGCTGGTCACCTCCGCGACGCTGCCGGCCGGGCTCGCCCTGCTCGACGCGCCCGACATCGACTCCGTCGTCCTCGGCAACCGCGAGCTGGCGCGGCAGCTGCTCGGCGCGGCGGACCTCTGGCTGTTCGTCACGACCGCCGCCCGGTATGCCGACGCGGTGCCCTGGGAGCTGCTGCGCCAGGCGTCCGAGCGCGGTACGTCGGTCGCCGTGGTGCTCAACCGGGTCCCCGAAGCCCTCGGTCCCCGTGATCCGCGAGCACCTCTCCTCGATGCTCAAGGAGCAGGGCCTCGGGGCGGCGCCGATCTTCACCGTGGCCGAGTCGACGCTCGAGGACGACGGCCTCCTGCCGCAGGACGAGGTCGCCCGGCTGCACTCCTGGCTCTCCGCCCTCGCGAAGGACGCCCGGGCGCGGGCCCTGGTGGTCCGCCAGACCCTGACGGGGGCGCTCGACTCGCTCGAGCCGCGGATCCAGTCGCTCGTCGACGCGTCCGGCGCGCAGGTCAGTGCGCGCAAGGCGCTCGAGAAGGCGGCCGTCGCGGCCTACGCGGAGGCCACCGACGGGGTCGGCACCGGCATGAGCGACGGGTCGCTGCTGCGTGGCGAGGTGCTCGCGCGGTGGCAGGAGTTCGTCGGCACCGGCGAGTTCTTCCGCCAGGTCGAGAGCACCGTCTCCCGCGTCCGCGACCGGATCGTCGCCGGCTTCAAGGGCGAGCCGCCGCCGTCGGTGCAGCTGGACGAGGCGCTGCACAGCGGGGTCGCCGAGCTGATCCGCGCCGAGGGGCAGGGCGCGGCGATGACCACGTCGCGGTCCTGGCGAGCGCTGGCCGGCGGGTCCACCCTGCTTCAGCGCCACCCCGACCTGCCGCGGGTCTCCCCGGAGTTCGACAAGGCCGTCGCCTCGCTGGTCCACGACTGGCAGGGCGACGTCCTCGACCTGGTCCGCAACGAGGGCAAGGACCGGCGCACGACCGCGAAGGTCACCGCCTACGGCGTCAACGCGGTCGGCACGGTGCTGATGCTCGTGACGTTCGCCTACACCGGCGGGATCACCGGCGCCGAGGTCGGCATCGCCGGCGGCACCGCGCTCCTGGGCCAGAAGCTGCTCGAGGCGATCTTCGGCGACCAGGCGGTGCGCGCCATGGCGGCCACGGCCAAGGAGGCGCTGCTCGACCGGGTGGAGGCCGCGTTCGCCGACGAGCGGCAGCGGTTCACCGGCGTGCTCGATGCGGTGGACCTGCAGCCGGACCAGGCGCGGACGCTCGGAGCCGCGGCCGCCGCCGTCAGGGCGGCCCGGTGAGCCCCCTGCTCAAGGGCCGGGCGAAGGTGTCGGTCGCCAGCCAGGAGGTCGTGCACGCCCAGGCCGACGCGCTGGAGGCGGCGCTCCGCAGCGGCGGCGACCAGCTCGACACCGGTCAGGTGGCCGCCGCCCGCCAGATCGTCGCCAAGGTCGGAGAGCGCAGCGCGCTCGCCGGCGACCACACCGTCATCGCCCTCGCCGGAGCGACGGGCAGCGGCAAGTCCTCGCTCTTCAACGCCGCTCGCCGGACGTGAGCTGGCGCCGGTCGGGGCGACGCGGCCCACGACGTCCACGCCGTCCGCGGCGGTCTGGGGCGACGACCCGGCGGGGCCGCTGCTCGACTGGCTGGCGGTGCCGCGCCGGCACACCGTGTCGCCGGCGGTGGCGGCCGACCAGCCGCCGGGTGGCGAGACCGTCGGCTCCCTGGACGGCCTGGTGCTGCTCGACCTGCCGGACTTCGACTCCCGCGAGTACGCGCACCGGGCGGAGGCCGAGCGGGTGCTCGCCCTGTGCGACGTGTTCGTCTGGGTCACCGACCCGCAGAAGTATGCGGACGCCCTGCTGCACGACGAGTACGTGCGCCAGCTGGCCGGTCACTCCGCGGTGATGCTCGTCGTCCTCAACCAGGTGGACCGGCTGCTGTCGCCGGAGGCGGTGGAGTCCTGCCGGCAGGACCTCGTCCGGCTGCTGAAGCTGGACGGTGTCGAGGGGGTGCAGGTGCTCACCACCTCGGTGACCACCGGCCAGGGCCTCCCGAGCTGCGCCAGCGGCTGGCCAACGCGGTCGCCGGTCACGAGGCGGCCCGGCAGCGGCTGTCGGCCGACCTCGCCGCCGTCGCGGGCCGGCTGCGTCACGGCGTCGCCGACCGCGAGGCGTCGCTCGACGCGACCGCCGACGACCGGCTGGTCGATGCGCTGTCGCGCGCGTCCGGCGTCCCGGTCGTCCTGGACGCGGTCGAGGAGGACTACCGCCGCGAGGCGCTCGGCCGCACCGGCTGGATCTTCACGCGGTGGGGCCGCAAGCTGCGGCCCGACCCGTTGCGCCGGCTCCGGCTGGACCGGGTCCCGTCCCAGGTCCTCGAGAAGGTCGACCCGCTCGACGTCCGCGAGATCGTCGGCCGGTCGTCGATCCCGGCGCCCTCGGCGTCGGCCCGCTCGGCGGTCAAGCTCGCGGCGCTCACGCTGACCGAGCGGGCGGCCGACGGCCTCCCGGTGCTGTGGGGAGAGGCGGTCTCCGACGCGGCCGCCCCCACCGACGACCGGTTGTACGAGCGGCTCGACCGGGTCGTGGTGGCCACCCCGCTGCGCGGGAACCCGCCGATGTGGTGGCGGTTGATGGGCTGGCTCCAGTGGGTGTTCGGGCTGGCGGCGGTCGTCGGGCTCGTCTGGCTCGTCGTCCTCGGCGTCATCGGCTGGCTCAAGCTGCCGGAGATCGACACCCCGAAGGTCGGTGCGCTGCCGCTGCCCACGCTGCTGCTCGTCGGCGGCCTGGTGCTCGGCTGGCTCGGCGCCTGGCTGGCGCGGGCCCTCGCGCGGGTGGGAGCGCGACGGCGGCGGGCGATGGTCGGTACCCGCCTGCGCGGAGCGATCGCCGAGGTCGCGACGGACCAGCTGGTCGAGCCGGTCCGCGAGGTCCTGGACCGCCACCGCGAGACGCGCGAGAGCCTGGAGACCGCCCGCCTCTCCTGACCGACCGCAGCCCGGCGTCGTCCACAAGCCGTGCTCGGTTCGTCCCGTCGTCCACAGCTCCGGCGGAGGGGGCTGGCCCCCGTGCGCGCGCGGCCGATGCTCGTCCCGGAGGTGCCGGAGGGCACCGACTCACGGGAACTGGGTGGAGGAACAGAGATGAACGAGAGCTACGTGACCGTCGTGGGCAACGTCGTCAGCGACCCGATCAGCCGGCCGACCAAGGTCGGCCGGCCCTTCGCGAGCCTGCGCATCGCGTCGACGACCCGGCGATGGGACGCCGAGAAGCGGGCCTTCGTCGACGGCAGCACCAACTACCTCAACGTCGTGGCGTTCAACGCGCTGGCGGCCAACGTCATGACCAGTGTCAAGAAGGGGCACCCGGTCGTCGTCTACGGACGGCTGCGGGTCAACCAGTGGGAGACCGAGAAGGGGGAGCCGCGCACCAGCGCCGAGATCGACGCCTTCACCATCGGGCACGACCTGACCCGCGGGCAGGTCGAGTTCAGCAAGCCGCCGCGCCTGCAGCTCGACGCGAACGACCGGCTGGCCGACCCGGCGATCCAGGACGCCTTCCACGGCGAGGAGGACGGTGCCGACGCGGCGGGTATGCGCGCCGACAGCGGGTCGGGCGACGAGGGTGAGGCCGGAGCCGAGGTCGAGACCGGCGCCGACGGCGTGGTGGTCGACGGCGGGTTCGGTCGGGGGGCGTTCGGGTCGGGCGGCGCGGGAGCCAGCGGGTTCGGGCGCCGGGTCGAGGACGCCGACACCGACGACTACGTCGTCGTCAGCGGCGGCTGACGGCGGCTGACGGCGGCGACGGCGGCGACGGAGCGGCTGGGGAGCGTGGTGTCGGCGCGGTGCGGCGCGGTGTCGGGCGGTGGCGTCAGTCGCGCCGACGGTGGCGTGGCACCGATTGGGAGCGGCCGTGCTCGCGTGGATAGCCTGGCTCAATGCCCGAGTTCATCTACACCATGACCAAGGCTCGCAAGGCCGTTGGCGAGAAGGTCATCCTCGACGACGTCACGATGTCGTTCTATCCCGGAGCGAAGATCGGCGTCGTCGGGCCGAACGGCGCGGGCAAGTCGACGATCCTCAAGATCATGGCGGGGATGGACCAGCCGTCGAACGGCGAGGCCCGGATCGCGCCGGGCGCGTCGGTCGGGATCCTGCTGCAGGAGCCGCCGCTCAACGAGGAGAAGACCGTCCTCGGCAACGTCGAGGAGGGTGCCGGCGAGATCAAGGCGAAGCTCGACCGCTACAACGCAGATCTCCGAGGAGATGGCCGAGCCGGACGCCGACTACGACGCGCTGCTGGAGGAGATGGGCAAGCTCCAGGAGGAGATCGACCACGCCGACGCGTGGGACCTCGACGCCCAGCTCGAGCAGGCGATGGACGCGCTGCGCTGCCCGCCGCCGGACGCCGACGTCACCGTCCTGTCCGGTGGCGAGCGCCGCCGGGTGGCCCTGTGCAAGCTGCTCCTGCAGAAGCCCGACCTGCTCCTGCTCGACGAGCCGACCAACCACCTCGACGCCGAGTCGGTGCAGTGGCTGGAGCAGCACCTGGCCGCATACCCGGCTGCCGTCCTGGCCGTGACCCACGACCGGTACTTCCTCGACAACGTCGCCGAGTGGATCGCCGAGGTCGACCGCGGCCGGCTCTACCCCTACCAGGGCAACTACTCGACCTACCTGGAGAAGAAGTCCGAACGGCTGCAGGTGCAGGGCAAGAAGGACGCCAAGCTGCAGAAGCGCCTCAAGGACGAGCTCGAGTGGGTGCGGTCCAACCCCAAGGGCCGCCAGGCGAAGTCCAAGGCGCGCCTCGAGCGCTACGAGGAGATGGCGGCCGAGGCCGACCGCACCCGGAAGCTGGACTTCGAGGAGATCCAGATCCCGCCGGGCCCGCGGCTGGGGTCGACGGTCATCGAGGTCAAGGACCTCAAGAAGGGCTACGGCGAGCGGATCCTCATCGACGACCTCTCGTTCTCGTTGCCGCGCAACGGGATCGTCGGGGTCATCGGCCCCAACGGGGTCGGCAAGACCACCCTGTTCAAGACCATCGTCGGGTTCGAGGAGCCGGACGACGGCGCCGTGAAGATCGGCGAGACGGTGAAGATCTCCTACGTCGACCAGGCCCGCTCCGGGCTCGACCCCAAGAAGAACCTCTGGGAGACGGTCTCCGACGGTCTGGACTACCTCAAGGTCGGCAACGTCGAGATCCCCTCCCGCGCCTACGTCTCGCAGTTCGGGTTCAAGGGCCCGGACCAGCAGAAGGCGACGGGGGTCCTCTCCGGCGGCGAGCGCAACCGGCTCAACCTCGCGCTCACCCTCAAGCAGGGCGGCAACCTGCTCCTGCTCGACGAGCCGACCAACGACCTCGACGTCGAGACGCTCGGCTCACTGGAGAACGCGCTGCTCGAGTTCCCCGGGCTGCGCCGTGGTGATCAGCCACGACCGGTGGTTCCTGGACCGTGTGTCGACGCACATCCTCGCCTACGAGGGCACCGAGGACGACCCGTCGAACTGGTACTGGTTCGAGGGCAACTACCAGGCCTACGAGGCCAACAAGGTCGAGCGGCTCGGCGCCGACGCGGCCCGGCCGCACCGGGTGACCTACCGCAAGCTGACCCGCGACTGACCGGCCCGGGTCACCACCGCGGCGGGCCGAGCTGCGCGACCGGGGAACCCCGATCGGTACCCGCGAGACGTCGACGCGCAGGGCGAAGTCCGCGGCTCACTCCGGTCACGGATGCGAAACGAGGACGACGTTGTCGGCCGCGTGACGCACACTTGACGGGTGGACGGGCGGTGGGTTCTGCTCACCCTGGTCGTCGCGGCGGCGGCGGCCATCCGGTGGCGCCGTCGCCCGCCCGAGCCGCCGGACGACCCGTCGGAGACCGCCGCGGCCGCCGACGCCGACCGCCGGCGCCGGCCGGACTCGCCCGCCGCGCCGGCGCCCGCGCCGCGACCACGCCGCCGCTCGACGATCGACGGGTCGGTCGTCGACGGGTCCCTCCACGAGGCCCTGGAGCGGGTGTGGGCCGAGCACGCCAGCAGCGCCGAGGCCCTCCTCTACGCCCGGCTGCACCAGCTCGTGCAGCGCGGCGTCCCGGTGCGGGCGATCCGTCGAGCCCCCGGCGGCCAGGTGGTGCGGGTGGTGTTCGCCGACAACACCGTGGTCCTGTGCCAGGGCACGGGCATCGGCGACTTCGGGCGGCTCGGCCTGGCGATGCACCGCAGCGCCGTCCGGCTGAGCGGCTACGCCCAGGAGGAGGCCGGGACCCGGCTGGAGTTCCGGTGGAGCACCCGGCCAGCACCTCGCCGCGGTCGCCGTGGGGCTGGACCAGCCGGACTGACCGAGCGCGGTACAGCCGACCCGGTCAGCCGACCCACTCAGCCGAGCGGCCAGGTGGCGAGGGTGCGGCAGGCGTGCTGCTCGTACCACGACAGGCGCACCTCGTCGACCTCCACCCGGGCCGGCGTCAGGGGCGCCGTCCACCGCCGGACGGTCTCGATGTCGACCCCGCGGCCGGCGCGGTCCAGGGTGACGTGCGGGCGCGGGTCGACGTAGCGGCCCCCGTAGGGCGGGTGGTCCGGGAACGCCGCGGCCAGGTCGGCCGTGAGCCGTCGGAACGGCCGGTCGTCGTCCGGCAGCAGGTGGATCATCCCGTCCGGGAACTGCGCGACCCGGTTGAAGGACGCGGTGAAGCGCCGGTGCCGGCCCACCACACCGGCGACGTCCGCCCGGACCCGCTCGGTGAGGTCGGCGGCGTCGACGAACGGCCCGAGCAGGGTCACGTGGGCGTGCGCGAAGTCACGGTCCGCCGCGACGTATGCGGCGTCGTAGTGCCGGGTGCGCTCGCGGACCAGGTCCTCCAGCGCCGGCACCGCGACGACGAGGACCGAGTGACCCGGCCACGTCACCGGCGTCCCGCGGTCACGCTCACCGTCACCCACCACCGGAGGAGCAGGCGTCAGGCGCGGACGCCGAGCAGCCGCAGGCCCAGCGACGCATACGTGGGCCCGATCCGGTCGGGGGTGCGGCGCACCGCCGGGCTGTACCAGCGGGCGACGTCGATGCACAGCGACATGAGGGCGAGGGCGGTCTCCCGCACGTCGGCCACCTCGAACTCGCCGCTCGCCACGCCCGCCTCGATGAGCTCCCGCACCGTCCGGTCGATGGTCTTGCGCAGGGCCAGCACCTCGTCGCGGTGGGCGGGCTGCAGGTGCGGGAACTCGTACTGCACGACCCGGGCCACCTCGTAGTGCTCGGCGTGCCAGGTGGCGAACGCCGACATGACCCGGGCGACCCGCTCGGTCGGGGTCCCCGCACCGGTCGCCGCGCCGCGGACCAGCTCCAGCGCCGCCTCGTGCCCGCGCCGGCTCAACGCGTAGAGCACCGCCTCCTTGGAGTCGAAGTGCACGTAGACGCCGGCGGGGGAGAGCCCGGCCCGGGAGGCGATGTCGCGCGTCGTCGTGGCGTGGAAGCCGCGGTCCGCGAAGGCGCCGGCCGCCGCGTCGAGCAGCCGCTCGACCGTGGAGGGGGCGGTCGGCCCGGCGAGGGCGCCCGTCGTCACGTTGACAGCATGCCGGACGTTCGCGACACTAAGCAAGCGCTTAGTTACCCACCGGTAGCCAGCCCGCCGACCCGTCCCGCACCGAAGGAGCCCCCGTGCCGCGCCACATCTACGACGAGGACCACGAGGCGTTCCGGTCCACCGTCCGCGAGTTCGTCCAGCGGACCCTGCCCCCCGGGCGGAGGAGATGGTCCGCGAGAAGTCCATCCCGCGCGACGTCTGGCAGGAGGCCGGCAAGCAGGGCCTGTTCGGGCTGGGCATCCCGGAGGAGTACGGCGGCGTGGGCGTCGGACGACTACCGGTTCAACGCGGTCGCGGCCGAGGAGGTCGCCGCCTTCAGCGCCGCCGTCTCGTCCTGCTTCGGCATCCACTCCGACGTCAACCCGCCCTACATCGTCGACCTCGGCACCGAGGAGCAGAAGCAGCGCTGGCTGCCCGGGATGGCGTCCGGCGAGCTGGTCAGCGCGATCGCCATGACCGAGCCGTCCGGCGGGTCCGACCTCGCCGCCCTCAAGACGACCGCCGTCCGCGCCGACGACGGCTCCGGGGACTGGATCGTCAACGGCAGCAAGACGTTCATCACCAACGGCTACTCCGCCGATCTCGTCATCGTCGCCACGCGGACCGACCCGGCCAAGGGCGCGCGGGGGATCACGCTGTTCGTCATCGAGGACGGGACGCCCGGCTTCAGCCGCGGCCGCAAGCTCGACAAGGTGGGCCAGGACGAGTCCGACACCGCCGAGCTGTTCTTCGAGGACGTCCGGGTCTCCGACGCCAACCGCCTGGGCGAGGAGGGACTGGGCTTCATCGCCATGATGCAGCGGCTCCCGCAGGAGCGGATCGGGGCCGCGGTCTCCAACACCGCCAACGCCGCCCAGATCCTGCGCGAGACCATCGACTACGCCAAGGAGCGCAAGGCCTTCGGCCAGCCGATCGGGACGTTCCAGCACAACAAGTTCAAGCTGGCCGAGCTGGTCACGAGCATCGAGGTCACGCAGGCCTACGTCGACGACTGCGTCATCGCCCACGCGAAGGGCGAGCTGACCGCGGTCGACGCCGCCAAGGCCAAGTGGTGGAGCGCCCAGGTCCAGAACGAGGTCCTCGACGAGTGCGTCCAGCTCCACGGCGGCTACGGCTACATGAACGAGTACCGCGTCGCCCGGGCCTGGCGGGACGCCCGCGTGACCAAGATCTGGGCCGGCTCCAACGAGATCATGAAGGAGCTCATCGGGCGCGACCTCGGCCTCTGACCGGCGGGTATGCCCGGCGACCGCTCACCGCACCGGCTCAGCAGGTCGAGCCGCCGCCGCAGAGGTGCAGGCGCCGGCACGGCCGGCCGGGGCCGGGGTGACGCCCGGCCCGTAGCGGCGAGCGTGGCGCCCGGCATACCCACACGCCGGCGGGCCGTCGGTGCGCCGTGTCGTTCCGCGACGGGCTCATCGGACCGGGCGGCGGGACGGGGAACGGACCAGGAGGGCAGGCCTCATACGAGGGATTCGGACCATCCCGGAGTCGGGATGGGTCGCGAGGACTGCCCATGGCGGGCCCCGCGCAGACGGTGCTCGCGAGGTAAACCGCCGGACGCCCGGTATGCGCCGGGTGGCCGATGTCGGCGACGGACGGTCGACCTCCACCGCTCGTCGGCGCACGCCCGCCGCCGACAACATTTGTCCGGTTCGCCCCCATTTCCGGAGATGAGTGGCGGTTAGCGTGACGACGTCCGGTCCTCGCCCGCACCACCGCCCTCGGCCTCGCACGGCCGACGGGCTCCGCCGGAGCCGGACGTCCTCACCCGCCGTCGCGCGCCGCGCCATGCCCGCGTGACACCCGAAGGCCGGGGCACCGTCGCCCCGGACCAGTGAAGGAGGCACCCGTGCCCAGATCCCTCCCCTCCTCCCCCCACGACGTACCGCACGACGCCGGACCGCGTCGCCGCCGCCGGCGCTCGACCGTCCTCGCCGTCTCCGCCCTCCTGAGCCTCGGCCTGGTGGCCGTCCCGGGTTCCTCGGCGGTCGCCGTGGCCGAGCTCGACGAGGTCGTGACCTGGGGCGCCAGCGCCGACCGGGTGACCGGCTCGGCCACCGACCAGACGGTGCGCAACGTCGTGCACACGAGCATCGGCGGCCCCGCGGCCCGCATCTCGCTCTCCAACGTCTTCGGTGACCGTGCGCTCACCTTCGACGCGGTCTACGTCGGCGTGCAGGGCGACGGCGCCGCGGTCAAGCCGGGCACCAACACCCGCGTGACCTTCAGCGGTGGCCACACCTCCGTCACCGTGCCCGCCGGGGCCGAGGTCCTCAGCGACCAGGCGCGGCTCGCCGTCCCGGCCGACGCGAACCTCGCCGTCAGCGTCCACGTCGTCGGCGCCAGCGGCGCCCTCACCGGTCACAACTTCACGGCGCAGACGTCCTACCTGTCGGCGGCGGGCAACTTCGCCGCCGACGAGGCGGCCACCGCCTTCGGCACGTCGATCAACCGGTGGTACTGGGTCGACGCCGTGGTCGTCGACGCGCCGGAGCTCGTCGACACCGTCGCCTTCCTCGGCGACTCGATCACCGATGGCGTGGGGTCGACGACGAACGCGAACCACCGCTACCCGGACTACCTCGCCGACCGGCTCGCGACGCGGCCCGTCGTGCAGCGCTTCGGGATCATGAACGAGGGGATCTCGGGCAACCGCGTCCTCGCCGACGGTGCGGGCGTGAGCGCGCAGGCCCGGCTCGACCGGGACGTGCTCAGCCAGCCCGACGTCAAGAGCGTCGTGCTCCTCGAGGGCATCAACGACATCGGCGGCGGCCAGGCCACCTCGGCCGACCAGGTCATCTCGGCCTACCGGCAGCTGATCGCCCGCGCGCACTCCGCGGACGTCTGCATCATCGGCGGCACGCTCACGCCGTTCGCGGGTGCCTTCCCGGGCTACTACACGCCGGAGAAGGACCAGATCCGCGTCGCCGTCAACCAGTTCATCCGGACCAGCGGCGAGTTCGACAGCGTGGTGGACTTCGACGCGGCCACCCGCGACCCGCAGAACCCGAACCGGTTCCTGCCGGCCTACGACAGCGGCGACCACCTGCACCCCAGCGACGCGGGGTACCAGGCCATGGCCGACGCGGTGGACCTCAAGCAGCTGAACTGCCGGCGCAGCCGCTGACCGCCTGACCGGTCGCCACCGACCGACCTGGAAACCTGGAGGTGGCCCCGCGTCGACCCGTTCGACGCGAGGCCACCTCCGGCCGGTCCCGCCTCAGTCCATCGGTCCGCCGGCGACGTAGATGACCTGGCCGCTGACGAAGCCGGCCTCCTCGCTGGTGAGGAACGAGATGGTCGCCGCGATGTCCTCGGGCTGACCCACCCGCTGGACGGGGATCTCCTTGGCGCTGTGGGCGATGAAGTCCTCGAACGACACCCCGAGCCGCTCCGCCGTGGCCCGGGTCATGTCGGTCTGGATGAACCCGGGCGCCACCGCGTTGGCGGTCACCCCGAACCGGCCCAGCTCGATGGCGAGGGTCTTGGTGAAGCCCTGGAGGCCGGCCTTGGCCGCCGAGTAGTTGACCTGCCCCCGGTTGCCCTGGGCCGACGTCGACGACAGGTTGACGATCCGGCCGAACTTCTCCTGCGTCATGTACGCCTGCACGGCGCGGCTCATGAGGAACGAGCCCCGCAGGTGCACGCCGATCACCGAGTCCCAGTCCTGCTCGGTCATCTTGAAGATGAGGTTGTCGCGGGTGATCCCGGCGTTGTTGACGAGGATCGTCGGCGCGCCGAGCGCCTCGGCGACCTGGGCGACGGCCGCCGCCACCTGGTCGGCGTCGGCGACGTCGACCCCGACGCCGATGGCCTGGCCGCCGGCGTCGGTGATCGCCGCCACGGTGTCGGCGCAGCTGGCCGCGTCGAGGTCGAGCACGCGCCACCCGGTGCCCGTCGGCGGCGAGGCGCTTGGCCGTCGCGGCGCCGATGCCGCGGGCGGCTCCGGTGACGATGGCGGTCCTGGGGGTGGTGGGTGCGGGCACGGCGACTCCTGCGGCGGGCGAGCGGACGCATACCGGACCGGACACGGTATGCGGGGGCGGGTGTGCCGCCGCGAGTCTACGAGGGCGGTATGCGGGTAGGCCCGCGCGGTCAGGCGACCGCGCGACTCGACGATCTCGACCAGCTCGCGGCGGCTGGGGCCGTCCGACAGCGGGGCGCGCCAGCCGGTCTCGTAGACCGCGCGGGCCAGCGGCTCGACCGGGTCGAGCACGGCGGGCAGCGCCTGCATGGCGACGTAGGGGCCGATGGCCGGCGCGATCCGCGCGTCGACCCGGGCCGCCTCCATGACGAGGTCGGAGGGCAGCCGCGGGCCGGGACAGGTCGAGCGTCCTCGCCGGCCCAGCGCCGGCGCAGCGACTCGTCCATGACGGCGTGGTCCTCGACCCAGGGCCGCATGTTGGCCTCGGTCCACGCGTCGAACGCCTCGCCGAGGTCGGTCAGCCGCCGGGTCGTGACACGCGACCCGCGACGTCGAGCGTCGGTGTCGAGCGAGCCGGAGGACCTCGTCGACCTGGAGCATGGTCGTGGCGAGGCCGCGGCCGAAGTTCGGCGTCGTCGTGCAGACCGAGTCGCCGACGAACACCAGGCCGGGCAGGGCGAGGCCGCCGTCGGGGCCGCGCTGGCTCCGGTACGCGTTCTTGAGCGTCCCGCCCGGGCAGCACGTCGGTGATCGGCCGGGACCGCTCCGGGTCGGTCCAGTCGGCGAGCCCGGGGATGGCCGCGACCGCGGCGTCGAAGGCGGCGTTGTGTCGCAGCCCGACGAGGTCGCGGTCGTCGGTCGAGCGGATGACCAGCGCGGAGAAGATGCCCCGTTCGTGCAGGAAGACGAGGCACTGGTAGCCGTCGCAGTTCGCCTGCCAGGCGATGGGGTTGACCATCGGGCCGGGCTCGGCGCCGGGCGCCAGCTGGTAGACGCGGTCGACGTAGGCGATCCCGCAGATGCCACCGGCCGAGGCCGGCGCTCGGCGGTCCCGGTTCACCCGCCCCGACCGGCCGGACGCGTCGACGACGAGGTCGGCCTCGAGGGCTCTCACCGTCGACGACGATCCCGCGTGGCGTGGCGGCACCGCGGAGTCGACCGTCCTCGAGTGACCCGGTCGACGTGCCCGGTCCGGAGGGTGAGTCCGGGCACGGTCAGGACGGCGGCGCGTACGCCCTCCTCGTAGGTGCTGCGCTGGCACCGCAGCCCGGCGACGCCGCGCGCCCGTCCGGGCAGCGGGATCTCGATGGGTTCGGCGCCGACCTCGAGCAGCAGCTCGTAGCCCTCGGGCAGCTCGCGCCGGAGGGTGTCGACGACCTGCGACCGGATCGCCGTGGGCGTGGTGGAACTGCATGACGCCCTTGCGCGCCCAGGCTCCTCGGGCGGGTGGCCCCGGGTCGCGGTCGACGAGCGTCACCTCGGCGCCTCGACGGGCCAGGGCGGCGCCGAGGACGAGCCCGGCCGGACCGGCGCCGATGATCGCCGTCCGCATCGACGGTCACCCCCGTCCGGTGTGAGTCGTGCGTTCCTGGCGCGAGGGTACGCCGCGGCGCGCATACGGCGGCGCTCGGATCCGGAGCGGCTACTCCTTGAGGCGGATCATGCCCTCCTGGGCGGCGGAGGCGACCAGCCGGCCGTCCGCGGCGAACATCCGGCCGAAGGCGAGGCCGCGGCCGCCCTGCGCGCTGGGCGACGACTGCGTGTAGAGGATCCACTCGTCGGCCCGGGCGGGCCGGTGGAACCACATCGCGTGGTCGAGGCTCGCCGGCCGCAGGCGCGGGTCGGACCACGCGAGCCCGTGCCGGCGGATCACCGGTTCGAGCAGCGCGTAGTCCGACGCATACGCGAGCACGGCGGCGTGGAGCAGCGGGTCGTCGGGCAGCGGCCCGATGGTGCGCAGCCAGACGCTCTGCCGGGCGGCGAGCTGGCGGCCCGGCGCGGAGGTTGATCGGGCCCTCCACGTGCCGCAGGTCCACCGGCCGCGGCGCGCAGGTACCCGCGCGGGACGAGCCCGTCGAGCTCGACACGTCCTCCGCGGGCAGGCTGTCCGGGTCCGGGGCGGCCGGCATCGACTCCTGGTGGTCCAGGCCGCCGGCCGGCTCCTGGAACGAGGCGATCATCGACAGGATCGGCTCGCCGTACTGGATCGCCTGGACCCGACGGGTCGAGAACGAGCGGCCGTCGCGGATCTGGTCCACGGCGAACCGGATCGGGTGGTTGTCGTCGCCCGGCCGGACGAAGTAGCCGTGCAGGGAGTGGATCGGCCGAGGCGCGTCGTCGCCCCACGCCGGCCACGGTGCGCCCGGCGGCCACGACCGCCTGCGCGAGCACCTGGCCGCCGAAGACCCGGCCGTGCGGCATCTTCTGGCTCTGGCCGACGAACACCTCCGACGACCGACTCGCCGAGGTCGCTCTCCTCGTCGCCCTCGACGCCCTCGACCCGGACGTGCGCCTGCCCGAGGTGCCGTCAGGTCGAGGACCGACGAGCAGCTCCTCGAGCGGGTCCGAGCGACGCGGCTCCCTCGGGCGAGTCCACCCGCCGGACTCTAGCGGCGCGCGCGGAGTCAGGCGCGGCGGGCCGGGCGGGCCGGGAGGATCTCGCCGACCACCTCGAGCAGGTCGCGCGACGGCGACAGGCCGAGCTCCTCGCGCATCTGCGCGGCGAACCGGCGGAAGTGGGCGAGCGCCGCGGCCCGGTTGCCGCCGGCCAGCAGGGCGCGCAGCAGGCCCGCGTGCGAGGACTCCCGCCACGGGTCGAGCCGGATCGCCCGCAGCGCCGCGTCGACGCCGTCGCCGTGGCGGCCCGCCTGGACGCTCGTGCTGACGACGTCGTCGAGCAGGTGCAGCTCCAGCTGGCGGACGCGCTCGCGTTCGAGCTCGACCCACTCCTCCTCCCAGCCCGGGAGCAGCTCGAGGTCGAACCCTGGGTGCGGCCCGGCTCGGGCGCTCCGCTCCGGAGCGGGCCGCGCTGACCTGCCGCTGGAGGTCGTCGACGTCGACGACGACGTCGGGCCGCGATGGTCAGCGAGGCGGTGGTGGCGTCGACCACCGACGCGAGCGCGCCCACCCGGCAGGTCGTGGACCGCAGGTTGGCGCGGGCCCGGGTCTCGTCGACGTCGGGCCAGATCGCGGCGGCGACGGTCGAGCGCCGCACCGGATGGCCCTGGATGGCGAGGTAGGCGACGAGGCGCTGGCCGGCGGGCGGCACCTCGACCCGGCCGTGGGGCCCGGAGAGGTCGAAGCCGCCGAGCAGGCGGATCGACCAGTGGTGGTTCGCGGATAGGTCCTACAGCCATTCTCAGTCCTCGACGGGTCCCCGAGCGATGCGTCGTCCACGCCGCTCTCGGGTGGTCAGGCCCACCGACCTCCGCGCCGGTCTGGATGGGTCTGGCCCAGTCGTTGCTCGGATAGTCTGCTCTCTGGGGCCGTCCGGCGATGCCGACCCGTGCTCGGCCCTGTCGTGGCTGTCTCGAGGAGTGTGGCGGCCGGTGGACACGTGGAGCGGTGAGCGGAGGCGGAGATACGAGCGCCGGTTTTCCCGGCACGGTTTGCCGACGGTGACGCCACGGTGACGCCGCGCTCACGCGGTGACGACCCGACACGCGCGGTGACGTCGGCGACGGTGGTCACGGCGGCGTCCGACGTCGCACGGTCGCGTCCGGTATGCGGGAGCGGGCGGCAGCGGTACGGCGCGGTCGCGCGCCGTCGCGTCGCGGTCCACGGTCCCGTCACGGGCTCCCGGTTCCATGGATCTCGTCAACAACCGACCCACGCAATCCGGGAAGGAGGTGAACACCATGACCTTCATCACCCGTGAGGAGCTCGCTCGCGAGGAGGTCGAGCTGCTGCCGTCGCGCGAGACGCTCGCCTTCTTCAACTGGGCCAACGTCTCCGCCACCAACGTCGCGCTCGCGCAGAACACCTACACCCTGCTCAGCGCCGCCAGCGCCTCGGCGAACCAGGCCGTTCTGGTCTCGCAGTCCTGAGGACTCGGCCCGCATGCGGGGCCGTGACTCCGACACGGCCACTCACCCGGCACACTCTGAACACCTCGGAAGGAGGACAACATGGGCACCATCTCCGTCTGCCGAGCTCGAGGCCACCACGGTCGAGCTCCTGCCGTCGCGCGAGACCCTGGCGTGGATCAACATCGCCAACATCACCGCGGTCAACCTCGCGCTCGCCGTCAACACGGGCACGTTCGGTTCCGTCGCGTACGCGTCGGCCAACCAGCTCATCGGCGTCAGCCAGAGCTGACCCGGCGCTGCTGCGTCCGCACCCAGGGCGGAGGCCGAGCCGATCGGGAGATGGCTCGGCCTCCGCTCGCGTGCCACCGCTCCGCGGACGCACGCACCCACCACGTCGCCTACGGCACTCGCCACCACCACGAAGGACTCGACGCCGATGACCAACCTCCACCCTCGAGGCGCCCGCGCTCGCGCCGGGAGTCTCGCTGCTCGGCGAGTACCAGGGCTCGGGGTTCACCGAGCCGCACTACCTCATCGTGCGCGCCGACCAGCAGGTGCTGCACGTGTCCCGCCTGCTCTTCGTCGTCGCCTCGCACCTCGACGGCCGCAGCCGCGTCGAGGAGATCGCCGCGCGGGTGAGCGAGGAGTACGGCCGGACCCTCGACGCCGAGGGGGTCCAGTTCCTCGTCACCGCCAAGCTGCGGCCGATGGGCATCGCGGCCGAGGCCGTGCCGCCGGAACCGCGTCTCGTTCGGGCTCCCCGTCGCGAACGCCCCGGCGACCAGCCCGCCCGCACCGCCCGCCCCGACGCCGCCTCCCGCTCGCACCCTCCCGCGCGCGAACCCGTTGCTGGCGCTACGGTTCCGCGGCACGCTCTCCCCGCCTCGGCGCACCCGGTTCCTCGCGCGCCTGCTCGCGCCACTGTTCTTCGGCCCCGTCGTCGTGCTCGGGTCTCGCTCGCGGCTCGTCGTCGCGGACGTCTGGCTGCTGCGGCAGGCCAGCCTGGCCGGCGCCGTCGACTCGATCCTCGTCGACCCGCCGATGCTGCTCTCGGTCGTCGGGATCCTGTTGGGCGCCACGGTGATCCACGAGCTCGGCCACGCGGCCGCCTGCCGCTACGGCGGCGCGCCACCCGGGCAAGATCGGCGTCGCGGTCTACGTCGTCTACCCCGCCTTCTTCACCGACGTCACGCAGTCCTACCGCCTCGGCCGCGCGGGCCGGGTCCGCACCGACCTCGGCGGCGTCTACTTCAACGCCCTCACCATCGCCGGGCTGACGGCGGTGTATGCGCATACCCACTCGCCGGCGGTCCTGCTCGCCATCGTCTTCGTCCACGTCGAGGCCCTCCAGCAGCTGCTGCCGCTCGGCCGGCTCGACGGCTACTTCGTCGTCGCCGACCTCGTCGGCGTTCCCGACCTGTTCGGCCGCATCGGCCCGATCCTGCGCAGTGCCGTCCCGGGCCGGCCGACCGACCCGAAGGTCGCCGAGCTGCGCCGTTCCGCGCGGGTCGTCGTCACCCTCTGGGTGGTCCTCACCGGCCCGATCATGGTCGGGATCCTCGCGTTCAT
This sequence comes from uncultured Actinomycetota bacterium, assembly GCA_963770005.1. GTDB lineage: Bacteria > Actinomycetota > Actinomycetes > Actinomycetales > Dermatophilaceae > Lapillicoccus. The sequence goes on along the minus strand of CAVYNX010000001.1, from coordinate 170,736 downwards.
GCTCTGGAACGCTGCCCTCGATCACCGCTCAGGTGGTCGACGCGATGAGCCGCGAATGGACGCTACTGCAGGCGTCGCTCGACGCCCGCGACGCTCGCCGGTATCACTCCTAGCGCGCTGTCCCTCGTCTTGTTGCCGCTGCCGCTGCTCGGGCTCGCCTGGCTGGTCGGCGGCATCCTGCGCATCGCGCGGTCGTCAGCCGCTCCGGCGGTCCCGAACCCGCCCACCGACCGTGAGCACCCCGTACCGTCCCCAGCCCGAGGAGATCCCGATGTCCGGATCGGATCCCGCCACCGCAGTCCGGCGCCGGCCTCCCGGCCCGGCACCCGGACGGCGGACGAGCTCACCGAGCGCTTCCTGCTGCGGGCCCAGCCGCATACGCCCGGGACGGGGTTGGCGCCGTGGGGTGTTCGCCGTCACCGGCGGGCAGGTCAACCCCGGGCCCGAGCAAGGCCGAGCGCCGCGAGGACGCGCTGCTCGCCCGGGTCCGTACCCGGATCGACGGGTCGCGCCGCGATCGTCGTCCTGTCCCGCAAGGGCGGCGCCGGCAAGACCACGACGACGCTGATGCTCGGCCACACCTTCGCCACCCACCGCGGGGACCGGGTCGTCGCCCTCGACGCGAACCCCGACGCCGGCAGCCTGGGTATGCGGCTGCCGCGCGAGACGGCGAGTACTCGGCGACCGACCTGCTGGCCGAACGGTCCTGGGTCGAGCGGTACTCGCAGATCCGGGCGTTCACCTCGCAGGACCCGGTGACCCGGCTCGAGGTGGTCGCCTCCGACGACGACGCGCGGATCACGCTCCGCGCTCGGGGCGCAGGACTACCGGCACCTGGTCGACACCCTCGACCGGCACTACAACCTCGTGCTCGTCGACACCGGCACCGGCATCCTCGACGACGCCATCCAGGGCATCCTCGAGGAGGCCGACCAGCTCGTCGTCGTCATGCCGCCGGCGCTCGACGGCGGGCGGGTGGCGGCGATGACCCTCGACTGGCTGGACCAGCACGGGCACCACGACCTCGTCGCCGAGCTCGGTCGCCGTCGTCAACGCGGTCCGCGGATCGGGTCCGCTCGAGCTCGACCGGCTCGAGCAGCACTTCGCCGTCCCGCTGTGCCTCCGTCCACCGGATCCCGTGGGACCCGGTGCTCGAGGCCGGCGCGCACTCCGCCCTGGCCGACCTGCGGCCCGCGACGCGAGCCGCCTACCTGGAGCTGGCCGGCGCCGTCGCCGAGGGGTTCCGCAGCACTGGTCACCGACCGGTCGCCTACCGACAAGGGAGCAGTCATGAGAGTCTCACACGTCCGTCCGCCTCGGAGCCGCGGCGACGCTGGTCGCCGGGTTCGCTCGCCGTCCAGCAGGTCCCCGCCCAGGCCAGTCCCGCGAAGGCGGCTCCTTCGACGACCGCCAGGTCGTCCAGCTCCTGCGTCCGGGCGCCGAGCGCGGCAAGGGCGGCCTGGCCCTCCACCTGACGTCCAGGGACGCGGTGGTCGCCGGCAACGCCGCGGTCGCGACGTCGTCCTGCGACGGGTGCCACGCCACGGCCATCTCGTTCCAGGTCGTCGTCGCCGACCAGGCCCCCACGTCGCTCGACGTCGGCAACGTCGCCTACGCCGACAACGAGGGCTGCGCGGCCTGCGAGGCGGACGCCTTCGCCTACCAGTTCGTCCTGGCCTTCGACGGCGACGCCCCCCTCACCGGGGCCGGGCGGCGCGGGCTCGCGCGGATCGACGTCGGCCCTGTCCCAGCTGGCGCGGTCCGGCGGCTCGGTCCCGACCAGATCCAGGTCGGCGGTCGACGGGTATGCGGCGCAGGTCGTCGACCTCCTGTCCGCCGAGCTGCGCGTCCGGCCGGTGGTCCGCAAGGTCGTGCAGAAGCAGCACGGTCCCGGCACCGCAGGCCGCGTCGACCGACCCACAGACCCGACCACGCCGACCCGGCCGCGATCCGGGTCGGCGTGGCCGGTCCACGACGCCGGCGACGCGGTCAGGTCGCGGCTCATGTCGCCGTGGTGTCGTGATCACGACCTCGAACGCGACCTGACCTGCGACATGAACGTCGGCCCGTGGGACATCTCGACTCCGTCGCGCGGTCGCGGGCTCGGACGGTCGAGCAGCGTGGCGGCCATCGGGAGCAGGAGCACGGTCACCGCCCCGCCGGCGACGAGCAGCGAGCTGTTGGCCTGGCTCATCGGCCGCCGGCGACGGCCACCGACGTGACCGCCACGATGATGGGCAGCCCGGTCGAGCCGTAGAGCGCCACGCGCACGCTGTCCCGCCGGGAGAACTGCGGGCCGTCCCGTCGGGCCGCCGCTGCCGGTCATCGTCGCGACGAGGACCGGGCCGCCACGGATGACGACGATGGCGACGACGAAGGCGACGAGGACCAGCGGGTTGGACGCGACGGCGGCCGGGTCGATCCCCATGCCGGAGGTCACGAAGAAGATCGGGATGAGCAGGCCGAAGGCGAGCCCGTCGAGCTTGTGCTCCAGCGACCGGTGCCCCTGCGGGATGAGGCGGCGCAGGATGAACCCGGCCGCGAACGCGCCGAGGACGACGTCGAACTGGAACGCGGCGGCGAGCAGCGAGAGCGTGATGAGCAGCAGCACGACCAGCCGGACGGTCAGCTGGGCCGTCGTCTCCTGTCCGGCCGAGATGAGCCGGTGCAGCCGGCTGCCGGGCAGCACGCGGGTCGACGCGTACGTGACGCCGACCGCCAGGACGGCGAAGAGCGGCGAGGACCAGCACCGACTTGAGCGCCCCGCGGGTGCCGAGCAGCACCGCCATGGCGATGACCGGTCCGAGCTCGCCGACGGCGCCGTGGTTGAGGATGGTCGCGCCGAAGGGCGTGGTGAGCTGACCGCTGTCGCGCAGGATCGGCAGCAGCACCCCGAGCGCGGTCGAGACCAGGGCGATGGCCACGGCGATCTCGGCGTTGACCGCCCCCGTGAGGCCGAGGAGGCCGACGAACGCCAGGGCCAGGACGAAGCAGCAGACCCACGTGGCCAGCGCCCGGCGGCCGCCACGGCCGGTCAGCTCCTTGAGCTCGATCTCGTAGCCCGCCAGCAGGAACAGCATCCCGAGCCCGAGCTCACGGAACGCCTCGACCGCCTGGTCCAGCTGCGCGATGCCGAGCACGTGCGGGCCGATGACGACACCGAAGGCCAGCAGCAGCACCGCCTCGGGCACCAGCTGGCGCGGCACGAGCCCCGACAGCAGCGGCGCGACCACGGCGACCACGGCGATCCAGAACAACGACAGTGCGGCGTCCACCCGAATGCTCCTCGCCTCGTCCGTCGCGAGTCCCCGACCCGGGCCGTCGCGGTGCCGGTCCCGACGGTATGCGGGCCTTCGCCCGGCTCAGGACTGGGTGGCCAGCGCGAACGGCAGCACGGCGTCGGCTCCGGCCTGCCGCAGGATGCCGGCGGCCACCGTGAGCGTCCAGCGGGAGTCGACGAGGTCGTCGACGAGCAGGACCGGCCCGTCGGCCTCCCGCAGCGCGGCGGCCAACGGGGCGCCGACGGCGAAGCGGTCCCACACGCCGGCCAGCCGGAACGCGCTGTTGCCGCCCGGCTCTCCGGTCGGTCCGCCGTCGACGAGGTCGAGGGTGCCGAGGAACGGCAGCCGGCCGATCGACGCGAGCCCCTGCGCCACCGACGCGACCAGCTCGGGCCGCCCGCGCGAGGGCATCGCCACCACGCCCACCGGGCGCTCCTCCCAGCTCCAGTCGCGCAGCACGTCGACGCACGCCCGCAGCAGGTCCTCGGAGGCCGGGGCGTCGGCCGCCAGCACCCCGCGCAGCCGTTGCCCCCAGCCGAGGTCGGTCAGCCGGGCGACGGCCCGGCCCGGCCGCATGGCGGTGTCCGGCGCCGATCTTCCCCGAGACCGGCACGCCCAGCCGGGCCATGGCGGTCGGCCACTGGCCGCGCGGGTCGATGTCGACGCCGACCCGGGCCAGCTGCTCGCGCGCCGCGTTGACCGCGGCCGGCGGCAGGGTCGAGGCGAACCAGGGTTCGGTGCAGCGGTCGCACCGTCCGCACGGCGCGGCGGTCTCGTCGTCGAGGGCGCGCTGGAGGAACTCCATCCGGCAGCCCTCGCCGCGCTCGTAGTCGAGCATGAGGCCCTGCTCGCGGTCGCGGGCGGCGGCGACCCGCGCATACCGCTCGGTGTCGTACTCCCACGGCACGCCGGTCGACACCCAGCCGCCGGAGACCTTGGCGACCGCGCCGTCGACGTCGAGCACCTTGAGCAGGAGCTCGAGACGGGTGCGGCGGATGTCGACCGCGGCCTCCAGCGCCGGCGTCGACATCGCCCGCCCCGACTCGGCGAGGACGGTCAGCACGGCGTCGGCCTGCTCCTGGCGGGGCATCGACGCCGACGCGAAGTAGCGCCAGATGTCGCGGTCCTCGGGGCCCGGGCAGCAGCAGCACGTCGGCGCGCTCGGTGGCGCGTCCGGCCCGGCCCACCTGCTGGTAGTAGGCGACCGGCGAGGAGGGCGCGCCGAGGTGGAGCGACGAAGCCGAGGTCCGGCTTGTCGAAGCCCATCCCCAGCGCGCTGGTCGCCACGAGGGCCTTGACCCCGTTGTCGCGCAACGCCGTCTCGAGCCGCAGCCGGTCGGCGGGGTCGGTGCGGCCGGTGTAGGCGGCGACGTCGTGCCCGGCCCGCCGCAGGGCGGCGGCGACGTCCTCGGCGCCGGCGACGGTGAGGGTGTAGACGATGCCGCTGCCCGGCAGGTCGGCGAGATGGGCGACCAGCCACGCCAGCCGCTGCTCCGGCGCGCCCAGCGGCAGCACGCCGAGCCGCAGCGAGTCGCGGGCCAGGCCGCCGCGCAGGGTGAGCACGTCGTGGCCGCCGGCGCCCAGCTGCTCGGCGACGTCGGTGACCACGCGGGCGTTGGCGGTGGCGGTCGTGGCGAGGACCGGCGTGTCGGACGGCAGCGTGGTGAGCAGGTCGCGGATGCGGCGGTAGTCCGGCCGGAAGTCGTGACCCCAGTCGCTGACGCAGTGCGCCTCGTCGACGACGAGCAGGCCGCACCGCCGCGCCAGGCCGGGCAGCTGCTCCTCGCGGAACCGGGGGTTGTTGAGCCGCTCCGGGCTGACCAGCAGCAGGTCGACCTCGTCGGCGGCCAGGGCCTGCGCGACCCCGGCCCAGTCCTCGGGGTTGGCGGAGTTCATCGTCACGGCCCGGATGCCGGCGCGCTCGGCGGCGGCCACCTGGTCGCGCATCAGGGCCAGCAGCGGGGACACGATGATCGTCGGGCCGGCGCCCGCCGCCCGCAGCAGGGCGGTGGCGACGATGTAGACCGCCGACTTGCCCCAACCGGTGCGCTGGACGACGAGCACCCGGCGGCGCTGCGCGACGAGCGCGTCGATGGCCTCCAGCTGCCCGTCCCGGAAGGCGGCCTCGCGCCCGACGAGGCGGCGCAGGGCGTCGGTCGCCTCGGTGGCGACGACGGGGGAGGGTGCGGGCATGCGCCCACCGTAGGCGAGCACGCCGACGTCGGTGATTGGTCCAACCGAAGCGTCCGCCGATTGGCTCGAACGGTGGAGCCAATGCCACCTACCGTCGAGGTATGCCATCGACCCAGACCTCCGGGATGTCCGTCGCCCAGGGCGCCGCCCTCACCATCGGCGCGGTGCTGGGCACCGGCGTGATCTCCCTGCCGGCGATGGCCGCCGGGATCGCCGGGCCGGCGTCGATCCTCGCCTGGGTCGCGCTCGTCGTCCTGTCCGCGCCGCTCGCCCTGACCTTCGCGGCGCTCGGTGCCCGCTACCCCGACGCCGGGGGCGTGTCGACGTATGCGCGACGGGCCTTCGGCAGCCCGGCGGCCACCGCGGTGGGCTGGCTGTTCTACGTCGTCGTCGCCGTGGGCGCGCCCCCCGCCGCGGCCTTCGCCGGGGGCTACGTCGCCGACCTGGTCGGCGGGTCGCGCACCACGACGATGTGGGCGGCCGGCGTCATCATCGCCGGGGTCGCGGTGCTCAACTGGTTCGGCGTGCGGATCTCCGGCCGCGTCCAGCTGGCGATGGCCGTGCTGCTGGCGGTGCTGCTGACCGTCGCGACCGTCGTCGCGCTGCCGCACGCCGACCTCGACAACCTGACGCCCTTCGCGCCGAACGGGTGGGGAGCCGTCGCGCCGGCGGCCGCGGTCGTGGTGTGGGGGTTCGCCGGCTGGGAGGCGGTCACCTCCCTCACCGCGGACTACCGCAACCCCGCCCGCGACGTGCCGCGCGCCGCCGTCGTCGCGGTGGTCGTGGTCGGCGTCCTCTACCTCGCGCGTCGTCATGACCAGCATCCTCGTGCTCGGCCCGCGGGTCGGCGCCAGCCAGGCGCCGCTGGCCGAGCTGCTCGGCGTCGCGTTCGGTGCGCCGGGCCGCGTCGTCACGACGGTCGTCGCGGTACTGCTGACGGTGGGGGCGATGAACGCCTACTTCGCGGGCGGCGCCAAGCTCGGCGCGGCCCTCGGTCGCGACGGGTCGCTGCCCGGGTGGTTCGCCCAGGGCGGCCGGGCGGGTGAGGTGCCGCGCCGGGCCCTGGCGGTCACCACCGGGATGTCGCTGGTCTCGCTCGTCGCGACGGCGGTGCTGCACCTGGACCTGACCGCCTCGGTCCTGCTCGCCACCGGCGCGTTCACCGTGGTCTACGTCGTCGGCACCGCCGCGGCCGTCCGGCTGCTGCCCCGGGGCACCTGGGCGTGGCGGGGCGCGGTGGTCTCCCTCGTCAGCGTCGTCGCCCTCCTCGTCGTCAACGGCCGCCACGCGCTGTGGACGCTCGCCGTGGCGGCGGCCGCCGTCGCCTACGAGACGGCCGCCTCCCGGCGCAGGACGCGCACCAGCCGGCGCAGCCCCTCGTCGATGCGCTCGTCGGCGACCGCGCCGTACCCGACGGCGACGCCCTCCCTCGATGTCTCGGCGGTCTCGGCGGCCCCGTGGCGGACGCGGTCGACGGCGAGCCCTGCGCCTCGCGGTAGTAGCCGGCCAGCGGCTCCACGGCCACGCCGACGCGGCGGGCCGCGGCGGCCACGCGCCGGGCGGTCCCCGCCTCGGCGGCCGGGAGCCGGACGCAGACGTGGAGCCCGGCCGACGACGGGACGAGGTCGACGCCGGGCAGTGACCCCAGTGCCGCCACGACGGCGGCGTGCCGCGTCGCATACACGCCCGACGCCTTGCGCACGTGCCGCGCGAGCAGGCCGTCGTCGATGAACCGGGCCAGCGCCGCCTGGGTGGGGACCGGGCTGAACCCGTCGGACAGCTGGCGCGCCGCCCGGAGCGCGGACCGCAGGGACGGCGGCGCCACGACGAAGCCGAGGCGGAGCGCCGGCAGCATGGTCTTGGAGAACGAGCCGACGTAGCACACCCGCCCGTGGCGGTCGAGGTTGGTCAGCGGCTCCAACGGCCTTGTCGAGAAACGGAACTCGCTGTCGTAGTCGTCCTCGACGACCAGCGCGTCGTGCTCCTGCGCCCACTCGACGAGAGCCACCCGGCGCTGCAGCGACATGGCCACGCCGGTCGGGAACTGGTGCGACGGCGTGACGTAGACCAGCCGGGTGCGGGCCGGCAGGGCCGCGACGACGAGGCCCTCCGCGTCGACCGGGACCGGCACGACCCGCATACCGGAGGCGGCGAACAGCTGAGCCGCGGGCGGGTACCCCGGATCCTCGACCGCCACGACGTCACCGGGTTCGAGCACGACGCGGGCGACCAGGTCGAGGGCGTGCTGCGTGCCGTTGGTGACGAGGACGTCCTCCGGGTCGCAGCGGACCGCCCGGGAGACCCCGACGTAGCGGCTCACCGCCTGCCGCAGGCCGAGGTGACCGGCCGGATCGGCATACCGGCCGGGCGAGTTCGCGCCGGCCCGCAGCTCGGAGGCCACCAGCCGGCGCCAGGTGTCGAAGGGGAACAGCCCGGGGTCCGGCACGCCGACGCTGAAGTCGTAGGGCACCGCGTCACCCACCGACACCGGCTCCGGCATCGCGGTCCAGCCGCGCCGAGGGCGCACCGCGCCGGTGCGCCGCTGGGCACTCGGTCCGGCGGACCGCGCGCCCTCGGCGACGAAGGTGCCGGCACCGACCCGGGCGACGAGGAACCCCTCCGCGACGAGCCGTTCGTACGCGGTGGCGACCGTCCCGCGCGACACCTCGAGCCGCGTGGCGAGCTCCCGCGTCGGCGGCAGGCGGTCCCCGGCGCGGAGCCGCCCGTCACGGACCGCCTCGCGCAGCTCCCGGTACAGCCGGGTGGTGAGGTCGCCGGTGCCGGTGAGCCCGAGGTGGAGGTCCACGTCAGGACGCGTCGAGGAGGGCGACCAGCCGGGCGACCGAAGGGACGGCGAGGAAGCCGGCCTGTCGCTCCGGATCCTCCGCGCCCACGATGCGCCGGTCGACGTAGGCCCGCACGGCCTCCCGCAGCTGCTGCTTCGCCGCCTCGTGGCCCGGTGAACCGGCCAGCAGGTCCCACAGCTGGCCCAGCAGGTGTGCCGACCGCATCGAGACGTCGATCGCCGGTCGATCCAGCTCCGCGACCAGGGCGGCCGCCTCGGCCGCCGCCCTGGTCGGGTCGAGACCGCCGGTGTGCGCGATGACGATGCGGAGGGCGGTGCACTGAGGGATCGACGCCTCGACCCCGCTGTCCCGAAGCACCGCCGCAGCCTGGCGGGCGGCCTCGTCCGCCTCGGCGAGCCGGCCGTCCTCCCCGGTGGACAGCAGGGCCTGGGCCAGGACCAACAGCGCGTGGGCGGCGGTCTGCGGGCCGGCCGCCTCGACGGTGGCGTCCGCCGCCAGGCTCTGGGCGTGCGCGAGCGTCGCGTCCAGCGCCTCTCCGTACTCGAGCATCCCGACGCCGAGCCACAACGCCGCGTCGAGGGAGACGAGGGTGGAGCCGACCTCCTGCCCGGTCCGCCACGCGTACTCGAAGCTCTCGCGGGCCTCGGCCCAACGGTTCGTCCAGAGCTGGGTCAGCCCGAGGATCGTCCGGTTGGTGGCGGTTCCCTCCACGTCGCCGAGGGTCTCGGAACGCTCGATCGCCTGCTCGCACCAGCGCTCCGCCGCGGCGAAGTCCCCGAGGGTGAGCGAGCTCGACGCGAGGTTCCCCAGCGCGACCGACTGACGGTAGACGTGGCCGGACGCCATGAAGACCGGCAGGACCTGCTCGAAGAGGTCGCGGGACTCGGCGACCCGGCCCAGGTTGAACAGGGTGACCGCGTGCTGGGTCAGCGCGGTGCTCTCGGCCTCGAGGTCGCCGTCCTTGGCGAACTCCTCCCGCGCCCGCACCCCGAACTCGAGCGCGTCGGCGAACCGGCCCTCGTTGCTGGCGAGCATGGCCAGGTACCGCAGCGCCTCGGCGACCAGCGCCGTCTGCCCCTCAGCGCGAGCAGCCTCCAGCGCGGTGTTCAGCTGGGTCTGAGCGGCCGCACCCTCGCCGTGCCAGGTGAGCGCCTTCCCCGCCCAGAGGTGCCCCTCGGCCACCCGGGCGCTGAGGCCGGCGGCGCGAGCCGTGTCTGCGGCCTGAGTTGCGAGGTCGACCGCCTGGTCGTACTCGCTGGTCTCGAACGCCTGCCGGCTCTGGCCCAGCAAGCTGGTGAACGTGCGGTCGGGGTCGCCCAGCCGATCGGACAGTGCGGCCATCCGGCGCAGGATCTCCGCCTTGGCGGTCCGGTCGCCCTGACGGTCCAGGACCTGCTCCTGTTCGGCGAAGACGTCGAACCGCAGCGCCGGGTCGTCGGCCGGGGCGAGCTGTTGCGCCCGCTCGAGGAGGTGGGTCGCCTCCTGCAACGCGAACATCCGTCGGGCCCGACGCCCCGCGCGCAGGTACCAATCCGCGGCCGCCGGGTCGTGGGCCTGGTCGTAGTGCTCGGCGACGATCGCCGCATACTCCTCGACCCGGCCGGTGCGGGCGGTGACGTCCGCCAGCCAACGGGCGGTGCGCCGGTGGTACTCGCGGCGGTGTGCCCGCAGGACGCTCTCGTACGCGACATCGCGCAGCAGTGCGTGCTTGAAGAGGAACTCGCGCGCCGACTCGAACGCGGACAGCTCGCGCTCGAACACCAGGTCGCGGTCGAGGAGGTCGTCGAACGGCGCCGTGGCGTTCGCGGCGTCGACCTGCTCGGCGGACAGATGGGTCACCGCGTCATCCCAGAAGATCCGGCCGACGACCGAAGCCCGTTGGAGCACAGTGCGTTCCGAGGAGGGGAGCGCGTCCAGCCGGGCCTGGAGCAGGCCCTTGAGCGAGGGCGGGACGACCAGCCGGCCGACCAGCTCGTGGACGACCCGCCACCGCGGGGTGTCGGGCACGACGACGCCGGAGTCGATCAGCCAGGTGACCAGCTCCTCGAGGTAGAACGGGTTGCCCTCGGCCGAGTCGACGACCAGCTCGACGAGGTCGGCCGGCGGGTCGTCGACCCGCTGGAGCAGCTCGAGGACGAGGGTGCGGCTCTCCCGGCGGGACAGGGCGCCGAGGTTGAGCCGGACGTGGTGCTCCAGCCCGGAGCCCCACCGGGGGCGTTCCTCGAACAGGGTGGACCGGGTGGTCGCGACGACCATGATCGGGGCGTCGCGCCACATCCGCTCCGCGTCGTCGAGGAGCCGCATCGAGGTCGTGTCGGCCCAGTGCAGGTCCTCGAGGAGGATCACCACGGGCTGCGAGGCGGCCAGCCGGGCGAAGTACTGCCCCAGCGCGACGGTGGCCTGGTCGCGGAGGCTCTGGGGCTCGGTCGGCACGCCCTGGCGCGCGGCCGCGTCGGTCCCGAGGTCGAAGTCCAGCCAGGTCCCGACGACGTGGGCCGCGCGGACCGCCTCCTCGCCGGCGCCGAAGGCCATCTCGAACCCCGCCTCGAGCTTCTCCCGCACCACCCCCGGCGGGTCGCTCTCAGCGATCTCCATCCGGGTGGCGATGACGTCACGGGTCAACGCGTTGGCGCGGTTCTGCTCCACGTGGGACGCGCGGCCGCGGAACCACCAGACGACCTGGGGCTGCTCGGCCAGCCAGAGGTCGAAGTCGCGCAGCAGCCGCGACTTGCCGATGCCCGCGTCACCGACGACGTCGACCACGAGGTAGCGCCCCTCGTCGACGACGTCGAGGAACCGGTCCTGCAGGAACCGGATCTCGCCGGCCCGGCCCACCGTGCTCGCCTCGATGCCCTCGACGACGCCGAGCTGGTCGAGCCGGAAGCCGCGCGGCCGCTCGGAGACGACGACGTAGGCGTCGACCGGCGCGTCGAGGCCCTTGAGCTCCAGCCCGGGCACCGGCTGCACGTTGAACGCCCGCCGGACCTGGCGGTAGGTCTCGGTGGACAGGAGCACCCCGCCGACGGGGGCCGCCGCCTGGAGGCGGGCGGCCCGGTTGACGGTCGGGCCCACGGCGACGAAGTCGTGACCGGCCCGTTCGCCCAGGGTGCTGACGACGACCTCGCCGGTGTCGACGCCGACGCGCATCCGGGGCGTGACCCCGAACCGGCGCTCCACGTCCTCGCTCAGCTCCGCGGTCGCCGCCGTCATGGCCAGCCCGGCGCGGACGGCCCGCACCGCGTCGTCCTCGTAGGAGCGGTGCAGGCCGAAGACCGCCATGACGGCGTCTCCGATGAACTTCTCGACGACGCCCCCGTGCGCCTCGATGGCCGCCTGCCAGCGGCTGAAGCACGCGTCGACCACCGAGCGGGTGTCCTCCGGGTCCAGCTGCCGCGACAGCACGGTGAAGTCGACGAGGTCGGCGAACAGGACGGTCACCTGCTTGCGCTGCTCGCCCCGCTGGCCGGCCGCGAGCTGGGCCTGCCGCTCGCGCAGGGGCGCCAGCGCGGTCTCGACGACGTCGTCGCCGAGGACCGCTCGTTGCGCCTCGAGGGCGGCGATGGCCCGCTCCACCGCGGCGAGGTCGCCGCCCGCGACACCGGCGCCCGGGGGCGGCGACGTCGAGGCGGGCGGAGCCATGCCGCATACGCTAAATGGCCGCTCGCCCCGACGCCCGGAGAACGCCGGAGGGACTCCGGTTTGCCGGGCGGGACGGGCCGGTTCGTGGTGTCATGGCCCGACGAGAACGCCGACCGCCAGGGGGTTTCCGTATGCGGGTCAGTGCCACGACGACGTCCCTGTCGTGGATCCCGTCCGACTCGGTCTGGGGTCCGCTCAAGCTCGGGTTCGACCTCGGGGTCTCGCACTGGGACGAGCCGATGCCCGACCGGATCTCCGGCGTGGACGAGGTGCAGGAGCTGCACGACGCCGGGCCGGTTCCGGTTCGCCAACGTCCTCCAGGGCTGGGTGGACGTCGAGGACGGCCGGATCGCCGGTCACGGCTTCGGGGACCGGTCCGGACTGCTCATGGGGGAGACGACGGTCCGGTTGGCGCGGGGCGGGGTGACCTTCCAGGCGGTCGGGCTGCCGGTCCTGCGCACGGCCGAGGTCACCGGCGGTCCCGGCGGCGGGGCCGTGGTGTTCCGCCAGACCGTCGGCGGCCGGACCGCGATCCCGCTGCCCCGCCCGGTGCCGCACCCGCCGTTCGTGCGCTGGCAGGCGCCGCTGGTGTGGACGACCCTTGCCCTGACCGTGCGGGCCGACGGCACGTCGGACGCGCGGATGGTCGGCGCCAGCGCCTTCCCGCGGCACTGGGTCTACGGCACCGACGGCAACGTGGCCTGGAAGTCGGCGCTCACCGACGAGAGCCGCTGGATGCGGCACTCGTTCGGCGACCGCACGCCGTGGAGCGACCAGGACCAGGAGGCCTTCGTCACGCAGGTGGAGTCGCAGGTCGAGCGGGCCCTGTCGTCGGAGATCATGCGCGGCGGGGCAGAAGCCGGAGATCCGCCGGCTGTCCGAGGGCACGCTGCTGACGCGGCAGGGCGACCCGGGCGACGAGCTGTACCTCATCCTCGACGGGGTGGCGGTGGTCGAGGTCGACGGCCGGGCCGTCGCCGAGCTCGGGCCGGGCGCCGTCGTGGGGGAGCGCGCCATCCTCGAGGAGGGCCTGCGCACCTCGACGGTCCGGGCGACCACCCCGCTGCGGGTGGCCGTCGCGCGCCGGGCGGCGATCGACCTCGACAAGCTGCGCTCGCTGGCCGAGACCCACCGCCGCGAGGACCAGCCGATGGGCGAGCCGCCGACGGCACCGCTCGGCTGACCGCTGGGGCGGACGCCTCGGCCGCCGCACGCAAGACGGCACAATGGCCGGTGATGGATCAGGCGAACCGCTTCGAGCGGCGGGCGTTGGTGCGGCGCCGGGACGGCGGCACCTGCATCTGGTGCGGCCGGGTGTTCGACCGGCTGGTGACGCCCACCGTCGAGCACGTCGTGCCCCGCGTCAAGGGCGGGCCGTCCTGGCTGGAGAACGAGGTGGCCGCGTGCCGCCGCTGCAACAGCCAGCGCGGACATCGGGGCGCGGTCGAGTGGCTCGACGAGTGCCGGCGGCGCGGGTGGGCTCCGGATGCCGCACGCCTCGACCGGGTCCTGTCCGACCTCTCGGCGGCCATCGAGCGTCGCGGCGGCCAGCGCCGGGCTCGGGCGCAGGTGGCGTCGCAGCGTCGACGCCTCCGCTCGCCGGCGCAGCAGCAGGAGAGCGAGCGCCCCTACCGCAACTACTGACGACGTCGTCAGTCGTTGCGGCCGAACGGCCGGGGTAGCACGCAACGACTGACGACGATGTCAGTTGTTGCGGCAGCTGAGCCTCAGGACGCCTCCGCCGCCGCGCGGCGTCGAGTCCTTCGCGGCCGGGTGCCGGCGCCGGCCGTACCAGGAGGACAGCGGCACCACGCTCGCGCCGTGGACGAGCACGCTGACCAGCACGGTGACGACCATGACCTCGCCGACCAGCTCGTTCTCGGGCGGGTCCAGGTCGATGTACGCCAGCAGCCCGAAGGCGATCGACGCCAGGCCGCGTGGACCCACCCAGCCGACGAACCAGCGGTCCGGCCGGTCGATGCTGGTGCGCGCCAGCGAGACCACCACGGGGATGGTCCGTGCCGCGACCACGGCGAGGACGGCGAACAGCACGATCGCCCAGTCGGTCCCGTCGTCGAGCGTCTGGTTGATCAGCTGGCCGAAGAGGAACCAGACGAGCAGCCCGAGGAGGACGCCGACGTCCTCGACGAGGTGCAGGGCGTCGTGGGGCAGCTTCTTCGCGGCCGTGCGGAAGAGCAGCCCGGCGACGAACGCCGCCACGAAGCCGTTGCCCTTGAGGCCGACCCCGACCAGGTAGGCCAGCAGCGGGAGGGTGAGCACGGCGATCCGCAGCGCCGTCGGCTCCGTCCACCCCCGCGCGTACGCGTGGCCGATGAGCCACCCGCCGCCGACCCCGATGGCGGAGCCGACGGCGATCGCGACGAGGAACGCCGGCACGGCGCCGAACAGCGCGTCGAGGTCCGGCGTGGAGTCGTCGGCGGCGGAGCGGGCGGCGGCGATGGCGAAGAGGAACAGCGGCGCGACGAACCCGTCGTTGAACCCGCTCTCGACGTTGAGCAGGTCGCGCAGCCGTGACGGGATGCGCTTGTCGCGGATGAGCGAGACCACCGGGGCCAGGTCGGTCGGCATGACCACGGTGGCGATCACCGCCAGCACCCAGAAGTTCACGTCGCGGGAAGGTGAGCGCGCCGAAACCCACCGCGAGGACCAGCGAGAGCGGCAGGGCGATGAGCAGCAGCCGGGCGGTGAGCTTCGGCTCCTTGCCGAAGAAGCCGCCTCCGACCTCGGTCGCGTCCACGAACAGCACCACCGCCAGGACGACCTCGACGAAGTGCTCGATCGACGAGGTCTCGAGGTCGATGACGTAGAGCGGGTCCGACCCGGCCGTCAGGGCCACCCCCGCGGCGACCATCGCGATGGGCGCCGTGATGCTCCACCGTCCCAGGCGGCCGGCGACCAACCCCCACACCAGGGGGATCAGCACCAGCAGGGCCAGGGTCAGCACGGGGCCAACTCTCACACGCGGGGCGCTCCCGCCGCGAGAGTCGTCCGAGGGCCTGCCGGCCGGTCCCGGGATCGCCGCCCGCCGGTGACAGCGGGTGCCAGCCCGTGACAGCCGCGTGTGCGCGGCGTGCCAGCGGTCGCCCGCACGATCGGGTCATGACCTCACCAGACCTCATGATCCAGGCCGAGGGGCTGCGGAAGCGCTTCGGCTCCACCCAGGCCCTCGACGGGGTCGACCTCGCCGTGCCGGCCGGCACCGTCCTCGGCGTCCTCGGCCCGAACGGCGCCGGGAAGACCACCGCCGTCCGCATCCTCGCGACGCTGCTCAAGGCCGACTCGGGCACCGCCCTCGTCGGCGGGTACGACGTCGCCACCCAGCCGCACCAGGTCCGCCGCACCATCGGCCTCACCGGGCAGTACGCCTCGGTCGACGAGGACCTCACCGGTACCCAGAACCTGTTGCTCATCGGCCAGCTGCTCGGCCTCTCCTCGCGCGACGCCAAGACCCGCGCCGCGGAGCTGCTCGCGTGGTTCGACCTGTCGGACGCCGCGAGCCGGATGGCCAAGACCTACAGCGGCGGTATGCGTCGCCGGCTCGACCTCGCGGCCAGCCTCGTCGGCCGTCCCGCGGTGATCTTCCTCGACGAGCCGACCACGGGTCTCGACCCGGCCAAGCGCGAGGACATGTGGGACGTCGTGCGCAACCTCGTCGACGACGGGTCCACCGTCCTGCTGACCACCCAGTACCTCGACGAGGCCGACGCCCTCGCCGACGAGATCACCGTCATCGACCACGGACGGGTCATCGCCCACGACACCCCGGACGGCCTCAAGCGCGTCATCGGCGGCCAGCGCATCGTCGTGACACCCAGCGACCACGACCGGCTCGCGGACGTCGAACGGCTGCTGGTCGACGTCACCGGCCACCCCGCCGCGGTCACCGGCCGGTCCGAGCTCACCGTGCCCGTCACCGATGAGGACGTCTTCGCCCACGTCGTCGGCCGGCTCGCGGCCGAGGGCATCGGCGTCAACGAGCTCTCCCTGCACCTGCCGAGCCTCGACGAGGTCTTCATGACCCTCACCGGCCACGGCACCACCGACACCACCGACACCACCAAGGAAGGGGAGGCGGCATGACCACCACCACCGCACCCACTCGCATACCGGACCGTCGCGGTCCGCGGGCCCCGGCCGGCACGTCGAGCCGACCACCGGCGGCGGCTCCCTGCTCACCCACGCCCGGGTGCTCGCCCGGCGCAGCCTCATCAAGATGTGGCGCACCCCCGAGGCGCTCATCGACGTCACGCTCCAGCCCGTGGTCTTCCTCGCGCTGTTCACCTACATCTTCGGCGGCGCGATCGCCGGCGGCTCGCAGCAGGAGTACCTCCAGTTCCTCCTGCCGGGCATGGTCGGCCAGCTCATCGCCATGGCCAGCGTCAGCATCGGCGTCAACCTCAACCAGGACATCGAGAAGGGCGTCTTCGACCGGTTCCGGTCGTTGCCGATCTCGCGGTCCGCACCGTTGGTCGGCGCCGTGATGGCCGACGTCGTCCGCTACCTCATCCTCTTCGCCGTGACGATGGGCGTCGGTCTGCTCATGGGCTTCCGGGTCCAGACCAGCTGGCTCGGCGTGCTCGGGGCGCTCGGGATCTCGATGGCCTTCGCGCTGTGCTTCGCCTGGATCTCGGTGTTCGTCGGGATGATCGCCCGGACCTCGGGCGCGGTGCAGGGGATCATGTTCCTGCTCGTCCTGCCCCTCGGGTTCGGCAGCAACACCTACGTCCCGATCTCGACGCTGCCCGGCTGGATGCAGGGCTTCGTCAGCCACAACCCGATCACCTACCTGGTCAGCACCGTCCGCGGGCTGATGGTCGGCGGACCGGTGACCGAGAACCTCATCGGCACGCTGGTGTGGATGGCCGCGATGCTCGTGGTGTTCGTCCCGCTGGCGCTCTGGGCCTACCGCCGCCGCGCCTGACCCGCACCGACCCCGCCGTCGGCCCCCAGCGGCTCGGCCCCCGTCACGTCCAGTGACGCGGGGTCGAGCCGCTTCGCCGCGTCCTCCTTGGACAGCGACCAGCCCCGGTCGTATGCGGCGGCGAACGCCTCGCTCGCCCATTCGGCTCCGGCAGGACCGCCCGCAGCTCGGCGATGGTGGGGTCGGTCGGGTCCTCGATGCCCCGGACGCGCGCCGCCGCCCCGAGCAGCTCCGCCGCGTCCTCGCAGCGGTCGTGGGCGACGGCCAGCCGGGCGGTGGCCGTGCCCAGTTGCCGGCGAGGATCGGCATGTCCTTGGTCTGACCAGGGCGGCCGCGTAGCCGGTCGTCGCGCTCTTGAGGGCGGCGTCGAGCTCGCCGAGCTCGATGTCCAGCAACGTCACCATGGTCCCGAGCAGGGCCAGGCCGTGAGCCCCACCGAGGGCCCGGCTGCTCTCCGGCTCGTCGCGAGCATCGGTCACGGATCTCCGCGACCTGGCGCCATGTCGCCCGCGCGTGCACCGCGATCCCGCCACGGGCGGCGTCGGCCAGGATGAGACCGAACCCGCCGGAGTCCTCGCTCGCTCGAACCGGGCGATCTCGCGCCGCGCGCCGCCAGGTCGCCCATCCGCAGCCGCAGGTTGGCGACCGCATCGCCATGAAGGCCTCGTCGGAGTGGGCGCCCAGCTCCTTGAGGTAGTCCTCGGCCTCGGTGTAGGACGCGATCGCGCCCTCGAGGTCGCCGTCGTAGGTCTGCAGCTGGGCCTTCATCGCGACGACGGTCGCGAGGCCCCAGCGGTCACCCAGGGCGGCGAACTCCTGCGAAGGCCGTGTCGACGTTCTCGCGGGTCGCCTCGACGTCGCCGAAGTTCTCCGCCATCGCCGCCCGCAGCATCCGCATGACCGCACGGACCCAGGGGTCCGGGTGGCTCGAGCGCCGCGAGACGCTTCTGCTCGGCGGCCTCGAGGTCTGCCGGCGAAGTACGCGAGCATCGTCCGCAGCACGATCGCCTGCGGCTGGGCGTAGTCCGGGTCGGGCAGCTGCTGGAGCTCCTCCTGCAGCGCCGCCGCCTTGCGGGTCATGTCCTCCTCGAACGCGGTGTTGTCCTCCATGCCGCGCGTCATCAGCATGACCACGCGGGCCAGCTCGCGGGCGCCGGGTGCCGCCTCGCCCGGCACCTCAAGCGCGTAGGCGAGCCAGGTCCACGCCTCGACGTGGGCGCCGACGAGCGACCAGTACCAGCTCAGCTCGAGGACCATGCGCAGCGTGCGCGCCGCGTCACTCGGAGTCGCCGAGGTAGCGGACGGCGCTGAGGATGTTGTCGTGCTCGACGTCGAGCACCTTCGCGGCCTCGAGCTGTTGGACGTCGTAGAGGCGTCGTGACTGGACCGACACGAGGTCGGCGAAGTACGTCGCGTGGCGCAGCCGGGCCTCGTCCACCTCGCGGCGTTCGGCCAGGCGGTCGATCCCGAACTCGCGGATGGTCTCGAGCATCCGGTAGCGCAGCCCGTGCGACTCGTCCACGGTCAGCAGCGACTTGTCGACCAGCGAGCCGAGCAGCGTGGGGACCTCCGCCGCGTCGAGGCGCTCGTCGGCGCACACCGCCGTCGCGCTCTCGGTCGTCGCCCCCGCCGGGAAGACCGCGAGGCGCTCGGCGAGCAGCCGCTCGTCGGCCGTGAGCAGGTCCCAGCTCCACTCGACGACGGCCCGGAGCGTCTGGTGGCGGGGCAGCGCGGTCCGGCGGCCGCCGGTGAGCAGCCGGAACCGGTCGGAGAGCCGGTTCGCGACCTCGGCCGACCGGGCAGCACCCGGGTGCGCGCCGCGGCCAGCTCGATGGCCAGCGGCAGGCCGTCGAGGCGGCGGACGATCTCGACGACCGGCGGCAGCGTCGCCTCGTCGAGGACGAGCCCCGAGCGCACCGCAGAGGCGCGCTCGACGAACAGCTGCACCGCCGCATACGAGATGGCCTCGTCCAGCCCGACGTCCCACGGTGGCAGGCCGAGCGGCGGCAGGACGCACAGCGACTCGCCGTCGACGCCCGAGCGGCTCCCGGCTGGTCGCCAGCATCCGCAGCTCGGGGCATGAGGCCAGGAGCTCCTCGACCAGCCGCGCCGTCGCGTCGAGCAGGTGCTCACAGTTGTCGACGACGAGCAGGAACGGGCCGGCGCTCAGCGTCGCGACGAGGAGCGAGAAGTCGTCGGTGCCACGGCGCGCCTCGCGGATGCGCTCGAGGACCAGCGTCTCGCGCAGGTCGAGGGCGGCGAGGAAGGCGGGCAGCACCCCGCTCTCGTCGCGGACCGGCGCGAGCTCGACGATCGACGCGGCGCCCCCGTGGGCTGCCTGCCACGCCCGGCCGACCTCGGTGGCCAGGCGGGTCTTGCCCGCACCGCCCGGACCGACCACCGTGGCGAGCCGGCTGCCGCCGAGGACGTGCAGCACCCGCTCCTGCTCCGCCTCCCGGCCGAGGAAGCTGGTCAGGCCCGCGCGCAGGACCGGCCGGCGCGCCGATGGGCGTTGCCGCCGGGCAGCTCCTCCCGGAGCAGCGCCACGTGCAGGTCCCGCAGCGACGGGGACGGGTCGGTGCCGAGCGCGTCAGCCGAGAGTGGTGCGGAGCCGCTCGTACGCGGCGAGGGCCTCGGCGGTGCGGCCGGTCGCGGCGAGGGCGCGCATCAGCTGCCCGGTCAGCTGCTCGCGCAACGGGTGCGCGCGGCTGAGGTCCTCCAGCTCGGCGACGACGTCGGCCGCGCGGCCGAGGGCGAGGTCGGCATCGACCCGGGCGGCCAGGGCGTCCAGCCGCTCCTCGTCGAGGCGCGCCGCCAGCGCGAGCGCGTACTCGGCGTCCTCGGCGTCGGCCAGCGCCGGCCCGCGCCACAGGTCGAGGGCCTGCGTCAGGGTGGTCCGGGCGGCCGCGACGTCTCCCGCGGCCAGCTGCTCGCGTCCGGCCCGGGCCACCCGGCGGAACCGCTGGGCGTCCACCGCGTCGTCGGCGACGGTGAGCCGGTAGCCCTGGTGCGACTGCTGGACCACCGCCGGGTTGCCCAGGGTCCGGCGCAGCCGGGAGACCAGGGTCTGGAGCGCGCCGACGGGGTCGGCCGGCGGCTCGTCGCCCCACACCGCGTCGACCAGGTCGCCGTTGGTGACGACCCGTCCCGCGTCCACGGCCAGGCGCGTGACGAGCCGGCGCAGACGCGACCCGGCGACGTCGATCGCGACGCCTCCGGGACCGACCACCTCGAGCTCGCCGAGGATCCGCACCTCCACGGCCGTCGAGTCTGTCAGACCGGACCGACCGGCCCGTCGGCGTTCTCCGGCTGCCACAATGAGCGCCGTGCCGAGCAGCCCGTACTGCGTCAACGTCCCCCTGCGCTGGTCCGACATGGACGCCTACGGCCACGTCAACAACGTCCAGTTCCTGCGCCTGCTCGAGGACGCCCGGGTGACGGGGTTCCGGGAGTGGTTCGGGCAGGACCGGTCGCTGCTCGACGAGGGCGTCCTCGTCGCGCGGCACGAGATCGAGTACATCGCGCCGCTCACCTTCCGCCACGCGCCGATCGCCGTCGAGATGTGGGTCACCAAGATGGGTGGGGCGGGGTTCGACATCGGGTACGACGTTCGCGACCCCGACGACTGGGGGAGCGGTCACTACGCGCGGGCCGAGACCAGCCTCGTGGTCTACGACTTCGCGGAGTCGCGACCACGCCGGATCGACCCGGAAGAGAAGGGGATCCTCCAGCAGCTGCTGGGCACACCGGTTCCTTTCCGCTGGCGTGGGCGGTGACGAACCGCGGCGTCGTCCTCGAGGACGAGCAGGGGTATGCCGACCTGCGCACCTTCGTCACCCGCGCCCGGTCGCTGGACGACGAGGGGGCGATGCGGCTGCAGGCCGACGGGACGGTCCTCGCCGCGTACGTCGGCGTGCTGCCCGGTCGCGGGCTCATGGGCGACGGCGCCGTGGTCGGACTGCGGACGATGCGGCTGGCCGAACCGGCGACCGTCGACGTCACCGTCGCGCTGGCCGCGGTGGCCGACCGGCTGGCGCGCGACACCCGCGACGGGCTCGAGCTGCCGCCCGTGACCGTGCAGACGGCCTGGGCGGCGATGACGCCCCCGCGGGGTGGCTGGGAGCCGGTGGGCTCGCTGGACGCCGGCGCCCTCGTCGCCGCGGCCCGGGCGGGGATCGCCGAGGTGGCCCAGGGGGCGCCTTCCGGGTCCGGCGGCCAGGCCGTGGCCGACCTGCGCCAGCGGGTCTGGGGTCGGCTCACGGAGACCGTCCCGCCGGTCCCGGCGGGGGCGGCGTTCGCCGCATACGCGCTGGGGTTCGTGGACCCGGCCGACCCGACCGGACGGTGCGACGTCGTCGCGCACGGCCGGTGGACGCGGGTCAGCTCACCGCGCGGCCACGTGCTCGTCCGCTGACGTCGCCCGGCACCGCCGGCCGCTGACGACCACGACGGCCGCGACGGCGGCGAGCACCGACCAGATGATGACGTAGGTGTGGCGGTCCCCGCCGGTGGTGTGCAGCGTGGCGAAGAGGGCGCTGGCGGCCGCGATCCCGATGACGCTGCCGAGGACGTCGGACAGCTGCAGGGACGCGGAGGCAGTGCTGTGCTCGGCGACGGGCACGAGGTCGAGCAGGATCACCGAGAGGCTGGTGGACCCCAGCCCCATGCCCAGACCGGCGAACACCATGGCCGGGGCGAAGAACCACTCGGACAGGCCGGCCGCGGTCAGCACGACCATGATCAGCGTGCCGGTGGCCAGCAGGGCGCCGCCGGCGGAGACGAGGACCCACCGCCGCCCGGTGAACCTCGGCCGCCCCTGGATCCACGAGCCGGTCGACCAGCCGAAGGACCCGACCGCCAGCAGGACGCCGGCCAGCGTGACCGTCGCGCCCCGCTCCTGCGTGAGCATCAGCGGGACGTAGGTGATGGTGCCGTTGAAGGCGCCGTTGAGCAGGAACCGGCTGACGATCACCGACGGGACCCCGCGAGCCATCCGCAGCGTGCCGGGCGGCAGCACTCGCGGCGTGACGAGCAGCAGGCCGACGATGCCGATGACCGCGGCGCCGGTCTCCCACGACAGCAGCCGGACCTGGTCGTAGGTGCCCAGCTGGACCAGTCCGGCGGCGAGGGCCACCAGTACGCCCAGGCCCGGCGGTGCGGCGGTGCGAGGCGCGCTCGGTCCCCTCGCCGGCGCCGGCCTCCTCCGAGTCCCGGGTTCGCGAGATGGCCCGGCGCTGGCTGACGATGATGCCCAGCGTCAGCAGGGCCGGCGGCACGACCACCCAGAACACCAGCCGCCACGTGAACGCCGTGGTCAGCCAGCCGGACAGCGGCGCGCCGATCAGCGACGGCAGCACCCAGGCGGCCGAGATCCACGCGAAGACCTTGGGGCGCAGCCCGGTGGGGTAGACCCGGCCGACGACGACGTAGAGCACGACGACGACCAGACCGGCGCCGAGTCCCGTGACGGCGCGGCCGACCAGGAGCGCCGGGAACGACGTCGCCAGCCCGCAGATGGCGGCGCCGCCGGCGAAGAGCAGCTGACCGGCGTACAGCCCGGGCAGCGGCCCGGACCGGTCGGACCAGACGCCGGCCAGCACGATGCCCAGCAGCTGTCCCGTGAGCATCACCGAGAACGCCAGCCCGTAGCTGCGGACCGCGCCGAGCTCCTCGGCCGCCGCCGGCATGGCCGTCGAGATGGCCATGAACTCGAACGCGATGATCGTCACCATCGCGATGACGGCGACCGAGATCAGCCGGTATGCGGGGGCGAACACCCCCGGTGGCTGCAGCGGCGGTCGCCGCGTCCGCCGCGGTGGTTCGCCTCGCATCCCCGGTGGTGCTCACTGACCCGAGTGTAGGAAGACCGCGCGCACTCGGAGCGCGCGGGGCACCGAGGGTTAGCAGCAGGGCGCCCTGCGGGAGCCGGGTCGGCGCCGCGAGGTGCGACACTCCTTGGCATGGATGACGTCCGGGACCTCGTCATCTCGCCGTGCCAGGCGCGGTGCTCCTGGTCCGCCTCGGGCGAGCGGATCGGCGGTGACCTGGTGTTCGCCTGCGGGGCGTGCGGCAGCGAGTGGGTCGCCTCGGAGGCGTGGACCCCGGTCGACTGGCAGGGCGTCGTCCCCGACGAGGTCCAGGCGGAGCGCGCCCGCGGGGCGTAGCCCGGCTCATCGCACCGACCGCACCGATCGCACCGGCGGCGCGCACACCGGCGTCGATGCCGTCCTGGACGACGGCCGGAGCGGTGTCGTAGACGCCGAGGCCCACCTCGCGTCGCCACGCGGTGAACGCCCGGCGCTGAGCCGTGGTCATCTCCGTCTCCGGCAGCGGCGCCCCCGCGTCGTCCCAGAACCGCACGGTCCCGCGGCCGTCCGCCCACCGCTGCGGTGACTGGGCGTCGGTCCACGGCCGGGCCCGGCTGACCAGGGCGCGCACCTCGACGCACGGCGTCGTCGGTCGCGTCGTCGGTCGCCCGGGTCGTCGAACGACGTTGCGCCGCCTCGCGCGTCGGTGGGCAGCGTCGCGGCGACGACCCGGTTCGCGGCCATCCGCACCAGTGGCGTGGCCACCCGTCCGGCGCCCGGCAGCACGACCTTGCCGGCCGCCGCCTCGGCGAGCCCGGCGAGGACCCGGTTGCGCTCGTCGACGCCCGCGTCTGCGCGGGCGAGTCCCTCACCGGCGCTGGTGAGCGTGAAGCCGACGACCTCCCCGAGCCGGCGCGCCGCGGCGTCCAGGGCGTGCGGGTCGCCGTGGCCGTCGGCCACCACCGCGTCCACCAGGTCGCGGTCGAGACCGGTGCCCAGAGCGCCCAGCACCTGCGCCACGGCGGGTGGCGAGCCGGGGTCCCGGGGGTCGGGGGAGGCCTCGTCGAGCGCGAGAGCGCCCAGCAACGCCGCGGTCTCCGCGCGGTCGGGGAGGACCGCCTCCCACAGCAGCGGGGTGCGGCCCGGCCGGGTCAGCCGCTCGGTCGGCGGGACGAGCCCCGCGTCCACCCCCGGCGCCGGCGCTGTCGTCGAGCACCGACGCGATGGCGTCGGGGTGGCGCGCCAGGACCGTGCCGAGGTCGTCGAGGGCCGGTGCCAGCGCCGCCCGGTAGGCGTCGCGGTCGGGCGTCGAGCGCGCCTCCGCGCCGACGGCGCCGAGGAAGGCGGCGTCCAGCGCGACGGCGTCGCGACGCGCCGGGTCCAGCGCGGCGGTGGCCACGAGGTGCGCGGTGGCGGCCATCGAGGCCGCGGCGGCGGTGGGGTCCATCGAGAGGTACCGTCCGCGGGCCAGCTGCTCCACGACCAACCGGTCGGTGCCGGGGAGCGGTGCCAGCAGCCACGCCCGCGCCGCCTCACGCGTCGCCGTCGAGCGCGCGGGCCACGCGCGAGGACCGGGTCGCCGCTCGGCGGTCCGGGGTCCGCTGAGACCCGCGGCGGCCGTCCGGCTCTCGGCGGACTGCACCGCCCGGTCGGCCACCACCATCGCCACGCCGACGGTCGCGGCGTAGCGGGAACCGGGGCTCAGCCCGGACCGCGCGCGGCCGCGGTCAGCAGCACGCCCTGGACCCAGGTGGCGGCCACCGCCCGTCCCTCGCCCGAGCCCGCGCAGCGAACCGACCCGCGCGGCCCACGCGGCCAGCCAGGGCTCGCGCCACGCGTCCAGCCGGGACCGCGTGGTCGGGTCGGCCGCGGCGGCGTAGACCGGGTTCGCCGCCGACGGCCAGCGCGGCACCGAGGAGGAGCAGCACCGCCGCCGAGGCAGGATCGCCGGGTGACCCGGTCAGGACGTCGACCAGCCGACCGGCCCGC
The DNA here is from genome assembly GCA_963770005.1 of uncultured Actinomycetota bacterium. Lineage (GTDB taxonomy): Bacteria > Actinomycetota > Actinomycetes > Actinomycetales > Dermatophilaceae > Lapillicoccus. The sequence goes on along the minus strand of CAVYNX010000001.1, from coordinate 146,078 downwards.
TCGGGGTCGAGCCGCTCCCACAGGGCCTGGGCCACGACCGGGTCGCGGCCGCGGGCGCCCGAGCCGGCCGGCCGCCCGGGCGGCGGCCCCGCCGTCGCCGTCGGCGACCGCCGCCAGGTCGGCCAGCGACCAGGTCGGCCAGGGCCTGCTGCCTCCTCGCTGGGCCGCGACACCCGACACGACGGGAAGGCCGGCCAGCACGGCCGCCCGGACCGCGGCGTCGGTCGGCGGCGGGTCCGCCCAGCCCAGAGCGTCGCGACGCGCAGCCGTCCCGGACGGTCCACGGCGACGACCTCGCCGACCAGCGCGCGCAGCCGGTGCGCCGCGACGTCGGCGGCGAGCTGGAGGTCGGCCGACGACGACGCCGTAGGTCGCCGCGACGGCGGCAGCGCCGTCTCGGGCAGCGGCGCCAGCGGGTCGGCCGGCAGGCTCGCGTCCCACGAGCGCCTGCAGCGTCGCCATGCTGCGCTGGGCCGCGTCGAGCTCGTCGGCGTAGCCGCACAGCACCGCCGCCGCCCGGGTCAGCCGGTCGGCCATCGCCGTCTCCCGCGCCGCGACCGACGACCAGCTCGGACCGTCGCCGCCGTCGCCGCCTCGCCCGACCAGCCGTCGAGCACCGGCACCTGCCCGCCGCCGGCTCGCCAGCGGCGCGCCGGTCGCCGCGGCGGCGGCCGCCCGCAGCACGGCCGCCGCCGCCCAGAGCCCGCTCGGCTCGCCCCGCGGCATCGGCAGCGCCTCCAGTCCGCCGCCGGGTCCCGGCCTCATCGGTCCGCACCTCACGACGGGCCGTCCGCGGCGGTCGTGGCGAGCCCGCGCCGGCCGCGGAGTCGGCCCGGGCATACGCCGACGGCCGCCGCGGCCAGCGCCCCGGCGAGCAGGATCCGACCGCCTCGTGGAGCGTGGCCGCCACCGCGCCCTCGACCCGGCCGAAGCCGTCGACGGCGGCCGAGAGCAGCGGAGCCTCCGGCCCCGAGCGCCGCCACCGCCTCGGCGACCGCCGCCGCGACGAGCCAGCCGGCGCACCACGTCCAGCGCCGGCCCGTCGGCCGCCGTCAGGGCAGCGGCGCCGACGAGGTCGTCCGGGTGGACCGCATACCGAGGCATGTCCCGACGCTAGACACCGCGCCGGGACCGCCTCCTCCGTTGTCCACAGCCCTCAGCGGGTGAACCAGACCGCCGTGTCGGTGGGCACCGCGCCGTCGCCGGTCAGCTCCCCGGACGCCACCAGCACGCGGAGCGCCCGCGGGCAGGGCCACCGGTGCCGCGCCCAGGTTGACGAGCACCGTGACCTCGGCGCGGTCGCTACCGCTCGACCGGAAGGCGACCACGTCCGAGCCGTCCGCCGCAGGCCTCGAGCCACTCCAGCGAACCGGAGCCCAGCGCGTACTCGCGCCGCAGGTCGAGCAGGCGGCGGTAGAGCTCGAGCGTCGAACCCGGCACGCCCTCCTGCCGGTCGACGGCGAGGTCGCGGTAGACGGCCGGCTGCGGCAGCCAGGTCGCGGCCGTCGGGCCGAACCCCAGCGACGGGCCGGACGCGATCCACGGGAACGGGATCCGGCAGCCGTCGCGGCCGGTGTGCTCGCCGCCGGTCCGGAGGAACGCCGGGTCCTGGCGCACCTCGTCCGGGAGGTCGGTGGCGTCGGGCAGGCCGAGCTCCTCGCCCTGGTAGAGGTAGGCCGCGCCCGGCAGCCCGAGCATCAGGGTCGTCGCCGCGCGGGCGCGCCGCAGGCCGAGCGCCGCGTCGGGCTGCGGGTCCTCGGCCCGGATCCCGTTGCGGGCGCGGGCTGGTCCTGGGGCAGCCCGAGGCGGGACGCGTGCCGGACGACGTCGTGGTTCGACAGCACCCAGGTCGTCGGCGCGCCGACCGTGGCCGACGCCGCCAGCGAGCGGGTGATCGTCGCGACGAGCTCCTCGGCGTCCCAGTGGGCAGTCGAGGAACTCGAAGTTGAACGACTGGTGCATCTCCGTCGGCCGGACGTAGCGCATCAGCCGCTCGACCGGCTGCACCCACGCCTCGCCGCAGAGGATCCGCGTCGGCCGGTCGTAGCCGTCGAGGACCTTGCGCCAGTCCTCGTAGATCTCGTGGACGCCGTCCTGGTCCCAGAACGGGTGCTTCGGTCGCGTCCGGGCTCGCTCGGCGCGTCGTCGGCGGTCGAGCAGCCGCAGCGCACCGTCCCAGTCCGGCAGCGCCGGGTCCTTGACCAGCCCGTGGGCGACGTCGACCCGGAACCCGGCGACGCCGCGGTCCAGCCAGAACCGGAGGATGTCGAGGAACTCGGCGCGCACCTGCGGGTTCGCCCAGTTGAGGTCGGGCTGCTTGCGGTCGAAGAGGTGCAGGTACCACTGACCCGGCTGCCCGTCCGCCTCGACGACCCGGGTCCAGCCGATGCCGCCGAACACCGACGGCCAGTTGTTCGGCGGCTAGCTCGCCGTTCGGGCCCTTGCCGTCGCGGAAGATGTAGCGCGACGCGCTCCGGCGAGCCGGGCGCCGACGCGAGCGCCGCCCTGAACCAGGCGTGCTCGTCGGAGGTGTGGTTGGGGACCAGGTCGACCATGACCTTGAGCCCGAGCTCGGTGGCGCGCGCGATGAGGGCGTCGGCGTCGGCGAGCCGCCCGAAGAGCGGGTCGATGTCCTCGTAGTCGGCGACGTCGTAGCCGGCGTCGGCCATCGGCGAGCGGTAGAACGGCGAGATCCAGACGGCGTCGACGCCGAGGTCGCGCAGGTAGGGCAGCCGGGCCGTGATGCCGGGCAGGTCGCCGATGCCGTTGCCGTCGGAGTCGGCCCAGGAGCGCGGGTAGATCTGGTAGGTCACCGCGCTGCGCCACCAGTCGGTGGCGTCGTCGCGGTGAGCGGAGCGGTCAGGGGCGAGGTCGAGGAGGGACGAGGTCGTCACACGTTCAAGCCTGAGGCCAGCCCCGAACCCCACGCAAATTTCCTCCGCTCCGTCTCAGTGCTCAGTCGGGCGACGCCCGGTGACGCCGGTTCGGCGGGCCCGTCGGACGCCTGCGACGATGACGCGGTGAGCTTCTACGACGAGGTCGGCGGACACCCGACGTTCGCCGCGCTGGTGCACCGCTTCTACGAGGGCGTCGCCGAGGACCCCGAGCTGCGCGCGCTCTACCCCGAGGAGGACCTCGGTCCCGCGGAGGAGCGCCTGCTCGGCTTCCTCGAGCAGTACTGGGGCGGCCCGACGACCTACTCGGAGCAGCGCGGCCACCCTCGCCTGCGCATGCGGCACGCCCCGTATGCGGTCACTCCCACCCAGCGCGACCGCTGGCTGACGCACATGCTCGCCGCCGTCGACCATGCTCCGCGACGACGGCATCCTCGACGAGACCCACGATGTCGTCCTGCGGGACTACCTTGTCCGGGCGGCCCACTCGATGGTCAACACCTTCGAGGAGCCGCAGGCCGGCTGAGCCGAGCCGGCCTCATCCCGTCTCGCTCCGTCCGAGTACACCGCGGTGACATGCCGACTCTCGAGCAGCTCCGGTCCACCCAGTCCGCGCCGCTGCTGACTCCCCGGCGACCCCGGTTACGCCGCGGCGGCCGGCCGCGTCGGACCACCCGCGTCGCCGGACGTCCTCGTCCGGCCGTCGACGCCCGCAGGAGGTCGGCGCGGCCCTCGCGCTGGGCGGCCGCCGAGGGCCTCGAGGTGGCCGTCCGCAGTGGCGGGCACGGCGCCTGGAACCCGCTGCCGGGCGGTCTGCTGCTCGACCTGGGCGGCCTTCGACACGGTCGACGTCGGTGACGACGGCGTCGTCAGCGTCGGCCCGGGAGCGACGTGGGGCGCCGTCGCCGACGCGCTCGCGCCGCACCGGCTCGCCCTCAGCTCGGGCGACACCCGGTCCGTCGGGGTGGGCGGCAACGCCATCGGGGCCGGGGTGGGCTGGCTCGCGCGCTCGGTCGGCCTCGTCGTCGACCAGCTCGTCGGCGTGGAGCTGGTGACCGCCGACGGCCGGGTCGTCCGGGCCGCCGCCGACGAGAACCCCGAGCTGTTCTTCGCCGTCCGGGGCGGTGGCGGCAACTTCGGCGTCGCCACCCGGTTCGACTTCCGGGCCGGCCCGGCTCGGCGACGTCGTCTTCGGTTCGGCGCCGGTCGATCCCGGACCGGCTGGCGGAGGTGGTCTGCGGCGTGCGCGACGCGATGCGCGAGGCGCCCCGTCGAGCTCGGCGTGACCGTGGTCAAGCCCCCGCCGTTCGGGCCGGCCGCCGCCGCCGATGCTGGAGGTGCTCTGGGCCGGCGACGACCTCGACGCGGCCCGGGCCGCGCTGGCGCCGCTGCTCGCGGTCGGCGGGCGTCGGCGAGGCCGACCTGCGGGTCGTGCCCTACGGCTCGACGCTCGCCCCGGCGCCGCCGCTGCCGCCCGGACCGCCGCCGCGGATGGCCAGCTCCAACGGCGTGTTCCGCCGGCTCCCCGACGCCACCGTCGACCGGGCGCATGGCGGCGCTCGCCGCCCATCCCGCCTCGATGTTCGAGGTCCGGTTCCTCGGCGGTGCGGTGGCCGATGTCCCCGCCGACGCGACCGCGCTCGCCTGGCGCGACGCGGAGGCTCTGGTGCACTGGATCGCCCTGCTGCCGCCCGGTGCGCCGGACGAGGCGGTGGCCGCGGCCGCCCGGGTGTGGGCACCGGTCGGTGCGGCGCCGATGCGGTCTGCGGCACCTTCACCGACGAGCGGGACCCCGCGCTGGTCGAGCGGATGTACCCGCCGGCCACCCTGCACGGCTGCGCGCGGTCAAGCGCGAGTGGGACCCGGGCAACCGGTTCCGCCGCAACCACAACATCACGCCGGCCTGACCGGGGCGCCGAGCGGTCGGGACCGCCCCGCGAGTCCCACGAACTCGGCCCGCTCCCACCGGATCGCGTGGGAGCGGGCAGACTCTCGTGGGAGTCGCAGGTCAGACGACCTCGCGGAGGGCTTCCGTTGGAGCCGCGCCGGCCTACGGGCCGGCGGAGGCAGCGACGACGGCACCGGCATGTGGACGCCGTTGGCGTCGAACGGCGATCTTGAGCCGCCGGCGCATCTCGCGCTGGACGCCGTCGCGCTCGTTGGCGCGGACCCGGGCGGTGACCCGCAGGGTGACGAGGCCCTGGGTCATCGCCTCGATCCCGGTGACGTGCGGCGTCTCCAGGAGCACGTCGGACCACGGCTCCTCGTCGGCGAGGTGCTCGACGGCGGCGGTCATGATGCCGGTGACCCGCGCGATGTCGTCGTTGTAGGCCAGCTGCACGTCGACGACGGCCACCGACCAGCCCTGGCTGCGGTTGCCCAGCCGGAGGATCTCGCCGTTGCGGATGTACCAGACCACGCCGTCGCCGTCGCGGAGCCGGGTGATCCGCAGGGTCACCTCCTCGACCGTCCCGACGACGGTGCCGGTGTCGACGACGTCGCCGACGCCGTACTGGTCCTCGACGATCATGAACAGGCCCGAGAGGGTGTCCTTGACCAGGCTCTGCGCGCCGAAGCCGATGGCCAGGCCGCCGACCCCGGCCGACGCGAGCAGCGGGCCGAGCGGGATCCCGAGCAGGTCGAGGATCATCAGCAGCGCGGTGCCGATGATGATGAACGCTCACCGTGCTCTTGACGATGGTCGCCGCCGTCGCGGTGCGCTGCTCGTGCCGCTCGCTGGCGTACCCGGTCGCCGTCGCCAGCACCCCGCCGATCGGCGCCGAGCAGGCTTGAAGCGGTCCTCGTGCCGCTGGTTGGCCTTGCGGACGTAGCGGTCGATCAGCCGGTGCGCGACGAACCGGACGCAGCGCGGCGCCCAGGACGATGAGGACGATGCGCAGCGGGCACCCCGACCAGCGTCTGCCACGGCTCGGGCAGCGCGGTCGGGACGAGGTGGGCCGCCAGCGCGTTCAGCCGCTCAAGCACGCTTCGCGTCGCACTGCTGGGCGACCACGGCGGTCCGCGCGGCGTCCAGCTTCTCGAGGACCAGCCGGCGCAGCGCCTGCGGGCGCGTCCTCGTTGGCGGCGAGCCACGCCTCGGTCGTCGCGACGAGCTCCGGGCCGGCGAGCCCGAGCGGGTAGAACGCCAGCGGGTACTCCTTGCCGATGAGCCGCTCGCGGATCGCCGCGGACCGGGAGTTCCACACCGGCAGCAGGGCGTCGAAGTACTGCGGCACGTAGTCGGCGAGCATCGACTGGTCGAGCGGCGCGGTTCCAGCCCGAGGTCAGCGCCTCGATCACCGCGTTGGGCTGGCCGTCCTCCTCGACGGCGAGCCGCCACGCCTCGGCCTTGGCCTCCGCGGTCGGGCGCGCCGCGCGGGCGTGGAAGGCCCGCTCACGGCCGGCGTTGGTGTCGTCGCGGGCCAGCTCGGCGGCGATCTCCTCGTCGGTGGCGTCGCCCAGCGCGGCGAGCGCCGAGAGCAGCGCCCACCGCATGTCCTGGTCCAGCTCCAGACCCGGGTAGGGCTGGCTGCCGTCGAACGCCGCACGCAGCCGGGCGATGTCGTCGGCGCTGCGGGCCGCCCGTCCGAACGCGCCGACCATCTGGAGCTGCCGGTCGCTGCCCGGCTCGGCGTCCTCGGCCATCTTGCGCAGCGCCTCGGCCACCTTGGCCTGGGTCTCCTCGCGGTGCTCCGGCGCCGAGAACAGCGTGGCCGACGTCAGCAGCTGGGAGGGGATCTGCTTGGTCGTCTGGAGGATCGTCCGGATCACCGTCGGATGGGTCTCGGTGGCGAGCGACGCCAGCAGCAGGTCGACGAAGTCGCGGGCGGGCATCTCGCCCTCGCGGACCATCTCCCAGAACGCGCCGATGACCAGCGACCGGGGCAGGCTCTCGGCGAAGTCGGCGGTGTGCTCCAGCAGCGTGGCGTAGGAACGCTCGTCGAAGCGCAGCTTGGCGTAGCTGAGGTCGTCGTCGTTGGGCAGCAGCACGTCCGGCTGCGCGAGGCCGACCAGCTCGGGCACCTCGGTGCGCGGTCCCTCGACGTCGAGCTCGTGCCGGCCGACGCGGACCAGCTTGCCGTCCTCGAGCGCGTAGCGGCCGATCGCGATGCGGTGCGGGCGCAGGGTCGGGTAGGCGTCGGCGGCGGTCTGCAGCACGGCCGCCGAGGTGATGACCCCGTCGGCGTCGGTGGCGACGTCGAGGGTCAGGGTGTTGACCCCGGCGGTCTTCAGCCACAGCTCCGTCCAGGGTCCGAGGTCACGGCCGGACGCGGCCTCCAGCTCGGCCAGCAGGTCGGCGAACCGGGTGTTGCCCCAGGCGTACTTCGCGAAGTAGGTGCGCAGCCCGGCGACGAACGGCTCGATGCCGACGTAGGCGACGAGCTGCTTGAGGATCGCGCCGCCCTTGGCGTAGGTGATCCCGTCGAAGTTGACGAGCACGTCGTCGAGGTCGCGGATGTCGGCGTAGACCGGGTGCGTCGACGGCAGCTGGTCCTGCTGGTAGGCCCACGTCTTCTCGTGGCTCTGGAACGTCGTCCACGCGCCCGGTCCAGTGGGTGGCCTCGGCCTGGCAGTAGCGTCGAGGCCCACTCGGCGAACGACTCGTTGAGCCAGAGGTCGTCCCACCACTGCATCGTCACGAGGTCGCCGAACCACATGTGGGCGAGCTCGTGGAGGATCGTCAGCGCCGCGCCGCTCGACCAGTCGGCTCCGGCGACCTTGCCGCGGAACACGTAGATCTCGGTGATGGTCACGCAGCCGGCGTTCTCCATCGCGCCGGCGTTGTACTCCGGCGTGAAGATCTGGTCGTACTTCTCGAACGGGTATGCGGAGTCGAACTCGCGCTCGAAGAACTCGAAGCCCGATCTTGGTCAGGTCGAGGATGTTGTCGGAGTCGACGTACTCGAAGAGCGAGCGACGCGCATACACCCCGAGCTCGACCGGACCGCGGCGGCTCTGGACGGTGTCGGTGACGCCGACGTAGGGCCCGGACACGAGCGCCGTGACGTAGGAGGAGAGGACGGGCGTCGGGCGCGAAGGCCCACGTCGCGAGCGGCGGTGCCGTCGCGGTCGCCGGCCGGCGTCGGCTCGGGCGTGGGGGAGACCGACCGGACCGTCCAGTGCGCGGGCGCGGTCACGGTGAAGGCGAAGGTGGCCTTGAGGTCGGGCTGCTCGAAGACGGCGAAGACCCGGCGCGAGTCCGGCACCTCGAACTGGCTGTAGAGGTAGACCTCGCCGTCGACCGGGTCGACGAAGCGGTGCATGCCCTCGCCGGTGTTGGTGTAGAGACCCGGTGGCCTCGACGACGAGCTCGTTCTCGGCGGCCAGCCCGGGCAGCGCGATCCGCGAGTCGGCCCACTGGGTCGGCCGGGTCGAGGGCGGTGCCGTTGAGGGTGACCGACTCGACCGACCGGCCGACGAAGTCGATGAACGTCTCGGACCCCTCGGCGGCGTCGAACCGGACCGTGCTCCTCGTCGTGAAGGTCGCCGGACCGGTGGCCAGGTCGAGGACGACGTCGTAGGAGTGGACCGCGATGAGGTCGGCGCGGGTCGCCGCCTCCTCGCGGGTGAGGTTCTGGCCGGGCACGAGGAGGCTCCCTGCGGATCGGGGTCTGGGGCGGGCCCGGGTATGCGGTACGCGCCGGACCGCCGTCCATGCTCTCACGCTCGTCGGGGACCCCGCTGGAGCCTTCAGGACGTGGTGACAGGATGCCGACCATGACGGCCACACAGCGGCACACGGACCGGGCCAAGCGACGACCACGGCGACGCGCGAAGGCGACGACAGGCGGACCGGCCGAGCGCCCCAAGGCGGCCGTCTCGGATGTGGTTCGACCCGGCCTGTCCGTGGGCGTGGATGACGTCGCGCTGGCTGATGGAGGTCGAGCAGGTCCGCGACATCGAGGTCGACCTGGCGGGTGATGAGCCTCTCGGTGCTCAACGAGAAGCGCGACCTCGACGCGGGCTACCGCAGGCTGATGGACAAGTCCTGGGGACCGGTGCGCGTCATCATCGCCGCGCAGGAGCAGTACGGCGACAAGGTCGTCAAGCCGCTCTACGACGCGATGGGCACCCGGATCCACCTGCGCAAGATGCGCGACCGCGACAAGATCATCGCCGAGTCGCTGGAGGAGGTGGGGCTGCCCGCGGAGCTGGCCAAGGCGGCGCACCAGAAGAAGTACGACCGCGCCCTGCGCCGCAGCCACCGCGAGGGCATCGACCTCGTCGGCACCGACGTCGGCACCCCGGTGATCGCCTTCGGCGACATCGCGTTCTTCGGGCCGGTCGTGACGCCGGCGCCGAAGGGTGAGGCGGCGGGCCGGTTGTGGGACGGTTGCCTCCTCGTCGCGGGCACGCCCGGGTTCTACGAGATCAAGCGGACCCGCACCCAGGGTCCGATCTTCGACTGACCGACCGCCGGAGAGGACCACCCCCATGCGCGTACACATCGGCGGCGACCACGCCGCATACGAGCTCCAGCTGGCGCTCGTGAGCCACCTCCAGGACGCCGGGCACGAGGTGACGAACCACGGGCCGCACGTCTTCGACTCCGAGGACGACTACCCCGTGGCGGTGCTGCGAGCGGCAAGGCCGTGGCCGACGACCCGGGGTCCCTCGGCATCGTGCTGGGCGGCTCCGGCAACGGCGAGCAGATGGCCGCGAACAAGGTCAAGGGCATCCGCGCGGCGCTGTGCTGGACCGCCGAGCTGGCGCAGCTCGCCCGCGAGCACAACGACGCCCAGGTGGTCTCGATCGGCGGCCGCTTCACGGCGACCGAGCTGGCCAAGGAGATCGTCGACGTCTTCCTCGCGACCGAGTTCTCGGGCGTCGAGCGGCACGTGCGGCGGCTCGAGATGGTGACCCGGTTCGAGCAGGACGGCATCGCTGCCGCCGGAGCCCGCGACCGCCTGAGATCCGGTCGCCGCCGACGGCCGCTCCCGCTCCGGATGCGGGGCTCCCCCGTTTGGGGGAAGATGCCCACGCTCCGCTTGGGGGCCACCTAGATTGGCGGGATCATGACGTGGTCCAGCAGTGTTCCGCGACGTCGCGCGTCTCGGTTCCTGGCGGCTGTCCTTCACCGGAGGTCGCCGAGGTCGCTCGCGCTCGGCCGTCGTCACCCAGTCGGTGCTGCTCGTCGCGGTGGGCCTGCTCGTCTTCTGGTCGGGCTGGCGGTGGCCGCGGCTGCCGTTCTCGATCTACGCGCCGTTCGTCGTCATCGGCGGGCTCTACCTGACGCCCGTGGCGTTCCTCATCGTCGGCGGCACCTACCTCGCCGAGATGGCTGCTCTCGCGGCGAAGGGCGCCCAGCAAGGCCGACCGCCACCCAGCCCGACCAGTGCCCCAGGTCCTCGCGCTCGACCGCGCTGGCCATCGTCATCATCATCATGTCGGCGACGTCGCGGTCCCGGGCCCGGCTGGGCGTCCAGGGCAGCCGCGGCGAGTCGATGTTCGTCGACCTGCGCGACCGGCTCCGGGCGTTCGGCGAGCTGCCCGACCTACCCGGCGGCTGGCACGCCGAGACCGCGGTCGAGTCGGCATACGGCCAGTCGTTCTCCGGCGACTTCGTCGTCGCGACCCGTCCTCCGACGGCCGGTGGTTCGAGGTGGTCCTCGTCGACGTGTCGGGCAAGGGCGTGCAGGCGGGCACCCGGTCGCTGCTGCTGTCCGGCGCGCTCGGCGGCCTGCTCGGCGAGCAGGAGCCCAACCGGTTCCTCACGGCGGCGAACAACTACCTGCTGCGCCAGAACTGGGACGAGGGCTTCGCCACGGCGGTCCACGTGTCGATCGACCTCGCGACCGGCGACTACACGATCGGCAGCGCCGGCCACCCGCCGGCCGTCCAGTACAACAACGGCTCCGGGCGCTGGGAGGTGCTCGGCGAGGCGGCCGGCCCGCTGCTCGGCGTCATCGACGACGCGACCTACGTCCGCTCGTACCGCCGGCTCGGTCGGCGCGACGCGCTGGTCCTCTACACCGACGGAGTGGTCGAGTCGCGGTTCCGCGACCTCACGGTCGGGGTGGACCGGATGCTGGGCGCCGCGGAGCGCCTCGTCAGCGGCGGGTTCGCCGGCGGAGCCAAGCGCCTCTGCGCCTCGGCTCGCGCCGGCGAGACCGACGACCGCGCGGTCGTCATGATCTGGCGGGACTGACCTGCCGGACAGGGTCAGGAGATGTCGTCGTCCTGGCCGTCGAGGCTTGTCCAGCGCATCCTTGGCGCGCTCGACCCTGCCGTCGATCTGCTCCGCGTGCTGACCGCCGGTCTTCTCGTCGACGAAGTCCCCGGCCTTGTCGAGCCCGCGCCGGCCTGCTCGCCGTGCTCGTCGACCAGTCCCTGGACCTTGTCCTTGATGTTGTCGAACATGCTCATGTCCCGACTCCTTCGATGGGTGGGCGACCCCGAGGGGTCCCGACTCCGCCATGTAGGCGCATGACACCGCCGGGCGACGGGACCTCAGCCGCCCCGCTGCGTGGCCGGGTCCGCACGTATGCGGGCCGGCAGGGCCGTCTCTCGGCGCTCACCCGCGACCGGCTCGGCCCGGTACCGGACCGCACCGCGTCGGCTGCCGCCGGGGCCGCTGGTGCCGCGCGAGGCCTTCGGCCGCGACGCGCCGGTCGTCCTCGAGGTGGGCTGCGGGCACGGGGCCGCGGCCATCGCGTATGCGGCGGCCACCCCGCCCACGACGTCCTCGCCGTCGACGTCCACGTGCCCGGTGTCGCCCGGATGCTGGCGGCCGCCGAGATCGGCCGGCGTGCCGAACCTCCGGGCCGAGATCGGCGACGCCGTCGACGCTGCTGACCGACCGGGTCGCGTCCGGATCGCTGGCCGCCGTCCACCTGTTCTTCCCGGACCCGTGGCCGAAGCGCGGCCACGTCAAGCGCCGGTTCGTCCGGCGTCCGACTGCTGGACCTGCTCGCGACCGGCTCGTCGCGGACGGTCACGTGCTCGTCGCGACCGACCAGTCCGGCATACGCCGAGCACGTCCGCGGCGAGGTGGCGGCGCACGGCGGGTTCGTCGTACGCGAGGCGCCCCGGCCGCCGTGGCGCCCGGTGGACGGGTTCGAGCCGCAAGGCGCCTGGCGGCGGGCCGGACCGTCATCGACCTGCGCCTCGACCGGCGGTAGCGGCGCTGACGGGGACCGGAAACGTCTGCGGTGACCGGAAATGGGAGCGGGCGACGAGAATCGAACTCGCGTAGCCAGTTTGGAAGACTGGGGCTCTACCATTGAGCTACGCCCGCGCGGCGTCCCGCGAGGCGTGCGTCGTGCTCGACCGGCGGGTTCGGGGCGTTAGCCTAATGCCCGCTCTCGCACGGCACCGAATCCTCGGACCACACCGCGCGGGCCGCGGGGTATGGCGCAGCTTGGTAGCGCGTCCGCTTTGGGAGCGGAAGGCCGCAGGTTCAAATCCTGTTACCCCGACTCGACGGCAACCGCGCTCAGCCGAGCGCCGGTGACCGGCCCGTCCTGGGGCCCGCCGAACCCGAGCATCTCGCGGAGCCCCGTTCGGCGCCCTCCCGCTCGAGGCTGGTGACGACGCGGTCGACGCGCGCTCCGACGGCCAGACGTGGATCATCAGCAGCAGGATCGACACCGACGCCGCGACGTCGTAGATGAGCACCGTCTGGCGCCAGGAAGGCCAGCAGGATCCCGATGATCGCGACCGACTCGGCCATGGCCAGCCGGCGCATCAGCGACGACTGGAACTGCTTCATCCCCTCCTGGCGGGCCGCGTCCTCGCTCTGGTTCGCCGTCACCGCCTTGACCCGGTAACCCACGCTCTCGAGGAGGAAGTAGAGCCCCGCGCCGAGCAGGAGCAGCAGCGCGACCGACAGCAGCCGGCGGGGCGCCGAGGCCGAGGACGAACATCAGCGCGACCGCCATGAGGAACAGCGCGCCGATCACCGCCCCCACGAGGAACCGCAGGGTCTGCAGGGCGGGGCTCTTGCGCGAGCCCTTCGACGGGCCGGGGGACGGGCGCTGGTCTGGCGTGCTCACGCCCCCACCGTAACCACGCGATTAAGCCCCAGGGCGCGAGGACGGCTAGCATGGACCCTTGGTCGCCGGCGCCATACGCCGCGTGCCAGCGGGCGTCCTCCCGCGCACGCGCAGCAGTCCTACGCCACAGCGCCCAGCGACCCACCAGCGCACACCGTCCGCCGACATGCCCGGAGATCCGCAGTGAAGAGTGCCCTCGAGTCCGTCAACCCGACCCGGGTCAAGATGACCGTCGAGGTGTCGTACGAGGAGCTGAAACCCAGCCTCGACGCGGCATACAAGACCATCGGCCAGCAGATCCAGGTGCCCGGGTTCCGCAAGGGCAAGGTCCCCACGCGGATCATCGACCAGCGGGTCGGTCGCGGGCGCCGTGCTGCAGGAGGCGGTCAACGAGGCGCTGCCGCAGTTCTACGGCCAGGCCGTCGACGAGAACAACGTGCGCCCGCTCGGGCAGCCGGAGGTCGACATCACCGAGGTCCCGGCCGAGGAGGGCCAGGACCTCAAGTTCACCGCCGAGGTCGACGTCCGGCCCGACATCGAGCTGCCGGACTACGCCAACATCACCGTCGAGGTCGACCCGGTCGCCGCCGACGACGACGGCGGTCGCCGAGCGGATCACCACGCTGCAGCAGCGGTTCGGCACGCTCAAGGGCGTCGAGCGGCCGGCGCAGGACGGCGACTTCGTCTCCATCGACCTGTCCGCGACGATCGAGGGCGAGGAGATCGACTCGGTCAGCGGCGTCTCCTACGAGGTCGGCACCAACAACATGATCGAGGGCATCGACGCCGCCCTCGTCGGCATGTCGGCCGGGGAGACCAAGGAGTTCTCCGCGCCGCTCGCCGGCGGCGACCGCGAGGGCCAGGTGGCCGACTGCGTCGTCAGCGTCCAGTCGGTCAAGGAGCGCGAGCTGCCCGAGCTCGACGACGACTTCGCCCAGCTGGCCTCCGAGTTCGACACCCTCGACGAGCTGCGCGCCGACGTCGTCCAGCAGGTCGAGCAGGCGAAGCGGTTCGAGCAGGGCGTCCAGGCCCGCGACAAGGTCCTCGAGCAGCTGCTCGAGGCCACCGAGGTCCCGATCCCCGAGGGCATCGTCGAGGCGGAGGTCCACTCCCACCTCGAGGGCGAGAGTCGCCTCGAGGACGACGAGCACCGCGCCGAGGTCGGCGAGTCGACCCGCAAGGCGCTGCAGGCCCAGCTCCTCCTCGACGCGATCGTCGAGAAGGAGGAGATCCGGGTCGAGCAGCCGGAGCTCGTCGAGTACATCGTCATGTCGGCCCAGCAGTACGGCATGGACCCCAACCAGTTCGCCCAGACCATCGACCAGCAGGGCCAGGTCCCCGCGATGGTCGCCGAGGTGGCGCGGCGCAAGGCGCTCGCCTACGTGCTGGAGCACGCCTCGGTCGTCGACACCGACGGCACCGTGATCGACCTCGACGCGGCGGTCCCGCAGACCGAGTCCGTCGCTGGAGGCCGACGCCGAGTCGAGTGTCGACCGACGTCACCGAGGTGACGGCCGAGGTCGACGCGCCCGCGCCGACGAGGACGCCGCCGCCAAGGCCTGATCCCGAGGGAGCTGTGGACGCGGCCTCGCGCGCCGGCGAGAACCGATCTAGACTGGGCTCTTTCGGCCCGGACCCCGCCGGGCCGGTCACTCTCCCAGCACGAAGCAGGCGGACGATGCACCCATGGCGCCGCGCCACGGCCATCGTCGCGGCGATGGTCGCCGCGACGGCCGTCGGGGTGTCCGGCGCCGTCGCCCTGCCGGCCAAGACCGCTGACCCGCAGCCCGGCGGCTGGGCGACTGCCCCGGGCCGTGCCCGCCGCGGGCACCTTCTACCCCACCGACGCCCATCCGCCTCCTCGGCACGCCGGACAGCGGGTATGCGGTCGAGCCCGGCCCCGGGGTCACGGTCCAGGCCGCCGGGGTCGCGAGCCTGCCGAGCACCGGCGTCTCGGCCGTGGTCGTCAACGTGCTGTCGCCGTCGCCGGCGCCGCGGACGCCGGCCTCTCGCTCGGCCCCGTCGGCTCGCCGACCGGCCGCCCCGCTGCTGGTCGCGCCGGCCGGCACCACCCGGTCGGCCCTGCTGACCCTCCCCCTCGCCGCCGCCGGCGCGATCCAGCTGAGCGCCTCGGCGGCCGCGACGTGTCACCGTCGACCTCGTCGGCTTCTACGCCGCCGACGACACCGTCCTCGCCAGCCAGGGCGTCTCGGGCGGCTACCAGCCGGTCGACGTCACCCGGCATCCTCGACACCGACGCCAACGGCCAGCCCCTGGCCGCCGGCGCCCGCCAGGTCCTCGAGGTCGACCTCGGCACCGCGGCGACCCCGCATACGACCGCCGTCGCTGGTCCGGGCCACGGCGACGGGCGCCTCCGCCGCGGGCACCCTGACGGTCGGGCCGGCCGACGGGCCGGCGGTGCCGTCGGTGCCCTTCGCCGCCGGAGCGACGGCCGCCAACCTCGCCCTCGTCCCGGCCCGGGTCGGCGCGAGCGGCCGGCTGGACGTCGCGCTCACCAACGCGTCGAGCGGCCCGACCGGGGTGCGCCTCGACCTCGTCGGCTTCTACGACGACGGGGCGCTCGGACCCAACCTCCGGTTCCGGGCCCTGCCGCAGACCCGGGTCGTCGACACCACGACCGGCGTCGGGGCGCCCGCGCTGCCGCCCGGGGCGCGCGCCGCCGTCGACCCCGGACGACGCGGTGGTCGGTGACAGCACCTTCGCCCTGGTCGGGGTGGCCACGGCGGTCTCGACCGCTCCGTCCGACCTGGACGTCGGCGCCGCCGAGGTGCGGGCGACGACCCGGAGTGTCGACCTCGCGGCGGGGACGACCTCGCTGCCGGTCCAGGTCGAGGTGGGCGCCGACCGCACGCTCGGGCTGCGCGACCCGGGAGCGGCAGTGCCCTGACCTCGGCCACGCTCGACGTGACCGGCTCGTTCGAGGCCTACCCGTCCGTCGCCAACCCCGCGGCCCGCGGCTGGGTGGCCCCCGTCTCCGGGTGGCAGGTGTCCGCGAGCTCCCGTTAGGGCGGCCGAGGGCGCGGAGATGCGCTCACGGCGAACACCGTCCGGAGCGGGATTCTCGCGTGCGGCGCCGACGTTAGGGTCTTTGCGAAAGCACGAACGACCCGAACTCGACACCAGACCATGGAGGCCACCGTGGCCCGCAGTACCGACATCGTCGCCGCCGGCGAGGGCATGACCGGCGGCCTGGACGACCACATCTACAACCGCCTGCTCAAGGAGCGGATCATCTTCCTCGGCTCCGAGGTGCGTGACGACAACGCGAACGCGATCTGCGCGCAGATGCTCCTCCTCGCCGCCGAGGACCCCAACAAGGACATCTGGCTCTACATCAACAGCCCGGGTGGGTCGGTGACCGCCGGCATGGCGATCTTCGACACCATGCAGTGGGTGCCCAACGACGTCGCCACCGTGGCGATGGGGATGGCCGCGTCGATGGGCCAGTTCCTCCTCAGCGCCGGCACCCCCGGCAAGCGGTATGCGACGCCGCACGCCCGCGTGATGATGCACCAGCCCTCCGGCGGCATCGGCGGGACGGCCAGCGACATCAAGATCCAGGCCGAGCAGATGCTCCACATCAAGAAGCAGATGGCCGAGCTCATCGCCGAGCACACCGGGCAGCCGCTCGACCAGATCGAGCGCGACTCCGACCGCGACCGCTGGTTCACCGCGGAGGAGGCCAAGGTCTACGGCTTCGTCGACGCGGTCTTCAGCCGGGCGGAGAGGCCGAGCGCGGCAGTGACCGACGGGCGACGCACCGCTCACCGGTGACACCACCAAGGGCGGCAGCAAGACCGTCGACGAGAGCTGACCCCACACCTGACGCCGGCGCGGCCGCATACCCCCGACGAGTGACTGACCGAGAACCTGGAGAACCCCATGACCATGAACCCCTACGGCAGCCCGCTCGTCCGCGGCGGCGCCCCCGTGCCTGGCCCGTCCAGTCGCTACATCCTGCCGCAGTTCGAGGAGCGCACGTCCTACGGGATGAAGCGCCTCGACCCCTACACGAAGATGTTCGAGGACCGCATCATCTTCCTCGGCGTGCAGGTCGACGACGCGTCGGCGGACGACATCATCGCCCAGCTCATCGTGCTGGAGTCGCAGGACCCGGACCGCGACATCCTCATGTACATCAACAGCCCGGGTGGCTCGTTCACCGCCATGACGGCGATCTACGACACCATGCAGTACATCCGGCCGGACATCCAGACGTTCGTCGTCGGCCAGGCCGCCTCCGCGGCCGCGGTCCTCACGGCGGCCGGGGCCAAGGGCAAGCGGTTCGCCCTGCCCAACGCCCGGATCCTCATCCACCAGCCGGCCCTCGGCGGCGGCGACTACGGCCAGGCCTCCGACATCGAGATCCAGGCCAACGAGGTGCTGCGGATGCGTACCTGGCTCGAGGAGACGCTGGCCGGGCACACCGGCCGGACGCCGGAGCAGGTCAACGAGGACATCGAGCGCGACAAGATCATGTCGGCGGCCGAGGCCAAGGAGTACGGCCTCATCGACGAGGTGCTGCTGTCCCGCAAGGGCTCGCTCGAGACCTGACCGGGCCCTCGACTCCAGCACGCCGTCAGGAGCGCAGCGCCCCGGCCGGACCCCGGTCCGGAGCGCGCCTCCGGCGTCCGCGTGAGCGGCGCCTGCCGCCGAGGTGTCCGCCGAGAGCGGAACCGGCGATGAGGAGTGCGACGCGCGCCCGGTCTACGCGTGTAATAGGAGCGGACAACCGATCCGACCGGTAGCGTCGGACGAACCGCGCCAGCAGCTCACCGGCAGGACGCACTCCGGCAGGACCCAACCGCAGGAGGAACCACGTGGCCCGCATCGGAGACGGTGGCGACCTCCTGAAGTGCTCCTTCTGCGGCAAGTCGCAGAAGCAGGTCAAGAAGCTGATCGCCGGTCCGGGCGTCTACATCTGCGACGAGTGCGTCGACCTCTGCAACGAGATCATCGAGGAGGAGCTCGCCGAGTCCTCCGAGCTGGGCCTCGACGAGCTGCCCAAGCCGCGCGAGATCTTCGAGTTCCTCGAGAACTACGTCGTCGGCCAGGACACCGCCAAGAAGGCGCTCGCCGTCGCGGTCTACAACCACTACAAGCGCATCCAGGCGGGGGAGTCGGGGCCGGTCAAGAAGGACTCCGACCACGTCGACATCTCCAAGTCCAACATCCTGCTCATCGGCCCGACCGGCTGCGGCAAGACCTACCTCGCGCAGACGCTGGCCAAGATGCTCAACGTCCCCTTCGCCATCGCGGACGCCACGGCGCTGACCGAGGCCGGCTACGTCGGCGAGGACGTCGAGAACATCCTGCTCAAGCTGATCCAGGCGGCCGACTACGACGTCAAGAAGGCCGAGACGGGGATCATCTACATCGACGAGGTCGACAAGATCGCCCGCAAGAGCGAGAACCCGTCGATCACCCGCGACGTGTCCGGCGAGGGCGTGCAGCAGGCGCTGCTGAAGATCCTCGAGGGCACGACGGCGTCGGTCCCGCCGCAGGGCGGTCGCAAGCACCCGCACCAGGAGTTCATCCAGATCGACACGACGAACGTCCTGTTCATCGTGGGCGGCGCGTTCGCCGGCCTGGAGAAGCTCGTCGAGTCGCGCAACGGCAAGAAGGGCCTCGGCTTCGGCAGCGAGCTGCACTCGCCCAAGGACCTCGCCGACTCGATCCACGAGGTGATGCCCGAGGACCTCATGAAGTTCGGGCTCATCCCCGAGTTCATCGGCCGCCTGCCCGTCATCACGACGGTCAGCCCGCTCGACCGCGACGCGCTGGTGCAGATCCTCACCGAGCCGCGCAACGCGCTGGTCAAGCAGTACCAGAAGATGTTCGAGATCGACGGCGTCGAGCTCGAGTTCACCACCGACGCCATCGAGGCGGTGGCCGACCAGGCCCTGCTGCGCGGCATCGGCGCTCGCGGCCTGCGCGCGATCATGGAGGAGGTCCTCCTCCCGGTGATGTTCGACGTGCCGAGCGAGGACGACATCGCCCGCGTCGTCGTGACCCGCGAGGTCGTCCTCGACAACGTCCTGCCGACGATCGTGCGGCGCGACGTCCCGGTCCGGGCCAAGCGCCCGCAGCGCAAGGAGAGCGCCTGACCGACGCCCTCGCGGGCGTTCAGCAGGTATGCGTCCAGGCGTCGGGCCGGGACCGCGACGGCCGGGTCACCACTCCGGCGGGGCGAACTGGCTCAGCGTGAGCGTGGCCCCCTGCGGGTCGCGGACGACCGCGTCGCGCGTCCACTCGGTGTCGGCCGAGGAGAGCACCGTCGCGCCCAGCCGCTGCGCCGTCGCGGCGCTGCTCGTCGCGGTCGGCGACGGTGAAGGTGACCTGCCACCCGGCCGGTCGCGGGTCGGCGTCCGTGCGCGACTCCCGGCGACGACGTCGGCGAACCCCGGCGGAGCGAACGCCTGACGCTCGTGGATGTGCGGGTCGACGGTCGCCGCGAGATGGTCGCCGTAGCCCGGCACCCGGATCATGCCGGCGCCGAGCTCCGGGTCGACCGCCCAGCCGAACACCGGCTGCGTAGAACGGCAGGACGCGCGTCGGGATCGGGGGTGTGGAGGATGCTGAAGTTCCAGGCGCCGGGCGCGTTGGCGACCTGGGCGCCGAGCCGTCGGCGGGCCTGCCAGAGGTGGAACACCGCGCCCTGGGGGTCGGCGCAGGTCGCCGTCCGGCCGCCCGGGCCGGCGTCCTCGGGCGCGACGAGCACGGTGCCGCCGGCCTCACGCACGGCCGACGCCGTGGCGTCCGCGTCGTCGCAGGCGACGTAGGTGCGCCACCTCGGTCTCGCCGGCGTCGTCCGCCGGCGCGATGGCGGCCGCGTCGTGCCCGTCGAGGGTGGCGACGAGGTAGGCGCCGGGGGCGTCCGGTGGCATCGCGTCGGTCAGCTCCCAGCCGAACAGCCCGCGCGTAGAACTCGCCCCGGCGGCTCGAGGTCGGGCTGGGTCACGTCGACCCAGGAGGGCACCCCGTGCGGGTAGTGGCGCTGGTCGGTGAGGACGACGTCCATCGGTGTCGGTCATGTCACCGATCCTGGCAGACCTCACCGACACCCCAGCCCGGATCGTGCGATCGAGGGGGTCGACGCCAGCCGGGTCCGACGCGCGCAACCCCACCAGCCGCCGGGGACACCGGAGAGCCGGCTTGACCCGGATGAAACGGCGGCGTACTGTCCGGATAGAACGAAACAGTTTCGTTTCATCCACCGCCGCACAGCTCAGAAGGACCGCCGTGAGCCCCACCGCCACCGCCACCCGCCCCCGGGTCGAAGGGGAGCGGGCCACCGAGATCCACGAGGCGGTCATCCGGCTGCTCGTCGAGCACGGCTACGACCGGCTGACCTTCGACGCCGTCGCGGCCGAGGTCCGGGCCAGCAAGGCCACCCTCTACCGCAAGTGGCCCACCAAGGCCGCGCTCGTCGTCGAGGCCGTCGTCGAGACGATCTGCCCGTCGCGTCCTCGAGCGCCCGGACTCCGGGTCGCTGCGGGGCGACCTGCTCGTTCGGCGGCTGCCAGGACCGTGGCCTGACCGAGGGCCTGCCGGCCCTGCTCGGCGCCGTCATGCCCGCGCTGCACCGCGACGCAGGAGCTGTTCCGGCGAGTTCCAGGCCCGGTTCCTCGGGCCGATGAGCGAGCAGTCGGTCGGCACCTTCCGGCGCGCGCAGCAGCGCGGCGAGATCGGGCCCGACGCCGACCTCGAGCGGCTGGCCTCGATCCTGCCGGCGATGGCCGTGCACCAGGCCGTCGTCTTCGGCCGCGACTGCAACGTCGCTGACATCACCGCGATCGTGGACGACGTCGTCCTCCCCGCGTGTCGGGCCACCCTGCGCTGACGCGCCGGGCCTGACGCCGCACCCCACCGCATACCCCCTGCCGTCGACGGAGACGGTCTACCCGCCCCTGTCCACGAAAGGCTTCACCATGTCCGTGATCTCCGACGTCCCCGTCGAGGACGTCCTCCCCGAACCCGAGGTCCGGCGCCGCCCGCGCGGCCTCGGCATCGCGCTCGCCGTCATCGGCGGCGCGCAGCTGATGATCGTGCTCGACGGCACCATCGTCAACATCGCCCTGCCGCACATCCAGACCGACCTCGGCTTCAGCAACGCCAGCCTGTCGTGGGTCGTCAACGCCTACGCCCTCGCGCTCGGCAGCCTGCTGCTGCTCGGCGGCCGGCTCGGCGACCTGCTCGGCCGCCGCCGGATGTTCGTCATCGGCGTCCTGCTCTTCGCCGGTGCGTCCCTCGTCGGTGGCCTGGCCGTCAACGAGGCCATGCTCATCGCCTCCCGGATCGCCCAGGGCGCCGGCGCCGCGATCGCCTCACCCGCGGCCCTCGCCCTCATCACCACGACCTTCCCGGCCGGCAAGGAACGCAACCGCGCCATGGGCGTCTACGCGGCCATGTCCGGTGTCGGTGCGGCCGTCGGCCTCATCCTCGGTGGCGCGCTGACCGAGTACGACTGGCGCTGGACGTTCTTCATCAACGTGCCGATCGGCCTGCTCGTCGCGACCCTCGCTCCGCGGGTCCTCGTCGAGAGCGAGCGGTCCGAGGGCAGCTTCGACCTCGTCGGCGCGATCACCGGCACCGCCGGTCTCGTCGGCATCGTCTACGGCCTGACCCACGCGGCCGACCCGGCCGGCGGCTGGGGGTCCTCGCTGACCCTCACGTCGCTCGCGCTCGGCGTCGTCCTCCTGGTCACCTTCGTCGCTCTACGAGCGTCGCAACCCGCACGCCCTGCTGCCGATCCGGATCGTCGCCGACCGCACCCGCGGCATCAGCCTGTTCGTCATGCTGCTGGTCGGCGCGGGGATGTTCGCGATGTTCTACTTCCTCGGCCTCTACATCCAGCAGGTGCTCGGCTACGGCCCGCTGCAGGCCGGGTTCGCGTTCCTGCCGTTCTCGGCGGGCATGGTCGCCGGCGCCGGTATCGCCTCGACGCTGGCCAGCCGGATCGACCCGCGCTGGATCTCCGGTCCGGGTGCGCTCATCGCCGCCGTCGGGATGTTCGGCTTCAGCCGGCTGACCGTCGACAGCACGTATGCCGGTCACCTGCTGCCGTGGATCATCGTCCTCGCCTTCGGGCTCGGGCCTGACCTTCGTGCCGCTGACGCTGACCGCCGTGGCCGGCGTGCGGGGCGAGGACTCGGGCGCCAGCTCGGCCGCGCTCAACACCGCCCAGCAGATCGGTGGGGCCATCGGCCTGGCCGCCCTCACCACGGTGTTCACGCACGCCTTCGCCGACAAGATGACCGCGCTGGCGGGTCCGATCCAGGCGCAGGCGCAGTCCGGGGCGATCAGCGCCGACGCAGGCCAAGGCCGCCATGGCCCACGCCCAGCTCGTCGCGCAGACCGACGGCTCCACCCGGGGCTTCCTCGTCGGCGCCGGCGATGATCCTCGTCGGCTCGCTGGTCGTGTTCCTCGGCCTCAACGTCAAGCACGAGGAGCTCGCGTCCCGCGAAGAGGTCGCCGGACCGCACCTCGGCTGATCGCTCTAGAACAACGTCGGGACCGTGACCGCTGGCTCAGCGGTCACGGTCCCGACCTGTCGGTGCTGGGCTCGCGCGCGGCCGCCGAGCCCGTGCCGCTCCAGCAGCGGCCGGACCCGCCGGGCCAGGTCGTCGCGGTAGGCCGGGGTCGCGAACGCGCCCCGCGCATACAGGCTCCGGTATGCGGGGAGCAGCTCGGGGTGCTCCCGCTCGAGCCACGCGAACCACCACTCGCGGGTGCCGGGGCGCAGGTGCAGCGCCATCACGGTGGCCGACGTGGCGCCGGCGGCGGCGATGCGCGAGAGCAGCCCGTCGACCGCCTCGTCGTCGTCGCTGAGGTGCGGGATGACCGGGGCGACCATGACGTGGCAGGGCAGCCCGGCGTCGGTGACCGCCCGGACGAGGTCCAGCCGGGCCCGCGGGGAGGACGTGCCCGGCTCGAGCCGCTGGTGCAGCGCCTTCGTCGCCGATGGCGATCGAGACGCCGAACCCCACGTGCACGTCACGCGCGGCCGCCGTGAGCAGGGGCAGGTCGCGCTTCGCGATCGTCCCCTTGGTGAGGATCGAGAACGGCGTGCCGGACCCCGCGAGCGCCGCGATGATCCCGGGCATCAGCCGGTAGCGGCCCTCGGCCCGTTGGTAGGGGTCGGTGTTGGTGCCCAGGGCCACCGCGTCGTGGCGCCCCAGCTCGGCCGGTGCAGCTCGCGCCGCAGCACGTCGGCGACGTTGGTCTTGACGACGATCTGGTTGTCGAAGTCGGCGCCGGCGTCGAGGTCGAGATAGGTATGCGTGTTGCGGGCGAAGCAGTAGACGCAGGCGTGCGTGCAGCCGCGGTAGGGGTTGACCGTCCACTCGAACGGCAGCTGGGCCGCCGGAGGGATCCGGTTCAGCGCGGACTTCGCGAGCACCTCGTGGAAGGTGATCCCGGCGAACTCGGGAGTGCGGACGGTCCGGACGAGCCCGTCGTTGGCGTCGAGCCCCGGGAGCATCCCGGGGTTCTGCGCGCCGATCGACTGGCCCTGCCATCGCATACCCCCATTCGAACACACGTACGACGCCGCCGTCGAGGGGAGCGTCGGTCAGCGCGGCCCGCCACGCAACAGGCTGAACGGCGGGGAGAGGTGCACCTCGACGTCGAAGGGGGTGTGCTGCCGGCTCGGGCGACGCTGCGCTCGGACGGGAGCGGACGCGCCGACCCGTGGTGCGCGGCGAGCGGCCGACCAGTCGTCTCGTGACGGAATGCATAGTGAATCTCCTTGCTGTGCAATGGCTGTACTGACCACTCCAGCGTCGCGCGCTCGAGTCGACGGAGCTGTCCGCTAACCGGTGGACCGTCGCGGTGGATGTCGAGCGACCAATCGGCCCACGTGGGCGGCGGGTCAACCAGGAGCCGGCACTCGGGGCACGCCGCGGTCGAGGCCACGGCGTCGAGCGGATCCTCGCCGGGCGAACCCGTCGGGGCCGGGTCGCGCGTGCCCCACCAGAGCCAGCCGGAGACGAGCAGCAGCGCGACGACCGCGAGCGCCACCTGGCCCGGCACCCGGATCGACCGGACCAGCTGGGCCAGCACCGCGACGCCGACGGTGATCCCGGCGACGGTCCCCAGCCGGCGGCGGACCCGCGACCACGTGTCGGCCGCGAGGTCGCCGGACATGGGCCGGCCGCCGAGCAGGACGAGCGCGGTATGCGACGCGGCCACGGCCAGGGCGGCGGGGACGCACCACCAGGTGAACGGTCCGGGGACCCAGAGGACCCAGACGCCGAGCAGCAGCGCCCACAGCACCAGATGGCCCGCGGACTCGGGCCGGGCCGCCCCGAGCGCCGCCAGCGGGGTGAACACCAGCAGCCACCAGGTGTACTGGCTGCCGGCGAGGATCATCGCCACGAGGAAGACGACCGGCGCGAGGGCCACCACCGCGCACAGCAGCAGCTGGGTCGTCCCGTACTCCTCGGAGAGGCCGAGCCGCACCAGCCGGACGCGTCGGGCCGGGGCCTCCGGCGCCGTGCTCATCGCCGGGCCATCCGCGGGACGCGCGCGCGGCGGGCCAGCTCGCGCAGGACGTGGTCGAGGCTCTGCGGCCCCCGCCACGCGACCACCGGGATGCCCGCGGAGGTGAGCCGGTGCACGTCGACCGACCGGCTCAGCCGCCGCAGCCGCCACGCCAGCGCGGTGTAGGGGTCGTGCTCGCTGCGCCAGAGGTGCTCGGGCATCGTGTCGACGACGACCGTGGTGAGCCCGCGGGACCCGAGCCGGGCGACGACGTCGACCATGGCCGGGTCGACGAGCGGCGACAGCACGAAGACCACCGCCCCCGCACCGATCCCCGCGATCGCGTACTCGCCGTCGTCGCCCCGGTCGGTGGCGGGCTCGATGAGGGCCAGGGTGCCGAGCACCCGTCGCAGGTGGGCGCCGCCGCTGCCGACCGGCACGCGCGGCACGCTTGGCCGCCCCGACCACGCGCAGGCCGACCCGGTCGCCGACCCCGAGGTAGTGCTCGGCCATGGCGCCGGCCGCCCGGACGGTGAGGTCGAGGCTGGTCGGCCGCCCGTCGAGCCCCTCGCGCGGCCCGAGGTCGCTGGTCCCGTCCACGACGAGGACGACCTGCGAGTCCTCGTCGCCGTAGGTCGAGGTGACGTGCAGGGTCCCGGTCCGCAGCGACACCGGCCAGTGGATCCGCCGGAGCCGGTCCCCGACCTGGAACGGCCGGAGCCGGTCGAACTCGCTGCCGCTGCCGGGACGGGCGGAGCGGTATGCGCCGATGAGCCCCTCGGGGTGGGGCATCGCCGCCGTCGGGGTGAACACCGCCGGCAACGGCAGCGTCATGAGCCGCTGCGGCTCGGAGTCGACCGGCCCGCTCCGGTAGGCGCCCCACGTCGACCAGGCGCCGCAGCGCACCGGTCCGACGGGGCGAGCGCCCCACCGGGTCGAGCGGACCAGCACGGCGGCCCCGGCCCGTCGGACGGTGCGGTCGTCCGGCAGCGGGAGAACCGTCGGTGAGACCGACCACCCGGATGCCGAGGGGCGGGTCCTGCTCGGTGAACACCGACGGCGACACGGCGACCACGACGTCGTCGACGCCGTCGGGCACCGTCACCGTGGCGCGCAGCACGGTCGTCTCGCCCTCCCGGACCGTGTCGTGCCCGAGGGCGGTCGACACCGTCACCGGCTCGGTCGGCCGGCGCAGCCACGCCCAGGTCGTGATCACCAGCCACGGGGTGACGAGGACGAGCAGGTCGGGACGGTTCGTCGCGACCGCGACGACGGCACCCACGACGCCGAGCAGCGTCGAGCGGAAGTGGGCCGCGGTCGGCCGCCACGCGGGCAGCACGCGTCGGGCGGGTGGCGCTCACGAGCGGCGCGCCTCTCGGGCCGACGGCGTCGGCACGGTGGCGAGGATGTTCTCGACGACGGTGCGGCCCGGAGACGTTGCTCATCCACAGCTCCGGCCGGACCGTGATGCGGTGCGAGAGGACCGGCAGCGCCACGGCCTTGACGTCCTCGGGGACGAGGTAGTCGCGGCCCCGGAGCACGGCGTGGGCCCGGCCGACGAGCATGAGGGCCAGCGAGCCGCGCGGCGACGCCCCGAGCATCGTGTGCTGGTGGTCGCGGGTGGCCGTGGCGAGGGCGACGCAGTAGGCGGCGACGGTGTCGTCCACGGTCACCGTCTCCACGGCGTCCTGCATGGCGAGCAGCCCGGCCGCGTCGGTGACCCGGTCGAGCGCGACCTCCTCGCGCTGCCGGGCGACGCGGTTGCGCAGGACGTCGAGCTCCTGCGACTCCGAGGGGTAGCCGAAGGACACCTTCATGAGGAACCGGTCGAGCTGGGCCTCGGGCAGCGGGTAGGTGCCCTCGTACTCCACGGGGTTCGCGGTCGCGAGGACGTGGAACGGCCGGGCCAGCGGGAAGGTCTGGCCCTCGACGGTCACCTGCCGCTCCTGCATCGCCTCGAGCAGCGCCGACTGGGTCTTGGGCGGGGTGCGGTTGATCTCGTCGGCCAGCAGCAGGCCGGTGAACAGCGGCCCGCTTCCGGAACGCGAACTCCTGCTCGCGCTGGTCGTAGACGAACGAGCCGGTGAGGTCGCCGGGCAGCAGGTCGGGCGTGAACTGCGCCCGGGTGAACTCCAGGCCGAGCGTGGTGGCGAAGGACCGCGCGGCCAGCGTCTTGCCGAGGCCCGGGAAGTCCTCGATGAGGACGTGTCCGCCGGCCAGGATCGCGCTGAGGACCAGGGTGAGCGGCTGGCGCTTCCCGACCACGGCGCGCTCGACCTCGTCGAGGATCCGCTGACCCTGCTCGGCGACCTGCGGGAGGGGCATGCTCACGGGGACTCGATTCGGTCGAGGAGTGCGGACAGGTAGGTGACGTCGGCGAGCCGCAGGTCCGCTGGACGGGTCATGAGGTCGGCCAGGTCGGGCGGCAGGGCTTCGTAGGCGAGCTCGGGGTGGGCGACGATGTCCCAGCCGCGCTCGCGGCGGACCCGGTCGGCGAGGACGACGCGGAGCTGCCGCTGGAGGTCCGTCGCCAGGTTGCGGCGCTGGCTCGCGTCGTGGCGCGCGGGCCTCGAGGCGGCGGGCGAGCGCCGTCGTCCGGTGGTCCGAGCCGCGACCGAGGCCGGCCGTCGACGGCGGGTGCGACCACCCACGCCTCGCTGTGGCTGCCGGTGAACCGCTCGCTGAACACCACGAAAACCGTTGCGGCGGCGAGGAAGAACGCGGCGACGAGGACCGGCGACGGCGAGACGCCGAGCAGGACGAGGAACAGCATCGTGACCGCATACAGGACCACCACGCGCACGACGAGGCGCCGGCCGTTGGGAGGCCCGCGCAGCCGGGCTCATGCTCGCTCACCCGCCGCGCGGCGGCCTCCGCCTCGGCCAGCGCCGCCCGGGCCGCGGCCTCGTCGGCGACGCGCTGCAGGTCACGTGGACCGTCGGTGAGCCGGTCGACGGCCCTGGCGCGGTGCTCCTCGGTGATCGGGGTGCCGGGAGTAGCGCGCCTCGCGGTAGAGCTCGGCGAGGCCGCCGAGCGCCGCGGGCGCGATGTCCCACGTGTGGAGCACCCGGATGGTGTACTCGGCGGCGGTCTCCGCGGGGTGGCGGGGCAGACCGGCCGCGGAGGCCGAGTCCTCGAGGTCGACCCAGCACGCGACGATCGCGTTGCGCGGCTCGCCGGACGTCAGCAGGGCGAGCCGGGCGTCGGCGGTCTCGACCAGCTCGTCGGGCAGTGCGGGCAGCGCCGTGAGCGGCCGCCGGGCCACGGTGCGGCTGCGCATCCGGGGGGCGTTGCGCCAGGCGTAGCGGAGGATCAGGTAGACGACCCAGAGGCACAGGCCGGTGACGACCAGCTGGATCAGGGCCACGCACCACCGGCGGCAGGGACGGCAGCTGCGACAGGTCGGCGAACGGGCCCGGTGGTCGGCGTCGTCGCGGTGGGCGAGGTCGGCGGCACGCTGGGCGGAGGGGACGGCGTCGCGGTCCCCGTCGCGGAGCCGGTCGCGCTGAGGACCTCGACCGGGCCCGACGCGGTGACGACGGTGAGCAGCGCGAGTCCGGCCAGCCCCGCACCCACCAGCCACGGTGCCGGACCGCCGGGGGGCCGGGGCAGCCGGACCTCCCGCGTCCCGCCGCCACCCATGGCTGGCACGGTACCCCCGAGCGGGGACCGTGGCGCCTCCGCGTCAGCCGCGCTGACGGGGCTCCGGCGGGATGATCTCGCGCGTCGCGCACGGCGAGCGCCGGAGACGGCTCCTCGACGACGTAGGTCAGGTCGCGGACGCGGCCGGCCGAGCGCAGGTCACCCTCCGCGGTGCGGACGCGGTCGAGCTGGGCCGCCCCACCGGCCAGCGTCATCGAGGTGATCTCCGCGCGCATACCGACCTTGGCGTCCGACTTGGCCTTGCGGATGCCGGTCAGCGCCTCACCGACGGCCGCGAGGACGCCGGCGTCGGCGCCCCGGGCGTCGCCCGAGCTCGCGCCGTCGTCGGCCAGGCCGCCTGGTGCACGGAACCGGCGCGGTGCGTCGTGGAACCACGACCACACCTCCTCGGTCGCGAACACCAGGACCGGTGCCAGCAGGCGCAGCTGGATGTCGAGGGCGAGGCGCAGCGCCGCTCGCGCCGACACGGCCCCGGGGTCGGCCGCGTCACCCTCGTCGGCCGACGCCGAGCCGTAGGCGCGGTCCTTGACCAGCTCGAGGTAGTCGTCGCAGAACGCCCAGAAGAACGACTCGGTCACCTCGAGCGCCCGGGTGTAGTCGAGCGCCTCGTTGGCCGACGTCGCCAGGTCGACCACCTCGCCGAGGCTCGCGAGCATGGCCCGGTCGAGCGGCTCGGTCACGAGCGCGGAGAGGCTCCGGGTGTCGAGCGCCTCCCCGACGTCGCCGAACGACAGCGCGAACCGGCTGGCGTTGAGCACCTTGATGGCCAGCCGCCGGCCGACCTTCATCTGCGCGGTGTCGAGCGCCGCGTCGATGCCCAGCCGCGCCGACGCCGCCCAGTAGCGGACCCCGTCGCTGCCGTGCTCCTGGAGCATGTCCAGCGGCGTCGTCGCGTTGCCCTTGGACTTGCTCATCTTCTTGCGGTCGGGGTCGAGGATCCAGCCGTTGAGCGTGGCGTGCCGCCAGGGCAGCGAGTCGAACTCGTAGTGCGCGCGCACCACCGTGGAGAACAGCCAGGTCCGGATGATGTCGTGGCCCTGCGGCCGCTGGTCCATCGGGAAGATGGCGGCGAACAGCTCCGGGTCGCTCTGCCAGCCGCCCGGCGATGTAGGGCGTCAGCGACGAGGTGGCCCACGTGTCCATGACGTCGGGGTCGCCGTGGAACCCGCCCGGCTGGTCGCGCTGGTACTCGTCGTAGCCGGCCGGCGCCTCGGCCGCCGGGTCCACCGGCAGGGCTCCTCGGCGGGCACGATCGGGTGGTCGTAGTCGACCTCGCCCGCGTCGTCGACGGGGTACCAGACGGGGATCGGCACGCCCATGAACCGCTGCCGGCTGATCAGCCAGTCGCCGTTGAGGCCGCCGACCCAGTTCTCGTAGCGGGACCGCATGAAGCCCGGGTGGAAGTCCAGCTCGCTGCCCGCGCTCGATGAACCGGTCGCGGATCGCCTCGTCCCGGCCGCCGTTGCGGATGTACCACTGCCGCGACGTGACGATCTCGAGGGGACGGTCGCCCTTCTCGTAGAAGTTCGCCTTGCGTTGCGTGGGAACGGGATCGCCGGCCAGGTCGCCCGATGCCGCGCAGCGCCTCGACCACCGCGGTGCGGGCCGAGAAGATCGTCTTGGTGGCCATCTCGGCGAACGTCTCGCGACCGGCCTCGCTGGTGATCCACTCCGGGGTCTCGGCCTGGATCCGCCCGTCGCGGGTGACCACCGACCGGGTCGGCAGCCGCAGCTCGCGCCACCACTGCACGTCGGTGAGGTCGCCGAACGTGCAGCACATGGCGATGCCGGCGCCCTTGTCCATCTCGGCCAGCGGGTGGGCCACCACCGGCACCTCGACCCCGAACACCGGTGAGGTGACCGTGGTCCCGAAGAGCGAGGCATACCGCTCGTCGTCGGGGTGGGCGATGAGCGCGACGCACGCCGGGAGCAGCTCCGGCCGCGTGGTCTCGATGAACACCGGCTCGCCGTCTGGGCGGTGGAAGGCGACGCGGTGGTAGGCGCCGGGGTAGTCGCGGGCCTCGAGCTCGGCCTGCGCGACGGCGGTCTGGAACGTCACGTCCCAGAGGCCCG
Source organism: uncultured Actinomycetota bacterium (assembly GCA_963770005.1). Taxonomy (GTDB): domain Bacteria; phylum Actinomycetota; class Actinomycetes; order Actinomycetales; family Dermatophilaceae; genus Lapillicoccus. Next base: position 115,947 of record CAVYNX010000001.1, on the reverse strand, counting down.
GGCGCCTCGGCCTGGTAGGCCTCACCGCGGGCGAGGTTGCGCAGGAAGAACGCCTGGCTCACCGCGCGGGAGCGGTCGTCGATGGTGCGGTAGCTGATGTTCCAGTCGTAGGCCAGGCCGAGCCGGCGGAAGGTGTCCTCGAAGAGCACCTCGTCCTTGACCGTGAGGGTCTCGCACAGCTCGTTGAAGTTGCGCCGGCTGATGAGCACCTGGTCGGCGACCTTGTCGGACGCGCTGCCCTCGTGCGGGGGCACGAAGTCGGGGTCGTAGTGCAGCGTCGCGTCGCCGCGCACGCCGTAGTAGTTCTGCACGCGGCGCTCGGTCGGCAGCCCGTTGTCGTCCCAGCCGATCGGGTAGAACACCTCGAGGCCGGCCATCCGCTTGTAGCGGGCGATGCAGTCGGCCTCCGTGTAGCCGAAGACGTGGCCGATGTGGAGGGACCCGCTGGCGGTGGGCGGCGGAGTGTCGATGGCCCAGATCTGGTCACGGCTTCCGGCCAGCGCCCGCTCGCGGTTGAACGTGTAGGTCCCCTGTTCCTTCCATACCCGCGCCCACTTCTCCTCCAGGCCGTCCACGGACGGCCTCTCGGGGATCTGGGGTGCCGTCGTGGCACGGGCGGGTGTGGAGGTGGTCATGGTCGGGGATTCTCCCAGACCGGCGGGGGCGTCCTCCAACGCGTTACCGCCTCACCCGCACGCGCCGAGAGGCCAACTTCGGTTGTTCTCGCGGCGGAATAGGGACAGAAGTTGGCCTCTCGGCAGGGTGGATGGAGGGGGCCGGGTCAGGCGTTCAGGGCGGCCAGGGACGGGGTATGCGTCGCCTCGCCGGCCAGCCGGGCGTACCGGCCGCCCTCGGCCAGGAGCGACGCGTGGGTGCCGCGCTCGACCACCCGGCCGTGCGAGAGGACGGCGATCTGGTCGGCCTGCTCGATGGTCGACAGCCGGTGGGCGATGGTGATCGTGGTCCGGCCGCGGGACACCTCGTCGAGGGCCGCCTGGAGCTCGCGCTCGGTCTCGTTGTCGAGGGCGCTGGTGGCCTCGTCGAGGACCAGCACGCGCGGGTCACGCAGCAGGGTCCGCGCGATGGCGAACCGCTGCTTCTCGCCGCCGGAGAACCGCAGCCCGCGCGCGCCGACGACGGTGTCGAGCCCGTCCGGCAGCGTCGCGACGAGGTCGGCGATCTGGGCCGCCTCGAGGGCCCGCCACAGGTCGGCGTCCGACGCGTCGGGCCTGGGCGTAGAGGAGGTTCTCGCGGATCGACGCGTGCAGCAGGTAGGTCTCCTGCGAGACGACGCCGACGATGCGGGACAGGTCGTCGAAGGACAGGTCGCGCAGGTCGATGCCGTCGACCGTCACCCGCCCGACGGACGGGTCGCGCAGCCGCGGGACCAGGCTGGCCAGCGTGGTCTTGCCGGAACCGGTCTCGCCGACCAGGGCCAGCGAGGTGCCGGCGGGGACGACGAGGTCGACCTCGGCGAGGGCGTCGCGGTCGGCGTCGGGGTAGCGGTAGGTCACGCCCTCGATCCGGACCTCACCGCGCACCGCGGTCGGGTCGACGGCGACCGGGTAGGCGGGTGCCTTCACCTCGACCTCGAGGTCGAGGTAGCCGAAGATCCGGCTGAACAGGGCCATCGAGCTGACGATGGAGACGCCGACGTCGAGCAGGCCCATGAGCGGCCGGAAGATGCCGGACTGCAGCGCGGTGAAGGCGACCAGCGTGCCGATGGTCATCCCGCCGGAGGTCGCGGGGAAGCCGGCGGCGAGGTAGATCAGGGCCGGGATCGCGGCGAAGACGACGCTCATCGTCGCCATCCGCCAGCGGCCGGCGAGCTGCGACTGCACCTCGAGGTCGACCAGCTCGCGGGAGGTCGCGGCGAACCGGGCCGAGGTCGTCTCGGTGGCGCCGAGGGTCTTGGTCAGCTGGATCCCGCTGACCGACAGGCCCTCGTCGACCTGGGTGAGCATGTCGGCCATCCGGCGCTGCTGCTTGGCGGTGACGTCACGCCGCAGCAGGGCGACCCGGCGGGTCAGCCAGATGGCCGGGGGGATGACGAGCAGGGAGAGCAGGCTGAGCCGCCAGCTCAGGGCGACCATCGCGATCGCGGTACCGACGGCGGTCGTGACGTTGGAGGCGATCGACGTCGCCGTCGAGGTGACGACCGACTGCATGCCCGCGACGTCGTTGGTCAGCCGCGACTGGACCTCGCCGCCGCGGGTGCGGGTGAAGAACGACAGCGACTGGCGCTGGAGGTGGCTGAAGACGTCGGTCCGCAGCCGGTGCATGACCTCCTGGCCGACGCGGGTGGAGATGAAGGTCTGGCCGAGGCCGAGCACCGCGGTGGCGACGGTGATGGCGAGCATCCCGCCGACCGCGAGGAGCGAGCAGCCGGACGTCCTGCTGGGGGAGGGCGTCGTCGATGACCAGCTTGAGCAGGAACGGCGAGGCGAGGGAGACGGCGGAGGACGCCACGATGAGCGCGACGACGAGGGCGACCCGGGCGCGGAAGGGCGCGAAGAGGGAGCCGATGCGGCGCCAGCTCACGGGGGACTCGGCGAGCTGGGCGCGGTCGGCGGGGTCGACCCGTCGCGGGCCGCGGCCACCGCCGTGGCCACCGGGGCCGCCGGCACCGCCGGGGAGGCCGTCGGGCATACCGGCGCGGGAGGGTGAGGACTCGGGAAGGCGAGCCATGCGCACCACTCCTTTCGGGAGAGGAAGTAATTGAGGTTACCTCATAATGAGGCAACCGTGTCAACGCTAGACTGCGGCGGTGCATTCCCCGAGAGCCGCGGACGCCGACGAACCGGGCGAGCCGACCCTGGCCGAGCTCGTCACCGCCGTCGCCGGCCGGCTGCGCTCCGCCTGGCGGGACGGTCTGGCGCCCTACGGGCTCTCGCCGCACCAGGGGCGGGCCCTGCTCGTCGTCGCGCTGGCCCCCGGGCTGCGCCCCACCGACCTCGCCGCCCGCCTCCGCATCGCCCCCCGGTCGGTCACCGAGGTGGTCGACGGGCTGGTCGACGCCGGCCTGCTGGAGCGGACCCCCGACCCCCAGGACCGGCGCGCCGTGCTGCTCGACCCTCACCGCCCAGGGCCACGACCAGGTGAGCGCCATCCAGGCGTCCCGCCAGGCGGTCGCCGGCACCCTCTTCGACGCGCTGTCCGACGCCGACCGGGAGCAGCTGCGCCGCCTCCTCACCCGGCTCGTCCCCGAGAGCGGCGACCGGGGCTGACCGCCGGCGGGGCCTACGCGTAGCCCCGGGGGCCTACGGTCCCGTAGGTTGTGGCCATGGAGCCGGTGTACGCGGGCGTGATCCAGGTCGCTCGCGGCTGTTCGCGGCCCAGGGGATCCGGTTCACCATCACCGGTGCCGAGCACGTCCCGCGCTCGGGCGGCGCCGTCATGGTCATCAACCACACCGGCTACATGGACTTCACCTACGCGGGGTATGCGGCGCGTCCGGCCGGCCGCTTCGTCCGGTTCATGGCCAAGGACAGCGTGTTCACCCACAAGGTGAGCGGACCGCTGATGCGGGCCATGAAGCACATCCCCGTCGACCGCTCGGCCGGCGCCGCGTCCTACGGGCACGCGGTGAAGTACCTGCGGGCCGGCGAGATCGTCGGGGTGTTCCCCGAGGCCACCATCTCCCGGTCGTTCGAGCTGAAGACGTTCAAGAACGGCGCCGCCCGGATGGCGCAGGAGGCCGGCGTGCCGATGCTCCCGGTGGTCATCTGGGGGTCGCAGCGGGTCTGGACCAAGGGCCACCCGAAGCGCCTGGGCCGCAGCAACGTCCCCATCAGCATCTCCGTCGGCGAGCCGATCCCCGTCGGCCCCGACGAGAGCGTCGACGAGGCGACCGCGAAGGTGCACGCGGTCATGGAGACGATGCTGCACGGGCTTCAGGAGTCCTACGAGCCGATGGGCCACGACGAGCTGGACTTCCTGCCGGCCCGCCTCGGCGGCACCGCGCCGACGCTCGAGGACGCCGACCGGATGGACGACGAGGAGCGGCGGGACGCGATCCGGCGGGCCAGCGCCGCGCGCAAGGCCGAGCGGGCCGCCGCGGCCAAGCCCGGACCCACCGCCTGACCGACCGCGCGCGAACAACCCCCACGGGCGGTGACCAGCGGCGGGTCCTAGAGTCGCGAGCGTGGCCGGATCACTGATGGGCAACGCGGTGCTGCGCGTCGAGGACCCAGACCTCGTGCGGGGTCGCGGCTCCTACGTCGACGACATGACCGCACCCGACGCGCTGCACCTGGCGTTCGTGCGAAGTCCCTTCGCGCACGCCATGATTCGCGTCAACGACGTCGAGACCGCGCGATCCGCGCCGGGGGTGGTGGGCGTCTTCACCGCCGCCGACCTGGACCTGCCGCCGGGCTTCCTGTTCTTCGAGGTCAACGCCGACTGCGCGCGGCCGCCGCTCGCGACCGACCGCGTCCGCTTCGTCGGCGAGCCGGTCGCGGTCGTCGTCGCCGAGACCCGCGCCCAGGCGGTCGACGCCGTCGAGCTGGTCGACGTCGACTACGACCCGCTGCCCGCCGTCGTCGACATGGAGGCGGCGCTCGCCCCCGGAGCCCCGCTGCAGTTCGACGCCGTGCCCGGCAACATCGTCGGCGGCGAGCGCGACCCGGACGAGACCGAGGACGCCCTCGCCGGAGCCGACCGCGTCGTGCGCGTCCGCATCGAGAACCCCCGGCTGGCCGTCGCGCCGATGGAGGGCAACGCCGTCCTCGTCCTCCCCGGCGGGGACGGTGACGACTACGACGTCACCGCCTACGTCTCGACGCAGATGCCGCACGGTGCGCGCTCCGCCATCGCCCGGATCTTCGGGTTGGACAAGAAGCGGGTCCGCGTCATCGCGCCGTTCGTCGGTGGGGCGTTCGGCGGCAAGGCCGGGCTGCCGGTCGAGCACGCCGTCGCCGTCGCGGTGGCCCGCCGCCTCGGCCGGCCGGTCAAGGCCACCGAGACCCGGTCCGAGGCGATGCTGTCGATGCAGGGCCGCGGTCAGGTCGAGTACGTCGAGCTCGGGCTCACCGAGGACGGTCGGTTCACCGGGCTGCGGTGCCGCATCGTCGGCGACAGCGGCGCGTACGCGGGGTTCGGCGGCACCTTCGCCTACACGACGACCTACATCATGGCCACCGGCGTCTACGACATCCCGAAGCTCAACTACGCGGGCGTCGCGGCGCTGACCAACACCGCCCCGGTCGGGGCGTTCCGGGGCGCCGGCCGCCCCGAGGCCGCGGCGATGATCGAGCGCCTGGTCGACGTCGCCGCCGACGAGCTGGGGATCGACCCGGTCGAGCTCCGCCGACGCAACCTCATCCAGCCCGACGCGTTCCCCTTCCACACCCTGACCGGGCTCACCTACGACTCGGGCGACTACGACCTGCCGCTGCGCGAGGCCCTGCGGATCGCCGACTACGACGCCCTGCGCGCCGAGCAGGCTCGCGCGGCGCGAGGCCGGTGACCCCTGCCTGCTCGGGATCGGGGTCGCCGTCTACGCCGAGATCACCGGCGGTGGGTCGGGGGAGTACGGGTTCGTCGGCGTGGCCGACGACGGGATGGTGACGGTCCGGGCCGGCACGTCATCGCACGGTCAGGGCCACGCCACGGCGTTCTCGATGCTGGTCGCGGACCGGTTCGACATCCCGATCGAGCGGGTCCGGTTCGAGCAGTCCGACACCGCGACGGTGCCGCGTGGGGCGGGGACCGGCGGCTCCCGCTCGCTCCAGGTCGGCGGCAGCGCCGTGTCCGGAGCGGCGGACGTCGTCCTCGAGCAGGCGCGGCGGGTGGCGGGCACCCTCCTCGAGGCGTCGGTGGCGGACATCGAGCTGACCGACGGCCGGTTCGCCGTGGTCGGGGTGCCGGGGCAGTCGGTGACCTGGGCCGAGGTGGCCGCCCGGGCCACCCAGGACGACGAGCCGCTCCGGGCGGAGCACGACTTCAAACCCGACGACGCGACCTTCCCCTTCGGCGCGCACGTCTCGGTCGTCGAGGTCGACAGCGAGACCGGCCTGGTCCGGCCGCTGCGCCACATCGCCGTCGACGACTGCGGCCGGGTGCTCAACCCGCTCCTCGTCGGCGGCCAGCAGCACGGCGGCATCGCCCAGGGCATGTCGCAGGCGCTGTGGGAGCACTTCCAGTACGACGCCGACGGCAACCCGGTCACGGCGACGTTCGCGGACTACAACATCCCCGCGGCGACCGAGGTGCCGAGCGTCACGGTGTCCAACACCGAGACGCTCACCCCGATGAACCCGCTCGGCGCCAAGGGGATCGGCGAGTCGGCGACGGTCGGCTCGACCCCCGCGGTGCAGAACGCCGTGGTCGACGCGCTGAGCCACCTCGGCGTACGCCACCTCGACATGCCGCTGACGCCCGACCGCGTCCTGCGGGCGCTCGGGCAGGCGCGCGACGGGTCGCTGCCGGACATCTGGCGCGAGCCGCCCTCGGTGTTCGACGGGCTCGCGGTGCGGTCCGGCGACGACGAGGCGGACGGGTCGACCGCGATCTAGCCGGCGGCGTCCCTAGACCTGCGACTGCTCGTCGAGCACGTCGTCGAGGGCCTCGCGCACGGCCTGGCGGGTCGCCAGGCGTACCGAGGCCGCCTGCTGCAGCTCGGTGGTGTCGGCGTCGGCCAGCCGCTGCCGCTCGGTGCGCTCGCCGTCGAGGGCGCGGTCGCGGGCGTACCTGATGCGTTCCCAGATGTCCATCGACCCACTGTTGCCACAGACCGGCCCGCCGCGCATCTCGAACGCGCGCCCCGGCCGGCGTCGCGTAGCCTGCCGCGCATGCCCGGCCGTCGCGTTCCCGAGGGTCCCGCGCCGGCGCCGGTCGTGCAGCGGCTGCGGCTGCGCTACGCCAAGCGGGGGCGGCTCCGCTTCTCCTCGACGCGCGACTTCCAGCGCGCGCTCGAGCGGGCCCTGCGCCGGGCCGACGTGCCGATGGCGTTCAGCGCGGGGTTCCACCCGCACCCGCGGATCTCGTATGCGAACGCCGCACCGACCGGGACGGCCAGCGAGGCCGAGTACGTCGAGCTGGCGGTGAGCGAGCGGGTCGACCCCGAGGCGGTCCGGGTGGCCCTCGACGAGGCGCTGCCCGTGGGGATCGACGTGCTCGAGGTGGTCGAGGCCGCCGCGGGGTCGCTCGCCGACCGGCTGGAGGCCAGCGACTGGGCCATCGCCATCTCCGGGTTGGACGAGGAGGTGCTGCGGCAGGCGGTCGCGACCTACCTCGCCGTCGACCGCGCGGAGGTCTCCCGGACCTTCAAGACCGGGCCCCGGACGTTCGACACCCGGGTGGCGGTGCTCGACATGCGCGTGGTCGACCCGGCGACCGTCACGCGACACGGTGCCGCACGCCGTGCCCGCCGGAGGGCAGGGGTGTGCGATAATTCGCATGGTCGTACGGCACACCACACCGGCCGTACGCCCCGACGACATTCTGACCGCGCTGCGTGCTGTCGCGGGTCTGGTGCCGCCGGCGCCACCATTGGTGACGCGGCTGGCGCAGGGCCCGCTCGTGCACGACGTTGCGGCGGTGGCCGATCCACTGGCTGCCGACGAGAAGGTCGGCGGCAGCTGAGCCGGTGCCGCGCCAGTCGCGCGAGCCGACCCCGCTGTAGAACGACGACTTCCGTCGGACCAGAACCCTGGTGACGACGACACCAACACCGCACACGAGAGATGTGGGCCCGGTAGGGCCGGTGTGGCGCCTCCCGTGGTGACGGAGAGGACGCCGAGATGGCTTCCGAGTACGACCCCACCAACGAACAGCCCACCGATGAACGGCCGGTCGACCAGACGGTCGACGGCCTGAGCGGCGGGAGCGCCGAGGGCGCCGCCCCCGCGGAGCCCGACGGGGAGCCGGTGGCCGCACCGCGGACCCGCACCCGCAAGACGGCCGCGAAGTCCACGACGGCGGCGCGGCCCGCGAAGACCGCCAAGGCCGCCAAGACCGCGAAGAAGGCCCAGGCCGCCGCGACGGAGACCGCGGCCACCGCGCCCGACCCCACCGACGAGACCGCCGACGCCGCCACCGACACCACGCCGGTGAAGAAGGCGACCCGTACGCGCAAGAAGGCGGCGGCCAAGGTCGCGGCCCCGGCCGAGGCGCTGGCCGACCTCTCGGCCTCGCTCGCCGAGGTGCTGGGAACCGAGCCCCGCGGAGACCGAGTCGCCCGCCCCCGCCAAGCGCGGTCGCCGGCGCGCGGCCCGGCCCGCCGAGGAGCCGACCGCGGTCGAGACGCATACCGCCGCTGCCGAGCCGGCGTCCGGCAGCCTGGTCGACGAGGACGCCCTGCGCTTCGACCGGCTCGAGGCGCCGGCGGCCACCGAGCCGGAGCCCGAACCCGAGCTCGAGGACGACCGACGACCGGACGGACCACGGACGCACGACACACCGAGGACCACCGACCGCAGCCGACGGGGAGCCGACCACCGGCGCGTTCGCGCCGCTGTTCCAGGCCCCGACGACGCCCAGCCGGCGTCGCCGCCGGGCCTCGGCACCCGCCGCCGCCCCCGAGCCGGCCGTCGCGGCGGTCCGCGAGGTCCGACGTGCTCGAGACCGCCGACACCGCCGACGGCAGAGGCCGACGACAGCGCCGACGACACGGCGCCGAGACCCCGAGGCGGCGGAGACCTCCGACGCCCCGCGCCGCCGCCGCCGCCGTGGTGGCAAGGGCCGGCGCAGCCGCTCCTCGGGTGGAGCGGGCACCGAGCCCACCGACGAGGCGGCCACCGACGAGGCGGCAGCGCCCGACGAGACCGGCGACGAGCCCGACCGCCGGGGCGGCACGCCCAAGGGCGGACCCGCCGAGGCGGACACCGCCGAGGACGAGGGCGGCTCCACGACCCGTCGTCGCACCCGCCGCCGCCGTCGCGGAGGCGGCTCCGACGGCGACACCGACGAGCCCGGCGTGACGACCAAGGTCCGCGAGTCCCGCCGTGACGAGGTCACCGCGCTCAAGGGGTCCACCCGCCTGGAGGCCAAGAAGCAGCGCCGCCGCGAGGGCCGCGAGGCCGGCCGCCGCCGGACGGTCATCACCGAGGCCGAGTTCCTGGCCCGGCGCGAGAGCGTCGAGCGGGTCATGGTCGTGCGCCACGTCGGCGACCGCACCCAGATCGGCGTGCTCGAGGACGGCGTCCTCGTCGAGCACTACATCTCCAAGGAGACCAGCGTCTCCATGGCCGGCAACATCTACCTCGGCCGCGTCCAGAACGTGCTGCCCTCGATGGAGGCGGCCTTCGTCGACATCGGCAAGGGCCGCAACGCGGTCCTCTACGCCGGTGAGGTCAACTGGGACGCCGCCGGCATGGAGGCCAACCAGCCGAAGCGCATCGAGAACGCGCTGACCTCCGGCGAGAGCGTCCTGGTCCAGGTGACCAAGGACCCGATCGGCCACAAGGGCGCCCGGCTGACCTCACAGATCTCGCTGCCCGGCCGCTACCTGGTCTACGTGCCCAACAGCGGCATGACCGGCATCTCCCGCAAGCTGCCCGACACCGAGCGCGCGCGGCTGAAGAAGATCCTCAAGGAGGTCGTGCCCGACACCGCGGGCGTCATCGTGCGCACCGCGGCCGAAGGCGCGTCCGAGGAGGAGCTGCAAGGCCGACGTCGAGCGGCTGACGGCGACCTGGGCCGAGATCACCGAGAAGGCCGAGGCCGCCACGGGCGGCGGCGGCAAGCGCAAGAACAAGGGCGGCAGCGCCCCGCTGCTGCTGCACGGCGAGCCGGACCTCACGGTCCGCGTCATCCGCGACATCTTCAACGAGGACTTCGCCCAGCTCGTCGTCGCCGGCGACCAGGCGTGGCAGGAGGTGTCCGACTACGTCACCAGCGTCGCCCCGGACCTCGCCGAGCGGGCCTCGAAGTGGACCAGCACCGAGGACCTCTTCACCCACTACCGGGTCGACGAGCAGATCGCCAAGGCCATGGACCGCAAGGTCTGGCTGCCGTCCGGCGGTTCCCTGGTCATCGACCGCACCGAGGCCATGACCGTGGTCGACGTCAACACCGGCAAGTTCATCGGCTCCGGCGGCAACCTCGAGGAGACGGTCACCAAGAACAACATCGAGGCCGCCGAGGAGATCGTCCGGCAGCTCCGGCTGCGCGACGTCGGCGGGATCATCGTCATCGACTTCATCGACATGGTCCTCGAGTCCAACCGCGACCTGGTCGTCCGGCGGCTGCTGGAGTGCCTGGGCCGCGACCGGACCAAGCACCAGGTCGCCGAGGTGACCTCGCTCGGCCTGGTCCAGATGACCCGCAAGCGCGTCGGCTCCGGCCTCATCGAGGTCTTCTCGGAGACCTGCGAGGCCTGTGGCGGCCGCGGGATCATCGTCCACAGCGACCCGGTCGACAAGAGCGCCAACGGTCACGAGCACGCCGACAACGGCGGGTCCGGCAACGGTCGCGCGCCGGCCGGCCGCACCCGCGGTCGGGGTCGCGACCCCCGAGCCGCCGGCCCCGGCGCGCCACGGCGGGCCGACCCCCGCACAGATCGCCGCCGCGGCCCACGCCGCGGCCATGAAGTCCAACGGCGACGCCGGTGACGGCACCGGCGCGAGTGGCCAGGACGGCCCGCTCGACGTCGTGCTGGAGCTCGACCTCGAGGAGATCGACACCGTCGCGGCGGATGCCGACGACGCCGACAACACCGACGACGCCGCGACCGAGGTCGAGGCCGAGTGGACCGCGGTGGCCGAGCCGGTGGAGCAGCCGGCGGTCGAGGACGCGCCCGCGCATACCGAACCCGTCGAACGCCGTCGAGCCCGTCGAGCCGGTCCCGCCCGTCGTCGAGCACACCCCCGAGCCCGTCTCGGAGCCCGCCTCCGAGCCGCACGCTCGGAGCCCAGCCCGCAGAACGAGCCGGACCCGTACGCCGAGCCCGTCACCCCGCCGTCCCGGCCCCGCCGGCACCGCGGCCGGGTCGTCGCTCCGGCCGGCCCGCCCCGCTCGCGCCAACCCCGGCGGAGGCACCGACGGCTGATTTGGGCGGGGCCCCGTCGGCCCGGTACGATCGTGCGTTGGTGCGCCCACCGATCTGTGTCCTGCGAAGCCGCGGGAGCTACGTGACGGTTCAAGAGTGTGCGCCGTCTATCGGAGAACCATTGAGAGCGAGTGACCTGTGTACGCGATTGTTCGCGCTGGCGGACGCCAGGAGAAGGTGTCGGTGGGCGACGTCCTGCTGATCGACAAGGTGGCGGGTGCGCCGGGTGACACCATCGACCTGACGCCGTTGCTGGTCGTCGACGGTGGCACCGTCACGAGCGACGCCGCCAAGCTGGCGAAGGTCACGGTCACGGCCGAGGTCGTCAAGCCGGCCAAGGGCCCGAAGATCACCATCATGAAGTTCAAGAACAAGACCGGGTACCGCAAGCGCCAGGGGCACCGTCAGCCCCTGACGCAGGTCAAGGTCACCACGATCGACGTCTGAGAGGCGCTGGAGATGGCACACAAGAAGGGCGCGTCCTCGTCCCGTAACGGGCGCGACTCCAACGCGCAGTACCTCGGCGTCAAGCGGTTCGGCGGCCAGAAGGTCAACGCCGGCGAGATCCTCGTCCGCCAGCGCGGCACCCACTTCCACCCCGGCGAGGGCGTCGGCCGCGGCAAGGACGACACCCTCTTCGCGCTCGTCGCGGGTGCGGTGAAGTTCGGCACCAAGCGCGGTCGCAAGACCGTCAACATCGAGCAGCCGGTCGACGCCTGAGGCGAAGGCTTTTCACGGAGAGGGCGGACCACCCGGTCCGCCCTTTCTGTTTCACCAGCGGGACTCTCGAAGGGAGAGACGGTATGGCAGCGGCGAGCTTCGTCGACCGGGTCGTCCTCCACGTCGCGGCGGGCCACGGCGGCCACGGGGTCGCGTCGGTCAAGCGGGAGAAGTTCAAGCCGCTCGGCGGTCCCGACGGCGGCAACGGTGGCAGCGGCGGCTCGGTGATCCTGCGGGTCGACCCGCAGGCCACGACCCTGCTCGACTACCACCACCGCCCGCACCAGAGCGCCGGCAACGGCAAGCCGGGGGCCGGTGACGAGCGCAACGGCGCCGACGGGGTGGACCTCGTCCTCGCCGGTCCCCCCGGGCACCGTCGTCAAGGACGCGATCGGACACGTCGTCGACCGACCTCGTCGCCGAGGGCCAGGAGCACGTCATCGCCCGCGGCGGCCGCGGCGGGCTGGGCAACAAGGCGCTCGCGTCACCGCGCCGCCGGGCGCCCGGGTTCGCCCTGCTGGGCGAGCCGGGGGAGGCCTGGGACGTCGTCCTCGAGCTGAAGTCGCTCGCCGACGTCGCCCTCATCGGCTTCCCCTCGGCGGGCAAGTCGTCGCTGGTCTCCGTGCTCTCCGCGGCGCGGCCCAAGATCGCCGACTACCCGTTCACCACCCTCGTGCCCAACCTCGGCGTCGTCACGGCCGGCGAGACCCGGTTCACCATCGCCGACGTGCCGGGTCTCATCCCCGGCGCGCACCTCGGCCGCGGCCTGGGCCTGGAGTTCCTGCGGCACGTGGAGCGCTGCTCGGTGCTCGCCCACGTCATCGACTGCGCCACCCTCGAACCCGGCCGCGACCCGCTCACCGACCTCGACGTCATCGAGGCCGAGCTCGCCGCCTACGTGCCGGACGCCGACCTCGGCGGTCGCCCGCTCGCCGAGCGCACCCGCGTCATCATCCTCAACAAGGCCGACGTGCCGGAGGCCCGCGAGCTCGCCGAGATGGTCCGCCCCGACCTCGAGGAGCGCGGCTACGAGGTCTACATCGTCTCCGCCGTCGCGCACATCGGCCTCAACGAGCTGTCGTACGCGCTTGGGTCGGCTCGTGCTCGCGGCCCGCGCGGAGATGGCCGACATCGTCCCGCCGCGGATCGTGCTGCGACCCCGGGCGGTCGACGACTCCGGGTTCGTGGTGCGTCGCGAGGAGACCCCCGACGGACCGGCATACCGGATCGTCGGCGAGCGCCCGACGCGCTGGATCCGGCAGACCGACTTCGCCAACGACGAGGCCGTCGGCTACCTCGCCGACCGGCTCGCCCGGCTCGGCGTCGAGGAGGCGCTGGTCAAGGCCGGCGCGGTGTCCGGCGACACGGTGCTCATCGGCGCGGCCGACGACGCGGTCGTCTTCGACTGGGAGCCCACCCTCATCAGCGGCGCCGAGCTGCTGGGCCAGCGGGGGAGCGACCTCCGCCTCGCCGAGTCCCCGCGCGCCACCCGCGACGAGAAGCGGGAGTCCGCGCGCGACCGCTACGTCGCCCGGCAGGCCACCCAGGCAGACCTCGAGACCGAGCGTCGGGCGGGCCACTGGGCGACGGCCCGCGACGACACCGACGAGGACTGAGCGGCGCGCTCAGGCGCGGGTGGCGAGCGCTCCGGTCACCAGCGGGGCCACCGGGCTCAGCTGCAGCACCTCGGGCAGGTGCCGGGCGACGGCGCGTGGCCCCTCGATGACCAGCCCGTTCCGGAGGGCGGCGTTGAGCGGGAGCTGCCCCAGCCAGACCCGGTAGAGGGTGCGGACGTCGGAGGCGATCGTGACGTCGACCCCGTAGCCCGGGTCGGACAGGCATACCGAGGGCACCCGGTCCTCGACGAGGATCCAGAACCGGCGCGGGTCGTCGGCGAACCGGACGTGCAGCACCCAGCGGTCCAACGGCATCGCGGCGGTGTCGAGGCGCCCGTGCATCCACCAGACCAGCAGCTGGGCGTCGAGCTCCTCCTCGCGCGGCTCGCCGAAGATCCAGCGCGACCCCCAGCTGCCCGAGCGCCATGAGGACGCCCTCGAGGTCGCGGCCGCGGTCGGTCATGAGGTAGCGGCCGCCGACCTTCTCGACCAGGCCCTCCCGCTCGAACGCCCGCAGCCGCTTGGCCAGCAGGCTCCGGGAGAGCCCGGGCAGGCCGCGGGCCAGGCCGTTGAACGTCGTCGTGCCGACGTAGAGGTCGCGCAGGATGAGCAGCGACCAGCGGTCCCCGACGAGGTCGAGGGTGCGCGAGATGGGGCAGTACTGGCTGTAGCTCTCGGCCATGCCCCCAGCATGGGTCCAGAACCAGGACCGGGGTAGTCCATTTCCTGCACTGGTTCGCGAGGCCGGAGCGGCCCACCCTCGGACCATGACCAGTACCGCGCCCACCGACCAGCTCGACCCCGACCTCGACCGGCAGCTCAAGGCCCGGCACCGCGCGATGTGGGCGTCCGGCGACTACCCCCTCGTCGCGCGCACCGTGATCCCCGACCTCGGCGCGGTCCTCGTCGAGGCCAGCGGGGTGCGCGAAGGACAGACCGTGCTCGACGTGGCCGCCGGCTCCGGGAACGCCGCGGTTCCCGCCGCCGCGACCGGGGCGCGGGTGGTGGCCTCCGACCTGACGCCGGAGCTGTTCGACGTCGGTCGGGAGGCCGCCGCCCGTGCCGGCGTCGAGGTGGAGTGGCGCGAGGCCGACGCCGAGGCGATGCCCTTCGACGACGCCGCCTTCGACGTGGTGCTCTCGTGCGTGGGCGTGATGTTCGCGCCGCACCACCAGCTCGCCGCCGACGAGCTGGTGCGGGTATGCCGGCCCGGCGGCACGGTCGGGCTGCTCAGCTGGACGCCCCAGGGCTTCGTCGGTCGGCTGCTCGGGACGATGCGCCCGTATGCGCCGCCGCCCCCGCCCGGGGCGCAACCGCCGCCGCTGTGGGGGGACGAGGGCCACGTGCGCGAGCTGCTCGGTGACCGGGTCCGTGACGTCTCGGCCCGTCGGCAGGCCGTGCGGGTCGACGCCTACGCGACTCCGGAGGCGTTCCGGGAGGCGTTCAAGGCGTCCTACGGCCCGGTGCTCGCGGTGTACCGCTCGCTCGGGGACGACGCCGACCGGGTGGCGGCCCTGGACGCCGCGCTCGACGAGCTGGCGCGCGGCGCGGACGTCGGCGGCGGCGGCCCGCTGGTGATGGAGTGGGAGTACCTGCTGCTCACCGCGACCCGCAGCTGACCCGTGCTGACCCGCGGAACGGACCGGCGGGCGGGCCGGGCGGCTCCATAGACTCGTGCCTCGTGTCGACGCGGGCTGCCATCGCTGCCGCCGACCGGCTCGTCGTCAAGGTGGGGTCGTCCTCGCTGACCGGGCCGGACGGCGGCCTGGACGCGGGGCGGCTCATGGCGCTGGTCAACGTGCTGGCCGCTCGCCGGCACAGCGGCAGCTCCGTCGTCCTCGTCTCCTCGGGCGCCATCGCCGCGGGGCTGGCGCCGCTCGGCCTGGTCCGCCGTCCCCGGGACCTCGCGACCCAGCAGGCGGCGGCCAGCGTCGGACAGGGTGCCCTCGTCGCCGCCTACCAGCACGCCTTCGGCGCCCACGGACCTCACCGTCGGGCAGGTGCTGCTCACCGCGGACGACGTGACCCGGCGCACCCACTACGCCAACGCCCGGCGGACCCTCGAGCGGCTGCTGGCGCTCGGCATCGTGCCGGTGATCAACGAGAACGACACCGTCGCGACCCACGAGATCCGGTTCGGTGACAACGACCGGTTGGCCGCGCTGGTCGCCCATCTCATCAACGCCGACGCGCTGGTCCTGCTCTCCGACGTGGACGCGCTCTACGACGGGCCGCCGCACCGTGCGGGCAGCCGCCGCATCCCCGAGGTGGGGGGAGCGGCCGACCTCGCCGAGGTCGTCGTCAAGGGCTCGGCGTCCGCCGTCGGCACCGGCGGGATGGGCACCAAGCTCGAGGCCGCCGGCATCGCCACCGCGGCCGGCGTGGCCACGCTGCTGACGTCGGCGGACCGCGCCCGCGAGGGACTGGCGGGGGAGGACGTCGGGACCCTGTTCACTCCCGACCGGGTCGCGGCGGGCGTCCCGGCTGCTGTGGCTCGCGCACGCGACCGAGCCCCGCGGCCGCGTCGTCCTCGACGCCGGCGCCGTGCGAGCGGTCGTCGACCGGCGGAAGTCGTTGCTACCGGCGGGGATCACGGCGGTCGAGGGTCGGTTCGACGAGGGCGACCCCATCGACGTGTGCACGCCGGAAGGGGTCCCGGTGGCCCGCGGCCTGGTGAACTACTCCTCCGACGAGCTGCCCGGCATGCTCGGCCGGACCACCCACGACCTCGCTCGCGACCTCGGCCCCCAGTACGAGCGCGAGGTCATCCACCGCGACGCGATGGTGCTGCTGGGCCCCTGACGCCGGCTGCGCTGTGCCCCGCCCCCCACCTCCTGCCGAGAGGTCAACTTCGGCCGCTATCCGGAGTCCGAGAACGGCCGAAGTTGACCTCTCGTGAGCCGCGACATGAACCTCGCATGAGGCTGCAGTGAGCTACCGGTGCGACGGCCTCCCCACACGGGTGCCGGCCGCCGAAACCCCGCGGCGGCGCGTACCGGGCGCGCCGTACCCTGGGACCATGGCCGCCCAGACGATCGACCCCGCCGCGGTCGAGCAGGTGCACGCGCTCGCTGAAGGGGCCCGCCGGGCCTCGCGACAGCTCGCGCTGCTGCCGCGGACGGCCAAGGACGACGCGCTCCACGCGATCGCCGACGCCCTCGTCGCGGCCGTCGACGAGATCGTCCCGGCCAACGCCGAGGACCTCGAGCGGGGCCGTGAGAACGGCCTGGCCGAGGGGCTGCTCGACCGGCTCACGCTCGACGAGCGGCGGATCGGCGCGATCGCCCAGGCGGTGCGTGACATCGCCGCTCTGCCCGACCCCGTGGGAGAGGTGGTGCGCGGGTCGACGCTGGCCAACGGGCTGCAGATCCGCCAGCTCCGGGTCCCCATGGGCGTCGTCGGCATGATCTACGAGGCCCGGCCCAACGTCACGGTGGACGCCGCGACCCTCGCCCTCAAGAGCGGCAACGCCGTGATCCTGCGTGGCGGTTCGGCGGCGGCGTCGAGCAACCGGGCGCTGGTCGGCGTCATGCGCCGGGCGCTGGCCGAGCAGGGCATCGACGAGAACGCGATCTGCCTGCTCGACGGTGGCGGCCACGACGCGGCCCGCGCGCTGATGACCGCCCGGGGTCTCGTCGACCTCGTCATCCCCCGCGGCGGCGCCAACCTCATCCAGACCGTCGTCACCGAGTCGACCGTGCCGGTCATCGAGACCGGCATCGGGGTCAACCACGTCTACGTCGACGCGGCCGCGGACCTCGACGTCGCCGAGCGCATCGTCGTCAACGCCAAGGCGCAGCGGCCCAGCGTGTGCAACGCGGCCGAGACGCTGCTGGTCCACGAGTCGGTCGCCGGACGCGTTCCTCCCCAAGGTCCTCGCCGGCCTCGGCGCCGCGGGGGTCGTGGTGCACGCCGGCCCGGAGCTGGAGGAGCACGTCGAGGCCGCCGGCGCCGCATACGCCCTCTCGACCGAGGAGGACTTCCGCAGGGAGTGGTACTCGCTCGACCTGAGCGTGCGGACCGTCCCCGACCTCGACGCCGCGCTCGCGCACATCGAGACCTTCGGGACCCACCACACCGAGGTCATCGTCACCAACGACCGGGCGGCGGCCCGACGGTTCACCTCGGAGGTCGACGCGGCCGTGGTCATCGTCAACGCCTCCAGCCGGTTCACCGACGGCGCCGAGTTCGGGTTCGGCGCGGAGATCGGCATCTCCACGCAGAAGCTGCACGCCCGCGGACCGATGGCCCTGCCGGAGCTGACGACCACCAAGTGGGTCGTCGAGGGCGACGGCCAAGTCCGTACCTGACGCGGATTCGTGGTGCCGGCGACCCCGCTGGCATGATGACCGACCGTGGAGGGCACTGAGGTCCGCAAGCTGGCCGCGCTCGAGGACACGCACTGGTGGTACCGCGAGCGCCGGCACCTGTTGGCCAAGGCCCTCGCCGGCGTCACCCCGGGGCGGGCCCTCGACATCGGCGCGGCCGGCGGTGGCAACACCCGGGTGCTGCGCGACCTCGGCTGGACCCCGGTGGCCATGGAGTACGGCGAGGAGGGCGCGGAGGTCGCCCACGAGCGGGGCCTGTCGACCGTCCGAGCGGACGCGCGCCACCTGCCTCTGGCCGACTCCTCGCTGAGCCTCGTCGTCGCCTTCGACATCCTCGAGCACATCGAGGAGGACGACCTCGCCGTCGCCGAGATCAACCGGGTGCTGCGCCCCGACGGGACGTTCCTCGTGGCGGTGCCGGCCGACCCCAGGCTGTGGTCCGACCACGACGTCGCCGTCGACCACGTCCGCCGCTACACGCGCGAGACGCTGTCGTCGGTGCTCCACCGCGGCGGGTTCGACATCGCGGCCATGACCTCGTGGAACGTGCTGCTGCGCCCCGTCGTCGCGATGCGGCGCAAGAAGTCGTCGGGCAGCGACCTCGACGACCTGCATCCGGTCGTCAACTCCGCGCTGACCGCCATCATCACCGCGGAGCGCTACCTACCGGTCAAGCAGCTCCCCGGTGTGAGCCTCCTGGTCACGGCGCACCCGCGCGGCTGACGCGGGGACCGGAGCCACGCCGGCAGCCGGAGCCACGGCCTCCTCCGGCGCATACCGAGCCTCGTCGGGGGTGCGCGCGACCGGCGCGTGCGTGCCCGGGACGAGCTTGCCGTCCGGGGGCAGCGGGGTGTCGGTCGGGCCGTGCCGGCCCTTCGTCGCGGTGAGCGAGTCGTAGGCGATGAAGTAGGTGGGGCGGCCCTGCATCTGCGTGTACATCCGGCCGATGTACTCCCCGAGCAGGCCGAGGCAGAGCAGCTGGACCGCCCCGACCGACGAGACGATGAGGACCGTCGACGTCCAGCCCGCGACGGTGCGACCGCTGCAGCCCGGACACGATCGCGTAGAGCGCGAGGAGCACGGCGAGTACGCCGCCCCCCAGGCCCAGGAACGTGGCCAGCCGCAGCGGCGCCATGGAGAAGCCGGTCACGGCGTCGAGGGAGAGCTTGAGCATCTTGAAGAAGGGGTACTTCGAGGCGCCGGCCGCTCGCTCGTCGCGGCGGTACTCGACGACGTCGGAGGGGAAACCCAGCGCGGGGACGATGAACCGCAGCACCCGGTTGTGCTCGGGCAGGTCGTTGATGGCGTCGACGGTGGCCCGCGACATCAGCCGGAAGTCGCCCGCGTCGCTGATCGCCTCGCTGCCCGAGATGGTGCGGATCGTCGTGTAGAAGGTGCGGGCGGTGGTGCGCTTGAACCACGAGTCGGTCGACCGGTCGTTGCGGACGCCGTAGACGACGTCCACGCCCTCGTCGCGGGCCTTGCGCAGCATCTGCGCGATGACCTCGGGCGGGTCCTGGAGGTCGGCGTCGATGGTGACGACGAAGTCGCCGCGGGCGCTCTTCAGCCCGGCGGAGATGGCCGCCTGGTGGCCGGCGTTGGCGCGCAGCCGGACGACCCGCAGCTGGTCCCACTCGCGGTGCAGCCGCTGGAGGATCGCCGGGGTGAGGTCGGTGCTGCCGTCGTCGACGGCCACGACCTCGTAGCTGCCGTCGAGACCCTCGAGCACAGGACGCAGCCGGTCGACGAGGAGGGGAAGGACGTCCTCCTCGTTGTACATGGGGATGACCACGGACAGGACCGGATGCATGCCCTCCAGGTTACGGCGGGCACCATCGGTCCGCTGTGCGTCTTATGTCCGGCGACCGTGAACGTGCTCATTGTGTTACCCGGGGCGTGGTCATCAGGGCGTTGGATACGTTGGCCGGATGGAGCGAGGCGACGTCGTGGCGGTGCGGTTCGGCAAGTGGGGTGGCCGGCCGCACTGGGAGATGGACGCGCGCTACCTCGGCTCCGACGACTTCGGCGACTGGCTCGGCTCGCCCGCCGGTATGCCGATGCGCCGGCCGGGGATGACGACGGCCACCGACGCGGAGTGCGCCCTGTTCGTCCCGGCGGAGGGCGACTACGTGGCGTCGTTCAACGGGCCCGGCGTCCCGACCGCGATCTACGTCGACGTGACCGACCGGCCGCGGTGGGACGGCGACACCGTCCGCGCGGTGGACCTCGACCTCGACGTCATCAAGAAGTGGGACGGGACGCTCCTGGTCGACGACGAGGACGAGTTCGCGGAGCACCAGGTCGAGTACGGGTACCCCGCGGAGGTCGTCGAGGCGGCCCAACGCTCCTGCGACGCGGTCGTGGCGGCGATCGCCGGCGGGCGGGAGCCCTGGGCCGGCGTCGGCCACGCGTGGGCCGCGCTCGCGGCGTCGCTGCCGCTGGCGCCGCTGCCGGCCTGGGCGGCGGGTTAGGCTGTGCCCATGCCCGCGAGCGCCCTGCCAGTCGTCGTCACCGGCCTCGTCAGCGCCGAGGAGCAGCACAACTCGCTCCCGATGCCGCCGATCGCCTTCGGCCTCATCGCGTTCTGCGCGTTCCTGCTCGGGCTGGGCGTGCTCTGGACGTTCCGCAACACCGCCGCGAAGGTGTCCGGCAAGGGCCGCAGCAACGACGCCGAGATCCACGGGTGACGCTCGAGGACCTGAGGTGACCCGCTGAGCCGCCGGCTCGGGGTGATGGGTGGCACGTTCGACCCCATCCACCACGGGCACCTCGTCGCGGCGAGCGAGGTGCAGTCCCGCTTCGCCCTCGACGAGGTCCGCTTCGTCCCGACCGGACGGCCGTGGCAGAAGGACGACAGCGAGGTCAGCGCGGCCGAGCACCGCTACCTGATGACGGTGGTCGCCACCGCGTCGAACCCGCGCTTCACCGTGAGCCGGGTCGACGTGGACCGGACGGGGCCGACGTACACCATCGACACCCTCCGCGAGCTGCACGAGGCGGACCCCGACGCCGAGCTGTTCTTCATCACCGGGGCGGACGCCCTGGCGCAGATCCTCACCTGGAAGGACGTCGACGAGCTGTGGCAGCTGGCGCACTTCGTCGGCGTGACCCGGCCCGGCCACGAGCTGTCCGACAAGGGGCTGCCCACCGACCGGATCACCCTCATGGAGGTGCCCGCCATGGCGATCAGCTCCACCGACTGCCGCGCCCGCGTCGAGGGCGGCCAGCCGGTCTGGTACCTCGTCCCCGACGGGGTCGTCCAGTACATCAACAAGTACCACCTGTACGCCTCTGACTCAGTAGGAGATTCGTGACCGCAACACCCCGAGCGCTGCAGCTGGCCCGCGTCGCTGCCCTCGCCGCCGAGGACAAGATCGCCCAGGACGTCATGGCCATCGACGTGAGCGAACAGCTCGCGCTGACCGACGTCTTCGTCATCGCCTCGGCGAGCAACGAACGTCAGGTCGGCGCCATCGTCGACGAGATCGAGGACCGGCTCCGCGACGTGGGCGTCAAGCCGATCCGTCGCGAGGGCGCCCGCGAGGGCCGCTGGGTGCTCATCGACTTCGGCGACATCGTCGTCCACGTCCAGCACGCCGACGAGCGCGAGTTCTACCAGCTCGAGCGGCTGTGGAAGGACTGCCCGGAGATCGACCTCGCGTCGGTCCCGGCGCCGTGACCGCGTCACCGATGACCGACGCCACCGCGCGCCGGCTCGTCGTCGTCCGTCACGGGGAGACCCTCGACAACGCCGCGGGCATCTGGCAGGGGCTCAAGGACTCCGAGCTCTCTCCGGTCGGCCTGGCGCAGGCCGACAAGGCGGCGCCGGCCGTCGCCGCATACCAGCCGGAGCTCATCGTCGCGTCGGACCTCGCGCGGGCCCGCGTCACGGCCGAGCGGGTCGGCGAGGCCGCCGGTATGCCGGTGCGGCTCGACCCGCGGCTGCGGGAGATCGACGTGGGGGAGTGGCAGGGCGTGACGACCGCCGAGGTGCGGAACCGTGACCCCGAGCTGCTCGCCGCCATGGGCCGGGGCGAGGACGTCCGGCGCGGCCGCACGGGGGAGACGGTGGCGGAGCTCGCGGCGCCGCGTCCGAGCGGCCCTCGACGACGTCATCGCCGAGCTGTCGCCGGGACGGGTCGCCGTCGTGGTCTGCCACGGCGTCGCCGCCCGCGCGGGGGTCGCGTCCCTGGTCGGGCTGGACCAGATGCAGGCCCTCCAGGTGCTGTGGGGCCTCGAGAACTGCCACTGGGCGGTGCTCGCCGAGGCGTCGCTGGTCTCCGGCGCCCCCGTCCCGGCGCGCTGGCGCCTCGACGCCTGGAACCTCTCCGCCTGAGCCCTCCGGTGTGGGTGAAAGCGCGTCGAATACGACGCGCTTTCACCCACACTCGAAGACGCGGTCCGGATTTGGGCCGGTCCTGCCCGGCCGCTAGACTTCCGCAGTTCCCATTACGGGGCTGTGGCGCAGCTGGTAGCGCACCTCCATGGCATGGAGGGGGTCAGGGGTTCGAGTCCCCTCAGCTCCACGATCACGCCGGTCGGACCACTCATGGTCCGACCGGCGTTCTGCTGTGCGTCTTCCCTTGACGTTGATCTCCTACGCTGGTTTAATCAACTTATCAGTTGATCAAACGAAAGGTTGAACACGGGATGGACGAGGAGCGGATGGACCGGGCGTTCACCGCCCTCGGTGACCCGGTCCGACGGGCGATCGTGGCGCGGCTCAGCACCGGACCGGTCACCGTCAACGACCTCGCCGAACCGTTCGCCATGTCCAAGCAGGCCGTCTCCAAGCACATCCAGGTGCTGGAGCAGGCCGACCTGGTCACCCGGTCCCGGGACGCCCAGCGCCGTCCCGTGCATCTCAACCCCACGGCGCTCGAGGAGCTCACCGCGTGGATCGACCACTACCGCCTCATCCACGAGCGGCGGTTCCGGTCCCTCGACGCCCTGCTCGACCGCATACCCGACCCGGACCACCACTAGCCCGACCCGCCCCACCACGAGAACCGACAAACCAGGAGAGCACCAGCCATGAGCACCAACCGCACCACCAACGCCCTCACCGTCACCGCCCCCGAGGGGCTGCCGTTCATCGACTTCGAGCGCGAGTTCGACCACCCCGTCGAGAAGGTCTTCCGGGCGCACCAGGACCCGGACCTGTTCCGGCAGTGGATCGGCGCCGGCAGCGACGACGTCCAGCTCGACCAGTTCAGCTTCACCACCGGCGGCCGATACCGGTTCGTCCAGAAGGGCGAGGACGGCGTCGACTATGGCTTCAACGGCGTCTACCACGTCGTCCGCGAGAACGAGTTCGCCATCCAGACCTTCGAGTTCGAGGGCTACCCGGACGTCGTGAGCATCGAGTCGCTCGCCTTCGAGCGGCTGGACGGCGGCCGGACCCGGCTGCGCGGCCACGCCGTCTACCCGACGATGGAGGCTCGCGACGGCATGGTCGGCAGTGGCATGGAGGCCGGCATGAGCGCCGGCTACGACAAGCTCGACACGGTCCTCGAGGGGCAGGCGTGACCGACACCGAGCGCCCGATGGACTGGACCCTCGAGGTCGTCGTCCTCCCGGTCAGCGACCTCGAGCGCGCCATCGCCTTCTACCGCGACCAGGTCGGCTTCGACCTGGACCACCACACCACCAACGAGTTCATGGACGTCGCCCAGCTGACGCCCCGGGGTTCCGGGTGCTCGATCGTCATCGGCAACCTCCCCTCGCAGAACGAGATGGCTCCCGGCTCGATGCGCGGCCTGCAGCTCTGCGTCGCCGACGCGGGGGCGGCCCGCGACCAGCTCGTCTCCCGCGGGGTCGACTGCAGCGAGATCCAGGTGTTCGACGAGCGGGACGGCGGCACCTTCTTCGGGTTCGCCGACCCGGACGGCAACACGTGGGCCGTGCAGCAGCTCAAGGCCCGCGGCGTCACACCCCTCATCCCGCACGAGGCGCGGGGTCGCTTCGGGGAGTGAGCCTGTGCTCCGGCACGAGGCGCGTGACTCCGACGGCGTCACGCGCCTCGACGCTGTCCGGCCCCGCCGGATTTGCCGGGTTCTTCAAACCTGACACCGCGCATCGTTACCGACCTGAAACCCCACGGCGCCGGAAAGTGGTAAGAATTCTTTTCAGCAAACCGCCACCTAGCTGAGACGGATTTTCAGGACTCGTGACCACGACAGCCGCCCCGCCGCTCGGCGTGCGCACCCGGATACAGGCCAACGTGCCGCAGATGTCCGAGGCCATGACCAAGCTGGCGACCCTGTTGCTGGACGAGCCGCTCGCCCCGCTCGAGCTGTCGATCACCGAGCTGGCCGCCCGCGCGGGCACCTCGGCGGCCACCGTCACCCGCTTCTGCCGGCTCATCGGGTATGCGGGCTACCTCCCCTTCCGGGTCGGGGTCGCGGCCGACGCCGGGCGGCTGCGCGCCGACGAGACCTGGCGCGTCGACATCGGCCGGGCCTTCGACCCGGGCGACACCCCGGAGCAGGTGCTGCGCACGCTGTCCCAGTCGCACCAGGCCGCGCTGCAGGCCACCGCCGACTCGATCGACGTCGACGAGGTGGGCCGGATCGCCGACGCCGTCGCCATCAGCAGCCACGTCGACATCTACGGGATCGGCGGCAGCGCCGTCATGGCGCGCGAGATGCAGCTGCGGCTCTACCGGATCGGGATCAACGCCCACCACTGGGGCGAGGTCCACGACGGCCTGACGAGTGCCGCGCTGCTCGACGAGGACTCGGTCGCCATCGCCATCTCCAACACCGGTCGCACCGTGGAGACCATCGAGATGCTGGGACAGGCCAAGTCGTCGGGCGCCTTCACCCTCGCCATCACCAGCAACGCCGACTCACCGCTGGCCGGGCTCGCCGACGTGCACCTCGTCACCGTGGCACCGGACGAGTACCTCCAGCCGGACGACCTCTCCGCCAAGCACGCGCAGCTGTTCGCGCTCGACCTGCTCTACCTCCTCGTCGCGCAGCGCAACTTCGCCCGCACCGCAACGACTCTCGCGGCCTCCGCCGCCGCCGTAGCACCGCACCGACGCATCCCGAGCCGCGACCGCCGGTCCGCCCGGGCCCGACGCGCCCCCGCCCGCAACGCCGAGGAAGCAGGCCGATGACCACCAGCACCGTTCCCGCCGCCACCCTGGAGGAGGCGTTCACCGCCTTCCACGAGCAGGTGACCTCGCGGCTGCAGGCCATCGCCGACGACGCGGCGCGCGGCGGCCTCGAGCCGGCCATCGACCTCGTCGTCGACTCGATCCGGCGCGGCGGCGTGCTGCAGGCGTTCGGCACCGGCCACTCGCAGGCGTTCGCCATGGAGATCGCCGGCCGGGCCGGTGGGTTCATCCCGACGAAGATGATGGCGCTGCGCGACATCGTGCTGCACGGGTCGCGCGACGCCTCGGTGCTGAGCGGCTCGTCCCTCGAACGCGACGACACCGTCGTCGACGAGCTGTTCGCCCTCTCCTCCCTCGACCCGGCGGACGTGTTCCTCATCGCGTCGAACTCCGGCGTGAACGGGTCGATCGTCGGGGTCGCGCTCCGGGCCAAGGCCGAGGGGCATCCCGTCATCGCGGTCACCAGCATCGAGCACACCAACGCCGTGACGCCGAAGCACCCCAGCGGCCAGCGGCTCAGCGAGGTCGCGGACGTCGTCATCGACAACCGAGCGCCTTACGGCGACACCACGATCGAGGCGCCGGGCGGTGTCGGGGTCGGAGCCGTCTCCTCGCTGACCGCCGCCTACATCGCGCAGCTGATCACCATCGGCGCCGCCGAGCGGATCGCCGCCCTCGGCGAGACCCCGCCCATCTACCTCTCCGCCAACGTTCCCGGCGGCGACGAGCACAACCACGCCCTCGAAGACCGGTACGGCGACCGGATCCGTCGCACCGCATGAGTCACCCCGCGAAGTTCTCCGCTCCGCTCCGATACTTCGCGGGGACCCCGAAGAGCCCACATCACGATCCAGTCACTGATCGACCCGATACCCGGCGAAGTTCCGTCGGCCGAGCCCTCATCACGCATACCGTCCTCCGCACCGATCACCACCCTGAAAGGCAGTACCTGGCGATGGCACCTCAAGAGACAGGCAGCACCCCTCGTTCGACGTTCGACCGTCGGACCTTCATGCGCGGCTCCCTGGCCGCTGCGGCTCTGCTCCCGCTCGGCGGGGCGCTGGCGTCGTGCGCGTCCTCCGGGACGGGCACCGGCACCGGTGGCGGCGCGGCGACGACCGCGGCGGGCTCGGCCAACAACCCCTTCGGCCTCGCCGACAGCTCGACCATCGACGCCGTGATCTTCAACGGCGGCTACGGCTACGACTACGTGACCTTCGCGGCGGACATCGTCAAGAAGAACCACCCGACGGTCACGCCCAACGTCACCCCCTCGACGCAGATCGCACAGCAGCTGCAGCCGCGCTTCGTCGGCGGCAACCCGCCCGACCTGGTGGACAACTCCGGCGCCGGCTCGATCGGGTTCAACACGATCATCGACCAGCTCTCCGAGCTCGACGACGTCTTCGCGGCGAACAACCTCGAGGGCACCAAGATCGAGTCGACCCTCTACGACGGCGTGAAGGGCCCGGGCACGTACAACGGGAAGTTCCTCGCGATCAACTACGTCCTCACCCTGTACGCCGTGTGGTACTCGCAGAGCCTGTTCGACGAGAACAGCTGGACCGCGCCGAAGACCTGGGACGAGGCCAAGGATCTCGGCGCCAAGGCCAAGGCCAAGGGCAAGTACCTCTTCGTCTGGGGCAAGGAGGCGGCGACGTACTACAGCACGCTCGCCATGGACTCCGCCATCAAGGAGGGCGGCCCCGAGGTGCGCCTCGCGCTGGAGAACCTCGACCCGAAGTGCTGGTCGCAGCCGACCATCCAGGCGGTGTTCGCCGCGATGGGCGAGTGCGTCAAGAACGGCTACTTCGTCCCCGGTGGCGCGGGCACCCAGTTCACCGCGGCCCAGGCCCAGTGGAGCAACGACCAGCAGGCGCTGCTCTACCCCTCGGGCTCGTGGATCGAGAACGAGATGAAGAAGGCCACCAAGGACGGCTTCAAGATGACCGGCGTCCCGGAGATGACGGTCACCAGCAGCCCGAAGATGCCCTACGAGACGCTGCGCAGCGCCTCCGGCGAGCCGTTCATCGTGCCCAAGGGCGGCAAGAACGTCGCCGGCGCCAAGGAGATCCTGCGCACCATGCTCTCCAAGGACGCGGCGACGAACTTCAGCAAGACGAAGCTCGCCCCGACCATCGTCAAGGGTCTGGTTCCCGCCGACGGCTTCGGGTCGACCGCTCTGGTCTCGCAGTCCAAGATGCTCGACGCCGCGGGCAAGAACGTCTTCGACTACAAGTTCGTCACCCGTTACGGGATGAACAAGGACATGCTGGTCGTGTGGAACGCGTTCCTGTCCGGGCAGACCGACGTCGCCGGGCTGACCAGCGGTCTGCAGGGCATCACCGACAAGGTTGCCGCTGACTCGTCGATCCAGAAGGAGAAGGTCACCTCGTGACCACCCCCGTCGTCGCGGCTCCGGGCGTTGGGCGCAAGCCCAAGGCCCGGGGTCCGCGCGGCCGGATGACGTTCGACCGCATCAGCTTCATGGTCGTCTTCCTCGGCGTGCCCCTGCTGCTGTTCCTGGTCTTCGTCATCTCGCCGTTCGTGCAGGCCCTGTACTACGCGATGACGGACTGGTCCGGCTTCTCCCCGAACTTCAACTTCATCGGGTTCGACAACTACGCGAAGCTCGTGCAGGACGACAACTTCCGCAAGTCGGTGATCAACAGCGTGCTGCTCGCGATCGTCGTCCCCTTCGCGACGATCGCCATCGCGCTGCTGTTCGCCAGCCTCGTCACGGTCGCCGGCGGCGCCAGCGGAGGCATCCGCGGACTGCGTGGTTCCAGCTTCTACCGGGTCGTCTCGTTCTTCCCCTACACCGTGCCGGCCATCGTCATCGGCATCATCTGGGCGCAGGTCTACGACCCCCAGGCCGGGCTCCTCAACGGGATCCTCACCGGAGTGGGGCTGGAGAAGTTCAAGTCCTACGCCTGGCTCGGCGAGGTCTCGACCGCGATGCCCGCCTCGATGTTCGTCATGGTGTGGGCCTTCGTCGGCTTCTACACCGTGCTGTTCGTCGCGGCGATCAAGGGCGTGCCCGCGGAGATCTACGAGGCCGCGCGTCTCGACGGCGCCGGCCGACTCCGGACGATCTGGTCGGTGACACTGCCGCTGATCCGCGACAACGTCCAGACGGCGTGGATCTACCTCGGCATCGCCGCGCTCGACGCCTTCGTGTGGATGCAGGCGCTGAACCCGTTCGGTGGCCCGAACAACAGCACGCTGGTCATGCCACAGGAGCTGTTCAACACCGCCTTCGCGAAGGGCCAGTTCGGGTATGCGACAGCCATGGGCGTCGTCCTGGCCCTCGTCACGCTGCTCTTCGCGGCGTGCGTCTTCGCGGTGAACCGACTGACCGCTGGTCGTGACGCGGGAGGCCGGCTGTGACCGCCGACACCGTCAGCCGGGCGGGTGTCCAGGACGCCGCGACGCAGCGACCGGAGAAGGCGAACGCCGGCGACCGCCGGGCCACGGCCGTCTCGCACGTCATCCTCGTCATCTGGTCGGTCGTCGTCATGCTGCCGCTGCTGTGGGCGCTGGTGTCGTCGTTCAAGACGACCAACGAGATCCTCAGCTCGCCGTTCACGCTGCCCAAGGCGCTCAGCTTCGCGAACTACATCTCCGCGTGGAGCACCGCCGGGATCGGCACGTCGTTCTTCAACACCGTCATCGTGGTCGGCTGCTCGTTGGTCCTCGTCATGGTGCTCGGAGCGATGTGCTCCTACGTGCTCGCGCGGTTCCAGTTCTTCGGCAACCGGGCGATCTACTACCTGATGCTCGCCGGACTGACCTTCCCGGTCTTCCTCGCGATCGTCCCGTTGTTCTTCATCCTGCGCAGCCTGGGGCTGCTCAACACCCTCCAGGGCCTCATCACCGTCTACGTCTCGTTCGCGCTGCCGTTCACGGTGTTCTTCCTCTTCGCGTTCTTCAAGTCGCTGCCGGAGGAGATCTACGAGGCGGCGCAGATGGACGGGGCGGGGGAGTGGCGCACGTTCTTCCAGGTGATGCTCCCGATGGCTCGCCCGGGCATGGCGTCGGTGGCGATCTTCAACTTCCTCGGCCTGTGGAACCAGTTCCTCCTGCCGGTCGCCCTCAACACCGATCCAGCGAAGTACGTGCTGTCGCAAGGCATGGCGTCGTTCGCGTCCCAGGCCGGGTACTCCGTCGACTACGGTGCGCTGTTCGCCGCCGTCGTCATCACCGTCCTGCCGGTGCTCATCGTCTACATCATCTTCCAGCGCCAGCTGCAGGGCTCCGTAGCCCAGGGCACCAGCCGCTAGAAGCGACCCGGCTCAGCGCATACCCGAGGACGTCCCGGTCACGATGACGGGGCGTCCTCGGCGCGCGGGAGGGTCGTGCCGTCGGGGGTGCAGCCGAACCGGCGCATGAAGCGGTCGCGGTCGATCACTGCGCGCTGCACCTCGCCGACCGCCACGACCTCGCCGGCGTCGTCGAGCACCCGCACGTGGAAGATGAGCCGGCGCCCGTCGCTCACGGGCCGTGAGCTCTTCACGTGCACCGTGGTGCCGACCGGTGCGGCCTTGATGTGCTCCACCTTGACCAGCGTCCCCACGGTGGTCTGCCCCGGCTCGAGGCCCTCCGCCGCCGTGCCGAACGCAGCGCGCTCGATCCAGTTGATGAGCCGCGGCGTGGCCAGCACCGGCAGGTCACCGCTGCCGAGGTGGTCGGCGGTGTCGGCGTCGGTCACGGTGTGGTGGCTGACCTCCATTCCCCGAGGATAGGCGCGCCGCACGCGGCCCGGGTCTCCGTGTCTGTCACAGTTCGGTGCGGTGAACATGTATGCGTGGGTGCTGCTCGCGGCGGCGGCCGCGGCGGCCGTCGGCGACTGGTTCGCCGTCGCGACGGGGCGGCGCGGGATCGAGCAGGTGGCCAAGCCGGCGTACGTCGTGCTGCTCGGCGCCTTCGCGTGGCTGCTGCACGCCGACGAGACGGTGTCCGGCTGGTGGCTCCTCGTGGCCCTCGCGCTCTGCCTCGTCGGTGACGTCCTGCTCCTCACCGACTCCGACCAGGCCTTCGGCCTGGGGCTGCTGACGTTCCTGCTCGCGCACGTCGCGTTCATCGGCGCGGTCGTGACGATGGTCCACCGGCCACCGCTGTGGGTCGGCGTCGCGGCCACCGTCGTCGTGGTCGCCGCGGTCGTGGCGTTGCTGCTGTGGCCCATGGCGCGCCGGGACCTCGCCGAGGGTCTCCCGCCGACCGTCTACGCCGTGGTCCTCGGGGCGTTCGTCGCGGTGGCGTGGTGGTCCGGGCAGGTTCTCGTCGGCGTCGGGGCGTCCCTGTTCCTCGTCAGTGACGGGGTGCTCGCCGCCGGACGGTTCTGGCGGGAGATCCGCGGGCCACCGGGTCGTCGTCATGGTGACGTACCACCTGGCGCTGCTGCTGCTGGTGCTCGGCGTCCTCCGGCCCGACCTCGTCACCTCGTGACGGCGTCCCTGCGATAACCTGTCCCCGTGGCCCACCAGCTCCTCCTTCCCACGCCGCGCTGAGCACCCCTCGCAGCGCGGCGCCCCTCCTGTGCGAGGGGCTTTTTCATGTCCGGATGGCCCACCGACCGTGCACCCCACGAAGGACCGACGATGACCGACTCCACGACCCGCGACGAGACCCCGTTCCGCTACACCGCGGCGATGGCGCGTGACATCGAGCTCGCGTGGCAGGACCGGTGGGAGGAGGCCGGCACCTTCGAGGCACCGAACCCGGCCGGGCCGTGGGCCGAGCCGGAGAAGGTCGCCGAGCGGGGCCAGAAGCTCGTGGTGCTCGACATGTTCCCGTACCCCAGCGGCGCCGGCCTGCACGTCGGCCACCCGCTGGGCTACATCGGGACGGACGTCTACGCGCGCTTCCACCGGATGCTCGGCAAGAACGTCCTGCACTGCCTGGGCTACGACGCCTTCGGGCTGCCGGCCGAGCAGTACGCCGTGCAGACCGGTCAGCACCCGCGCAAGACGACCGAGGACAACATGGTCGTCATGCGCCGGCAGCTGCGGCGGCTGGGGCTGGGCTTCGACGAGCGGCGCAGCTACGCGACCATCGACGAGGACTACTTCCGGTGGACGCAGTGGATCTTCCTCAAGATCTACAACTCCTGGTACGACCCGGACGCGGTCCGGCCCGACGGGTCCCGCGGCGCGGCGCGACCCATCGAGACGCTGGTCGAGGCGTACGCGTCGGGTCGCCGGCCGCTGCCCGCCGCGGCCGAGGGGCGGTCGTGGGCGGACCTGTCCGAGGCCGAGCAGGAGGCGTTGCTGGCGCAGGAGCGGCTGGCCTACACCTCGGAGGCACCGGTCAACTGGAGCCCCGGGCTCGGCACCGTCCTGTCCAACGAGGAGGTCACCAGCGAGGGCCGCTCGGAGCGCGGCAACTTCCCGGTGTTCCGGCGCAGCCTGAGCCAGTGGATGATGCGGATCACCGCCTACGCCGACCGGCTGGCCGACGACCTGGACCGCGTCGACTGGCCCGAGAAGGTCAAGATCATGCAGCGCAACTGGATCGGGCGGTCCAGCGGTGCCCGCATCACCTTCCCGGTGGCCACGATGGACGGATCCGGCTCGGGTATCGAGGTGTTCACCACCCGGCCGGACACGGTGTTCGGCGCCACCTTCATGGTCCTGGCGCCGGAGCACCCGCTGGTCGACGAGATCGCACCGCGCCAGTGGCCGGAGGGCACGAAGCCCGGCTGGACCGGCGGCGCCACCGACCCGCGGTCGGCGGTCGACGCATACCGGCAGGAGACCTCCCGCAAGAGCGAGGTGGAGCGGCAGATGGACGACCGCTCCAAGACCGGCGTGTTCACCGGGGCGTACGCCACGAACCCCCTGACGGGACAACCGATCCCGGTGTTCGTCGCCGACTACGTCCTCATGGGCTACGGCACCGGCGCCATCATGGCGGTGCCGGGTCAGGACGAGCGCGACTGGGCCTACGCGGTGGCCTACGAGCTGCCGATCATCCGCACCGTGCAGCCCGCGCCCGGCCATCCCGACGACGAGGCGTACGTCGGCGAGGGGCCGGCGATCAACTCGGCCAACGACGAGATCTCGCTCGACGGTCTGGGCGTCGCCGACGCCAAGGCGCGGATCATCGAGTACCTGGAGTCCCGCGGGCTGGGCCACGGGACGATCAACTACCGGCTGCGCGACTGGCTGTTCAGCCGCCAGCGCTACTGGGGCGAGCCGTTCCCGATCGTCTTCGACGAGAACGGGACCGCGCACGCGCTGCCCGAGTCGATGCTGCCGCTGGCGCTGCCCGAGGTGCCGGACTACTCGCCCAAGACCTTCGACCCGGAGGACGCGGACAGCTCACCGGAGCCACCGCTGTCCCGGGTGCCCGAGTGGGTGGAGGTGGAGCTGGACCTCGGCGACGGCCACGGCGTGCGCCGCTACCGGCGCGAGACCAACACCATGCCGAACTGGGCGGGCTCCTGCTGGTACTACCTGCGCTACCTCGACCCGGCCAACCACGACACGTTCTGCGACCCGGAGAACGAGCGGTACTGGATGGCCCGGCACGCGCATACCGTCGAGGGCGCGCCGTCCGGCGTCAGCGACCCCGGTGGCGTCGACCTCTACATCGGCGGCGTGGAGCACGCCGTGCTGCACCTGCTCTACGCGCGGTTCTGGCACAAGGTGCTGTTCGACCTGGGGCTGGTCTCGAGCGAGGAGCCGTTCCGGAAGTACTTCTCGCAGGGCATGATCCAGGCCTACGTCTACCGCGACGCCCGGCTCGTGCCGGTCGAGGCGACGGAGGTCGAGCAGCACGGCGA
This sequence comes from uncultured Actinomycetota bacterium, assembly GCA_963770005.1. Classification (GTDB taxonomy): domain Bacteria; phylum Actinomycetota; class Actinomycetes; order Actinomycetales; family Dermatophilaceae; genus Lapillicoccus. The sequence goes on along the minus strand of CAVYNX010000001.1, from coordinate 83,384 downwards.
GGGGGCCAGCGCGACGTGGACCTGGAACGGCGAGCCGGTCACCCGGGAGATCGGCAAGATCGGCAAGTCGCTGCGCAACTCGGTGAGCCCCGACGAGATGTACGACGCCTACGGCGCCGACACCTTCCGGGTCTACGAGATGTCCATGGGACCGCTGGAGCTGTCCAAGCCGTGGGAGACGCGGGCCGTCGTCGGGCAGCCAGCGGTTCCTGCAACGGTTGTGGCGCAACGTGATCGACGAGGCGACGGGTTCGGTGACCGTCAGCGACGACGCGCCGGACGCCGCGACGCTGACGGCGATGCACCGCACCATCGCCGGCGTTCGCGAGGACTACGAGCACCTGCGGTTCAACACGGCGATCGCCAAGCTGATCGAGCTGAACAACGTCCTGACCAAGCTGGACGCCGCGCCGCGCGCGGTGGTCGAGGCGCTGGTGGTCATGGTGGCGCCGGTCGCGCCGCACATCGCCGAGGAGCTGTGGCGGCGGCTGGGCCACGAGGGCGGCGTCACCTACGTGCGGTTCCCGGAGGCGGAGCCGGCGCTGCTCGTCGAGGAGACGGTCACCTGCGTCATCCAGGTCAAGGGCAAGGTGCGCGACCGGGTGGAGGTGCCGGCGACCATCGGCGAGGACGAGCTCCGGACCCTGGTCCTGGCGCGCGAGAAGGTCGTGGCGGCGATCCCGGACGGTGTCCGCACGGTGATCGTGCGCGCGCCGCGGCTCGTCAACGTGGTGCCGGCCTGACCGGCGCCGCGCCCGCTGCGACCGACCGGAGGCGCTAGCGTTCGGGAGATGAGCGTCGCGATCGTGACGGACTCGACGGCCTACCTGCCGGCGGATCTCGTGCGCGCCGGGTCGGTGCCCATCACCGTCGTGCCGCTGCACGTCGTCATGGGTGGCACCACCCACCGCGAGGGCATCGACGTGACGATCGAGTCGCTGTCCGAGGCGCTTCGCTCGTTCACGCCGCTGAGCACCTCGCGGCCGTCGCCCCAGGAGTTCCTCGACGCCTACGAGGCCGCGGCGGCGTCCGGTGCGACGTCGGTCGTGTCGGTGCACATCTCCTCGGAGATGTCCGGGACCTGCCAGTCCGCCCGGCTCGCGGCCGAGCAGTCGCCGATCCCCGTGGAGGTCGTCGACTCGCGGTCCCTCGGCATGGCGATGGGGTTCGGCGTGCTGTCGGCGGCGGAGGCGGCCGGCGCGGGTGTCGCGGCGCCGGAGGTGGCGGAGATCGCCCGGGCCCGGGCGGCCGGGGCGTCGGTGGCGTTCTACGTCGACACCCTCGAGTACCTGAGGCGGGGCGGCCGCATCGGGTCCGCGTCGGCCATGCTCGGCTCGGCGTTCGCCATCAAGCCGATCCTCACGTTGAAGGACGGCGCGATCCGGCCGCTGGAGCGGGTCCGGACCTCGAGCCGGGCGCTGGCCCGGTTGGCCGACCTCACCGCGTCCGCCGCGCAGGCGACGGTGGCCTCCGGTGGGCAGGTGGACATCGCGGTGCAGCACCTCGACTCCGCCGCCCGGGCGGAGTCGCTCGCGGCGACCCTCCGGGAACGGGTGCCGCGAGGCCGGCCACGTCGTGATCGCCGAGCTCGGTGCCGTCGTCGGGGCGCACGTCGGACCGGGAACGCTCGCCGCGGTGGCCTCGCCGCGGCCGGCCTGACAGCGTCCACAGGCTCTGACCGCGTCGTCCCGCGGTCCACAGGACGGCGGGAGGGTGTCGCCTGACCGGTGACCCGTTCCTACGGTCGCTCGTATGCGTCGCCGCCCACCACCCGAGGTCGACCCCGAACGACTGCGGTCGTTGCTGGCGTCGGCCCGGCCCGAACCGGAGCCGGTGGGCCCGAGCGGGTGGGTCCCCGAGGAGGCGCCGCACGCCGACTCGTCCTTCGACCCAGGCTGGCTCGACGAACCGTCCGCGGATGACGGAGTGGGCGCGGCGCCGGGGGAGGTGGCGGAGAAGGACGTCGGCAGTGGTGGGCGGCACCGGCCGCCGCCGCGGGTCCTCACGGTGCCCGTGGCGCTGCGGGGTGCCCGCGTCGCGGTGTCGGTGCGGGCCGTCGTCGCGTTCCTGCTGCTGCTCGTCGTGGCGGTGGTGTTCTTCGCGGTCCGGGTGGCCCGCGCCGAGCAGGCGGCGGCGCCGCAGTCGGTTCCGGCGGGCGAGGGGCTGGTGGCGCGGAGCTCGGTCCCGGTCGGCGTTCGAGCTCCGGGAGCCCGGTCGGCCACGGCGCTCGGAGACCGACCGGGGCGTCGGCCCGCGGGTCGCCGGACCGCCTCCTCGTCGTCGACGTCGTCGGGCAGGTCGCCCGCCCGGGAGTGGTTCGCGTGGTGGACGGCTCGCGGGTCGTCGACGTCCTGACGGCGGCCGGCGGCCCGCTGCCGGGCGCCGACGTGCAGCGGCTCAACCTGGCCCGGGTCGTCGCGGACGGCGAGCAGGTGTTCGTGCCCAAGCCCGGGGAGACGCCGCCGGTCCCTGTTGGCGCCGCGGGTGGGGCGGGAGCCGGTGGGTCGGGCGCCGGGGCGGGCGTGCCGTGGTGCTGGTTCGGGGTCGAGTGGCGCGTCCGGGGCGGTCGCGCCGGTCGACCTCAACGCGGCGAACCTCGCCGCCCTCGACACCCTGCCGGGGGTCGGTCCGGTGCTGGCGCAGCGGATCCTCGACTGGCGCGCCCAGCACGGCCGCTTCTCCTCGGTCGACGAGCTCGGCGAGGTGAGCGGCATCGGCGACAAGCTGCTGGAGCAGATCCGTCCCAAGGTGCAGCGTCTGATGGCCAGGGCACGGAGCGGAGCGCCAGGGGCGGGTGCGTCGTCGACCGGAGCGTCAGCAGCTGGCACGGGCGGCCGACCTGCGACTGCTCGTTCCCGCGCTGGCCGCCTGGGCCGCGGTGGCCCTCCTCCTGGGCGCACCGGCGTCGCTGCTCGGCGCGTCCTCGCTGGGCTCGCTCGTGACGTCGGGCGGTCTCGCCGTGGCCTGGCGGCGTACCCGGCGTCGCACCGGTCCCGCCGCCGTCATGGCCGCCGCGCCGCCGTCGCCGCTGGCGGCGCCGCCTGCTACCCGGCGGCCGCCGGCGGCGCCGGTGGCGCCGGTGGCGCGGCGGCGCCTGGCTGGGGACGTTGACCCTGGCGGCCCTGGCCGCGTCGCTGGCGCTCGCCGCCGTGGCCGCCGCGACGAGCATCCGGGACGCCGGCCCGATCCGCGACCTCGCCGATCAGCGAGCCGTGGTGTCCGTCGCCGGGGTGGTGGCGTCCGACCCGAGGGCCGTCGACCCACCGGCGGGGCCGGCCGGAGAGCGCGGCCGGCGTCGTCCTGCGGGTCGATGTCGACCAGGTCGACGGCCGAGGCGTCCGGACGGCGGTCGCCACGCCGGTCCTGGTCTTCGCCGACCGGTCCTGGCTCGAGCTCCCGTGGCAGTCGCGCGTGGTGGCCACCGGTCGGCTGACGCCGCCGCAGGACCCGCGCCGACGACGTGGTCGCGGTCCTCACCCCGCGCGGTCCGCCGACGGTACCGGCGAGCCGGGCTGGGTGGCCCGGGCAGCGCAGGTCGTGCGGGCGCGCTTCGCCGAGGCCACCGACGGGCTTCCGGCCGACGCGCGGGGGCTGCTGCCGGGGCTGGTCATCGGCGACACCTCCCGCACACCGCACGATCTCGAGGAGGCGATGCTCGTCACCGGCATGACCCACCTCTCGGCGGTGAGCGGCAGCAACGTCGCCATCGTGCTGGCCGCGGCGCTCGGCCTCGCCGGGCTGGCTCGGTCTCCGACGGCCCTGGCGGCCACCGCTGGCGGCGGTGTTGCTCCTGGCCTTCGTCGTCCTCGTCCGTCCGGAGCCGAGTGTCGTCCGCGCGGCGGCCATGGGCGCGGTCGGGCTGCTCGGCCTCAGCACCTCGCGCCGCCGAGCCGGCATCCCGGCGCTCTCGGTGGCGGTGCTCGCCCTGCTGGTGTGGGATCCCGTGGCTGGCCCGGTCCGCCGGCTTCGCGCTGTCGACGCTGGCGACGCTCGGGCTGCTGCTGTTCGCCGGACCGTGGGGCGCGGCGGTGGGTCGGGTGCTGCCGACGAGGATCCGCGGCTGGGGACCGGCCTTCGCGGTCCCGGTCGCCGCGCAGCTCATGTGCGCTCCGGTCATCGTGCTGCTGCAGAGCTCGGTGTCCGTGGTCGGCGTCGTCGCGAACCTCCTTGCGGCCCCGTTCGTCGCCCCGGCCACCGTGCTCGGCGTGGCGACCGCGCTGATGTCGGTCGCCTCGACCACCGTCGCCGGCTGGGTCGCCTGGCTGGCGGCCCTGCCGACGCTGGCCATCGCCCGGGTGGCTCGGACCGCCGCCGAGGCCCCGCTCGCCACGGTTCCCTGGCCGGGCACCGGGTTCGGTGCCGTACTCCTGGCGCTGCTGACCGTCGGCCTCGTCGTGGCCGGGCCCGTGGCTCGGGCACCAGGCTCGCCGTCGGCCGCTGCTGCCGGTCGGGATCGCGGTCCTCGGCATCGGTGCGGCCGTGCCGACCCGCGTGCTGACCTGGCCGATGCCGGGGTGGTCCTTCGTCGTCTGCGACGTCGGCCAGGGAGACGGACTGGTCCTCGCCACCGGTCCGGGCCGGGCGGTCGTCGTCGACGTCGGCCCGGATCCCGCGCTCATCGACGCGCTGCCTCGGTCGGCTGCACATCCAGGTGGTCGACGCGGTCGTGCTCACGCACTTCCACGCCGACCACGTCGACGGGCTGCCCGGAGTGCTGCACGGCCGGACCGTCCGCCAGGTCCTCGGCCACGCCGGTGCGGGACCCGGACTTCCAGTGGCAGGAGGTCGTCCGACTGGGCCACGGCGGCCGGTGTACCGATGGGTGAGCTCTACGCCGGCGACGACCTCGCGTGGCCCGGACTCACCGCCCGCGTCTGGTGGCCGGCCCGGGTCATCCACGACGGGTCGGTCCCCAACAACGCGTCGGTCGTGCTGACCGTCGAGGTCGGCCGGGCTACGCCTGCTGCTGCTGGGCGACGTCGAGCGGGAGGCGGCGCACCAGGTGCTCCTGGCCCTGCAGCACGACGCCCGGGCGCCGCCGATGCTCGACGTCCTCAAGGTCGCGCACCACGGCTCCGCGAACCGCGACGACGGCCTGCTGGCGCTGGCCCACGCGCCGGTCGCGGTGGTCAGCGTCGGCGCCGACAACGACTACGGCCACCCGGCGCCGTCCACCCTGTCGGCGCTGGCCGGGACGGCTCCCGCGTCTACCGCACGGATCTCGGCCGGCGACATCGCCGTCCGCCAGGGCGACGACGGCTCGGTCGAGGTGGCGACCATGCGGTGACCCGGGTGACCGTGTCGCGTGCTGCGGGTCAGGCCGGGGACGAACGACTGCCGGCTGGCGCTCTCGCTCGAGCGCCTCGAGCGTGGCCTTCGACCGCCGGGACGCGCTGGAGGTCGTCGGTCGTCACCGCGTGGATCTGGCGCCGGGAGGCCGGGGTGAGCGACAGCGTGGCGACGTCGCTGGTATGCGCCGCGGCCAGGATGAGGTCCGGCACCAGCGCGACGCCCAGGCCGGCGCTCACCAGGCCGAGCACCGCGATGTAGTCCTCGGTCTCGAACGAGACGGTCGGCGCGAAGCCGGCACTGCCGGGTGAGCGACAGGAGGTGGCCACGACATCGCGGGCAGCCGGCGATCCAGTTCTCGTCGGTGAAGTCGACGAGGTCGACCTCGGCTCGCGGCCGGCGAGGGGGTGGTTGAGCGGGACGGCCAGCCGCACCTCGTCGTCGAGCAGCTTGATCGGTGACGAAGTCGGCGAGGTCCTCACCGCGCCCGATGTCGGTGCCCTCGTAGGCGAACGCCACCGCGATGTCGCACTCGCCGGCTCGCAGAGCCGCCAGCGACTCGGGCGGCTCGCCCTCGCTGAACGTCACGGAGACGTCGGGGAAGCGCTCCTTGACCAGGGCCAGCGCGCGCGGCACGAGGGTCGCCGACGACGACGGGAAGGCCATCAGCCGAACGCGGCCCGCGCGCAGACCCGCGATCGCGGCCACCTCCTCCTCCGCGGCGTCCAGGGCGCTGAGCACCCCGACCGCGTGACGCGCCAGCACCTTCCCGGCCTCGGTCAGCCGGACGTTGCGGCCGATGCGCTCGACGAGGACGGTGCCGGTGCGCTGCTCCAGGCGGCGCACCATCTGGGAGACGGCGGGCTGCGAGTAGCCCAGGGCGACGGCAGCGCCGGTGAAGCTGCCCTCCTCGGCGATGGCCTTCATGACCCGGAGGCCGGCAGCGTCGATCATGACCTCAGTGTATAACGTCCTGTTATCGAAATCGTCCTTTACCCAACACGCGGACGCGACTCACGCGTGGCACCGAGCGTCCACGCATACTGGAGGCATGTCCGTCCCGTCGCTGCCCACGGCGGTGCCGGGCAGCCACGCGGGTCGGACCGACTCCGGGATCGTCGAGCTGACCGGCCTGGTCGTCCGGGGCGGCGTCATCGTCGTCCTCACCGGCGCCGGGCTGTCGACGGAGTCGGGGATCCCCGACTACCGCGGCCCGGACGGCACCCGCCGGGTGACGCCCATGCAGTATGCGGAGTTCATCGGCTCGACCGAGGCCCGCCGGCGCTACTGGGCCCGCAGCTACATCGGGTGGCAGCGGTTCAACCGCGCGGAGCCCAATCGCGGCCATCGGGCCGTCGCCGCCCTCCAACGAGCCGGACTGCTCGACGCGGTCGTGACGCAGAACGTCGACGGCCTCCACCAGGCGGCCGGCGCCATCGACGTCGTCGAGCTGCACGGCAACCTCGACCGCGTCGTCTGCCTCACCTGCGGTGACGTCAGTGGCCGCGCCGGCGCTGCACGAGCGGCTGGCGGAGGCCAACCCGGGCTTCGTCGACCTCGTCCTGGGTGTCGCCGCCCGACGGGTCCCGGGTCACCAGCCAGATCCGCCCCGACGGCGACATCGTCCTCGACGACGCCGTGACCAGCCGCTTCCACCTACCGGTATGCCTCGTCTGCGGCGCCGACACCCTCAAGCCCGACGTCGTCTTCTTCGGCGAGTCGGTGCCCAAGCGACACGGTCGTGCGCTGCTTCGACATCGTCGACGACGCCGACTCGCTGCTCGTGCTCGGCTCCTCGCTGGCCGTGATGAGCGGGTACCGGTTCGTGCGACGGGCCGCCCGCAACGGGATCCCGGTCGCCATCGTCACCGCCAGCGCCAGCCGTGGCGACCCGGAGGCGACGCTGCGGCTGCACACCCCGCTCGGCGCCACCCTCGAGCAGGTGTGCGCGACGCTCCGCCAGGCCTGACCGCTCCTCCGGTCGAGACCGCGTCAGACCCGGCGCAGGACCGCCGTCACCTTGCCGAGGATCGTGGCGTGGTCGCCGTCGATCGGCGAGTAGTCGGCGTTGTGCGGCATCAGCCACACGTGCCCGTCCTTGCGCTTGAACGTCTTGACCGTCGCCTCGCTGTCGAGCATCGCCGCGACGATGTCGCCGTTGTCGGCGGTCGGCTGCTGCCGGACGACGACCCAGTCGCCGTCGCAGATCGCCGCGTCGACCATCGAGTCGCCGACGACCTTGAGCAGGAACAACGAGCCCTCGCCGACCAGCTGGCGGGGGAGCGGGAAGACGTCCTCGATGACCTCCTCGGCGAGGATCGGACCACCGGCGGCGATCCGGCCGACGAGCGGCACGTAGGACGGCTCGGGGCGGGCGTCGCCCGACCCGGTCTCGTCGTAGACGCCGCTCGATGATCTCGCTGGCGCGGCTGTCGCCCGAGCGGTAGCCCCGGCTCTGCGGGTCGGCGTCGGGCGAGACGATCTCCATGGCCCGCGGCCGGTTGGGGTCGCGCCGGATGAAGCCCTTGCGCTCCAGGGCGGTGAGCTGGTGGGCGACGCTGCTCGGGCTGGTCAGCCCGACCCACTCGCCGATCTCGCGCAGGCTCGGTGGGTAGCCGCGGCGGTCGACCGAGTTGCGGATCACCTCGAGCACCCGGCGCTGCCGGACGGTCAAGACCGGCGCCCAGGCCTCCTTCGGGATCCCGCTCGGGCATCTCGCGGACGTCGGCCATCGTCACCACTCCTTCGTCGGACCTGCCTGGGCGATCGGTGCCACCGATCGGTGTCTGCGGGTGGCGCTGCTGCGTGGTCCCGGTCGCATCGGTGCAGGTCAGGAGGCCTGTCGGCGCCGGGTGCTGCACTTCTCACATGCCCACAGACTACGGCTCTCGAACGCCAGTACCAAACACCTGTTCGAGGCGTGTCTTCCGTTCGTCGAACATCCGTGCTAATAATGGCGTCGACATCGGTTCGTACACAGGTTCGACCGTTACCCGGTCGACCGGACCGTGACCCCCGTGGAGGCCCCTATGAGCGCAGCGCTCGCTCTCGACCCCGCGCATCTTCCCCGAGCGCCCGCTGGTGCCGGCGCGCCCGCGGCTGCGGCTCGTCCCGACCGGTCCCGACGTCGAGGCGGACGCCGGCGTCAGTCCGGCTCAACCGCCGCGGTCGCCTCGTCCGCACGGTCGGCGCCGTCGCCCTCGCCGGCGCGCTCGGCTGGACCGTGACCAGCGCCGTGGCCGCCGGGGCCAGCGCTCCCGCGCACACCGTGACCGTCGAGGCCGGGCCAGACCCTGTCGTCGATCGCGGCCCGCGAGCTGCCCGACCTTCCGGTCCGAGAAGGCGTCGCCCGGCTCCAGCTCGCCAACGGCCTGAGCTCCAGCGACGTCCACGCCGGCCAGGTCCTCCAGATTCCCGCCGCCGGCTGAGGCGCACGGCGAGCCCGCTCGCCCGCGCAGCCGTCGCTGCGGAACAGACGGCGCCAGGCCTCGACCCCCTGGCCGCCGACCTCGAGAAGAGGCGAACGCCGCCCACCCCTCCGGTGGGCGGCGTTCGACGTGTCGGGACGTGCGGGCCTGTGGACAACGGCCGGCTCTGACCGACGGCGCCTTCCTAGGCTCCCGTGGGGAGGTGAACGCATGCGGTTCGAGGTGAGCGAGGCGGCCCTGGCGGCTGGTGCCGCCGCCGTCGACGCGCGCCGCGGCGCTCGTCGCGGTCGCTCGCGCTGCGCGACGTCGCGGCGTCGGTCGCCCTGGCCATGCCCGGCAGCCGCAGTGCCGGGTGCCCGCGCGGCTCGTGGGCCTGCTCGACCACCTCGCCGCCGACCTGGCTCGGGAGCTCTGCCGGTCACGCCGACGCCCTACGCCTCGCGGGCGTCGAGTACGCCGAGACCGACCGCGACGTCGCCGCGGCCGGAACCCGGGCACGCCAGGCCGGCCACGCGGCGTGGTCGCCTCGTCCGACACCCGGCGTGGCGCGGCATGACCGATCCCGGTCTCCGGCGACCTGGTCGCCCGACCCGCTGGGTGAGGGGCAGCACCGGCTCAGCCTGGCCACCTCGCTGGTCGCCGAGGCCCGTGGCGCCCTGATGAGCGCCGGCTCCATCGCCGGCTGGACCGGTCCGGCGGCCGCCGAGGCCGCCGCCGTGCGGCACGCCGACCTCAATGCGCGGCTCGACCGGCTCGACGACGCGCTCCGCGGCGTTGAACCGGCCCTGGCCCGCGCCGCCGACCGGCTGGCCCTCTCGTCGCGACGGTCCGGCTCGCCGAGCTCGCCTAGATGACGGAGCGCCGACCCCCTCGGCCTCGACACCGCCACGAGCCCGGTCCGCCGCCGCCGTGGCCCGCTGGCCGACGACGATGCGACGCCGCGCTCGCGGGCGCGCTTCGCCGACGGGCAGTCGGCCGCGCGCCGGCGCAGTACGCTCGACCGCAGCGCCGAGCAGCCAGCGCCCGTCGCGCCCGCCTGTCGCCCGGTGCGGGACACGGGCAGCGCGGCCGTCCCGGCCTGCCCCGCGTGCCCATCCCGCCACCGGTGACGATCTCGTCGACCTGGTGGGGCGGCCTCTCGCCCGCCCAGCAGGACGCCGCGGCCACCCAGCGGCCCGGACCTCGTCGGGCCGGCCGACGGACTGCCCGGCTGGGCGCGCGACCGCGCGAACCGCATCCTCCTGGACCGTGCCGATACGGCGCTCACCGCCCAGGTCGCCGCGCTCCAGCCGGCGGCCCGGAGCTGGCGCGACCGGTCTCGACGGCGGCCCCGGTCTGACGGCGCCGATACCGTCGGCACCTTCGGCGGAGGAACTCACCGGCGCTCGCGTACCAGCAGGCCGTCGCCAAGCTGGCCGCCGTGCGCGCCACCCGGCAGGTCCTCGACGCAGCCCGACGGCCGCCCTCGCCAGCTGCTCACCTTCGACGTCTCCGGACGCACCGCGCGCGTCGCCGTGGCCGTCGGCGACCTCGACCGGGCCGACCACGTCGCCGTCGTCGTCCCCGGCTTCACCACCACCGTGGAACGCGACCTCGTCGGCTCCGACCGGGTCTCGCCGACCTGCGGACCGTCGCGCGGACGGAGGCGGACCTGCTCGGCGACCCCGGCGACGTCGCCGTCGTCAGCTGGCTGGGCTACGACGCCCCGCAGACCGCCGACACCCTGCGGTCCGGGCACTCGGTGGTCCTCCGGGCCAGCGCCGAGGCCGGCGCCGCGTCGCTGGCCGGCTTCCTGCGCGAGCCCTCCCGCCGGACCGCCACGTCACCGCTGGTCGGGCACTCCTACGGGTCGACGACCGCCGGGCTCGCCGTCGCCCGGCGGCGACACCGGGGTCGACGACCTCGTCGTGGCCGGCTCACCGGGCGTCGGCGCCGACTCCAGCGACCGGCTCGGGCTGCCGCCGCGGCGCCTCCACGTCCTCGAGGCCGACGACGACCCGGTGGCCGACCTCGGCTGGTTCGGCCGCGACCCGGACCGGCTGGCCGGCGTCGACCGGCTCAGCACCGCCGCCGGCCCCCTGCCGGACGGGTCGGCGGGCCGGCGCTCGGCCGGGCACAGCCAGTACCTCGCCCCCGGGACGACGAGTCAGTGGAACGTGGCCGCGGTCGTCGTCGGGGCGCCGTCGGTACCCGCTGCCCGGCCCCGAGGGGAGCTGGCTAGCTCGAGCGGCCAGGGTTCTACTGCGTGGTCTCGATGTTGGCGATCTTCCAGCCGTCGGCGAACTCCAGCGTCACGAAGAACCGCACCTGGCGCGCGGTCGAGGTGGCGGCGGGGGTGCCCTGCGCGTCGACCACGGAGGCGGCCTGCTGCGCCACCTCGACGATGACCGTCGCCGTCTCGCCCTTGAGGGTGTCGGGGACGATGTCGCCGACCACGAACGGGGGGCTCGCGTAGCGCTGCTTGTTGTCGGTCAGCGCCTGGGCGCCGTCGTTGTAGGCGGCGCACGGCTTGCAGGAGTCGAGGTAGAGCGGCTTCAGCAGGGACGGGTTCGGCTCGGTCTGCGACCGGTTGAACTGCCCGTAGAAGAACTTGACGAAGTTCGCCGCACCGATCTTGGTCTTCGGCCGCGCCGCCGAGGGGATGGGTGCCGGCCCCTTGGTCGCCGAGGTGGGGGTGGCGGCGGCGCTGCTCGAAGCAGTGGCGGTGGACGACGGACCAGGGGCCCGCGTTCCCGTCGTCGCCGACCCGGCCGCGCCGCGCAGGGCGTCGCACCCGGCGACGCCGAGGCATACCGGGACGACGACGAGCGCGAGGAGCGCCCGCCGGCCGCGTGGTGAGGAGCTGACCCGTCATCCCCGAATTGTGGGTCAGGAACCGAAGTTCTCGCGAATGAACGCGCGGGCGTCCTTCGCGAGCTTCATCGAGTCGGTCCACGTGTTGCGCCAGATGGCGAGGTTGGAGGACAGCGTCGGGTGGACGACCTCGGAGGAGAACGACTCGAAGGTCAGCACGCCCTGGTAGTCGACGTCGTGCAGCGCCCCGAAGAACTCGGCGAACGGCACCGACCCGGTGCCCAGCGCCCCCCGGTGCGACTCGCCGAGGTGGACGTAGCCGAGGCGTCCGGCCGCGGCGGCCGCGTGGACGGCGTCCGCGAACGAGACCTCCTCGATGTTCATGTGGTAGACGTCGAGGTGGGCCATGACGTTGGCCCGGTCCACGTCCTCGATGAACGCCAGGGTCTGCTCGGTGGTGTTGAGCACGTTGGTCTCGTACCGGTTGCAGAACTCCAGCCCGAGGGTCACGCCGGCCTCGGCGGCCCGGTCGGCCACCCAGGCGATCGACTCGACGGAGTTGGCCCGGCCCCGTTCGGTGACCGGCGCCGCATACTTGCCCAGCTTGGAGAACAGCACGCCGCCGAGGTAGGCGCCGCCGATGTCGCGGGTGAGCTTGACGGCGGTGTCGAGCAGCTGGCGGCCGCGGGCCACGCACTCGGGGTCCTCGCTCGAGATGTCGGTCTCCTCCGAGAGCCCCAGCGAGACGTCGCCGAGGACCCCGTGCTCCTGGAGCAGGGCCGCGGTCATGTCGGCGTCGAAGTTCTCCGGGTCGAGCGCCGCGAGCTGGATGAGGTCGTAGCCGGCCTCCTTGGTCGAGGCGATGGCCCGGCGGGCCTCCTCCGGCGACCAGCCGCCCACCCAGCACAGGGCGTGGATCCCGATGAGGTTCGTCGTCATGAGCTGCTCCTTGGTCGTGTGGTCCAGTCGTGTCCAGATCGACAGGTCTAGCGGAGGAAGGCGGCCGGCACCCCGGAGTCGACCGGGACCACGAGCCCGGTCGTCACCGGGAGCGAACCGTTGGTGAGGGCCACCACCGCCGAGGCGACGTGCTCGGGCAGGACCTCCTCCTTGAGCACGGTGCGCTGGGCGTAGAACTTGCCGAGATCCTCCTCCGCCACCCCGTAGGTCTTGGCCCGGGACGCGCCCCAGCCACCGGCGAAGATCCCGGAGCCGCGGACGATCCCGTCCGGGTTGATGCCGTTGACCCGCACGCCGATGTCACCGAGCTCGGCGGCGAGCAGCCGCACCATGTGCGCCTGCGCGGCCTTGGCCGAGGAGTACGCGATGTTGTTCGGGCCCGGCGAACGACGGCGTTCTTCGAGCAGATGTTGACGATGTCGCCGCCCATCCCCTGAGCGCGCAGCACGGGCTCGGCGGCCTTGGCGAAGGCGAACGACCCGCGCGGCATGATCCGGTACTGCAGGTCCCAGTCCTCGAACGTCGTGTCGCCCAGGGAGCCGGCCCGGGTGATGCCGGCGTTGTTGACCAGCAGGTCGACGCCGCCGAACGCCAGCACCGCCGCCTCGATCGCCGCGGCGACCGCCGCCTCGTCGGTCACGTCGACGACCACCCCGACGGCGCGGTCCGCGTCCGCCGAGGTCGGTGGCGACGTCGTCGACCTTCGCCTGCTCGAGGTCCGCGACGACGACGTTGGCACCCTCCGCGGCCAGCGCCTGCGCGGTGGCGAGCCCGATGCCGGAGGCCGCCCCGGTCACCACGGCGACGCGGCCGGCCAGCGGCTTGGGCTTCGGCCGCCGCTGCAGCTTCTGCTCCTCGAGGACCCAGTACTCGACGGCGAACTTGTCGGCCTCGTCCACCGGCGCGTAGGTCGAGACGCCCTCGGCGCCGCGCATCACGTTGATGGCGTTCACGTAGAACTCGCCGGCGACCCGGGCGGTCTGCTTGTCGGCGCCGAACGAGAACATCCCGATGCCGGGCACCAGGACGATGGCCGGTGCGGCACCGCGCATCGCGGGGGAGTCCGGCGTCGCGTGCCGCTCGTAGTAGGCGCGGTACTCCGCGCGGTACTCCTCCTCGAGCTCCGCGCAGCCGTCCCAGCACCTCGTCGAGCGGCGCGTCCGGCGCCGTGTCGAGCAGCAGCGGCCGCACCTTGGTGCGCAGGAAGTGGTCGGGGCAGCTGGTGCCGAGGTGGACCAGCTCGTGCGTCTTGGCGCGGGCGAGGAAGTCGAGGACCGCGTCGGAGTCGGTGTAGTGACCCACCTGCCGGCTGTCCCGCGACGCGACCCCGCGCAGGTGCGGGAACAGGGCGGCGGCGCGACGACGGCGCTCGTCGGCGGGCAGCGGGGTGCGGCCCTCGTCGACCGGCCCGAACGGCTCGTCGACCGAGTGCGCGTCGAGGTACGCGGCCGCCTCGTGGATGATCCGCAGGCTCCGGTCCTCGACCTCCTGGCTCGTCGACCCCCACGCCGTCAGACCGTGGCCACCGAGGACCGCGCCGATGACGCCCTCCTTCGCCGACAGCTCGCGCATCGTCCGGCCGAGCTCCCAGCCCGGTCGCTTCCACGGCACCCAGGCGACCGCGCCGCCCCAGATCTCCTCGACCAGCTTCTCGCCGTCGGCGGCGCAGGCCAGTGCGATGACGCTGTCCGGGTGCAGGTGGTCGACGTGCGGGTGCTCGACGAGCGCGTGCATCGGGGTGTCGATCGAGGGCGCCGCCCCGCCGGACCCGTGCGCGCAGAAGGCGAACAGGCCGACCATCTCGTCCTCGTGCTCGACGCCCCGGTAGACGCGGTCCAGGCCCACCAGCCGGTCGCGCTCGAGGACGGCGAACCCCGAGGCGGTCAGGGTGCCGAGGTCGCCGCCGGACCCCTTGACGTAGAGCAGCTCCACCGGCTCGCCGCTGGCCGGGCTGGTGACGGTGACCTTCGCCGAGGTGTTGCCGCCGCCGTAGTTGGTCACCGCGGGGTCGGAGCCGAGCCGGTTGCTGCGCTCGACCAGCGCGCGAACCTCGTCGGGGACGGGAGTGGGGTCAGGCATGGCGGAGGGATCCTTCCACGAGGTCGACGAAGCGCTGGTATGCGCGGTCAAGGGAGTCGCGTTGCGCGGCAACGAGATCGACGGGTTCAGGGGCGGGGACCAGCCGGTCGACGGACTCGCGCAACGACCGGTTCTCGTCCAGGGCGTGCGCGGCCAGGATCGCGGCGCCGACGCTGCTGCTGGCCGAGGGGACGACGCTCACCGGCGCCACCGTCGCCAGGACGGTCGCCCGGATCCGGTTCCACACCCCGCTGGCCGTGGCGCCGCCGGCGATGAGGTGCCGGGTGGGGGTCACCCCGAGCGCCTGCAGCCGCTCGAGGCCCAGGCGCTCGACGAAGGCGACCCCCTCGAGCAGGGCCCGGTATGCGTCCAGCCGGCTGCTCGGCACGCCGTCGCTCAGGGGTGGCAGCCGTCGGTCGGCGACGGGGAACCGTTCTCCCACAACGGAGATCGGGTAGCGCACGTACCCGGCCACGCTGTGCGCCACCTCCTCGTCCAGTGCGCCGAGGTCCTCGTCGGGGAACTCGGTGGCCAGCACTCCGGCCCCGGCGTTCGACGCGCCCCCGGCCCAGTAGCGGCCGTCCGGCGCCAGGTGCGAGTAGACCGCGCCGTCCGCCGTCATGAGCGGCGTCTCGCTGACGGCCTTGAGCACCAACGTCGTTCCGAGCACGCCCATGGTGTCCCCGTCGCGGACGGCGCCGGCCGCCAGCTGCGCCGTGCACCCGTCGGTCATCCCGGCGACGATGACGACGTCCGGCGGCAGGCCCAGGTCGGCGGCGACCGAACGGTCGACGGTGCCGACCGGCGTGCCCGGGAGGACCAGGGCCGGCAGCCGGGTCTCGGACGGGTCCAGCCCGGCCGAGCCCAACGTCGCCAGTGGCCAGGTGCGGGAGGACAGGTCGATGCCGGCCTTGAGCCAGTGCGAGGTGTCGGCCGCCACCGGGCCACCGGCCAGCGCCGCGTTGACGACGTCGGCGGTCGAGGCCCAGCCGGCCCCCGGATGCTCGCGCCGCAGCATCAGCATCCGGCCGATCGACGGCGCACCGTCGACGCCCAGAGCCGGCCATCAGCTGGTCACCGGAGGAGTCGTCGTAGAGGCGAGCCGCACCGACCGCCGCGCCGGCCAGGTCGACCGGCACCACCGTGCCGGAGGTGCCGGTGACCGACACGCCCGCGACGCGAGCGGCATCGGGCCCGAGCTGCCGGCATACCCGACGGACCAGCTCCAGGGCCGCGGGCGCATACGTCGACGCCTGTCGCGACACCCCACCGGGTGCACGGTCCGGTGCGGGCAACGACGAGTCCGCCCGCGCGAGAACCGCACCGGTGGCGGTGTCGAGCGCCACGCACCGCGCGGAGGCGGTGGCGAGGTCGATGCCGAGGGTCACGGAGCTCATGACGCCGCTCGCTCGAGGATGACGTCGGCGACCGTGCTGAGGTCCGGGACCGCGAGGTCGGGTTCGGCCAGCTGCTCGGCCGTGGGATCGGGTGGCGCCTCGCCGCGCAGCACCCAGACGGTGCCGAGGCCCATCGCCTTGGCCGGCCGCACGTCGGTGTCCAGCCGGTTGCCGATGTGGACGGTGTGCTCGGGTGTGGTCCCGCACTCGCGCAGCGCCCACTCGAAGAACTCGCGGCTCGGCTTCTCGTGGCCGACGACCGCGGAGATGCCCCACACGTCGACGTAGGGGGCGAACCCGTCCCGGGTCAGCGCGTCGACGGTGGACGCCTCCTGGTTGGCGACGATGGCGAGCCGGACCCGGCCGTGCAGGCGCCGGAACAGCTCGAGCGCGTCGGGGTACGCGCTGCCCGCGGGATGGGTCCAGTACGGCGCCAGCCGGCGGCTCAGCTCGTCGCGGTAGGACTCGTCGCCCGAGCAGCTCGCCGGCCAGCGCGCGGCGGAGGCTGCCCGACTGCGCCGCCCGGCCGCGGTCGTAGATGCGGTCGAAGTCGGCACGGTCCACCGGGGGCCGCCCCTGCTCGGCGCGGATCTCGTCGAGGCCGCGGCGAACCGCGACGGCGAAGCTCTCGTCGGGGTAGATCGGGCCGCCGACGTCGCAGAAGACGGCCTCGATCGTGGCGGGGAGGGTCACCGGCTCATCGACCCTGAGCCAGGTTGGCGCGGCGCTCGACGATGTCGTCCCGGGCGTAGAACTTCTCGACGTCGGCCTCCGCGAGGGGAGCGACGCCGCCGACGGCGTACGCGGTCGTCCGGACGCGGGCGCCCTTGACCGCCATCGTCGACACGGCCTCCACCCCCGCCGCCGTCGGGGCGATGGCGACGATGCCGTGGTTGGCCAGGAGGACGAGCTGGGGGAGGGCGCGGTGGGTCCCGACGTACTCGCGGAGGGCGGCGGCGTAGACGCGGCCGAGGGCGAGCCCCGGCGTCGCGTAGGGGACGAACAGCGGGCGACCGATGACCACCGCCTCGTCGGAGTAGACGATGCGGGCCCACGCCTCCTCGGCGTGGACGCTGGCCAACAACCCCACGACGTCGGTGGGGTGGGTGTGGCCGACGAACCGCGCGGTGCCGGTGATGCCGGCCGCTCGGGCCGCGGCATGGACCGCGGCGTGGACGACGGTCTCGATGGAGCCGCGTCGTGGCCCCGCGCCGCCCGGGCGTTCGGTGCCCGCGGCGACGAGGACGGCGCTGAGCTCGGCCTGGCCGGTGGTCGGGTCGTCGACCACCGCCATCACCTCGTCGACGTCCACGACGACGAAGTCCTCGGCGGTGGCGGCCGCGAGACCGGCCCCGGAGGCCTTGACGACGAGCCGGCCGTCGTCGAGCAGCTCGGAGGTGTTGCCCTCGGCCAGCACGGCGAGGTCGCGCGCCGGCTCGCCGAGCAGGGTCGTGAGGGCGACGAGCTCGGGCGAGACGACATCGGGCTCCCACTGGGCCGGCATCAGCGGGCACCTCCGTAGCGCCGGCTGGTGATCCCGTTGAGCAGCGCCGCGAAGACCAGGACCGTCCCGAGCGCGAGCAGCTGGAACTGGCTGCCGTCGTTGCCGGTGAAGGCGAGCAGGATCCCCGCGTTGAGCCAGGTGATCAGCACCGTCGCGAGGACGACGCCCGCGACCCGGCCGATGCCGCCGGTGATGGCGACGCCGCCGAGGACCGCGACGGTGATGGCCGGGAGGGCCAGCCCGTTCCCGGTGGTGCCGGCGTCCGGCCGGGCCGACGCGAACTGCGCGCAGATGTAGACCGCGACGAGTCCCGCGACGGTGCCGGCGATGACGTAGGCGGCGAACCGGGTCCGGCGCACGTCCAGGCCGGACCACTCGGCGGCGACGTCGTTGGTACCGATGGCGAACAGCCGGCGGCCGTAGGTGGTCCGGGTGACGAGCAGCCAGACCACGACGATGGCGGGCACCAGGAAGGTGAAGACGCCGAGGGGCACGTCCGGCAGCAGCCGCCCGATGACCGGGATCTCCACCGGCCGGGTGATCGAGTACAGCTCGGCGATCCTCCGGTCGGAGATCGGGGTCGAGTTCGTGAGGACGAGGGCCAGCGACTTGTACGCGTAGTAGCTGGCCAGGGTGGCGATCAGGGCCGGGAACCGCAGGTAGGCCACCATGAACCCGTTGACCGCTCCGAGCAGGGCGCCGACGACGACGGCCAGCACGACCGAGGTCCACAGGTCCCAGCCCCACCGGCCGTAGGCGAACCCGAAGACCATCCCCGTGAGCGACACGATCGCCCCGATGGACAGGTCGATCCCGCCGCGGCCGCTGACGATGACGACGAGCTCGCCGAGCGCCAGCAGGCACAGCGGCACCGCGTCGACGAGAGTGCCGGCGAGGTAGTCGGCGTCGTAGGCGCCGGTGAGGTACCCGCCGAGGTCGAGCGCGGTCATCCACACCAGCACGACGACCAGGAGGGCGGCGAGCAGGACGATCCGCTGGGTGAGCAGGGCGCGCAGCGCCCGGGCGACGACGCTGGGCTGGGCGTCCTGCTCGGCGGGTGCGGGCGACGGCGGCTGCTGCGCCGGCACGGTGGTCTGGCTCATCGACGCTCCCTCGCGCGCTGGCGGACGAGATCGGCTCCGACGGCGATGGCGATCGCGACGCCGACGAAGAAGTCGGACAGCTGGCTCGGCCAGCCGAGCTGGGTGACGCCGGAGGCGACCGTCTGCACGAGCAGCGCGCCGAGCACCGTCCCCAGCACCGAGCCCCGGCCTCCGGTGATCGACGTGCCGCCGATGACGACGGCGGCGATGACCGCGAGCTCGCGGCCGCTGCCGATGGACTGGTCGAGGGTCGAGGTGCCCGACGCGACGGTGAAGACGGCGGCCACCCCGACGAGGAGCCCGGTGAGCGCGTACACCAGCACCGTGTAGCGCTGGACGCGGATGCCGGCGAGCCGGGCGGACAGGCTGTCGCCGCCGATCGCGTACAGGTGTCGACCACCGCGGGCGTGGCGCAGGTAGACCCAGGCAGCGGCGGCGACGAGCAACGTCAGCAGGAAGCTGTGCGGGATGCCGACGGTGCGTCCGCTCTCGCCGCGGCCGAAGAAGTCGAGCGTGCCGGGGATGCCGTTGACCGTCTGGCTGCCGAAGATCTGCCGCCCGATGAACTGGAAGATGTTGGCCGTACCGAACGTGATGATGATCGCGTGGACGTGGCCGTAGGCGATGAGCAGGCCGTTGACCAGGCCGAGGACCGCGCCCAGGACCATCGCGCACAGCAGGGCGACGATGAGCGAGACGCCTTGGTCCACAAGCAGTTTCGCGGTGGTGACTCCAGTGACCATCATGGCGCCGCCGACCGAGACGTCGATCCCGCCGGTGATGATGATCATCGTCATCCCGACGCCCATGAGGGCCACCGGGGCGACGGACGCCAGCAGCGGCTGCCACGACCCCGCCGTCGCGAAGGCCGGGGTCGCGAACGACAGCACCAGCCACAGCACGACGAGGATCGCGACGAGGACCCACTCCTGCCCCGTGACCGGCGACGGGAGGATGCGCCGGGCGGCCCGCGCCGGGGCGGGTGCGCTCCAGCTGCGGAGTGGCGGTCATGCCTGCTCCTTCGACGGCTCAGGGGTATGCGCCTCGGGTTCGACATCCTCGGCGCCGGCGGCCGCGGCGAGGACGTCCGCCTGCTGCGCTCCGGGTCGGAACTCCTTGGTCGTCGTGCCGTCGCGCACGACGAGCAGCCGGTCGCTGATCCGAAGGGCCTCGCTGAGGTCGGAGGTCGAGACGAGGACCGCCGTCCCGTCGTCGGCGAGGGCGGCGATGATGCGGTGGATCTCCTCCTTGGCCCCGACGTCGACGCCCTGGGTCGGCTCGGCGAGCACGAGGACGGCGGGGCGCTCGACCAGCTGCCGGGCCAGCACCACCTTCTGGGCGTTGCCGCCGGACATCGCCGAGATGGGCTGGCGCTCGCTCGGCGTCTTGATCGACAGGCGCGTGATCATGTCCTTGGCGACGGACGTCTCACGCCCGCGGTCCATCCACACCTTGGCCTTGGACAGCAGCGGCAGGTGGGCCACGGAGATGTTGAACGAGATGGCCTGGAACGAGAACATCCCCTGTGTCTTGCGGTTCGCCGGGAGCAGGGCGATGCCGAGGCGTTGGGCATCGCGCGGGTTCTTCGGCGTGATGGCCTTGCCGTCCAACGTGATCCGGCCTCCCGAGGGCTGCCGCATACCGAAGACCGTCTCGGCGATCTCGGCGACCCCGGAGCCGACCAGCCCGTAGAGGCCGACCACCTCACCGGGCCGGACCGAGACGTCGACGTCGGTGAAATGACCCTCGACGGCGAGGTCCTCGAGCACCAGTCGCGGTTCGGTGTCCTTCGGCGCACGGGCGACGGTGTGCTCCTCGATCTCGCCGCCCACCATCAGCTCGACGATCTTGCGGAGGGTGAGCTCCTCGATGGGCCAGGTGCCGACGGTGCGCCCGTCGCGCATCACCGTGACCTGCTGGCAGATCCGGAACAGCTCGTCCAGCCGGTGGGAGATGTAGATGACGGAGACGCCGGACTCCGTCAGCCGGCGGACGACACCGAACAGCACCTCGATCTCCGAGTCGGTGAGGATCGCCGAGGGCTCGTCGAGGATGAGCACCTTGGCGTCGCCGGCCAGCGCCTTGGCGATGGATACCTGCTGCTGCTCGGCGATCGACAGGTCGCCGACCGCCCTCGTCGCATACGCCTCGGGCAGGCCGAGCAGCGCCAGCAGCTCGAGCACCCGCTCGTGCTGGGCGGCCCAGTCGACGCGGCCGCCGCGCACCAGCTCGCGTCCGACGAAGATGTTCTCGGAGACGGTGAGCTCGGCGAAGAGCTGCGGCTCCTGGTAGACGGTCTGGATGCCGTAGTGCAGCGCGTCCTGCGTCGACCCCAGCGTCACCGGCGAGCCCTCGAACTCGATGGTGCCGGTGTCGGCGCTCTCGGCTCCCGCGATGATCTTGATCAGGGTCGACTTGCCGGCGCCGTTCTCGCCGACCACCGCGTGCACGGTGCCCGGCTCGACGCTGAGGTCGGCGTGACGGATGGCGCGCACGCCGCCGTACCGCTTGGAGATGTCCCTCAGCTCGAGCCGGGCAACCACGGGTGTCCTTTCGTCAGAACGGTTTTGCGTCTGCTGGACCGGTCAGTAGTTGAACTGGCTGACGTTGTCCTTGGTGATGGTCAGCGGCGGTCCGAGCAGCAGCACCTTGGTGGCGCTGTCGAACGCGACCGCCGGCATCTTGGTGCTGACGTTGTTGGTCGCGGCCAAGGGCTTGCCCTGGGCCGCCTGCAGACCGGCCCACGCCGTGAGGTAGCCGAGGTTCTGGACGTCCCACAGGATCGACGCCGAGGACGACCCGTCCTGGAGGTAGGGCGCCATCGACTTGGGGGTCCCGAGGCCGACGGTGAAGACCTTGCCGATCTTGCCGGCGTCCTTGACCGCCTGCGCGACGCCGGGGGCCGAGGAGGTGCACTCGCCGACCAGGCCGGTGAGGTCGGGGTGGGCGTTCATGAGGTCGGTGGCCATCTGCGTGGCCTTGTTCTGGTCCTCACCGGCATACACGGTGTCGACGATCGTCATGTCCTTGTACTTGTCGGCCGTGACCTTCTTCTGGACGGCGATCCAGGAGTTGAGGTTCTGCGCGGTCTCGCCGCAGGAGACGATGGCGTACTTGCCCTTGTTGCCCATCGGCTTGGCCAGCTCGTCGACGAGCGCGGTGCCGATGCCCTCCGTCGACGCCTGCGACACGAACGCCTCGCGGACCGAGCTGGGCGCGTCGGTGTCGGACGTGAGGACCTTGATGCCGGCATCCTTGGCCTGCTGCAGCACGGGGGCCATCGAGTCCGGGTCGTTGGGGGCGACGATGAGCGTGTCGACCTTCTGCTGGATGTAGGAGCGGACGATCTGCGCCTGCGCCGCGGCGTCGGCCTGCGTCGGGCCCTGGTAGAGCCAGGTGAGGCCGAGGTCCTTGGCGGCCTGCTGCCCGCCGGCGTTCATGGCCTCGAAGTACGGGATGCCCTGCAGCTTGGGGACGAAGGCGATCTTCTTGCCGCCGCCGCCACCGCCCGCCGATGCGGAGCCGGTGCTGCCGCTTCCGGCCGCGGCACCACCGGACGTGTCGTCGTTCTTCTTGGTGCAGCCGGACAGGGCCACGGCCAGGGCCAGGGTCACGACGGCGGCGGACTTACCGGTGGTGCTGAGTCTCATCGGTGAGCTCCTCTGATGGGTTGTGATGGGTTTCAGAACTGGCTGACGTCGCGCCGCTGGCGGTCGCGCCGCAGCAGCCCGGTGAGGTGCTGGTAGGCGTCGTCCCAGGCGTCGCCGCCCTGCGGCTGGTAGCTGGTCATCGGGCTCGACGCGGCGACGACCTCGCGGATCTGCGCGAGGCCGGCGATCTCACCGAGGGCGACCAGCTGGGTGGCGGCGTTGCCGAGGGCCGTCGCCTCGACCGGCCCGCAGTGGACCGGAAGCCCCGTCGCGTCGGCGGTCAGCTGCGACAGCAGGGCGTTGTTGGACCCGCCACCGACGATGTTGACGCTGGGGATCCGCTGGCCGGTCACACTCTGCAGGTCGTCGACGACGGCGCGGTAGCTCAACGCCAGCGAGTCGAGGACGCAGCGGACGATCTCGCCGGGGGTCTCCGGCACCGGCGAGCCCGTGGCCGCGCAGTAGCGCTGGATGCGGGCGGGTGTGTCCTGCCCGTCGAGGAAGTCCGGGGCGTCGGGGTTGACGATGCCGCGCAGCGGCCGGGCGGCCCGGGCGAGCTCGACGAGCTCGGGATACGTGTACGCCTGTCCGCGTGCCTGCCAGTCCCGGCGGCAGGACTGCAGCACCCACAGACCGGCGACGTTGCGCAGCAGCCGGATCGTGCCGGCATACCCGCCCTCGTTGGTGATGTTGCGGGCCTGGGTCTCGTCGGTGATGACGGGCTGGGGCACCTCGATGCCGACCAGGGACCAAGTGCCGGACGAGATGTAGAGGCCGGCGGGGTCGGCCAGCGGGGTCCCGACGACCGCGCTGGCGGTGTCGTGACCGGGCGGCATGACGACGCGGGCGCCGCGCAGCGCTCCGATGGCGAGGTCGTCGAGCAGTGGGCCGACCTCCGTCCCCGGGGCGACCACCTCGGGGAGCAGGTGGGTCGGGACGCCCAGCTCGTCGAGAAGCTCTGTCGCCCAGCGGTTCTCGGCCATGTCGTAGCAACCGGACGTCGAGGCGGCCGAGTACTCGGTGACGCTGGTGCCGCTGAGCAGGTGGTGGAAGACGTCGGGGAGCATGAGCAGGGTGGCGGCTCGCTCGAGCCGCTCGGGGCGGGTCCGCGCGTCCGACGCCAGGGCGAACACGGTGTTGATCGGCATGACCTGGACGCCGGTCGCGGCGTAGAGCCGGTGGGCGCCGACGGTGTCCAACGCCTCGTCGTAGGCCTCCACCTGCCGGTGGTCGCGGTAGCAGGTGGGGCTGTCGACGAGGTTGCCGTCGGCGTCGATGAGCCCGTAGTCGACGCCCCAGGCGTCCACGCCGACACTGGCGACGGTCGTTCCGGAGTCGGCGCCGAGGGCGGCCAGGCCGTCGCGGACTCCGTTCCAGAGGGTGGGCAGATCCCAGCGGAGGACGCCGTGGTCGTCGGCGGGGGAGTGCGTGAATCGGTTGACGACGTCGAGGTCGAGTCGGGTGCCGTCGAAGGCGACCTTGGCGACCCGGCCGCTCTCGGCGCCGAGGTCGACGGCGGCGACGGTGGTGGTGGTCATACGAGGTGGCCGTGGCTCTTGGCGGTGGCCGCGCGGACGGCGGCGCTGGGGTGGGCGTTGCCCGGGTGCGCGGTGGCGTCCGCCTCGGGGTCCACGAGGTGCCAGACGATGCCGGCCTGCGTCCACTCCTCGTGGATCGAGCGGGGGACGCCGGTGTCGGAGATGAACCCGGTGATGCGGTCGACCGACGCGAACGGGTGGGTGCCGAACCGTTCGACCTTGGAGGAGTCGAACAGGCCCCACACCTGGCGGCAGATGGCGGCCATCGCCTCCTTGGCGTGGGCCTCCTCGGGGGTGATGTCGAGCATGCCGCGCTGCAGGCTGAGGCCGACGAGACCGAAGAAGCCCTTGTCCACGCGACCGCGGCCGTCGAGGACGCCGTTGAAGAACCCGACCATCGACTCGGACGCCCGGCGGAGGACCCCTCCGGGCATGATCACCGTCGCCGACGAGGCGGCCAGCAGGTGCGAGGACGCGCGCAGGCCGTTGGTGATGACGGTGAGCGGGGCGATGTCGACGAGCTGCTCGGCGAGGTAGAAGCAGGTGCTGGACGAGTCCAGGGCGATGACGTCACCCGGCTGCACCAGCGTCGCGGCCCGCCGGGCGATGGCTCGCTTGGCCTTGGCGGCGACCCGCTGCCGGAACTCGAAGGCGCCCTCGTCGGTGCGGTGGGCCATGAGCGCGCCGCCGCGGATCCGCCGCAGCATGGAGCGGCGCTCGAGGCTCTCGAGGTCCTTGCGGACGGTGACCGCCGAGACGCCGAAGCGTCGGCTCAGCTCTCCGACCTCCACCCGGCCGTGCTGGTCGAGGTCGACGAGGATGGCCTTCTCGCGGTCGAACTCGCTGAGCGACGCCACTCGACCTCCTCGTCCCGCATCCGACAGTGGATGGTGCGGCGAGCGTAAGGGAGCGCAAGTGGACAATCAATAAGCGAAGCAGAAGTGAAAGTGTGCGGCTTCCGAGCGACAGTTCGCGGGCGGCTGCTTCTGTTCGCTGTGGGGCGCCGCCGGTTGCGAGGGGTCTTGCTCTTGCCGACCAGGACCGGGCTAGCGGGCGACGAGCTCCGCCTGCGCGGTCCGCACGGTGACGGTCGTCGCCGGGCCGGGCACCTGGACGCTGTCCGGGATGGGCGCCCAGTCGCCGCCGTCGATGCGGAACTCGCCACCGAAGGTGGTGTTGACGCTGGCGGGGTAGCCCCCGCCCTTGACGTACTGGTGGGTGATGTTGCCCGAGGGGTACACCCCGCCCTCCGACGTCGTCGGCCCGAACGTCTGCCCGTCGCCGAACTGCCACATGAAGCTGACGAGCTTGACCCGGATGTCGACGCGGTACCCGTTCATCCGGGTCGGGTCGACGTTGTCGATCTCGCCGGGCTGGAAGCCCTGCTCGGACCAGTTCACCTTGTAGAACGTGTCCAGTCCGACGAGCGTGACGTCGCCCTTCGGCTGTGTGGAGATCTGCGGTTTCGCCCATGGGGTGTGGTTGAACGCGTCCTGGATCATCGCCATCGTCAACGGCGGCCGGCTCCCCGGCACTGCGTCGGCCCAGCAAGTGGTCCCGATCAGCTGCCACGCGGACGGTGGTTGGCCCTCTTGGACGGTTCGACGCCAGATCCGGGTCAACGGTCCGGGTCCATTGGCCGGGTTGGCGCAGGCCATCAGCGCTCCATTGCACATGACTTCGGCGCCAGCATCGCCAGGCAGGGCGGTATTCGAGCAGGCGACCGTCGACCCGTACTCATAGCGGGGAGCGTTGGCGGCTGGCTGATAAACGCCGCCCCCTTGATCCCCGGGCCCCCGCGGCAAGTTCAATATCGCTTGCCGTGTCGAAGTCGTGTCGATGCCACCTCGATCAACTACGCACTCGATCACAAGGGGACCGCATTCAGCGCCGTCAGCCACCGCGTTCGGCGAAGCGAGCACAATTGAGGATACTAAGCAGAAAGCGAACAGGAGCGCCTTTTCATGCGGTGCCTTGCATCTCCGAGACACGCCACTGACCGTCGAACCTAAGTTGTATAGACAACGTTCCCTTGCTCGGAGGGACGGCTTCGACGGTGGAACCGGTCGTATTCACGATCTTGCCACCGGCTTGGCTGGTTACTGCAAGAACCTTTGACACATTACTTTCTTGGTTCGAGTAGATGGCGTCGGGTAACTCGGATGTACTCACCGATGAAGCGTTGGCCGTTTGCGCGGTATTTTTCGATAGATCCCACGATGCCTGAGCAACTCTTGCACCCCGGAAGGATGAGCGGCTTCAACGCCTGTTCGTCAAGCCCAGTGAAGGACGCGTCGAGAACCTTCCCAAAATATTGAGTGAAGGCCACGGCGCCGTCTGGTGTGTTGGCGCGGGCGGCCTCGGGGATGTCGGACGTCGCGGTGGTAGCGGTCCCGGGCGCTGTCGACGACGACGAGGGTGCTGACGTTGTCGACGAGCTGGTACTCACCGGCGACGTTGTGGATGACGGTGGCGGCGTCGGATCTGGAGTGGAGCAGGCCGCGATCAGGGCGAGTGCAGCCACTCCAAGCCCAACTCCGGTAGCCGTCCAACGGCGCGATCCAGGTCGGTGCACTCGTCGCCTCCTCAGGGTGACCCTGGTCCTTCCGTCTCACAATCTCGTCAGTATGGCCGAGCGCTCAGACCCTTCGGCTGGTCCGTCCACAGGCCCGGTAGGGGCAGAAACCTACCGTTTGCCGCCGGGTGTCGCAGCCGGAGAATCTGCTGCCGGCCATGCCCGCCGCAACTACTGACGACGTCGTCAGTTGTTGCGCTCCTGGCGGCCGTAGCCCCGCAACTACTGCCCTCGTCGTCAGTTGTTGCGGCGGAGCGGTCCCCGCAACTATGCGGCGTCAGTTGTTGCGCGCGGCCGAGCAGGTCCCGAGCTGCGGCCGAGCCGGAGCGGCATGGCCGCTCCTGCGGCCGCAGCCCCGCAACGACTGCCCCCGTCGTCAGTTGTTGCGGCGACGGAGGCCCCCAACGTCCGTCGAGCGCCGACGCACCCCGACACGCCGAACGGCGGCCGCCCTTGACAGTCGACCCCGCGAGGGCGTTACCTCTACCCCTAGATGTAGTAGTTACACGGATGTAAGTCGTCCACATGTAGTCCCCAGGGGAAGACGACTTCTCCACAGATTGTTCACATGATGTCCCCCGAACCGTCCCCAGAAGGGAGCCCAGCACCATGCACTGCCCCTTCTGCCGACACAACGACTCCCGGGTCATCGACTCCCGTACCACCGACGACGGCACCGCCATCCGGCGCCGCCGGCAGTGCCCGGAGTGCGGCCGCCGGTTCACCACCGTCGAGTCCGCCAGCCTGAGCATCGTCAAGCGCTCCGGCGTCACCGAGCCGTTCAGCCGCCAGAAGGTCCTCGTCGGCGTCCGCAAGGCCTGCCAGGGCCGACCGGTCACCGAGGACGACCTGGCGGTGCTGGCCCAGCGGGTCGAGGAGACCATCCGGTCCCAGGGCAGCGCCGAGGTCGAGGCGCACGAGGTCGGCCTGGCCGTGCTCGAACCGCTCCGGGAGCTCGACGAGGTCGCCTACCTCCGGTTCGCCTCCGTCTACCAGGCGTTCGACAACCTCGAGGACTTCGAGGCCGCCATCACGCTGTTGCGCGCCGAACGGGACGCGACCGGCGAGGAGCCCGCCGACCAGCGCTCGGCCTCCACGCATACCGAGTAACACCAGCACCACCGGCACCGGGGCGCAGTCGCGTCGAGTGTCAGACCTCCGCGATACAACCGACATACGAGGCCCGGGACGACCGGGAAAGGGGAGCACAGATGACCGAGACCGCCAACCGCTCCGGCGCCACCAAGCCGGGCAGGAACGGCAAGGGCAAGGGCGTGACGATCGAGCGGATCTACACGACCCCTGGTGTGCACCCCTACGACGAGGTCACGTGGGAGACGCGCGACGTCGTCCAGCAGAACTGGAAGACCGGCGAGACGATCTTCGAGCAGCGCGGGGTCGAGTTCCCCGACTTCTGGTCGGTCAACGCCTCGACCATCGTCACCACGAAGTACTTCCGCGGCGCCCTCGGCACCGAGAAGCGCGAGAACGGTCTCAAGCAGCTCATCGACCGCGTGGTCCTCACCTACGTCAAGGCCGGCCGTGACTACGGCTACTTCGGCACCGAGGACGACGCGATCCTCTTCGAGCACGAGCTGACGTATGCGTTGCTCCACCAGGTGTTCTCGTTCAACTCCCCGGTGTGGTTCAACGTCGGCACGCCCTCACCGCAGCAGGTCAGCGCCTGCTTCATCCTCGCCGTCGAGGACTCGATGGACTCGATCCTCAACTGGTACAAGGAGGAGGGGAAGATCTTCCAGGGCGGCTCCGGCGCCGGCCTCAACCTCTCCCGCATCCGCTCGTCCAAGGAGCTGCTCAGCTCCGGCGGCACCGCCAGCGGCCCGGTCTCCTTCATGCGTGGCGCCGACGCGTCCGCCGGCACCATCAAGTCCGGTGGCGCCACCCGCCGCGCGGCCAAGATGGTCGTCCTCGACGTCGACCACCCCGACATCGAGGAGTTCATCGAGACCAAGGCGCGCGAGGAGGACAAGATCCGCGCGCTGCGCGACGCCGGGTTCGACATGGACCTCGGCGGCAAGGACATCGTCTCCGTCCAGTACCAGAACGCCAACAACTCGGTCCGGGTCAACGACGAGTTCATGACCGCGGTGGAGAACGGCTCGCCGTTCGGGCTGCGGTCCCGCCTCGACAACTCGGTCATCGAGACCGTCGACGCCCGCGAGCTGTGGGACAAGATCGCCAAGGCCGCGTGGGAGTGCGCCGACCCCGGCATCCAGTACGACGACACCATCAACGCCTGGCACACCAACCCGGAGACGGGCCGGATCACCGCCAGCAACCCGTGCTCGGAGTACATGTCGCTCGACAACTCCTCCTGCAACCTCGCCTCGCTCAACCTGCTGAAGTTCCTCCGCGACGACGACACCTTCGACGCCGAGACCTTCCAGAAGGTGACCGAGCTGGTCATCACCGCGATGGACATCTCGATCTGCTTCGCCGACTTCCCGACGGAGGCGATCGGTCAGACGACCCGCGACTACCGCCAGCTCGGCATCGGGTATGCGAACCTCGGCGCCCTGCTCATGGCCACCGGCCACGGCTACGACTCCGAGGGCGGTCGCGCGCTCGCCGCGACGATCACCTCGCTGCTCACCGGCGCCTCCTACAAGCGGTCGGCCGAGCTCGCCGGCATCGTCGGCGCCTACAACGGGTATGCGCGCAACGCCGACGCCCACAAGCGCGTGATGCGCAAGCACCAGGCGGCGAACGACGAGATCCGCACCCTCGACGCGATGGACCGCTCGATCCACCAGCTCGCCACCAAGGCGTGGGCCGACGTCGTGTCCATCGGCGAGAAGAACGGCTACCGCAACGCCCAGGCCTCGGTCCTGGCGCCGACCGGGACCATCGGCTTCATGATGGACTGCGACACGACGGGCATCGAGCCCGACTTCTCGCTGGTCAAGTTCAAGAAGCTGGTCGGCGGCGGCTCGATGCAGATCGTCAACCTGACGATCCCGCGGGCCCTCAAGAAGCTCGGCTACACCACCGAGACCAGCGAGGCGATCGTCGAGTACATCGCCGACAAGGGCCACGTCATCGACGCGCCCGGCCTCAAGCCGGAGCACTACGAGGTCTTCGACACCGCGATGGGTGCCCGCGCGATCCAGCCGATGGGCCACGTGCGGATGATGGCGGCCGCCCAGCCGTTCCTCTCCGGCGCCATCAGCAAGACGGTCAACCTGCCGGAGACGGCGACGGTCGAGGAGATCGCCGACGTCTACTTCCAGGGCTGGCGGCTCGGCCTCAAGGCGCTCGCCGTCTACCGCGACAACTGCAAGGTCGGCCAGCCGCTCTCCGACGGCGGCTCGACCGCCAAGGACGCGGCGGCCGACAAGGCAGCGGCGGCCGCCGAGCCGGTGATCCAGAAGGTCGTCGAGTACCGCCCCGTCCGCAAGCGTCTCCCGAAGCGCCGGCCGTCCCAGACGACGTCGTTCTCCGTGGGCGGCGCCGAGGGCTACCTCACCGCCGGCTCCTACCCGGACGACGGTCTCGGCGAGCTGTTCCTCAAGTTCGGCAAGCAGGGCTCGACCCTGGCCGGCGTGATGGACGCCTTCTCGATCGCGGTGTCGATCGGCCTGCAGTACGGCGTGCCGCTCGAGACGTTCGTCGAGAAGTTCACCAACCTGCGGTTCGAGCCGGCCGGACTCACGGACGACCCGGACGTGCGGATGGCGCAGTCGATCATGGACTACGTCTTCCGGCGGCTGGCGCTGGACTACCTCGACTTCGAGACCCGCTCCTACATCGGCATCCACACCGCCGACGAGCGGGCCCGGCAGCTCGAGACCGGTTCGTATGCGCCGTCGGAGTCCGAGTCGGACGAGGAGGTCGAGGACGAGCTGGAGACCTACGCCCAGTCGGCGCCGATCTCCCGGCCCAGGCTCGTCGAGGTGCCCGCCGAGGCACCGGCCGAGGCCAAGGCGACCGCCCCGGCCGAGTCCGCTCCGGCGGAGCGTGGCGCGACGATCGCCGTCGAGGACGTCAAGTCCGGAGCCGGCGCGGCGTCCGCCCGCGAGATCTCCGGGATCCACTCGTCGGCCGAGCTGATGGAGAAGTTCCAGGGCAAGGCGGCCGACGCACCGATGTGCATGACCTGCGGCACGAAGATGCGTCCCGCGGGCTCCTGCTACGTCTGCGAAGGATGCGGCAGCACCAGCGGCTGCAGCTGAGCCCGCGGAGCCGCTGTTAAAGGCGGCTGACGCCGCGCGATGGCCAGAGTGGGTGCCGGTTCGACCGTCAGATCGAACCGACACCCACTGCTGTTCGGGGCGGTCAGCGGCCGAGGTACTGGATGACGGCCAGGACGCGGCGGTGCTCGTCGGCGTCCGCCGACAGGCCGAGCGTGTCGTAGATGCCGGACGCGTGCGCCACGACGGCCTTCTCCGAGATGAACAGCCGCCGCGCGATCGCCGCGTTGCTGAGCCCCTCCGCGATGAGGGACATCACCTCGCGGCGGCGCGGGGAGAGGGAGTCGACGGCGGCGTCGTCACGCATACCGCGGCTCATCATCAGGGAGACCACCTCGGGGTCCAGGGCGGTGCCGCCGTCGGCGACCCGGCGCAGGTCCTGGACGAAGGCCGGGACGTCGAGCACGCGCTGCTTGAGCAGGTAGCCGACCCGCCCACCCCGGTCGGCCAGCAGCTCCATCGCGTAGCGGCGCTGCACGAACTGGGACAGCAGGACCACCGCCATGGTCGGACTGGCCTCCCGGATCCGCAGCGCAGCGCGCAGCCCGTCGTCGGTATGCGTCGGAGGCATCCGGATGTCGGTGAGCACCAGGTCCGGCACCAGCTCCCGAGCCTTGAGGACGAGTTCCTCCGCGTTCCCGGAGGTCCCGACGATCTCGATGTCGTGCTGGGCGAGGACCAGGCCGAGCCCCTCCCGCAGGAGCGCCTCGTCCTCCCCGATCAGGAGGCGCACGGCAGCTCCGCCAGGACCTGCGTCCCCGCGGTGGGTGGACTCTCGATCTGGAGGCGTCCACCCAGCGCCTGCACCCGGTCGCTCATCCCGCGCAGGCCCAGGCCGCCGGACGGGCCCGCTCCGCCGACGCCGTCGTCGGCCACCTTGATCTGCAGGTGCGTCGGCTCCCGACGCACCGTCACCACGATCAGCGATGCCGCCGAGTGCTTAACCGCGTTGGTGAGGGCCTCGGCGATGACGGCGTACGCCGTGCCCTCGACCGACGCCGGCAGCCGCTCGTCGCGGCCCTCGTGGTGGTCTCCGCCGAAGTCGAGGACGGTGCGGATCGGTACCCGGTCGGCCAGGTCCTCGACCGCGGCGGTCAGCCCGCGCTCCATCAGCAGCGCCGGCATGACGCCCTGGACCAGCCACCGCAGCTCGGTGATGGACTCGTCGAGACCACGACGGATCTCGCCGAGGTCGTCGCCGGGCAGGGCATTGCCCACCCGGAGCGCGAGGAGGATGAGCCGGCCCTGGAGCCGGTCGTGGAGGTCCTGGGCCAGGCGCCGGCGTTCGTGGTCACCGGCCTCGACGAGCCGCGTCCGGGACTCCCGCAGCTCCTCCTGGCTCGCCAGCAGCTGGGCGGTGAGGCGCTGCCGGTCGAGCGCGATGGCGACGACGCGGCCGGCGGCGTCCACCGGGCCGGCGTCCGGGATGAGCGTGCTGTCGTAGAGGATCGCGCCGACCGGGCGCCCCTCCAGCTCGACGAACGCGGCGGCCTGCGTCGACCGCTCGGCCGGGAGCTGGACCGTGATCCCGTTCTCGTCGACCCAGCCCTCGCCGAACCGGTGCGCCAGCCGCACGCTCGGGTCGCCGAGGGTGCGGGCGACCGCGTACTGCAGGTCGGGCCGGGCGCCCGACGACCCCAGCCACTCGGCGAGCTCGTCCAGCTCACCGGTACGCGCGAAGCCGCCGAGCAGTACGCCGGTGACGAAGGCCACCGGGACGAGGCAGAGGACGACGGTCTGGAACAGGTCCACCACCGGACCACTGTTGAGGCCTAAGAGGCGGAGCACGTTGACGACGCTCGTCACGAGCAGGACGACGACGATGCCGGACGCGTAGACCGGCAGCAGGACGCGGCGTTGGCTCGGGTCGGCGGCGATGACCCGGCGGGCCAGGACCACCGCAGTGGCGCCCAGCACGGCGAGCCCGACCACCGACTGCCGGGGCCGGACAACCGCCACGATGTCGGGCCGGGCGCCCAGCCACAGCACCGCCGGCTCCGAGCCCAGGGTGCGGAAGAGGTAGAGGGGGGCCTGGAGGACGAGTGCGGCGACGTAGATAGCGACGGTCAGCACCCAGGACGCGGCGCCTCTCAGCCGACCGGACGGGTAGGCGAGGAGGGCGTGTACGACGAAGGCGATGGGCGCGGTCTGCGCGACCAGACCCAGGCCGAAGAGCAGGGGGTTGTCGATGTACACCGCGCCCGACGCGAGCCAGAGCAGCCCACCGACGCACAGCAGCGGGCCCATCCGGTTGCGCGGCCGTCGGGTCCACGCGACGAGGCCGGCGGCGACGTACACCAGCCCGCTCAGGGGCGAGAGGGCCGTCGTCCAGCCCCCCGGTCCGGGGTTCGCCTGCAGGGTCAGGGCGACCTCGGCGACGACCGCGGCGACGATGGTAACGGCGAAGAACGCGAGGCCCACGGGGCGCGGTCGGGCCGCGGACAGGGTGGTGGTGACCGCGTGCGCCATGGCCGCAGCCTCTCAGAGCGGGCCGTTCTCCCCTAGAGGCCCAGGTCCCTTCTGTTCCCCTCGACGTCGAGTCTCAGGCGTGCGCGCCGAACTCCTCCACCCCGATCACGGGACGCAGGGCGGCCTCGGCGTCCTTGCCGCAGAACGCCTTTCGGACGACGTCGCCGGCCAGGACGTTGCCCAGCGCGCCCATCACCATGGCCTGGTCCAGTGAGAAGTAGAAATGCGAGAGCGTGCCCGACCGGGTGGCCACCGCGTCGAGGAAGCCGCCCGACGCATACGCGCCGAGCTCGTCCTCGATCTTGACGAGATTCGTGTACGCCTGGTCCGGCTCGTGCATCATCGCGAGGAACGACGCGTGCGGCGTCACCACCCCGTCGCCGAAGGTGGGGGACGGGTTCGTCGCCGCCCGGCAGGTGCCGAAGCCGATGTCGGGGTTGGTGTTCTGCTCGTCGGAGTAGTAGCCGGTGGGGTTCATCCCGAGCAGGTCGACGCCGTACTCCCGGTAGCCGCCGAACGGGTCGCTCGACGGCGAGAAGCCCCAGTAGCCGTAGCCCGCCTCGTCCAGCCCGTGCTCGCGCTGCGCCCGGATGTGCAGCGGGTGGTTGCGGCCCCAGCTGTTCGGCGCCCACGTCGCCTCCGGCACGAAGACGTCGGGCATCAGCTCCTCGAACATGCTGCCGCCCCAACCCGGCACGACGCGCATACCCCGGTATGCGTACGCGCCCTCGTAGACGTCGATGCCGAAGTAGTTGCGGGTCACGCCCGCCGGCTGGCTCTCCTGCCAGCTCCAGCCGCAGTCCTCGGGGAACGTCCGCCACATCGCGAAGTACTGCTCCTGGGGGATCTGGCCGGTGATGATCCCGAGGTAGGTGGTGATCCGCGTCTCCGAGACGGCGGTGTCGTAGTAGTTGGTCGTGTAGTAGACGTCCGGCCCGACCCCGATGTGGTTGCCGCGGATGTACGCCTGTCCCGGCGCCGGCGGTGCGTCCCAGAAGCCGCCGTGGATCAGGCCGCCCGGCCTGGGCGCGTCGGGGTTGTAGAACATGTCCCACCGCATCCGGCGGAAGATGCGTCCCGCGAGGACGCCGGCGCCACGGTCGGAGTTCATGACCACGCGCAGCGCCGCCCCGAGCCAGCCGTTGTCGATGCTGGAGAGGAACGGGTAGAGCACCCCGCCGCCGACCGGCCAGGCGGTGAGCTTCTTGGCGGTCTGCGGCGAGTACCAGTTGTAGTACATGCCGCTCGGTTCGTGACGTGGCATCCGGTCGATCGTCTGGAGCAGCCGCAGCAGCCGCACGGTGGCCTCGGGACGAGAGATCAGCCCGAGCTCGCGGGCGACCACGGTGCTCCACAGCATGCCGCCGATGTTGGTCGGCGACGTCCAGCCCGACCGTCCGCTCGCGGTCAGGGTGTCGGGCGAGTTGTCCGCGACGAGGCCGGTCCGCTCGTCGGTCATCGCCACCAGGCAGTGCCACGTGTCCGCCGCCCAGCGACGGACCCTGGCGGGGTCCATGGTCAGCGTCGCAGCCGCCGCTCCTGATCGGCGCGCCACCCGCAGCCACGGCACTCGAGGGCGCCAGGGCGCCGGCGGCGAGCAGGCCCGCGGTCCCCGTGACGGCACCGATGACCTGTCGTCGCGTGAGGGAGAGGGGACGATCGCGGTCGGGCATCGGCACTCCTTCGGTGCGCGCATCGGTGGGCGCACGCAGGGTGGTCTGATCATTGGGGGTACCCAGGGGTTCGGCAACTCGCGCCCACGGGCTGGCGGTTCGCTGAGTCACCCTCGTGTGGTGGAAAGTTGCCGTCCTGGCGGCAACTTTCCACCGCGCGAACCGGTCAGCCGTTGGCCCGTCGATGAGCGACCGCGTCCTCCAACACCCCCGCCACCTGGCTCAACCAGTCATTCGCCTCGTACCCGTCGACGCGAGGCATGTAGTGCATGCCGTGGTCCTCGAGCAGCCGCTCGTACAGCTGCGTCGCTCGGCAGGTCGAGGGCGACCAGGTTGCGGGCTTGTCTGGCGGCCGCTCGGCGACTTCCTCGATCGGCCCCTCGACGTAGGCGTAGAGGCGGACGCACGCCCAAGGGTCGGGCGCTAGATCCATCCAGTCCTGGTTGAGGTAGCACGAGAGGAACTCGGTGAGCGCGGACTTCGACTCCACACGGCCTCACCTAACCTTGGCGGGAACGCGGTCCAGATCCGGTATCCGTCCGCGGCTCACCGGATCCTTGACCAGAGAACACTTCTAGACCGTACAGGGTGCACGACGTGAGTCGCTGGCCGCGACGACGCCGTAACCAGTTACGCTGGCCAAGGTCGCGTTGAAGCTGGTTCGCTGCTTGTTGGGGTTGGCCAGGAAGCGCTCGATCTTGGTCGCGTTCGTCCATCCGAGCGCTCGGCGAGCAAGCTTCGGCCTGCCGGCTGCGAAGGAAGGACGAGGCTAGCGTCGATGGGCTCGGTGCCGTAGAGGCGAGAGACCAGGTAGAGGCGGGTGGCTCCGACGTGGCGCTCCAGGGTGTGCGAGCCGTCGACCTCGTGGGTGGCCAGCCAGCCGGGGCCACTCGCTGGGCCCTCGCGGCGGCACTCGGGGCGACACCGCTGAGGGCCTCACCGGCCTTGACCGCCCGGCGGGTGGCCGCGAGCCAGTCGCCGACGACCGGCGCCATGGCGATCGCGCTCCAGCCGGCCTGTCCCCAGTCTCCTTCCGCGGCGTACCAGCCGGCGTTGACCGCGTCGGGTGCCGCACCGACGCCGGGCAGCATGCCGGCCCAGTCGAGAGTGGTGTGTCCGGTGCCGACCAGGTCGGCGGGTCGGATGGTCGACTCCCAGAAGCGTCGCGCCGCCGGGGCCGCCTCGGCCGCCCGCCCGAGCGCGTCGGCGGCCAGGTCACCGGCGGCGTCGACCGCCGACCGCGCCGACGCCAGCAGCGCGATCGCCCGACGGCGCAGCGCCTCCGCGTCGCCCACGACTCCACCCGCACCGGCCGCCTGAGCTCGCTGCAGCCCTTCGATGCGGGCGCCGACCGCGAGCGACGGCGGCGCCGTGACAACCCCGACGCCCGCGGCCAAGACGGCGACCGCCGCCGCCCGCTCGTACTCCCGGTACACCTGAGCCGCCGATGCGGCGATGTCCCGAGCCGCCGCGACCGCCGCCACGAAGCCCTCGACGGCAGCGGCGCCGGCGACGAACGCCTCGGCCGCCGACCGCCACCGCGCGGGCTCCACCTCGATCGCCGCACCGAACCCGGCACTGGCCGCCCCGCGCCAGCTGGTGACCTCGACCCGGGACAGGGACCAGCCGCCCTCGTCGAGCCGTGCCGCGTGCGCCCGCAGGGTGTCGGCGACGACGACCAGCCCGCCGGTGTCGGCGGGCACCAACCGCTCCACGCCCGCGCCCGACGCCAGCAACGCCTCGAGACCCTCGTCGCCGGCCATCCGCTACCCGATGGGCTCGACCGGCGGCAGCACCGGCCGGTCCACTCCGACCAGGGCGCAGGAGGCCAGCTGCTGGTACGCCCCCTGCGCCTCGTCCTCGTTCACCACGTAGGCCTCGGCGCAGGCTCCGAGCTTGTCGGCCATCGCGGTGCTGTCGCCGACGAGGTGCGACAGCCCGGCGTCCCAGCGGGCGCAGAAGTCGCGCAGCGCCGTGAACAGCCCGGCGTGCCCGACCTCCGACACCCGTCCGGGCAGCGACTCGACCGTCGCCGCGGCCGCCGACCGGGTCACCGCGTCGATCGCCGACGCCGCGGCGACCAGCTCGTCGGTCACCACGGCGTAGGTCGGGCTGCCCCCGCCGTCACCCCACACCCCGACAGCCAACCAACCCGCGCCGCCGACGCCCCGAAGTTGTCCACAGGTATCAGGAGGCGCTCCCCGGAACTCCACCGGGCATGAGCCACGGAAACGCTGACAACGGAGTCACCACGCCACGGTCCACGTTCTACGAGCAGGGCCGGTTCGGCCGGATGTTCCCGACGCTGCCGCCCTTCTCCGCCGACACGCCGACCATCCGCCAGGCCCTCGTCGAGATCGGCCAGCCCGGCGGGCTGATGGACGCGCAGGACGACCTGTCCGACCCCATCACCCTCATCACCGACCCGGTCAAGAGCCAGCACAACCCGAACAACCCCACCAACACCGCCGGGTTCACGTTCCTCGGCCAGTTCCTCGACCACGACATGACGTTCGACCCGACGTCGAGCCTCGCCCGCCGGCAGGACCCCGAGTCGATCCGCAACTTCCGCATCCCGGCGCTCGACCTCGACAGCGTCTACGGCGGTGGACCCGGCGTCAGCCCGCACCTCTACGACCAGAGCGTCGACGGGGGTCGCACGACGATGCTCGTCGAGGAGATCCCCGGATCGGCGGCCCGGACCTGCGACGGCCAGCCGCGTCACGACCTGCCGCGCAACAGCCAGAACGTCGCGCTCATCGCCGACCCCCGCAACGACGAGAACCTCATCGTCAGCCAGATCCAGCTGGCGTTCCTGCGGTTCCACAACGCCGTCGTCGCCGACGTCAAGGCCGACCTCGGCGCCGCATACACGCTGGAGGAGATCTTCGCCGAGGCGCAGCGGGTCGTCCGCTGGCACTACCAGTGGATGGTGATCCACGAGTTCCTGCCCAAGACCATCGGCAGCTCGATGACGAACACCATCCTCACCAACGGCCGCAAGTTCTACACGTGGCGCAACGACCCCTACATCCCCGTCGAGTTCTCCGTCGCGGCATACCGGTTCGGTCACTCGCAGATCCGGCCCAGCTACCGCGGGAACTTCGGCACGAGCGCGACCGACGCCACCCAGCAGTTCTTCGGGCTGGTGTTCAAGCCCGGTGACCCGAACCCGTCCGACCCGGACGACCTGCGCGGCGGGTGCCGGGCCCCGCGCCGGTTCATCGACTGGCAGACGTTCTTCGACTTCGGCGACGGCCGGGTGCGGCCGAACAAGATGATCGACACGTCACTGTCGAGCATCCTGTTCCACCTCATGGGCCAGTCGACCGGGACCCCGGACTCCCTGGCCATCCGCAACCTGCTGCGCAACCTCACCATGAAGGTGCCGTCGGGACAGTCGGTCGCCAAGGCCATGAAGCTGCCGGTCCTGGCGAAGAGCGACCTGGCCGACCTCGCACCGCACCACCTCGACGAGCGGACGCCGCTGTGGTTCTACGTCCTGCGCGAGGCACAGGTGAAGGCCGGCGGCGAGCACCTCGGTCCGGTCGGCGGCCGGATCGTCGGCGAGGTCATCATCGGGCTCATCGAGGGCGACAGCCAGTCCTACCTCACGCAGGACCCGACCTGGACCCCCACGTACGGCAGCAACGGCTCGTTCCTCATGACCGACCTGCTGACGACGGCCGGCGTGGTGGGCGCGCTCGCCTGAACGCCCACCCGGTACGCGTGAGGTCTGGGACAGTGGGCGGGTGACCGATGCGCCACCCACGCTGCCGCCCGCTGGACTCGTCGCACCGGACACGGACCGCGACACCGGCCTGACGTCGGCGGAGGTGGCGGAGCGGGTCGCGCGCGGTCAGGTCAACGCGACCGAGCAGGTCACGTCCCGGCCGATCTGGACGATCATCAAGGCCAACGTGTTCACGCGGTTCAACGCGATCCTCGGCGTGCTCTTCCTGCTCGTGCTCAGTACCGGCTCCTTCGCCGACGGCCTCTTCGGCGGCATCCTCATCATCAACTCCGGCATCGGGATCGT
Source organism: uncultured Actinomycetota bacterium (assembly GCA_963770005.1). Classification (GTDB taxonomy): domain Bacteria; phylum Actinomycetota; class Actinomycetes; order Actinomycetales; family Dermatophilaceae; genus Lapillicoccus. The sequence continues at coordinate 44,676 of CAVYNX010000001.1, read as the reverse complement.
CCAGGAGTACCTCGCCAAGCGGAAGCTCGACCAGCTCGCGCTCCTCAACCAGCCCACGACGCAGGTCGTCCGCGACGGCCGGCTGGAGGAGATCGCCACGACCGACGTCGTCCTCGGTGACCTCGTGGCGCTGCACGCGGGCGACCAGGTGCCGGCGGACGGGCACCTCTACGCCGTCAGCGGGCTCGAGGTCGACGAGGCGAACCTGACCGGGGAGTCCGACCCGATCCCGAAGCAGGTCGACGACGAGGTCCGCTCCGGCACCACCGTGGTCGCCGGTGGCGGCCGCTTCGTGGCCGCCGCGGTCGGTGCCGACTCCTACATCAACTCCATTGCGGCACAGGCGAAGACGTTCACCAAGACGCACTCCGAGATCCAGTCGTCGGTGAACACGCTGCTGAAGTACATCACCTGGGTCATCGTCATCGCGCTGCCGCTGCAGATCTGGTCCCAGGTGCAGGTCTACGGCGCCGCCGACTGGCGCACGGTGATCATCCGGTCCACCGGCGGACTCGTGGGGCTGGTCCCCGAGGGGCTCGTCCTGCTCACCTCGGTGGCGTTCCTGCTGGCCGCCGTCTCGCTGTCACGACAGCAGGTCCTCGTGCAGGAGCTGCCGGCCGTCGAGGGACTGGCCCGGGTCGATGTCGTCTGTCTCGACAAGACCGGCACGCTCACCATCGGCGACATCGCCTACGACGGCTGCGAACCGGTGGGGGACCGGCCGCTCGACATCGCGGAGGTCGAGATCGCGCTGGGCGCCATGGCCGACGACCTCAACGCGAACGGGACGCTCAAAGCGCTGGCGGCGAAGCTCGACGCTCCACCGCACTGGGAGCGCACGCAGACCATCGCCTTCAACTCGGCCCGCAAGTGGAGCGCGGCGTCCTTCGCCGACCGCGGGTCCTACGTCCTCGGCGCCCCGGACGTGCTCCTGCCCGCCGACGACCCGCTCCGGCCACTGGTACTGGAGAAGGCCCGGACCGGTCTGCGCGTCGTCCTCCTGGGCCACAGCGACGCCGCCCTCGACGGCCAGGTCCTGCCCGCCGGCATCCGGCCGCTGGCCCTCGTCTCGCTCAGCGAGCAGGTGCGGCCGGACGCCAAGGAGACCCTCGACTACTTCGCCTCGCAGGGCGTCGACGTCAAGATCATCTCCGGCGACAACCCCCAGACCGTCGGGGCGATCGCCCGCCGGGTCGGCCTCGACATCCCGGACGACCGGCTGTGCGACGCCCGCGACATCGGCACCGACGTCGAGGAGCTCCGGGCGGTGGTCCGGCGCACCACGGTGTTCGGGCGGGTGAGCCCCGAGCAGAAGCGGGCCCTGGTCCACGCGCTGCAGGCCGACGGCCACGTCGTCGCGATGACCGGTGACGGGGTCAACGACGCGCTCGCCATCAAGGACGCCGACATCGGCGTCGCGATGAACAACGGCGCCCAGGCCACCAAGGCGGTGGCGCAGCTCGTGCTGCTCGACGGCAAGTTCTCGCACCTGCCCTCGGTGCTCGCCGAGGGGCGCCGCGTCATCAACAACGTCGAGCGGGTCGCCAACCTGTTCGTCGCCAAGAACGTCATGAGCCTCATCGCCATCGTCACCGCCGCGGCGTTCGCCCTGCCCTTCCCGTTCCTGCCGCGCCACCTGACCCTGGTGTCGGCGGTGACCATCGGCATACCGGCGTTCTTCCTCGCCCTCGGGCCCAACCGCCGCCGCTACCACCCGGGCTTCCTGCGCCGGATCCTCCGGTTCGCCGTCCCCGCCGGTGCCGTATGCGGCGTCGTGGTCATCGCGTCCTACCTGCTGGCCCACCAGGTGTTCCAGACCCCGACGGCGTCGCAGTGCGCGGGCGCGTCGCAGGGCACGGTGCCGCAGGCGCAGGCGCAGCTCTGCTGGGAGCCGTCCACGGCGGCGACGATCTCGTTGCTGGTGGCCGCGTTCTGGATCCTCATCGTGCTGGCCCGCCCGTTCCGGCCGTGGAAGACCGGCCTGGTGGCCGGCTGCATCGCCATCGCCGTCGGTGCCTTCACCATCCCCTTGGCGCAGCAGTTCTTCCAGTTCTCCGCGCCGGCGGCCATGGTGTGGCAGTCGCTGGCCGTGGGTGCCGTCGGTGCCGTGGTGATCGAGGTCGTCTACCGCCTGCAGCCCGGGATGAGCCCCGAGCCCGAACGGGTCGCCGTGGCCGCCTGAGCGCAGCGACGGCTCAGGCGCTCACGTCGTCCAGGTGCTGCAGGAGGTCGTGCGCGGCCAGCTCGACGTCCTTGTGCCGCCACTCCGACGCCCGGTAGACGCAGGCGATCAACCCGGTCCGGTGCACCCGCGAGAAGTCGCCCACGACGAACGCATACCGCGCCTTGGTCTCGTCGTTGGCGCCGTCGGACAGCCCCAGGTGCCAGGCCGCGTACTCCTCCCACGAGTGCTTGTCGAGGTAGGCGTTCTGCGCGTCGGCGCTGGGCTGCGCGTCGCCCCAGTCGCTGTCGAGGACGTAGCGCTTCTTGTCGATCAGCCCGCGCACGAAGGCGACCGCGGCCTTGTTGAGGGTGTAGGACGCCATCGCCCCATCGTGGCGCTGCCCGCCGGACGAGCACCACCGGCGAACCGTGTGACACTGACCGGCGTGCACCGCTTCTCGGCGACGACGGAGTCCGAGGCGGTGGTCGCCGCGCGGCGCGCGGACGTCTGGGCGGCGATCACCGACCCGGAGGTGCTGCCCACCCTGACCCCGCTGCTGCGGCGGATCGAGCCCGACGGCGACCTCTGGCGCTGGGACCTGTCGCGGGTCAAGGTGCTCGGCATCGTCGTCGACCCGAGCTTCACCGAACGGATGACGTTCACGCCGCCCGAGCGCATCGCCTACACCCACGAGCCGCCGCCCGGCCCGCACGAGTGGGCCGGAGCCGAGGGTTGGTACCTCCTCACCGAGCGACCCGGCGGCACCCATCTGGCCATCTCGCTGACCCTGTCCGTGGAGCTGCCGCTGGCCCGCTTCGCCGCCCCGGCCGTCGAGACGGTCATCCGCACATCGATGGCGGTGACCGGCGCCCGCTTCGCGACGAACCTCGAGCACCACCTCGGCATCGGCGGCGAACGGCCGCCCGTCTAACCTGACCTCGTGGTCTCCTGGCTGACGGTCGTCGTCCTCGTGGCGGCGGCGGCCCTCGGCATCCTCGCCCTGGTGTACGCGCTGACCAAGCGGATCGTCGACGACCGGCTGCTGGTCGTGCTGGGGGTGCTCGAGGTCGCGCTGCTCGGTCAGGTGGTGGTCGGGCTGGTCCAGGGCATCGGCCGGACCACGGAGTTCGAGAAGGCGGTGTTCTTCGCCTACCTGCTCACCGTGCCGTTCATCCCGCCCGTCGCGGTGTTCCTCTCCCTCAAGGAGAAGACCCGCTCGTCGATGCTCGTCGTCGTCGGTGCGGCCGTCGTGGTCGGTGTCCTCGTCGCACGCCTCGTCCAGGTCTGGAGTGCCGGTGTCTGAGCCGACCCCTGAGCCGACCCCTGAGCCGACCACGGGGACCACCGAGAAGGGCAGCACCCGACGCGGGCTGGGCATCGTCCTCGTCGCGCTCTACGGCCTCTTCGCGCTCGCGGCCACGGGCCGGGCCACGGTCCAGATCCTCGCCGACTTCCAGAAGGCGCCGGTCGCCTACCTGCTCTCGGCGCTGGCCGCGGTCATCTACCTCATCGCCACCGTGGCGCTCGCGCGCGGTGACCGGACGTCGGTGCGGGTCGCCCGCGTCGCCATCACCATCGAGCTGGTCGGCGTCCTGAGCGTGGGACTGCTGTCGTACCTCGCGCCGGCGGACTTCCCCGACAAGACGGTGTGGTCCCACTTCGGCTCCGGCTACGGCTACTTCCCGCTCATCCTCCCGATCCTCGGGCTGCTCTGGCTGCGGTACCGGTCACGCCACTGACCCCCTGTGGCCGGGGCGCCGGATGAGTCATATGGTGCCAAGGACGGCAGCAGTGGAGTGCGCCTCGGCGCGCGGTTCTCGGGAGGCAGCCCGTGGCAGACAGCTCATCGACCTTCACCCTCGGGCGACGGTCCTTCCTCGGCCTGGCCGGCGGCGTGCTCGGCGCCGGCGCGTTGGCCGCCTGCGGCGACAACACCGGGCGGGGCGACACCTCGTCGACCTCGGGTGGTGGGTCGCTGCGGCTCTCGCAGTGGTACCACCAGTACGGCGAGGAGGGGACCCAGCAGGCGGTCGAGGGGTATGCGAAGGCCTACCCCGGCGCGCAGGTCACCGTGCAGTGGAACCCCGGCAACTACGACCAGAAGGTCGCCAGCGCGCTGCTGACCGCCGGCGGCCCGGACGTCTTCGAGTCCGGCAACGGCCCCTCGATCGACATGATCCAGGGCGGCCAGGTGGTGGACCTCACCGGCATCCTCGGCGGCAACGAGTCGGACTTCACCCGCAGCCTGGTGCAGCGGATGACCTACAAGGGCAAGCTGTATGCGGTCCCGCAGGTCACCGACATGCAGCTGCTGGTCTACCGCAAGAGCCTGCTCCAAGCCGCCGGCGTCAACCCGCCGACGACCGTCGACGAGCTCATCGCCGCCGCGAAGAAGCTGACCACCGACAAGGTCAAGGGCTTCTTCGCCGGCAACGACGGCGGCGTCGGGGTGCTCGGTGGTCCGATGCTGTGGGCGGCCGGGCAGGACTACCTCACCGAGGACCAGACGCAGATGGGCTTCGACACCGGCCGGGGCGCCGAGGCCCTCGGCCGGCTGCGCACCCTGTTCACCAGCGACGCCCTGCTCCTCGGCGCGCCGGCCGACTGGTCGGACCCGTCGGCGTTCACCCAGGGGCTCTGCGCGATGCAGTGGACCGGGCTGTGGACGCTGCCGGTGATCGAGAAGGCGTTCCCGGGCGACTACGGCGTACTGGCGTGGCCGGCGTTGGACGCCCAGGGCAAGCCCTCCGTGCCGGTCGGCGCCTACGGCTCGTGCGTCAGCGCGCGGAGCGTCAACGTCGACGCCGCGAAGGGGTTCGTGAAGTGGCTCTGGGTCGACCAGACGGCCAAGCAGCTCGACTTCGCCCAGTCCTACGGGTTCCACATCCCCGCCCGCCAGTCGGTGGCGGCGCAGGCCGACAAGCTGAAGAACCCGCCGGCCTCCGACGCGGTCAAGCTGGTCAACGAGAACGGTCGCGCGCAGACGCCGCTGCTGTGGACGCCGAAGTGCGCCACGGCGTTCTCCGACGGCCTCACGCGGATCGTCAAGGACGGCGCCGACCCCAAGGCGGAGGTCGCGACGATGAAGACCACCATCGACGCCGAGCTCAAGCGCGTCAACGGCTGACCAGGACCGCGCGCCGGTGCTGACCCGACGACGACGCCTCCTCGGCACGCAGGACCGCAACCTCTGGTTCTGGGTCTTCGTCGGCCCGTTCTTCCTCGGCCTGCTGGTCTTCGTCTACGTCCCGATCCTGTGGAGCATCTGGCTCAGCTTCTTCGAGGCGCGCAACACGGTGACGCCCACGCAGTTCGTCGGGCTCGGCAACTACGTGGACATGCTGTCCGACCCGGCCTTCCGCTCGAGCATGCTCACCTTCGTCGTGTTCGCGGCGTTCATCGTGCCGACGACGTTCGCGCTCTCCCTCGGGCTCGCGCTGCTGGTGCACCGGGCGCGGTGGTTCCAGCCGTTCTTCCGCTCGGTGTTCTTCCTGCCCACCGCGTGCTCCTACGTCGTCGCCTCGCTGGTGTGGAAGATGTCGATCTTCTCCGGAGTGCGGTTCGGCCTGGCCAACACGGTGCTGGCGTGGTTCGGGGTCGAGCCGACGCCGTGGCTGTCGGTGACCCAGCCGCCGTGGTACTGGCTGGTGATCGTCACCGTGCGCCTCTGGCTGCAGGTCGGCTTCTACATGATCCTCTTCCTCGCCGCCCTGCAACGGATCTCGCCGACCCTCTACGAGGCCGCGGCCATCGACGGGGCGGTCGGCTGGAAGGTGCTGCGCTACATCACCGTGCCGCAGCTCGCCACGACGTCCAGTGCGGTGCTCCTGCTGTTGCTGGTCAACGCGTTCCAGGCGTTCGACGAGTTCTACAACCTGCTCTCGTCGACGGGGCAGTACCCCCCGTACGCGCGTCCACCGCTCGTCTACCTCTACTACACCGCGCTGGGCTCGGGGCAGGACTTCGGGCACGGCAGCGCCGGGGCGGTCATCCTCACCCTGGTCATCGCCGTCGTCGCCCTCGCCCAGGGCCGGCTCATGCGGTTCGGACGGGAGGGCTGACGTGGCCATCCAGCGGCGACCGGTGGACAAGGTGGGCAGCGGCGTCCGCTACCTCGTCCTCGTGGTCGGCGCCGTCCTGTTCCTCGTGCCGTTCTACCTGCTGCTGCGCAACGGCCTCTCCACCGAGGCCGACATCACCTCCCCGGACTGGACCCTGTTCCCGAGCAGCCTGCAGTGGGGCAACGTCACCGAGCTGTTCAGCAGCCGGTCGGTGCCGATGGCTCGCTCCCTCGCGAACAGCGCGGTCATCGCCGTCACCCAGACCGCCCTGGTGCTCGCGGTGAGCGGCATGGCCGGCTACGGGTTGGCCCGCATCCCCTACCGCTGGTCGAACGTCGTCCTGTATGCGACGGTCGCCACCCTGCTCATCCCGGCGGCGGTGACCTTCGTCCCCAGCTTCGTCCTCGTCTCGACGCTCGGCTGGGTGAGCACCCTGCGCGGGCTCATCGTCCCCGGCCTGTTCCAGGCGTTCGCGACGTTCCTGTTCCGGCAGTACTTCCTCGGCTTCCCCCAGGAGCTGGAGGACGCCGCGCGGATCGACGGCTTGGGCTACTTCGGGACCTTCTGGCGCGTGGTGGTGCCGAACTCGCTCGGGTTCGTGGCGGCCATCGGGACCATCACCTTCATCGGCAGCTGGAACGCCTTCCTCTGGCCCTTGGTCATCGGCCAGGACCAGAGCGCGTGGACGGTGCAGATCGCGCTGTCCACCTTCCTCACGCAGCAGACCAGCAACCTGCACCAGCTGTTCATCGCGGCGGTCATCTCGATCCTGCCGCTGCTGGTGATGTTCCTCTTCCTCCAGCGGTGGATCGTCCAGGGCGTGGAGCGCAGCGGCATCAACGAGTAGCCGCGCCTCGGCCGAAACTCCTGGCGTGCGGTCCGGCGGCGTGGGACGGTTGGGGATGCCGGAAGTCGAGTGGGAAGACGACGGCGAGAGGCGGAGGACGGGCGTGGGCACGGCATACGACCCCCTGGCCGCCCACCGAGAGGAGGGCGACCCGCCCTTCGACGTGCTCCTGGCCGGGACCGTCTTCCTCGACATCATCTTCACCGGACTGCCGGAGGTGCCGCGGGCGGGCACCGAGGTGTGGGCCGAGGGCATGGGGTCCTGCCCGGGCGGGATCGCCAACCTCGCCGTGGCGTCCAGCCGGCTGGGCCTGCGCACCGCGCTGGTCGCGGCGTTCGGCGACGACGACTACGGCGACTTCTGCTGGCGCACGCTCGCCGAGCAGGAGCACGTCGACCTCAGCCGGTCGCGCCGCTTCGACGACTGGCACTCACCGGTCACGGTGTCGATGTCGGTCGGCCGGGACCGCAGCATGGTCACCCACGGGCACGCCGCGCCGGTGGGAACGGCGGAGCTGATGGGCACGCCACCGCCGACGCGGTCGGTCCTCGTCGACCTCGGCGAGGTGGTCCGCGACGAGGAGGGCGCCTCGTGGATGCAGTCCGCCCAGAAGGACGGCGCGCTGGTCTTCGCCGACATCGGCTGGGACGTCACGGGGGAGTGGCGCGTCGCGACCCTCGACCTGCTGTCGCACTGCCACGGGTTCATGCCCAACGCGGAGGAGGCGATGGCCTACACGCGCACCGAGACGCCGCAGGACGCGCTCTACGCGCTCGCCGACCGGGTGCCGCTCGCGGTGGTGACCAACGGACCGCTGGGCGCGTCGGCCATCGACAACACCACCGGCGAGGAGATCTCGGTCCCGGCCCTGCGCGTACCCGCCCTCGACCCGACCGGCGCCGGCGACGTCTTCGGCGCCAGCCTGGTGGTCGGCACGCTCGCCGGCTGGTCGCTGCACGACCGCCTGAGCTTCGCCGCGCTCTGCTCGTCCCTGGCGGTCCAGCAGTTCGGTGGGTCGCTGGCGGCTCCCGGCTGGGGAGACATCGTCGACTGGTGGCGTGGCATCCGGGACGCGTCGGACGAGTCGTCGTACGCGTGCTCGCTCCGCCGCCGGTATGCGTTCCTCGAGGAGATCGTGCCCCAGGTCCCGAGCGGGGCCGTGCGGCGGGCCGCCGCGACGATCGCGCGGCAGGCGGACGTCGCGCTGCACTGAGGGGCGGTATCAGCGCCCGTGGCGGGTGGCTCCTTCCCGGTGAGCCCCCCACCCCGCAAGGACCTCACATGTCGACGATGGAGTTCGTCCCGCTGCTCAAGGCCCCCGAGTCGTGGCCGACCTGGCTGGTCGGCGCGATCGCGATGCTGGCCCTCGCCGCCCTCGACGTCGCCGGTGCGCTGGCGGCCAAGCAGTGGGCCGCGACGTCGCACGTCCTACCGCTGCTGCTCGGCGCCGGTGCCTTCCTCGTGCTGTTCTGGGTGTACGCCTCGGCGCTGCAGTACGCCGAGCTCGCGCTCGTCACCATGGGCTGGATCGTCGTGCTCCAGGTCGGCCTGCTGCTCATCGACCGGTTCCACTTCGGGGTGCAGCTGAGCGCGGGCAAGTGGGTCGCGGCCGTCGTCATCCTCCTGGCCCAGGGCTACCTCCTGCTCGGCCCGAGCGGCCCGGCGGAGGACGCGACGGTCGCGACGGCGACGGTGTCGGTCCCGCAGAGCCGCAACAACTGGCGATGGTCGGTCGTTGTTGCGGCTGATCCCATTTGGGGCTCTTCCCAGTTGAGGGTGTAGCTCGAGGGTCCGGTCGTGGTTGGAGGGGTCGGCGCGTCGGTGCCTGTGGAGGGGTCGAGGTCTTCCGAGGATGGGAGTTCCGACACTGCCCACCTAGCTAGGCCGGCTTGCGGACTAGGGCCTCAAGTACGCTCAAACGGCCCTCGTCCGCACTCCGGGCCGCGTTGATCTGAAATTCCCCAATCCGCTCGCCCATGAGCGTCTGCAGCCCCAGCGGCGGCAGCCCGTGTTCCTCCAACCGCCGGCGGTTCTCCCGCAAGTCCGGCAGGACCTCCTCCGTCTTGTCCCGGAAGATCACGATCTCGAACCCCGCGGTGAGAACTTGCTCCCGTGTCTCCTCGGGCGAACACAAAAAGCTCGTGCCCGGCCCTGCCGCCCAGGGCAGCGGGTAGTCGGGCTCGCCTTTCGGCCCGGCTCCGTAGTGGGAGAATGCGAACACCGCGCCGGGGCGAAGCACACGAAGCGCCTCGGCATAGAAGCGCCGCTTGTCGTCGATGTTCATCGCCACGTTCTCGGAATAGGCTCGGTCGAACCCATCGTCCTCGAAGGGCAGATCGGTCGCGCTGCCCTCCACCACGCGCACGCGATCCGAGAGGCCGGTCGCGGCATTCAGCTCCTCCGCCGCGCGGCAGAACTCCGGCGTCAGGTCGAGCGAGGTCACGTGGCAACCGAAGTGCGTCGCGGTCCACCGCGCCGGTCCGCCGATCCCGCCGCCGATGTCGAGGATGCGCTCGCCGGAGAGGGGTTCGAGGAGCGCTACCATCTCCTTTGTCGCCTTCAGCCCCCGGCCGTGGAAGTGGTCGAGTGGGGCGAGCGCGTCGGGCGTAATCGGGCCCGCCTCGCTGCCTCCTGCCGCCCTAAGCGCAGCGAGGATGCGGGCTGCGATGCCCTCGCTGGCGTAGTGGTCTTGGACCTTGTTACCGGCTGCGGTCATGTTTTCGTTCTCCTCCCGAGCCGCCCGCGGTCCATGGCTTGAGGGGGTTCGTATGATAAATCCCTGAGAGGCTCAAGGCTAGCTAGGAAGACCTCGACGTGCCTGACGCTACCTTCGCGACCCCTGATGTGACGACGTTCTGCCGCCTCGACGAGCTGGGTCTGGTGGTGGTCGGCCAGCACCTGCAACCGGATCGGGCGGTGCTGGCCTGCCGGGTCGCCGACGACGCGGTCGAGGAGGCGGACCGCTGGTGCCGGCGCTGCGGCTGCGAGGGCAGACCCCGCGACACCGTCACGAGGAGACTGGCGCACGAGCCGCTCGGGTGGCGGCCGACCACGCTGCTGCTCACGATCCGCCGGTACCGCTGCACCGGCTGCGGGCATGTGTGGCGGCAGGACACCAGCCGCGCCGCGGGGCCGCGGGCGAAGCTGACCCGCACCGCGCTGCGGTGGGCGCTGGTCGGGCTGGTTCGTCAGCATCTCAGCGTCGCTCGTCTCGCCGAGGCCCTCGCGGTGTCGTGGACCACCGCCAACAGCGCTGTCCTGGCTGAGGGTCGGCGGGTGCTGCTCGACGACCCGGCCCGCTTCGACAACGTGCAGGTGATCGGCGTCGACGAGCACGTGTGGCGGCACACCGTCGGGGTGACAGGTTCGTCACCGTCGTCATCGACTTGACCCCGGTCCGGGACCGGACCGGCCCGTCGCGGCTGCTGGCGATGGTCGAGGGCCGCTCCCAGCAGGCGTTCCAAGCCTGGCTCGCCGGGCGCCCCCGGGCCTGGCGGGACGGCCTGGAGGTGGTCGCGATGGACGGGTTCACCGGCTTCAAGACCGCCACCAGCCACGAGCTGCCCGAGGCGACGGCGGTGCTGGACCCCTTCCACGTCGTCCGGCTCGCCGGCGACGCTCTGGACCGCTGCCGGCGTCGGGTCCAGCAGGACCTGCACGGCCACCGCGGCCGCAGCACCGACCCGCTCTACCGCGCCCGCCGCACCCTGCACACCGGCGCCGACCTGCTCACCGACCGCCAACAGCAACGGCTGACCGCCCTGTTCGGCGATGAGGACCACATTCAGGTCCAGGCGACCTGGGGCATCTACCAACGCATGATCGCCGCCTACCGCCACCCCGACCGGGCGGCCGGCCGACACGCCATGACCCGCCTGATCATCGCGCTCAGTGCCGGCGTCCCGGCCGCCCTCACCGAACTCCGCACCCTCGGCCGGACCCTGAAGAGGCGAGCCACCGACATCCTGGCCTACTTCGACCGCCCCGGCACCAGCAACGGCCCAACCGAGGCCATGAACGGCCGCCTGGAACACCTCCGCGGCTCAGCCCTCGGCTTCCGCAACCTCACCCACTACATCGCCAGAAGCCTGCTCGAGGCCGGCGGCTTCCGGCCACAACTACACCCTCATTCGTGAAGAGCCAGTTTCTGACCACAACGACTGACGGCGTTGTCAGCTGTTGCGGCGATCCCCGGGCAGGTCCCAGGCGAGCCGGAACCCGATGCTCGTCGACCGCCCGAGCCCCAGCCCCGGGACGAGGTACTTCGCGGTGAACTCCGGCTCGCGGACGCCGCCGTCGAAGTACCACGGCGACCCCTCGCTGCGGTGGCCGCGCCACCCTTGAGCATGAGGAACCGCGTCCGCCCGTCGCGGTGCTCGCTCTCCGTGAGGTTCCAGACCTCCGGCCGCAGCCGCTCGAACCCGGGCAGTCGGCGGCGAGCTGCCACTCGTCCTCGGTGGGCAGCCGGGCACCGGCCCAGGTGGCGTACGCCCGGGCGTCGGCGAGGTCCACCTCGACGGCCGGTGCGCCGTCGGGGCGGTCGTCGACGGTGGCGGTCGAGCCAGCCGGGCACCGGCCCGGCCGCGTGCGCCGCGCGGTGACCGGTGGCGGCGACGAACCGCTCGAACTCGGCGACCGTCACCTCCCGTGCGGCGACCGCCACGCGGACCGGGCCAGCTCGACGCGGCGCTCGAGCGTCCGGTAGTCGTGCAGCCGGGGCGTGCAGCGGCTTCCACTCGTCGACGAACGGCGCCCCGGCGTACATCCCCGTCTCGCGGTTGCGGTACCGCACGGTGAGGACGTGCTCGCCGGCGGGGACGACCACGCGCGGTCGGCGGCGGTGCCCCGGTGGAGGGTGTCACCGGCACCCGACGGGCCGGCCGGGGCGTGAACGCCGCCGAGGCCGGTCGTCGGCGGGTCGGCGCGGCAGCCAGGACGCGGTCGGCGTCGGCCGGCGCCTCCCAGACGCCGCCGACGCCGTGGGCGGGCACGACCGACCAGACGACCCCCTCGGTGCGGGTCAGCGGGTGACCGGTCCAGAGGTCGACGCGCGCCGTGCTCGGCGCTGACGGCCACGGGCACCGTCGCCTCGGTGTCGGAGCGGTTGGCCAGGACGGTGACCCGCTCCGAGCCCGAGGCGAAGGTCGAGCCGAACACCCCTGCGTCGCGGACGAACTCGCCGAGGTCCACCAGCGGGGTCCAGTCGCCGGCGACGAACAGGTGGTGCAGCGCGCGCTGGGCGCGGCTCATCCGGCGCAGCGTCTGGGCGTCGCGGTCCGACCAGCCGACCCACACGCCGAAGACGACCTCCCACACCATGACGCCGATGCCGTTGAGCCACGCCGACTGCAGCTCCTCGGCGTGGTCGCGGTGCCAGCGGCGGACGTGGTGCATCTGGTGCCGCCGCTCGAACCAGTGCGAGCGCACGACGCCGGGCACCGGGGAGTCGGCGAACCACTGCGCCCACGACAGCGGGTGGTCGGCCAGCCGCTCGAGCGGCAGGGTCGACTCGCCCTCCACCGCGACGCCGGCACGGGCCGCGGCGAGCCCGTCGAGCAGCGCGGTGCCACCCTCCTTGAGGGTGTCGAGGAAGACCCCGTCGATGTCGAGGTCGGCCACCAGCGCGGCCAGCTCGGTCGCGTCGTCCCGGGAGCGGCGGGTGCCGGTGTCCCACGGGTTGTAGTCGACGAACACCTTGACGCCGGCGGCGTGCAGGTCGGCGACCAGCTCGGCGAGGCCGTCCACGTCACGGTAGAAGTCCCACTGGTTGCGGTCGTCGAGGCCGATGACGGGGTATGCGTGCCACAGCACCACCGCGTCGAAGCCGCCGAACCGCTCCTGCGCGTCGGCCAGCAGCCGGTCCGGGGTGAACCGCTGCTGCTCCGCGTCGTAGAGGAGCTCGTCCCACAGCCACACCTGGCTGATGACGTAGCAGCGCGACGCCCACGCGAGGTCCGGTCGGTCGTAGAGCCCGCCGTCGAATGCCGAGCCGCTCCCGGGCCTCGACGCGCCAGCGGACGAGCCGGTCGCGCCACGACGGCCAGTCGGCCGGGTCGTCGGGCGCGGCGAGGATCTTGCCCCCGTCGAGGACGGCCAGGTCACGTCTCGGGTCCAGCGGCACCGGTCGTGGTCGGTCGAGGGGCCGAGGGACCAACGGGTCGAAGTCGTCAGCCATGCGTCCCGCCGTAGACCGCCCGGGCCTGCCTGGTCGACCTCCGCGACGGTCGGGACCGACGCCTGCGCCCCCGGTCGCTGCACCGCGAGCGACGCTGCGGCGCAGGCGCGTTCGAGGCACACCCGCTCGTCGAGGCCCTGCGCCAGGGAGGCGGCGTAGACGCCGCAGAAGGTGTCGCCGGCCGCGACGGTGTCGGTGGCCTCGACCCTGGGGGCCGGCACGCCGGAGGTCGCGTGCCGTCGCGGGTCAGCAGCCGGGCGCCCTGCGCCCCGAGGGTGACGAGCACCGCGGGCACGTCGTCGAGGAGCCGCCGCACCGCCGCGTCCACGTCGGCCCGCCCCGCGATCTCGACGGCCTCGTGCTCGTTGACGACGAGCACGTCGATCTCGGCGAGCAGTCGACGGGATCAGGTCGCGGCCGGTGCCGCGTTGAGGACGAAGCGGGCGCCCGCGCGCCGGGCCCGGGCCGCGTCGGCGACCACCTCCTGCGGGATCTCCAGCTGGGCGAGGACGACATCGGCCGTGCCGACGGTGGCCCGGTCGGCGTCGCTCAGCTCGACGGCGGCGTTGGCGCCCGGCCGCGACGACGATGGTGTTCTCCGCGTGCGTCGTCGATGGTGATGAGGGCGACGCCGGTGGGTGGTCCGTCGAGGCGGCGACACCCGGCGACGTCGATGCCGTCCGCGCGGAGGTCGGCGAGCATGCGCGTCGCCGTCGCCGTCGTCGCCGACCGCGCCGACCATCGCCGTGTCGGCACCCCCGGCGCGGGCGGCGCCGACGGCCTGGTTGGCGCCCTTGCCGCCGCCGCTGCGCTGGATCGCCTCGGCCAGCACGTCTCGCCCGGGTTGGGCAGCCGGCGCAGGTAGCGGACCGTCGACGTCGATGCTGACCGACCCGACGACCACGACGCGACCGGTCATGAGCCGACCCGGTCGCGGGCGGCGCGCTGGACTCCCGCACCACCAGACGAGGTTCGACCCGGACGGTGCGCGGAGGTGACTGGGGAGCCGCCATCCGGTCGAGCAGCAGCCGGGCGGCCTGCCGACCGCGGCCCGGGCGCCGCAGCGACACGCTGGTCAGCGACGGGCTGAACATGCGGGCGAACTGGGTGTCGTCGATGCCGACCACCGCCAGCTGCTCGCGGCACCCGGCGGCGACGCGTTGTGGGCGGCGCGCATGACCCCGAGGGCCAACAGGTCGTTCGCCGCGATCACCGCGTCCGGCCGGCGCCGCGGGTCCAGGCCGCGAGGGTCGCCCACGCCTCCTCGCCGGCGCCGACCGTGAAGTCGCTCGACCTCGACGGCCTGGCCGACGGTCCCGGCCTCGGCGCAGGCCTGCTGGTAGCCCTCGCGCGCGCCCGGCCGGGCGCGGTGTCGGCCGGACCGTTGACGAAGGCGATGCGCCGCCGGCCGGTCGTCGACGCAGGTGCTCGGTAGGCGAGGACGACACCCTCGCCGGGAGTCGGTGCGCACGGTGTCGAGCGGGGTGCCCTCGCCCGATGTCACCGATCACGACGACGGGCACGGGCGCGGTGACGAGCGCCTCGACCAGCTCCGGGGTGCGGCGCAGGGGGCTGATGATCAGGCCGTCGGCATACCCGCGCGAGAGGCTGCGCACCAACGCGACGAGGTCCGTCGGGTCGTGGCCCGTCGACGAGACGAGCAGCCGCGCACCCGAACCCGCCATGCCCTCCTCGACCCCGCGCATCATCTCGCGTGTAGACCGGGTTGCCGACGTCGTCGACGGCGAAGGCCACCTGCAGGGTCGCGCCCAGCTTGAGCGCCCGGCCGGTGCGCGTCGGGGACGTAGCCGAGCTCCGCGACCGCCGTGCGGACCCGCTCCTCGGTGTCCGGACGGGCCGGGCTTGCCGTTGAGGACGCGGGACACCGACGCGATCGAGACGCCCGCGCCGGTCGGCGACCTCCACGACGGTCGGCCGCCGGCTCACGACGCCCCGGCTCCCCGTACTCGCGTCGGCGACCGCCAGGCGTGCGCTGGGTCAGGCGCGTCGAAGGTCAGGTCGCCGGCATCCGGGATCGAGGTGACCAGCCGGTCCTTGCAGCGGGTCGCGTCCACCGCGGCGCGAGCGCCGGTCGCGCCGCCGAGCGCGCCGGTCGACCGCGCCGACGGTCGCGCCGTTGGAGTCGGTGTCCCAGCCGCCCATCACGGTCAGGGCAGATCGACCGGTCGAAGTCCCCGCCGCCGGCCTCCAGCGCGTAGGCGACGAGCGCGGTGTTGTTGAGGGCGTGCACCCAGTGCATGCCGGCGAACTCCGCCTCCAGCGCGGCGTACGCCTCGGTCGGCTCGCCACCGCGTCCGGCCGAGCTCGCGGCCGAGCGCGACGGCGCGGGCCATCCGGCTGTCGGGCGGAACCACGACTGGAGCCCACATCGAGCACCGTACCGATGTCGCTCGCGTGGATGGCCTCGGAGGCCATCGCGGCGACGAACATGGCGCCGTAGAGGCCGTTGCGGGTGTGGCTGACCGCGGCGTCGCGCCACGCCCACTCGGCGGCCCGGAGCGGGGTCGCCGGGGTTGACCCAGCCGTAGAGGTCGGTGCGGATCTGGGCGCCGATCCACTCGCGGAACGGGTTGCGGATCCTCGCGGTCTGCGGCGGCGAGACACCCTTCGAGGAGGTTGCGGTAGGCGACCCGCTCGGCGGTGAAGGTCCGTCCGGCGGGCAGGTCCAGCAGCCACATCTGCGCGACGTCGTCCGAGGTGAACTCGGCGCCGTGCTGCTCGAGCACGCGCAGCGCGACCAACGTGTAGTTGAGGTCGTCGTCCTCCGGCGTCCCGGCGAGGTTCTCCTCGAGGCTGGTCGGCCGGCTCGCCCGGTTCCAGGGCCAGCGCTCCGACACCGCGGGGTCGAGGCCGACGGCGGTGAAGTAGCGGTCCAGCGGCCAGCGTCCGGTGGACCGGAGGATCTCCTCGATGCCCCGGCGCGGGATCTTCTCCACCGGCTTGCCGAGGACGCAGCCGACGGCTCGGCCCATCCAGGCCCCGCGCACCCGGTCCGGGTCGAGCGCGGTATGCCGCGGCGCTGCCGGCCGGGGCCGCCGGCCAGGCTCGCCGACGATGGCCTCCCAGCTCGCTCGGCTCGTCCTCCACGCCGGGCTCGGGCATGGCGTCGAGCTCCGACAGCAGCGTCTCGGCCAGGGCCCGCTGTTCCGGCGTCGCGATCTCGGGGGATGCGCCGGCGTAGGGCGGTTCGGCGACACCGCCCGCGGCGACCCACCGGTCGCGGATCGCCGGCGACGTCCCGGCCCTCCCGGGCGGACTGCCAGAGCTCGTGCCGCAGGAGGTCCTCCGGCTGCACCCAGGTGACCCGCATCGGTCAGGCCCCCGACCGGTCCTCGAGGAGCCGGCCGACGGCGGACATGTCGCTGCTGCCAGGCGTCCTCGTCGGCGGCGAAGATCTCCGCGGCGACCTCGGCCATGGTCCGGCCGCCGGCGCGCAGGTCGAGGCGCGACGCCGTGCCGACCGTCTCGGCCCAGTCCGCGGGGATCGCGGCCTCGCCGCCGAGGGCGCCGGCGAGGGCGCCGCCCATCGTCGCGATGGAGTCGGAGTCGCGCCCGTAGTTCGTCGCGCCGAGGACCGTGCCCGCGGGCGTCGCCCTCGGTGGCCTTGAGGAAGCCGAGGGCCACCGGCAGCTCCTCGATGGACCGCAGCCGGCTCGGCCGCCGCGAGTCCTGTGCGGGCTCGCCGGTAGACCTCGCCGACCGAGTCGTACGGAGTGACCGCGTCGCGGAGCAGGGGGATCGCCTCGCGCCAGTCGGTGCCCGGCGTCGACCGCGCCGAGGCACGCCTCGATCGCCGCCCGCGTGCCGTCCCGCGCGAGACCGGCCGCCGCCGCGAGGACCGCCGTCCACCGTCGCGCCCGGGGCCATCGCCGCGGCGACCGCCGCCGCGAACACGGCGGCCGCCTCCCGCCCGTAGCTGGACTGGTGGGCTCCCGCCGAGCTCGACCGCCTCGGCGTAGGCGCCGACCGGGTCGCCGGCGTTCGCGATGCCGACCGGCGCCATGTACATCGCGGCGCCGCAGTTGACGATGTTGCCGACGCCGGCCTCGCGGGGGTCGACGTGCCCGTAGTGGAGCCGGGTGACCAGCCACTTCTCGGCGAGGAACACCCGGAGCAGCGGCACGGTCTCGCGCTCCAGCTCGGGGATCCACGTGACGTGGTTCATCATCAGCGGCACCAGGTCGTCGGCCATGTCGAACGCCGTGAGGTGGCGCCGGTTCTTCGCGTAGACCGCGACGAGCAGGTTGGTCATGAGGGTGTCGTCGGTGACGTGCCCCTCACCCTTGTGGTACGGCGACATCGGCTTGGCGGTGCGCCAGTCCGGCATGAAGTAGTCGACGATGCCCTCGACGTAACCGTCGTAGCGCTCGAGGATCTCCTGGGTGCTGCGCCCCTCGGTGGCACCGCCGATGGCGTCCCCGACGGCGGCTGCCGATCAGCGTGCCGATCGCCTTGTCCTGCAACGTGTTCATCCTGCGCATCCTTTGCTGCGGCTCGGACGTGAGATCTGGGCGCGATGGACGGGGCGGCCGGCCGCACGGACCGGCCGCCCCGACGCATACGCCTAGCTGTTGATCTTGGTCCAGCCGTCGGTGAGCCGCTTCTGCAGCGTCGCCGAGTCGATCTTGCCCGGCGAGGAACTCCTGGTACGCGGGCGTCGCCGTCTCCGACTTCCACTGCGGGAACTTGGTCGGCCTTGTTCCACGGCGAGTCGACGAGGTTGGCCGACGACCCGAGGATGGCGTCCCAGCCGTGCTTGCCGGCGAGGTCCTTCTTGACGATGGCCGACGCGGAGGTCGTCACCGGGATGAGCGCGTCGCCCTCGGCGATCTTCGCGAGGTTCTCGGCCTTCATGAAGTAGGCGATGAACTTCATGGCCTCGGCCGGGTGCTTGCTCTGCCGGGCGATGCTCAGCGTCTGCGGTCCCGCGGCCTGGTTCTGGCTGGTGCCCTTGAGCAGCGGCAGCATCGTCCAGTTGAAGCCCTGCGGCGCCTTGGCCTCGATCTGCGCCTCGACGTAGTTGCCGGCCATGACCAGGCCGTACTTCCCGCCGAAGAAGCCGGGCAGCACGTCGGTGCCGGAGAGGGAGACCGAGTTCGGCGCCATCGTCTTGTCGTCGAGCATCTGCTTGACGCGGTTGGGCACCTCCATCTCGTTGGCGCCCACCGTGATCGTCGGCTTGGCCTCGTCACCGGAGAAGAACTTGCCGTCGAAGGCCAGCCCGCTCGACATGAGCCCGGCGGTGGGGGACTTCAGGCCCCACGCGAAGCCGTAGACGTCACCACCGGTGGTGAGCTTCTTGGCGTTGGTCGCCAGGTCGTCCCACGTCCACGGCGCGTCGGCGGTCGGCGGGTTGATGCCGGCCTTCTGGAGGGCGTCGGTGTTCGCGAACAGGTTGTAGACCTGCGCGATCGTCGGGACGCCGGTGATCTTGCCGCCGAAGGTGACCGTCTGCCAGACCGACGCGGGCACGTCGGCCTTGAGGTCGGCCGGGACCAGCGACGTCAGGTCGGCGAGGTAGCCCTGGCGAGCTGAAGCCGGCGATGTCGGCCGACTCGTCGTGGATGATGTCCGGCGCCTGGTTGCCGGCGAACTGGGTGACCAGCTTGTCGTGCACCGAGTTGGGGTCGACCTTCTGGTAGTCGACCTGGATGTCGGGGTTGGCGGCGTTCCACGAGTCGACGATGTTCTGCGTCGCCTTGACCGTGAGGTCCTGGAACGCGTAGGAGGAGAAGGTCAGCGCGACCTTCTCGCCGGGGGCCGCGGTCTGCGGGGCTTCACCGCCGGAGCCGCCACCACTGCCGCTGATGCAGCCGGAGGTGAGCAGCACGGCCGAGGTGACCGTGGCGATGGACAGTGTCGTGAGACGACGCTTCACGGCGTTCCTTTCATTGGGGCGTAACGGAGCTCAGCCCTTGACCGAGCCGGACAACATGCCGGACACGAGCTTGCGCTGGATGATCGCGAAGATGACGAGGCTGGGCAGGGTGGTGATGAGGGCGGTCGCGGCGAGCGGGCCGAGGTTGACCGACCCTTCCGCGCCGACGTAGCGGGCGAGCAGCAGGGGAGCGGTCTGGAGCGCCGGGTCCTGGATGATGACCAGGGCGAAGAAGAACTCGTTCCAGGCGCTGATGAACGCGAACATCGAGGTCGCGACGAGGCCGGGGAGCAGCAGCGGGAAGATGATCGAGCGGAGGATGACGAACCGGCTCGCGCCGTCCGTCGCGGCGGCCTCCTCGAGGTCGCGGGGGATCGCCGCGACGTAGCCCTGGAGCATCCAGAGCGTGAACGGCAGCGCCCAGACGACGTAGATGATGACGAGGCCCGGCAGCGTGTTGATGAGCCCGAGCTGCTTCAGCACGATGAAGACCGGGATCACGATGAGGATGAACGGGAACACCTGGCTGACGAGGATCCAGCCGATGGTGACGTTGCGGACGGTGCTGCGGTAGCGGGCGATCGCGTACGCCGCGGGCAGCGCGACCACCGTGGTGATGATGGCGGTGACCACGGCCACCACGAAGGAGTTCCGCAGGGCCCCCGGCAGCTGGCTCTGCTCGAGGGCCACCTGGAAGTTGCTCCAGGTCCACTCGGTCGGGAGGACCGTGGGGTTGAGCTGGGTCAGCTCGGCCGGCGACTTGAACGCCGTCGAGAACAGCCAGAGCAGGGGGAACCCGAGGAAGACGACGTAGGCGAACAGCGCGACGTACTGCGCGGTGCGGGTGACGGGACCGGTCCTCACTCAGACCGCCTCCCTCAGCTGGCGCCAGAGATAGACGCCCATGATCGCCATGATCACGATGACCATCGCGTTGCCGAGCGCGGCCGCATACCCGAAGTCGCCGTTGCCGAAGGCGCGCTGGTAGGCGAACAGCATGGGCAGCTGGGTACGGCCGCCCGGTCCGCCCTCGGTCAGGACGTAGACCAGGCCGAACGAGTTGAAGTTCCAGACGAAGTCGAGCGAGCTGATGGCGATCGCGATCGGCTTGAGCGCCGGCCACGTCACGGTGGTGAACCGCTGCCAGGCGTTGCAGCCGTCGAGGGCGGCCGCCTCGTGCAGCTCGTGCGGGGTGTTCTGCAGGCCGGCGAGGAGGGTGATCGTCGTCTGCGGCATGCCCGCCCAGACACCCACGACGATCACCGCGGGGAGGGCCAGCTCGAAGCTGCCGAGCCAGTTGATGTTGGTGTCGATGATCCCGAGGCCCTTGAGCGCGGCGTTGAGGATGCCGGCGTCGGGGTTGTAGATCAGCTTCCAGAGGATCGCGACGATGACCGACGGCATCGCCCAGGGGACCAGGGCCAGCGGCCGCACCAGCCACTGGAACCGGAGCCCCGCGTTGAGCAGCAGCGCCAGCCCCAGGGCCAGGAAGAACTGGAGGATCGTCACCGAGAAGGCCCAGATCAGGCCGATCTTGAAGGAGTTCCAGAAGACGTCGTCCTGGAGCAGCCGGGCGTAGTTGTCGAACCCGTTGAAGCGGTAGGTGACGGCGTAGCCGGCCTGCGCGTCGGTGAAGCCCAGCCAGATCCCGTTGAGCAGCGGGTAGACGCTGAACAGGACGACCGGCACGAGGCTCGGCAGCAGCAGGAACCAGAGGGCCCGCCGGTTCGCGCTGGCCTGGGTCCGCGGCTTGCGGTCGGGGCGTTGACGAGTGGGCTGCGAAGCCTCGGTGACCGCCGCCATGCGCGTTCCCGTCCCGTCGTCGTCGCCGGTACTGTAAACGTTTACAGTCTTGCTCGGACCGAGTGTGCCAACGTCCGGGTCCCCCTGTCAACCGGGGTTACCCAACCGTTGCCGAGGCGGGGCGGGGGTAAGAACGGCGCAGGTTCCGGGCCGTCTTTATCCCCGCCGAAAGTGGAGGCAGGGACGAGCGGCTGAGCGACTCGGCGTCCGGAGCGACCGGCTCAGACCCGTTCGAGCAGGAACAGCGGGATGAGGCGCTGGGTGCGGACCTGGTACTCGGCGAACGGCGGGTAGGCCTCGACGGCGTGGACCCACCAGTCGAACCGCTCCTTGCCCTCGAGCTCGCGGGCCCGGGCCGAGAACGTGGTCGTGCCCGCCTGTACCTGCACCTCGGGGTGGGCCTTGAGGTTGAAGTACCACTGCGGGTGCTCCGGGGCTCCACCCTGGCTGGCCACGAGGACGTAGTCGCCCTCGTGCTCGACCTCCATCAGCGGCACCTTGCGCACGGCTCCGGTCTTGGCCCCCCGCATCGTCACGAGGACGACCGGACGCCCCTGGCGCTCGACGACGTCGGTGGTTCCGGCCTCCTCGATGCGGGCCACGTCCTCGCGCACCCAGTCGCGGGGGCTGGGCTGGTAGTCGCTCTCGAGGCTCATGGCGTCATCCAACCACCGCCCGCTGCGGGACCCCTGTGGACAACCGGCGGGCTCGATGTCCCGGCCGCGCCAGGCTGTTCGGCATGAGCTTCGAGGACCTTCCCCGCGACTGGCCGCAGCGTCCGGTGACCGACCCGGCGATCACCGCCGACCTGCTGGACCTCATCGTCACGGACCGCGACCGGGCCGCCGGTGCGCTCGGCATGCTGCTGTGCGGACGTGGCGACCGGCTGCTCCAGCCCGTCGTCGTCGAGGCGCCGGACCTGCGCGCCGACGCCGCCGAACGGCGACGGGGCTTCGACACCATCTGCGCAGCCCTCGGCCACCTCGGCGAACCGGGCGCCGACGGCCGGGTGTCCGGCCTCGGCCTGCTCGTGGCCCTGGCCCGGCCCGGACCACCGCTGGCCACGGCCGGCGACCTGCGCTGGCGCGACACCGCCCAGCAGAGCTGCCGTGACTACGGGGTCGGTCTGCTCGGCGTCTGGCTGGTCACGCCCGAGGTCATCCGGCCGCTGCCGGCCCGGACGTCGCAGCGCCGCTCGGCGTGAGCCCGGCCCCCGACGCCCGCCGCCGGATCGGCCAGTCCGGTCGCGCGGCCGCCGGCCGGACCGCCTCCCACCAGGCCGCCGCCCGCAGCACGCCGATGTCGTCGAAGCGGCGTCCGGTGATGGCCAGGCCGATGGTCCGCCCGTCGCCGGTGACGCCGGCGTTGACCGAGATCGACGGCTGGCCGGACATGTTCGCCGGCGCGGTGAAGCCGATGTGGACCATGCCCCGGTCCTCCTCGCCGAACGGCATGGGCCACTCCGCGGGGAACGCCGCGACCGGCGCCACCGGGGAGATCACGAGGTCGTAGGGCAGCGTCGCCGCGACCGCGCGTCGCTGGATCTCCATGATGCTCTGGTAGCAGGCGAGGACCCGGGCGCCGGAGACGTCGGCGGCGGCCTCGACCCAGCGGCGGATGAACGGCAGCACCCGGCTCTGGGCCTCGGGACGCAGCTGCCGGTAGTCGTTGTAGGAGCGCACCCGCCAGAACGTGTCGAGGTCGTGGAGCAGCTCGTCGGTGAGGAACGGCGACAGCGGCTCGACGACGCCACCGGCGTCCTCGACGATGCGCGCAGCGTCGGTGACGGTCCGGGCGACCTCGCCGTCGACCGGCATACCGCACCCGGCGTCGAGCAGCAGCCCGACCCGGAGCCCGCGGACGTCCGGAGCCGCCCCGCCGAGGTCGTGCCACGGCAGGTCGGCGGGCGGCAGCGCGGTCCAGTCCCGGGTGTCGGGGCGGCTGATGACCGCCATCAGCAGCGCCGCGTCCGCCACCGTCCGGGTCATCGGCCCGGCCACCCGGCCGAGGTACGGCGTGTCCAGCGGGACCCGGCCGGAGCTGGGCTTGAACGCCGCCAGGCCCGAGCCAGGTGCCGGGCAGCCGGATCGAGCCGCCGATGTCGGTGCCGACGTTGAGCGGGGCGTAGCCCGCCGCGGCGGCCGCGCCGGCCCCGGACGACGACCCGCCGGTCGTCAGCGAGGGGTCCCACGGGCTGCGCGTGATGCCGTGCCGGCTGGAGACGCCGGACGAGAGCATCCCCCAGTCGGGCATCACCGTGGACCCGATGACGACGGCGCCGGCCTCGGCGAGCCGCTCGACGACCGGCGAGCTGCGCTGGGGGACGACCGGCTCGACCCCGGCGTTGCCCGCCGGCATCGGGACCCCGGCTCGGGCGAGGTTCTCCTTGACGGTGGCCGGCACGCCGTCCAGCGGTCCGCGCTGCTCGCCGCGCTGCCAGCGCTCGGTGCTCTGCCGGGCCGCATCGCGGGCCGACTCGTCCGCGCGGTCCCAGAGCGCGTTGAGCTCCGGTTCGGCGTCGTCGACGACGGTCAGCGCCGCCTCCACCGCCTCGGTGGGGGAGAGGGTGCCGTCGGCGTACGCGGCGCCGAGGTCGGCGGCGGTGAGTCGGGCGATCTCCCACGCGTCCTGCACACGAGCCTCCCTGAGGTCGGGGTTCGGGTCGGGGTTCCGGCCTGGCCGTCGGCCGGTCCCCCGGCCACGATAACCAGCACGGGTCGGTCACGATCGGGTCGAGGTCGGGTGCCGCCCGGCCGCGCGGACCGACGCATAGGACATGCTGGTGCCCTGCTAGCTCGACGCTGCCGCTGGCCCGCGGGGGGTTCAGGGGCTCCGAGTCCGGACGGAGACGTGATGTTCACTCGCACTGGCCGAATCGCCACCGGGGTCGCCCTGCTCGCCCTGGCGGTGAGCGCGTGCACCGCCGGCTCCTCGACGACCCCCGGAGCAACCGGGGGCGCGTCGGGTGGCTCCGGCGGGGCGGCCGCGACGGTCACCATCGGCCTGGTCGCGGAGCCTGGCGAGCCTCGACTTCACCAAGGTCGACGGCGCCGCCGATCCCGCAGGTGCTCCTCACCAACATCTACGAGACGCTGGTCAAGCAGGACCAGGACGGCAAGGTCGTCCCCAGCCTGGCCACCGCGTGGAAGGTGTCGGACGACAAGAAGACCTACACCTTCGACCTGGCGCCGAACGCCAAGTTCAGCAACGGTGACCCGTTCACCGCCGACGACGCGGTCTTCTCGATCAACCGGGTCAAGACCGACTGGACCATCTCGCTCAAGGCGGCGATGAACGTCGTGGCTGACGCCAAGGCGGTCAGCCCCAACCAGCTGCAGGTCACGCTGAGCAAGCCCAGCAACGACTGGCTGTTCCGGATGACCACCCGCATCGGCGCGATGATGGACCCCAAGGGGGTCGACGCCCTCGCGACCAAGCCGGTCGGCACCGGCCCCTACCTGTTCGACACGTGGAACCGCGGCGACTCGATCACCCTCAAGGCCAACCCGGACTACTGGGGCAAGAAGCCCGCATACTCGACCGTCGTCCTCAAGTACTTCAAGGACGCGCACGGCTCTCAACAACGCGCTGCTGACCGGCACCATCAACGTCATCGGCACCGTGCAGGCGCCCGAGTCGCTGGCCCAGTTCACCGGCAACAGCAAGTACCAGGTGATCGAGGGCACCACCAACGGCGAGGTGGTGCTGTCGTTCAACAACGCCAAGGCGCCGCTGAACAACCTCAAGCTGCGTCAGGCGATCCGCACCGCGATCGACCACAAGGCGCTCGTGGACACCTGCTGGGCCGGCAAGGGCACGCTCATCGGCAGCATGGTCCCGCCGACGGACCCGTGGTACGAGGACCGCACCGGGGACTTCCCCTACGACCCGGCGAAGGCCAAGCAGCTGCTGGCCGAGTCCGGCACCGCGACGCCGACGCTGCGGCTGCGGATCCCGAACCTGCCGTATGCGGTCGCCTGCGGCCAGGTGGTCAAGAGCCAGCTCGAGCAGGTCGGCATCACCGTCAACCTCGACCAGCTGGAGTTCCCGGCCGCGTGGCTGCAGACGGTGTTCAAGGACCACGACTACGACATGTCGATCGTGGCCCACGTCGAGCCTCGTGACCTGCCGGCGGTGTTCGGGAACCCGCAGTACTACACGCAGTACAACAACCCGCAGCTGCAGGCGGACATCGCGGCGGCCGACGCCGGCACGACCGACGAGCAGGTCACGGACATGAAGAAGGCGGCGCAGGAGCTGTCGCAGGACGCCGCCGGCGACTTCCTGTTCCTGCTCCCCAACCTCATCGTCGCCGACAAGAGCATCACCGGCCTGCCGAAGAACGCGATCACCGAGTCGTTCGACCTGTCGGCGCTCGCCACGACGTGACGCCGCGCGTGAGGCTGCGCGTCGGGTCGCGCGCCGAGGGGCGAGCGCGTAGGGTCGGCGAGGTGATCCTCCGAGTCCTGCAACGGCTCGGGATCCTCGTCGTGAGCCTGCTCGTCAGCTCGGTGCTGGTGTTCGCCTTCATGGCGGTGCTGCCCGGGGACCCGGCCCGGGTTGCGTTGGGGGTCAACGCCAGTGACCAGGCGGTGGCCCAGCTGCGCGAGCAGTTCGGGCTGGACCGGCCGCTCGTGGTGCAGTACGTCGACTGGCTGGGCGGCCTGCTGACCTTCCGGCTGGGCAACTCCTACGTCAGCGGCGCCGCCATCGGCCCCCAGGTCGCCGACCGGTTGCAGGTGACCCTCCTGCTGGTCGTCACCGCCACGGTCATCGCCACCGTGATCGCGATCCCGTTGGGGGTGCTCGCGGCGGTCCGCCACCGCAAGCCGGCCGGGCTGCTGATCTCCGCGGTCTCGCAGGTCGGCGTCGCGGTGCCGGCGTTCCTCGCGGGCATCCTGCTCATCACCGTCTTCGCCGTCCAGCTGGGCTGGCTGCCGGCCAACGGGTGGACGCCGCCGATCGTCGACCCGGTCATGTTCGTCAAGCAGCTGATCCTGCCGGCGCTGTCGCTCGGCCTG
This sequence comes from uncultured Actinomycetota bacterium, assembly GCA_963770005.1. GTDB lineage: Bacteria > Actinomycetota > Actinomycetes > Actinomycetales > Dermatophilaceae > Lapillicoccus. Next base: position 18,706 of record CAVYNX010000001.1, on the reverse strand, counting down.
GTCCAGGGCGCCGTGCTGACCCGCTACGTGCGCAGCTCGGTCCTCGACGTCCAGCGGGAGGACTACCTCCGGACGGCGCGGGCCAAGGGACTGTCGCCGATGGCGGCGATGCGCCGGCACGGGCTGCGCAACGCCGCGATCCCCGTGGTCACCGTCCTCGCCCTGCAGCTGGCCACCCTGCTCGTCGGGGCGGTCGTCGTGGAACGGGTCTTCGTCGTCCCGGGCCTCGGCAGCCTGCTGCTCGACGCGGTCGGCCAGCGCGACCTCAAGATGGTGCAGGACGTCGTCATGGTGCTCGTCGTCGCGGTGCTCGTCGTCAACGTCGTCGTCGAGCTGCTCTACGTGGCCATCGACCCGCGGCTCCGGGTGGGGCAACGGTGACCGCCGTCCCGGGCCCCGGGCCGGACATGGGTCCGGAGATCGGCGCCGACGTCCGCGGCCGCGGCCGGCGGGTCCCGGCAGGGTCGGCGACCGCTCGGGCCGACCCTCGTCGTCGGTGCGGTGCTCGTCGGGCTCGTGGTCCTCATGGCCCTGGTGTCCTACGTCTGGACGCCGTGGGACCCCACGTTCGTCAACGCCGCGGACCGGTTGCAGGGGTTCTCCTCGCGGCACTGGCTGGGTACCGACAAGTTCGGCCGGGACGTGTTCTCGCAGATCCTCATGGGGTCGCGGACCACGCTGTTCGTCGGCGTCGTGGCCGTCGGGGTGGCGGCGGTCATCGGCGTGCCGCTCGGGATCGTCGCGGCGATGGCGTCGCGGTGGACCGGCGAGGCGCTCATGCGCGGCAACGACCTGCTGCTCGCGTTCCCCGCGCTGCTGCTGGCCATCATGTTCAGCGCCATCTACGGCGGCTCGACCCTCGTCGCGATGGTGGCCATCGGCATCGCCACGGTGCCGAGCTTCGTCCGGCTGGTGCGGTCGGGCTCGCTGCAGGTGATGCGCTCGGAGTACGTGCTGGCCGCGCGGGCGGCCGGACGGCGGCCGTTCGCGATCGGGTTGAGGCACGTGCTGCCCAACGTCGGCAGCCTCGTCATCGTGCAGGCGTCGGTGGCCTTCGCCATCGCCGTGCTGGCCGAGGCGGCGCTGTCGTTCCTCGGGCTCGGCACCCCACCGCCCACGCCGTCGTGGGGCCGGATGCTGCAGGAGGCGCAGGAGCTGCTGTTCGTGGCGCCGCGCCTCTGCATCATCCCCGGCATCGCGATCGCCCTCGCCGTGCTCGGGTTCAACCTCCTCGGCGACGGCCTGCGCGACTACCTCGACCCGCGCCTGGAAGACCGCCGATGAGTGCGCTGCCCACGGTCCGCTCGTCGAGGGCGACTCCGATGGACGCGGTCCTCGACGTCCGCGACCTCAGCGTGCGGGTCAACGACACCGACCTGGTCTCCGACGTCACCTTCTCCATCGGCCGCGGTGAGCGCGTCGGGCTGATCGGGGAGTCGGGGTCCGGCAAGTCGCTCACCGGGCTGTCGCTGCTCGGCCTGCTGCCGGAGGACCTCGTCGCCAGCGGGTCGGTGCGGCTGTCGGGTTCGGACCTCGAGGTCGTCGGCGCCTCCGACGCCGCGCTGTCCCGGGTGCGGGGCCGCGACGTCGCCATGGTGTTCCAGGAGCCGATGACCGCGCTGAACCCCACGATGCGGGTGGGCGACCAGGTCGCCGAGGCGCTGCTGATCCACCACACGGTGCCGGACCGCAGGACCGCGCAGCAGCGGGCCATCGACCTGTTGGAGCAGGTACGCCTCCCCGAACCGGCCGAGACCGCACGGGCATACCCGCACCAGCTGTCCGGCGGGCAGCGGCAACGCGTGGTCCTGGCCATCGCGCTCGCGAACGACCCCGCGCTCCTGGTCTGCGACGAGCCGACGACCGCCCTCGACGTGACGGTCCAGGCCCTCGTGCTCGACCTCATCGTCAGCGGCGTCGAGGCGCGCGACGCCGCCCTCCTGCTCATCACCCACGACCTCTCGGTGGTGGCGACGGCCTGCGAGCGGGTGCTCGTGATGTACGGCGGCCGGATCGTCGAGGCCGGCCCGGTCGACGAGGTCTTCCGCCGGCCGCGGCACCGCTACACCCAGGGCCTCCTGGCGGCGTCGGACCTCACCAGCGACGCCGGCCGGCGGCTGCGGACGATCCCCGGGTTCGGTGCCCGCGGCCGGCGAGTTCCCCGACGGCTGCGTCTTCCGCAACCGGTGCGCCTTCGCCACCGAGGTGTGCGCGACCCGTCCCGCGTGGTCGAGCGCCGACCCGGCCCGCGGGTACGCCTGCCACCACCCCGCCGGTACCGACGCCGACACCGACGCCCCGGCTTCCCCGGTTCGTGCTCTGGACCGACCCGAATTCGGGGCGGTCCAGAGCACGAACCGGGAGGTGCCGGCGGGGGTGGGGGAGCCGGTGATCGTGGTCGAGGACCTCGTCCGCGACTACCAGCGGCCGCGGACCAGCCTCACGCGCCCCGGCCAGACGGTCCACGCCCTGCGCGGCGTGAGCTTCGAGGTGAGGGCGGGTGAGCGCTTCGGGATCGTCGGGGAGTCCGGCTGTGGCAAGTCGACGCTGCTGCGGCTGCTCGCCGGGCTCGACCGGCCGACGTCGGGCCGGGTGGTCGTCGAGGGCACGGACATCTCGCCGCTGCCCGAGCGACGGCTGAGGTTCCTGCGCGAGCGGCTCCAGATGGTGTTCCAGGACCCGATGAGCTCGTTGGACCCCCGGATGCGGGTCCGGGACATCGTCGCCGAACCCCTTGTCGCGCAAGGCAACCGCGCCCCACAGGCCCGGGTCATCGAGCTGCTGACCGAGGTCGGGTTGTCCGAGGCGGCCGCGCACCGCTACCCGCACCAGTTCTCCGGCGGGCAGCGGCAGCGCATCTCGACGGCTCGGGCGCTCGCCCCGTCGCCCGGGCATCCTCCTCGCCGACGAGCCGGTGAGTGCGCTCGACGTGTCGGTGCGGGCCCAGGTGCTCAACCTCATCAGCGACCTGGTCGACGAGCTGGACCTCACCCTGGTCTTCGTCTCGCACGACCTGTCCGTGGTGCGGCACCTGTGCGACCGCGTCGCCGTCATGAACGCCGGCGAGATCGTCGAGACCGGTAGCGTCGAGCAGGTCTGGCGCGACCCGCAACACCCGTACACCCGGCGGCTGCTCGCCGCGGTGCCGACCATGGAACGCGCCCTGGCCGGCGAGACCACCGCCGACCTGGCCGCGGCCGAGCTCGCCCACGCCGACGACACCTGATCCCCACCGACGACAGGAGAACCTCATGTCCGAGACCGCACCGGGTACGCCCCGTCCCGACTACAGCCGGATGTTCCGCCTCGACGGGCGCACCGCCGTCGTCGTCGGTGGCGGCAGTGGGATCGGCCGGGAGGGCGCCCTGGCCATGGCCGCCAACGGTGCTCGGGTCGTCGTCGTCGACAAGAACCCCGAGGCGGCGGCGGAGACCATCGAGCTCGCCGCGACGTCCGGCGGGGGCGAGCTGTCCGCATACGAGCTCGACGTCCTCGACGAACCGGCCGTCATGCGGGCGGCCGCCGAGCTCGGCACCGTCGACGTGCTCGTCTACAGCGCGGGGCGCAACGTCCGCAAGCGGGTGCTGGACTACACCTCGGAGGAGTTCGACCTCGTCATCGGGCTCAACCTGCGCGCCGCCTTCACCTGCGTGCGGGCCTTCGCGCCGGGCATGGCGGAGCGCGGGCGCGGCAGCATCATCGGCCTCAGCTCGATCCGGTCGATGACCGTCGAGCCCGGTCAGAGCATGTATGCGTCGACCAAGGCCGGGCTCCTGCAGATGCTCCGCACCGTGGCGGCCGAGCTCGGCCCGCAGGGAGTCCGCGCGAACACCGTCGCGCCGGGGGTCGTCCGCACCCCGCTGACCGGGCCGATCCTCGACAACCCCGAGTGGGAGCGGGCCTACGCCGAGAAGAACGCGTTCCAGCGGTGGGCGACGCCGGACGAGATGGCCGGCGCCATCGTGTTCCTCGCGTCGGACGCCTCGTCCTACGTCACCGGCGCCCAGATCCTCGTGGACGGCGGGTGGACCGCGGTCGACGGCCGTTACACGCCCCCGAGCTGACCCGGTGACCGGTGCTCGGCCGGCGTTCGTGCTGCACGACCACCGCAAGCCGCGGCCGCACTTCGACCTGCGGCTGGAGGAGGGCGGCGTGCTCCGGTCGTGGGCGGTCCCGCGGGGGCTGCCCACGACCGCACGCCAGAACCGGCTGGCCATCGCCGTGCCGGACCACGACCTGGACCACGTCGACTACACCGACGAGACCAAGTTCATCGCCGACACCGGCTGGTGGCAGGAGGAGTCGCGGGACGACCGGCGGATCGTCTTCGTCCTGCACGGCCGTGAGGGTGCCCGGCGGTACGCCCTCATCCACACCGGAGAGGACTGGCTGCTCCACCTCACCAAGGAGCAGCCCGCCGCCGACGGACGCGTGAGGATCGGCTGAACGGACAGGATCCGACATAGTCACGACGTTCGGCGCGCGCGGCTGGGACGCTGTCGGACATGGGCTGGCCCCAGGGCGTCGGCGCCGGTGTGACGGCGTTGATGCTGGGCGGCCTGCTCGCCGGCCTGCGACCCGGCGCCACCGAGTCCCCCGGGGCCGCGGACACCCCGTCACCTCGTCGACAACGGCGAGGTCGTCGCCACCGACGGTGACGTCGTCGACGGTGACCGACGGGCCACCGCCACCGCCGCCGGCCGGAACCTGCCGCGGTCCGGCGGTGTCCTCCTCGCCACTCCTCTCCGGTTGTCTCGACACGCCCTTCTCGTGGTCGGTGACGAACAACGAGCCCACGGTGGTCGTGCTCACCGCGTTCTCGACCGTCGGCGTGGCGGCCCGCGCCTCGGAGTACCGCTTCACCCGACTCGTGGCTCCGGATGTCGAGGAGACGGCCTTGATCTCCGGCGTCCCCACCGGCTTCGTGCTCCTGCCGGAGGAGACGGTCACTCTCGTCTGGACGACCCGGACACCGGGCGAGATCAGCGCCATAGCCCGTCCGGACCTGAGCTCCACGTTCACGGTCCTCAAGGAGCTGCGTGGCACGCTGCTCGAGAAGGTGGGTCTTCCGTCCTCGTGGTCGTCCCGGGCCAAGGACTGCGTGACCGGCGGCATCGCGGCCTACGACGCCGCGATGAAGGGGAAGCTGTTCGCGGAGAACACGTGGAACTCGGCGGTGGACGCGGCTGCGACCGCTTCGGCGTGCTACTCGCTCCTACCCGAGGACACGCGGGCGGCGATGCGGTCCGCGGCCAAGACGCAGGCCGGCAAGCTGTTCTCGCCGCTCAAGCAGTTCGGCTTCGTGGTCACCCACCTGCGGGTGTGAGGGAGTCAGAAGCTCGAGGAGCGCTGCCAGAGGTTGATGCCGGCGTCGACGGCGTACCGGTCGATCTTGCGCAGCTCGTCGGCGAGAACTCGAGGTTCTGCGTGGCGGCCAGGCTGTCCTCGAGCTGGGTGACGCTCGACGCCCCGATGAGCACCGACGTGACGCGCGGGTCGCGGAGCACCCACGCCAGAGCCATCTGGGCGAGGGACTGGCCGCGGGCCTTGGCCAGCCGGTTGAGCGACCGGATGTGCTTCATCGCCGTCTCGGACAGCAGCGACGGGTCGAGCGACTTCCCTTGTGCCGCGCGGGAGTTCGCCGGGATCCCCTTGAGGTACTTGTCGGTCAGCATGCCCTGCGCGAGCGGGGAGAACGCGATGCAGCCGACGCCGTTGACGCCCAGGACGTCGAGCAGGTCCTCCTCGACCCAGCGGTTGAGCATCGAGTACGACGGCTGGTGGATGAGCAGCGGCGTGCCCAAGCGGCGGAGGATGTCGACCGCCTCCTGGGTGCGCGGCCCCGAGTACGACGAGATGCCGACGTAGAGGGCCTTGCCCTGGCGGACCGCCGTGTCGAGCGCGCCCATGGTCTCCTCGAGCGGCGTCGTGTCGTCGAAGCGGTGCGAGTAGAAGATGTCGACGTAGTCGAGGCCGAGCCGCTGGAGCGACTGGTCGAGCGACGCGAGGAGGTACTTGCGCGAGCCGCCGCCCTGGCCGTACGGGCCGGGCCACATGTCGTAGCCCGCCTTGGACGAGATGATCGAGCTCGTCGCGGTAGCGCCGGAAGTCCTGCGCGAAGATGGTGCCGAAGTTGCGCTCGGCCGAGCCGTAGGGCGGGCCGTAGTTGTTGGCCAGGTCGAAGTGCGTGACGCCGAGGTCGAAGGCGCGCCGGAGGGTGGCGCGCTGGTTGTCGATCGGGACGTCGTCGCCGAAGTTGTGCCAGAGGCCGAGGGACACCGCGGGCAGGTCCAGGCCGCTGGCCCCGCACCGCCGGTAGGGGACGGACGAGTAGCGGGAGCGCTGGGCCTGGTAGTCGTCGGCGTGTTGGGTCATGCGCCCATCCTGCCCGGTCCGGATGAAGAGACGTCCCTTCGGTCCGCCGACCCGTGGGCGGGTATTCTGGCCGGAGGTCATGAGTGTCAGCGTCAAGCCCCGGCTCGCTGACCGGCAACCCTCCTCCGCGGTGGGGTGCCCCGGGTGAGGACCGGGCCGGCATACCCGCTGCACGTGGGCTGCCGGCAAGCGCGCAGCACCATCGCTCGCGCGTCGTTGTCGACGAGCACCAAGGAGCCCCTCATGAGTGACACCCCGAACTGGTCCTTCGAGACCAGGCAGATCCACGTCGGACAGATCCCCGACAGCCAGACCGGCGCGCGGGCGCTGCCGATCTACCAGACCACGTCGTACGTGTTCAAGGACACCGAGCAGGCCGCGAACCTGTTCGCGCTCAAGGAGTTCGGGAACATCTACACCCGGATCATGAACCCGACGCAGGACGCGGTGGAGCAGCGCATCGCGTCGCTGGAGGGCGGCGTGGGCGCCCTCCTCGTCTCCAGCGGCATGGCGGCGGAGACGCTGGCGATCCTCAACGTCGCCGAGGCCGGCGACCACGTCGTGTCCTCGCCGTCGCTCTACGGCGGCACGTTCAACCTGCTGAAGTACACCCTGCCGAAGTTCGGCATCGAGGTCTCGTTCGTCGAGGACCCGACGTCGCTCGACTCGTGGCGGGCGGCCGTCAAGCCGAACACCAAGGTGTTCTTCGGCGAGACCATCGCCAACCCGAAGTCGGAGATCCTCGACATCGAGGGCGTGGCCGCGATCGCGCACGAGGCCGGCGTGCCGCTGATCGTCGACAACACCATCGCGACGCCCTACCTGCTGCGCCCGCTGGAGCACGGCGCCGACATCGTCCTGCACTCGGCGACGAAGTACCTCGGCGGTCACGGCACGACGATCGCCGGCGTCATCGTCGACGGCGGGAAGTTCGACTTCGGCGCCGACCCGGAGAAGTTCCCGAACTACAACACGCCGGAGGAGAGCTACCACGGGCTGGTGTTCGCCCGTGACCTCGGCGTGAACGGGATCCTCGGGGCGAACCTCGCGTTCATCCTCAAGGCCCGCGTCCAGCTGCTGCGCGACATCGGCGCGGCCATCTCGCCGTTCAACGCGTTCCTCATCGCGCAGGGCCTCGAGACGCTGTCGCTGCGCATCGAGCGGCACATCGAGAACGCCCACAAGGTCGCGGCGTACCTGACCTCGCACCCGCAGGTCGAGAAGGTCGTCTGGGCGTCCCTCGAGGGAGACCCCAACTACGAGCTGGCCCAGAAGTACGTCCCGCGGGGCGCCGGCGCGGTGCTGGCGTTCGAGATCCAGGGCGGTCTGCCGGCGGGCAAGAAGTTCGTCGAGGGGCTCACCCTGCACAGCCACGTGGCCAACATCGGCGACGTCCGGTCGCTCGCCATCCACCCGGCGTCCACGACGCACTCGCAGGGCGGCGACGAGGACCGGCTGTCGGCCGGTGTCACCCCTGGGCTCGTACGCCTCGCGGTCGGCATCGAGCACATCGACGACATCATCGCCGACCTCGAGCAGGGCTTCACCGCGGCCAAGGTCGACTGACCGCAGCCGCGCACCGGCCCCACCGGCCGGCTCAGCACACGTTGCGTCGCTCAGCACACGGAATACCGTGCGCTGAGCGACGCGCGGTGTGCTGAGCGCCTCACGCCGCCGGACGGCACCGCGCCATCGCTCGCCGGACCTCGGCGACCACCCGGTCCGGATGGCGGAGGTCGGCCCAGGTCACCCGGACCACCACGTACCCGAGGGCGCGGAGCCGGTCCTCCCGCCGCTTCTCCGCCACGAGGTCACCGGGGCCGCCGTACTTGACCAGGCCGTCGAACTCGACGAGCACCGGTGTGCCGTCCACGACCAGGTCGGCGCGCCATGAGACGGGTCCGTCGTGGACGGTCAGCTGCGGGGTCACGGAGATGCCGGCGTCGACGAGGATGCGTCTCAGCACGGACTCACCGGGTGACTCCGCCCGCCCGTCGGCGACGCGGAGGACTCGGCGGACGGCAGCGACGTGCGGATGGCCACGCACACGGTCGACCGCCGCGGACAGGTCGGCCGGGGTCATCAGACAGCGGTGCAGAGCCGCATCCGCCGCGACGAGGGCGTCGTCCGGGCCGTTGAGCTGACCGGTCTGCACGACCGCCTGGGCCAGTGACACCCTGCCGTCGAGGCGAGGGTGGATGACCGCCCCGGAACGGTGGCGGGAGTGCGTGTCGGCCAGGCGGGTGAGGTGCACGACGCCGAGATCCGCCCGCAGCGTCGGGAGGTCGGCGAGCACCAGCTGTGAGTGGTGGCTCGGGCACACGCCGGGAAGATGACGGACCAGGGCCATCGTCCGCAACCGGTGCTCGGTGCGTGGATCGCCGGCCGGGCCCACGGCATACCAACCGCGGACCAGCCGGTGACAGAGACCGGCGCGTTCGGCTCGGCGCAGCTCACCGCCGACGATGCCGGCGGCCAGCGCGGAGGCGGCGCTGAACACACCGTCCGTCGCGAGCGTCCCGAGGTCCATGGCCGAACATCGTGGCCCAGGTCCGGCCTCTGACGCCGAACGCCTGTGGACAACCCGGCTGGCATGATCAGCGCATGAGTGAGGTCGGCGTCCTCGCCCACCGGATGCGCCGGATGGGCGGACGCGACCCCGACGAGCGCGGTCGGGCGTCGACGCCGCTGGAGCTGCTCTTCGACCTGACCTTCGTCGTCGCGGTCGGCCAGGCGGCGAACCTGTTCGCGCACAGCGTGTTCGAGGGTCACACGTGGACCGGGCTCATCGCCTTCGCCGTCGCCGTCTTCGCCATCGTCTGGGCGTGGATCAACTTCTCGTGGTTCGCCTCGGCGTTCGACACCGACGACTGGGTGTTCCGGGTCGTGACGATGGTGCAGATGGTCGGCGTCTGCATCGCCGCCCTCGGCCTGCCGAACCTGTTCCACAGCATCGACGAGGGCGGCCACGTCGACAACCGCGTCCTCGTCATCGGCTACGTCATCATGCGGCTGGCCATGGTGAGCCAGTGGCTCCGCGCCGCCCGCCAGTCGCCCGAGCGCCGCGCGAGCTGCCTCGCCTACGCGAAGTGGATCTCCGCGGCCCAGGTCGGCTGGGTGGTCCTCGCCATCCTCAACCTGTCGCTGGTGCCCACCCTGCTCGCCATCGTGGTCCTCAACGTCATCGAGTTCTACGGACCTTGGCGGGCCGAGCACCTCAGCGTCGGCGGCGGAACGCCGTGGCACGCGCACCACATCGCGGAGCGCTACGCCCTGTTCGCGATCATCGCCCTCGGCGAGGGCGTCGTCGGCACGGTGGCCGCCCTCTCCTCGGTGCAGGAGCAGGCGGGCGGCATCACCGCGGACGTGCTGGTCGTGGGCGCCGCCGGCATCGCCCTGACCTTCGGCATGTGGTGGACCTACTTCACCATCCCGTCCGGCGAGCTGCTGCACGCCCACCGCGAGCGGGGTTTCGTCTGGGGCTACGGGCAGCTGCTGGTCTTCGGCTCGATCATCGCGACCGGTGCCGGGCTCCACGTGGCGGCCCTGCGGCTCGAGGACGACACCCACATCAGTGCCCTCGGGGCGGTGCTGTCCGTCGCGGTCCCGGTCGGCGGCTACCTGGTGTCGGTCATCGGGGTCTACGCGCTGCTCGTCGGCGAGCTCGACCCGTTCCACGTCTGGCTCGTCCTCGGCGCCGTGGCGGTGCTCGCGGTGGCGGTCGCGCCTCGCCGCGGCCGGCGTCGGTATGCCGGTATGCCTGCTCGTCGTCGCGGCCGCCGTGCTGGTGCCGGTCCTCGGGTACGAGCTGGGCGGTCACCGGCGGATGGGCGCGGCCACCGAGCGCGCCACCGCTGCCCACGGCGGAGCGCGCCTAAAGTCCGAGCCGCTCGCTGAGCAGGGCGCGCTCGGCCGGGATCGCGGCGAGGTCGAGCGCCCGCCGGTTCGCGTCGGTGGCCGCCTCGGTCCGGCCCAGCCGCCGCAGCAGGTCCGCCCGGGTGGCGTGCCAGAGGTGGTAGGCGTCGAGCGCGCCGGCCAGGGTGTCCACCTCGGCCAGGGCCGCCGCCGGTCCGGCGCACTCGGCCAGGGCGACGGCCCGGTTCAGCCGCACGATGGGCGACCGGTCGTGGCGCAGCAGGAGGTCGTACAGGGTGAGGATCTGCAGCCAGTCGGTCTCGGCCTAGGTCGGCGCGCTCGCGTGGCACGCGGCGATCGCCGCCTGGAGCTGGAACCGGCCCGGGCGCCGCCAGACCGCGGCCCGCTCGAGGTAGCGCTCGGCGCGCGCGATCGCCGGGTGGTCCCAGCGGCCGCGGTCCTGGTCGGCGAGCAGGACCAGCTCCCCGTGCGCGTCGTACCGCGCGGCGGCCCGCGACTGCAGGAGCGTGAGCAGGGCCAAGCAGTCCCCAGGCCTCGGGCTGGCGGGCAGGCCGGTGGTGAGGACCTCCGCCAGCCAGACCGCGTCCTCGGCCAGGCCGCGTCGAGGCGGCGTCGACGAACCCGTCGTTGTAGGTGAGGTAGACCACGGTCAGCACGTCGTCCAGGCGCTCGGCGACGCCGACCGTCCGGCACCTCGATCGGATGCCGGTCGCGACGATCTTGCGCTTGGCCCGGACGAGCCGCTGGGCGAGCGTCGCCTCGGGCAGCAGGAACGCGCGCGCGACCTGCTCGGTCGTCATACCGGCCACGGCCCGGAGGGTGAGCGCGAGCCGTGACCTCGACCGCGAGGGCGGGGTGGCAGCAGCCGAACAGCATCGGCCACCGCGCTCGTCGGCGTCGGCCGGCCGGCGCGCCTCCTCCGGCGGGCCCGGCCTCCGTCGACCGCCGGGTCGCGGCCACCGCCGCGGCGAGCCGCCCGCGGGCCGCTCACGACGGAGCATGTCGACCGCCTTGCGCCGGGCGGTCAGCGCGAGCCACGCGCCCGGGTTGGGCGGTGGCCCGTCCCGGCGCCACGTCCGCGACCGCGGCGACGATCGCCTCCTGCACCGCCTCCTCGGCGATGTCGAAGTCGCCGGTGAGGCGGTGCAGGGCGGCGACGACCAGACCCGCCTCGTGCCCGGACGGCGAGGGTGATGCCGCGTCGTGACCCGGGTCCGGTCATCGCGTCTGGCACGGGTCGTCGCGGTCAGCTCTCGCCGTACTCGACGATCGGGCCGCATCTCGACGGCGACGCCCGGGATCTCGAGCTACGGCCAGGTCTTGGCGATGGCCGAGGGCGGCGTCGAGGTCCGGGACGTCGATGACGCTGAACCCGCCGATCGTCTCCTTGGCCTCGGAGAACGGGCCGTCGACGACGACCGCGCCGCCGTCCTCGCCGGAGCGGACCGTGGTCGCGGTCTCGACGGGCTGCAGCTCGGCGCCGGAGTCGGCGAAAGCCGACGCGTGCGTCTCGAACCACCGGAAGATCGGCGGTAGACCTCGGTCACGGCGCTCCTCCGGAACGGCGGCGTCGAGGTCGGGGCGGCTGGTGTACATGAGCACGTACTTCATGGGGCTGCTCTCCTGATGACGTGCGATGCACCGAGTGGTGCGCTGACACCACATCTACGCGGCCCACCCTCCCGGATCGACAGGCCGGGCGGGAAAATATCGAGAAGTTCGCGGAGACCGGCCCCGCCTAGGGTGGAACCCATGTCCGAGGAGCCAGCGGTCCGCCGCGGCGGCCCCTCCGGACGCCCTGCTCGACGGCCGCGCCGCCCCGCACGCCGGACCTCGGGCGGTCCGGGCGGCGGCTCGGGTGACACCCGGCGTACGCCGGTGTCCGAGGAGCAGCTCGCTCGGCGCCGCGCGCTGCTCCCCGAGATCACGTACCCCGAGGACCTCCCCGTCAGCGACCGGCGGGCCGACATCGCTGCCGCGATCCGCGACCACCAGGTCGTCGTCGTCGCGGGGGAGACCGGCTCGGGCAAGACCACCCAGCTGCCGAAGATCTGCCTGGAGCTCGGCCGGGGCATCGAGGGCACCATCGGGCACACCCAGCCGCGGCGGATCGCCGCCCGGGCCGTCGCCGAGCGGGTCGCCGAGGAGCTGGGCGTCGAGCTCGGCACCGCGGTCGGCTACCAGGTGCGGTTCGCCGACCACTCGTCGCGCGACACGCTGGTCAAGGTGATGACCGACGGGATCCTCCTCGCGGAGCTGCAGCGCGACCGCGACCTGCGCCGCTACGACACGATCATCATCGACGAGGCCCACGAGCGGAGCCTCAACGTCGACTTCCTCCTCGGCTACCTCGAACGCCTGCTGCCCCGCCGCCCCGACCTCAAGGTCGTCATCACCTCGGCGACCATCGACCCGCAGCGGTTCGCCGACCACTTCGCGGCGCCCGGACGCCCCGTGCCGGTGGTCGAGGTGTCGGGGCGCACCTACCCCGTCGAGGTCCGCTACCGCCCCCTGGACCGCGACGACGAGGGGGCCGAGCCCGTCGACCAGGTCACGGGGATCACCGAGGCGGTCGAGGAGCTGTGGACCGAGTCGCGCGGGGACGGCGGCAGCCAGGACATCCTCGTGTTCCTCTCCGGCGAGCGGGAGATCCGGGACGCCGCCGAGGCGCTCACCGCCCTGAACCTGCCCGCCACCGAGGTGCTCCCGCTGTTCGGCCGGCTCTCCGCCGCCGAGCAGCACCGTGTCTTCTCCCGGCACGCCGGGCCGACGGATCGTGTTGTCCACCAACGTTGCCGAGACGTCCCTCACCGTGCCGGGGATCCGCTACGTGGTGGACACAGGGACGGCCCGGATCTCCCGCTACAGCCAGCGCACCAAGGTCCAGCGCCTGCCCATCGAGCCCATCAGCCAGGCCAGCGCCAACCAGCGCTCGGGCCGCTGCGGGCGGCTCGCCGACGGCATCTGCATCCGCCTGTACGCGGAGGAGGACTACCTCGGCCGGCCGGAGTTCACCGATCCCGAGATCCTCCGGACCAACCTCGCGTCGGTCATCCTCCAGATGACCAGCCTGCGGCTCGGCGACGTCGCGCGGTTCCCGTTCCTCGACCCGCCGGACTCCCGCCAGATCACCGACGGCGTCGCGGCTGCTCGAGGAGCTGCGGGCGGTCGAGACCAGCCCCGACACCGAAGGACGAGAAGAGCGTCGGCGGCTCACCGCATACGGGAAGACGACTGGCGCAGCTGCCGGTCGACCCACGGCTCGGCCGGATGCTCCTCGAGGCCGACCGGCTCGGCTGCCTGCGCGAGGTGCTCGTCGTCGTGTCGGCGATGAGCATCCAGGACCCGCGGGAGCGGCCGCTCGAGCGGCAGGAGCTGGCCAACGCCGCGCACAAGCGGTTCGCCGACGAGCGCTCCGACTTCGCCGCATACCTCAACCTGTGGCGGTACCTCAAGGAACAGCAGGAGGAGCTGTCCGGCAGTGCGTTCCGGCGCATGTGCAAGTCGGAGTTCCTCCACTACCTGCGGATCCGCGAGTGGCAGGACCTGCACCAGCAGCTCCGGCAGGCCGCGAAGCAGGCGGGGCTGGACACCTCCCGCAGCGACACCCAGGGCGAGCCCGACCTGGACACGATGCACCGCGCGCTGCTCGCCGGCCTCCTCTCGCACGTCGGGTCCCGCGACGAGGTCAAGCGTGAGTACCTCGGCGCGCGTGGTGCGCGGTTCGGGATCTCGCCGGGTTCCAGCCTGTTCCGCAAGCAGCCGCAGTACGTCATGGCCGGCGAGCTGGTCGAGACGACCCGGCTGTGGGCGCGGGACGTGGCCCGCATCGACCCGCTGTGGGCCGAGGAGGCCGGCGAGCACCTGGTCAAGCGGTCCTACTCCGAACCGCGCTGGTCGGCGAAGCAGGGGAGTGCCGTCGCCACCGAGCGGGTCACCCTCTACGGCGTGCCGATCGTCGTCGCCCGGACCGTCGGGTACGCGAAGGTCGACCCCGCGGAGTCCCGTCACCTGTTCCTCCAGCGGGCCCTGGTCGAGGGCGACTGGACGACGCGGCACCGGTTCTTCCACGACAACACCGCCCTCGTCGAGCGGCTCTCCGAGCTGGAGGCGCGCACCCGGCGGCGCGACCTCATCGTCGGCGATGAGGCGCTGTATGCGTTCTACGACAAGCGGATTCCCGCGGAGGTCGTGTCCGCGCGGCACTTCGACTCCTGGTGGAAGCGGGCCGGTCGCGAGGACCCGACGCTGCTGACGTTCACCGAGGACCTGCTGCTGTCGGACCGGGCCGACGAGGTCGACACGGGGGCCTACCCGACGACCTGGCGGCAAGGCGACCTCGAGCTCGACGGTGGCCTACCGGTTCGAGCCGGGTCACCCGGAGGACGGCGTCACCGTGCACGTCCCGGTCGAGGTGCTGAACCGGGTGACCGCCGAGGGGTTCGACTGGCAGGTCCCGGGGCTGCGCGAGGACCTGGTGACGGCGCTGATCCGCAGCCTGCCCAAGGGAGTCCGTCGGTTGCTGGTGCCGGCTCCGGAGCACGCGGGAGCGCTGGTGCGCGAGCTGCGCGACCGCGGCCTCGGCCCGGCCGACGGTCGGCTCACCGACGTGCTCGCCCGGGTGGTCCGCGAGACCCGCGGCGTCGCCGTCGGCGCCGACGACTGGGACGTCGCCCGCGTGCCGGCCCACCTGCAGGTCCACTTCGCGGTCGAGGACGAGCGCGGGCGGGTCATCGCGCGCGGGCCGGACCTCGACGCGTTGCGCGACACGGTCCAGCCCGAGCTGCGCCGCCAGGTGTCGCGCGCCGGCTCGGCGCTCGAGCGGTCGGGAATGCGCACCTGGGAGGTGGGCGAGATCCCGGTGGAGGTGTCCACCACGTCCGCGGCGGGGCGCCTGGTGCAGGGGTACCCCGCGCTCGTCGACGACGGCGACGTCGCGCGGACCGTCTCCCTCCGGGTCCTGCCCACGCGGGCCGAGGCCACCGCGGAACACCGGCTCGGCGTCCGCCGGCTGCTGCTGCTCAACGTGGCGCCGCCGTGGAAGCAGGTGCTGGCCCGGCTGAGCAACGTCCAGAAGCTGGCCCTCGCGCACAACCCGCACGGCTCGGTGCCGGCGCTGCTCGACGACTGCCTGGCCTGTGCGGTGGACGCCATCGCCGCCGACGAGCTGCCCGGGGAGATCCGCACCGCCGAGGAGTTCGCTCAGGCGCTGGTCGCCGTGCGCACCCACCTGGCCGCCCGGGTGGTGCAGGTGGTCGGCCTCGTGGAGCCGGTGCTGGCCAAGCACCTCGAGGCCACCCGCCGGCTCGACGCGATGACCGCGCCGGCCCTGGCCGGCCTGGTCGCCGACGTCCGCGCGCAGCTGCGCGAGCTGGTGCGGCCCGGGTTCGTGGCCGACGCCGGGTCGACCGGCTGCGCGACCTCGACCGCTACCTGCGGGCCGTCCTCCACCGCCTCGACCGCGCGCCGGCCGACCTCGCCCGGGACGCCCGGGCCACCGAGGACGTCCTGCGTGCGGAGGACGCCTACGCGACCTTGCTGGAGTCGCTGCGGCCGGCGCGCCGCGCGTCGGCGGACGTCGTCGCCATCGGCTGGATGCTGGAGGAGTACCGGGTGTCCCTCTTCGCGCAGGCCCTCGGCACCGCATACCCCGTCTCGGTCAAACGGGTGCTGCGGGCGATCGACGCGGTCGACCCGGGTAGCGCGCCCCGGCCGGAACCACCACGCCGCCGCGGGCGTTGTCCGGGACATGGGCTCACCGCCCTGCGACAATCGTCACGTGGAGGCCTCGCCTCCGAGAAGCACCAGAGAGGTCATCGTGCAAGACCCGTCAGAGCTCTACCGGTTCGAGACCGACACGGACCAGCCGTCCGCCCGGGCCTCGGTCATGCTCGTCTCGATGGGCGGCTTCATCGACGCCGGCCGCACGCAGCGGCTGCTCACGGAGCACCTCCTGGCCGCCCACGACCACACCGTCGTCGCCTCGTTCGACCTCGACCAGCTGCTGGACTACCGCGGCCGTCGGCCGATGATGACCTTCGACCGCGACCGCTTCACCTCCTACGAGGACCCGTCGCTGCTGCTCTACCGGCTGACCGACCGCGACGGGCAGCCGTTCCTGCTGCTGGCCGGCGCCGAGCCGGACTACCAGTGGGAGCGCCTGGTCGAGGCGGTCACCCAGCTCAACAAGATGCTCGGCGTCGACCTCACCATCAGCGTCCACGGAATCCCCATGGCGGTGCCGCACACCCGTCCCCCTCGGCGTCACGGCCCACGCCACCGACCCGCGGCTCATCACCCAGCACGAGCCGGTCTTCGGCACCGTGCAGGTCCCGGCCAGCTGGTCGGCGCTCCTCGAGCTGCGGCTCGGTGAGTCGGGTCACGACGCGCTCGGGTTCGCCGTGCACGTGCCCCACTACCTCGCGCAGGCGGAGTTCGCCGACGCGGCGCTCGCGGGGCTCGGCGCGGTCAGCGGCGTCACCGGCCTCAGCCTCTCGATGACCGACCTCGCCGCCGCGGCGGGCCTCAACCGGGCCGAGATCGCCCGCGAGGTCGAAGGGTGGGACGAGGTCAAGGCCGTCGTCGAGGCGCTCGAGCGCCAGTACGACACCTTCATGGAGGGCCGCCAGCGGCCGAGCCTGCTCGCGACCGGTGTGTCCGAGCTGCCGTCCGCCGACGAGATCGGCGCCGAGTTCGAGGCGTTCCTCAAGGACGTCACCCCGGAGGGCGACAAGGGCCACAAGGGTGACGAGGGCAACGGCGGCTTCGGCTGCACCTGACCCGCATTTCCTCATTTCGCGTCGGACCAGCGTTGGATGACGCTGGTGTCGGCGACGAACCGCACCTGGTCGGTGCCCGCCCACCGGCGGGCACTGTCGTCGAGGCACCGGCCGACCGCGTCGGCCACCTCGTCGGCGCGCTCCTGCGGCGCCTGTACGAGCAGCTCGTCGTGGAGGCAGAGGACGATGCGGGCGCCCATCGGCGCGGTCACGTGCCGGACGGTCGCCGCCCACGCCTTGAACAGCTCGGCGGCGGACCCCTGGATGATCGCGTTCCGCGCGAACCGGCCACGGCCGCCGTCGTCACTGCCAGCCCACGCCGCGTCGAGGTTGATCCGGCGACCCCCGAGGTGCGCAGCGAGCTGCCGGGCCGCACCCGGCGGCGTACGCGTCGTCCCAGCAGCCGCATCGCCACGGGGTAGGCACGTTCAAGGTCGCCGAGCGCCCGGCCGGCCGCGCCGGAGCGCTGCCCGTACATCGCGGCGAGGACGGCCACCTTGGCCACCCTTCCGCTCGATGCCCAGCTTGGCGGCGACCGGGGCGTAGAGGTCGTCCGCCCACGGTCGCCTCGGCGAAGGCCCGGTCACCCGAGACGACGGCCAGCACGCGGGGCTCGATCTGCCCCAGGTCGGCGCGGACGAACACCTGCCCGGGCTCGGCCACGACCGCAGGCCGTAGTAGGCGCCGGCAGGTTGTGCAGCCCGTTCTGCGCGGTCATCCGTCCGGCCGCGCCGTCGCACGCGGTCCAGCCGCCGCGCAGCCGCCCGTCCGGACCGACGTGCTCGTCCAGCCAGCGGTACCCGTAGGTCGTCGCGATCCGCTCGTCCTTGCGCCACTCGAGGAGGGCGTCGACCAGCGGGTTGGCCTGGCGGAACGGCTCGAGGACCCACTTGCGGGTGTTGGGCACCGAGACCCCTGCCGCGGCGAGCAGGTCCTTCACCTGCGTCGGGTTGCGCAGGTCGGTCCCCTCGCGGCCGGGGGCGTGGGCCAGGACCTGGGCGTCGCGCTCGCGCCGGATCCGCGCCGCGTCCGCCTCGTCGGCGGGACGGGGGCCGGCGGCGTCGGCGATGAGCTGCTCCACGGTGGGCCGGTCGACCGGCAGCCCGTCGCGTTTCGAGCTCGAGGCACAGCACGGCCGCGGCGGACTCGGAGTATGCGGCGGCCAGGGCCCGCGGGCCGAGCTCGCCGAGCGCCCGCTCCTGCTTGGGCGGCGATCTCGAGCAGCGCTGCGGCCAGGGAGCGGAACCGCGGTTCGGACCGCGCCCACGGGGCCTCCAGGGCGTCGGGGCGCAGGTAGCCGTCGGGTCGGACCGCGTCGTCCGGGTCACCCTGGTCGATGCCCGTGGCCGCACCGCCCTCCAGGAGGTCGAAGAGGTCGTCACCCGCCGGCTTCGGAAGGCCGTGCGGGTCGAGGCCGTGCAGCGCCGCCCACACCGGCCCGAGGTCCGCGCGCCAGCCGCCGTGGAGGATCCGGTGGACCTCGGCGACGTCCCATGACCGCTGGACCTGGACGCCGGCCCGGACCAGCGGGGCCAGGGCCGATGCGGCCGACGCCACCAGCCAGCGGGGGTGCTCCCGTTCCTCCAGCGTCGCGGCGCGGCCCACCACGGCGGCGACGTCGCCGAAGAAAACCGGATCGCCCGGCACGGCGGGCCCGACGGCGGCCCGGTCGCCGA